>NZ_JACHMH010000001.1:6415000-7718750 GCF_014204915.1 Crossiella cryophila
TCGTCACCAAGCCGACCACGGCCGCGGCGACAATGCCACGCCACACCCCGTCGAACTGGCCCACCTGTGCCGAGGCCACCGTGAGCAACACCAGTCCGCCCAGCCCGAGCGCGGCGGTGAGCGGATGCGGCAAGCGCCGGTGCTGCCAATCGATCGCGGCCAGCACTACGCCCAAGGCCACCAGCCAGCACCACGCGGGAAGGGCCGGGGAACCCGGAAACCGCGTCCCGAGCACGGCCAGGGCCAGCACCGTGGCGACACCCGCCCACACGCACAGGCGGCGCATCGACGCCGGATCGCGTTCCTGGTCGAGTCGACGGAGGCAGACCATCAGCACTGGGCCGGTGAGAAGACCCGCGACCCCGCAGAGAACGGCCAGCAACATCCTGTGCACCTCCGTTCAGATAGCGCGCCATCAGGCCCTCCGTCCTCAGATCGGCAGCGACGAGTTTGTGCTGCGGGAGCAGGTAACGCGGGATCGTGGTCGTGGTTGGCCTGATCAGCAGCTGAGAGTCCGGCGGCGGCAACACGATGGGCAGCACCGGACTCTGGGCAATCCAGCTTCGGCGGTTGAACACGACCTGCCTCCAGGAATGGCAAATTTCAAGATCCAGATTTACTTACCCCACCTTGGTACACCGCCGCCCCCTTAGTCGCGCCAACGCAACCATGGGATTCCCGGCCCTACTTCACTCGATCGGACGACGACTGCCAGTCGCTCTGGGCACGGTTTGCGACCACCTCAGTTAAGAGGCGGGCCGACCGCTGGGAGGGGGTGAGCGGCCGGCCCACCGTGGGGCCCCTGGTTTCGCGCCAGGGGTAGATACAGCGAGATGACACGATGGTCCTGATTGATCTTGCGGTGCCGCACTGCCCAGTCTGACTCAACTGTCGCGCTTCTATGGTGTTGACGATTCGTGTCTACCGCAGAGGTGCCCACTCGCTTCAAGGCGAGCGCCTACACCTTTTTTGAGGTGTTCGCCGAATGCCAGCCAACCGGGTGACCCTGCGGCGGAAATTTTGTCGTACTAGCCAAAAGGCGAGCACGGACTCGCCTTGAAGCTAGTAGGGGGTCGTGAGCAATGCTGAACGAGTCATGAATTCTGACTACGGAGGAACGATGGCGACTACTTCTCGCAGCGTTCGAGCGGGCATGGTGATCACCGTGGGTGCGGTAATAGTGTTGACTTCGTGCGGTTACGGATCGACGACATCAGTCGATACGACGTCACCTTCGGTGACCAGTGCCCAGCCGGTAACGACCGCAGCGCAGGCGAGACCCCCGTTGGACGGGGTGCCCGGTTCCGATGGCGCCGCCGCACGCCGGGCAAGGGATGTGTACCTGGGAATGTGGCATCAGCTCACGATTGCCGCGGCCAGCTCAAACCAGCACGCCAGCGGGCTGTCCATGTACACCACCGGGTCAGCCTTGACCGAGTTGCGCCAGCTGCTCTACACCGACTCCATGGCCGGCAAGGTCGTACTCGGCAAGCCGGCCCCGAACCCCCGGATCGCCGCGGTACGGATCCCCGAGGTGCCACTGGAGGTGGACATCCTCGATTGCGTCGACACGTCCAGCTGGCGCAAGTACAAAGCCCGTGATGGGCAAGCCGATGCCGCTCGATCCGACCGCCTGCTGGTGACCGCGACCGCGCGCAATGGCGAGGGCGATTGGAAGATCGCCACCCTCGCGCTACGCGAGGTAGATTCCTGCTGATCGCCACCCGCGGGTGGCGATCAGCAGGAATCTCAGCGCGCTACCCTTTCGGAAGCGCGCGGTACGGCGGTGTTCAGTCGATCAATTAGATCGACAGCAGTGTCCGTCAACCCATAGCACACGATGGACTGCATTCCGATCGTCATATCCTTGCGCCAGATCAGTCCTTCGCTCAGCAGAATCTGCAGGGTCTTGTTGAGAACACTGTCGTGCAGGATCTTCCCTTGCGCAAGATCGCCGTCCTGCATGGTTCTGCGCAGTACCATGTAACGCAAGGGGCCGCCGTACAGTGCGGCAAGCACTGCGGTGGACCACTCAGTATGAAGCTGTCGAGTTGTACGGTAGATACCCAGCCAGTCAATGCGATTGCCCACCGCAATCCCCTCCCTTTGTCTGGCAGCTTTACTCAACGGGCCCCCACCCCAAATCGCCGCCATCGTCACCGGAGGCCAGACGCCTCCGTGGTTCAATTTCGCATGTTGCGCTTGCTGTCACCCGCCGTTGCTACGCCTTCGCTGACTCACTCCCGCGAGCCAATCTCCGGTGCTTGAACTTGACTTCCGGTCAGAACCGAGAAACACGAGGCATGTCCGATCGTCACCCATTTCCTTGGCGTCCAGGAGCGCCGCATCGGCCTGTCGCAACACCTCGGTCAGGCCGATGTCGCACCCGTGGATCGCCGGGAAGAACGCTGCGCCGATCGAGACAGTCACCTGCGAGATCGTCACGACCAGGTCCTCCCTCGCACCAGGGGCGCGGATCTTCAGACTCCGCACCGCCGTGCACATCAAGCGAGTCACCTCGATCGCGTGGTGCTCGTCAGCCACCCGACACAGGGCGACGAACTCATCTCCGCCGTAACGACTGATCACGTCCTCCGGCGACACCACGGTCCGCAGGGCGTCCGCCACGGCCCGGAGCACCTCGTCGCCGGCGAGGTGGCCGTAGGTGTCGTTGACCGCCTTGAAGTTGTCGATGTCGACGACCAACAGCGCGAGCGAGGCTCCGAGATCCCTGGCCGCAAGCAGGGTCCGCGGCGCGTCGGTCTCCCATGCCCAGCGATCCGGAAGTCGCGTCAGGTGGTCGAGGAGCCTCGAACCAACGGGTTGTCCGCAAGCGCCACACCACCCCTCGGCGGACTCCGCCTGTCGCCTGGCGGGTACCTCCGCCGCCTTGCGGGGAACCGGTGCCGTCCCAGTGGCCCGTATCTGGTCGAGGACTTCCGCATGCTGACCGTCAGCCGCGGTCAGCGATGCTGGGGTGATCCTCATCGGTGGCCCCTTTCCGATCGGTGGTCCCGGGCAACTTCCCTGACTGGCGGCTTGTACGTCCTGCTCTCACCTGCGAATACGGCTGGCGTGTCAACTAACTTGGGACCCTCGACGTCCCGACTGTCAGATCTGTAGCATAGGTATGTCGGCCGGGTTGTCAACGGATGTGAACCCGATCGAGGGATGGCTTTCAACTCAGTAACGCTGTTTGATGGGCGTCAGGAGACGCGACGCTTCGGTTCGGAGGTGCCGCCGTGGGGACGAGTGACCGACGGTCGTTCGCCGACGTGTTGGAAAGCCTGTGCGCGGAGACCACCGCCACTGGCGGAAAAGCCCGGTTCTCCAACGAGCAGCTCGCCGCGAGCATCGGAGTGACCCGGGCCTTCATCTCGTTGCTGCGCAAGGGCGAGCGGGACCCGACGGTGAACACGGTGCTGGCCCTGGCTGCGGTGTTCGACGTGCACCCGGCCTACTTTGTCGGTGGCCGCCGGGACCGAGCACCGAACAGCCTGCCCTCGCGCACGTTCGCCGAGAAGCTGGACACGCTGTTCCGGCTGGTGCACCCGGCAGGCAAGCCGGAGTTCAGCCCGGACGCCATCGCCAGCTCTATCCGCAAACGGGGAGCCGACCTCGGCGATGAGAGCTGGACGATGTCCCGCAACACCATCGCCGATCTCCGGAACGGGAACATCCCTAACCCGAAGCTGCGCTACGTGCTGATGCTGGCGGGTGCGTTCGAGGCCGATCCCGCCTACTTCTTCGACGAGGACCTGGCCCGGCGGGTGGACAGCCAGCTGGACCTCCACCGTGTCATGGCCGAGCTGAAGATCGAGGTTGTCGCTCTGCGCGCGGTCGAGCAGTCCGTGGAGGTCAGGAACACGATCCTGCGGACCTTGGTGAAAGCGCTCAATCCCGGTGTTGAGGTGGAAGCAGCGTTCGAGCGCACCCTGGCCGCGGCCTCTCCTGTCGAAGCGCCAACCAACGAGCCGGACAATCACCCGGGTGAGGTGGCCCCGTGAAGGGCCGGCAGCTCCGGAAGCTGCGCCGGGAACTGATCGAGGACATGGCCCTGGATCGCACGGCCAGCACGAAGGACGTCTGCATCAGGCTGTGCGACGTCGTGGGGACCAGGTTGCGCCGGCAGATCCAGCTGCGGTTCGAGGACATGGACGCCAACGGCCTCACCGGCGCGTGGACCAGGACTGCGGACGGGGTCGACATCATCTCGGTCACCACGGCCCGCAGTTGGGTCCACCGCCTGCACATCCTGCTGCACGAGCTGGCCCACATGATCTGCGACCACCAGTCGCCCCAATTGACCAAGCAGGAGAGCGAACAACTCCTCTACCCCGACATCTTCCCCGGCATGCTCACCAAGCTCGCCGAGCGGACCGAGTGGTCCCGGGAGCACGAGCACGAGGCCGAACATGTCGCCGGCGTGCTGTTGCGCGGCCTGCTGAAGTGGGCCAATGAGCACCAGGTCGACCCGTTCGTACCTGCGGGCGACGACGGGGCAACCAGGGTCTGGTACGCGCTCGGATACACGCCAGGGCGAGGTGCCAGTGGGTCTTGACCTGATGAACTTCCTCTTCGCCGCGGGCGCGTTCGCCATTCTGGCGCACAAGCTCCGCTCGTGGCAGACCGTCCCGGTCGAGCAGCGGCCGGTGATGCTGCCGCTCTGCGTCTCGGCGGCCGGTGTGGGGACGACGTTCCTGATCGCCGCCCCGGTCGTGGGCATGAACATCAACCTGCTCAGCGGCTTCCCGTTGTCCATCATGCTGATGAGCCTCTCCCTGCTCACCTGGGTCTGCGCCGGCCAGCTCATGGTGATCTACTGGCGCCATCCGGCGGAGCGGGCCTGGCGGAGTGCTCGCTGGCGGATCGGGATCTACAGCACGATCGCGGTCATCGAAACCGTGCTGTTCGCGCTGGGACAGCCCACCGGCGAGCACCACAACGACTTCATCACCGTCTACGCCAACGACCCGTTCCTCGGCGGGATGACGGTGCTGCACTTCGCCACCTACGCCGTCGGGATGCTAACCATCTCGGTCATGTGCTGGAAGTGGTCCACCGAATCCACGACGGCGGGCCGGCCGTGGTTGCGCCGCGGCCTGCGCCTGATCACAGTCGGCTTCGCCATGTCCATGATCAGCGGGGTCAGCACGGTGGTCGCCGTGACGAGTAGCTGGCTGGGCACCGATCTGCTTCCGGTGACCGGGGCGATTTCTCACCTGATGACGGTGGTGTCGCTGCCGGTGGTTGTGGTGGGCACGTTCCTGCCGCTGGCGGGGCCAAAGGTGTCCGCGGTCTGGGCCTGGCTGGTTCAGCGTCGGGCTGACCTGCGTGACACCCGGACCCTGGCCCCGCTGTGGCGGGAGTTGCTGGTGGTCGATCCGAAAATGGTGCACCGGCAGAGGCCGTTGATCGACTGGTTCAACGCCGATTCCCGCCTGTACTGGCGGGTGATCGAGATCAACGACTGGCTTGAACGTCTCCGTCCATACCGCTCTCAGGAAGTCGCAGCCGACATCAGCGGACGGCTGCACGCACTCGATCTCGATGGCGATGTGGCATGGCCCTACCAGGAGGCTGGCGAGATCCGGGCCGCCCTCCAAGCACGACAACACGGTCTCCCAGGTCCGCTGGCCGAGGCAGCCGACGAGGATGGCGCCGCTGTGCGGACCAGCCACGCGTTCGCCGCGGAACGGGCGCGCCTAGTGCTGGTGGCCACAGTGTTCAGCAGCTCCACCGTCGACAGCCTCGTCATACCAAGGACGCAGGAGCTGGCTGGCGATGGGCGCACCGGTTCGCTGCCCAGACCATGACACCTCGAAAGGATGTTCATGCCGACGTCCCGACTGGAGCACGCCCTGGTCCTGGGAGGCGGCCTCGCCGGCACCCTGGCCGCGTTCGCCCTGTTGCAGCACGCCGACACGATCACCGTCGTCGACCGTGACCGGCTCTCCGGCGAGCAGTCCCGCCGCAAGGGGGCACCTCACGCCCGACACACTCACGTGCTGGTGTCCGGCGGTGCCCGCGCCATCGACGAACTGGTACCCGGGACGACGAAAACCCTGCTGGCAGCAGGCGCTCAACTGATCAACCTGCCCGGCCGATATCTGACCCTGGCCCCCGATGGCGGCTGGTTTCCCCGCTTCCCCGGAACCCAGTACATCCTCGGATCCAGCAGGGATCTGCTGGAGTCGACACTGCGGTCGCGCCTGCGGGAACACCAGCACGTCAGATTCATGGACGACACCGACGTCGTGGGCCTGACCGGTGACGCCGCGGCGGTCACCGGCGCCCGGCTTCGCACCCGGTCCACCGGGCACCTCCTCGATGAGGCGGCCGACCTCGTCATCGACACAACCGGCCGCGGCTCTGACGCGGTCGGCTGGCTGACCGAACTCGGTCTCCCCAGCGTTCGCGAGTCCGTGGTTGACCCCGGAATCTTTTACGCCACAAGAATTTTCCGAGCCCCAGACGAAGCAGGACCGGACTTCCCCGCACTCAACGTCCAGTCCAGCCCGATACTGACGCCCGAAGTCCGCCGCGGCGGAACCCTAATTCCGATCGAGGACGGTCTCTGGACCGTTACGGTGGCCGGAGCAACTGGCGACCACCCCGGCATCGACGATGACGGCTTCGCTGAGTTCGCCGCCAGTCTGCCGCACCCGGTTCTCGCCGAGCTGATCGCTGCCGCGGAGCCAGTTGGTCCGGCATTCGGGTTCCGCGCGCACGCCAACCGCCGCCGGTACTTCGAGCGACAGCGGGCGGCGCCCCGTGGGTTCGTTGTTCTCGGCGACGCTTACGCCACCTTCAACCCGATCTACGGTCACGGCATGTCCGTGGCCGCCCTGTCCGCGATCGCGCTCCGCGACGGGCTGCAGCACCACGGCCCCGAGGCCACGGCGGTCATTCAGCGCAAGATCGCCGACACCTCGAACAGCGCGTGGACCATGGCGACGGACCAGGATCTCCGGTATCCCCAGACCGTTGGCCCCCGGCCAGGACTGACCACGCGCCTGGGTTACCGCTTGCAGGATTGGCTCGGCACCAAGGGAATGCACAGCCGGACCGTGGCGACCGCGCAGTTGGACGTCTTCACCCTCTCCGCCTCGCCAAGGCAGGCACTGCGTCCGCGGGTCCTGCTCGATGTCCTACGGAGTCCCCGGCGTCCCGGACTGCCCGCGCCCCCATTCACTGACGACGAACGCCACGTCCTCGCACCGACACCGAACTGATCAGCGCGATCACCGAATGAGGGCGGCGCTGGCCAGCCAGGGGGGCGGCTGACCAGCGCCTGTCTGGCGGATCGACGAAGGGGGGAGGTGTCGATCCACCAGCTCGTAGCGTAGGCGCCAACGTCCTGTACCGGATGGAATTCCGCACCCATCGCCCGATGTACCGCACGCCACGACGTCGATGACGGGAGCCTGCCGTGCAACACCTGGAGTTCGCCTGGTTCGAGGTCACCGGAAAATGCCAGCTTGAGTGCGAGCACTGCTACGCCGACTCCGGCCCGAAGGGCACCAACGGCACCATGCGCCCCGCCGACTGGACCCGCGTGATCAACGAAGTCGCCCAGCTCGGCGCGAGAATGATCCAGTTCATCGGAGGGGAACCGGCGCTGTACCCCGGGCTGCCCGAGCTGGTGAACCACGCCCGCGACCACGGGCTGGAGGTGGAGGTCTTCTCTAACCTGGTGCACGTGCCGCCGCAGCTCTGGAACGTCCTCACCCAACCCGGCGTGCGCCTGGCCACCAGCTACTACTCCGACCAGCCGGATGAACACGCCGCGATCACCCGCCGACGCGGCAGCCACGCGCGAACGAAGTCCGACATCATCGAAGCCCTGCGCCGCTCGATCCCGCTCCGCGTCGGGTTGATCGACGTACAGGACGGCCAGCGGGTCGAGCAGGCCCGCGCCGAACTCACCGAGCTGGGCGTCACCGACATCGGTGTGGACCACCTGCGGCAGGTTGGCCGCGGCGTCCGGGACCGCACCCCGAGCATGGACCAGCTCTGCGGCCGCTGCGCCCGCGGACAGGTCGCCATCGCCCCGGACGGGTCGGTGTGGCCGTGCGTGTTCTCCCGGTGGATGCCGGTGGGCAACGTCAGGATGAACAGCCTCGCCGACATCCTCACCAGCTCGGCCATGGCCGGCACCGCCCAGACCTTGGAGGACCACTTCGCCACCCGGGGCGCCTCGGGGTTGTGCGATCCGCAATGCGGTCCGAGCTGCGGACCGGCCTGTCTGCCCCACTGCTGGCCCACCGGCAACGGGCCGTGCACGCCCAAGGGCGGCTGCCAACCCAACTACGATGCCTAGGAGAACGGTGTTCGTCCGCCGCGCCTACATCCCCGACGGCCTGCAGCCAGACGACCACGAGGTCTGGCCGTTCACCGTGCCGTGCGTGTCCCAGCTGGCCAAGGAGGGGCTGACCTTCACCCACCCGGTCACCTTCCTCGTCGGCGGCAACGGCACCGGCAAGTCCACCTTGGCCGAGGCCATCGCCGAGGGATTCCGGCTGGACTCCCAGGGCGGACGGGCCGCGGCCAAGACCGGCCGGCCGAACCCGGTGAAGACCCCGCTCGGCGAGGTCCTCCGGCTGGAGACCACCGCCCAGGGCGCACGCATGCTCAGCGGCCCCCGGGTGAAGAAGAAGGGCTTCTTCCTGCGCGCGGAGACCGCCTTCAGCATGACCGAGAACCTCGGCGGCGTCCCCGGCTACTGGGATGAGGACACCGCGGCGCTGAGCCACGGCGAGGGCTTCCTGGCCGTCTTCGCCGCCATGTTCCGCGACCCGGGCTTCTACGTCCTGGACGAACCCGAGGCCGCGTTGTCCTTCGACTCCAGCCTGCAACTGGTCGCGCTCCTGCACCAGCTCGGGCAGACCGGCGCCCAGGTGGTGTGCGCCACCCACTCACCGATCCTGGCCTCCGTGCCCGGGGCGGACATCGTCGAAGTCGGCGAGCACGGCTTCCACCGGGTGCGGTGGGATCAGCTGGAGCTGGTCGACCACTGGCGCCGCTACCTGAACAACCCCGACAGCTACCTGCGCCACCTCACCGAGTCATGAACCACCCCGGCCTGACCCCCGAACCCGAGACCGACCCGGACGCGAAGTTCCGCAACTGGATGCGACTCAACCTCGCCCGCGCCGCCGCGGAGTTCGATCTGACCGTCACCGGCAACCCGATCTTCGGGTGGCGGCTGCGCTCCGTCGGCGCCCGTGCCGAGGGACTGGCTGGACCGCGGTGGCTGCGCGTGGCCAGCTCCGAGGTGGAGTGGGCCCGCGGACCGGCCTGGACCGGCAACAGCGACGCGAACAGCCTCGGCGGCATTCCCAAGCCCACCGTGCTGGCCAGCACCGAATGGACAGAGTGGGACTGGCGCACCCAGCGCGCCGAGGTCATGCCGCTGCTGAACGGCCTTCCTTGCTCACCGACCGACGTCCTCCACGAGGAGGTCGACCTCCCCGGCGCCTGGTGGGCAGACCTCCGCCGGTCCGTCGACCGGCTGGCCGCAGCCCCCACCGAACGAGTGCATGCCGACCAGGACAAGATCGACGCCCGACTGCGCAAGGCGTTCGGCGAAGGCGTCGTCGTCCAGGTTGAGCAGTGGGAAACCGTCCACGGTGACCTGCACTGGGCCAACCTGCTCAGCCCCGATCTGGTCATCCTGGACTGGGAGTCCTGGGGCCGCGGCCCGGCCGGCACGGACGCGGCGACGTTGTACTGCTACAGCCTGCTTGTACCCGGCACGGCCCGCACCGTGCGCGAGGTCCTCGCGGACGTGCTCGGCACTCCTGCTGGACGAATCGCCCAGCTCTGCGTCGGCGCGCGCCTGCTCAACCGCGCCGCCCAAGGCGATCACCCGGAACTCGTCGAACCGCTCACTCATCATCTGGACGAGCTGTTGCCGCGGTAGCGGCGGTTCTCCCCGGCGTGCCGACTGCCCCAGCGAACAGGTTGGGGATCTGACGAACAGCCTCGCCAGATTCTGAACCAGGTTTCCATTTCTATAGTGCAGCAAGGGGTTCCGCTGCGCTGAAGTCAGCTACTCCGATGAGTCGATCGGGTGCGGTGCACGGAAATCCAGTAGCCGCAGCAACGACCGGCGGGCAACGAAGGTGGCGACCAACGCGATGTCCAGCGCCAACCAGCCGGCAACGGCCGCCGCCAGCGCCAAACCCCACGGCCAGCCTATGGCAGTCAGCGTGACGGCTGCCAGCAGAGGCAGCGGCACCGTGGCAAGCCGGAACGCCCAGGCGCCTGCGTTGGTGAGTTCGTCCAGGTTGACGTTCTTCGGCGTGGGTTCCGGCCCGCGGTCTGCCTTCAGCAGCGGGCCGGTGCGCCGGGTCAGCACCACGACGGCGGCCAACGCCATTACGCACCAGGACGCAACGGCAAGCCCGAAGCCCCAGCCGGTGAGGATGCCGAGCGCATCCACGGCCAGCCACACCACGAAGAGGAAGACGAGCATCGCCACCACCGTGGGCAACAACGTGGCCAGCGCCAGTTTGAGAGCGAGCCTTGCGTACACACGGTTCGCCGTACCCTCAACCGCATCTTCGGCCGAGTCCCGCCACTCGCCGGACCGGTCCTGGTAGTAGTTCATCGCATTGAATCCTTGGTAGTCACTTCGAGCCGAATTCCTTGGTACATAAAGGCTCTAGGAAGCTCACGGGCGCTGGATGACCTTGCTGAGGCAGAGCACCGTGCACCCAGGAGCCGCCTGGGAACGGGAACTTCATGCCGGACTCCATCGGCGTGCTTCATTGACAACGGTCGTGGCGATCTGGCGAACGTGGTCCTCGGTCACCTTGGCGGGCAGGCTGATCGCCAACATGGTGTCCACCACTGCCCGAGCGCGAAGGCATGGTTGTTCGACGTAGGCGCTGAAGGCGGGTACCTGGTCTGCTGAGGTCAGCCCGTAGGTACCCACGCTGTTGGGTACTCCGCGTACGGCCAGGTGGGCGCAGAACTCCCGTGGGGCTGGCATGTCCAGGTGTGCCAGCAGGCTGTGCCCGTTCCAGCTCTCCGGTCCCGTGGCGTGCGGGATGACCAACCCGGATGTGCCAAGAAGGTGCTTGGTCAGCAACAGGGTCCGCCGTGCCTGATCGCGAAGCGTCTCGTCCAAGTCGGCCAGCTTGGCGCGGGCGATGGCGGCCAGCGGGTCGGCGAGGCGGTAGCTGTTGCCCGGCAGCGCGGGCGTGGTTGTTGCAGTGGCCGGATCCTGGCCGTGCTGGCGGAGCGTGCGGCAGGCCCCGGCGAACTCGATGTCATGGGTGAGTAGGAATCCTCCCTCGCCGGAGTTCAGGAGGTTGCCCGCGCGGGTGGAGAAGCACCCGATGTCCCCCAGGGTCCCCGCGGGCGCGCCGTCGATGGTGGTGCCGATGGCCTGGCTGGCGTCCTCGATCACCCGTAGTCCGTGGGTGCCGGCGAACTCGACCGTGCGGCAGGCGTCTCCGGTACGGCCCCACTGGTGTACCAACAGCACGGCCTTGGACAGCACGGTGATCTTGGCTTCCAAGTCCTCCAGGTCCAGCCCTGCGCCGCTGGGTCCGCAGTCGACGAAGACCGGCCGCGCGCCGACATCGAGCACCGGCGCCACCGAACTCGCTGGCGCCAGCGCAGGCACCAGCACCTCATCACCAGAGCCGATTCCCAACGCGACCAGGGCAAGGCGGAGCGCCGCGGTGCCACTGGAGACCGCAACCGCGTGCGGCACTTGGAATCGAATAGCCAGCTCCCGCTCGTACCGATCCACGTCCGTTCGACCCGTTGCGTTTGACATCGCGCCACACACTCCTGGTGTAGAAGGACACTTGTCTCATCTGGACTGGATCTCCACCAACGACCGACTGCCTCAGTCCTGTTCGCCTTCAGGGTGTGCTAGGACCGGTTCGCCTTGTGCGCCAAGAGGTTCCCGTAGCGAGATGGTGACCTCACACGGCTTACCCGGGCTTGCGTCAGAGCGGCGAGTTTGACTCGGGAACGCAATTTCCTCAGCGACGGTGCGGTTTCCAGCCCTGGTAGGAGTTCTGGCGTTCAGCAGCAATCCCGCTCGACTACGAAGCATCTGGGTCGTCGCCTCCTCCGACGACGCCTGCTTTTCGATCGCATCCCACAGGTCAAAGTTGTCTTCCACGAATGGTTTGGAACCCTCAAAGCCCGCAGACTCAGCTGTTGCGGCCATCGCCGGCAACTCGGCGAACTCCAGCAGCGTCATGGAGCCAGCCACACCCGGGTGTGCACCCGCACTCAACGGCACCACCTGCACTGTCAGATTGGGCCGTGCAGCTGCGGCGGCCACGGCCTGTAGCTGTTGGGCGTGCACACCGGGACCGCCAATCGGTCGCCGGAGGGCAGCTTCGTCGATCAGGAAGTGCAGGCGCGGCATCGGGTCGCGATCGAGAATGAGCTGGCGAGCCGCCAGGATGCCGACCAGGCGACGCACGTCCCGGTAGGACAGATGCGGGTATAGGCACGACAGGAATGCTTGGCTGTAGGCAGCGGTCTGCAGCAGCAAGGGGATGGACCCAAGGGTGTATGCACGAAGGACTGTGGCCTCGTCTTCCAACGGGATCTCTCGACGCCACGTCAGCGGCAACCACGTGCCGATCCCATACCACCAGTCCCTGTCTGCCGGCGTGCTCAACAGGTCGACGAGGTTGTCGCGCAGTTCAGCGGGTGCCTTGTAGAGGTTCAACAGGGCGCTCACGTCGGATGGATCCATGCCGCGTTCACCGGTTTCCATCCGCTGAATCTTGGTCACGGAGCATCCGGTCGCTTTCGCCACCGCAGCCAAAGTCAGGCGCTTGGCCTCACGCATCTCCCGCAGCACCGTGCGCACCTTGCGTTCTGCGGAGGCAGCTGATCTCATGGGGTTTGCTCCGCTCAACGTGATCGTGGTGTCGTCGTATAGGTGGCAATTCCGGATTGCTGTTGCGAGGGTTGCCATCCGTGGCGGACAGCAGGCAACCACCGGTCGGATTGGTGCTCATCAACCGAACGCGGACGACCCGGTGGCGGAGGGTCAGTGGGACCCACTGTTTCCCGAGTCCACGCTGGAGTGATCGTCAAGCGCCTGCTGACGCCGTTGGCACAGCCAATCCCACGGGTCGCTGTGCAAACCGAACATCGCTTGGCGTGGCACGAACCTGAGCCCAGAGGCCGTGCGCGCCGAGGAACCGCGGTCTGGGTCCTGCGACCCGGGTTTGTTGACCCCGTCCATCGAACGCCCCGCTTCCTGCTGGGCAGGCCAGATAGTTCTGTTGGCCAGGAGAAGACAGTCATCACAGAGCGGCGTTTGCACATACGCGTTGCGGTTCGTCCAGTTGCAGGACTTGTTGGTGTGTTGACACAGCGCGGTGTACGAAGTTGCCTGCAGGTCTTCGATGTCGCTCGAACGTAGTGCGTGGTATCGAATATCCATAGTGGACAGTGCCCAGATGCAGTGACTGCTCTCGATTGCCCCAGGGGGACGCCTTTTCACGCCGTCCACCTCGTCGGTCGAGTTCGACGTGAAGCGACTTCCTCCGACAGGGCAACGGCAACGGCCTGAATCGGGACGGCTGGCCGGATCGAACTGTCTGCGACACCCCGGGGTCTCGCAGACCGCCAAATGGTCCTTGCGGAGGTTGATGGGAGCATGGACACGGGTCAACCCGCCTTCCGGTTGCGCTGTTCGCCAGCTGGGCTCCCCCGAGGCGCGATGTCGTCCTCGGTGGTGAGCGCGGGCACCGGGCGCGCGAGCCCAACGGTGGACAGGTAGGAGACCTGCCGCAGGTATCGGGTCCGATGTGGACAGTTCTCGTCCGGGCACACGATGCGGTCGTAGGTGGCTCGCCCGTCCTTGGCACGGCCGATGAGGCTCTTGCTGCCGGTGTTCTGGCAGTGCTCGCAGATGGTGAAGTGCGGTTCAGCCACTACGTCCACCCCGCTTCCACAGAATCGGGAGAACAACCAACACGATCATGCTGGCGAGCGTCACGAGCCCGCCGATCGCACGGACAAGCCTGTCGTTCATCTCTGCTCCGTCCACCGATAGGACGCGGCCAGCCGGCGACCATGGGAGCCGAACCCAGGCGGTTGGGCGAGACCGGAGCCGAGGGCCGGGGAGCCCCAGTCCCGCCCAACCGGTCGCCGGACCGGGTGGGGTACCCGGACCGGCGATCCAGGCGGCTTCGGGTTGCCGCCGAGCCGCGGTCGTCCGCCGTGAACAAGTTGGTGCCTTGAGGTTCAGCAGGGCGAACCAGAGCGTGGTGAACACCATGGCGCGCGCCTCCTCGCGAGATCAGTCCACTTCGGACAAGTGATTCGTGCGGTCAGCACGTGCCACCGGAGGCTGAAACAAGCTCGGGTGTGGCGCCGATTGCCAGCGGCAGGTGCTTGATGACCAGACTGGTGCCGCACAACGCCGACCGTTACGTCACTTAGCGCATACGCCTGTATACTGAACACGCATATCCGCTGGTGGCGACCTTGCCGTAACGTCTTCAGGCTCGGTCAAGAGGCCGCCTGGACGGACGGAGCGGGCCGTATGGGGTTCGAGGGGCAGGCGCGGCGGTGCCGCTGCGGTACTCAGCTGGCGCGGGACAACCAGGGCGCCCGTTGTCACCAGTGCCAGAAGGCTGCCCGTGATCTGCACGTTCGGCCGCCGGCCGTTCCTTCTGAGTTCTGGCGGAACCCAGACCTGCGCAACGCCCTCGACGCCCGGCACATGGGCCAGGTCATCCGGGCGTTCCGCCTCCACCCGTTCCACGGCGACCCGCTCTCACAGACCGTCGTCGCTCGATGGAGCCACCGAACTCAGGCCCAGCTGAGCCGCATCGAGAACGGCCAGCCGCTAAACGACCTCAGCCAGCTCATCCAATGGGCGCATATCCTCGGGATTCCAGTCGACCTACTGTGGTTCAAGGTGCCCGACGCATCGGCGGAGCCCAGCGGCGTGCTTCCGGCGGCGCGGCCCGAGCTGGTTGATGACGACCAACCACCGGCGGAGCTGGCCGACCAGCCAGCCGCGGTGTTGGTGCCGATCATGGTGGGTGATCGTGCGGTGTTGGTGCCGCTCGACCTCGACACCGCAGCCGCTCCGGGGACGGGCGCTGCGCTTGACGACCTGATCGCCGGTCAGGTGTTGGGCGCTTTGTCCGCCCCCACAGCTGGCTGGAACACCATGTACTCACTGAATCGCCGCTCGCTGCTGAAGAACGGCGTCGCCGCCCTCATGCCAGCGCTCACTCCAGATGAACAGTCACATGTTGGTGCCGCCCTTGCCGATGCCCCGCGGTACTTTGACGGATCGGTGGCCGAGTACTTTGGCCGCCAGCTCGAAGCCTGCACGCAGGATGACGGCAAGCTCGGGCCGAGTAAGACCCTGCCGAGGGTGCTCACCATCATCAGCGCCATCGACCAGCACGCCCGCGACGTGAAGCCGTCCGCACGCCGCGAGCTACTGGCCGTTGGCGCACGGGGCGCCGAGTTCGCCGGCTGGCTGTACCGCGATGTTCAAGACCCCGTACGGGCCGGGTTCTGGAGGGACCGTGCCACCGAGTGGGCGCAAGAGTCCGGTGACTGGCCGATGCAGGGATATGTCCTGCTGAAGAAGGCCCAGGCTGCCTACGACGACCGCGACGCCTTGCGCATGTTGACGCTCGCAGAAGCGGCCGGCGCGGGTCCTTGGAAGCTGCCAATCAAGGTGCGCGCCGAGGTCGCCCAGCAAGTCGCCCGCGGACACGCCATGCTCGGGAACGACAACAACCTCGTCGAGCGAAAACTGGCCGAGGCGCAGCAGCTACTCACGGACGCCGGAACCTCATCCGAGGAACATGACCTCGGCACGCACTACAACGACACCCTGCTTACTATGCAGACCGCCATCTGCTTCACCGAGGCGGGAAGGCCAGGCAAGGCGGCGACGCTTTACCGGGACTGGCTCTCCGCCAACAACTTCTCCCAGCGTGACTACGGCTACTTCCTCTCGTTGATGGCCTCCACCTTGGCACTGGCCGGTGAGCCGGATGAGGCTGCTCGGACCGGTGTCCTCTCGGCAACCCTTGCGGCGAGAACCAACTCCGCGCGCACGACACAAGAACTCAGAAAGGTGATCGTGACATTGCGCCCCTGGGAGAGCCGCGCCGCGGTGAGGGAGTTGCGCGAGACGATGCTTACGGTGAGCCCGCCTACGCGTTAGCCGTGGTCAGCCATTCGACAATGGTGCGAATGGTGAACGCCTGCCACTGCTGAGTCTGGGGCTCAAGATACTGGGGATCATCGTGTACTGCGATCCCATGCTGGGCGCCTTCGATCTCCACCAGGCGCTTCGGCGCGGTGATCTGCTCGATGGCCGCCCGCGACGACGCCACCGGGATGAAGGTGTCCTTGGTGCCGTGCACGATGAGGGTCGGGCGGGCGATCTCGCCGAGCACGGAGTGCGGCTGCAACCAGAACACCTCGTTGAGCAAGCCCCGACTGAGCTTGAAGGTCGGTGAGTGTGCCACGTAGCTCTGGGCAGTCAGCATGGCCGCGGTCTCGTCGTCGATGCGGTCGTTGTGCCAGTGCGGTTTGTCGTCGATGAAGCGCTTCTTGTAGTTGAGGAGCGGGTTGATCATCACTAGCCGGTTCACCAGCGTCGGGCGTTTGGCGGTGAAGTAGCCGGTGATGCCGCCGGCGAAGCTTGCGCCGAGCAGGCTGACCGTGGCGACGTTTGCCACCGACTTCATGTGCTCGATCGCGGCGGCGATGTCGTTAAGGATGGCCGACAACGTCAACTCCTCCTGGCGCCCTTCGCTCTCACCGTGCCCGCGGAGGTCGAAACGCAAGGAGGCAACGCCAGCCTCGGCCGCCCCAATCGCGATCCGGGCGAAGAAGCCGCTCTCATCCCTGGTCACCCCGCCACCGTGGACGAGTACAACAGCGTGGGAAACGGGCTGGTCGGGTGTCACCGCAGTGCCGACGAGCCGCAGGCCATCGAACGTACGGAAGGTGGTGTCGGCGGACTGCGTGGGCACGGGCGACCTCCGGGACGACAACGCGACTGAGGTCATGATTCCAGTTCAAGCACAAGGGACAAGGCAAGCGACGCAGGCCGTTCAACCTGACCACGATGAGGTCGGTGCGCCAGCCGGAGCCTGCTGCATCTGCCGGATCGGTGAACAGGCAGGCTGAGCGGGCTTCCATGGCACCCTGCTCGACCGAGCACCTGACCGGGCCCTGCCTAGCTTTGTTGATCAGCCGAAGTGACTGTCAACAACCATAGCTAGACTATCCGCAGGTCACAGCGGTATCATGGCCCGCATGAACACCTGCCTTGTGCAGGCATGCGACATTTTTGTGTCCGAGGGGGGACTTGAACCCCCACCCCCTTTCGGGGACTAGCACCTCAAGCTAGCGCGTCTGCCATTCCGCCACCCGGACTTGGCGGTCTCCCGCCAGGCAGGTGAAGGTTAGCTGATCAACTGGTGTGGTTCCAAATCCGCTGGGACGGGCAGGCCTGATGGGGGTTGCGGTGATAGAAAGGCCTGGTGAGCGAGCAGCGTGTAGCCGGGAGTCAGCGGGTCGCCGAGGACGAGGTGGTCAGCCTCGCCAGTGAGTTGATTCGGATCGACAGCACCAATACGGGGGATCCTGCCACTCTTGTGGGTGAGCGGGCGGCGGCGGAGTATGTCGCCGCGCAACTGGCCGATGTGGGGTTCGAGACGACCTACGTCGAGTCCGGGGCCCGGGGGCGGGGGAACGTGGTGGCCCGGTTGGCGGGGGCCGATCCCAGCCGGGGGGCGTTGTTGGTGCATGGGCATCTGGATGTGGTGCCCGCTGATGCTTCCGAGTGGTCCGTTCATCCGTTCTCGGGGGCGGTGCAGGACGGGTATGTGTGGGGGCGGGGGGCTGTTGACATGAAGGACATGGTGGCCATGACGGTGGCCACCGCGCGGCGGTTGAAGCGGGACGGGGTGGTGCCGCCGCGGGACATCGTGTTCGCGTTCCTGGCTGATGAGGAGGCCGGTGGTCTCCAGGGTGCGCAGTGGTTGGTTGATCATCGGCCGGAGTTGTTCGAGGGGGTTACCGAGGCCATTGGGGAGGTCGGTGGGTTCTCGATCACCGTCAAGGACGGGGTTCGGGCCTATCTGATCGAGACCGCGGAGAAGGGCATTGCCTGGATGCGGTTGCGGGTTCGGGCCCGAGCGGGGCACGGCTCGATGGTGCATGAGGACAACGCGGTCACCAAGCTGGCGGAGGCGGTGGCGCGGCTGGGGCGGCACCGGTTCCCGGTGGTGATGACCGATTCGGTGCGGGAGTTCCTGGCCGGGATCAGTGAGCTGACGGGGTTGGAGTTCCCGGAGGATGATCTCGACGGGACCGTGGCGAAGCTGGGGAACATGGCCCGGATGATCGGGGCGACGCTGCGGGACACCGCCAATCCGACGATGTTGGAGGCCGGGTACAAGGCCAACGTCATCCCGAGCACGGCCGAGGCCACTGTGGACTGCCGGATCCTGCCGGGGCGGCAGGCGGCGTTCGAGAAGGAACTGGACGCGGTGCTCGGGCCGGATGTGGAGCGCGAGTGGATCGCGAGCCTGCCGGCGGTGGAGACGACCTTCGACGGGTCGCTGGTGGATGCCATGTCGGCCTCGATCCTGGCCGAGGATCCGGGCGCGAAGCTGGTGCCCTACATGCTTTCCGGGGGCACCGACGCCAAGGCGTTCAGCCGGATGGGGATTCGCTGTTTCGGGTTCGCGCCGTTGCGGCTGCCGGCGGATCTGGACTTCTCCGCGCTCTTCCACGGGGTGGACGAGCGGGTGCCGGTGGACGCGCTGCAGTTCGGCACCCGGGTGCTGGACCGGTTCCTGCGCAACTGCTGAGTCGGTTGGGAACGGTGGCGTTCCTCATGGGCTGAGGATCGCCACCGTCAGGTCGGTGAGGTGTTCGGCCAGTGGGCCGGGTGGGTCCGTTTGGCCGCGGGTGAGCCAGTCGATGACGATCTCGCTGATGCCGGCCACCGCCGCGAGCAGCAGGCGGTCGTGGCGCAGGCGGTCGGGTGGGCGGTCCGTGGTGCGGCGGACCAGGCGGCCCAGCAACTCCGCGTCGCGGCGCAGGGTGGCCCGGCGGCGGGACTCCATCCGGGGCGCGTTGAGGTAGATGATCCTGGCTCGCTCCGGGTGCTCCAGCAGGCAGTGGACCAGGGTGGTCATCATCGGGGCCATCAGGTCGGTCAGGCTCGCCGGGTTCTTGGGGGCGGCGGTGGTGATCTCGTTGAGCAGCCAGTCGTTCTGCTCGCGGTGGACCTGGCGGAGCAGGTCCTGGCGGTCGGTGAAGTAGTCGTAGAAGTAGCGCTTGGCCACCTTCGCCTGCGTGCAGACCTCGGCCACCGTCACCGCGTCGTACTCCCTGGCGGCGAAGAGCAGGACCGCGGCGGCGACGATCCGCTCCCGCCGGTCGGCCGCCCGCTCCCGCCGGGACCGACCGCCGTAGGTCTCGCCGCGTCCGGCCACTGCCTGCGCTGTTTTGGCCACATTTCGCCCTTACCTGGATGCACGTCCATCGCCTACGTTAGTCCTCCCCGCGCAGTGCGGAACGACGATGTTCCAGATGCACTTGGAGGAACCATGGCGGCGAAGGACAACCCGACCGACGCTTCACTCGCCAGTCCGCCGGGCCGGGGGGTGTCCAGCCCAGGGGGCATCCTCAGTCTGCTGTTCGCGGCCAACCTGCTCAACTTCTACGACCGGACCATCCCGGCCATCGTGGTGGAGCCGCTCAAGGCCGAGTTCCTCCTGACCGACACCCACATCGGCGTGCTCAGCGGCGCGTTCACCGTGGTCTACGCGCTCTTCGGCATCCCGCTGGGCCGACTGGCCGATCGCAGTTCGCGGCGCACCATCCTGGTCACCGGGCTGCTCTTCTGGAGCCTGCTCACCGCGGCGACCGGCCTGGTGGGCGGGTTCATCAGCCTGCTGGTGGTGCGGATGCTGGTCGGGGTGGGCGAGGCGAGCTTCGCGCCCGCGGCCAACTCGGTGCTGGCCGACCTCTACCCGGCGCAGCGCCGGGCGCGGGCCACCGCGTTGCTGCAGCTCGGGCTGCCGCTGGGGCTGGTGCTGTCCTTCTTCACCGTCGGGCCGATCACCGAGCTGTCCGGCACCTGGCGCACCGCGTTCTTCATCGCCGCCGTGCCGGGGCTGTTCGTCGCGGCGCTGATGCTGTTCATCCGCGAACCCGCCCGCGGCGCCGCCGAGCCGGTCGCGCCGCCGCCGGGTGTGGTGGCCCAGGCCTTCCGCAAGGTGCTGCGGATCCGGACGCTGTGGTGGCTGACGCTGGCCGGGGTCGGCGCGCAGATCGCGGCCTACGCGGTGGCGACCTTCAGCGTGCCGCTGTTCCAGCGCTACTTCGGCACCTCGCTGGCCACCGGCGGCATGCTCACCGGCGTGGTGATCGGGCTGACCGGACTGGCCGGACTCGTCATCGGCGGCAGGCTCGCCGACCGGGCCAGCCGCCGCTCCCCCGCCGGCCGCGTGTACACCGGCGCGATCGCGCTGTTGCTGGCCGCGCCGCTGACCTTCGCCGCGCTCTCCCTCGGGCCGGACTCGGTCGGCTGGTTCGTGCTGTTGTTCTCGGCGGGCTGGCTGTTGCAGTACATGTACTACACCTCGGTGTACCCGGCGCTGGCCGATGTGGTCGAGCCACGGTTGCGGGCCACCGCGATCTCGGTGTTCTTCGCGGCCTTCTACCTGCTGGGCGGGTTCACCGGGCCGGTGATCGCAGGCGCGCTGTCGGACCGGTTCGCCGCGGCGGCGGTCGGGCTGAGCCCGGCGCGGGCGGCGGCGGAGGGGTTGAGCCAGAGCCTGATGATCGTGATCCCGCTGGGGCTGTTGCTGACCTCGATCGGACTGTTCGGCGCGGCGCGCAAGGTCACCGCGGACAGCGCGCGGATGCGGGCCGAGACCGGGGGCTGAGGCGGCGGAGGGACGCCCGGCCGGCGCGCGGCGGTGCGCCGGTGCCGGGCGTCCGCACCGCCTGACCGCAGGACGGCGGCGGTTTTGACGCCCAGGCGCGAAGGAGGCAACAACCGCGTCCAGCGGGCGTCAAGCCCTGCGGGCAGATCCAGGATGCTTCGGCATCAGGTGAACAACTCCCTGATTGCGGATACTGTATGCCGCTCGGTAACCAAGTGGGCGGTTCTGCCCGCAAGGGGCAGCAAAGCAGGCCCGAAGTGTCATGCTGGGAGCCATGGCGGGACGTGGCGCTGGGTGGATCTGGGCGGGCCGGGTGGTCGCGGCGGTGATCGTGGCCGGGCTGGCGGTCTACCTGGTGTCGGTCGGGCTGGAACGGGCGGACAAGATCGCCAGCGTGCTCGGGGCGCTCGCCGCGGTGACCGCGCTGGTGCTGCCGTACCTGCTGCGGCCGGGGAAGTCCGCGCCGGCCGAGCCGCCGCCGGGGGCGGTCGACCTGCGCGGGGCGCGTGGGGTGCAACTCAATCAGGGCGGCACGAACAGCCAGGTCAACCACTTCCGCGACGAGCCCTGACCCCGGCGCCGCCTGGGTCACTGGTCGATCAGGGCGTTGAGTTCGTCGGTGATCAGTAGGTCGGGGTCGAACTTCATGCCGGTGAAGTGGCCGGCCAGTTCGAGGGAGAGCACGCCGTGCAGGCGGGTCCAGAAGGACAGCGCGCGGTGCAGGGTGGCGGCCGGGGCCGGGTGGTCGGTCCAGTCGCGGTGGGTCACCAGGTGGATGTCGAAGTGGGTGGCCGGGGTGGTCGTCGGCGGGAGGGCCGCGCAGGCGTCCAGTAGGGCGGTCATGACCTGGGTGGAGATCGCGGTGGTGTCCTCGGGGGCGTGGTAGCCGGGGACTGGGGTGCCGTAGATGAGGAAGTAGCGCTGGGGGTCGGCGCGGGCCCAGTCGCGGATGGCGTGGGCCAGTTTGGCCAGGTCCGTGACGGTGTTGGGGTCGGCGTTTGGGGTGGTGGGGGCGTTTGTGGTGGCGGGGGCGGGGGTTGTGCTGGTTGCTGCGGCGGGGACGGCTGCGCCAAGGGTGGTGGTGCCGGTGATTGCGCGGGTCACGGCGGCACTGGTGGCGCCCGCGCCCGCGGCGATGTCTGTGACTGCGGTGGTGTCTGCGGCGCCAGCGGTGGTGGCGACGCCAGCGGCAGGGGCGGCGACGGAGGCCGAGGTGGCAGAGGTGGTCGCGATGGGGGCGGCGAGCGCGGGAACGTCAGTGGTGGCGGGGGGCGTTGCGGCGGCTCGGACGGTGTCGGCGAGGCTTTGGTAGGCGTCTCGGATCAGTGCGGTGATCAGGTCGTCGCGGCTGGCGAAATAGCGGTACAGGGCTGGGCCGCTCATGCCGACCTGTTTGGCGATCGCGTTGAGGGACAACGCGTTCACCCCCGCGGTGGCGATCTGCCGCCAGGCATGCTGCTTGATCTCCTCGCGTACCTGTGCGCGGTAGCGCTCCCGGGAGCCCTGCCCCTCGGACTCGGTCATCGGCCGCTCCTTCCTGGTCGGGGTGACACCGTTGAAGTGTAGTTAGACCCTCTCACTTTCGCTATTGACACTCACGGATGGGTGGTTATAGCTTCTAACTAACGCGAGAGGGGCTAACCAGCCCCGGTAGGCCAGCCGAGTCACCAGGAGCAGACGATGACCACCACCACCCCGCAGCGCACCCGCACGAACCGCACCTCGCGGTCGGTCCTCATCGCGGCCTGGGCCTTCCCGGCCATGGTGCTCGGCGGATTCGCGCTGCTCTCCGGCATCCCGCTGATCGTGATGCTGGTCGGCAGCTTGCGCGATGCCCGGTTGCGCACTCTCAGCTGGGTGAACGCCGCCGCGCTCACCGCATATGGCGTGCCGCTGGCGATGTGGCTGCTCGGGCCGAGTCAGCAGCCGAGCCTGACCAAGTACCTGACGCCGCTGGCCACGGGGGTTGTGGTGGCGACCGGGGTTGTGGTGGCTGTGGCGCATCACTTGCGGCGGAGGCGGTTGGCGACGGCGGGTGCCTGAACGCCGCTGGCGGGCAGGCGGGCGCGCTCGGGCGGGCCTTCACGCACAGGCGGGCGTATGTACTCGGGCAGCCGCCCCGCTCGGGCAGGAGGGAACGCTCGGACCAGAGTCCGCTCCCGGGCAGGAGGGCAGGCTCAGGCCGGACTTCGCACCCAGGCAGGCGGCTGCATCCGTACCCGGGCGAGCGGCCAGGCACAAGGGGGCGGCCGCACGCCGAAGTGCGGGCTACACCAGGGCAGGCAGCTGCACCGGGGAGGCGGCCAGGCCCGAGTGGGCGACCGTACACGGACGTGCGGCCGCACCGGGGCAGGCAGCCGCCACCGAGGGGCAGCCGTACTCGGGTGGGCGGCCGGGTTCGGGCAGGTGGGGGTCTGGGGTGGGTGTACCCACTAACGAGGGTGGTCTGGGGCGGGGTTGCCGCTGATAGTTGTCCGGACCAGTACGGATCCAGCA
Organism: Crossiella cryophila; assembly: GCF_014204915.1. Classification (NCBI taxonomy): domain Bacteria; kingdom Bacillati; phylum Actinomycetota; class Actinomycetes; order Pseudonocardiales; family Pseudonocardiaceae; genus Crossiella; species Crossiella cryophila. The sequence continues at coordinate 6,438,445 of NZ_JACHMH010000001.1, forward strand.
GCTCAGGCGACGGGAGTTTGATCAACGATGGTCAAGTTCGGTCGGATCAACGCGCGGTCGGCCGCGCTCGCACTCCTTGCCGCGGCCACGCTCGCGGCCGGGGTGACCGCACCCGGGGCGGCGGCCAGTGGTGGCGCTGGGGACAGCGGGGCGCCGCGGGCCAAGAATGGGCCGATTTCGGTGGCCTATGTCGAGGTCAACAACAACAGCATGCTCAATGTCGGGAAGTACACCCTCGCCAATGGCGGGGCCAACGTGTTCGACATCGGGGTCATCTTCGCGGCCAACATCAACTACGACACCGCCAAGAAGGCCGCGTACCTGCACTTCAACGAGAACGTGCAGCGGGTCCTGGACAACGTGGCCACCCAGGTCCGGCCGTTGCAGGCCAAGGGGATCAAGGTGGTGTTGTCTGTTCTGGGGAATCACCAGGGTGCGGGGTTCGCGAACTTTCCGAGCAAGGCTGCGGCTGAGGCGTTTGCCAAGCAGCTGTCGGACGCGGTGACCCGGTATGGGTTGGATGGCATCGACTTCGATGACGAGTACGCCAAGTATGGCGAGAACGGGACCGGGCAGCCCAACGCCAGTTCGTTCGTGCACCTGGTGACCGCGTTGCGCAACACGCTGCCCAACAAGATCATCTCGCTGTACAACATCGGGCCGGCCGCCTCCCGGCTCTCCTATGGCGGGGTGCACATCGGCACCAAGTTCAACTACGCGTGGAACCCGTACTACGGGACCTGGGGTGTGCCGAACGTCGGGCTGCCCAAGGAACGCCTCTCCCCCGCCGCCGTCGAGATCGGCCGGACCGCGGCGAGCACCACGGCCAGTCTGGCTCGGCGCACCAAGAGCGAGGGTTACGGGGTTTTCCTGACCTACAACCTGGGTGCGGCTGACTCGGCCGGCTACATCTCCGGCTTCACCAGGGAGTTGTACGGCAGCGAGACCCGGTACACCAGGTAGCGGCAACGCGGTGGGCGGGACTGGTCCCGTCCACCGCGGTACCTGGTCAGGACGTGGCGATCGCGGGTGGCTGGGTTTCCCTGGCCCGGCCGGCGCCCAGGTGCAGGATGGCCAGGTGGTGGCGGGCGCCGGCTTGGCTTTGGGGGTCGTCGGCGGCGGTGAAGTAGGTCAGGGCCTGGATGTGGTGGCGGTGGGCGGCGACCGGATCGCCTGCCTGGCGGTGGCTGTCGCCGAGCAGGCGCAGGGTGGTGGCCTGGCCTAGTTGGTCGCCGAGCGCTCGATAACCGGCCAGGGCCTCGGTGAGGGTGGTGATGGCCGGCTGGTGTTCGCCGGCGTCGGCACGGAGCCTGCCCAGTGCGGTGAGGGTGTGTGCCTGGCCGAGCTGGTTGCCGAGGGCGCGGTAGGCGCGCTGGGCGCGGTCCAGGTCGGCCGCGGCGCCGGGGTGGTCGCCGCGGTGGTGGTGCAGGATTCCTTGGTGCAGCTGGGTGTGCGCCAGGCCGAGTCTGTTGTTGAGCAGTAGGTAGCCGCGGTGGGCGGCGGCCAGGTGGGTGGCCGCGGTGTCGTGCTCGCCGGTGTGGATGTGCAGCACGCCGAGTTCGGCGCGGGCGCCTGCCTCGCCGCGGAGGTGGCCGAGGGCGCGGTAGCTCGCCAGGGCCTCGCCGAGGTCGCGTAGCGCGCCCGGGTAGTCGCCGGTGAGTCTGTGCAACGAGCCGAGGTGGTGCAGGGCGGCGGCGCGGCCTGCGTCGTCGCCGGTGTGCTGGGCCAGTGCGAGGGCGTTCTGGTGCAGGCTGATCGACTGGTACCAGCGGCCTCTGCTGCACAGGTACGGGTGCAGGGCGGTGGTGAGCGCGATGACCAGGGCGGCGTGGCCGCGGGCCTGCGGACTGGTCAGGCAGGCGGTCAGGCTAGCGCTTTCCCGGTCCAGCCAGGCCAGTGCGCCCGCGTCGGTGTCGATCTCCGCGGCCGGGTCGGGGGCGAATCGGCTGGGCAGGGCGGGCACGGCCAGCGGCGCGTCGGCGAGCACCCTGGTGCTGATCAGGGCGGTGGTGTGCAGGTAGTACTCCAGCAATCGGCCGAGGGCGGCCTCCCCCGGTGCGGGGTCCTCGGCTTCGGCCAGGCCGCGGGCGTACTCCCGGACCAGGTCGTGCAGCAGGTAGCGGCCGGGCGCGGATTCGGTGAGCAGGTGGTTGTCGTAGAGCTGCTCGAGTTCGCGCCGGGTGTCCCTGGGGTCCTGACCGGCCAGCGCGGCGGTGGCCGGGATCTCGATCTCGGTGCCGGGGAACAGGGCCAGGGTGCGGAACAGCCGTTGCTGCCCGGTGCTCAGGCCGCGGTAGGACAGCTCGAACGCCGCGGTCAGGGTGATGTTCTCCGCGTGCAGCTCACCCAGCATGGTGCAGGAGGAGGACAACAGGTCCAGCAGGTAACGCAGTGTCCATCGTGGACGGTGCCGCAATCGCCCGGCCAGCAGGGTGATCGCCAGCGGCAGCCGTCCGCAGCGCGCGGTGAGTTCGGCCAGCGTCGCCGGGTCGGACTCCTGTTCGCGGCCGGCCAGGCGCAGGAAGAGGGTGTCGGCGTCCGCGGCGGGCAACGGATGCAGTTCCAGGGTGCACGGGCCTTCCAGCGCGGTCAGCCTGCGGCGGCTGGTGATCAGCACCAGGCAGTGTCCGGGGCCGGGCAGCAGCGGGCGGAGCTGGTCGTGGCCGGTGGCGTCGTCGAAGACCAGCAGGATCCGCCGCTCGCGCAGGCAGGCCCGCCACAGCGCGGCGCGGGCCTGCAGGCACTCCGGGATCTCCGGGCCGGGCACGCCGACCGCGGGCAGCAGTTCGGCGAGTGCCTCGTGCGGGTCCATCGGCGGCCGGTCGGTGGCGAACGCGCCCAGCCGCAGCCAGATCTGGCCGTCCGGGAACTGCTCGGCCACCGCGCGGGCGGCGTGCACGGCGAGCGCGGTCTTGCCGACACCGGGCATGCCGTCGATGGCGACGATCACGCTGTCCGGCCGGTCCGGATCGGCCGCGACGGCCGCGGCGGCATGCAGTTGCCGCAGTTCGGCGCCGCGGCCGGTGAAGGCGGGCAGCGCGGCGGGCAGCTGCGCGGGGATGGCCGACGGCGGTGCGGCGGGTGGCCGGGTGGCGGTCCCGGTCACCACCCTGGCCGGGGGCGGACACGGTTCCGGGTCGGCGGCCAGGATGCGTTGGTGCAGCTCGCGTAGTCGTGGTCCCGGGTCGACGCCGAGGCGGTCGGCCAGGGTGATCCGCGCGTCCTGGTAGGCGGCCAGCGCCTCGGCCTGTCGGCCTGCCCGGCACAGCGCGAGCATCAGCAGCTCGCGCAACCGTTCCCGCAGCGGGTGCGCGCTGACCAGGCCGGTCAGCTCGGCCACCACCGGCTGGTGCTCACCTCGGCCCAGCAGCAGTTCGGCCCACAGCTCGCGCGCGGCCAGCCGGCATTCGGCCAGCCGCAGCCGCTGGGTGTGCAGGTACGGGCTGTCCAGGCCGGTGAACGGATCCCCGCGCCAGCGGCGCAGCGCCGACTCCACCGCGGTGGCCGCGGCACTCAGGTCCCCCGCCCGCCGGTAGGCCCGCGCCGCCTCCAGTTCCTGCTCGAAGGCCACCAGGTCCACCTGGGCCGGATCGGCGCGCAGCAGGTAGCCGGCGTCGGTGCGCTGCACCAGGCCGTCCCGGTCCGCGGCCGGATCCTCGCGCAGGGCCCGGCGCAACCGGCTGATGTTGGTCTGCACGGTGTTGCGCACGCCCTGCGGCGGCGCCTCGCCCCACACCGCGTCGATCAGCGTGCTCACCGGCACCGGCCGGTTCAGCTCCAGCAGCAGCACCGCGAGCACGGCCTGCTGCCGGGTCCAGCCCAGATCGATCCGGTGTTCGCCGCGCCAAGCGGCCACCGGACCCAGAACGCCGAAGTACAGCGCGGTTCGCGACGACACAGCCACCCCCAGTTTGTGCCCGTGATCACCGCCACCGTAGCCGTGCGGCCCAGTTCTGGCAGCCGGTCGGCCCCGCTGAACTGCTCGTCCAGTGCGCTGACAGGGCCGTGACAGCGCTGTGTACGCGACCGTCAGAACCGCGTACGCCACCGGTTCTACGTTGAGCCGAGGCGCTGCGAATGGCGCCGATCCCGCCGGTCGATTCCGGCCGGTGAATTCGCCACAAAGGAGACAAACAAATGGACGCGTTCGATCTGGACGTCCGGATCACCACCCCGGCCGGGGCCGACGCCGCTGCCGGGCCGCTGTCGATCATCAGCAGGCTGACCTGCTCGCGCACCCCGATCTGCTCCAAGACGACCTGCCAGTGCAGCCGCACCTGCACCCCGCTCTGCACCTCGGGCAGCGTCCGCTGAGGAACGGGTGCTGCCGTGTGTGGAAGACACGGCAGCACCCACTCGTCAATTTACCGCATTCAATTCCGGAAAATGGGGGTATTCGTGCGCCAGTTGTCCGAGCACGCCGCGGTTGACCAGGGCGCCACGACCGGCCTGGTGCACAGCTGGCACGGCACTGTCCCGGCAGAATTGGCAGGCCGGGCCACCGCGGCCGCGCTGGAGGTCGCGCGCCGCAGCGTCGATCCGGAGCGGGTCGTCGAGCTGGTGATGGCCGCCGCCGACCAGGCCGTGCACCCCAACGGCTGGGCCTATCACGGCTTCGCGCACGGACACGCCGGACTCGCGCTGGTGCAGGTGCTCGCCGCCGAGGCGACCACCGGGGACGCCGACCGCCGCGCCGCACTGGCGGCCGCGTTCACCTACATCCGGGAGGCGGTGGCCGGTACCGCCGGCACCCCGTTGACCGAGCCCGGCGTGCTCGCGGGCACCAGCGGACTCGCGCTGGGCCTGGCCGCCTGCGTGCGGGCCGAGCCGCGGTTCGGCCCGAGCCTGGACCGGCTGCACGAGCAGCTGGCCGCCCAGGTCCTGGAGCTGCCGTTGCCGCGGGTGGAGCGCGGGGTGAGCGATTCCGACTACGACATGGTCAGCGGGGCCGCCGGCATCCTGTCCTACCTGTGCGGCATCGAGGAGCCGGGACCGGGCGTGCGCGCCGCGGCCGAGCACCTGATCGACTACCTGGTGTGGCTGGGCGCTCCCCCGCGCGACCTCACGCTGACCCGCCGCTGGCTGATCAGCCCCGACCTGTGCCAAGGCGAGCGCGACCACCCCAACGGCCACCTCAACGTCGGGCTGGCGCACGGCATCCCCGGTCCGCTGGCCGCGCTGGCCACCGCCTGGCTGGCCGGTTACCGGCGGCCGGGGCAGGACACCGCGTTGCGCCTGATGCTGGGCTGGGTGCAGACCCTGCGCCGCACCGACGAGCACGGCCCGGTCTGGCCCAGCGAGGTGCCCATCGACGACACTGGCGCGGAGACCCGGCCCGGTCAGCCCGAGGACCAGATCGCCTGGTGCTACGGCACCGCCGGGGTGGCCGTGGCGCTGCTGCCGGTGGCCGAGGCGCTGGGCGATGACTCGCTGCGCGCGCTGGCGATCGAGTCCTTCGAGGCCGTGCTCGGCCGCTTCGCCGAGCGCCCGGTGCGCTCCCCCACCTTCTGCCACGGCATCGCCGGACTGCTGGTGCTGTGCCTGGAGTTCGCCGCGCACGGCAGCCAGCTCGCCGCCGCCTGGACGCCCCGGTTGCTGGAGTCGCTGCTGGCCCAGGCCGATCCGGAGCTGCCGGTGCTGTTCCGCGACCAGGAGAAGCCCGGCGTCTTCGTGGACAGCCCCTCGCTGCTGTCCGGGTCGGCCGGGATCGCGCTGGCCCTGCTGGCCGCGACCGCGCCGCGCCGTCCGTCCTGGTTCCGCGCCTTCCTCACGAGGTGAGCCCCCGATGACCGAGTCCCGTTACCGCGCGACCGACTTCTACCTGGTGCGCGCGCCCGCACTGCCCGCGGAGACCTTCCGCGAACTGCTGGCGGGCGAGGGCACCGACGAACAGCGCCGCGACCTGGCCTGGACCCGGCTGCGCGAGCTGGCCGCGACGCCGGGGGTGCGCCGGGCGCTGTCGGTGGCCAGCACCGATCTGCTGGACGCGCTGGACCGGCTCGGCCCCGACGGCTCCGGCAAGAAGAGCAGGCGGGCGCACTCCCGGCTGCTGCGCTACCTGACCAGGATGTCCACCCGCCCCACCCCGTTCGGCGCCTTCTCCGGCATCGCGCTGGGTGAGTTCGGCGAGCACACCACGCTGCGGCTCGGGGCGCCCGCGGTGCACCAGGCCAGGGTGCGGGCCGACATGGGCTGGCTGCTGGCGCTGATCAAGGACCTGGAGCAGGATCCGGGGCTGCGTCCGCATCTGCGGCTGGTCCGCAACGCCGCCGCGCACCTGAGCGGGGACCGGCTGATCCTGCCCTACGCCGACATCTACGGCAGCGGCGACAACCGCAGCGTGCGGGTGCGGGCCACGCCCGCGGTCACCGCGGTGCTGCGGCTGGCCGCCACCCCGACCCCGGCCGACGCGCTGGTGGCCGGACTCGCCCAGGAGTTCCCCGAGGTGGCCGCGGACCGGGTCGCCGGGCTGGTGGAACAGTTGCGGGAACTGAACTTCCTGATCAGCGACCTGCGCCCGCCGCAGTCCAGTCCGTTCCCGGAACAGCACGTGGCCAAGCGGCTCACCGGGATCGAGGCGGCCACGGCCACCGGCGAGGCGCTGCGGGAGATCATCGACCTGACCCACCGGGCCGCCGCCTCGACCGATACCGCGCCGCTGCGGGAGTTGCGGGCCGCCCAGCGGGCGCTGGTGCCCGGCCACGACAGCGACACCTTCCAGCTGGACTCCACGCTGGACCTGCGGGAGTCCGGGCTCGGCCGCGCGGTCGGGCAGGCGGTGGCCGAGGCGGTGGACTGCCTGATGCGGCTGGCCGCCGCGCTGCCGGGACACAACCACCACCTGGTGCAGTACCGGGACGCCTTCGTCGAACGCTACGGCGACCAGGCCCTGGTGCCGGTGCTGGAGGTGCTCAGTCCGGACACCGGCCTGGACGCGCCGTACAACTACCTCGAACCACCGAGGGCCACCCCGGTGCCGCACAACACCCCTGAACCGTCCACAGTGGACTACGACCGGCTGCTGACCGAGTTCGCCGCGCAGGCCTGGTGGTCCGGTGCGGTCTCGGTGGAACTCACCGACGCCTGGCTGGACCGGATCGCCCCGGCCACCGGGAAGTCCGCGCTGGGCCTCTATCCCGCGCTGGACGTCTACGCCCAGCTCCAGCTCACCGACCAGGACAGCCGGGTGGACGACGGGCGGTGGCGGCTGGTGCTGCGCGAACTCAGCCTGGCCTACGGCGGGCGCACCGCGGGGCGCTTCTTCGACCTGCTCGGCGAGGACGCCCTGGACCACCTGCGCGAGCACACCCGCCGGATGACGAGCCTGCAACCCGAGGCGGTGCACGCCGAACTGTGCTTCCTGCCCACCAGCGGACGGGCGGCCAACGTGGCGTTCCGGCCGTTGCTGCACGAGTACGAGGTGCCGGTCAACGCCACCCCATCGGCCCGGTCCGAACGCACCATCAGCCTGGCCGATCTGCATGTCGGGGTGGCCGGGAACCGGTTCTACCTGTGGTCGCGCACCCTGGGCCGGGAGGTGGTGGTCTCGCAGGGGCACATGCTCGGCCCGCACCTGGGTCCCAACGCGGCCCGGTTCGTGCTGGAGGTCTCCCAGGACGGCTACGCCATGCCCACCGGATTCCGCTGGGGTCCCTTGGAGGACCTGCCGTTCCTGCCCAGGGTCACCCGCGGCAACGTGGTGCTGCGGCCCGCCCAGTGGACGCTGCGCGGCGCGGATGTCACCGGGGATTTCCCGGCCGCCCTCGCCGAATGGCGGCAGCGCTGGCGGGTGCCGCGGTATGTCTACCTGGTGGATGAGGACAACCGGCTGCTGCTGGACCTGGACCATCCGCTGGGCCTGGACGAGCTGGCCGGTGACTTCCGGGACGGGCAGGGTCAGGCGGTGCTGCACGAGATGCTGCCGGCCTTCGACGACCTTTGGCTGTCCGATGTGGACGGTGCCAAGTACCTGGAGGAGATCGTGGTGCCGCTGGTGGCACATTCGGCCGCGGACACCGCGCGCAGCCCGGTGCCGCTTTCCGGCAGGCTGGAGTCGATCACCGAGGTCGGCGCCAGCCGCAGCCTGCGGCGACGGCATCTGCCCGGTGAGGAATGGGCCTACCTCAAGGTGTACGCCGCCTTCAACCGGCACGATGAGATCATCGCCGGTGGACTGCGCGAGCACATCGCGGCCCTGCGCGCACAGGGTCTGATCGACCGCTGGTTCTACCTGAGGTACGCCGATCCGCAGCCACACCTGCGGATCCGCTGCCGGGCGGCCGATCCGGACGCGGCCACCGAGGTGCTGCACCGGCTGATGGCCTGGGGCCGCGAGGTGGTGGCGAGCGATCTGGCCTTCGACACCGGGGTGGCCACCTACCTGCCGGAGATCGAGCGCTACGGCGGACCGCGGACCTTCGAGGCGGTGGAGGACCTGTTCACCGTCAACAGCGATGTCACCGCCGACCTCGTCGCCCTGTTGCAGGAGAAAGAACCCAAGCTGCGCCCCGATTTCGTGGCCATCGCCACGGTGGACACGCTGTACCGGCAGTGGGGCCTGGCGCCGCGGGAGCGGCCGGCGCTGATCCCGCCGGTGACCGAGACCGAGGCGGTGCGCAAGGAGTTCCACGCCCACCGCGACTACCTGGGCGAACTGGTGCTGCCCTGGGACTTCCGACCGCACGAGGAAGGCCGGGCGCACCACGAGTTGATCAACGAGATCCTCGCCCCGCAGGCCGGCGCGGTGGCCGCGGCCGCGGCGGCGGTGCGCGCGGCGATCGACGGGGACACCTTGTGGGGCACCGAGGCCACCGTGCTCGGCAGCCTGGCGCACATGCAGATCAACCGGTTGCTGCCGGTGGACCTGCTGCGGGAGCAGCACTGCTACGCGCTGTGGCGGCACATCCTGCGCGCGGTCGGCGGTCGCCCGGCGCACCTCCGGAAGGAGTCCTGAGATGCCGACGGCGAGCAAGAAACGGGTGCGGGACAACGATTGGCTGCGCATCGCGGCGATGCTGTGGCGGCTGAGTCCGGTGCGGGTGAGCGCGCTGATCCTGGTCACCTTCGCGGTGTCGGTGGTGCCCGCGGTGCAGTTGCAGCTCACCGCGAGCGCGGTGCAGTCGGTGGCCGACGCGGTCGCCGCGGGCGGCGCCGACGGGTTCACCGGGCGGATCCTGGTGGTGGGCCTGCTGATCGCGGGGGTCAGCGTGGCCGCGCACCTGTTCGGGGTGTGGCACCAGTACCTGGACTCGGTGCTGCGCCTGCACCTGGCCACCGCGGTCGGCGAGCAGGTGATGCGCAAGGGCACCCGGATGGACCTGCAGGACTACGAGAACCCCGAGTCCTACGACAAGCTGCAGCGGGCCTTCCAGGAGAGCAGTGGGTCCAACATCCACCAGCTCTTCGCCGACACGCTCTCCTTCGCCCGCGAGCTGATCACCATCGTGTCGGTCTCCGCGGTGCTGTTCTCCTGGCACCCGTGGATCGCGCTGCTGATCCTGCTCGCGCCGATCCCCTCGGCGCTGGCGCAGATGTGGTACGGCAAGAAGATGTACGAGATCGAGTACGACCGGGCCGCGGACCGGCGGCGGCTGTTGTACTTCCAGTACCTCACCACCACCGACCACACCTTCAAGGAAGTCCGGCTGTTCCAGCTCGGCGACTTCTTCATCGGGCGCTACCGGGAACTCGTGCAGCGCTTCCTCAAGGTGGACCGCTCGCTCAACCGCAGGCAGTCGCTGGCCTTCGGACTGCTCGGCATGATCAGCGTGCTGGCCGCCGGCGCGGCGCTGATCTACGCGATGCTGGCCACCACGCGCACCGGCGAGATCGGTCAGCTCGCCGGCTACCTGCAGGCCATCGGTGTGGTGCAGGGATCGGGGCACGCGCTGCTGGTCGGGCTGGCCATGCTGTTGCAGAACAAGCTGTTCGTGAGCAACCTGTTCGAGCTGCTCGACCTGCCGGAGCGGCAGATCCGCGGCGGGCAACGGAAATTCCCGGCCAAGCTGCGTACCGGCATCGAGTTCCGGGAGGTCAGCTTCACCTATCCCGGCACCACCGAGCAGGTCCTCGATCGGGTCAGTTTCACCCTGCCAGCCGGGAACTGCGTGGCGCTGGTCGGGCAGAACGGGGCCGGCAAGACCACCCTGGTGAAGCTGCTGACCCGGCTGTACGAGCCGACCGGCGGGGAGATCCTGATCGACGGGGTGCCGATCCAGGAGTACGACCTGACCGAGCTGCGCGGCAACCTGGGGGTGATCTTCCAGGACTACATCCGGTACGAGATGAGCGTGCGGCACAACATCGGCTTCGGCGCGGTGGAACAACTGGCGGACACCGGCCGGGTCCGGGCAGCCGCCGAGGCCAGTGGCGCCGACTCCATTGTGGACACTCTGCCGGACGGTTACGACGCCATGCTGGGCCGCCACTTCGAGAACGGCAGTCAGCTCTCCGGCGGGCAGTGGCAGAAGGTCGCGCTGGCGCGGGCGTTCATGCGGGGCGCGCCGGTGGTGGTGCTGGACGAGCCGACCGCGTCCATCGACGCCGAGGCCGAGGCGGAGATCTTCGGGCGCTTCCGCACCATCGCCAGCACCTCGACGAGTTTGCTGGTGGCGCACCGGTTCTCCACCGTGCGGATCGCGGACCGGATCATCGTGATCGAGGGCGGCAGGCTGATCGAACAGGGCACCCACTCCGAGTTGATGCGCCAGGACGGGCACTACGCCTACCTGTTCAACCTGCAGGCCGCCGGGTACCAGCCAGAACCGGCCACCGAGGCGGTCCGGCCCTGATGAGGATCTCGCTGATGGTGCCGGTCATGCCGCACGAACCCGAACATCTGCCCGCCTACGCCCAGCTGCTGCTCGACTCCGGCGCGCACCGGCTGTGGCAGGGCCAGTCGCTGGCCGTGGAGACCTTCCAGGGCTTCGCCTACCTGGCCGGGCAGGGCCTGCGGGTGCCGGTCGGCACCAGTGTCACCCTCACCGCCCTGCGCCACCCCTACGAGACGGCGCTCCAGGCCCGTTCACTGGCCCGGTTGACCGGTCATGATCTGGTGCTGGGCCTGGGCACCGGCACCCCGGAACTGGTGGCCGCACTGCGCGGGCGGCCTTACGGCAGTCCGCTGACCGCGGCCCGCGACCAGCTCACCATCCTGCGCGGCCTCCTGGACGGCAAGCCGGTGCAACACGACGGCCGCTACGACTCGATGCACGGCGGGCTGCCGGAGTTCGAGCATCCGCCGGTGTCCCTGGGACTGGGGGTGTTGCGGCCCGGCATGGCCAGGGTGGCAGGCGAGCTGGCCGATGCCGCGATCACCTGGCTCACCCCGCCGTCCTACCTGGGCGAGGTGCTGGTGCCGGAGTTGCGGGCCGCGGCCGGGGCGGCAGGCCGGGCGGTGCCGAGAGTGGTGACGGTGGTGCAGGTCGCGGTGCGGCGGCCCGGCCGGGATCCACACCTGGTGGCGTTGAACGGATCCCGCGAGCACCTGGCCGCCCCGCACTACACGGACATGTTGCGGCAGGCCGGATTGCGGGTGCACCCCTCGCAGGTGCCGCTGAGCGCGCGGGCCCTGGTGCACTCGGGAACCTTCGTGACCGGCACCCTGGAGGAGATCGCCGAGGGCCTGGACCGGTACCGGGCGGCCGGGGTGGACGAGGTGGTGCTCAACACCGCCGGCGTGCACCTGACCGAGGGCCGGGCCGCGGCCCTGGCAGACCTGGGGGAACTGCTCCCCGCCCTGGCCGGATGATCAGCGTGCGTCGGCGGTGCGCACGGTCAGGATCCGGACCAGGCGGTCACCGGGGTGCGGGTCGCGGCCGTGCCAGCAACGGTAGTTGTCCACCACCAGGATCTCCCCGGCGACAGGCCGGAATCGGGGCAGGCCGGGCTGGATCTGTTGCACCGCCTCGGTGAAGACCGCCAGCATCCGGTCGGCGTGCTCGGCGCCCGGGTCGCGGTGCAGGGGCACGGCGCCGTCGGTGCGGCGGACGATCCGGCGGCCGGTGCGGGTGTACTCGACGTGCCGGGCCACCCTGGGCAACGCGGGCACGCCGCGGATGGCGCCCCACTTGCCGTAGAGGTCCACGTCCACGTCGGTGAGGAACTCGCGCAGCTCGGGGGTGGCGTGCTCGTCGACGAAGCGGTAGGCGTCGGCGAGGAAGGAGTCACCGCCGGTGAGGGATGGCTCAACGCATTGCACGAACACGAAATCCTCATCCGGATCGCGGCGCGGGGTGGGGATGCCCGCGAGGTCCACGGTCAGGTTGAAGCTGTCCGCGTGCAGGTCCACCGGGCCGCCGTCCCGGCTCGCGCGTTCGCGCAGCGGGAAGAGCTGGCGCAGGCGGGGGCCGAGGACACTGGCGGCCGCGACGACCAGGGCGTCCGCGGTGGCGGGCAGGCCGGTGAGCAGGACCGCGCCGTCTGCGGCCAGGGCCGTCCGGGCGTCGGCCACCGCGGTGGCGTCGTGGCGTTGCGGCACAAGGCCGAGCGCGGTCATCGGGCGAACCTCCGGGCGGTGGGGACGAGAGCGGCCAGGGCTGGGGCGGTGAAGCAGACGATCGCGCAGCCGGTGAGGACCGCGGTCACGCCGAAGGTCTCGATGGCCGGGGCGATCAGGGCCAGGCCGACGGGGGCGAGGCCGTAGGAGAACAGGAAGTCCACTGAGGACACTCGGGCGAGCAGGCGGGGGTCGACCTCGCGCTGGGTCGCGGTGAACCAGGGCACGTTGAACAACTCGATCCCGATTCCGGTGATCACGTAGGCGGCGATCACGACCGCGGGGTGCACGTCGGCGATCAGGCTCAGCGGGGCCAGGCCGTACAACGCGAGTCCGGCCAGCGCGGCCCAGCCCTGGGCGCGGGGGCGCCAGCGGGCGATGATCAGCGCCCCGATCAATGCGCCCGCGGTGTAGCCGGTCAGGGCCGAGGCCAGCACCAGTTCCGAGCCGTAGCGGTCCCGGCTGATCAACGGGAGTGCGACGCCGGTGGCGGAGTACCCGGTGGCGATCACCGCGGTCAGCGCGCCCAGCCCGGCCAGGAACCAGGGGTGGCGGCGGGCCTCGCGCAGGCCGTCGGCGAACTCGCGGACCAGGTGCGTGCGCTCCGCCGGGACGCCGGAGGCCGCGCCGCGCGGTGGCAGCAGGGCGGCGATCAGCCACAGCAGCGCGGTGCCCCAGAGCAGCACGGACAGGTCCAGCACGGTGGCCAGCAACGCGGTCAGGCCCGGCCCGAGCAGGGTGCTGACCCGGACCGCCAGGGTCATCGCGGCGTTGGCCTGCTGCCGTTGATCGGGGTGGACGACCTCGGCGGTCAGCGCCTGGAAGGCGGGGCGGCAGGCGCCCTGGCCCGCGCCGAGCAGGGCCGCGGCGGTCGCGGTCAGCAGGAGGGAATCGCCGAGGCCCCAGGCGATCACCGGGGTGGCCGCGGCCGCGAGCAGGCCGGAGACCAGCACCACGCCGCGCCGGGAATGCCGGTCGGCGAGCACGCCGCCCAGGGGCACGGCGATCAGGAAGCCGACGGTGCGCGCGGCCAGCAGCACGCCGAGTCCGACCGCGGTCAGGCTGCGGTCGAGTACGGCCAGGCCGAGGATGAAGGGCAGTGCCCAGGTGGCCAGTCCGGACGCGGTCGTCCCGGTCCACAGCCGCAGGAAGGCCCGGTCCCGGAGCACGGTGGACAGGTTGCTCTCCTCGCCCTATTGGAAATCGTTGTCAATGTACTACGGTGTCTATCGCAACTTGGTTGCTGTTGCAAGATCCTCGCATCTGCCCTGCTGGAGGTCAGCTTGTTCCACCGCGCCCGCCTGGGTTGCGCACTCGCCGCCGCGGTCGCGGTGGCCTCCTGCGCTACTCCCGCCAACGACCCGGCCGCAGGTCAGGCCCCGGTCACCGTGTCCAGCTGCGGGCAGCAGCTGCGCTTCGAACGCGCCCCGCAACGGGCGGTGACGCTGGAGCAGTCCTCCACCGAGACGCTGCTCGCGCTGGGCCTTGGCGAGCGGATGGCGGGCACGGCCTACCGGGCCGGGAAGATCCTGCCCGAGTACCAGGCCGCCTACGACAAGGTGCCGGTGCTCAACGCCAAGGCGCTCAGCGGCGAGCAGCTGCGGGCGGCCGCGCCGGACCTGGTGGTGAGTTCCTTCGCCAGCAACTTCACCAAGGACAAGGTGGGCACCCGGCCGGAGTTGCAGGCGCTGGGACTCCCTTCCTATGTCAGCGCGGTGGACTGCCCGGAGCACGAGCCGGGCCTGACCCCGTTCGAGCGGTTGTTCCGGGACTACGAGAACTACGGCAAGGTCTTCGGGGTGGCCGACCGGGCAGCCGCGCTGATCGCCCAGCAGCGCGAGGTGCTCAAGAAGGCCGGGGAGGTGCGCGCGGGGCGCAGTGGCAAGCCGACCGTGGTGTACCTGTACTCGGTGTTCAAGGGCCTGCCCTATGTCGCAGGGCACAACGGGATGCCGAGCGACATGAGCCGGATCCTGGGCGCCCCCAACGCTTTCGACGACATCAACGAGGATTGGCCGGAGATCTCCTGGGAGGAGATCGTCAAGCGCGATCCCACGGTGATCGTGGTCGGCGATCTCTCCGACCGCGGCGCGCCGGGTGACAGCTCCGCGGAGAAGATCAAGATGATGCGGGAGCACCCGGTGGTGTCCCAGCTGACCGCGGTGCGGCAGAACCGGATCATCGACGTGCCCGGCATCGAACTCGACCCGACCGTGCGCAGTGCGAACACGCTGCGGCTGGTGGGCGAGGGGCTGAAGGCGCTCGGTGTCTGAACCTGACCTGCTGCACCCCGCCTCCCGCTCCCGCCCGGAACCAGCACTCCCCCGGCCGCGGGGCCGGTCGGGCTGGTCCACCACCGCGGTGTTCCTGCTCGGGCTCGCGGTGCTGATCGTCTCGATGGGGCTGGCGGTCCGGATCGGGGTCAGCGGGGTGGGTTTCGGCGAGATCGGGCGGTCCCTGGGCGTACGGCTCGGGCTGCCGGTGCAGCCACTCCCCCGGCTGCTGGACTCGCTGATCTGGGAGTTGCGGTTCCCCAGGGTGCTGCTGGCCGCGCTGGTCGGCGCGGTGCTGGCGGTGTGCGGGGCCGCGTTGCAGGGTGTGACCCGCAACGCGCTGGCCGATCCGTACCTGCTGGGTGTGTCCAACGGGGCCTCCGCCGGTGCGGTGACCGTGGTCGTGCTGGGCTTCGGCGCCGGCGCGCTCGGGGTGACCGGTGGCGCGCTCGTGGGTGCGTTGCTGTCCTTCGGGTTGATGCTGTTGTTGTTGCGCCGCAGTGGGATGCACCCGGTGCGGATCGTGCTGACCGGGGTGCTGGTCGGGCAGCTGTTCGCCGCGATCACCTCGCTGATCCTGATGGCCTCCGCCGATGCCGACACCACCAGGGCGATCACCTACTGGCTGCTGGGGTCGATGGCCTCGGCGCGCTGGGACGCGGTGCTGATCTGCGGCATCGCCTGGGTGATCGGGATGGTGGTGATCTGGTTGTGCGCCACCGCGTTGGACGGCTTCTCCTTCGGTTCGGACACCGCGGCCTCGCTGGGGGTGAACGTGCGCACCACCCGCCTGGTGCTGCTGGTGGCCACCGCGTTGCTGACCTCGGTGGCGGTGGCCTCGGTGGGCGCGATCGGCTTCGTCGGCCTGATCGTGCCGCACGGGGTGCGGTTCCTGGTCGGGCCGACGCACCGGGTGCTGTTGCCGGTGACCGCGGTGGCCGGCGCGGTGTTCCTGGTCTGGACCGACGCGCTGGCCCGGATCGCCTTCGCACCGAGGGAGGTGCCGGTGGGGGTGTTCACCGCACTGGTCGGCGTGCCACTGTTCCTGCTGGTGCTGCGCAGGCGGGGTGAGCTGTGAGGATCGGCGTGCACTCGGTGTCATGGTCGGTACCTGGCAAGTCCATTGTGGACAACGTGGACTTCACCGTCCACTCCGGACGGACGGTCGGCCTGATCGGGCCCAACGGTTCGGGCAAATCCTCGCTGTTGCGCTGCGTGGCCGGGCTGCGCAAGCCCACCGCCGGTGTGATCCGCTTCGACGGCAACGACATCGACGGCTGGACACCGCGGAAGATCGCCCAGCACCTGGCCTTCGTGGAGCAGGCCGGGGACACCGACAGCGATCTGCGGGTGGCCGAGGTGGTGGCGCTGGGCCGCACCCCGTTCCGGCCGGGCTGGCGGGCGCCGGGCGGAAACGATCACGCGATCGTCGAGGCCGCGCTGGAACGCCTGGACCTCACCGAGTTGCGGGACCGGCACTGGCAGACCCTCTCCGGCGGCGAACGGCAGCGTGCGCACATCGCGCGGGCGCTGGCCCAGCAGCCGTGGGCGATCCTGCTCGACGAGCCGACCAACCACCTCGACATCCGGCACCAGCTCGAACTCCTGGACCTGTTGGCGCGCACCGAACAGACCGTGCTGGTCGCCCTGCACGACCTGTCCCTGGCGGCCCGCTTCTGCGACCGGCTCGTGCTGCTGCACCAGGGAGAACTGGTCGCGACCGGAGCACCGGGCGAGGTGCTGACCGCGCGGCTGCTGCGCGAGGTCTTCGAGGTGGACGCGGAGGTCGGGCAGGACAGCGCGGGCAACCTGGCCGTGGTCTACCGGGGCACCGCCGAGCGGGTCAGTCCGGTTGGCGTGGCACCAGCAGGCCCCGGTGGAACGCCTCGGTGATGGCGGCGGCGCGGTCGTTCACGCCGAGTTTGGCGTAGATGTTGAGCAGGTGGGATTTCACGGTGGCCTCGGTGAGGAACAACTCGGCCGCCGCGACCCGGTTGGTGGCCCCGCCCGCGACCAGTTCGAGGACCTCGACCTCGCGTGGGCTCAGCGGTCCGGGGGCGGGTTTGCGCACCCGGTTCATCAGCAGGGCGGCCACCGACGGCGCGAGCACCGGCTCGCCCTTGGCCGCGGCCCGCACCGCGCGCAGCAGCTCCTCCCTTGGCGCGTCCTTGAGCAGGTAGCCGGTGGCCCCTGCCTCGATCGCGGGCAGCACGTAGCTGTCGGTGTCGTAGGTGGTCAGCACCAGCACCCTGCACTCCGGGGCCTGCCCGGCCAGTTCGCGGATCGCGCTGACCCCGTCCAGGCCGGGCATCCGCAGGTCCATCAGGATCACGTCCGGGCGCAGCCGCCGGGCCAGCCGGACCGCCTCGGCCCCGTCGGCGGCCTCGCCGAGCACCGCGAACTCCGGGTCCCGGGCGAACATGCCGGTCAGCCCGTCCCGGACCACCGGGTGATCGTCGACGACCAGCAGGCCGATCGGCTTGCTCACGCGCACACCTCCGCCAGTTCCAGGGGCACCCGGGCCGAGATCCCGGTGCCCGCGCCCGGTTCGGACTCCACCTGCAGGGTGCCGGACAGCTCGGTCATCCGCTGCCGCATCGCGATCAGCCCGAAGCCGCCGCGATCGGGCCGCGGGTCCTCGATGCGGGCCGGGTCGAAACCGTCGCCGTCGTCCCGGATGTCCAGGGCCGCTTCCTCTTCCAGGTAGGACAGGGTGAGCCCGACCCGGCGGGCTCGGGCATGCTGGGCCACGTTGGCCAGCGCCTCCTGCGCGATCCTGAGCAACGCGGCCTCCGCCTCGGGCCGGATCGGCCGCACCGCGCCGGTGGTGGTGACCCGGACCGGGATCTCGTGCAGGGCGGACCAGCGGTGCGCGACCCCGGCCAGTGCCTCGCCCAGCCTGGCCGCGCGCAGTGGCTCGGGGCGCAGCGCGTGCACCGAACGGCGGGCCTCGGTCAGGCTCTCCCTGGCCAGTTTGTCCGCCGCCGCGACGTGTTTGCGGGAAGCCACCGGGTCCGCGGTGTCGGCCGCGCGGAGCTGGCTGATGATGCCGGTCAGGCCCTGGGCGAGGGTGTCGTGGATTTCCCTGGCCATCCGCTGGCGTTCCTCCCGGACCCCGGCGTCGCGGGCCTGGGTGAGCAGTTGTTCGTGCAGGGCCGCGTTCTCCGCCAGCGAGGCGGCGAGCAGGCGGTTGGCCTCGCGGGCCGCGGCCAGGGCCTGCTCCCGCTCCTGCTCCTTCTGCTCGGCGCGCCGGGCGAAGGCGGCGTAACCGCACATGGGCAGCACGTTGGCGGCCAGCACGGCGAGGTAGACCAGCACGCCGAACGCGGTGCTCTTGTCCACCCCGGATGCCTGCGCGGTGCCCGCGGCCACCGCCACCCCGGCCACGCCGAGCAGTTGCCACGGCCAGTGCAGCAGGCGCAGCGCGTAGAGGTAGCCGACGGGGCTGAGGAACCCGAACCAGGGCGAGCTGATCACCAGGAACAGCGAGCACAGCACCACCCCGGCCACGAACACCGCCATCCGCGGCGCGTTGTCCCGCCAGGCCGGGCGCAGGGTGACCATGACCAGCATCCAGGCCGCCAGCAGCCCGCACACGATGAGGTCCGGGACCGGGGATTCGCCGATCCGGTGCTTGATCGGCACCGTGATCACGGTCAGGAAGGCCAGCAACGCGTACGGTCCGGCGGAGGTCACCAGGGACCACCGCGGCACTGGCTCACTCATCCGCGCTCTCCTCCCCCGGCCACTGTGGACAATCTAGCCAGCTTCGATCGACAGCGAGTGCCGGAAGACCTCACGCGGGTCCCACTTCGCCTTGATCCGGCGCAGACGCGGGTAGTTGTCCTTGTAGTACAGCGTCTGCGCGGACACGCCCGAGGTGTTCCAGCGCGGGTCGGCCAGGTCGGCGTCGGCGTAGTTGATGTAGGAGCCGTCGTTGACCTCGCCGGGCACCGGGACACCGCCGGTCTCGGTGTAGACCGCCTGGTAGAACTCGCGGACCCACTTCAGGTTGGCCTTGTCCTCGGTGTCGTCTCGCCAGATCGTCTGGTAGACCGCCTTCATGATCACGTCGCGCTGGGCGATCGCGGTGGCCCCCGGCGCGACCGCGTTGGACTGGCCGCCGTAGCCGATCAGCAGCATTCCGGCGTGCGGACTACCGGTGTCGTTGTTCAGGTGGGTCCAGACGGCCGCGAGCTGGGACTCGGTGAACGAGCGGCGCAGGTAACCGGCCTTGATCTTGTACCGCCGGGCGAGCACATCGCCCGGTTCGCCGCTGCCCGGCCAGGTCATCCGGTGCAGCCAGGGCAGGCTGCGCCGCAGGTCCACCATCGGGGCAGGCAGGCCAAGGCCCGCGGTGACGGCGGTGATGAACTCGGTCATCATCGCGTCCACGCCGGGCAGGTCCGCGTCGGCCTGCACCGCCAGCAGCGCCGAGCCACTGGCCTTGTGCCCGGCCTGGAGCACGCCGTACAGCCCGGTCTGCGGGCAGCCGGGCGCGCTGAAACGTTCGTGCCAGCGGCCGAAGTTGCGCAGCAGTCCGGTGAGTTGCGGTTGGGTCATGGTCGCCGAGGGCCAGATGATGGCGTGTTGCCGCATCCGCTGGGGTGAGGGTGGCAGCAACTTGGCCGGGTCGGTGCCGGTGGCGGCGGGTGAGCGCAGCCAGAACCGGGTGACCA
This sequence comes from Crossiella cryophila, assembly GCF_014204915.1. NCBI lineage: Bacteria > Bacillati > Actinomycetota > Actinomycetes > Pseudonocardiales > Pseudonocardiaceae > Crossiella > Crossiella cryophila. The sequence continues at coordinate 6,457,893 of NZ_JACHMH010000001.1, forward strand.
CGCCGAAGTTGCCGCCGCCACCCCCGGTGTGCGCCCACCACAGGTCCCGGTTCGGGTCGTCCGGTTCGCGGGTGGCGATCACCGCGCGGGCGGTGCCGTCCCGGTCCACGACCACCACCTCGACCGCGTACAGGTGGTCCACCACCGAGCCGTAGCGCCGGGACAACGGGCCGTACCCACCGCCGGCGAAGTGCCCGCCCGCGCCGACCTCGGGGCAGCCGCCGCCGGGGATGGTCACGCCCCAGCCGATGAGCAGCCGCCGGTACACCTGCCCGAGGGTGGCTCCCGGCTGCACGAAGAAGGCCCGCCGGGTGGGGTCGTAGCCGACCTCGTTCATCGCGGAGAGGTCCAGCAGCACGCGCACGGCGGGGTCGGCGGTGAGGTTCTCGAAGCAGTGGCCGCCGCTGCGCACCGCGATCCGTTTGCCCGCGCGCACCGCCTCGCCCACCGCCCGCACCACCTGCTCGGTGGAGGTGACCACGCGGATCTCATCGGGGCTGTTGGCGAAGCGGAAGTTGTTGCCGCGTAACAGGTTGTCGTAGCGGAGATCGCCGGGGCGGACGGCCACCGGCCCGAAGTCCGCTGCCTCGGCCGCCTGCGCGCTGGCGGTCCCGACACCCAGTGCGGTGACCGCCACCGCGCCCGCGCCGACGAGTAGCCCTCGGCGGCTCACCCCGGTGCCCTCTGGCGGATTTGACCTGCTTGCCATGGTGTGACTCCCGTTCCGGATCGACTGCCCTCAGGCTGCCAATCCGGCGAGGTCGCGCACATCAACCCTTGTCCGGAACCAGCGGCTGAACCCGCCGCCCAACCGATCGGTTGATTCGCTCCACCGATCAGCTGAAGGCACGCGCGGGTCAGGGTGGCGGACACGGGTTCGCGGTAAGACTTCCGTCAGGATCGGCGACGTACGATGCCCAGCCGGGAGGCAGTGATGACATCCGGCGAGGCACCACCGCTGTACGGGCCAGGGTTCGACCGCGACCCGGCGCCCGCCTACCACTGGCTGCAGGAGCACTCCCCCGTGCACCGGGTGGAGTTCGGGCCGGAGCTGTCGGCCTGGCTGGTCACCCGGTACACCGACGTGGTCGCCGCGCTGGCCGATCCGCGGCTGGTGAAGGACCCGGCCCGCGGCTGCCCGGTGTGGCGGGAGTCGGGCATGGGCCTGCCGCTGGACCACCGGCCCTCGCTGGCCCAGCACATGACCAACACCGACCCGCCCCGGCACCAGGACCTGCGTCGACTGGCCAGCGGCCAGTTCAGCCCGCAGCGGCTCAGCGCGCTGGAGACCAGGGTCCGGCAGGTCACCGGGCAGGTCCTGGACGGCATCGCGCCGCTGGGCCGGGCGGACCTCGTGCAGGACGTGGCCTACCCGATCTCCACCACGATCATCTGCGAACTCATCGGCATCCCGGCCCAGGACAGGGCCCAGGTGCAGCGCTGGGCGGCGGTGATCGACGCCTCCGACGGCAGTGACCGGGACGACCTCGTCGCGGCCACCGACGCCATCGACGAGTACCTGGCCGCGCTGCTCGCGCACAAGAAGGCCGAGCCGGGCGATGACCTGATGAGCGACATGATCCGGCAGCGGCACCGCGGCGAGATGACCGACGAGGAACTGACCTCCACCGCCTTCCTCATCCTGATCGCCGGGCACGAGACCACCACCGCCCTGGTCGGCAGCGCGACCCTGGCCGCGCTCACCCACCCCGACCTCGCCGCCCGGATCCGCGCGGACGCGGGTGAGCTGGCCGTGTTCGTGGAGGAGTCACTGCGCCGGGACTGCCCGGTGCGCAACGTGAGCTGGCGCTTCCCCACCGAGCCAATGCAGCTGGGCGGCCAGGACCTCCAGCCCGGCGATCCGGTGCTGTTGTCCATCCTGGCGGCCAACCGGGACGCCGAGCGCTTCGCCGATCCGGACGCCTTCCGGCTGGACCGCGATCCCGAGGACCACCTGGCCTTCGGCCGCGGCAGGCACGCCTGCCTTGGCGCGGCACTGGCCCGGATCCAGGGCGCCACCGTGCTCGGTGAGCTGCTGCGCCGGTTCCCCGACCTGGCCTTGGCCGAACCCGAGGATCAGCTGCGCTGGTGGCCGAGTCCGATCATCCGCGGGCTGTTCGCGCTGCCGGTGGTGTTCTGATCAGGCCAGCGGTTTTCTGATCAGGATTGGGCGGCGATGCCGTCGTACATCAGCCGCCGGACCGCCTCGCTGAGTTTGCGCTGGTGCTCGCCCTCGGGCTTGCGCAGCGAGGACAGCGCCGAGGCCAGGATCATCCCGGTGATCGCGCTGGCGGTGTTGTCCACGTCCAGGTCCGCGCGCAGGTAACCCAGTTCGATGCCGTGGGTGAGGTAGCTGGCGGTGAGCGCGGTGGCCAGGTCGAAGAAGTCCAGCACCCGCTCGGCCATGGCCTTGTCGATCCCGGCCGCCTCGAACAACAGCATCCGCGGCACCCGGGGGTCCTCGTGGAAGATGCGCGCCAGTGACTCGCCGATCCGGGCCGTCTGCGTCCGGTAATCGTCCAAAGTGGACACCGCATCGGGCGCGTTCTCGGCGGTGAGCGCGACCTTGACCCGGTCGACCAGGTCGGTGATCACGTGGTCGACGATGTCCCGCTTGTTCTCGAAGTAGCGGTAGAAGGTGCCGTGTCCGATGCCCAGCCGGGTGGCGATGTCGGCGATCGCGGTCGCGTGGTAGCCGCGCTCGGCGAAGCAGTCGAAGGCCGCGTCGATGATCTCGCGGCGCAGCTCCTGCTTCTTGCGCTCAGCCCGGCTGACCGGCGTGGCACTGGACGTCATGGTCACAGTCTATTGTCGCCACCCCGGGAATGACATATCGTTCCGTTAGTGACACCAGATTCCGTTACGGAGGGTCACCTATGGCTGCGCAGTACGACGCCGTGATCGTCGGAGCCGGCTTCGGCGGGATGGGTGCGGCGATCCAGCTCCATCGCCTCGGCCACCGCAGGCTGCTGATCCTGGAGCGGGAGGACGACCTCGGCGGCACCTGGCACGTCAACCGCTATCCCGGGCTGGCGGTGGACATCCCCTCGGCCACCTACTCCTATTCCTTCGAGCCCAATCCGCACTGGTCGCGGCTGTTCGCACCGGGTGCGGAGCTGAAGCAGTACGCCGAGCACGTGGCGGAGAAGTACGGGCTGCGGCCGCACATGCGCTTCGGCACGGTGGTGACCGGCGCGCACTGGGTCGAGGAGGAGTCGCACTGGCGGGTGGCCATCGCGGGCGGGGACAGCGTCACCGCGACCTACCTGTGCACCGCGACCGGTTTCCTCTCCCAGCCCAAGGTGCCCGACATCGAGGGCATCGAGGACTTCGGCGGCAAGGTCATCCACACCACCGCCTGGGACGACGACTACGACCTGACCGGCAAACGGGCGGCGATCATCGGCACCGGCGCGACCGCGGTGCAGCTGATCCCGGAGGTGGCCAAGGTGGCCGCGGATCTCACCGTGTACCAGCGCACGCCGATCTGGGTCAGCCCCAAGCCGGACTACCGCATCCCACCGCGGTTACGCCGCCTGTTCGCCCGGATCCCCCTGGCGCAGAAGGTGGTGCGCGCGGTCGGCAGCGGACTGCTGGAACTGCTGATGATCTCCGGCGTGGTGCACTACCGACGACTGCGGATCGCCAACCGCATTGCCGAGCGGTACTGCCGGGCACACCTGTTCCGTCAGGTCCGCGATCCCGAGCTGCGCCGCAAACTCACCCCCGACTACTCCTTCGGCTGCAAGCGGCCCACCTTCTCCAACACCTACTTCCGCGCCTTCACCAAACCGCACGTGCACCTGGAGACCAGCCGGATCGAGCGGGTCGAGGAGCAGGCGATCGTGACCGCCGACGGCCGCCGCACCGAGATCGACGTGCTGTTGCTGGCCACCGGCTTCAACCTGTGGGACGTCAACTTCCCGGCCATCGAGATCATCGGCCGCGACGGCAAGAACCTCGGCAAGTGGTGGCGGGAGAACCGTTTCCAGGCATACGAGGGCGTGACCGTGCCTGGCTTCCCCAACCTGGTCTCGCTGAACAGCCCGTACTCCTACAGCGGCCTGTCCTACTTCACCACCATCGAATGCCAGATGCAGCACATCGATCGCCTGTTCCGGGCCATGCGCGCCCGCAACGCCAAGGTCTTCGAGGTCAGCCAGCAGGCCAACGACCGGTTCCTGGAACTGATGCGGGACAAGGTCGGCGACTCGGTGTTCGCCCTGGGCCAGTGCGCCACCGCGAACAGCTACTACTTCAACCAGCACGGCGAGGCCACCCTGCTTCGCCCGACCTCGACCCGCAACGCGCAACGCGAGGCCGTGCGTTTCCCGCTGAGTGACTACACCTATGCCTAGGCGCGGGCTGGCCATCGGGTGTGGTGGCACGCTGGGGTTCGCCTGGACGGCGGTGGCTTTGCAGGCGGTGGAACGGCAACTGGGCTGGGACGCACGGTCCGCGGAGGTGCTGGTGGGGACCTCCGCGGGGGCGGAGCTGGTGGCGTTGCTGGGGTCCGGGCGGTCGGCGGACGGCATTGTGGCTGCGTTGGACGGGGCGGGTGCGGATTCGGTGCTCGCCGGGCATCTGGCTCGGCATCCGGGGATGCGGCCGCCGGTGCCGGGGTGGGGGTGGCCCGCGCGGGGGCTGGTTGGCCGGGGGTTGCGGGGTGAGGTGGATCTGACGGCGGGATTGGCGGGGTTGTTGCCGAGGGGGCGGGGGGATGCCGGGTGGCTGCGTGACCTTGGCGATCAGCTTGCCGGTGCTGGTGGCCCGAGCGCGGGTGGGCCGAGCGACGGCGGGTCGAGCGGGAGCACCAGCGGGCAGGGCGCGGGCGGACCGAGCGGAGGTGGCCCTGGCTGGGTTACTCATCCCGCCACCTGGATCGTCGCCGCCGATGCCACCACCGGCGTGCGGACTGCCTTCGGCTCCCCCACCGCCCCGGAAACCACACTGGCCCAGGCGATCTCCGCCTCCTGGGCGATCCCCGGCTGGTTCCCGCCGGTCCGGATCGCGGGCCGCGAGCACGTGGACGGCGGCACCATCTCCTCGGTCTCCGCCGACCTGCTCATCCCCCTCGAACTCGATGAACTCGTCGTGCTGGCCCCGATGACCAGCGAACACCCCGTCCCGGCCACCGGCCTGTCCCGGCTGGAACGGTTGCTGCGCAGGCGAATGACCCGCGGCCTGGACCGCGAGGTCCGGCAACTCCGCGCGGCGGGCACCCGGGTGATCCGGATCGAGCCCGGACCGGCCGAACTGGCCGCGATGGGCGCCAACTTCATGGACCCGCGCCGCCGACAGTCCACTGTGGACGTTTCCCGGCTGCACACCCCCACCCGCGTGCGCGCGGCGATCAGCAACGGAGTCGCCGCATGACCCGCTATCCCCCGCTGGATCTCACCGGTGCCAGTGTCGCGATCACCGGTGGCGCGCAAGGCATCGGCCGGGCGACCGCGATCGCCTTCGCCCGCCGGGGCGCCCGGGTGGCGATCGGCGATCTGGACTTCGACCTTGCCCGGAAGACCGCCGCCGAACTTGACGGCACCGCGCATCGGCTGGATGTCGGCGATCCGGAGTCCTTCCGGGTCTTCCTGGCCGAGGCCGCCGCGCACGGTGAGTTGGCCGTGCTGGTCAACAACGCCGGGATCATGCCCAACGGCGGGTTCCTCGACCTGGACGAGCGCACCAACCGGCTGATGATCGAGGTCAACCTGTTCGGCGTGGTGCACGGGATGCGGCTGGCCCTGCCCGGCATGCTGGCCCGCGGCCGTGGGCACATCGTGAACGTGGCCTCGCTGGCCGGGAAGTTCCCGGTGCCGGGGCTGGCCATGTACAACGCGAGCAAGTTCGCCGTGGTCGGGCTGAGTGCGGCCACCCGGCGCGAGTACGCCGCGCACGGGGTCAGCATCAGCACCGTGCTGCCCTCGGCGGTGGACACCGGGTTGTCCTCGGGGCTGGACATGCGCCCCATTCCCAAGGTGCAGCCGGAGGACATCGCCAGGGCAGTGCTGGGTTCGGTGCGGTCGCGGCGGGCCGAGATCGCGGTGCCCGGCTACGTCGGCGGGCTGGCCGCGCTGGCCGCGATCACCCCGGAACCGCTGCTCAACGCCGTGCGCAGGCTGGTGCGGGATGACCGGGCGCTGCGGCCGGACAGTCCGGATCGCCAGGCCTACCGCAGCCGCATCGGCGAGCAGGAGGCCGGCTGATCACTGACCGCCGACCAGTCTCATTCGGACTATCCGAAGTGGACACTCACCCCGCCGATTCCGCTGATCTCCGCGGTGAACTGGTCGCCCGGCACGGCGTTGACCACCGGGCCCAGCGCGCCGGTCAGCACCACATCGCCCGCGCGCACCGGGTCGCCGAGTGCGGCCAGGGTGTTGGCCAGCCAGGCCGCGGCCAGCAGCGGGTCGCCCAGGCAGTTGGCGCCGAGGCCAGTTGAGACCTCCTGGCCGTTGCGGCTCATGGACATCGCGACCGCGCGCAGGTCCAGATCACCCAGCAGGACCGGGGTGCCGAGCACGTAGAGCCCGGCGGAGGCGTTGTCGGCCACGGTGTCCACGAAACTGATGTCCCAGCCCGCGATCCGGCTGTCCACGATCTCCAGCGCGGGCAGCACGTACCGCACGGCCCGGCGGATGTCCTCGGGCCGGTGGCCGGTACCCGGCAGATCCCGGTCCAGGATCAGCGCGACTTCCGCCTCGACCTTGGGCTGCAACAGCCTGCCGGGTGCGATCACGCCCCGGTCGCCGACCTCGGCGTCGGCGAAGAGCGCGCCGAAATCGGGCTGGTCCACGCCGAGCTGACGCTGCACGGCCGGGTTGGTCAGGCCGATCTTGCGGCCGGTGATCCGCCGTCCCCCGGCCACCGCGGCCGTCACGTTGACGCGCTGCACGGCGTAGGCCGCGGTCACGTCGCCGTCGGCGAACAGCGAGCGCACCGGCGGACAGGCGATGCCGGTCCTGGCAGCCTCGGCCAGTGCGTTGGCGGCCTTGGCGATATCGGCGTTCATGGGTGCCTCCTGGGCATGTCCGGCCGGGCGGCGCTTACGCCTCGTCGAGCAGCCGCAGCCCTTCCCTGGCCCAGGCGATCCTGGCCTCGGCCACGGCCGCCTGGCCGGCGAACACGTGTGCCTTCAGCCGGGCCATCCGGTCGTGCTCGGCCGCCGGGCGGTGGCTGAGCCGTTCCCTGAGCAGTTCGGTGTCCTTGGCCAGCAACCGGGCGCTGTGCGCGGTCGCGTGCTCGGCCGCCGCCTGCTGCTCGGCGATGAACTCGGTCAGCACCCGCTTGGCCACCGCGGGCTCCACCAGGTCGAAGTAGAGCGCCTGCACGTCCAGGGCGTCCCGCGACGGCGGGCTGGGGTGCGCGGTGCCGATCCACTGGCGCAGTTCGGCCAGCCCCGGCTCGGTGATCGAGTACACCGTGCGCACCCGGCCGCCGGTCTGCAGCTGCTCGCCGGTGATCAGGCCGGCCGCCTCCATGGTCTTCAGCGCCGGGTAGATCTGGCTCTGCGGGGCCGACCAGACCCACCTCGTGCTGGCGCTGAAGAGCTGGGTGAGTTCGTAGCCGCTCATCGGCCTGGCCTCGAGCACTCCCAGCAGAACGTGCTGAATAGACATGTATCGATCTTAGTATTCTCATCGGTCGATCCGCATGGTCACGGTCCTGGCCTCGGTGAAGAACTCGCGGCTGAACAGCCCGCCCTCCCGGCCCATGCCGGAGTCGCCCATGCCGCCGAAGGGCGCGCGCAGGTCGCGGACGAAGAAGCAGTTGACCCACACGTTGCCGCTGCGCAGGCTGCCCGCGACCCGGTGCGCCCGGTGCAGGTTGTCGGTGAAGACCATGGCGGACAGGCCGTACCGGCTGTCGTTGGCCAGTGCGACGGCCTCCTCCTCGGTGTCGAACGGGGTGAGGGTGACCACCGGCCCGAACACCTCCTCGCGCAACACCCTGGCCTCGCGGGGCGGGTCGAGCACGATGTTGGGGCGGACGAACCAGCCAGGCGCGCCGCCACCGCCGAGCACCTTGGCGCCGCCGGTGGACGCCTCGTCCAGGAAGCCGGTGACCTTGCGGTAGTGCTCCTCGCTGGCCAGCGGGCCCAGCCGGGTGGCCGGGTCCTTCGGGTCGCCCAGGGTCATGGCCGCGGCGGCGTCGGCGAAGCGGGCGGTGAACTCCTCGTACACCCCGCGCTGCACGTAGAGCCGGGACCCGGCCAGGCAGACCTGCCCGGAGTTGCCGAACGCCGCCTCGATCGCCCAGCTGACCGCGGTGTCCAGGTCGGCGTCGTCGAAGATCAGGTTGCAGCCCTTGCCGCCCAGCTCGAAGCTGACCGGGGTGAGGTTGGCCGCGGCGGCCCTGGCGATGGCCCGGCCGGTGCCGGACTCGCCGGTGAAGGTGATCCGGTCCACGTCCGGGTTGACGGTGAGCGCCTCCCCCGCCGAGTCGGGTCCGAAGCCGTGCACCACGTTGAGCACCCCTGGCGGCAGACCGGCCTCCAGGGCGAGTTTGCCGAGCAGGTAGGCCGAGTGCGGGGTGTCCTCGGCCGGTTTGAGCACCACGGTGTTGCCCCAGGCCAGCGCGGGGGCGACCTTCCAGGTCTCCAGCATCAGCGGGAAGTTCCACGGTGCGATCGCGGCCACCACCCCGGCGGGGGCATGTTCGCTGTAGACGTGGTGGCCGGTGGGCGAGGGCAGGTGCTGGGATTCGGCCAGCCGGGCGTGGTCGGCGAAGAAGCGGAAGTTGTGCGCCGAGCGCGGCACGTCCTTGCCGATGGCCGCGGTGAGTGGCTTGCCCATGTCCTGGGTGTCGGCCAGGGCCAGCTCGGCCCCGTTCTCCTCCATCAGGTCGGCCAGCCGGTGCAGCAGCTTGCCGCGCTGCTCGAAGGACAGCCGTGGCCAGGGGCCCTGGTCGAAGGCGCGGCGGGCCGCGTCCACCGCGAGGTCGGCCTCGCGGGCGCCGCCCAGGGCGACGGTGGCATAGCTCTCGCGGGTGTACGGGTCGATGTCGTGGAACACCGCGCCGTCGGCCGAGTCGACCTCGGCGCCGTCGATCACGTGCTTGATCTCGGTCATCGCTCCTGCTCCCGTTCGGTGTGGGTGGCCCGTTCGGCCAGGGTCTGCCCGCCGCTGCTCCACAGCCGCGGCGGGATTTCGTTGAGCAGCACCCGGATCTGCTCGTCCCGGACGCCGAGGCTGTCCCGGATCGCCGCGTGCACGGCGTGCAGGCAGGCGCGCAGGGTGTCCGGGTCGCGGCCCTCGGCGAGGTCGATGCGCACGATCGGCATCTCAGCCCCCCACCGTGATCCGGCCAAGGCCGGTGAACTCGGTGGTGACGTAGCCGCCGGGCGGCAGCGGCACGGCGTCGGTGACGCCGCCGGTGAGCACCAGCCAGCCGGCCTCGATCCGGTGGCCACGGCGAGCGAGGGTGTTGGCGGCCAGGGCGAGGGCCTCGGCCGGGTGGCCCTGCACGGCGGCGCCGGTGGCGGTATGCACCACGGTGCCGCCGGATTCCACGACGCAGCCTTCCAAAGCGAGGTTCAGCTCGCCGGGGTCGCGGCCCAGCGCGCCGGTGACGAAGGCGCCCGAGGAAGCGTTGTCCGCCACCACATCCGGCAGGGTGAAGCGGAAGTCCCGGTAGCGGCTGTCGATGATCTCGATCCCGGCGAAGACCTGGTCCACCGCGCAGATCGCGGTCGCCGCGGTCACCCCTGGCCCAGTCAGCGAGCGGCCCATGACGAAGGCGATCTCCGGCTCGGCCCGCGGGTGGATCAGCCGTTCCCTGGGCACCGGCGCGCCGGCGGGCAGGATCATCGCGTCGGTGAGCCAGGCGACCAGCGGTGAATCCACGTTCATCCGTTGCTGCTTGGCCCGGGAGGTCAGGCCCAGCTTGACCCCGATCAGGGTTTCGCCGCGGGCCAGCCGCAGCCGCAGGGTCTCGTCCTGGATCCGGTAGGCGGTGTCGAGGTCGAGTTCGGGCCAGCTGTCGGTGAGCGGCGGGCCGTCGGTGCGGGTGTCCTCGCGGCGGAGCAGCTCCTCGGCCGCGCGGTCGACGGTCCAGGTTGCGGTGGTGGTCACGACGTGGCTCCAGTCCTGCTGACGGCGATTTCGGTTGTGGCGCTGGTGTTCCGGGGCAGTGCGGCGATGGCGAGGGCGCCGAGCACGGCGACCACGGCGAAGAGGTAGAAGTTCCAGTCCGGGCCCAGGTCGGAGTCCAGGACCCAGCCGCCCAGGGTCGGGCCGAGGATCGCGCCGAGCCGGCCGACGCCGAGGGCCCAGCCGATCCCGGTCGCTCGCATGCTCGCCGGATATGACCTGGTCACGTGGGCGTTGAGCATGTGCATCGTGCCGATCGTGCCGTAGCCGGACAGCGCAACCAGCACGTAGATCACGGTCTGCCCGGGGTTGATGCTCAGCGCCGCCGAGCACACCGCGGCCAGTGCGAACGAGCCGAGCAGCACCGGCTTCGCGCCGTGCCGGTCGGAGAGCCGACCGCCCAGCAACGCGCCGGCCACCGAGCCCAGGTTGAACGCGAGCAGGAAGCCCAGTGCCGAGCCGAGGGGGTAGCCGGAGGCGCGCATGATCTCCGGCAGCCAGGTGTTGAGCCCGTAGACCAGCAGCAGCGCGCAGAAGGAGGCCAGCCAGAACAGCACGGTCCGGCGCAGGTAGGTCCGCTCGACGAGGGCCTTGACCCCGCTGAGGCCACCGGCGCGGCGTTCGGCGGGCGGCGGCACCGGCACGCCGAGCCGGGCGGCCAGGGCCTCGGCTTCGGCCTGCTTGCCTTGGGAGACAAGGTATTCCAGTGATTCGGGCAGGTGCCGCAGGGCCAGTGGCAGCACCAGGACCAGCGGGGCGGCGCCGACCAGGTACATCACCCGCCAGCCCGCCGTGGGCAGCAGCGGGATGGCCAGGGTGGCGGCCAGGATGCCGCCGACCGCGTAGCCGGATTGCATTGCGGCGTAGGTGAAAGTGCGGTGTTTGGCGTCGGCGTACTCGATGGTCAGGGTGGCCGCGGTGGGCATCAGCCCGCCCAGCCCGATCCCGGCCAGGAAACGCAGCGCCAGGAACACCTCGGGTGAGGGGGCCGCCGCGCACAGGGCGGTGAGCACGGAGAACCAGGTGACGCAGAGCAGGAAGGTCTTGCGGCGGCCCCAGGTATCGGTGAGCGTGCCTGCCAGCAGCGCGCCGACGAGCATGCCGACCAGGGCGGCGCTGCCGATGGTGCCCGCCGCGGAGGCGGTGATGCCCCATTCGGCGCGCAGGGCCTGGATGGTGGTGCCGTAGACGACCAGGTCGTAGCCGTCGAAGGCCAGCGCCAGGCCGCACAGCAGGATGATCACGAGCCGGGCCCGGGGACCGGTCAGGGTGGAAGCAGGCAAGACGGGCTCCTTATGCCGTCGGGGTGCCGCGGGGATCACGCGCCGAGCGCGCGGTGGAGCTGGGCCTGGGTGGACGGGCGCTGGGTCGGGCCGCGCCACATGTCGATCGCGTCTGGTTCGCTGGGGTCGAACACCCTCGGCACCCAGTCCGGCTCCTCGATCCGGCGCACGCCGTAGGAGTACTCGTAGGTGAGGCCCTCTGGCCCCTTGAAGTAGACGAAGATCGCGGTGGACTGCGGGTGGCGGCCCGGTCCCATCTCGATCTCCACCCCGCGCTCCTGCAGGAACCGCCAGTTGCGCATCACGTCGTCGAGCGAGTCGACCTGGAAGTTGATGTGGCACAGGCCGGGTTCGCTGCCGCGGAACACGGCCAGCTTGTGGTGCACCGGGTCGAAGCGCATCAGGCAGGCCAGCTCGCCGATCCAGTCCGAGACCTTGATGTTGAACAGCGTGGACCAGAACCGATATGCCTCCCGCACATCGGGCGCGTCCAGGCACAGGTGCCCGAACTCGGTGATGCCCGCGGGGCGGCCGAAATGCGGTGGGCGGGCGAGCTGCACCTGACCGGTGACCAGTTCGATCCGGTTGCCGAAGGGGTCGTCGAAGGCGAGGAAGTCCTCGACCCGGCGGGACCTGGCCTGCTTCGGCGTGCCACGGACCACGGTGACGCCCGCGGCGGTGAGCTGGTTCTCGGCGTCGGCCAGGGCCTCGGCGTCGGCGAGGCTGAACCCGGAGGCCAGCACCCCGGCCTCGCCCTCCTCGAAGGCCAGGCAGTGGTGCCGCTGGTCGGCGCGCAGGTACCAGACCCCGTCCTCGTGCCCGAGGAGTTCCATGCCGACCACGTCGACGGCGAAGCCGACCGCGGTGGCCGCGTCCGCGGTGCCGGACCGGACGTAGGCGATGTCGTGCAGCGTGATCACGGTCGTCCCTTCGGGTAGTCGGTGCGGAGGTGGGTCCAGAGCCTGCCGAGCAGTTCGGACTCGGTGACGCGCCAGGCGTCCTGTTCGTCCTGGGTCAGCGGGCGCGGCCGACCGGCCGCGGCGCGGGCGTTGATCCGGGCCGAGGACTCCAGCAGCCACATCCGGGCCACTGCCGATCCAAGGTCCGCGCCCACGGTGACCGCCCCGTTGCCGCGCAGCAGCAGCGCGGGCGAGGCGCCGAGCGCCGTGGCCAGTGACTCTGCTCGCTCCCGGTCCCTGACCAGCGCGACGTCGGGGAAAACCGGCACCTCGGTGCCGAGAAACGCGCCCTGGCCGTGCAGCGGGCGGATGGGCAGGTCGGCACTGGCCAGTGCGGTGGCGGTCTCGGGCTGGGCCCGGCAGATCGCCCGCACGTCCGGGCGGGCCCGGTAGATCGCGAGGTGGATCCACGCCTCACGGGGCGTGCCCTCGGGGAGTTCGGTGGCCTCCGGCGCGATGACCATCGCGCGGTCGGCCGGGCTGAGCGAGCCCAGCGGCCGGGGTGGGGTGATGAGCAGTTGCCCGTCCTCCCGCAGCGCGGACACGTGGCCGAAGGCCGACACGAGTCCGGCGTGGGCCAGCACTCCCGCCGCGTCCAGCAGATCCTCGTCGATCCGGCTTTCCGTCATGGTTCGGAAGGTACATGTATGGATAGAACTATGGGAAGAGGTGCGGCTACCTCGACAGGTGAACGACAGGTCGCCGGGACGGCTGTCTAGTCTGCTCGCCATGACAGCGCAGGAACCCGATGAGGTGCTCTTCGAGGGCAAGGGCTTCGTGGTGACCGCGGTCGACGGCACCGGCCTGTTCGACCCGGCCGCGCACGGCCTGGAGCCGCGCTCGATCAGCACCTCCTGCTACCACGGCCACATCGGCCACTACGCCGTCCTGGCACAGCGGCTGACCCTGCGGGATCTCCAGCTCGGCTCGGCAGCCGAACCTCCCCCGCTCGGCGCGGTGCGACCGCGGCTGACGGAGGACGAGAGCTGGCACTACCGGGGGCTGGCGCTGCCGATCGCCTTCACCGGCCGCCTGCTGATCGGCCGTGGCGACATCCCCGACCGCCCCTACCTCAACATGGGCTTCCGGCCGGCCTGGATGTTCCTGGACGTCCGGGAACTCACCTTCCAGGCCGGGGCACTGCTCAGCGCCACCGACTGTTCCGCGGCCCTGGCCCAGGCCCGGCCGGACATCGCCGCCACCGCCACCCGCCCGGCGCCGGGCCAGGAGATGCGGGACTGGATCGACCGCACCTTCTCCCTGAGCTACGACTACAGCTGGCCGGGGCGGCCAGGGTAGGCCAGCTCAGCGTCCAGCTCACCCGCTACCTGCACCGCGATCTCGATCGTCCGCCTGGTGAGTGGCGACTGGGTGCGATTGGCCTGCCACAGCAGGAAGATCTCGCGTGGCGGCAGGGCCGGTCTCAGCTCGTGCACGCTCAGCGCGGCATCGGTGCCGAGGTCGGCGCTGTGCACGGTGAGGCGCGGCAGCACCGCCGAACCCATGCCCGCGCGCACCATCGACAGCACGGTCTCGTTGCCCGCGGTGCGGCAGACGAAGTTCGGGCGCACGCCGCGCCGGGTCAGTTCCTGTTCCAGCCGGGCCTGATCGCAGATCGGCGGGTGCGCCACCATCGGCGCGCCGTCGAGCCGGTCCGGGCGCACCGGGCCGTCGGGGAAGGCGCCGCGGGCGGCCACCAGCAGGTAGGGGTCGTCGAGCAGTTTGCGATGCTCGACCTCGCCGTCCACCCGGCCGTCGAAGAACATCAGGTCCAGGTCCCGCACCTGCGGCTGGTCGGTCTCCTCCTCGAACAGCCTGATGTCGCAGCCGGGTTGCTCGGCCCGCAGGCCGCGGATGATCCGCGGCAGGATCACGTTGGACACGCTCTGGAAGGTGCCGATGTCCACCCGGCCGTCCCCGGCCTGGAACCGCTCGACCGCGGCGGCCAGTGCCTGGGCCCGCGCCAGCAGCGCCCGGCCGTGGGCCAGCACCACCTGGCCCAGCGGGGTCACCCGCACCGGCCTCGGCCCGCCCGGCCGGTCGAACACCGCGCCGCCGACCGCCTTCTCCAGGGCCGCGATCTGCTGGCTCACCGTGGACTGGGTGTAGCCGAGCCGCGCGGCCGCCCGCCCGAACGAGCCCTCGTCCACCACGGCGGTCAGCGCGGCGAGATGCCGCAGTTCGACATCGGACATGGGCCGAGCCTACCCGGAACATCGGCTCAGCCGATTGACTTGATTAGTATTCATCGCTTTTGTCGATGTCTTTTCGGATCTAGCTTGTGTTCATGACCAACGACCTCTCCCCCGGCGAACAGCTCCTCGGGATCAACGATGTCGAGCTGTGCGTGCAGACCTTCGGCGACCCCGCGCACCCGGCGATCCTGCTCGTCGACGGCGCGACCGCCTCGATGCTGTGGTGGGAAACCGAGCTGTGCCAACGGATCGCGCGGGCCGGCCGGTTCGTGATCCGCTACGACAACCGGGACACCGGCCGCTCCACCAGCTATCCGGCCGGGCAGCCGGGTTACGCCTACCCCGACTTCGCCACCGACGCGCTCGGCATCCTGGACGCACTGGGCATCGAGCGCGCGCACGTCGTCTGCCGGTCCATGTCCGGCGGGATCGGGCTGCTCCTCGGGGTGGACCACCCGGACCGGGTCGAGTCGCTGACCTTCGTCTCCACCTCCACCGGCGCGGACGGGCTGCCGCCCTCCTCGGACGCGCTCAGCGCAATCCCCGCCAACCCGGACCCCGCCGATCCCGGCGCGGTGGTGGATTTCGTTGTGGCGTCGGCGAAAGCGTGCTCGGGTGGCTCGCCCTACTTCGACGAGTCCGCGGTGCGCGGACTGGTCGAGCGGGATGTCGTCCGCACCCAGGACCTCGCGGCCATGCTCGGCAACCACTACGCGATGAGCTTCGACGGCTCCGCCCGCGACTGGGCCGCGATCAAGGCGCCGACGCTGGTGGTGCACGGCGATCTGGACCCGGTCTGCCCGCTGCCGCACGGCGAGGCGGTGCACGCGGCGGTTCCCGGGGCGGAGCTGCTGATCCTGGCCGGCGCCGGGCACGATCTGCCGAAGCCGCTCTGGGATGTGTTCGTCCCGGCGCTGTGCCAGCACACTGAGGGCGGTCGGCCATGACCCGGTTGCGCTCGGCGCTCTGGCTGCCGCTCTTCGACGAACTCGCCGACCCGGTCGTCCTCGCCAGGCTGGCCGCCGAGGCGGAAGAGGCAGGCTGGCACGGTGTGTTCGTCTGGGACCACCTGCGCTGGCGGGCGCCGGTCCGGCAGGTGGCCGACCCGTGGATCACCCTGGCCGCGATCGCCACCGCCACCGAATCCCTCCGCTTCGGCCCCATGGTCACCCCCCTCGCACGCCGCCGACCGGCCAAGGTGGCCAAGGAGACCGCGACCCTGGACCGGCTCGGCGGCGGCCGGCTCACCCTCGGCGTCGGGCTGGGCAGTGATCGTTTCGCGGGCGAGCTGAGTGCGACCGGGGAGGAACTCGACGACCGGCGGCGCGGGCAGCTGCTGGACGAGTCGCTGGAGATCCTGGCCGCCGCCTGGTCCGGTGAACCGGTGCGCCACCGCAGCGAGCACTACACCGTCGACGGCATCCGGTTCCTGCCAAGGCCGGTGCAGCGGCCCGGGGTGCCGGTGTGGGCGGCCGGGCGGCCCGGCAACGTCAAACCGTTGCGCCGCGCGGCCCGGCTGGACGGGTTTTTCCCGGTGAATCTGGAAAACCCGGACCAGCTCGCCGAGATCGTCACTACCATCACTGATCTTCGCCAGCACCAGCTGACCGGGTACGACATCGCCGTCCCGCTGCCGCCCGGCGCCGATCCGGCGCGCTACGCCGCGGCAGGCGCCACCTGGTGGCTGGCGGAGTTCGAGCCGGAAACGGTGTCGCTGGACCGGGTGCGGGGCGTGCTCCGCGACGGGCCCGCCGACATCGCGATCGAGAGGAACCGGTGACGCCGATGTCCACCCTGTTCGACTACGACGCGGAACTGCGGCGGCACAACGACATCCTGCGTGCCGCGGCCCGCGTGGGCGCCGGTGACCACGTGCTCGACGTCGGCTGCGGCACCGGCCAGGCCACCCGCGAGGCCGCCCGCGCCTCGGGCAGCGGGCGCGTGCTGGGCGTGGACATCTCCGCGCCGATGCTGGCACGGGCCCGTCAGCTCAGCGCCGCCGAGGGACTGGCCAACGTCACCTTCGAGGAGGCGGACGCCCAGGTGCACGCCTTCCCGCCCGCGGGTTTCGACCTGTGCCTCAGCCGGTTCGGCACCATGTTCTTCGCCGACCCGGTGGCCGCGTTCAGCAACATCGGGCGTGCGCTGCGGCCGGGGGCGCGCCTGGTGCTGCTGGTCTGGCAGGGGCAGGACCGCAACGAGTGGGCCACCGCGATCCGCCAGACCATCACCGGCGAACCACCGGCCACCCCCACCGGTCGCAACGCGTTCACCCTCGCCGACCCGGCCGTCACCGAGGGCATCCTGACCGCCGCCGGATTCACCGAGATCGACTTCGCCGACGTACACGAACCGGTCTACTACGGCCCGGACAGCGCCACCGCCTACGACGCCGTGCTCCACCAGCTCAAGTTCCAGGACGTCCTCGCCACCCTCGACCCGGTAGCAGCCGAGCGAGCCCGCGAACGCCTACGCGCCACCCTCGACGCCCACACCACCCCCGAAGGCGTCCACTTCGACTCCCGCGCCTGGCTCATCAAAGCCCACCGCCCCTGACCAACCACCCCCACCACCGTGTTGGCCGTTCTCGTACGGTGTGTTGGCCGAACTGGACGGTGTGTTGGCCGAACTGGACGGTGTGTTGGCCGTTGTGGACGGCGTCTTGGCCGTTGCGGACGGTGTCTTGGCCGAATGGGTGTACCAGTTCGGCCAACACTCGGTACGACAACGGCCAAGACTGGGTACGAGAACGGCCAACACGCCGGATGATTAGGCCACGCCTGCGGCGATTAGCTGGCGCCAGATCTCGCCCGCGTCGATGACCTCGACTTCGAGCTTCTCTGCCTTGGCGAGTTTGCTCGCGCCGACGTCCGCGCCGGTGATCAGCAGGTCGGTGCTGGCCGAGACGGAGGAGGCGATGGTGGCGCCTGCCTTCTCGCACAGGCGCTGGAAGGCCGGGCGGGGCACCTTCTCCCCGGAGCGCGGGTCGTTGATCGCGCCGGTGACCACCACGGTCAAACCCGCCAGCGGCGCGTCCGAGGCGACCACGGGTGGCAGGTCCTCCTCGCGCACGTCCAGGGAGACGCCCCACTCGCGCAGGCGGTCGATCTCCGGGCGTAGCCGGGTGAGGTGTTCGGTCAGCGAGGCGGCCACCTTCGGGCCGATGTCCTCCACCGCGACCAGGCGTTCCTCGCCCGCGTCGGCGACCTCCTCCAGCGAGCCGAAACCGGCACGGCACAGACGGGTCGCGGTGCCCTCCGAGGCCATCGGGATGGCCAGGCCGATCAGGGCGCGGCGCAGGCCGACCCGGCGGCTGGTGGCGATGGACTCGATCATGCGGGCCGCGGAGACCTCGGCGATCCGGTCGAACTCCAGCAGGTGCGCCTCGGTGAGGGTGTAGAAGTCCGAGGGGTTCTCCAGCAGCCCGGCCTCGGCCAGGCGTTCGATCCACTTGGGACCGACCGCCTCGATGTCGGCAGCGGCGCGGGAGGCCCAGTGGATCAGGCGTCGGACGGTCTGGGCGGGGCAGGAGACGTTGGTGCAGAACAGTTCCCGGCTGTTGCCCTGTTCGGTGAGCGGTTCGGCGCAGGACGGGCAGGTGGTGGGCGGCACGATCTCGCGTTCCGCGCCGGTGCGCTTGGACTCGTCCAGCACCCCGGCCACGAACGGGATCACGTCCCCGGCGCGGCGCACCAGCACGGTGTCGCCGATCCGGATGCCGCGGGCCCGGATGACCTCCTGGTTGGCCAGCGTCGCCTTGGTGACCGTGGTGCCGCCGACGAACACCGGTTCCAGGTGCGCCACCGGGGCGATCTTGCCGGTCTTGCCGACGTCCCAGACCACGTCGGCGAGCACGGTGGTCTTCTCCTCGGCGGCGAACTTGAAGGCCAGCGCGCCACGCGGGGAGTTGGACCGGGTGCCCGCGGCGCCGTAGGCGTCCCGGTCGGCCAGCCGCAGCACCGCGCCGTCGAGGTCGTAGTCCAGGTCGTTGCGGCCCTGTTCGATCTCGGTGATCACCGCCTGGGCCTGCTCGGCGTCGGTGCACAGCCGCATGTCCGCAGCGGAGAGCCCCAGCTGGCGCAGGCCCTCGCCCAGGTCGGCGGCGGCACTGTCCTCATCGGAGGTGTCCAGGTCGAAGGCGAAGAAGCGCAGCCGCCGCTCGGCGACGGTGGCCGGATCCTTGGCGCGCAACGTGCCCGCGGCCGCGTTGCGCGGGTTGATCAGCGGCTTGTCCGGGTGCGCGATGTTGTAGGCGGCGAAGGTGGAACGCAGCATGACCGCCTCGCCGCGCACCTCGACCCGGCCGGGCGCGGCCACCCGCTCGGGCAAGCCGTCGACCAGGGCACGCACCAGCGGGGTCACGTCGTCGCCGGTGCTGCCGTCGCCGCGGGTGACCGCCCGCGCCAGTCGGCCTTCCTCGTAGACCAGCGCGAGGGAGAGTCCGTCCAGCTTGGGCATGACCGCCACCGGCTGGCCGGGGAAGCGGTCGAAGAAGGCCGCCACCTGCTCGGGTTTGGTGGCCTTCTCCAGGGAGAGCATCGGGCGGGAGTGCCGGACCGGGGCGTGCAGCACGGTGGGCGCGCCGACCTGGTCCAGGGGGTTCGGGTCGGGCGTCAGCTCCGGGTTGGCCTCGATCAAGGCACGCAGTTCGTCCTCGATCGCGTCGTACTCGGCGTCGGCCACCAGCGGTGAGCCGCGGTAGTAGGCGTCGCGCAGCGCGACGATCTGATCAGCGAGTTCCCGGATGCGTTCCCCAGCGTTCACGCCGTTCAACATAGTGCCGCCCACCGACAGTCCACGGCGGACGCGCTGCTGAGAGCCACCACAGCTTCGATGCGGGAAGATCGGAGGCATGATCCGATACCTGCTCGGCGCGCTGGCCGCGGCCCTGGTGTGGGTGCTGCGCGAACTGCCTGCCCAGTTCGGCGGCCGGGCGGCCGGGGACCGCGTCACCAGGTCCCCGCAGTACCGCGACGGCGCCTTCCACAACCGCGCCCGCACCCTGGCCGCACCCAAGGGCCGGGCCAAGATCCTGCGCGAGCTGGTCCTGGGCAAGCAGCAGCGCAAACCGGCCGGTCCGGTGCCGCTGGTCGAGCCGCAGTCGCCGACCGGGCAGGGCGTGCACCTGACTTGGTACGGGCACTCCAGCGCGCTGGTCGAGCTGGACGGCGGGCTGATCCTGCTCGACCCGGTGTGGGGTGAGCGGGTCTCGCCGCTGCCCTTCGGCGGACCGCGCCGACTGCACCGGCCGCCGGTGGAGGTGGAGGCGTTGCCGCAGGTGGACGCCGTGATCATCTCGCACGACCACTACGACCACCTGGACCTGGCCACCGTACGGGCACTGGTGCGCACCCAGACCGCGCCGTTCGTGGTGCCGCTGGGTGTGGGCGCGCATCTGCGCCGCTGGCGGGTGCCCGCGGACCGGATCATCGAGCTGGACTGGTCGGAGTCGGTCACCGCGGGCGGGGTGCGGATCATCGCCACCCCGGCCCAGCACTTCTCCGGGCGGGCGCTCAAGCGGGACGACACGCTGTGGGCCTCCTACGCGCTGATCGGCCCCGAGCACCGCGTCTTCTACACCGGCGACACCGGCTACTTCCCCGGCTTCGCCGAGATCGGCGCCCAGCACGGCCCCTTCGACGCCACCCTGGTGCAGATCGGCGCCTATGTGGACACCTGGCCGGACATCCACATGACCCCGGAGGAAGGCGTGACCGCGCACCAGGACCTGCGCGGCGGCCTGCTCGTCCCGGTGCACTGGGCGACCTTCACCCTGGGCGTGCAGGACTGGTCCGAGCCGGTGGACCGGCTGTGGGCGGAGGCCAAGGCGCGCGAGGTCGCGGTGGCCATCCCGCGGCCGGGCGAGCGGGTGGACGTGGCCGCGCCGACGCCGGTGGTGCCCTGGTGGCAGCTGCTCGAACCCGGTCAGACCGAGTCGACCAGGTGATGTGAGGGGCCGTAGCTGATCCGCCAGCTCGCGCAGTAACCCAGCCTGCCGTCGGCCACACAGCGGATGGCGACGTAGATCCAGTGCACGTCCGCAGTCGGGGTGTCATCACGGAAGGTGAACCCGACCGCGGTCTCGAAGTTGTCCTCGCCGCAGGTGCACTCGACGAAGTAACGCGCCTCGGCTTCTTCATCGAGGGTCGGCCAATTCTCGGCCGAGTCGAGCATGGGCACGGTGCGGTCACAGCCCGCGCAGGTGCGGCGCACGCAGGTACCGGACTCGTCGGTCTCCAGCACGAAGACCTGACCGGCGCAGTCCGCGCAGCGGGCCGCGACCACCCGGTGCGGGCCGAATTCGGGCGGGTCGGCGGCGAAGTAGGCGAGCAGGTCGGCGAGGTCGTCCCCGACCCAGCTGTCGTCGATCTCCCTGAGCGTCACCGCGGCAGAGTATTGGGTTGCCCCGACAGGGACGATCAGATCATGACCAATTTCTTGACCCGACAGGACATCGCCCACCGCACCGCAGCCGCGGTGGACGCGGCGGTCGGGGCCGGGCGGGATCTTGGTCTCACCGTCACCGAGGCCAGGGTGCTGCACGAGGTGTTCTCCGTCGTGGTCCACCTCGCCCCCGCGCCGGTGGTGGCCCGGATTCCGGTGGTGCTGCCGGAATCGGCGGGCCTGGACGCGCTGGCACACCGCCAGCGGGCGGAGCTGGACGTGACCCGGTGGCTGGCCGACAAGGGTGTCCCGGTGCTCTCGCCCAGCCCGCTGGTACCGCGGAACCCCGTGCGGCGCAACGGATTCTCCATGACCTTCTGGCAGTTCGTCGCCGAGGACCGGGGCCGGGAACCCGACTACGCGGCCAACGCCGAGAGCACCGCCACCCTGCACGCCGCGCTGCGCGACTACCCGGGTCCGCTGTCGTTCCTGTCCTCGGCCGAGCCGGAGTTCATCGCCGAAGGCCTTGCGCTGCTGGGCGATCGGCCCGATCTGCTCGCTCCGGCCGACCTGGACCGGGCCCGCCGCGAGTGGCGGGTCCTGGAGCCGCTGGTGCGCTCGCGGGCGGCCTTCGAGCAGGCGTTCCCCGGGATCGACCTGCAGCCCATCCACGGCGATTCCCCGCCCGCCAACATCTTCGCCGGGGTGGACGGCGACCGCTACGCCGACTTCGAGCTGGTCACCCTTGGCCCGGTCGAATGGGACCTGGCCGCACTCGGACCCGATCTGGAAACCGCCTACAACCGCGGCGCCCAGCGCGAGGGCCTGCGCCCGCTGGATGAGGACGTCTTGAAGTTCGTCAACGCCGTGGGCATGTTGCGGGCCATCGCTTTCCTCGCACTCGCACCGCGACTGCCCGCGATCGTGGACTACGTGACGCCGACCCTCGAACCCTGGCGCGGCACACCGTTCGCCGGCGGCCTCACCCTCGGAAACCCGGTTGGCCGCCCGCACAGCTCGGGCTAACCTCGCAGCCATGTGCACCAGTACCGGCTACGCCGCGATCAGCACGGCGATGCCGCCCCGCATCGCCGCCTGACGGCGGCGCACCGAGCACTCACTCCCTGCCCGCCGTTCCGGCCATCGCCGGGCGGCGCCACTTCGTGCTGCCCGGCTCCCCCGAGAGCTGCGGAGCATTCACTTGTCCATCTCGCCACATCTGCGCGCCACCGATATCTCGGTCACCCTGGGCGGTCGCGCGCTGCTCACCGACGTCTCCGTCACCGTCTCCGCCCGATCCCGCCTGGCCATCGTCGGCGAGAACGGGCGCGGCAAGACCACCCTGCTGCACGTGCTCGCCGGACTGCGTGTCCCGGACCGGGGTTCGGTGCACCGCGCGGGCAGTTTCGGCCTGTCCCGGCAGGCGTTGCCGGCCGGTCCGGGTGAGACGGTCGGCTCGCTGACCGACGAGGCCCTGCACGCCGCCCGCACCGCGTTGCGCGAACTGGACGCGGCCACCGACGGCCTCACCAGGGGTCTCGCCGAGGCCGAGGCGCAGTACGCCCGCGCCCTGGAAACGGCCACCCGCCTTGATGCCTGGGATGCCGAGCGCCGCCTGGACATCGCCCTGGCCGGGCTCGACGCCTGTCCCGATCGGGAACGCGAACTGCGCACCCTCTCCGTCGGGCAGCGCTACCGGGTCCGGCTGGCCTGCCTGCTCAGCGCCGGGCACGACCTGCTGTTGCTGGACGAGCCCAGCAACCACCTCGACGCCGGTGGCCTGGCCTTCCTGGCCGAGCGGCTGCGGACGCACCGGGGCGGGCTGGCCCTGGTCAGCCACGACCGCACCCTGCTGCGCGAGGTGGCGCGGGAGTTCCTCGACCTGGACCCCACCCAGGACGGCAGGCCACGCCGGTACGCCGGCGGTTATCAGGCCTGGGTGGAGGGCAGGCGACGGGACCGGGCGCGGTGGGTGCAGGAGTACGAGGAGCAGCAGGCCGAACAGCGTGGCCTGGCCACCGCACTTGATCAGGCCCGATCCCGGCTGAGCACCGGGTGGCGGCCGGACAAGGGCACCGGCAAGCACCAGCGGCAGTCCCGCGCGCCGGGCGTCGTGCAGGCGCTCAACCGCGCGCAGGAGGCACTGGCCGAGCACCGGGTCACCGTGCCCGAACCGCCACTTGCCCTGCGCTGGCCCGAATCCGGCACCCGCACCGGCGCGGGGCTGGTCCGGGTGGACGGGGTGCGGGTGGCAGGCCGGCTCGACCAGCCGGTCACGCACACCCTGGATGGTGGCGACCGGCTGCTGGTCACCGGCGGCAACGGCACCGGCAAGTCCACCCTGCTCGGTGTGCTCGCCGGGGTGCTCGCCCCGAGCGACGGCCAGGTGCGGCGGCTGCCGGGCGCGCGGATCGAGCTGATCGCGCAGGAGGTGCCGGACTGGCCGGGTGAACTGACCGCCTGGCAACTGTTCGAGCGGCAGGCGCTACCCGGTTCGCCGACCTCCTCCGGACTGCTGGACCGGGAGGCCGCGCGCACCCCGGTGGCCCGGCTTTCCCTTGGCCAGCAACGGCGACTGGACCTGGCGCTGCGGCTGGCCGCCCGCCCGGATCTGGTGATCTTCGACGAGCCGACCAACCACCTCTCCCCCGCACTCGTCGACGAACTCACCGCGGCGATGGCCGAGACCAGCGCAGCGGTGGTGGTGGCCACCCACGACCGCGGGCTGCTGGCCGAACTCGCGCACTGGCCCCGGCTGGCACTGGGCTGAGCACGGCATTGGGCTGAGCACGGCAGGGCCCGGTCCGCCGGGCCCTGCCTCAGTCGAGCCGGGCGAACCCGTCCAGCATCGCGGTGAGCCCGAGTCCGAAGTGGTCACCAGCCGCGTCCGCGGCCTTGGCCAGCAGGTTGTACTCCGGTGAGTCGGGCGAGGGTTTGCGACTGCGCCCGGCACCGCCGAGTTGGTGCACGGCAAGGGTGAGCGCGTGGCCGACGGTGAATTCCCGGACACAGCGCAGGATCTGCAAGGCGGTGCCCGGGGTGAAGCCGGCACCCGTCAGCAGTTCGAGCATCCGGTTGCCGGTGTTGATGGCCGCGGCCGAGCGCAGCGGGCGGGTGGCGAAGATGGTGACCGCGTGCGGGTGGGCGAGCAGGGTGTCCCGCAGGCGGTGCGCGTACTGCTCGGTCAGCTCCCGCCAGTTTCCCTGCCAGGGCAGCGATTCGACGTCGAGTTCGGTGAACAGGGTCTCGGCGACGCCGTCGAAGAGGGCTTCCTGGTCGGTGAAATAGCGGTAGGCGGCCATCGGGTCGAAACCCAGCTCGGCGCCGAGTTTGCGCATGGAGAACTTGCCCTGGCCGATCTCGTCGACCAGCGCCAGGGCCACGGCGGCGATGTGCTCGCGGCTCAGCGTGGGTTTGGTCGGCGCGTCCGGCCGGTGTGCGCGGTCGTGGTTCGTCATGGGTGGCGTCGGTCCAGGATCTCGGTCAGGCGATGGGCGAATTCCAGGATGTCACGCGAAACCCACCGCTCGCCGCCCATCGCTGTCTACAGTGTAGCGTGCGTCTACACCGTAGACAGCCATCAACCTGGGGGCTCCGCATGCCGAATCCACTCACCCCGCGAACCCGGCTCTTACTGCTCGCCGGACTGGGTCCCGCGCTGTACGTCCTCGTCCTGCTCTTCGACAGCCTGACCCGTCCGGGGTACCACCCGCTGCACCACTTCGGCAGCGAACTCGCCAACGGCGACCGGGGCTGGCTGATGATCGCCAACTTCGTCACCGCGGGCCTGCTCACCGTGTGCTTCGCTTTCGGCCTGCGCACGGTGCTGAACCCCGGCCGCGGCGCGGTGGCCGCACCGCTGTGCACCGGGCTGTTCGGGATCGGGCTGGTGGTGGCCGGGGTGTTCGTCGCCGACCCGAAGCCGGGCTACCCGGCCGGGAGCACCGGCACCGCGACGCCGAGCCTGCCCAGCCTCATCCACGATGGGAACCTGTTCCCCACCTGGACCGTCCTGACCATCGCGATCCTCGTGCTCGCCGTCGGCCTGCTACGAACGGCCGGGTTGCGGGGTGCGGAGGCGGCCGGGAAGCTGCATCCGTGATCACACGCTGCGCCCTGCTCGTGCTGTGTTTGCTGACCTCCCTGCTCACCGCCCCGCAGGCGCTGGGCGTGGCGGCCAACGCCGAGGGCAAGGTCACCGATCCGGTGCCGTTGCTGGAGTACCGCACCGCGGGCCAGGTGGGCTGGTTCTGGACGTTGTCGCAGGCCGAGGGCAACGCCGCCGAGGGTCAGTACGGGATGGCGCGGCAGTCCACCCGGCTCGGTTTCCTGCGACGCCAGGCGTTCCCGGGCAGCCAGCCCGTGTACCGGCTGCGGGTGGCGGACCGGTCGGCGTACCTGCTGACCGCCTCGGCCGGTGAGCGGCAGAGCCTGCTCGACTCCGGGAAGTTCACCGAGGGCGGCGTGCTGGGGTACGCGGCGGCAGACCGGCAGGCCGGGACCGAGGTGCTGTACCGGATGTCCAACGGCGCCGAGTGGCGGGCCGTGCCCGCGCGCAGGCAGGCCGACTTCCTCGCGCTCGGGTACCGGACCGACGGGCCGCTGGGCTATGTCCGGCCGGCGTTCCACCGGACCGGGGCGATCTACTTCGGCACCTTCGACGCCAAGGGCAACCAGTCCCTGATCGCCGGGGTCAAGCGGGTCTACCAGCGGGACAACGACTGGTGGGGCGGGCTGCGGGACTTCGCCGGGTCGGGGGTGCCGCGCAACGCCTGGCACTGGCCGCAGGAGGACTTCACCGACCGCGAACCGGCCATCGGCTACTACGACGACGCCAACCCGGACACCCTGCGCAAGCACGTCGCCCAGGCCGCGGGCGCGGGACTGCGGTACTTCAGCTTCTACTGGTACTGGAACCCGGCCGACGGCGGCGCGGAGAACTACATCGAGGGCCTGCGCGCCTACCTGGCCGCGAACAACCGCACCGATATCGACTTCAACATCCTCACCTGCCTGCACCCCTGGTCCGACGGCCCGGTCTCGCTGAAGCTGCCCCTGGAGCAGATCACCAAGGCCGCGAACACCATCGTGGACAGCTATCTCACCAAGTCCAACTACCTGCGCGCCAACGACGGCAGGCCGATCATCGGTGTGTGCGACGCCCGCGGCGTCGGCAACGGCACCGCCACCGCACCGCACGTGGCCGACACCCGCCGGTTCACCGACGCGATCCGGGCGCGGGCCAGGGAGAAGCTGGGCGAGGAGGTGCTGATCACGCTGAACGGGGTGCCGCCTGCCGGGGCGGGTTTCGACGGCAGCGACTGCCTTGGCCAGTTCGACGAGTCCCGCTCCTACCAGCGCTACGCCGACAACCAGCGCGGCTTCTTCCGCAACTACCCCGGCACGCTGGTGCGCTGCGCGACCTCGGACTTCGACGAGCGGCCGCGGATCGCCATCTCCATCCCCGATCCCGGCCCGGATCCGGCCAAGCTGCGCGAGCGCTTCCGCTGGTACCCCGACGCCGACCTGCCCGGGTTCGAGCGGTTGCTGGACAACGTGCGCACCGACATCGCCGAGTCCACCCGGCCGTCCACCGTGGACAACTTCGTCTCGCTCTACGCCTGGAACGAGTGGCACGAGGGCGGTTACGTCGAACCGAACAAGCGCGACGGCTGCGCCTACCTGGACGCGGTGCGCCGCGAACTCGGCCTGACCACCGGGGCGGGCTGCGTGCCCAACCCCACCTGAACGCGACTGTCGCCCGAGTCCGGTAGACTGACTGAAATTTCAGTAAATGGCTGACCGCCGACCAGCCCACAGTGGAGAGAGCACTTGCGACCGAACCCGATGTCCCGCCGGACCCTGCTGCACGGCCTGACCGGCCTGGGCGCCTTCGCCCTCGTCTCGGCCTGCTCGAACCCGGACTCCCCCGCCCCCTCGAGCACCCCCAGCGGCACACCGGAGAAGGCGGCCGAACCCCCGTCCCGCCGGTTCGGCGCCGAGTGGGAGCCCCACGCCCGCACCTTCATGTCCTGGCCCGCCTCCACCGGCATCTGGGGTGAGGACCTGGGCGGGGTGCGCGCGGACATCGCCCGCCTGGCCCAGGCCATCGCCGGGTTCGAGCCGGTGGTGCTGCTGGCCAGGCCGGAGCAGGCCGAGGCCGCGCAACGGGCCTGCGGCAAGGACGTCGAGGTGGTGCCGATCCCGGTGGACGACCTGTGGGCCAGGGACACCGTGCCGGTCTTCGTCGAGGAGGGCGGCAAGGTCTCCGGGGTGGACTTCCACTTCAACGGCTGGGGCAAGAAGCAGCAACACGACCGGGACGGCAAGGTCGCCGCCGCGGTGCTGGCCAAGTACGGCGTTCCCGGGGTGTCCACCCCGCTGGTCGGCGAGGGCGGCTCGTTCGAGACCGACGGCCAGGGCACCCTGATGGTGACCGAGAGTTCGATGGTCAACGACAACCGCAACCCAGGGCTGAGCCGCGACCAGATCGAGGCCGAACTGAAGAAGGCCCTCGGCGTGCGCAAGGTGATCTGGTTCGCCGGGGTACGCGGCGAGGACATCACCGACGCGCACGTGGACTCCCTGGTCCGCTTCGCCGCCTCCGGCGTGGTGCTGCTGGACCAGGCCGCCCCCGACACCCCACCGGACTCCTGGTCCCGCTCGGCGGCCCAGGCCAAGACCGTGCTCAAGGACGCCACCGACGCCAACGGCAAGAAGCTGGAGGTGGTGGAACTCGTCCAGCCCGACCCGGACCAGGTGGCCGGTTACCGCGACACCAGCGTGATCTCCTACGTCAACTTCTACGTGGCCAACAAGGCGCTGTTCGTCCCCCGCTTCGGCGACCGCCAGGCCGACGACCGGGCCCAGCAGGTGCTGCGCGAGCACTTCCCCGGGAGGGAGATCGTGCCGGTGGCGATCAACAACATCGCGGGCGGGGGCGGCGGGATCCACTGCGCCACGCATGACCAGCCGGGGGTGCCGGAGGCCCGCTGATCAGGAAGTCGCCCCGGCCCGGCGAGGTCCGCTGCCAGGGCTCCTGGCCGACCCAGCGGGGGTCTGCCAGCCAGGGCACCAGCCAGAGCCCGCTCAGGTCTGCCGACTACCCCCGGCCCGGCACGCCGGATGCTCGCTGGCCGCACCCCGGCCCGGCGGGTCAGGCCGGGGTGGCCGCGCGCATCCGGTCGATGACCTCGCGGGTGCCCAGGTCGATCACCTCGACCAGGTGCGGTGCGCGTTGCACCGCTATCCAGGGCAGTTCACCGTGCACCTCGACCGGTTCGCTGGTCTCGGTCACCGTGCGCACGCCGTCGGCGTCCCGGACCCGGATCAGGTCGCCGTCCCGCACCAGGAAGGCAGGTGTGCCGCCGAGCGAGATCAGCCGCAGCACCTGCTCCCCCGGCGGCACCGCGATCCCGGCCGCGGGCTCGATGCCGCCGGTCCGGAGCATCCAGGGTTCCGGCCACCGCCGGCTGAACGCCTGCCAGCTCCCCGGCCCGTGGACGCCGTCACCGCCCAGGAGCACCCTGGTGCTGTCGTACTGCCTGGACACCGTGCCCGGCACCGCGGACGAATCCTGGTAGAGGGTGTTCTCCGCCGCAGAAGCGATGCAGCTTCCACCACCGTCCGTCACGCCAGAAGGCCACGGCCTGGTCGTGCGGCCCGTCGCCGGTGGAGTCCAGCGGGGAGAGATCGGTCGCGACCAGCACCGACCGCCGGAACCGGAAGTTCGCCTGCTGGTCCCCGGCCCACGACAGCGCCACCTCGTTGGGCGTGTCACCACGGGCGAGCAGCACCGGGTGCGCACACGGGAACACCGGGAAGCACACCGCCGCCCGCCGACCCGGATCCGATCGCACTGCCCGTCCGGGGGCACCTCGATCCGCGCCGCCACACCGTTGGGCGCCACGCGCACCGTCCCCGGCCGCACACCGTTGGGCAGCAACAGGGTCGAGCCGCCCGCTTTGCCGAAGAAGGGGTAGTCCGGCCCAAACAGGGCCGGCCAGGCCAGCCGCGGGCGGGGTCGCGGTGGGGTTCCCCGGCGAAGTGCGCCGAGGCCGGGCGTGGAGGACCCCGGGCTCCGGTCGAGACGATCATCCCTGCTCTCGACCGCGTACCGTGCTGGCATGACCGACACCCCGTCCACCACCGTGATCGCCCGCGACGGCGTGCACGAGATCGAGATCCAGCGATCCCGGTTCCTGTGCAGCCTGGCCAGGGTGGAGACGGAGGAGGCCGCGGCGGAGTTCGTGGCCGGGGTGCGCAAGGAGTACTGGGACGCCAGCCACAACTGCTCGGCCTTCCGCCTCGGTTCCGGGGCACAGCGCTCCAGTGACGACGGGGAGCCCGCCGGCACGGCCGGGGTGCCGATGCTGGAAGTCCTCGCCCGGCGGGAGCTGACCGATGTGGTGGCGGTGGTGACGCGGTACTTCGGCGGCACCAAACTCGGCGCGGGCGGACTGGTCCGGGCCTACGGGCGGGCGGTGTCGGAGGCGGTGGACGCGGTGGGCACGCTCCGGCGAGGTCTGTTCCGCACCTTGGAGATCACCGCGGCGCACGCCGAGGCCGGGCGGCTGGAACACACGTTGCGGGCGGCGGGGCACCGGATCGCGGAGGTGGGGTACGGCAGCAGTGTGCGGCTCACCGTGCACGTGCCGGAGTCCGGGGTGGACGCGTTCCGGCAGTGGCTGGCCGAGCAGACCGCGGGCACCGTCACCGCGACCACCGGCGGCACCGTCGAACTGGACCTGCCGCCGGGGAGCTAGCCACTGTCCGGCCGGGCACCCTTTGAGGCAGTCACTCCGCCGATCGGTTGACCTCGCCGGTGCGCGCCCCGAGTCTCGGTCACGAGCTGGGGGAGGTGGCGCGGATGGGAAATCCGCCTCGGCAGGCAGCGGCGCCCGACCAGACCGGCAAGGG
Source organism: Crossiella cryophila (assembly GCF_014204915.1). Taxonomy (NCBI): domain Bacteria; kingdom Bacillati; phylum Actinomycetota; class Actinomycetes; order Pseudonocardiales; family Pseudonocardiaceae; genus Crossiella; species Crossiella cryophila. The sequence goes on from NZ_JACHMH010000001.1 coordinate 6,487,724, forward strand.
TGTGGTGGTCGGTGTGGTGGACAGCGGGATCGACGTGCACCACCCCGCGTTCCGCAACGGCCCCACCGGGCCCACCCGCATCGTGCGACTGCTCGACCAGGTGATCACGACCCGGCAGACCATCGGCCACGACGGCCCGGTCGGGCCGGGGTCCACGGTGCGGTTCAGCTGGACGGTGCCCGGCGCGCCGCAGAAGTTCCAGACCGACGTGCTGGCGATTCCGCTGACCAAGGAGACGTTGCAGGCCCAGCTCACCCAGCCCGGCCGGATCCCGGCCGCCGATGTGCAGGTGAGCGGTGGCCCGTTCCCCGACCAGGATCTGGTCATCGACTTCGTCGGTCGCTACGCCGCGACCGGCTTCGACCCGTACAACCTCGACTCGGTCGGTGTGCAACCCGGCGGCACGAACTGGACGCCCACCATCAAGTTCGGCCGCGAGTACACCCAGCAGGAGATCGACAAGGCGCTGACCGACCGGGTGGACCCGTTCTACTCCAGGGACGCCGCCTCGGGGCACGGCACGCACGTGATGGGCATCGCCGCGGGCAGTTCGGTGGAACTGGACGACTCCTCCAGCGCCGACACCGTGGTGGGCATCGCCAAACAGGCCGATCTGGTTGCCGTGCGCACCAGTCTCGGCGACGACGACGAGATCGTCGAGGCCATCCGGTTCATCCTGGACCAGCCGTGGCGAGCACCCGGCACCCTGGCCAAACCCGCCGTGGCCAACCTGAGCATCGGCGGCAGTGACGGTCCGCACGACGGCACCAGCAGGCTGGAACGGGAGCTGGACAAGCTGGTCGTGGGCACCAAAGGCCGGGTGATCGTGGTGTCCGCGGGCAACGAGGCGGACAAGGTCGACCCCGAGGACGACGTCTACCTCAAGAGCAAGCAGCAGCCCAGGGGCGGCATGCACACCGTGGGCACGGTGCCTGCCAACACCGAGAACAAGCACACCATCATCGTGCCCGACGACCACGACAAACTGCTGGAGCTGCACGTCTGGTACGCCGGTCCCGGCCGGATCTCGCTGGACCTGGCCGTTCCGCTGCCCGGCGGCGCCGCCGGCCGGTTCCCCGGGTTCGGGCCCACCCTGGCCACGCCGATCGTGCCCGGCACCGGTCCCGACCCGGCCAACGGGAAGTTCCCGGATCCGCCGCCGGTGGCGGTCACCCTGGCCGGGCACGCCGTGCAGGCCTCCTCCACGATCAGCAACCCCACCAGCGGCAAACAGCACATCTGGCTCAAGGTCCGGCCCCGCGCCAACGGCACCGTGCAGGCCGGGAACTGGCTGCTGGTGTTGCGGCAACTGCAGAACGCCAGCACCCCGTACCACATCTGGGGCATGTACACCGGGCAGGACCGGCACTTCCTGTTCGAGTTCGGCAAGCAGGATCCCACCACCACGGTGGAGAACCCGGGCACCGCGCACAACGTGATCACCGTCGGCGCCTACCACGGTCCCACCGGCACCAGGGGCACCTTCTCCGGGCGCGGCCCCACCACCGACCCCCGGACCGTCCCCAAACCCGATGTGAGCGCGCCGGGAATCGGCATCCTCTCCGCCAAGGCGCTCGCCCGCGGCAACGGCAAAGGGCGCTACGTCGAACTCAGCGGCACCAGTCAGGCCGCCCCCTACGTGACCGGCGTGGTCGCGCTCATGCTGGAGGCCAACAAGAACCTCTCGCACGAGCAGATCGCCCGCTTCCTCAGGGAGACCTGCGACAAGCCGGACGGCGTGTCCGACCCGCCGCCGGCGGACAGCGGCTGGGGCGCGGGCAAGGTCAACGCGGAGAAGGCGGTGAACAAGGCCAAGGAGAGCGCGGGCACGGCGCTGGCGGACGAGCCGCTGGTGCTGCCCACCGCGGCCTACGTCACCGCCCAGGAACCGGTGACCGAGTTGCTGGCGGCGTTGCGGGCCAGGGTGGAGCACACCGAGGCCGGGCGGTTGCTTGGCAAGTTGATCGGCACCCACGCGCCGGAGATCCAGCGCCTGATCCACCTCCACCGGCGGCTGCTGGTGGCCTGGCTGCGGCTGCACGGACCGCAGCTGGTGCGGCTGGCACTGCACAGCGAACAGTGCCACCGGATCCCGATTCCGGCGCGGCTGGGCGGCAAGCCGGTGGCGGCGGGGCTGGCCCGGTTGCTCGACGAGCTGATCCCGTTCGCCGGTCCGGAACTGCGGGCCGACATCGCGCAGTACCGGGAGTTCGTGCTCGCCGTGCCCGGGGTGCCAGCCGACGACTACGACCAGCTGCCCCGGAATGAGGCGTGATGACCGCCGGAACCCTGGAACTGCTCGCCCGTGAACTCGGCGAGGCGTTGCGCCCGTTGGCCGATCGGCTCGCGCCGGAGACCCGGGAGCAGTTCCTGCTGAGCGAGCTGGGGGTGTGGGCGCCGGGCGGACTGGGCAACGCGGCCGGGGCCATCGGCACGGTGGTGGTGCAGGCCGGTGGGCTGGCGCCGATCGTGCAGCGGCTGGCCGGGGCGATCAACTCCGGGGACGCCCCCGCGATCCTCGCCGAGGGTGTGACGCTGCTCGGGGCGATCAAGTCCACGCTGAGCGCGGTGGACGCGCTCGGTCCGGCGCTGGAATCGGTGGTGTCCGGGGCTGCCGGGCTCACTCCGGCGCAGAAGCAGCGGCTGGTCCGGGAGGTCAGGGCGCTGCCCAAGCGGCTGATCGACTACGCCGCGGTCACCCACCTGGAGCGCACCAACCAGACCCTGGCCGACCTGCTGGCCGTGCTGGGCATCGTGGACCGGGTGGTGGTGCCTTCCGACCCGGCCGATCCGACCGTGGTGCCGGTGCGCTACCGGGTGCTGCACTTCGACCGGCTGCTCAAGCTGGTCACCGATCCGGCGACCATGCTGCGGGAGGCATTCGGCCTTGGCGAGCCGGACTTCACCGGCTCCGAGCTGTTCGTCCGGCTGGCCGACTACCTGGCCGCCCAGCACCGCGGCTTCCAGCACCTGAGGTTCCCCGACGGCACCCGCGGTTTCCAGGCCGAGGGCAGCACACTGGCCGTGGACCGGGGCACCACGCCACCCTCGCTGCGCCTGGAGACCCAGGCCCAGACCACCGCCGACTTCACCCACACGGTGGAACTCGGTCCACTGTGGACACTGAAGTTCACCAGCCGCTCCCGGCTGACCGGCCGGATCCAGGGCCGGATCACCCCGCCGCTGGCCATCTCCATCGAACCCGGCGCCGGTGGCGCGCTGGACGCCGAGGTGTCCCTGGAGGCCAAGCGCCCCACCGACGAACCCATCGTGCTGCTCGGCCAGACCGGCGCCTCCCGGCTGGAGATCGCCCGCTTCGCGCTCGGCCTGCGGGTGCAGGCCGGTTCCGGCGCCGAACCCACCGTCCAGCTGCGCCTCGACGGCGGGCGGGTGGTCATCGACCTGTCCAAGGCGGACGGGTTCATCAAGACCATCACCCGCGGGGCGAAGATCGAGTCCGAGTTCGAGTTGCGGGCGCTGTGGTCGCCCTCGACCGGGTTGCGGCTGGAGGGCAGTGGATCACTGGACCTGGCGTTGCCGATCAATGTCGGGCTGGGGCCGATCGAGATCACCACGCTGTTCATCGGGGTGGGCATCAAGGACGACGCGGCGCCGGTGGAGTTGTCCGGGTCGTTCAAGGCCGAGCTGGGGCCGATCAAGGCGACCGTGCAACGGCTTGGGGTGATCGCGGACGTGCGGTTCCCCGGCGGTGGCGGCAACCTCGGGCCGGCGGACGTGGGCTTCCGGTTCAAGGCGCCCAACGGGATCGGGCTGTCGGTGGATGCCGGACTGATCGCCGGCGGCGGGTTCCTCTACGCCGATCCTGATCGCGGGGAGTACGCGGGCGCGCTGTCGCTGGAGTTCGCCGGGTTCCTGGAACTGAACGCGATCGGGTTGATCAGCACCCGGTTCCCGGACGGGGACAGCGGGTTCTCGCTGTTGATCGTGATCGCCACCGAGTTCGGCGGCGGCGGCATCCAGCTCGGTTACGGGTTCACGCTGCTCGCGGTGGGTGGGCTGATCGGGCTCAACCGGGGCATGGACCTGCAGGCGCTGACCGAGGGCGTGCGCACCGGGTCGATCGAATCGGTGATGTTCCCCCAGGACGTGGTGGCCAACGCGCCGCGGATCATCTCCGACCTGCGCCGGTTCTTCCCGCCGGAGAAGGGCACCTTCCTGATCGGGCCGATGGCCAAGATCGGTTGGGGTACGCCAACACTGGTCAGTGTCTCGCTCGGGGTGATCGTGGAGATCCCGCCGGGCACCATCGCCATCCTGGGTGTGCTCAAGTGCATCCTGCCGCACAAGGCGTTGCCGCTGATCCAGGTGCAGGTGGCCTTCGTCGGCGCGTTCGAGCCGGACAAGTCACGACTGTGGTTCTACGCCCAGCTGTTCGACTCGCGCATCCTGACCATGACCATCGACGGCGGCATGGGCCTGCTGGTGGCCTGGGGCGACAACCCCGAGTTCGTGCTGACCGTCGGCGGTTTCCACCCCTCCTTCACCCCGCCGCCGCTGCCGTTCCCGGTGCCGCCGCGGCTGTCGGTGGACATCCTGAACCAGCCCACCGCGCTGATCCGGGTCTCCGGCTACTTCGCCATCACCAGCAACTCCGCCCAGTTCGGCGCCAAAGCCGAACTGCGCCTTGGCTTCAGCGACTTCGGCCTGCACGGGCACCTGGCCTTCGACGCGTTGTTCCGGTTCTCCCCGTTCTCCTTCGTCATCTCCATCTCCGCCGGGGTCAGCCTCAAGGCGTTCGGGGTCGGGCTGTTCGGCATCGATCTGCGCTTCCAGCTGGAGGGGCCCGCACCGTGGCGGGCATCCGGGCGGGGCTCGATCTCGTTGCTGTTCTTCGAGATCTCCGCCGACTTCGACATCAGCTGGGGCGAGAAGCGGGACACCACACTGCCGCCGGTGTCCGTGCTCGAACTGCTCGGCGCCGAACTGGTCAAGACCGAGGGCTGGGAGACCCGGTTGCCCTCCGGCGGCACCCGCGCGCTGGTCACCCTGCGCACGCTGGACCCGGCCAACCCCCTGGACAACCTGGTGCTGCACCCGCTGGGCAGCCTGTTCATCCGGCAGCGGGCACTGCCGCTGGACGTGCGCATCGACAAGGTCGGCCAGCAGGCGCCCAGCGACGGCAACCGGTTCACCTTCGAGCCCAAGAAGGACAGCGGGCTGCGCCGGGTGGCCAGCACCGGCGACAAGTTCGCCATGGCCCAGTTCCAGCAACTCGACGACGCCGAGAAGCTGTCCCGGCCCGCCTACGAAACGCAGAACGCGGGCCTGGAACTGGCCGCGGGCGAGGCCAACCTGCTCAGCTCGCTGGTGGTGCGGCGCAGCGCGCGCTACGAGGAGATCATCACCGACAAGAAGCGCGGCATCCCAGGTGTGGCCCGGATGTCGGCGGCCGAGGCGGTGGCCACACCGGTGCGCAAACGCCTGGTGAGCGTCAGCCCGGCGGTGTTCGAGCACCTGATCGCGGGCAGTAGCACCGCCCGTTCGCCGCTCTCGGCCCAGCGGGCGGGCGAGTTGCAGCCCTTCGCCGCCGGGGAGACCGTGCGGATCCAGGACCAGCGCTACGTGATCACCAAGAAGCGGGACAACACCCAGGCGTTCCCGCCGCTGGGCGCGCCACTGCGGGAACCGGAGTTCCGCAGCCTCACCACCGCCAGGGACGCCCTGGCCGAGTGGATCAAGGCCGACCCCCGGCTGGCGGACACGCTGCACGTCATCCCGCTGGCCGAACTCGCCGGTCCGCTGGCCGAATCCGGCACCTGGTCGGACTCCCCCGCCGCACCCCTCGCCGTGGCCGGGGCGGGCGCGGTCCGGCTGGGCAACGGCAAGGTGCTGCTGGTCGGCGGCACCGGCTCCGACGGCGCACCGGTGGCCGAGGCCGCGGTGTTCGACCCGATCGCGGACGCCTGGCAACCCGCCAAACCCCTGAGCACCGCCCGCGTCCAGCACACCACCACCCTCCTGGCCACCGGCCGGGTGCTGGTCGCGGGCGGCCTGGACAGCACCGGCAAGGCACTCGCATCCGCCGAGCTGTACGACCCGATCTCCGGCTCCTGGACGACCCTGCCCGACCTCAAGGACGCCCGCGCCGGGCACACCGCGACCGCGCTGCCCGACGGCACAGCCCTGATCACCGGCGGCCGTAACACTCGCGCACTGTCCACAGTGGAACTGCTCGGCGCGGACGGCAAGTGGGCCCAGGCGAAACCCATGCTGGACGCCCGCACCGGCCACCAGACCCTGTTGCGGGACAAGACCGTGCTGGTACTCGGCGGCGCCTTCGACACCGGCGGCCCGGCCGGCGCCCGTACCAGCTGCGAGAGCTACGACCTGGCCTCCGGCACCTGGACCGCCGCCCCGGCCCTGGCCCTGCCCCGCACCGGCCACCAGGCCACCGCACTGGGCAAGCAGGTGCTGGTCACCGGCGGCGACCCGATCGCACCCCGCCTGCACGTGCCCACTCACCTGGACCCGCCCTACCGGCCGGACGGGCTCACCAGCGTGGAAGCCCTGTCCGGCACCGCCTGGAGCACCACGGCCGCGCTGCCCGGCGGTCGCACCGGACACCGGGCGGTGGCCCTGCGCACCGGGCGGCTGCTGGTCATCGGCGGCACCAGCCTGGCCGCCCACGGCACCGGCTTCCGCAACGTCACCGCCTACGACCCGAACAGCGACACCTGGGTGGCCGCGGGCGCGCTGCGCACCGGACGCTGGGACGCCGCCGTGGTGGAACTGGGCGACGGCCGGGTCCTGATCATCGGCGGCCGCACCCACGGCGGCGCGATCACCGCCGCCACCGAGACCTACATCCCGTGACCGGGCGCGTGAAGGGGAACATGCCATGACCAGTCCCAACCCCTGGAAGAGCGTGCCGGACGCGCCCGTGGCGAGCAGCTGGAGCGGCCGCACCGACGGCGCGGTGCTGGTCACCGAGACCGGCAAACCGGACCGGGTGGTGATCGCGGGCGGCTCGGACGGCACCGCCGCCGGGGCCCGCGCGGACACCGCCAGCTACGACAGCGGCACCGAAACGTGGACCGCGCTGGCCAAACTGACCACCGCCCGGCGCGCGCACAGCACCACCGCGCTCACCGGCGGCCAGGTCCTGGTCATCGGCGGTATCGCGGGCGGCGGTCAGTTCCCGGCGGCCGGACTGCCCACCGCCGAGCTGTACAACCCTGCCAGCAGCAAGTGGGAACCGGTGGTCAACCAGATGGCCGGGCCGCGCTGGGGGCACAGCGCGGTGCTGCTGAGCAACGGCAAGGTCCTGGTCACCGGGGGCAGCACCACCCGCACCGGCAACTCCGAACAGGCGCTCAACCGGGTCGAGCTGTTCGATCCGGTGGAGAAGACCTGGACCACCAAGAAACCCATGCTGGACGCGCGCACCGGCCACGCGGCGCTGCGCCTGCCCAACGGGCACGTGCTGGTGGTCGGCGGCGCGGTGCCGATCCGGCAGGACCAGGAGGCCGCGCTGGCCTACTGCGAGGTCTACAACCCGGACGCCGACACCTGGACCGCGACCACCGGTGTGCTCGGCGAGCCCAGGGCCCAGCACCAGGCCACCCTGGTCGGCGGCAAGGTACTGGTCACCGGCGGCACCGCACCCGGCATGCGGCCCGACGGCGGTTTCGACCCGTTCAGCCGGGCCACCGCCGAACTGTTCGACCCGACCGGCGGCACCTGGACCCCGGTGGCCCAGCCCATGCCCGGCGGCCGGGCCGCGCACCGGGCGATCGCCGTCAGCGGCAACCGGGTGCTCATCATCGGCGGCACCGGCGGGGCGCGCGGGGACACCGGGTACGCCAAGGCGTTGCTGTTCAACCTGGCCACCGGCGCCTGGGGGGACGGGGGCATCCCGGAGCAGGCCCGCTGGGACCTGGGCGCGGTGGCCCTCGCCGACGGCAAACGGGTCGTGGTCACCGGCGGCGTGGTGCGGGCCGGACTGACCGCGGCCACGCCGGGCACCGCCGAACTCACCGCGGTCACCGAGGTGTGCACAGTGGACGGTCCGTGATGAGCGGCTACACCTTCCTGCCCTGGCTGCGCGCCGGGCTGGCCACCCACATCGACGAGGACGCGGTGGTGCTGAACTCGCGGATCAGCATCCCGGTCGAGCTGGAGATCAAGGGCGAACCGCTCAACCCCAGCGATCCCAGCAAACCCTTCAAGCCGGTCTCCCGCAACATCGCACTGTACGGGCCCGGCGATGTGATCGGGGTGGACGGGCGGGCCATCTCCCGGGTCGAGCCACTGCCCTGGATCACCAACTTCGAGCCGAACTACCTGGCGCACATCGAGTTCTACGAGGAGGACTTCCCCTGGCGGTACAGCCCGGCCAAGCACAGCGACGCCATCGGCAAGGTGCGGCCGTGGCTGGCGCTGGTGGTGCTGGCCGGCGCGAGCAGTCCCGGCGAGGGCGATGAGTTCACCGACATCACCGTTCCCGGCGCGCCACTGCCCGCGATCACCGTGCTGGACCCGGCGAAAACCCTGCCGCCGCAGGATGAACTGGGGGCCTGGGCGCACGTGCACGTCAACGGCGACCTGTCCGGGGCGGTGCTCGCCCCGGCCAAGGGCGGGCCACTGGCCGCGCTGGAACGGGTGCTGCGGGAGAACCCGGACCTGGCCTGCTCCCGGCTGGTCTGCCCGCGTCACCTGCTGCCCAACACCGGCTACCACGCGTTCCTGGTGCCCGCCTTCGAGAACGGCCGCCTGGCCGGGCTGGGCCTGACCCCCACGGCCGAGGCACCGGTGCCGAGCTGGAGCGGGACCGGGATCGGTGGGCCGCTGCCCTACTACCACCGCTGGTTCTTCCAGACCGGCACCGCGGGCGACTTCGAGTACCTGGTGCGCATCCTGGAACCCCGGTTCGCCGATCCGCGGATCGCCCGCCGGGACATCGACGTCAGCCGCTCCCCCGGCTACGACCTGCCGCCGATCCTGGCGCCCACCCGCGGCCTGCTCAAACTCGGTGGGGCACTGCAAACCGACCGTCCGCTGGACATCTTCGACCGCTGGGCCGAGGCGTTCCCGCACCCGTTCCAGGAGAAGCTGGCCGAGCTGATCAACCTGGCCGACGACTACCTGACCACCGAACCCGTGCGGGCCAACGCGGGCCTGACCGCACTGCCCGAACCCGCCGACCCGGTGATCACCCCGCCGCTGTACGGGCGCTGGCCCGCGCTCACCTCCCGGCTGCTCACCGGCCGGAACGGTGAGCCGCTGGTACCGGATCCGGCCAACCCGAACTGGTTGCACACGCTCAACCTGGACCCGCGCTACCGGGTGGCCGCCAACTTCGGCACCCGGATCGTGCAGGACCGCCAGGAGGAGTTCATGGCCGCGGCCTGGGAACAGGTCGGCGAGGTCCTCGAAGGCAATGCCCGGATCCGGGCCGCCCAGCTGCACCGCGAGGTCGGACACTCCTTGCAGCAGAAGCACTTCGAACCGGAAACCCGGGAGGAGCAGCTCCTGGACGCCACGCCGCGGCCGGGTCGCAAGCTGACCTGGACCGCGCCGGTGCACACCAGGGTCACCGCCGAGGGCGAGGGCACCGACGCGGCCCCGGCCGAACGGGTCGCGGTCGGCTTCCGGGTGGCCCGCTCCCGGATCGCGGGCGCGCCGGTGTCCCCGGCCATGCGCCGCGCCACCCGGCCAGCCTCCCGGCTGATGCGCAAGCTCTTCCCGCCGCCCGTACCCGGCGCGCTCGACGCGGCGGGTCCCAGTGCAGAGGAACTGTTGCCGCGCATGGACGATCCGGCCGGGGTGACCGCGGCCGTGCCCAAACGCAAGCCCGTCTCGCTGATCACCCCCAAGGACGTCGAGGGCGCCCCGGTCCTGCTGGACGCCGATCCGAACGACCCGCCGCCGGACCCGGTGCCGGGCCTGCCCAAGAACAACCTGTTCAAGCTGCGGGACCTCAACGACCTGGAGACCACCCCGGCCGGGGACCGGGACAGCGATGAGGCACTGAACTTCAAGAAGGCGCTCAGCTCGCTCTACCAGGGCTGGCAGGGCTCCTTCGCCGGGGCCAGGGTGCCGGAACGGCCACCGCTGGGCGTCACCGGCACCGCACAGTCCACTTTGGACAACATCCGCTCGGACAGCACCGTGCTCAGGCGGTTGCAGGACTCGGTCAAGGTGCCCGGCAGGCTCACCGGCGAGACCCCGCGGCTGACCGAGGCGCTGGCCTACCCGCGGCTCGACCTGCCGATGTACCAGGCGTTGCGGGACCTGGACGTGGAGGCGTTCGTGCCCAGCCTCGGGCTGGTGCCGCCGAACACGATCACCCTGCTGCTCACCGACCAGGCATACATCGAGGCGTTCATGGTCGGCCTCAACCACGAACTCGCCCGCGAACTGCTGTGGCGGGAGTACCCGACCGACCAGCGCGGCACCCCGTTCCGCCAGTTCTGGAAGCCGATCGGGCAGCCCGGCCAGTCCAGGGAGGCCACCTACGACATCAAGCCCATCCACCAGTGGTCGGCCACCGCCAAGCTGGGCGAGAACGACGCCAGGGACGCCGGACTCGGCAGGCCGCAGGAAGAAAACCTGGTGCTGGTGATCCGCGGCGAGCTGCTCAAGAAGTACCCGACCGCGGCCATCTACGCGCACAAGGCCCGCTGGCAAACCGATCCGGTCACCGGCGAGATCCTCAAGGACCAGGAACGCAGACTGGTGGGACTGGCCGATCCCAACCGGCCTGACCCGGTCACCGAGATCCGGCTGCCGATCTACGAGGCCAAGGTGGAGCCGGACCTGTACCTGCTGGGCTTCCCGCTCTCCGAAGCCGAGGCCGAGGGCCGCACCACCGATCCGAACGAGGACGGCTCCGGCTGGTTCTTCGTGATCAAGGAACGGCCGGGCGACCCGCGGTTCGGACTGGACGAGAACAAGCAGCCCGACGTCGAGGTGTGGAACGACCTGTCCTGGCCGGACGTGGACAACTCGGTGCCGCCCAAGGGTTTCCTCAACCTGTCGGCCACCCCGACGGTGCCGTTGTCGGCGCAGCTCAGCGATGTGCGCGACGACGACGAGAAGGTGCCGCAACGCCTCGAAGACGTGCAGCTGCCGCCCTGGAGCGCCGGGCTCAGCTCCGCCGAGTTCGCCTACATCCTCTTCCAGGCCCCGGTGCTGATGGCCGTACATGCACAGGAGATGCTGCCCGATGACGACGCCACTCAGTAACCGGCACCCGGTCCTGCTCGGCCCGGTCCGGCTGGAAACCCGGTTCACCGCGACGGAACTGCTCATCCGGATCTACCCGGACGAGTGGGCGGTGGACAAGTTCGAGCCCAAGGTCAGCCCGGCCGAACTCGACGCCCTGGACGCCTACTGGACCGCGCTGTGGCGGGCGGGCAGCAGCACGGTGGCCCAGCAGGCCGCCTGGCGCGAACTGGCCGGGCGGATCCCGCCGGGCCGGGCCACCTGGCTGCTCACCGAACGCAAGCCCGCCAACGAGACCGAGCGGCCCAGCACCGCGCCCGCCGGTGCGGTGGTGCTGCCGGTTGTCACCAGCACACCGGTGCCCGCGGCGGACCGTCAGCCCACCATCACCTACTGGACCGCGATCTGGCAGGCGCACGGCGACCGGGAAAAGCTCCGCGCGGCCGATCGCGCACTGATCACCGCGGTCGGTTCGCCAAGGGCGGCCACCATCCGGTCCCGGCGACCGTCCGGAGTGGACGGTGCCGAGCTGAGCCCGAACAACACGGTGGTGGTGGCCTTCCTGGTGCTGGCCCCGCACCCGCCGGAGAAGATCGCGGCCAAGTCCTGGACCACCCCGGCCACCGCGCGGCTGCTGCCGGACCGGTTCACCGTGCTCGCCCTGGACGGTGACAGCCAGATCTTCGAGCTGACCACCAACCCGGTGCTCGGCCCGTTCGCGGTCAGCCCCGACCCCACCGCCCAGGACAAGCCGAAGATCAACGAGGACACCGGCGCACTGCACGTGCCGGAGGCGCTGAAGTGGCTGACCAACTTCGAGGAGGCGCACCGGCGCGGCCTTGGCGTGCGGATCGGCCGCACCACCCGGATCGACGCCGGAATCCCGACCCTGCTGGTGTACGGGCTGCGGGAGAACCCGGACGCCGCAGCCACAGCCGCGGCGCTGACCCAGCAGCTGCAACGGCAACTGCGCAGTACCTCCGGGCTCAGCCTGCTGGCCCAGGGCACCCCGACCAACAACTCCGAGCAACTCCCGGCCGGTCCCGGCGATCAGGCCGAGGCGGCCCGGCGCGCGGCGAGCGCCAGCTTCGCCGCCGCCGACTGGAAGTCCACAAAGGACGGACCGCAGCTCGCCGGACTGCTGGGCCTCGATCTGACCCAGTTGCCCGGACTGCCCGGCGCGGACGGCACCGACCAGGCCGAGGCCAAGGCGGCCAACATCGCGCTCTGGCCTGCCACCTGGGGCAGTTTCCTGCGGCACACCCTGCACCCGCTGCTCGACGACGAAGCCGTGGCCAGGACCAGGGAGTTCTTCGTCCGCAACGTCTCCGGCCGCGGCCCGCTGCCGGTGCTGAAGATCGGCCGCCAGCCCTACGGCATCGTGCCGACCACCGACTTCCGCGCACTGAGCTGGCCCGCGGCCAACACGCACCGGCACGCGCTCAAGAAGGTCCTGGACACCGCGGCCGCCGACTGGGACCGGGTGGCCGCGGAGAAAGTCCAGTACCTGCACAAGCCCGGCGGCGACCCGCACCAGAAGCTCCTGGACATCCTGGCCCTGCACCCGGGTTCGGCGGAGTACCACCAGCGGTACGCGCAAAGCGTGGAGGACCTGTTCAACCGGGCCAACCTGGGTGCGGCCGGGGCGGGCATCCTGGACGCGTTGCGCCGCCTGCAGCTGGCCCCGCCCATCCAGGCCCTGCTCACCAAACTCGGCGCCACCAACCCGGATCCCGACCTGCTGCGCCGGTTGTTCGTGGACAGCCAGCACCCGCTGCTGGCCCCGCTCGTCGACGACCGGCCACTGTCCGAAGAGGACCCCATCCGGCCCTACGACCTCAAGGGCCGCAACTACCTTGGCTGGCTGGCCGCCAACGCCAAGGCCGACCTGACCGCGATCCGCAACGAGACCGGCTTCGCCGGGACCGCGCCGGCCGCACTGCTGTACTACCTGGCCCGGCACGCGGTGCTGCTCGGCTTCGCCGACGCCGCCCGCCGCCTGGCCATCCGCGCCGGGGTGGCCGACCCCACCGACCTGGCCGACCGGGACCCGCTGTTCGTGCACGTCAAGCACTTCAGCACCGGAACCGGCGTGCTGGACAGCGAGAGCCGGTACCGCCGCCTGTACTCCAGCGATCCGCTGATCACCGGCAGCACCGAGGTCACCGTGGCCAAGCACATCGGCACCGTGCTGGCCACCAACCCGGACACCGCCGCGCTCAAGGAACAACTCGACGCGGTGGAGGTCCTCGCGGCCACCCCGACCGCCCGGTTGGAACGGGTGCTGGCCGAACACCTCGACCTGGCCACCTACCGGCTGGATGCCTGGCGGCTGGGCCTGGCCACCGAACGCCTCACCGAACTGCGTGCCCAGCCAGGGGCCGCGCAGGGCATCCACCTGGGCGCCTACGGCTGGCTGGAGAACGTCAAACCCGACCTGTCGCCCACCGACAACGGCGGCTACATCCACACCCCCTCCCCCGCGCAGGCCCGCACCGCGGCGGTGCTGCGCTCGGGCTACCTGGCCAACCGCACCACCGAACGCGGCGAGTTCGCGGTCAACCTCAGCTCCGACCGGGTCCGGGTCGCCCTGGAACTCCTGGACGGCCTGCGCCAGGGCCAGTCCCTTTCCGCGCTGCTGGGCTACCGGTTCGAGCGCGGCCTGCACGAAGGCCACCCCGAACGCGAACTGGACAAGTACCTGGCCCCGCTGCGGGCGGCCTTCCCACTGCGCTTCGGCAAACTCGACCAGCCCGCTGCTGGCGCGCCGCCGGAGTTCGCCGAGCACGAGGCGCGGGTGGTCATCGACGGCCTGGAACTGCACCGCACGGTCACCAGGGCCACCGACCCGGCGCACCGGGTCTATCCCTTCGGCAAGAAGGGACTGCCGCCGAACCCGCCCAACGACGACCTGATCGCGATCCACGCCGAGGTGGAGAACCTGCGCAACCTGCACGACGCGCTGGCCGACCTGGCGGTGGCCGAGGGCACCCACCAGGCCCTGCTCGGCAACCACGAACGCGCCGCGGCCACCCTGGACTCCTACGCCAAGGCCGGGTTCCCGCCCGAGCCCGCGATCGTGGAGACCCCGCGCAGCGGCACCACGCTCACCCACCGCTTCGCCCTGCACCTGCGGCCCAACCTCTCCCCCGGCCTGTCCGCCACCCCGCGCGCCCAGGCCGAACCCGCGGTCAACGACTGGCTGCCGCAACTCCTGCCACTGCCGGACAAACTGGTCGCCCAGGTCACCTGGTTCGACCCGATCCGCAAGCGGAACGACGGCCGCGCGGTGTCCATGAGCGACCTCGGCCTGCAACCCATCGATCTACTGTGGACGGTCCGCCCGGTCGGCGAGACCGCCACCCGGTCCGATCTGGAGGACCGGATCCTGGGTGCGGTGTTCAAGGCCGACACCCCGCGCCCGGACGTCCGGCCGAAGATCGAGTTCACCACCAGGGTCGCCGGGCGGGTCACCTTCTTCGAGCTGTCCCCGCTGATCAACGCGCTGCGCACACTGCTCACCACGGCCCGCCCGGTCCGGCCGACCGACCTGGTGCCCGGTGCGGGCGTGGCCACCGTGGACCGCACCGCCGACGCGGCGATCAACGTGCCGAGGGAACGTCCGGCCGCGGTCCGCAAGGCCCTTGGCACCCTGCTCACCAGCACCACCACCTACGGCACCGACCTCGGTGCGCTCTACCCACCCGCCGGGCCGAGAACCGCCGACCTGCTCAAGAACATCGACACCTTCCTCATCCGCTACGCCGACCTCATCGGCACCGCGGGCCGCTTCGGCCTGGTGCGCAGTGGCTGGGGCGAGCTGACCCTGTGGCGGGGCACGCTGTTCGCCGAACTCCTGGCCGCCCTGGACGGCACCGCCAAACGCCTGGACCCGGTGCTCAAGGAAGCCGACGTGCTGATCGCCAAGTACGACGGACTGCCCGCCACGGCCACCGACGAGGAGCGATACCGGTTGCTGGAACAGGCCGAACGCCTGCTCAGCACCACCGTCACCAGCCCGCGCCCGGACCGGCCGCGCACCCTGCGCACCACCGTGGGCACCCGCCGGAACACCTTCAAGTCCACAATGGACGCCATCGCGCGCACCGCGAACACCACCAAGGTCACGTTGAGCGGCCTGTTCGCCGAGATCGCCGCCCTGCCACCACTGGCCGCTATCGACCCGGTTGGCCTGGACCTGACCCCGTTCCAGCTGCGGGTGGTCGAGTTCGGCCGCGACCTGCTGGCCAGGGCCGCCCAGCTGAAGAAGGACATCGAGGCGCGGAACACCCTGGCGGACAAGGCCCTGCTGGCCTACGACGCCGCGATCCCCGGACCGGACCGGGTCACCGCCGCCATCGACGCGCTCAAGGCCATGCTCGGCGAGGACGTCCTGGTGGTGCCCGAGTTCACCCCGTCCGAGGACCTGGTCGACCAGTGGCGGGACGCCCACTTCGACAGCGGCGAACTCCTGGAACACCTGGCAGCCCGCAAGTTCCCGCTGGACGACTGGCTGCACGGCGTGGCCAGGGTGCGGGAACAGCCGCGCCGCTGGGAGAAGGCGGTCGCCCTCGGCGATGTGCTCTTCAGCGGCCCCGGCCTGCTCGGCATCCCCTCCTGGCGGGAACCCGCGCTCACCCCGATCCAACTGCCCTACCGGGAGAACGACTCCTGGCTCGGCCTGGAGTTCAAAAAGGACAGTGCGGGCAAGCCGGTGGCGATCACCGAGGACAAGGTGCTCTACACCGCGCACTACGCCACCGGCGCGCTGCTCGGCCAGACCAGGGCCGGGCTGCTGCTGGACGAGTGGACCGAGGTGATCCCGGCCGAGACCGAGACCACCGGCATCGCCCTGCACTACGACGGCCCGGACTCCGAACCACCGCAGGCCATGCTGCTCGTCGCCCCGCCGGTGGTCACCGACCCGCCGCAGAACTGGCAGCGGGCGCACCTGGTCAACGCCATCCGGGACACCTTCGCCATGGCCCGTAGCCGCGCGGTGGAACCCGCCCAGCTCGACGACACCGCGTACGCGCAGCTGCTGCCGGCCACCGTGATGTCCGCGACCCGGCAGCAGATCACCATCAGCACCGATCTCGCGCTCGCCAACCTGCGCTGGAAGGCCGACCATGACTGAACCCGTGCCGTTCGACTTCCCGCGCGACCTCGGCAACCGCAGCGAACCCACCGTCGGCGTGTGGAACCGGCTGGAAGGCCGTCCGCGCACCACCGACTTCGACCGGGCACTGCGCGCGGAGATCCGCGATCCGCTGTGGCTGCTCACCCGGCAGTGGCAGCTCGGCGAGTTCCAGGCATCCGACGGCGGCTCCCCGGTCACCGCCTCCTACACCGTGCAGGCCTCCAGTGTCAGCCGGTTCAAGCCCTTCGACGGCAACCCGGTGGAACTGCCTGCGGAACAACCGCTGCCGGTGGAGGCACTGGCCGAACGGCGGGCGCTGCGCTTCACCTCGGGCACCGAACGGGTCTCCTTCGACCTGCGCCTGGCCATCGGGCGGCGCTGGTTCAAACTGCTCGCCACCCTGCCGCTGGGCCTGGGCGAACTGCTCGCCTCCTTCCGGGCCCAGTACGTCAAGCTGTACCCGATCGCGCTGCCGGATCCGTTGCAGGACAAGGACAGTCCGCGACTGGCCCATCCCGAGGTGTGGGCCAGCATGCAGGCCATGGCCGGGCGTTACCTGGACGGCTACCAGCTCTACGAGCACATCAAGTACCGCGGCGGCACCGCCTACGACGGCATCGAGGAACTGCTCAACCTGCACAAGCAGCCCATCACCCGGCTGGGCCTGGAACTGCGGGACTGGTTCGACGCGCTGATCCAGCAACCGGCCAACGTCCAGCCCGAACTGCGACCCACCGGCGAGGACTGCTGGGACGGCACGCATCTGGAACACAACTTCTCCGTCGGCACCACCCTCGCGGGCGGTCGGCAGAAGACCCTCACCGCCCGCGAGTACCCCGGCGGCACCCTGGACTGGCACGCCTTCTCCGTGGACGCCAAGCTCCCGCTCGGTGGCAGCCGACCGCCGAAACCCTTCCGCCGCACGGTGTTCCCGGCCCCGGTGCGCTACGCCGGGATGCCGCTGCCGCGCTGGTGGGCGGTGGAGGACGGCCGCACCAACTTCGCCGCGGTCACCCCGGACAGCACCGACCTGGCCCGGCTGATCTTCCTGGAATTCGCCCTGGTCTACGGCAACGACTGGTACCAGCTGCCCTGCGACCTGCCGGCCGGATCCCTGGCCACCCTGGAAAATGTGAGCGTCACCGACACCTTCGGCATCACCACGGTGGTCGAGCCGGCCAACGCGGGCCCGGACCAGGACTGGCGGCGGTGGTCCATGTTCAGCCTGGACACCCTCGGCGCCGAACCGGTGGCCGCCGACACCAGCCTGCTGCTGCCCGCCAGCGTGCCCAAGATCGCCGAGGGCCCGGCGCTGGAGGAGGTGGTGCTGCTGCGCGATGAGAACGCGAACCTGGTGTGGGGCGTGGAACAGACCGTGCGGATGGCCACCGGCGAACCCCGCCGCGGCAGCGAGATCGCCGCCGAATCGGTGGCCTGGCGGCAACGCCACCAGCCAACCCAGCCGCCGGGTCCGCCACTGGCCCCGGTGTCCTATGAGGTGATGAACACCGTGCCGGAGCACTGGATCCCGTTCGTACCGGTGCACCAGGACAGCACCCGGCGCTCCATCCACCTGCAACGGGCCGCCCTGCCCAGCGCGATCCGCCAGGCCGACCCGACCCAGCCGCGCGCGGTGGTACGGCCACGCACCGACCTGTTGCGCGAGGGTCTGGACCGGGGTGAGCCGTACTTCGTGAACGAGGAGGAGGTCACCCAGACCGGCACCCGGCTCGCGTTGTCCTTCCAGCGCACCCGCTGGCGGGACGGGCGGGTGGTGGTGTGGCTGGGCGTGCGGCGGGGCACCGGGCGCGGTCAGGGGTCCAGCGGGTTGCGGTTCGACTCGGTGATCGACAGCCCGGCGCCTTAGCAGTGCGGTCGGCCTAGCGGGTGTCGGGGGCGAGGACGTGGCCGCCCGCGTCCTGCACGCGCCGACAAGATCACATCACATCCAAGATCACTCTGTTACGACCGCCAAGGGGGACTGTTCGTCCGAGGTGCCACATTTTGTCCGGATTCTGGCGTTACTGCGTTCCAGACTCACGCTCGCCGTGACCGGATTGCCGGTTGGGGCACCGTTCGTGGGGTCCAGCGCAGAAGTGCAGGCCCAGCATGTCGATGCCCTCAGGTGAGAGCAGCGCAGCCGCGGCGATGCCTCGCTGAGGCTGCCGGCAGAGCCCGCACTGTTCGCGCAAACCAGGTTGCGCGAACAGGCAGAGGTGCCGGGGCCGTCGTTGAATCAGAGGTGGGATCTGCCTACCTTCGCAGCATGCCGTCGTTGTACTGGGACGCCGACGTGGTGATCGTGGGCGGTGGTGTCGCCGGTGCCGGCACCGCGCACGCGCTGGCCACCGTTGGCGTGTCCTCGATCGTGCTGGAACGTTCGGCGGACTTCCCCGAACTCAACCGGGGTGACGTCATCCAGCCCCTGTCGCTGGGGCTGCTCGACAAGTGGGGCGTGTTGCCGCACATCCACGGTTATCAGGTGGTGGCCTCGGGTATCCACCACCGGGTGCACGGATTCCTTGGCGAGTGGGGCTTCGCGGACCTGGAGATCGATCATCCACATCAGACGGTGTTGCGGCACACCAACATCCACCGTGCCCTGCACGCCGCCTTCGCCGGGCACGGCGATCTGGTGTCGGTGCGGCGGGGCGCGCGGGTGTCCGCGCCACTGTTCGACGACCGAGACGGCGCGCTGCGCGGGGTCACCGGCACGATCGGGGGCGAGCCGTTCCGGGCGCTCGGCCGGATCGTGGTGGCCGCCGACGGCCCCGCCTCGCCGTTGCGCCGGGCCGCAGGCATCCGGTTCGAGCAGCGGTACCGCTACGACCACGTGCACCTGATGACCACCTGCCCGCGCCCAGACGCGCCGCAGCTGGATCACCGCACCGCGCGTTATGTCGGCGCGGACGGGATCACCATGATCATCCCGCTGGACGGCGGCACGCAGGTGCGGGTCGCCGTGCAGCTCCCGGTGGCCGAGGAGATGGCATGGCGGGCCCTGGAACCGGGGCGGCTGTGGCGGCGGATGGTGGCCCGAGCCCCGATGCTGGCCGGTGCGCCCTCGGCGTTGGCGGGCGAGCCGCACACCTACCGCGCCCACCTCGCGCACGCCGAGCGCTACGTCCAGGGCAACCTCTGCCTGGTCGGCGACGCGGCCCACGTGGTCCCGCCGACCCTGGGACAGGGCATGAACATGGCGATGCTGGACGCGGACGTGCTGGCCGCCGTGGTGCGGCGCACCCTGGACGGCGCGGCGACCCTGGATCTCTACGACCGGTTGCGCCGCCCGGCGAACGAGATCGTGCTGGCCTCCTCGCACGAACAGACCCTGGTCCAGACCGCGACCGGTCCCGAGGTGGATGAGCACGTGCTGCGGAACTACGCCTGGCTGGCCGATCCGGTGCGCCGTCGCGAGGTCGCCGAACGCGTCGCGGGCCTGCACAACAAGACAGCCGAGCAACTCGGCATCCTCGACCTGGCGGGAGACTGTCGCCGATGACCAGTACGGTCAACCACGGCGCGCTGATCGCGGCGCGCATCGACCGGCTGCCGGTGTCCAGGCTGACCGTCCGGGCGCGGCTGGTGATCGGCGCGGTCACCTTCTTCGACGGCTTCGACCAGCTGCTCATCGCCTACGCCTTGCCCGCCCTGCGGGCCGAGTACCACCTGGGCGCGGTCGCGACCACGTTCACCATCACCGTCGGCTCGGTCGGCATGCTGCTCGGCGCGCTGCTCACCGGCAGGCTGGCCGACCGCTTCGGCCGGGTGCCGGTGGTGCTGTGGTGCCTGCTGCTGTACTCCCTGAGCAGCCTGTTCGCCGCGCTCGCGCCGGGCATCGAATGGTTGCAGGCAGCCAGATTCCTGCAGGGCATCGGCATCGGCGGCGAGGTGCTGGTGGCCGCCACCTACATCAGCGAGATCATCGGCCCGCGCACGCGCGGCAGGTTCGTGCTCGTCTACGAACTGGCTTTCGTGGCGGGACTCGCGGCCGCCTCGCTGGTCTCCGCCTGGGTGGTGCCCGTCTTCGGCTGGCGGGTCCTGTTCGCGGTGGGCGCGCTGCCGGTGCTGCTGGCGATCGGATTGCGGACGGTGCCCGAATCGCCCCGGTGGCTGGCCGCCCGAGGCCGCCACCAGGAGGCCGAGGCGGTCGTGGACCGGTTCGAGGCGTCGGCGCGCAGGCAGTTCGGCCCGCTGCCCGATCCCGCGCCGGCACCGGCGCTGGCGCCGCCTGTCAGCGCCGGTGATTCCACGAGCGTGCTGGATCTGTTCCGGGGCAGGTATCTGCGCCGCACGGTCGTGGTCTCGGTGCTGTGGTTCGTCTCGTTCCTGGTGAACTACGGCCTCACCTCCTGGCTGCCCACGATCTACACCAGCGTCTTCCACCTGGACGTGGGCACCTCGCTCACCTACAGCATGATCACCACCGTCGCCGGGTTCGCCGGCAGCATCCTGATCGCCGTCACCGTCGACCGGGTGGGCAGACGAGCCGGTCTGATCACGGGATTGTCCGGCGGGGCCGTGGTGCTCACGGCAGCCGCGCTGGTCGCACCGACGACCGGCCTGGGCGTGCTGCTGTTCGTCTCCACCGCCGCGTTCTTCGTCTTCGCGGTCAACCTGGCACTCAACCTCTACGGCCCCGAGCTGTACCCCACCCGATCGCGCGCGGCGGGCGCGAGCATCGGCGGCGTGTTCGCCCGCCTCGGCGTCATCACCGGCCCGATCATCACCGGCCTGGCGGTCGGCACCGGCGGCGGCATCACCCCGGTGTTCGCCGTGCTGGCCGTGGCCAGCGTCCTCGGCGCGCTCACCGTCGCCCTCTACGGCGTGGAAACCGCCCGCCGCCCGCTGGAAACCCTGTCTCCATGAGGACCTGATCTGGAAGGCCACTGCTGGCATCGACTCAAGAACAACCCAATCTGTCAGGACTTCCAAGGGCCTCCTCCGCGGAGGAGGCCCTAGTACCTTGGGGCGCATGGCAATCGTGCACTCGCTGGCGGTGTACCCGATCAAGGGGTGTGCCGGGGTTGTGCTGGAGCGGGCCGAGGTGACGCCGACCGGGCTGGCCCACGACCGGCTGTTCGCGGTGGTCGGGCCGGACGGGGACACCTGCTGGCAGGGTGCGACGCCACGACTGGCGGTGATCCGCGGTCAGTTGCGGCACGAGGGCGCGAAGCTGGCGTTGAGCGCGCCCGGCGCCGATGAGCTGGTGCTGGATGTGGCCACGGACGGGGCGGCTCGGCCGGTCGAGGTGGAGAAGTGGCCGGGGGCCGGGATCGACCAGGGTGCGGAGGCCGCCGAATGGGTGTCCGGGGTGGTCGGTCAGCCGGTGCGTCTGGTGCGTGAGCCTGCCAGGGCGAGTCGGACCGGGGTCGATCCGACCGCGTTGCTGGTGCTCTCATTGTCCTCTTTGGACTGTCTGAACGAGCGGATCCTGGAGCGGGGGGCCGATCCGGTGCCGATGGACCGGTTCCGGCCCAACATCGTCATCAGTGGCTGGCCCGAGCCGCACACCGAGGACCGGGTGGGCCGGATGACCATCGGCGGCGCCCGGATCGGCTTTGGCGAGCTGGCCATCCGCTGCGCGGTCACCCTGGTCGACCAGTCGGTCGGGACGCGGGTCGGACCCGAGCCGTTGCGCACCCTGGCCACCTACCGCCGGGAACCCGAAGGGGTGAGCTTCGGGTTGAAGGCGGCTGTGCTCCGCCCCGGCTCAATCGCCGTCGGCGATGCGGTCACCGTCGAGGAATGGCGCTAGGGGCCGGACAGGCCGGCGGGCACCGGGAGGCGGCGGATGGTTTCCAGCAGCAGGTTCACCGCGGGGCGCGGCCGGGCGCCCTGGCGCAGCACCGCGGTGATGGTGCGGGTGACGGCCGGGCTCAGTTCGCGGGTGGCGACCCGGTAGCGCTGGTCGACCGCCAGTGCGGGCAGCAGTGCCACCGACAGGCCGGCCTCCACGTGCTGCAGGGTCATCAGGTAGTTGCTGAACCGGCACACCACCCGCGGCTCGAACCCGGCCTGGCGGCACAGCCGGGTGGTCACGTTGGCCATGTAGGAGCCGGGCATGTCGAAGGCCCACGGCTCGCCCGCGCAGGTGGCCAGGTCCACCGGGCCGTGTCCGGCCTGCTCGGGTGGGACCACCAGCACCACCGGGTCAACGGCCAGGGGCACCACGTCGACGTCCGGGCCCAGTGGGATCTCCACGAAGTCCGGGGTGGTGATGATCAGGTCGACCTCGCCGACCCGTAGGGCCGGGATGCTCTCGTGCGGTTCCAGCTCCAGGAGTTCGATCTCCAGGTGCGGGTGGGTGCGGGCGAGCTGGGTGGCCGCGGGCACGGCCAGGCTGTGGATGGCGCTCTGGAAGGCGCCCAGCCGGACCAGGCCGGTGGGTTCCTCGCCGAGGACGCGCAGTTCGGCCTCGACGGTGTCCATGTGGTCCAGGATCGACCGCGCGTGCCGGGCCAGCAGCTGCCCGGCCGGGGTCAGCCGGACCCGGCGGCCGGTGCGTTCCAGCAGCTGGGTGCGGGTTTCCGCCTCCAGGACGGCGAGTTGCTGGGACACGCTGGAGGCGCTCTGCCTGGCCGCCTGGGCGACCGCGCGCACGGTGCCCAGGGTGTCCAGCTGGCTCAGCAGCCGCAGCCGCCACGGGTTCAGCATGCCGCCATTGTTGTTCGGTTCCGCCGAACAGGACAGTCGGAATTGTGAGCTGGACCCGTTGCTCGGCCGGTCGTAGCGTCGAGGTCATGGCTGCTCCGACCACCGGTACCCCGGTCACCGAGTTCTGGGCCGACGTCGACCGCCACCTGGTGCGTTACGGCGGCACGTTCACCCCCGAGATCATCGCCAGCGCGGAAGGCAGCTTCCTGCGCACGGAGGATGGCCGCCGGATCCTGGACTTCACCTCCGGGCAGATGAGCGCGATCCTCGGCCACTCGCACCCGGCCATCGTCGAGACGGTGCGCCGCCAGATCGGCACCCTGGACCACCTGTTCAGCGGCATGCTCAGCCGCCCGGTGGTCGAGCTGGCCCGCCGCCTGGCCGGGACGCTGCCCGCGCCGCTGGAGAAGGTGCAGCTGCTGACCACCGGCGCGGAGTCCAACGAGGCCGCGCTGCGCATGGCGAAGCTGGTCACCGGCAAGCACGAGATCGTCTCCTTCGCCCGGTCCTGGCACGGCATGACCCAGGCCGCGGCCGGCGCCACCTACAGCGCGGGCCGCCGTGGCTACGGTCCGGCCGCGCCCGGCAACTTCGCCATCCCCGCCCCAAACACCTACCGCCCGGACTTCCTCGCCGCCGACGGCAGCCTGGACTGGCGGCGGCAGCTGGACTTCGGCTTCGACCTGATCGACGCCCAGTCCACCGGCAACCTGGCCGCCTGCCTGGTCGAACCGATCCTGTCCTCCGGCGGCGTGCTCGAACCCCCGCCCGGCTACTTCGCCGCGCTGCGCGAGAAGTGCCGCGAGCGCGGCATGTTGCTGATCCTGGACGAGGCGCAGACCGGCCTGTGCCGCACCGGCACCTGGTACGCCTTCGAACGCGACGGCATCGTCCCGGACATCCTCACCCTGTCCAAGACCCTGGGCGCCGGACTGCCGCTGGCCGCGGTGATCACCAGCGCGGAGAGCGAGCAGGAGGCGCACGAGCGCGGCTACCTGTTCTTCACCACCCACGTCTCCGACCCGCTGGTCGCCGCGGTCGGCAACACCGTGCTCGACGTGCTGGAGCGCGATGGCCTCGACCAGCGCGCGGTGCGGCTGGGCGAGGTGCTGCGGAGCGGGTTGCACGAGCTGGCCGGGCGGCACGAGGTGGTCGGCGACGTGCGCGGCCGGGGCCTGCTGGTGGGGCTGGAACTGGTGGTGGACCGGGAGACCAAGCAGGGCTCGGACGCCCTGGGCGCGGCGGTGACCCAGCGCTGCCTGGAACTGGGGCTGCACATGAACATCGTGCAGCTGCCGGGGATGGGCGGGGTGTTCCGGATCGCGCCGGCGCTGACCGCCACCGAGCAGGAACTGGTACTGGGCCTGGAGATCCTGGACCAGGCCATCGGCGAGGTGACCAGGGACTGGCCGTGATGGTCGCGCGCCGTGGTGCCGACCCACGTGCGCCGGGATCATGACTCCCGGCTGGCTGCCGAGCCGCGCGCGTCGCGTTGCCCCCGCCCGGACCGGGCGGGGTGATGCCCTGGGCGGAATTGGTCGCACCCCTGCCAGGATTCGAACCCGGGACCTCCGCATCCGTAATGCGGCGCTCTATCCAACTGAGCTACAGAGGTAAGTCGAAATACATTTCAGGCACACCAAACAAAGAAAGCCGCCCTTGTCGGTTTCCCGATGGGCGGCTCCCTGGTCACGACGTGGTGCACGTCATGGCGGGGAGCCGGTGCTGCGCGAGGATCGTCGGGTGTGACGCCGCATGTTCATCATGTTCGTCATAACCCCTCCTCGCTCGTGGTGTGCGTTCATCATTGCCCACCGCCGAACCCGGGTCAATCCCATTTCGCGAATGGATCCAAGAATCCTCCAAGAACTGTCCATGCCGGCTCCGGCACCGTGCTCCCATGCGAACACACCGCAAAATCGCGATCTTCGTCGCGATAGTCACCATGGTCATCCTCAGCGCCGGAACAACGGCCTCCGCCGCGGCGGCGCCGCCGCCGTTCACCGCGCACATGAAGTTCCTGCACAGCGGGAAGTGCCTGGAGACCGCCAACAACGCCGGGCACAACGGAGCCCGGGTCCAGCAATGGGAGTGCCTGGCGCAACCCGCCGCGTACTGGATCTTCAACCTGAACCCCGCGAAGGGCGTGTGGATCCAGCACCGGGACCACCCTGCCCAGTGCCTGAAGATCGCCGGGCCCAGCAAGGCCAACGGGGCCAGGGCCGAGCTGTACACCTGCGCGGACCAGGCCGAGGCGTACTGGGAGTTGCGGCAGAAGGAGAACGACCCCCGGTACTTCTACCTGGTCAACCGCTACAGCGGGAAGTGCCTGCAGATCGCCGGGCGCGGCATGGCCAACGGGGCGGTTGCCGAGCAGTGGGACTGCCAGGGGCAGCAGAACGCCTACTTCAACCGGGACTGAGCACCAGCGGAGGGCCTGGGGCCGGTGTGGACAGGTCGTCCGCGCCAGCCCCAGCCGACCCGCTCACCCGGACCCGGGGCCAGCCCGCGCAGGATCCGGCAGTGCAGTTGCCGAAGCGGCATACCGGGATCCACGCCCAGTTCGGTCACCAGCCTGGTGCGCACCACCTCGAAGTGTGCCAGCGCCTCGGCCGCGCGGCCGGACTGCCAGAGCGCGGTCATCAGCTGGGCGGCGGCGCGTTCGTCCAGCGGGTGGGCGGTGGCCCTGCTGGTGAGGGCGGGCAGCAGTTCGGAGTGGCGGCCCTGGCCCAGCGCGAGGTCGGCGTGGTCCAGTTCGGCGATCAGGCGTTGGGCGTGCAGGGTGTCGCGCAGGTTGTTGAACCACGGCAGGTCCACCCCGGCGCAGAACTCGCCCCGCCACAGCGCGAGCGCCTGCTCGAACAGGGCGGTCGCCAGGTCCGGGTCCGGTTCGACCCGGGCGCGGCGGAGCAGGTCCTGGAAGCGGTGCAGATCCAGTGCGTGTTCAGGGGTGGCGAGCAGGTAGCCGTCGGTGGTGCGTTCGATCGCGGCCCCGCCGGTCCGGTCCAGGATCGCGCGCAGCCTGGAGAGGTAGGAGTACAGGGTGGCCCGGCTGCTGGGTGGCCTGCGCCGGCCCCACAGGCGATCTTCCAGTACGGGCAACGGAACCGGGCGGCCGGACTCGGCCAGCAGGGCCGCCAGGACCACGCGTTGCTTGGCGTGACCCAGGTGAATCCCGCGGTTGCCCGAGTACATCTCGATCACGCCCAGCAAAGCGAAATCCACCATGTGCGGCACACTTTCCCCCCTGGCCCATCCCCCTCCAGGTTGAACGTCGCGGTACCTCGGGGTAAGGCCGCTGGCAGTCAGCTCCCGATACATTCGCGCCATGGTGGTGACCGGGGGGCAACGCCTGCGAGTGGTGGTGCCGTTGCTGGGCGGGGTGGGGTTGTTCGAGCTGGCGGTGCCCTGCGAGGTGTTCGGCTGCGACCGGGTGGACCTGACCCCGCGCTGGTACCACCTGACGCTGTGCCAGGCCGATCCCGGGCCGCGGCGCACCCCGGACGGGCTACGCCTGGAGGCGCCGGCCGGCCTGGCCGCGCTGGAGACGGCCGACCTGGTGGTGGTGCCGGCCGGCATCTCCTCGCGGCCGCCGGAGTCGCTGCTGGCCGCGCTGCGGCGGGCCCATCGGCGTGGCGCGCGGCTGGCCACGGTGTGCTCGGGGGTGTTCGTGCTGGCCGCGGCCGGGTTGCTGGAGGGGCGCACGGTGACCACGCACTGGATGTACGCCGAGCGGCTGCGCCGGGACCATCCGGGCATCCGGGTGGCGGAGAGCGCGCTGTACACCGACGACGGCGACATCCTCACCAGCGGCGGCACCGCGGCCGGGATCGACCTGTGCCTGCACATCGTGCGCAAGGACTTCGGCACCGCGATCGCCGCCGAGGTCGGGCGGCGGATGGTGATCGCCCCGCACCGGGAGGGCGACCAGACCCAGTACATCCCGCCACCCGCCGCGCCCGCGGGTCAGGCCGACAGCCTGGGCTCGGTGCTGGACTGGGCACTGCACCGGTTGCACGAGCCGTTGACGTTGCGGCAGTTCGCCGAACGCGCGGCGATGAGCACCCGGACCTTCGGCAGGCACTTCAGCAGGCAGGTCGGCCTCACCCCGCTGCGCTGGCTGAACCAGCAGCGGCTGACCGCGGCCAGGGAACTCCTGGAGACCACCGACCTCACTGTGGACCGCATCGCCGAGCGCACCGGGTTCGCCACCGGTCAGCTGCTTCGCCAGCACTTCCGCCGGGCGCTGCGGACCACTCCTTCTGCCTACCGGCGCACGTTCGGCGCCTGAGCGAGGCGGCGGTGGGATGATGGGCGGGTGAGTTCGGATGGCAGTGCGCAGCAGCTCGACCGGGACCGCGACGACGAGGGCCGGGCCCGCAACGCCCGCCCACGGGACGGGCTCGGCAGACCACTGCCGCACGGCGCCCCCGGCATCGAACGCCTGCCAGAGGGCGTCGTCCGCACACCCGAGGTCACCCTGACCGAGGCGCAGCGGCTCCTGGACGCGGGCATGCCCTTCCACGCGCACGAGATCCTGGAGGACGCCTGGAAGTCCTCGGACGAGGAGCACAGGATGCTGTGGAAGGGGCTGGCGCAGCTCGCGGTGGGGGCCACCCATGCCGCCCGCGGGAATCGGACCGGCGCGTTCAGCCTGCTCCAGCGCGGGGCCGGGAACATCGAGGCGTACCAGCGGGATTCGCCGTACGGGATCGATGTGGCCGGGTTGCTCGGGTGGGCGCTGGCGCAGGCGGCCGAACTGGAGCACGGGCTTGGCGAGCTGAGCACACCCCGGCTGCGCGCGGGCCACTGACCCCGGGGTGACCGACCGTAGTGGCCGGGTGCCGCTGCGGGGTCGACGGTCGCTTGTGGACGGTGCGGGCCGGCAGTTTCTGGCCAGTTCTGGTCAGCTACTGGCGTCGGGGCGTGCGGGAAAGTCCAATCAGCTCTGGGAAAACCCCTCGACTTGGCGGCGTATCGAGCCCTTGTCGGGGTGTGGACGGGCGGGTTAGCGTCGCGCCGCGAGTCGCGCCCGCCCGCACCCGAGCGACCCGAACCGGCGGCAGATGACCAACTCTCCCTTGGGCTTGTCCCCCGAGCTGACCATGCTCGGCCCCGACTTCCCGTTCTCCTATGACCATTGGCTGGCTCACCCGGCCGGGCTGGGTGTGCTGCCTGCCGACCGGTGTGGGGCGCCGGTCGCGGTGGTGGGCGGCGGGATCGCGGGGATCACCGCGGCGTATGAGTTGCTGCGCCTGGGTTTGCGGCCGGTGGTGTACGAGCCGGGGGCGATCGGTGGCCGGATGCGGTCGGTGGCCTTTCCCGGTCATCCGGACCAGCACGCCGAGATGGGCGCGATGCGGTTTCCGCCGACGGCGCGGGCATTGGCGCACTACATCGACCTGGTCGGGCTGGCAACCCGGCCGTTCCCGAACCCACTCGCGGAGTGCACACCGGCCACCCTGGTCGACCTCGGCGGACAGCAGCATCTGGCCAGGGAACTGGCTGATCTGCCCTCGCTGTACCAGGAGGTGGCCGACGCCTGGGACAAGACGCTGCGGGAATCGGCCGAACTCGCCACCCTGGACGACGCGTTGCGGCGGCGGGAGGTGGGCACGCTCAAGGCGGTGTGGAACCGTCTGGTGGCCGAGCTGGACGACACCTCCTTCCACGGTTTCCTGGCCACCTCGCCGTTCTTCGCCTCCTTCCGGCACCGGGAGGTCTTCGGGCAGGTCGGCTTCGGCACCGGCGGCTGGGACACCGACTTCCCCAACACCGTCCTCGATGTGCTGCGGCTGGTGCTGACCGGCGCCAACGAGGACCAGGTGAGCATTGTCGGCGGCTGCCAGCGGTTGCCGGAACGGTTGTGGGCGCACGCCCCCGCGGACGCGGCGCACTGGCCGGCTGGGACCTCGCTGGCCGGATTGCACGGTGGCGCGCCGCGGCCCGCGGTGACCGGGCTGGCCAGGGTGGGCGACGGATTCGCGGTCACCGACGCGGACGGGCGCGTCGAGCAGTACCCGGCGGTGGTGGTGACCGCGCCGCACCGGGTGCTGGTGACCAGGGTCGAGGGCGCGCGGGCGTTGTTCTCGGCCGCGGACTGGACCGCGCTGGAACGCACGCACTACATGTGCGCGTCCAAGCTGTATGTGTTGGTGGACCGGCCTTTCTGGCAGGACCTGGACCCGGCCACCGGCGAGCCGGTGCTGGCGATGACCTTGACCGACCGGTCGCCGCGCAGCACCTACCTCCTGGACGACGGACCGGACCGGCCAGCGGTGATGTGCCTGTCCTACACCTGGAACGACGATTCGCTGAAGGTCGCGCCGCTGAGCGCCGAACAGCGCCTGGACGTGACACTGCGGGCGCTGGCCGACATCTACCCCGGGGTGGACATCCGCTCGCACATCATCGCCGGGCCGCTGTGCGTGTCCTGGGAGGACGAACCGGACTTCCTGGGCGCCTTCAAGGCCAACCTGCCCGGCCACTACCGTTACCAGCGCAGGCTGTTCACCCACTTCATGCAGGCGGACGCGCCACCCGAGCGGCGCGGGCTGTTCCTGGCCGGTGACGACGTGTCGTGGACGGGCGGCTTCGCGGAGGGGGCGGTGACCACCGCGCTCAACGCCGTCTGGGGGGTGCTGCACCACCTCGGCGGCGGCGCCCGGCCGGACAACCCGGGTCCGGGGGACCTGTTCGACCGGTTCGCGCCGGTCGCCCTGCCCGAATGAGGTTCATGTGCGGATCGCCTGCTGGCAAGCCGAAACCCCGGCTTCGGGCACCCGGCCCGGCGAGCAGCTCGACCGGCTGGCGGTGGCCGCCGCGCGGGCGGCGGAGGCCGGTGCGGCACTGCTGATCACGCCGGAGCTGTACGCCACCGGTTATCCGCTGAGCAGGCGGCTGCTGGCCGAGGTGGACGCCGGATACACCGCGCGGGTCGGCCGGATCGCGGCCGGGACCGGGGTGACGATCGTGCACGGACTGCCCGAAGTGGACGGTGCCGCGGTCTACAACGTGGCCGCCGTGGTCACCCCGGAACGCGGGACCGTGGCGAGTTACCGCAAGGCGCACCTGTACGGCGAGCACGAGCGGGCGGTGTTCACCGCCGGGGACGAGCCGCTGGTGCAGGTCGAGGTCGACGGGGTCCTGGTGGGTCTGGCGATCTGTTACGACGTGGAGTTCCCGGAGGTGGTGCGGGCGCACGCGCTGGCGGGCACCCAGTTGCTGGCCGCGCCGACCGCGCTGGCCGGGCCGTGGCGGTTCGTGCCGGAGACCCTGGTGGCGGCCAGGGCCTTCGAGAGCCAGCTGTACCTGGCCTACGTGAACTGGGCGGGTGGCCAGTACTGCGGCCGCTCCCGACTGGTGGACCCGCACGGCCAGGCGAGGGCGGCCGGACCGGAGGCCGAGGAGCTGCTGCTCGCCGAGGTCGACCTCGGCGAGCTGGCCGCCGCGCGGGCGGAGACCACCTACCTCACCGACCGGCGGCCGGAGCTGTACCGCTAGTCCGCCTTGGCCCGGTCCAGCCACTCCTGGACCACCTCGGCGGCATAGGGCACGTGCTCGGTCTCCAGGATGGAGAAGTGGTCGCCGGGCACGTCGATCACCTCGGTCATCGCGTCCAGGGTGGTCTGCCACTCGTGGGTTTCCCCGGCCACCAGGGGCTCGCTGGCGCGGACCAGCAGGGCGGGGGCGGTCAGGCCGCCGGGGGCCCAGTCGATGAGCAGCCGGGCGCAGACCCAGGCGAAGGCGGAGATCTCGGTGAAGCCGATGCCGCCGGAGTCCAGGCCGACGAAGGAGCGGGTGGCCAGGTCGTTGTCCCACTTCTTCAGGACCTTGTCGTTCATCCGGTAGGAGTCCAGCAGCGCCACCCCGGTCGGCGGGGTGCCGCGCCGCTCCAGCTCGCGGGCCACCTCATAGGCCAGCACACCACCGGAGGAGGCCCCGGCCAGGGCGAACTCCTCCTCGCCGACGTGTTCGGCGATGGCGGTGGCGAGCACGTCGATGAGCACCTCGGCGGTGGCGGGCAGGGCCTCGTCCTCGGCGAAGCCGGGCGGCATCACCGCGGACACCCTGCGGCTGCCGGCGAATTCGGCGGCGAAGCGCAGGTACACGTCGGGTCCGGTCAGCGGCAGCGGGACCGGCGGGCACAGGCAGACCAGGTGCGGTCCGGACTCGCCTGCGGAGAGCCGGACGACCTGGGGCGGGGTGGTGAGGTCGGCCGCGGTGGTGAACTTGGTGCGCAGCGCGGCGGCGCTGAGCGCGAACTCGTGCGCGGCCTCGACCTGCTTGTTCTCGATGGCCTGCAGGTAGATCTTGCCCATGGCGTCCTGGCCGACGCTGTGCTTCTCCGGCTTGGGTGGCGCGGTCGCCAGCCGGGTGGTCAGGAAGGCGGCCAGGTCGGCGGCGGTGGGGTGGTCGAAGACCAGGGTGGGCGGCAGGGTGAGGCCGGTGGCCGCGCCGAGCCGGTTGCGCAGTTCCAGTGCGGTCAGCGAGTCGAAGCCGAGTTCGCGCAGGGCCTGGGCCGGGTTGATGTCCGCGGCGGCGGTGTGGCCGAGGGCGGCGGCGATGTGCGCGCGCACCAGGTCCAGCAGGAACGCCGGGCGTTCAGGGTCAGGGACAGCTGCCCAGCGGTCGGCGAATCCGGCCGGGTCGGCGGCCGCGCTGCCCGCGAGCGGGCGGGCGGCGGGTCCGGCCAGGGCACGCAGCAGTGGCGGGGCGCCGTTGGCGCGCAACGCGGTGGTGTCCAGGCGGGTCAGGCCGAGCACGGGTTCGGTGCCGCGCAGGGCCTGGTCGAACAGGGCCAGACCGGCGTCCACGGCCAGTGGCGGCATGCCGGAGCGGGCCATCCGGCGCAGGTCGGCGTCAGTGAGGGTGCCGGTGAGGCCGATCTCGGTGGTCCAGGCGCCCCAGGCCATCGAGACCGCGGCCAGGCCCTGCTGCTGCCGCCAGTGCGCGAGGGCGTCCACGAACACGTTGGCGGCGGCGTAGTTGCCCTGGCCGGGACCGCCGAGCAGTCCGGCCATGGAGGAGAACAGCACGAACAGTGGCACGTCGCCGAGCAGTTCGTGCAGGTGCCAGGCCGCGTCCACCTTGGGCGCGAGGACGTGCTGCACGCGTTTGTCGTCCAGGGAGCCGATGACGCCGTCGTCGAGCACGCCCGCGGTGTGCACGACGCCGTTGACCGGGTGCTCGGCGAGCACGGCGGCCAGGGCGGTGCGGTCGGAGACGTCACAGGCGGCGACGGTGACCTCGGCGCCGAGGCCGGTCAGCTCGGCGACCAGGTCCTCGGCTCCGTGTGCGGCCGTGCCGCGGCGGCTGAGCAGCAGCAGTTCGGTGACGCCGTGCGCGGTGACCAGGTGCCGGGCGATCAGGCCGCCGAGCCCGCCGGTGCCGCCGGTGATCAGGACCGGGCCGTCAATGGCGACGGGCTCGGGGTCGGGGGTGTGGCGGGTCAGGCGTGGGGTGCCGGCCTTGTTGTCGCGCAGGGCGATCTGGGGTTCGCCGGTGGCGAGCAGGCCGGCGAGCACGGACAGGTCGGGGTCCGCATCGGCGTCGACCAGGGTGATCCGGCCCGGGTTCTCGGACTGGGCGGAGCGGATCAGGCCCCAGACCGCGGCGGCCGGCAGGTCGGAGAGCAGGCCGTCCTCGGCGGCGATGGCGTCCCTGGTGAGCACGACCAGGTGGGTGTCCTCCTCGGTGAGCCAGCGCTGCAACCGGGTCAGTGTGGCCAGCACGATCTCGTGCACGGCGGCCGGATCCGGATCGGTGGTGTGCGGGACGGTGAGCAAGGCGTGTTCCGTTGGCTGCCAACGGGATGGGGTGAACGGGAGCGCGGTCCACTCGGTGGCCAGCAGCGCGGCGTCGCCGAGCGTGCGCAGGTCACCGGCGGGCAGTGGGCGGGCCAGTAGGGAGCCGATGGTGAGCACGGGTGCGCCTGCCGGGTCGGTGACGGTCACGGCGACGGTGTCGGGGCCGGTGCGGGTGAGCAGGGCGCGGACGCTGGTGGCCCCGGCGGCGTGCAGGACGACATCGGTGAACAGGAACGGCAGTGCGGGGCCGCCGTCGGTGAGGCCGGTGAAGGCGGCCGCGTGCAGGACGGCGTCGAGCAGGGCCGGGTGGATGCCGTAGCCGGTGACGGGCAGGCCGGGTAGTTCGACCTCGGCCCAGACCTGGTCGCCGTCGGACCAGGCGCGGCGCAGGCCGCGGAAGGCCGGGCCGTAGACGATGTCGCCGTCAACCCCGTGCAGCACCGAGGGATCGGCGGGCTGGGCGCCCTCCGGGGACCAGGTGAGTGGTTCGGCGGGAGCCGCGCCGGGGGTGAGCAGCGCGGTGGCGTGCCGGGTCCACTGCTCGGCGCCGTCTGGGCAGGAGTGCACCTGGGCGGTCCAGCCGCCGTCGGTCTCGGTGAGCACGAGCTGGACCTGGCAGCCGCGGTCGGGGACCACGAGTGGGGCTTCCAGGGTGAGTTCGGCGAGCCGGTCGCAGCCCACCGAATCGCCCGCCCGCACCAGGAGTTCGACGAAGCCGGTGCCGGGGAACACGGTGACGCCGCGGACGGTGTGGTCGGCCAGCCACGGGTGGGTGTGCGTGGACAGCCTGCCGGTGAACAGCACTCCCCCGCTGCCGGGCAGGGCCAGTCGCGCGCCGAGCAGCGGGTGTTCGGCGGAGGTCAGGCCCGCGCCGACGACGTCCGCGTCGGCGGTGAGCGAGTCCGGCCAGTAACGGCGGTGCTGGAACGGGTAGGCGGGCAGGTCGGCCCGGGGGCCGGTCAGGCCCCAGGTGATGGGAACGCCGTGCACGGCCAGGGCGGCCAGCGCGGTGTGGAACTGGCGGGGGCCGCCGTCCTCGCGGCGCAGGGTGCCGACGACCACGGCGTCCGGGACGATGTCCTGGACCGCGCCGGTGAGCACGGGGTGCGGGCCGACCTCGACCCAGGTGCGGAAACCGTTGGCGGCCAGGGCTTCGGCGGTCTCGGCGAAGCGCACGGTCTCGCGCAGGTTGCGCACCCAGTAGGCGGCGTCGGCCTGGGCGGTGTCGAACTCCGCGCCGGTGACCGAGGAGTAGACCGGGAGGTCCGCGGTGCGGGGTGTGATCGGGGCGAGTTCGGTGCGCAGGCGGTCGGCGATCTGCTCCACCTGGGCGGAGTGCGCGGCGTAGTCCACCGGGATGATCCGGGCCCGCACCTGGTCGGCCTCGCAGCGGGCGACCAGCTCGTGCAGGGCGGCGACCTCGCCGGAGACCACCACCGCGGCCGGGCCGTTCACCGCCGCGATCGAGAGCCGGTCGTCGATCAGTTCGGTGACCTGTGCGGCGGACAGGGCCACCGCGGCCATGCCACCGAGTCCGGCCAGGGTGTCCGCGATGGCCTTGCTGCGCAGGGCGACGATCCTTGCACCGTCCACAAGGGACAGTGCACCGGCCGTGCAGAACGCGGCGATCTCGCCCTGGGAGTGGCCGACCACGGCGGCCGGTTCGACACCGTGGGCGCGCCACAGGGCGGCCAGCGACACCAGCACGGCCCACAGCGCGGGCTGGACGACGTCGACCCTGGCCAGTGCGTGCTCGTCGGCGAGGACCTCGCGCAGGTTCCAGTCCACAAAGGACGAAAGGGCGGTGGCGCAGTCGGCCATCGCGGTGGCGAAGACCGGGGAGCTGTCCCAGAGTTCCAGGGCCATCCCGGTCCACTGGCCGCCCTGGCCGGGGAAGACGAACACGGTGCCGGTGCGCGGGGTGGTCGTGCCGAGCAGGACGTGTGGGGCGGGCAGGTCCTCGGCGAGGGCTCGCAGTCCGGCCAGCAGCTCGTCCCGGTTGGTGCCGACCACGATCGCGCGGTGGTCGAAGGCGGTGCGTTCGGTCAGTGTGCGGGCGACGGCCGCGGGGTGTGGTTCGTGGTCGGCGATGTGCCGGGCCAGGCGGGCGGCCTGGGCGCGCAGGGCGGACTCGGTGCGGGCGGAGAGCACCCACGGGATGGCCGGGGAGTCGGCGGGTTCGGGGGTGGTGACCGGGGCGGGGGCTTCGAGGATGACGTGGGCGTTGGTGCCGGAGACGCCGAAGGAGGAGATGCCAGCGCGACGTGGGCGACTGGTTTCCGGCCAGGGGGTGGGTTGGGTGAGCAGGTCGACCGCACCCTGGGTCCAGTCCACTTTGGACGATGGTTCGTCGATGTGCAGGGTGGCGGGCAGCAGGCCGTGCCGCATGGCCTGGACCATCTTGATGATCCCGGCCACGCCCGCCGCCGCCTGGGTGTGGCCGAGGTTGGACTTGAGTGAGCCGAGCAGCAGCGGGGTGTCCCGGTCCTGGCCGTAGGTGGCCAGGAGGGCCTGTGCCTCAATGGGATCGCCGAGCACGGTGCCGGTGCCGTGGCCCTCGACGGCGTCCACTTCGGACGGTGTGAGTCCGGCGGTGGCCAGTGCCTGGCGGATGACGCGTTGCTGGGACGGGCCGTTGGGGGCGGTGAGGCCGTTGGAGGCGCCGTCCTGGTTGACCGCGCTGCCGCGGACGATGGCCAGTACCCGGCGGCCCTCGCGGACGGCGTCGGAGAGTCGTTGCACGACCAGCACGCCGACGCCCTCGGACCAGCCGGTGCCGTCCGCGCTGTCCGCGTAGGCCTTGCAGCGGCCGTCACCGGCGAGGCCGCCCTGGGCGGAGAAGCCGATGAAGGTGTTCGGGGTGGCCATCACGGTGACCCCGCCGACCAGCGCGAGCGGGCATTCTCCCGCCCGCAGGGCCTGCGCGGCCAGGTGCAGGGCGACCAGGGAGGACGAGCAGGCGGTGTCCACGGTCATGGCCGGGCCTTGCAGGCCGAGGGAATAGGCGATCCGGCCGGAGACCACGCTCTGCGAGCCGCCGGTGATCAGGTGTCCGGCGATGTCCTCGGTGGAGCGGATCGCGATGTCGGTGTAGCCGGACTGGAAGGCGCCCGCGAACACGCCGACCGGCTGGCCGGTGAGCGCGGCCGGGTCCAGGCCCGCGTGTTCCAGGGCTTCCCAGGAGGTTTCCAGCAGCAGTCGCTGTTGCGGGTCGGTGGCCAGGGCTTCGCGCGGGGAGATGCCGAAGAAGGCGGCGTCGAACTCGGCCACGCCGTCCAGGAAGCCGCCGTGGGCGGTGACCGAGGGTCCGGCCAGGGCGTCCAGGTCCCAGCCGCGGTCGGCGGGGAATCCGGTGATCGCGTCGCGGCCCTGGGCCACCAGGTCCCACAGTTCGTCGGGGGTCTCGACCCCGCCGGGGAAGCGGCAGGCCATGCCGACGATGGCGATGGGTTCGTCGCTGGCTCGGGCGGCCACCGGGGCTGCGATGGCTGGTCCGTCGCCGAGCAGAGCGGCCAGATGGGCGGCGACCTCGGTGACGCTGGGGTAGTCGAAGACCAGGGTGGCCGACAGCGGCAGGCCGGTGGCGGCGGTGAGGCGGTTGCGGAGTTCGACGGCGGTGAGTGAGTCGAAGCCCTGGTCCTTGAACGCCTGGGTGATCTCGACCCGGTCGGCCGCGGTGTGCCCGAGCACGGCGGCGACCTCGCCGCGGACCAGTCCGGTGAGCAGGCCGGGGCGGTCGGCGGCGGGGGTGTCCGCCCAGCGGCGGGCGAAGTCCGCGTCGGCGGCGGCACCGGCGATCCGGCGGCTGCCGCCGGGCACCAGTGCGCGCAGCAGCGGCGGGATTCCGTTGGCGCGCAACGCGGTGGCGTCCAGGCGGGTGAGGGTCAGCACGGATTCGGCGCTGTTCAGCGCCTGGTCGAACAGGGCCAGGCCCTGCTCGGGAGCCAGCGGGGGCAGGCCGAGTCCGCGCAGGCGGCGCTGGTCGGCCTCGCTGAGGGTGCCGGTGAGTCCGGCCTCGCCGGTCCAGGCGCCCCAGGCCATCGAGACCGCGGCGAGGCCCTGTTGCCGTCGGACGCGGGCGAGGGTGTCCAGGAAGACGTTGGCCGCGGCGTAGTTGGCCTGGCCGGGGTTGCCGAGCTGGCCGGCCATGGAGGAGAACAGCACGAACAGCGGGACGTCGCCGAGCAGTTCGTGCAGGTGCCAGGCCGCGTCCACCTTGGGCGCGAGGACGTGGTCGAGCCGGTCCGGGGTCAGCGCGGTGAGCACGCCGTCGTCGAGCACCCCGGCCGCGTGCACCACCCCGCGCACCGGGTGCTCGGCCAGCAGGGCGGCCAGTGCGTCCCGGTCGCTGACATCGCAGGCGGCCACGGTGACCTTGGCGCCGAGCGCGGTGAGTTCGGCAGTCAGTTCGGGGGCCTGGCCGCGGCGGCTGACCAGCAGGAGTTCGCCGATCCCGTACTCGGTGACCAGGTGTTTGGCGAGCAGTCCGCCGAGGCCGCCGGTGCCGCCGGTGATCAGGACCGGGCCGTCGACCGGGGCACGTTCGGGTTCGGCGGCGCGTACCAGGCGCGGGGCGAGTGCGGTGCCCGCGCGCAGGGCGAGTTGGGGTTCGTCGGCGGTGGCGAGCTGATCGGAGTCGGTGTCGAGGAGGGTGATGCGGCCGGGGTGTTCGGACTGGGCGGTGGCGAGCAGGCCCCAGGCGGTGGCGGCGGGCAGGTTGGTGATCGGGTCCTCGGGGCCGGTGCTGACCGCGCCGCTGGTCCGGAAGACCAGGTGGGACTGGGCGAACTGGGGTTCGGCGAGCCAGTGCTGGAGCTGGGCCAGGGTCCACTTGGCGATCTCGTGCGCGGCCGCCGGGACCGGGCCGTCCGGGGTGGGTGCGGTGAGCACGATGGTGCGGGCGGGCTCGGTCAGCGTGCTGAGGTCCGTGGTGTGCACGGCGTCCTCGATGGCGGCGGCCGGGACCGGGACCCAGGTCTGGGTCAGTGCCACGGTGTCGCGCGGGGTGAGGTCGCCAGCGGGCAGTGGGCGGGTGACCACCGAGCCGAGGGTGAGCACGGGAGCGCCCGCCGGGTCGGTGACGGTGGCCTCGAAGGTGTCGGGGCCGGTGCGGGTCAGGCACACCCGGACCGTGCTCGCACCGGTGGCGAACAGGGTGACACCGCCGAAGACGAACGGCAGCTGGGCGGTGCTCGCGCCGGTGCAGGCGGCCGCGTGCAGGACGGCATCGAACAGGGCCGGGTGGATGCCGTAGCCGGTGACGGGCAGGCCGGGCAGTTCGACCTCGGCCCACACCCGGTCGCCGTCCACCCAGGCGCGGCGCAGGCCCTGGAAAGCGGGGCCGTAGGCCAGGTCGCCGCCGTCGGCGTAGAAGCCGGACAGGTCGATCTCGGCGCCGGTGGGCGGCCAGGGCAGGTCCACCACGGGTGCGGTGGTGGTGCCGAGGCGGCCGGTGGCGTGCCGGGTCCAGTCCTGGGCACCGTCGGGGCGGGAGTGCACGGTCAGCGCCCACTCATTGCCCTGCGGGGTCAGCGCGACCTGGATCTGGCAGCCGCGGCCGGGCAGGGCGAGCGGGGCTTCCAGGACGAGTTCGGCCAGGTGGTCGCAGCCCACGGCGTCGCCGGCGCGCAGCGCGAGTTCGACCAGTCCGGCGCCGGGGAACAGGATGGTGCCACGGACGCGGTGGTCGGCGAGCCAGGGCTGGCTGCTCGGGGCGAGGCGGCCGGTGAAGAGCACGCCGCCGGAATCGGGCAGGGCCACGGTGGCGCTCAGCAGCGGGTGCCCGGCCGGGTCGAGTCCGGCGCCCGCCACATCGGTGGTGGCTGCGGGGTCCGGCCAGAAGTGCTCGCGCTGGAAGGCGTAGCCGGGCAGCTCGACCTGGCGTCCGTTGGGCAGCAGGGCATCCCAGGTCAGCGCGACACCGCGTTCGTGCAGGCGGGCCAGTGCGGGCAGCGGGGCGTCGGTCAGTGGGACGGCCACCACGCCGGTGGTGCGCTGGGCGAGGGCGGACAGGGTGCTGCCGGGGCCGACCTCGACCAGGGTGCGCACGCCGTTGGCGGCCAGCCAGTCCAGGCCGTCGGCGAAGCGGACGGCCTCGCGGGCCTGGCGGACCCAGTAGTCCGGGGTGGCCACCTCGGCGGGTTCGCCGGTCAGGTTGGACACGATCGGCAGCCGGGGGGCCTGCCAGTCGAGTCCGGCCAGCACGTGCGCGAACTCGGCCAGCATCGGCTCGACCAGTGGCGAGTGGAAGGCATGCGAGACCTTCAGCCGCGAGGTCCGCCGATCGGCGAATCTGGCCGCGGCGGCAAGGACATCGGCCTCCGTGCCGGAGAGCACCACCGAGTCCGGGCCGTTGACCGCGGCGAGCGCGACCCGGTCGGAGAGCACGGCGGTGATCTCGGCCTCGGTGGCCTCGACCGCGATCATCGCGCCGCCCGCGGGCAGCGCCTGCATCAGCCGGGCGCGGGCGGAGACCAGCGCGCAGGCGTCGGGCAGGGACAGCACCCCGGCCACGTGTGCCGCGGCGACCTCGCCGACGGAGTGGCCGAGCAGGTAGTCCGGTCGCACGCCGAAGGATTCCAGCAGCCGGTAGGCGGCGACCTCGACCGTGAACAGCGCGAGCTGCGCCCAGCCGGTGCGGGCCAGGGTTTCGGCGTCCTCGCCCCACATGACCGCACGCAGCCCGGGGTCGAGTTCGGTGGCCACGGCGTCGAAAGCCTCGGCGAACACCGGGAATTCCTGGTGCAGGGCCTTGCCCATGTCCAGTCGTTGCGCGCCCTGTCCGCTGAACAGCACGGCCAGGCCCTCGCCGCCGGGTGCGACCACGGCGCGCTCGCCCTCCGCTACCGCCCGCAGCCCGGCCAGCAGTTCGTCCCGGTCCGCGCCCAGCAGCACGGCGCGGTGCTCGAACCGGGTGCGTGCGGCCAGGGTCCAGCCGACGTCGACCGGTTCTGCCGCAACCACTTCCGGTGCGGCCAGCAGGCGGGCGGCCTGGGCGCGGACCGCGGCGGCCGAGCGGCCGGAGAGCACCCAGGGCAGCACCCCGGTCACCGGTGCGCGTTCGGCGGGCGGTGCGGCGGGTGCGGGGGCTTCGATGATCACGTGCGCGTTGGTGCCGGAGACGCCGAAGGAGGAGACCGCGGCGCGGCGCGGCCGTCCGGTTTCCGGCCAGGGCAGGGGTTCGGTGAGCAGCCGGACGTCGCCGCCGGACCAGTCGATCCGGGTGGAGGGCGCGTCCACGTGCAGGGTCGGCGGCAGTACGCCGTGCCGCATGGCCATGATCATCTTGATCATCCCGGCCACGCCGGCGGCGGCCTGGGTGTGGCCGACGTTGGACTTGAGCGAGCCGAGGTAGAGCGGGCGTTCCCGGTCCTGGCCGTAGGTGGCGAGCAGCGCTTGGGCCTCGATCGGGTCGCCGAGCACGGTGCCGGTGCCGTGTGCCTCCACCACGTCGATGTCCGCGCCACGCAGTCCGGCGCCGGCCAGGGCCTGGCGGATGACCTTCTGCTGGGCGGGGCCGTTGGGTGCGGTGAGGCCGTTGGAGGCGCCGTCCTGGTTGACCGCGCTGCCGCGCAGTACCGCGAGCACCCGGCGGCCTTCCCGCTGGGCGTCGGAGAGTCGTTGCACGACAAGGACTCCGGCGCCTTCGGCCCAGCCGGTGCCGTCGGCGGCGTCGGCGAATGCCTTGCACCGGCCGTCGAGGGCGAGTCCGCCCTGGACGGAGAAGCCGATGAACGCGTCCGGGGTGGCCATCACGGTGACGCCGCCGACCAGGGCCAGTCCGCATTCGCCGGACCGCAGCGCCTGGGCGGCCCAGTGCAGGGCGACCAGTGAGGAGGAGCAGGCGGTGTCCACGGTGACCGCTGGCCCGTGCAGGCCGAGCACGTAGGACACCCGGCCGG
Source organism: Crossiella cryophila (assembly GCF_014204915.1). Taxonomy (NCBI): domain Bacteria; kingdom Bacillati; phylum Actinomycetota; class Actinomycetes; order Pseudonocardiales; family Pseudonocardiaceae; genus Crossiella; species Crossiella cryophila. Next base: position 6,528,418 of record NZ_JACHMH010000001.1, read on the forward strand.
ACACCACGCTCAGCGAGCCGCCGGTGACGAGCTGCCCGGTGAGGTCGGCGCCGGAGCGTCCGGCGACCTCGATGTAGTTGGAGGGCATGGCGCCCATGAAGACCCCGGTCTGGCTGCCTGCCAGTGCCCTCGGCTCGATCCCGGCGTTCTCCAGGGCTTCCCAGGAGGTTTCCAGCAGGAGGCGCTGTTGCGGGTCGGTGGCCAGGGCTTCCCGCGGGGAGATGCCGAAGAAGGCGGCGTCGAACTCGGCCGCGTCGTGCAGGAAGCCGCCCTCGGCGGTGACCGAGGCGCCGTCCGGGCCGAGCAGGTAGTCCAGGTCCCAGCCACGGTCGGCGGGGAATTCGGTGACGCCGTCCCGGCCGGTGAACACCATGTCCCACAGCTCGTCCGGGGTGCGGACGCCGCCGGGCAGGCGGCAGGCCATGCCCACCACCACGATCGGGTCCTCGGCGGTGCTGACCACGGTCGGCAGGACGGTGTCGCGGGTGCGGTCGGCGCCGAGCAGGTCGGCGAGGTGTTCGGCCAGCGCGGTGACGGTCGGGTAGTCGAAGGCCAGGGTGGCGGGCAGGGTGAGGGCGGTGGCGGCGGTGAGCCGGTTGCGCAGGTCGAGCGCGGTCAGCGAGTCGAAGCCGAGTTCCTTGAACTGGCGTTCGACCGCGACGGCGGTCTGGTCGGGGTGGCCGAGGGCGGCCGCGGTGTGGCCGCGGACCAGGCCCAGCAACAACTTCGGGCGGTCCGCGGCGGGGGTGTCGGCCCAGCGGTGCGCGAATCCGGCGTCGTGCCGGTCCTCGGCGACCCGGCGTTCCACCCCGGTGCGGACCAGGCCGCGCAGCAAGGCCGGTACTCCCCCGGCACGCAGTGCGGCGGTGTCCAGGCGGGTCAGGCCGAGCACGGGTTCGCTGCCGCCGAGGGCCTGGTCGAACAGGGCCAGGCCCTGGGTGACCGACAGCGGTGGCAGGCCGGAGCTGTCCAGGCGTCGACGGTCCACTTCGGACAGTGCCGCAGTGAGGCCCGCGTCGGGTGCCCAGGCGCCCCAGGCCAGGGAGATTCCGGACAAGCCCTGGTCGCGGCGCAGGTGGATGAGGGCGTCGAGGAAGGTGTTGGCGGCGGCGTAGTTGCCCTGGCCCGCGTTGCCCAGAACGCCTGCCAGTGAGGAGAACACGGCGAACAGCGGGACGTCGCCGAGTAGTTCGTGCAGGTGCCAGGCGGCCTCGGCCTTGGGGGCGAGCACAGCGGCGAGGCGGTCGGGGGTGAGCGAGTCGAGGACGCCGTCGTCGACCACGCCCGCGGCGTGCACGACACCGCGTACGGGGTGTTCGGCCAGCACGGCGGCGAGGGCGTCGCGGTCGGCGGCGTCGCAGGCGACAACCGTTGCGGTGGCGCCGAGTTCGGCGAGTTCGGCGACGAGTTCGGGGGCGCTGCCGCGGCGGCTGAGCAAAACCAGGTCGCGCACGCCGTGGGCACGGGCCAGGTGCCGGGCGAGGTGTCCGCCGAGGCCGCCGGTGCCGCCGGTGATCAGCACCGGGCCTTCGACGGTGACCGGGTTGGCGGCCGGGGTTCGGCGGGCCAGTCTGGGGGCGAGCAATTGGGTGCGGACGGCGAGGCGGGGTTCGCCGGTGGCCACGGCGGCGGCGAGCACGGTGAGGTCGAGGTCGGCGGCCGGGTCGAGGTCGATCAGGGTGATCAGGCCGGGGGCCTCGGACTGGGCCGCGCCGGTGAGTCCCCAGACGGCCGCGCCGGGCAGGTCGGTGAGTGGGCCCTCGGCGGCGACCGCGCCCCTGGTGAGCACGACGACGCGGCGGCCGGTGAAGCGCTGGAGCTGGCTGAGCACCCAGGAGGTCGTCTCGCGCAGCCGGGCCGGGTCGGCCGGTGGCACGGTCAGCAGCACGGTGCCCGGTCCGTCGGCTTCCGCCGCCGGGGACACGAGCAGCCAGTCCGGGGTGGCGGCGGGCGGGGCGGTGACCGGGATCCACTCGGTGACCAGGACCGCGGTGTCGTCGGCGGCCAGGGTCTGGTCGGGCAGTGGGCGGACGGCGAGGGTGCCGATCGACAGCACGGGTTCGCCGGTCCGGTCGGCGACGTCGATGCGGTAGGCGTCGGGTCCGGTGCGGGTCAGGCACACCCGCACCCGGCTGGCCCCGGTGGCGGCCAGCACCACGTCGGCGAAGTGGAACGGCAGTCGCGGCGCACCGGGCGGACCGGCGAAGACGGCGGTGTGCAGCACGGCGTCCAGCAGGGCGGGGTGCACGCCGTAGCCGTCGGCGGGGATCTGGGGCAGTTCGACCTCGGCCCACACCCGGTCCCCGTCGGCCCAGGCGCGGCGCAGGCCCTGGAACGCGGGTCCGTGCACGACCTCACCGTCGCCCGCGTACAGGCCGGTGAGGTCGAGTTCCGCGCCGGTGGGCGGCCAGGCGACCTCGGCGACCGCGCCCGTGCCGGTGGTGAGGTGGCCGGTGGCGTGCCGGGTCCAGTCCTGGGCGCCGTCGGGGCGGGAGTGCACGGCGATGGACCAGCCGTCGGCGCGTGGGGCGAGTGCGACCTGGAGCTGGCAGCCGCCGCGTTCGGGCAGGATCAGTGGGGCTGCGAGGACGAGTTCGGCCAGCCGGTCGCAGCCGACGGCGTCGCCGGCGCGGATGGCGAGTTCGACAAAACCGGTGCCGGGGAACACGATCGCGCCGCGGACCTGGTGGTCGGCGAGCCAGGGCTGGGTGCGGGTGGTGAGCCTGCCCGTGAGCAGCACGCCGCCGGACTCGGGCAGCGACACCTCGGCGCCCAGCAGCGGGTGCCCGGCCGCGACCAGGCCGAGCCCGGCCACGTCACCGCCCGCGGTGGCGGGTGCGGGCCAGTAGTCGCGGCGCTGGAAGGCGTAGGTGGGCAGGTCGATCTGGCGGGCGCCGGGCAGTACGGCGTCCCAGTCCAGGGTGAGGCCGTGGGTGAACAGGCGGCCGAGTCCGGCGGCCAGCGCGGCGGGTTCCTCAGCGTCGGCGAGCAGGGGCACGGCGGCCAGGTCCGGTTCGGCGCGCTGGGCCAGGGCGGCGAGGGTGCCGCCGGGGCCGACCTCGATCAGGGTGCCGACCCGGTGTTCGGCCAGCCAGCGCAGGCCGTCGGCGAACCGGACCGCCTCGCGGACCTGTCGCAGCCAGTAGTCCGGGGTGGCGACGTCGGCGGGTTCGCCGGTCAGGTTGGACACGATCGGCAGGTTCGGGGCGTGCCAGGTCAGGCCGGTGAGCACCTGCCGGAACCCGTCGAGCATCGGCTCCATCAGCGGCGAGTGGAAGGCGTGTGAGACCTTCAGCCGCGAGGTCCGCCGATCCGCGAAATTCGCTGCGGCGACAAGGACATCGGCCTCGACGCCGGAGAGCACCACGGACCGGGGCCCGTTGACGGCGGCCAGTGCCACCGTGTCGGAGAGGTACTCCGCGACCTCCGCCTCATCGGCCTCGACCGCGATCATCGCGCCGCCGGTGGGCAGCGCCTGCATCAGCCGGGCCCGCGCGGACACCAGCGCGCAGGCGTCGGGCAGGGACAGCACCCCGGCCACGTGCGCGGCGGCGACCTCGCCGATCGAGTGGCCCAGCAGGTAGTCCGGCCGCACACCCCAGGACTCCAGCAACCGGAACAACGCGACTTCCACCGCGAACAACGCGGGTTGCGCCCAGCCCGTGCGGGACAAGGCTTCCGCGTCCGACCCCCACATGACCTCGCGCAGTCCGGGCGTCAGTTCGGCGGCCACCGCGTCGAAGGCCGCCGCGAACACCGGGTGGGTCGCGTGCAGTTCCCGGCCCATGCCCAGCCGCTGCGCGCCCTGGCCGCTGAACAGCACCGCCACCCCGCCGGTGCGGGCCTGGCCGGTGTGCACGTGCGGGGACGGGCTGTCCTCGGCGAAGGCCCGCAACGCGGCGAGCTGATCCCCCGTGACCGCCAGCCGGTGCGGCAGCGCGGCCCGAGTACGGGCCAGCGACCAGGCCACATCCACCGGGTGCGCGTCGGCGGCCCGTTCGAGTAGCCGCGCGGCCTGGGTGCGCAGGGCTTCGGGGGTCCGGGCGGAGAGCACCCAGGGCACCGTCGCGGCCGCGGGTTCGGGGGCGGTGACCGGTTCGACGGACTCCAGGATGACGTGCGCGTTGGTGCCGGACACGCCGAAGGAGGACACGCCGGCGCGGCGTGGGCGACCGGTTTCCGGCCAGGACCGGGATTCGGTGAGCAACTCCACCGAGCCCGCCGACCAGTCCACTGTGGACGATGGCTGGTCCACGTGCAGGGCCGCGGGCAGCACCTTGTGCCGCAGGGCCTGCACCATCTTGATGATCCCGGCCACGCCCGCCGCGGCCTGCGCGTGCCCGAGGTTGGACTTCAGCGAGCCGAGGTAGAGCGGGCGTTCGCGATCCTGGCCGTAGGTGGCCAGCAATGCCTGCGCCTCAATGGGATCGCCGAGCACGGTGCCGGTGCCGTGGCCTTCGACGGCGTCCACTTCGGACGGTTCCAGTCCGGCCGCGGTCAGTGCCTGCCGGATCACCTGTTGCTGGGCCGGACCGTTGGGCGCGGTGAGGCCGTTGGAGGCGCCGTCCTGGTTGACCGCGGTGGCCCGCACCACCGCGAGCACCGGACGACCCTCCCGGATCGCGTCGGAAAGCCGTTGCACCACAAGGACTCCGACGCCCTCGGCCCAGCCCGCACCGTCGGCGGCCTCGGCGAATGCCTTGCAGCGGCCGTCCGCGGCCATCCCACCCTGGGCGGAGAAGCCGATGAAGGTGCCGGGGGTGGCCATCACGGTGACCCCGCCGACCAGCGCCAGGGGGCTCTCGCCCGAGCGCAGTGACTGGGCGGCCAGGTGCAGTGCTACCAGGGAGGAGGAGCAGGCGGTGTCCACGGTCAGCGCCGGGCCGCGCAGGCCGAGGGTGTAGGCGATCCGGCCGGAGGCCACGCTCTGCGAGCCGCCGGTGATCAGGTGCCCGGCCACGTCCGCACCGGCTTGCCCGGCGATCTCGGTGTAGCCGGAGGGGAAGGTGCCGACGAAGACCCCGGCCTGGGTCTCGGCCAGGGACAGCGGGTCGATCCCGGCGTGCTCCAGGGCTTCCCAGGAGGTTTCCAGCAGCAGCCGCTGCTGCGGGTCGGTGGCCAGCGCCTCACGCGGGGAGATGCCGAAGAAGTCCGCGTCGAACTCGCCGACCCGGTCCAGGAACCCGCCCTCGGCGGTGGCCGAGGTGCCGGTGGCCACCAGTTCGTCCAGGTCCCAGCCCCGGTCGGCCGGGAACCCGCCCACCGCGTCGCCGCCACTGGCCACCAGGTCCCACAGCTGGTCCGGGGTGCTGACCCCGCCGGGGAACCGGCAGGCCATGCCCACGATCGCGATCGGCTCGGTCTGGCGGTCCTCGACCTCGCGCAGCCGGCGTTGCAGCTCCCGGGAATCGGCGATCGCCCGCTTGAGGTAGCTGCGGAGCTGCTCTTCGTTGGCCATGGGTGGTTCTCTCCTGGTGGGTGGCGGCGGGTTGATCGTGCCGGGTTCCGGCTAGTCGATTCCCTGGTCCACTAAGGCGAACAGTTCGTCGTCGGATGCCTCGTCGAGGTCCTCGGCCTCCGGGGCTGGGGCGGCGCACAGGTCGAGCAGTTCGCGCAGGCGCTCGGCGATGCGGTCGCGTTCGGTGGCGCCGACCGCGTCCACGGTGGCCTTGAGGCCGGTGAGGTAGGCCAGCACCGGTTCGGCGGGCGAGGGCTCGTCCACCTCGATCCGGTCCCGCAGCAGTGCGACCACCCGGTGCGGGGTGGGGTGGTCGAACACCAAGGTGGCGGGCAGGGTCAGGCCGGTCGCGGCGCTGAGCCGGTTGCGCAGTTCCACCGCGGTCAGCGAGTCGAACCCGAGATCGCGGAATGCCTGCCCGCCCTCGACCGCGCCAGGGTCGGGGTGGCCGAGCACGGCGGCGGCCTGACCGCGCACCAGGTCCAGCAGGAACGCGGGGCGTTCCGCGGCGGGCAGGGCGGCCAGCCGGGCGGTGAAGGCGTCCTGGTCGGCGGGGGCGGCCCCGGCGACCGGACGGCTGGCGCTGGCGGGCCGGTCCCGGCGGGCGGTGAACCTGGTCAGGCCGAGCAGTGGCCGGTCGGCGCGCAGTGCGGTGTCGAACAACGCCAGGCCCTGTTCCACCGACAGCGGCAGCATCCCGGCGGCGGCCATCCGTCCCCGGTCGGCGGCGGTGAGGGTGCTGGTGAGGCCGACCTGCGCGGTCCAGGAGCCCCAGGCCATCGAGGTGCCGGAGCGGCCCTGGGCGCGGCGCAGCCGGATCACGGCGTCGGCGAAGGTGTTGGCGGCGGCGTAGTTGCCCTGGCCAGGGTTGCCCAGCAGTCCGGCGAGGGAGGAGAAGACCACGAAGAACGCGGTGTCGCCGAGAAGTTCGTGCAGGTGCCAGGTGGCGTCCACCTTGGGTGCGAACACCCGGTCCACCCGCTCGGGGGTGAGGGCGGAGAGCACGCCGTCGTCGAGGACCCCGGCGGCGTGCACCACCCCGGTCACCCGGTGCCCGGCCAGTGCGGCGGCCAGTGCGGTGCGGTCGGCGGCGTCGCAGGCGGTGACGGTGACCTCGGCGCCGAGGCCGGTCAGTTCCTCGACCAGTTCGGGTGCGGTGCCGCGGCGGCTGAGCAGCAGCAGGCGGCGGGCGCCGTGCGTGCGGACCAGGTGCCGGGCGACCGCGCTGCCGAGTCCGCCGGTGCCGCCGGTGATCACCACGGTGCCGTCGGGGTCGACGGGTTCGGGCAGGGTGAGCACGAGTTTGCCGGTGTGCCTGGCCTGGCTCATGGTGCGGAAGACCGAGCGGGCCGCGCGCACGTCGGCGCTGGTCACCGGCAGTGGGCGCAGTGCCCCTTCGGCGAACAGGGCCATCAGCCCGGTCAGCATGGCACCGATCCGCTCGGGGCCTGCCTCGACCATGTCGAATGCCTGGTAGCCGGGGATGCCTTCGCGGAGGTCGGTTTTGCCCATTTCCAGGAACCGGCCGCCCTCGGTGAGCAGGCCCAGGGAGGCGTCGATGTACTCACCGGCGAGGGAGTTGAGCACCACGTCGATGTCGCGGAAGCGGTCGGCGAACTCGAGGGATCGGGAGGAGGCGATGTGGTCGTCGTCCAGGCCGAGCGAGCGCAGGGTGTCCCACTTGCTTTCGCTGGCGGTGGCGAAGACCTCCAGCCCGAAGTGCCTGGCGAGCTGGATCGCGGCCATGCCTACGCCGCCGGTTCCGGCGTGTACCAACAGTTTCTCGCCGCGGCGGACTCGGGCGAGGTCGACCAGGCCGTAGTAGGCGGTGAGGAAGGCGATCGGGATGCTGGCCGCCTCGGCGAACGCCCACCCGTCCGGGATCCGGGCGACCAGGCGCTGATCGGCCACGACGGTGGTGCCGAAGGCGGCGGGTGCCATGGCCAGCACCTTGTCCCCCACGGCCAGTCCGGTGACGTCCGGGCCGACCTCGGTGATCACGCCGGCGGCCTCGCCGCCGAGCGGGCCGGGGTCGCCGGGGTACATGTCCAGGGCGCTGAGCACGTCGCGGAAGTTGAGCCCGGCGGCGCGCACCGCGAGCCGCACGTGCCCGGCTGGCAACGGTTCTGCCTGTTCGGGGCAGGCGACCAGGGCGAGTCCGGCCAGGGTGCCGCGTTCGGTGGTTTCCAGTCGCCAGTGGTTGGCGGGCGGTGGGATGAGGGTGTCGGTGTCGGGCTGCCACAGCTCGGGGGCGCGGGCGATGCCCTCGCGTACGGCGATCCGGGGTTCGCCGGTGGCCACCGCGGCGGCGAGCTGGGCGAGGTCGAGTTCGGCGGTCGGGTCCAGGTCGATCAGGGTGATCCGGTCCGGGTGCTCGTTCTGCGCGGTGTGCACCAGGCCCCAGATCGCGGCGGCGGCCGGGTCGGTGTCGGTCGCGCCCGCGGTGACCACGACCAGGTGGGTGGTGTCCGCGCGCGGGTCGGCGAGCCAGCGCTGCAGCCGGTCCAGCACCAGTGCGGTCAGCCGGTGCGTTCTGTCCACAATGGACTCATCGTCCGCTCGCGGGACTGGCATGACCAGGTGGGTGGGGTTGCCCTCGGCGGTGGCCGGGTCCTCGGCGATCAGCCAGCCGTCGACCTCGCCGGGTGCCAGTTCGCCCAGTGCACGCCAGGTCGGGGTGAGCACGGTGGTGTCGTCGGTGAGCGCGCCGTCGGGCAGTGGGCGGGTGGTCATGCCGCCGATGGTGAGCACCGGTGCGCCGGTGGGGTCGGTGACCGCGAGGGTGACCTGGTCGCCGGTGGTGGTCAGCGCGATCCGGACCCTGGTGGCGCCGGAGGCGTGCAGGACCACGTCGGTGAAGGTGAACGGCAGCCGGGTCCCGCCGTCGCCGATGGCGAAGGCGGCGGTCTGCAGCACGGCGTCGAGCAGGGCCGGGTGGATGCCGTAGCCGGTGGCGGGCAGGCCGGGCAGCTCCGCGGCGGCCCACACCCGGCCGTCCTGTGCCCACACCTCGGTCAGGCCCTGGAAGGCCGGTCCGTAGCGGACTTCGCCGTCCTGGCCGTACAGCCCGGCGGTGTCCACCCGGGTGCCCTCGGGGGTCCACGGTCCGATCGGGGTGGGGCCGCCGGTGGTGAGCAGGCCGGTGGCGTGCCGGGTCCAGTCGGCGTGCTCGGCGCGGGCGTGCACGGTCACCGCCCAGCCGCCGTCCCGTTCGGCGAGCGAGACGCGCAGCTGCACGCCGCCGCGGGCCGGGAGCACCAGCGGGGCTTCCAGGACGAGTTCGGCGAGCCGGGTGCAGCCCACCGCGTCCCCGGCGCGCACCGCGAGTTCGACCAGGGCCGCGCCGGGCAGTAGCACGGACCCGCGCACGGTGTGCTGGGCCAGCCACGGGTGGGTGGCCAGGGAGAGCCTGCCGGTGAACAGCGGCGCGCCGGAGTCGGGCAGCGCGACCAGGGCGCCCAGCAGCGGGTGGTCGGCGGGGGCCAGGCCCGCGCCGGTCACATCACCCGTGTTCGCCGGGGCGGCGGGCCAGTAGCGCTGGTGCTGGAACGGGTAGACGGGCAGGTCCACCAGGTTCGCGGCAGGCAGCAGGGGCCGCCAGTCGACCGGCACGCCGCTGACGAAGAGCCGGGCGGCCGAGTCGAGCAGGCGGCGCGGGCCGGGTTCGTCGCGGCGCAGGGTGCCGACCGCGCCGGCCTCGGGCCGGGTCTCCTGGATGGCCGCGGTGAGCACCGGGTGCGGGCCGACCTCCAGGAAGACCTGGTGGCCAGCCTCGGCCGCGGTGTGCACGGCGTCGGCGAAGCGGACGGTGTGCCGGGTGTTGCGCACCCAGTAGGCGGCGTCGGCGGAGCTGGTGTCGAGGACCTCGCCGGTGACCGAGGAGTAGACCGGGATGGGGGCAGGGCGGGGCTGGATTCCGGCCAGGTCGGCCAGCATCCGGTCGGCGATCCGGTCGACCGGGGCGGCGTGTGCGGCGTAGTCGATCGGGAGCAGGGTGGCGCGCACGCCGTCCGCCACGCACCGGTCCACCAGTGCCCGCACCGCGTGGATCTCGCCGGAGACCACGACCGAGGTGGGGCTGTTGATCGCGGCGATGGACAGGCCCTCGCCGAGGAGTCCGGCGACCTGTTCGGCGGGCAGCCGCACCGCGGCCATGCCGCCGCTCCCGGCCAGCTCGGCGGCGATGGCCTTGGCGCGCAGGGAAACGATCCGGGCACCGTCCTCAAGAGACAGTCCACCGGCCACGCACAGCGCGGCGATCTCGCCCTGGGAGTGGCCGATGACCGCGGCAGGCCGAACGCCGAGTGAGCGCCACACCGCGGCCAGGGACACCATGATCGCCCACAGCAGGGGTTGCACGACCTCGACCTTGGCCAGTGCCACCTCGTCGCCGAGAACCTCGGCCGGGGTCCAGTCCTGGTAGGGCGCCAGGGCCCGGGTGCACTCGGCCAGGGCTTCGGCGAACACGGGATGGTCGAGCAGGTCCAGGGCCATCCCGGCCCATTGACCGCCCTGGCCGGGGAAGACCAGCACGGGGCCGCGGTCGGTGTCGGCCTGCCCGTGCACGGCCTCGGCGGCCGGGTCGGCGGCGGTGAAGGCACGCAGTGCGGCGGCCAGTTCAGCGCGGTCGGTGCCGGTGACGACCAGGCGGTGCGCGAGCCGGGCGCGGGCGGTGGCCAGGGTCCAGGCGATGTCGGCGGCGCTGCCCGCGGTGTCGGCGATTCGCTCGGCCTGCTCGCGCAGGGCGGCGGCCGAGCTGGCCGAGAGCACCCACGGCAGCAGGTCGGCGGCCGGGGTTTCCTTGGGCGGCAAGGGTTCTGCTGCTTCTAGGATGACGTGCGCGTTGGTGCCGGAGACACCGAAGGAGGACACCCCGGCCCGGCGTGGGCGACCGGTCTCCGGCCACGGGCGGGCCTCGGTCAGCAGTTCGACCGAACCCGCTGACCAGTCCACTGTGGAGGATGGCGCGTCGATGTGCAGGCTCTGGGGCAGGGTGCCGTGCCGCATGGCCTGGACCATCTTGATGATCCCGGCCACGCCCGCGGCGGCCTGGGTGTGGCCCAGGTTGGACTTCAGCGAGCCCAGGTAGAGCGGGGTCTCGCGGTCCTGGCCGTAGGTGGCGAGTACCGCCTGCGCCTCGATGGGATCGCCCAGGACCGTGCCGGTGCCGTGGCCTTCGACGGTGTCCACTTCGGACGGTGTGAGTCCGGCGGCGGCGAGGGCCTGCTGGATCACGCGTTGCTGGGCCGGGCCGTTGGGTGCGGTGAGGCCGTTGGAGGCGCCGTCCTGGTTGACCGCGCTGCCGCGCACCACCGCGAGGACGCGGCGACCCTCACGCCGGGCGTCGGAGAGTCGTTGCACGACAAGGACACCGACACCCTCGGCCCACCCGGTGCCGTCCGCCGCCTCGGCGTAGGGCTTGCACCGGCCGTCGGTGGACAGGCCACCCTGCAAGGAGAACCCGATGAACGCGTCCGGGGTGGCCAGCACACTCACCCCGCCCACCAGGGCCATGCCGCACTCGCCACTGCGCAGGGCCTGCGCGGCCCAGTGCAGGGCCACCAGCGAGGAGGAGCACGCCGTGTCCACGGTGACCGCGGGGCCCTGCAACCCCAGGGTGTAGGCGATCCGGCCGGAGATCACGCTCTGCGAGCCGCCGGTGATCATGTGCCCGGCGACCTCGGCGGAGTCCCCGGCGGCGGCGATGTAACCGGAGGGCATGGCCCCCGCGAACACCCCGACCGGTTCCCCGGCCAGCGAGGACGGGTCGATGCCCGCGTGTTCCAGTGCCTCCCAGGAGGTTTCCAGCAGCAGCCGCTGTTGCGGGTCGGTGGCCACCGCCTCCCGCGGTGAGATGCCGAAGAAGGCCGCGTCGAACCCGGCCGCGTCGGTGAGGAATCCGCCCTCGGTGGTGACCGAATCGCCGCTGGACAAGGCGTCCAGGTCCCAGCCGCGGTCGGCCGGGAAGCCGCTGATCGCGTCCCGGCCCTCGGCGAGCAGTTCCCACAGCTCGTCCGGCGTGCCGACCCCGCCGGGCAGGCGGCAGGCCATGCCGACGATGGCGATCGGGTCCTCGGCGACCACCGCGGATTGGGTGGTCCGGGTGCTGGTGCTCGCGCCGCCGAGCAGCCCGGTGAGGTGGTCGGCGACCGCGGTGACGCTGGGGTGGTCGAATACCAGGGTGGCGGGCAGGCGCAGGCCGGAGGCGGCGGCGATCCGGTTGCGCAGTTCGACGGCGGTCAGCGAGTCGAAGCCGAGTTCCTTGAACGGACGGGTCGCGCTCACGGCGGCTGGGGAGTTGTGGCCGAGTACGGCGGCCACGTGCCCGCCGACCAGGTCGCGCAGCAGTCGCGGCCGGTCCTCGGCTGGGGTGTCCCGCCAGCGCTGGGCGAAGCCTTCGCCGGTGGCGCCCTGGTCCGCGACCGGCCGGGCGGCGGTGGCCGGGAACAGCGCGCGCAGCACCGGCAGTTCACCCGCGCCGGGGGCCAGCCGGGTCAGGCCGGTCACGGGTGCGTTGGTGGCCAGGGCGGTGTCGAACAGGGCCAGGCCCTGGGCGATCGACAGCGGTGGCAGCGGTGAGCGTTCCAGGCGGCGGCGGTCGGTCTCGGCGAGTGCGCCGGTGCGGCCGACCTCCGGGGTCCAGGCGCCCCAGGCCAGGGAGATCCCGGCCAGGCCCTGGTCACGGCGCCACTGGATCAGGGCGTCGGCGTAGGTGTTGGCGGCGGCGTAGTTGCCCTGCCCGGCGTTGCCCAGGATCCCGGCCAGTGAGGAGAACACCGCGAACAGCGGGAGGTCACCGGCCAGCTCGTGCAGGTGCCAGAGGCCGTCGACCTTGGGTGCCAGCACGGTGTGGAGTTGTTCGGCGGTGAGGTTGCCGGTGAGGCCGTCGTCGAGCACCCCGGCCGCGTGCACCACACCGCGAACCGGGTGCGCGGCAAACAGAGCGGCCACGGTGTCCCGGTCAGCGACGTCACCGGCCACTACCGTTGCGGTGGCACCGAGTTCGGCGAGTTCGGCGACCAGTTCCGCGCCACCGCCGCTACGGCTGAGCAGGACCAGTTCGCGCACGCCGTAGGCGGTGACCAGGTGTTTGGCGAGCAGGCCGCCGAGTCCGCCGGTGCCACCGGTCACCAGCACAGGGCCGTCGACAACTGGCGGGCTGCCTGCGTTGGTGGCCCGGACCAGGCGCAGTCCCAGCAGCCGGTCTCCGCGCACGGCGACCTGGGTTTCGCCGGTGGACACCGCGCGCGCCAGCAGGTCCGTGTTCGCGTCGGACTCGGTGTCCACCAGGGTGATCAGGCCGGGGTTCTCGGACTGGGCGGCCCGCACCAGGCCCCACACCGCCGCGGCGGCCAGGTCGGTGGCGGCGACCGCGCCCCGGGTGTGCACGATCAGCCGGGTGCCCGCGAGGCGCTGCAACCGGTCCAGGACCCATTCGGTGCGCTGGTGCACCGCGACGGGATCCGGGGTTTCCTGATGTGGCAAGGACAGCACCACGACCTCGGCGTCCGCGGGCGGTTCGGTGCCGGGCTCGATGACGGCCCAGCCCGCCGTGTCCGGAAGGGTGCCCTCGGACAGCTCGATCCACTGCGGCACCAGGACCGCGGTGTCGCCGGGGCCTTCGACGAGGTCGCCTTCGGGCAGCGGTCGCAAGGTCAGCGTGCCGACGGTGAGCACGGGTGCGCCCGCGTGGTCGGTGCAGGTGAGGGAGACCGAATCGGGGCCGGTGCGGGTGAGCAGGGCACGCAGGCGGGTGGCGCCGGTGGCGTGCAGCACGACGTCGGCGAGCAGGAACGGCAGCGCGGGGCCGTGTTCGGCGAGGCCGGTGAACCCGGCGGCGTGCAGCACGGCGTCGAACAGGGCGGGGTGGATGCCGTAGCCGGTGCTGGGCACCTCCGGCAGTTCGACCTCGGCCCACACCCGGTCTCCCGCGACCCTGGCCCGGCGCAGGCCCTGGAAGGCGGGGCCGTAGGCGATCGGGCCGTCCGGGGCGTACAGCCCGCCGAGATCGGCCTCGGGTCCCTCCGGCGCCCAAGTGGTGTCTGGGGCAGCGCTGACGTCCGTGGTGAGCAGCCCGGTCGCGTGCCGGGTCCAGGCCGTCGTGCCCTCGGGGCGGGCGTGCACGGCCAGCACCCAGCTGTGGGCCTGCTCGGTCAGCGAAACCCTTACCTGGCAACCGCGTTCGGTCAGTACCAGTGGTGTTTCCAGTACCAGCTCGGCCACCCGGGCGCAGCCCACGGCGTCGCCGGCACGGATGGCCAGTTCGGCGAATCCGGTGCCGGGGAAGACGATCCGGCCGCGGACGCGGTGGTCGGCCAGCCACGGGTGCGCGGTGGCGCCGAGGCGGCCGGTGAGCACCAGGGTGCCCGGGTCGGCCAGCGAGACCACCGCGCCGAGCAGCGGGTGCCCGGCCGGTTCCAGTCCGGCGGCCGCGACATCGGCGGTCAGTGGCAGGGCCGCGGGCCAGAACCGGCTGTGCTGGAAGGCGTAGGCGGGCAGGTCGACCCGGGTGCTGCCGGGCAGGGCGGCGGCCCAGTCGACGGTGCCGCCCCTGGCGAACAGCTCGGCGAGTGCGGTGAGCATCTGGCGGCGGCCGCCCGCACCACGGCGCAGGGCGCCGACGGCGATGGCCTCCGGTGCGGTGTCCTGCACGGCGGTGGTGAGCACCGGGTGTGGGCTGACCTCGACGAAGGTGTTGAGCCCGTCGGCGATCGCGGTGCGGGTGGCGCGCTCGAAGCGGACCGTCTCACGCAGGTTGCGCACCCAGTAGGCGGCATCGGCCCCCGCGGTGTCGAAGGCCGCGCCGGTCACCGTGGAGTACACCGGCACGGTGGCCGGACGCGGTGAGATCGGGGCCAGTTCGGCGAGCAACCGCTCGGCGATCCGTTCCACCTGCGCGGAATGCGAGGCGTAGTCGACCGGGATGACCTTCGCGCGCACCTCCTCGGCCTCGCAGCGGGCGACCAGCTCGGCAATGGCGTCCGGATCGCCGGAGACCACCACGGAGTTCGGGCCGTTGACCGCGGCCACCGCGAGCCTGCCCTGCCAGTCGCGGATCAACTCGATGGCGGCGGCCACCGGCAGCGGCACCGCGGCCATGCCGCCCTGTCCGGCCAGGGTGTCCGCGATCGCCCTGCTGCGCAGCGCGACAACCCTCGCACCATCCACAAGAGACAGTCCACCCGCGACACAGACCGCGGCGATCTCACCCTGGGAGTGCCCGAGCACCGCATCGGGCTCCACACCCAGTGACCGCCACAGTGCGGCGAGGGAGACCATCACCGCCCACAGCGCGGGCTGCACGACGTCCACCCTGGCCAGGGATTCCTCGTCCGCCAGCACCTCCCGCAGATCCCAGTCCACAAAGGACTTCAGCGCGGCGGCACACTCGTCCAGCGCGGCGGCGAACACGGCGGACTCGGCCAGCAGCTCCACCGCCATCCCCGCCCACTGCGCGCCCTGGCCGGGGAAGACGAACACCAGCCCGGACACCGGCCCGGCCTCGCCCAGCACGACACCGGGCGCGGGCACATCGTCAGCAACCGCCCGCAGCCCGGCCACCAGCTCGTCCCGGTCCGCGCCGATCACCACGGCTCGGTGAGCGAACGCGGTGCGCGCCAACAAGGTCCGACCCACCGCGGCGCTGTCAGCAGGCAGGTCGGCGAGCAGCCGAGCGGCCTGGTCACGCAGGGCCTGCCCGGTTCGGCCGGAGAGCACCCAAGGCAGTACCTCGACCGCCGGATCCTCAACCTCGGCCCGAGCGGGGGCGGCTTCCAGGATGACGTGCGCGTTGGTGCCGGACACGCCGAAGGAGGACACCGCGGCCCGGCGCGGCCTGCCCGTCTCCGGCCACGGGGTGGCCTCGGTGAGCAGCCGCACCGATCCGGCGGTCCAGTCGATCCGGCTGGACGGGGCGTCCACGTGCAGCGTCGAGGGCAGTACCCCGTGCCGCAACGCCATGATCATCTTGATCACCCCGGCCACCCCGGCGGCGGCCTGACTGTGCCCGAGGTTGGACTTCAGTGATCCCAGCAGCAGTGGGGTGTCCCGGTCCTGGCCGTAGGTGGCGATCAGCGCCTGTGCCTCGATGGGGTCGCCGAGCACGGTGCCGGTGCCGTGCGCCTCGACAGCGTCCACTTCGGACGGTGCGAGCCCGGCGACGGCCAGGGCCTGCCGGATCACCTTCTGCTGCGCCGGTCCGTTGGGTGCGGTCAGGCCGTTGGAGGCGCCGTCCTGGTTGACCGCGCTCCCGCGCACCACCGCCAGCACCTGGCGGCCTTCACGTACCGCGTCCGAAAGTCGTTGCACCACAAGGATACCAACGCCCTCGGACCACCCGGTGCCGTCCGCGCCGTCGGCGAATGCCTTGCACCGCCCGTCCGCGGCCATCCCACCCTGCCGGGAGAACCCGACGAACGTGTCGGGCGTGGCCATCACGGTGACCCCACCGGCCAGCGCCATCGAGCACTCCCCCGCGCGCAGCGCCTGCACCGCCAGATGCAACGCGACCAGCGAGGACGAGCACGCGGTGTCCACCGTCATGGCGGGCCCTTGCAGGCCCAGCACGTAGGAGACCCGGCCGGAGGCGACGCTCTGCGAGCCGCCGGTGATCAGGTGTCCGGCCAGGTCCTCGCCGGAGCCCGCGGCCAGGTCGAGGTAGCCGGAGGGGAATGTCCCGGTGAACACGCCGACGTCGGTGCCGGTGAGTCCGGCCGGGTCGAGTCCGGCGTGTTCCAGTGCCTCCCAGGAGGTTTCCAGCAGCAGCCGCTGCTGCGGGTCCATGGCCAGGGCCTCACGCGGGGAGATGCCGAAGAACTCGGGGTCGAAATCGGCCACCCCGTCCAGGAATCCGCCGTGTTCGGTGACCGAGCCACCCTCGGCCAGCAGTCCGTCCAGGTCCCAGCCGCGGTCGGTCGGGAACCCGGTGACCGCGTCCGCGCCGCGGGCGACCAGGTCCCACAGCTGTTCCGGTGTGCCGACGCCGCCGGGGAAGCGGCAGGCCATGCCCACCACGGCGATCGGCTCGTCGCCGGTGTCCAGTTCGGCCAGGCGCTGCCGGGCCTGGTGCAGTTCGGCGGTGACCTTCTTGAGGTAGTCGAACAGCTTCTGGTCGGTCACGCCGCTCACTCCCCTGCCCCGGCGATGCCGAGTTCGTCCTCGATGAACCGGTAGACGTCCTCGGGCGTGGCCCAGTCGTCCTCCGGTGTGCTGCGGGTGGTCCAGTCGGCCAGCAGGTCGCGCAGCCGTTGCGCCACGGCTTCCCGTTCGTCGCCGGTGACCTCGGCGGTGGCCAGGCTCGCGCCGAGCCGGTCCAGTTCGGCCAGCACCCCTGGTTGTCCGGGTTCGGGGGCGGCGACGCCGAGTTGGCCGCCGAGGTGGGCGACCAGGTCGGCCACGGTCGGGTAGTCGAAGACCAGGGTCGCGGTCAGCCGCAGCCCGGTGGCCCCGGAGAGGCGGTTGCGCAGTTCGACCGCGGTCAGCGAGTCGAAGCCGAGTTCCTTGAACGCCTGACCCGGATCGAGGTCGGCGCCCGAGGCGTGGCCGAGTACCGCGGCGGCGTGGCCGCGCACCAGGTCGAGCAGGTGGCGGCCGCGTTCGGCTGCGGTCAGTCCGGCCCAGCGGCGGGTGAAGGCGTCCTGCTGTTCCTCGCCCGCGATCCGCCGTGCGGGGGTGCCGCCGGTGAGTCCGCGCAGCACCGGGGAAAGGCCGGTGCCGCGGCGCAGTGCGGCCGGGTCCAGGCGGGTCAGGCCGAGCACCGGTTCGGCCGCAGCGAGGGCCCGGTCGAGCAGGCCGAGGCCCTGGGGCACGGACAGCGGTGGCAGGCCGGAGGCGTTCATCCGGCGCAGGTCGGCCGCGGAGAGGGTGCCGGTGAGCCCGACCTCGGGGGTCCAGCCGCCCCAGGCCAGGGACACCCCGGACAGGCCGCGGGCCCGGCGCCACTGGATGAGGGCGTCGGTGAAGGTGTTGGCGGCGGCGTAGTTGGCCTGTCCTGGCGCGCCGGTGATCCCGGCCAGGGAGGAGAAGACCGCGAACAGCGGCACGTCGCCGAGCAGTTCGTGCAGGTGCCAGGCGGCGTCGACCTTGGGCTTGAGCACCCGGTCGAGGCGTTGCGGGGTAAGGGATTCGAACACGCCGTCGTCGAGCACGCCCGCGGTGTGCACCACTCCGCCCACCGGGTGGTCGGCGAGCAGTGCGGCCAGCGCGTCCCGATCGGAGACGTCGCAGGCGGCCAGGGTGACGTCCGCGCCCAGTTCGGTCAGCTCGGCCACCAGTTCCAGCGCGCCCTCCGCCTCCTTGCCGCGACGGCTGACCAGCAGCAGGCTGCGGATCCCGTGCTGGGTGACCAGTTGCCGGGCGGTATGGCCGCCAAGGCCGCCGGTGCCGCCGGTGATCAGGACCGGGCCGTCGGGCCGGATCGGGGCCGGTGGGGTGAGTACGAGTTTGCCGATGTGCTTGGCCTGGCTCATGGTGCGGAACACCGAGCGGGCCTCGCGCAGGTCGGTCACGGTCACCGGCAGTGGGTGCAGGGTCCCAGCGGCGAACAGGTCCATCAGCTCGGCCAGTATCTCACCGATCCGGTCCGGGCCGGCGTCGATGAGGTCGAAGGCCCGGTACTCGGCGGCGACGGACTCCGGGTCGCGGATGTCGGTCTTGCCCATCTCGATGAACCGGCCCCCCTCGGCCAACAACCCGAGCGAGGCGTCCACGTACTCACCGGCGAGGGAGTTGAGCACCACGTCGATGTCCCGGAAACGCTCGGCGAACTCCAGCGACCGCGAGGACGCGATGTGTTCCTCGTCCAGGCCCATGGACCGCAGCGTGTCCCACTTGCCCTCGCTGGCGGTGGCGAAGACCTCCAGCCCGAATTGCCTGGCAAGCTGGATCGCCGCCATGCCAACCCCGCCGGTTCCGGCGTGTACCAACAGTTTCTCGCCGCGGCGGACTCGGGCGAGGTCGACCAGGCCGTAGTAGGCGGTCATGAACACGATCGGCAGCGCGGCCGCGTCCGGGTAGTCCCAGCCCTCGGGCAGCGGGGCGAGCAGCCGGTGGTCGGTGTCGGCCAGCGGCGCGAACGCCGAGGGCACCATGCCGACCACCCGGTCGCCGGGGGCGAACCTGGTGACGCCGTCGCCGACCGCCACCACCACCCCGGCCGCCTCGCCGCCGAGCGGGCCGGCGTCGCCGGGGTACATGCCGAGGGCGTTGAGCACATCGCGGAAGTTGAGCCCGGCGGCCCGCACGGCGAGCCGCACCTGGCCGGGGCCGACGGGTTCGGCGAGGTCGGGCGCCGGCACCAGGGTGAGTGCGTCGAGGGTGCCGCCGCCCGCGGTGTCCAGTCGCCACGGTCCGGGCGGCGGGACCAGGGTCGCGGTCTCCCTGGTGAGGCGCGGGGTCAGCATTGTGTTGCCGCGCACGGCGATCTGGGCTTCGCCGGTGGTGAGTGCGCGGGCCACCTCGGCGAGATCGGGTTCGGTGCCGGCGGGCAGGTCGACCAGGGTGATCCGGTCCGGGTTCTCCGCCTGGGCCGAGCCGACCAGGCCCCACACGGCGGCGGCTGGCAGGTCGAGCACGGGTTCGACCGCGCCCCGGGTGAGCACGACCAGCCGGGCCGCGCCGAGGCGGGGTTCGGCCAGCCAACGTTGGAACTGGGCCAGCACCCACGCGGTGGTCTCGTGCACCAGCGCCGGGGTGGGTTCGGGGCAGGCGGGCACGAGCAGCACCACGCAGGGCGGCACCGGCATCCCGTACCCGACCGCGGTGGCCAGTTCGGCCATGCCGACGTACTCGCCGCCGCCGATCACCGCCCAGTCGCCGGTGTGCCCGGCCTTGTCCCCGGCCTGGGCCGGGATCCAGCTCGGCGCCAGCACGACGGTGTCCGCGGCCTCGGCGGTGATCTCGCCCGCGGGCAGCGGGCGCAGGACCAGTGAGCCGATGGTGAGCACGGGTGCGCCGTCGGGGTCGGCCACGGTCACCGCGAGCTGGTCGCCGCCGGTGCGGGTGAGTCTGGCCCGGACCCGGGTGGCCCCGGCGGCGTGCAGCACCACATCGGTGAGGGTGAACGGCAGCAGGCCCGTGTCGGCCGGGTCGAGTCCGGCGAAGGCGGCCGCGTGCAGCACCGCGTCGAGCAGGGCCGGGTGCAGGCCGTAGCCACCGGCGGACAGCTCGGGCAGCTCGGCCTCGGCCCACACCTGGTCGCCGTCGGCCCAGGCCCTGGTCAGGCCCTGGAAGGCGGGACCGTAGGCGACATCGGCGGGTTCGCCGTAGCCGCCGCGGGCGTCCACTTCGGTGGCACCGACCGGTCGGTCGGCGAGGGTTTCGACGGTGGGTGCGCCGGTGGTGAGCAGGCCGGTGGCGTGCCGGGTCCACTGGTCGGCCCCGGCCGGGCAGGAGTGCACGGTGAAGGTCCAGCCCGCCGCGGACTCGGTGAGCAGCACCTGCACCTCACAGCCGCGTTCGGGCAGGGCCAGCGGGGCTTCCAGGATGAGTTCGGCGAGCCGGTCGCAGTCCACCGCGTCACCCGCGCGCACGGCCAGTTCGACCAGGCCGGTGCCGGGGAAGACGATCTGGCCGCGGACCTGGTGGTCGGCCAGCCAGGGGTGGGTGCGTGGGGAGAGCTTTCCGGTGAGCAGCACCTCGCCGGAGCCGGGCAGCCGGACCACCGCGCCGAGCAGCGGGTGCTCGGCCGAACGCAGGCCCGCCCCGGCCACGTCGCCCGCGGTGTGCGTTTCCGGCCAGAACCGCTGGTGGGTGAACGGGTAGGCGGGCAGGTCGACCCGCTGCGCGCCGGTGTTGGCGAACAGCGCGGCCCAGTCCACCGGCACACCCGCGGTGAACAGCCGGGCGGCGGCCAGCACCGGGGCACTGTCCTCGTCGGCACGCAGCAGGGCCACCGCCTCGACCTCGGCGCAGCGCTGGGCGGAGGCGGCGAGTGCGCTGCCTGGGCCGACCTCGACCAGGGTGCGGGTGCCGTGTTCGGCCAGGTAGGCCACTGCCTCGGCGAACCGGACGGGTTCGCGGACCTGGCGCAGCCAGTAGCCGGGGTCGGCCAGGTCAGCGGGTGCGCCGGTCAGGGTGGAGATGATCGGGAGTTGCGCCGGCCGCCAGTCCAGGGTGCGCAGGACCCGCTCGAACTCGGCGAGCATCGGCTCCATCCGCGCGGAGTGGAAGGCGTGCGAGACCTTCAGCCGCGAGGTCCGGCGATCGGCGAAGTTCGCCACTGCGGCAAGGACTTCGGCCTCTTCACCGGAGAGCACGACCGAGCCGGGTGCGTTGACCGCGGCCAGGCTGACCCGCTCGGACAGCAGGCCGGTGACCTCCTCCTCGGTGGCCTCGACGGCGATCATCGCGCCACCGGTGGGCAGGGCCTGCATCAGCCGGGCCCTGGAGGTCACCAGGGTGCAGGCGTCGGCCAGGGACAGCACCCCGGCCACGTGCGCGGCGGCGACCTCGCCAACCGAGTGCCCGACCAGGTGGTCGGGACGCACGCCCCAGGACTCCAGCAGCCGGTACAGCGCGACTTCCAGCGCGAACAGGGCGGGCTGGGCCCAGCCGGTGTGCTCCAGGAGTTCGGCGTCCGCGCCCCACAGCACGTCCAGCAGCGGCCGGTCCAGGTGCGGATCCAGCTCGTCGGCGACGGCCAGGAGTGCCTCGGCGAACACCGCCGAGCGCAGGTAGAGCCGCCTGCCAGCCAGCAACCGCTGTGCGCCTTGACCACTGAACAGCACGCCGACGCCGGTGCGCCGGGCAGCCGCGCCCTCGACCACGAGTGCGGCGGGGGCGCCCTCGACCAGGGCCCGCAGGCCGGTGCGCAGTTCGTCCCGGTCAGCGCCGATGACGACCGCTCGGTAGGCGAACCGGGATCGCCCGGCCAGGGTGTGGCCGACGTTCAGCGGGCCCAGGTCGGTGTCGAGCAGGCGGGCGGCCTGGGCCCGCACGGCCTCCGGGGTGCGCGCGGAGAGCACCCAGGGCACCGCGCCCCTGGCCAGTCCGGCGGCGGGGTCGATCTCGGCTTCCTCGGCCGGTGCCGGTTGCGGGGCTTCGAGGATGACGTGCGCGTTGGTGCCGGAGACCCCGAAAGAGGAGATGCCCGCACGGCGCGGGTGATCGGTCCGCGGCCACGGCGTGGACTCGGCGAGCAGCTCGACCGCACCCTGGGTCCAGTCCACTTTGGACGATGGTTCGTCGATGTGCAGGGTGGCGGGCAGCAGGCCGTGCCGCATGGCCTGGACCATCTTGATGATCCCAGCCACGCCCGCCGCCGCCTGGGTGTGACCGAGGTTGGACTTCAGCGAACCCAGGTAAAGCGGGGTCTCGCGGTCCTGGCCGTAGGTCGCGAGTACCGCCTGCGCCTCAATGGGGTCCCCTAGCACGGTGCCGGTGCCGTGGCCTTCGACAGCGTCCACTTCGGACGATTCGAGCCCGGCGACGGCGAGGGCCTGTCGGATGACGCGCTGCTGGGATGGGCCGTTGGGGGCGGTGAGGCCGTTGGAGGCGCCGTCCTGGTTGACCGCGCTGCCGCGGACAACGGCCAGCACCTCGCGACCCTCGCGGACCGCGTCAGAAAGTCGTTGCACGACAAGCACACCGACGCCTTCGGACCAGCCGGTGCCGTCCGCACTGTCGGCGTATGCCTTGCAGCGGCCGTCCGGGGCGAGTCCGCCCTGCTGGGTGAAGCCGACGAAGGTGTCCGGGCTGGCCATCACGGTCACCCCGCCGACCAGCGCCATCGGGCATTCCGCGCCCCGCAACGCCTGTGCGGCCAGGTGCAGGGCGACCAGCGAGGAGGAGCAGGCGGTGTCGACCGTCATGGCCGGGCCTTGCAGGCCGAGGGAATAGGCGACCCGGCCGGAGGCCACGCTCTGCGAGCCGCCGGTGATCAGGTGGCCGGCGATGTCCGCGCTGGCCCGTCCGGCGAGTTCGGCATAGCCGGAGCCGAAGGCCCCGACGAACACCCCGACCGGTTCCCCGGAGAGCGTGGCCGGGTCGATGCCCGCGTGTTCCAGGGCCTCCCAGGAGGTTTCCAGCAACAGCCGCTGCTGCGGGTCCGCGGCCAGGGCTTCACGCGGGGAGATGCCGAAGAACGCGGCGTCGAACTCGGCCACGCCGTCGAGGAAACCGCCGTGTGCGGTGACCGAGTCGGCGAGCAGGCCGTCCAGGTCCCAGCCCCGGTCGGCCGGGAAGGCGGAGATGCCGTCGCGGCCACTGGCGACCAGGTCCCACAGTTCGTCGGGGGTGCGCACGCCGCCGGGGAAGCGGCAGGCCATGCCCACGATCACGATCGGGTCCTCGGCCACCGGGGCGAGCACGGCGGCCGGCGCGACCGGGACCGGCGCGACGACCGGGGCGTCGCCGAGCCGGACGGCCAGGTGGGCGGCGAGTTCGGTGATGGTCGGGTAGTCGAAGACCAGGGTCGCGGGCAGGGTGAGGCCGGTGGCCGCGGTGAGGCGGTTGCGCAGTTCCACCGCGGTCAGCGAGTCGAAGCCCAGCGCGCGGAACTGCTGCTCGACCTCCACCGCCAGTGGATCGGTCAGGCCGAGCACTGCGGCCACGTGCGCGCGCAGCAGCTCGTGCAGGAACTCGGCGCGGGCACTGACCGGGACATCGGCCCAGCGGGCGGCGAAGCCGTCCAGGCTGCGACCCGCGACCGGGCGGGCCAGTGGTGCGGGAGCGAGTGCGGCCAGGGCTGGTGGCAGGTCCTCGCGTTCGCGCAGGGCGGCGAGGTCCAGCCGGGTCAGGCCGACCACCGGGTCCTCGGCGCGCAGGGCCAGGTCGAACAGGGCCAGGCCCTGCGGCACCGACAGTGGCGGCAGTCCGGAGCCGGTCAGCCGCCGGATGTCCACTTCGGACAGTCCGGCGGTGAGGCCGCCCTCGGGTGTCCAGGCGCCCCAGGCCAGGGAGATCCCGGACAGCCCGTGCTGACGGCGCCAGCGGATCAGGCTGTCGGCGAAGGCGTTGGCGGCGGCGTAGTTGCCCTGTCCGGCGTTGCCCAGGGTGCCCGCCAGTGAGGAGAACACCGCGAACAGCGGGACATCGCCGAGCAACTCGTGCAGGTGCCAGAGGCCGTCGACCTTGGGTGCGAGCACCGCGTGCAGCCGGTCGGCGGTGAGCGAGTCCAGCAGGCCGTCCTCGACCACACCGGCCGCGTGCACCAGCCCGCGCACCGGGTGGGCGGCGAGCAGGGCGGCGACGGTGTCCCGGTCGGACACGTCACCGGCCACCACCGTTGTGCTGGCCCCGAGTTCGGCCAGTTCGGCGACCAGGTCCGCGCCGCCACCGCGGCGGCTGAGCAGGACCAGTTCGGTGACTCCGTGTTCGCGGACCAGGTGCCGGGCGAGCTGCGCGCCCAGGCCGCCGGTGCCGCCGGTGATCAGCACCGGGCCCTCGACCGGGACCGGTTCGGCGGTCGGGGTGCGGCGGGCCAGGCGGGGGGCCAGGACCTTTCCGCCGCGCAGTGCGATCTCGGGTTCGCCGGATCCCGCGACGGCGAGGGCCGCCTCGGTGTCCGCGTCGGTGTCGACCAGGGTGATCCGGCCCGGGTGTTCGGCCTGGGCCGAGCGGACCAGGCCGTGCACCGCGGCGGCGGGCAGGTCGGTGACCGGGTCGGCGGCTCCGGTGCGCACCGCGCCCCGGGTGAGCACGACCAGCGGGGCGCTGGCCACGTTTGACCGCAGCCAGTCCAGGGTCTCGGCGACCCGGGTGTGCGTGGCGGTCACGACGTCTTCGCCGGTGTGCGCGGGGATTTCCAGCAGCAGGGCCGATTCCGGGGCGGGACCGGCTGGCACCTCGACCCAGTCGGCGGCGAGGACCTCGGCGTCGGCGGCGGTGAGTGCACCGGCGGGCAGTGGGCGCAGGGTCAGTGCACCGATGGTCAGCACGGGGGTGCCGGTGTTGTCGGCGATCGCCACCGCGACGGTGTCGGGTGCCGTGCGGGTGAGCTGTGCGCGGACCCGGGTGGCGCCGGTGGCGTGCAGGGCGAGGTCGCCGAGGCGGAACGGCAGCAGCGCGCCGGCTGGTTCGAGTCCGGCGAACCGCACGGCCTGCAGCACAGCGTCCAGCAGGGCCGGGTGCACGCCGTACGCGCCGGTCTGGCCTTCGGGCAGTTCGACCTCGGCCCAGACCCGATCGTCGCGCTGCCACACCGAGGTCAGGCCCTGGAAGGCCGGTCCGTAGGCGACGTCGTTCTCCGGGCAGTAGCAGTCGGACAGGTCCACGGATACGCCGGTGGGCGGCCAGTCGACCGTGGCGGCGGGGGCGGGATCGGTGCTGAGTTGGCCGGTGGCGTGCCGGGTCCAGTCCGGTGCGCCCTCGGGCCGGGCGTGCACGGCCAGGTCCCAGCCGGTGCCGCGCGGGGTGAGCGCGATCCGCAGCTGGCAGCCGCGTTCGGTGAGCACCAACGGCTCGGCGAACACCAGTTCGGTGAGCGCGGTGGCCCCGACGGCGTCGCCCGCGCGGGTGGCCAGCTCCACAAAACCGGTGCCGGGGAACACGATCGCGCCCTTGACCAGGTGCTCGGCCAGCCAGGGCTGGGTGGCCAGGCTGATCCGGCCGGTGAGCAGCAGCCCGCCCTCGGGCAGGGCGACAGCGGCGGCCAGCAGCGGGTGCGTGACGGCGGTGAGTCCGGCCGCGGTGACGTCACCGGCGGTGGCGGCCGGGTCGGGCCAGAACCGCTGGCGCTGGAAGGCATAGGTCGGCAGGTCCACCGCGTGCCCGTTGGGCAGCAACGTGTTCAGGTCGACCGGCACACCCCGGCTGAGCAACGCGCCCGCACCCGAGACGACCGCCCGCGACTCGTCCGCCGTCGCCAGCAGCGGCACCGCGGTCACCTCCGCGGCACGCTGGGCGAGCGCGGCCAGGGTGCCGCCCGGTCCGGCCTCGACCAGGGTGCGCACGCCCTGATCCGCCAGCCAGGCAACACCATCGGCGAACCGGACGGTCTCCCGCACCTGCCGCACCCAGTAGTCCGGAGTGGACACCTCGGCGGGTTCGCCGGTCAGGTTGGACACGATCGGGAGCCGCGCGGGCTGCCAGTCCAGTCCGTCCAGGACCTGCCGGAACTCGGCCAGCATCGGTTCCATCAGCGGCGAGTGGAAGGCATGCGAGACCTTCAGCCGCGAGGTCCGCCGATCGGCGAATTTCGCTGCCGCGGCAAGCACTTCGGTCTCCGCGCCCGCGAGCACCACCGAGTCCGGACCGTTGACCGCGGCCAGCGACACCGTGTCGGACAGCAGCCCGGCGACCTCTTGTTCAGTCGCCTCCACCGCGATCATCGCGCCGCCCTCCGGCAACGCCTGCATCAGCCGGGCCCGTGCGGACACCAGCGCGCACGCGTCGGTCAGCGAGAGCACCCCGGCCACGTGTGCCGCGGCCACCTCGCCAATCGAGTGCCCCAGCAGGTAATCCGGCCGCACACCCCAGGACTCCAGGAGCCGGAACAACGCCACTTCCACCGCGAACAACCCGGGCTGCGCCCAGCCGGTCTGGGCCAGCGCGGCGGGGTCCTCGCCCCAGAGCACATCCCGCAACCGCGGGTCCAGCTCGGCGGTGACCGCGTCGAATGCCTCGGCGAACACCGGGTAGGCGGCGTAGAGCCCCTGGCCCATACCCAGTCGCTGTGCCCCCTGGCCGCTGAACAGCACGGCCACTCCCCCGGTGGCCACCCGGCCCTGGGCGACCTGCGCCGCGGGCAGTCCGGCGGCCAGTGCCCGCAGGCCCGCCACCAGTTCGGCCTGGTCCGCGCCGGTGACCACGGCGCGGTGGTCGAAGCGGGCGCGGTGGGCCAGGGTCCAGGCGGTGTCGGCGATCGAGTGGTGTTCGGTCGCGGCCAGGCGGGCGGCTTGGGCGGCCACCGCCTCGGGTGTGCGGCCGGACAGCACCCAGGGCAGCACCCCGGTGGACGGCGTGGGTTCCGGCTCCGCCACGACGGGTGCTTCCAGGATCACGTGCGCGTTGGTCCCGGACACCCCGAAGGAGGACACCCCGGCCCGGCGCGGACGCCCGCTCTCCGGCCACGGCGTTGACTCGGTGGCCAGCACGATGTCGCCGTCCGCCCAGTCGACCCGGGAGGACGGTGCGTCCACGTGCAGGGTCGCGGGCACAACTCCGTGCCGCAGCGCCATGATCGTCTTGATCACCCCGGCCACACCGGCGGCGGCCTGGGTGTGACCCAGGTTGGACTTCAGCGAGCCGAGCAGCAGCGGGGTGTCCCGGTCCTGCCCGTAGGTGGCCAGCAGTGCCTGTGCCTCAATGGGATCACCCAGCACGGTCCCGGTGCCGTGCGCCTCGACGACGTCCACATCGGACGGTCGCAGTCCGGCCGCGCCCAGTGCCTGCCGGATCACCCGCTGCTGGGCCGGGCCGTTGGGCGCGGTGAGTCCGTTGGAGGCGCCGTCCTGGTTGACCGCGCTGGATCGCAGCACCGCCAGCACCCGGCGGCCGTCCCGCACCGCGTCGGAAAGTCGTTGCACCACCAGCACACCGGCACCCTCGGACCAGCCGGTGCCGTCCGCACCATCCGCGAATGCCTTGCACCGCCCGTCCGCGGCCAGCCCACCCTGCACGGAGAACCCGATGAACGCGTCCGGGGTGGCCATCACGGTCACGCCGCCGACCAGGGCCATCGAGCACTCACCGGACCGCAACGCCTGCGCGGCCCAGTGCAGCGCGACCAGCGAGGAGGAGCACGCCGTGTCCACGGTGACCGCGGGCCCGTGCAGGCCAAGGGAATAGGCCACCCGGCCGGAGATCACGCTCTGCGAGCCGCCGGTGACCAGGTGCCCGGCCGAGTCCTGCACCGAGCGCACCGCGACCTGGGTGTACCCGGACTCGAACGCGCCCACGAACACGCCGACCTGGCTGCCGGCCAGGGACAACGGGTCGATCCCTGCGTGTTCCAGTGCCTCCCAGGAGGTCTCCAGCAGCAGCCGCTGCTGCGGGTCGGTGGCCAGTGCCTCGCGCGGGGAGATCCCGAAGAAGGCGGCGTCGAATTCGCCCACCCCGCCGAGGAATCCGCCCCGGTCGGTGGTGCAGACCTCGGTCAGTTCGGCCAGGTCCCAGCCGCGGTCGGCCGGGAATCCGGTGACGGTGTCCCGGCCCTCGGCGACCAGCCGCCACAGCGCGTCCGGGCCGTCGATCTCGCCGGGGAACCGGCAGCCCATGCCGACGATGACGATCGGGTCCTCGGCCACCGGGGTCAGCACCGGCACGGCGGCCACCGGGGCCGGGGCGTCGCCCAGCAGCACGGCCAGGTGTCCGGCCAGCGCGGTGACGTTCGGGTAGTCGAAGACCAGGGTCGCGGGCAGGCGCAGGCCGGTCACCGCGGCGACCCGGTTGCGCAGTTCGACCGCGGTCAGCGAGTCGAAGCCCAGTTCCCGGAACGCCTGGCCGACCTCGACCTGTTCGGGTGCGCCGTGGCCGAGCACAGCGGCGACGTGCCCGCGCACCAGCTCCCGCAAGAACCCGGCACGCTCCGGAACGGGCACCGCGGCCCAGCGCCCGGCGAAGCTCGCGGCGTCCGCGCGGTCCGCGCCGGCGACCCGGCGGCGCACCCCGGCCGGCACGATCTCGCGCAGCACCACCGGGAGGTCGTCCTGGGCGCGCAGGCCGGTCAGGTCCAGGCGGGTCAGGCCGAGCACGGGTTCGCCGCCGAAGGCCCGGTCGAACAGGGACAGTCCCTGGGCCACCGACAGTGGCGGCATGCCGGTGCCGTGCAGCCTGCGCAGGTCCACTTCGGACAGTGTTCCGGTCAGTCCGATCTCGGGCGTCCACGCGCCCCAGGCCAGGGAGGTGCCGGCGAGGCCGAGCTGGCGGCGGTGGGTGATCACGGCGTCGGCGAAGACGTTGCCCGCCGCGTAGTTGGCCTGGCCGGGGCTGCCGAGCTGGCCGGACAGCGAGGAGTAGACCAGGAACAGCGGCACGTCGCCGAGGAGTTCGTGCAGGTGCCAGGTGGCGTCGACCTTCGGCTTGAGCACACCCGCGAGTCGTTCGGCGGTGAGCGCGCCGAGCACACCGTCGTCGAGCACGCCCGCGGTGTGCACGACGCCGCCGACCGGGTGTTCGGCCAGCAGCGCGGCCAGGTCGTCCCGGTCGGAGACATCGCAGGCAGCCACGGTGACCTCGGCGCCCAGCTCGGTGAGTTCGGCGGCCAGTTCGGGGGCGTGGCCGCGGCGGCTGACCAGCAGCAGGCTGCGGATTCCGTGCTGGCTGACCAGGTGCCGGGCGGTGAGCCCGCCCAGCCCGCCGGTGCCGCCGGTGATGAGCACGGTGCCGTCAACGGGTGGCAGCGTGCCGGTCTCGGTGGTGGTGGCCAGGCGGGGCACGCGCACCACGGTGCCGCGGACCGCGAGCTGGGGTTCGCCGGTGACCACGGCGGCGGCGATCGCGGGCAGGTCGAGGTCTACGTAGGTTTCGAGGTCTACCAGGGTGATCCGGTCTGGGTGTTCGGCCTGGGCGGAGCGCACCAGGCCCCAGACCGCGGCGGCGGGCAGGTCTACCAGGGGGTCGGTCTCGTCGGTGGTCACCGCCGAGCGGGTGAGCACGACCAGGCGGGTGTCGTCCAGGCGTGGCTCGGCCAGGATCCGTTGCACCGCGACCAGGATCTCGGTGGTCACGGCGAGGGTGGTGGCGGGCAGGTCGGTCTGCTCGGGGTGCTGCGGGACCGCCAACATCAGGTGTCCGGGTGCCTCGGCTGGCAGTTCGTCCGCGGGGCTGATGACCACCCAGCCGTCGGCGGTGGCGGCGGGGACCTCGGCCAGGTCGGTCCAGTGCGGCACCAGGACGGCGGTGTCGTCGGCCGTCGCGAGCAGATCGCCGTCGGGCAAGGGGCGGGTGCGCAGGGAGCGGAGGCTCAGTACGGGCGCGCCGGTGTGGTCGGCGACCTCGACCCGCACCCCGTCCGCGCTGTCCGGAGTCACCCGCACCCGGACCCGGGTGGCTCCGGTGGCGTGCAGGGCCAGGTCGGTGAAGGTGAAGGGCAGCCGTTCTTCCCGATCGTCGCCGAGGAAGGCGGCCGCGTGCAGTACCGAGTCGAGCAGCGCGGGGTGCACGCCGAAGGCACCGGCCTCGGGCACCTCGACCTCGGCCAGCACCTCCCCGGCCCGCCGCCACACCCTGGTCAGGCCCTGGAACGCAGGCCCATAAGCGATATCGCCGTCGCCCGGGTAGAAACCGGTGAGGTCAACGGGATTCGCACCAGCGGGCGGCCAGGACTCCAGCGCCGCCGGGACAACCGGGGTCTGACTGGTGAGCAGGCCGGTGGCGTGCCGGGTCCAGGTGCCACCGGCACCGCAGGCGTGCACGGTCAGCGCCCAGTCCGCGCCCTGCGGGGTGAGCGCGACCTGCACCGGGCAGCCGCGTTCGGGCAGCACCAGGGGTGCTTCCAGGACGAGTTCGGCCAGGGTGGTAGCGCCCACGGCGTCGCCGGCGCGCACCGCGAGTTCGACGAATCCGGTGCCGGGGAACACGATCGCGCCGCGCACGATGTGGTCGGCCAGCCAGGGCTGGGTGCGCGGGGACAGCCTGCCGGTGAGCAGCACCCCGCCGGAGTCGGGCAGGGCGAGCACCGCGCCGAGCAGTGGGTGGTCGGCGGCGGCCAGTCCGGCTCCGGTGACGTCGCCGGTGGCCGGTGCGTCCGGCCAGAACCGCTCGTGCTGGAAGGCATACCCTGGCAGGTCGACGAGCCTTCCGTTGACCTGCCAGGAAACGGGCAGGCCCGCGGCGAACAACTCGGCCAGCGACAGCAGCATCCGCCGTGGCCCGCCCTCGTCCCGCCGGAGCGTGCCGACCACGACGGCCTCGGGCACGGTCTGCTCGACCGCGGCGGTGAGCACCGGGTGCGGACTGATCTCCACCCACGCCCGGAACCCGTTGTCGGCCAAGGCTTGCGCGGCCTCGGCGAATCGCACGGTCTCCCGCAGGTTGCGCACCCAGTAGGTGGCATCGGCCTGTGCGGTGTCGAACTCCGCACCGGTCACCGAGGAGTACACCGGCAGGTCAGCGGACCGCGGCCGCACCGGCGCCAACTCGGTCCGCAGCCGCTCGGCGATCCGCTCCACCTGCGCCGAATGCGAGGCGTAGTCCACCGGCAGGATCCGCGCCCGAACCTCATCCGCCACACACCGCGCGACCAGCTCTTCCAGCGCCGCGACCTCACCCGAAACCACCACCGACGAAGGCCCGTTCACCGCGGCCACCGACAGCCGGTCATCGATCAACTTGCCAACC
Organism: Crossiella cryophila; assembly: GCF_014204915.1. Lineage (NCBI taxonomy): Bacteria > Bacillati > Actinomycetota > Actinomycetes > Pseudonocardiales > Pseudonocardiaceae > Crossiella > Crossiella cryophila. The sequence goes on from NZ_JACHMH010000001.1 coordinate 6,559,094, forward strand.
CGCTCAGCGGACAGCGCAACCGCCGCCATCCCACCAAGACCAGCCAGCGTGTCCGCGATCGCCTTGCTCCGCAACGCGACCACCCGAGCACCGTCCACAAGGGACAGCCCACCCGCAACGCAGAACGCCGCGATCTCCCCCTGCGAGTGCCCGACCACCGCATCCGGCGCGACACCCTGCGCCCGCCACACCGCCGCGAGCGAGACCATCACCGCCCACAACGCGGGCTGCACCACATCAACCCGAGCCAGGGAATCCTCATCCCCCAGCACATCCCGCAGATCCCAGTCCACAAAGGACGAAAGCGCGCCGGCACACTCGGTCATGGCCGTGGCGAACACGGGCGAGCATTCCCAGAGTTCCAGTGCCATCCCGGTCCACTGCGCACCCTGACCGGGGAAGACGAACACCACGCCGGAGTCGACCGGCTCGGACCCGGTGACCACGTTCGCCGCGGGTTCCCCCGCCGCCACCGCACGCAGTCCGGTAACCAGTTCAGCCTCAGTGGCCCCAACGACAACAGCGCGGTGGTCGAAGCGGGCGCGGGCGTTGTCCAGGGTCCAGGCCACATCAACCGGGTTCAGCCCCGGCACCCGGTCCAGCAGCTGGGCGGCCTGCTCGCGCACGGAGTTGGCGGTGTGGCCGGACAGCACCCACGGCACGGTCTCGGGTGCGGACTCGGGCGCGGCGACCGGTTCGACCGATTCCAGGATGACGTGCGCGTTGGTCCCGGACACGCCGAAGGAGGAGATCCCGGCCCGGCGCGGCCGGTCCACCGCGGGCCACGGCCGGGATTCGGTGAGCAGCCGGACGGCGCCCCGGTTCCAGTCGACCTTGGCGGATGGCGAATCCACGTGCAGGGTCGCGGGCAGCACCCCGTGTCGCAGTGCCTGCACCACCTTGATCACCCCAGCCACCCCGGCCGCTGCCTGGGCGTGCCCGAGGTTGGACTTCAACGACCCCAGCCACAGCGGCTCGGTGCGATCCTGCCCGTAGGCGGCCAGGAGTGCCTGCGCCTCAATCGGATCGCCGAGCACGGTCCCGGTCCCATGGCCCTCAACAGCGTCCACATCGGACGGTGCCAATCCGGCGGCGGCCAGCGCGGACCGGATCACCCGCTGCTGCGCCGGACCATTCGGCGCGGTCAACCCATTGGACGCGCCGTCCTGATTGACCGCACTACCCCGCACCACCGCCAGCACCCGACGGCCTTCGCGCACGGCATCCGAAAGCCGTTGCACCACAAGAACACCGGAGCCCTCGGACCACCCGGTGCCGTCCGCGCCATCGGCGAATGCCTTGCAGCGACCGTCCGGCGCGAGCCCGCCCTGCTGGGTGAAGCCGACGAAGGTGTCCGCGGTGGCCATCACCGCGACCCCGCCGACCAGGGCCATCGAGCACTCGCCGTCACGCAGCGATTTGGCCGCAAGGTGCAGTGCGACCAGCGAGGACGAGCAGGCCGTGTCCACCGTCAGCGCCGGGCCCTGCAGGCCGAGCGCGTAGGCGACCCGGCCGGAGATCACGCTCTGCGAGCCGCCGGTGATCAGGTGTCCGGCCACGTCCGCGCCGAGCCGGTCGGCGATCTCCACGTACCCGTTGGGCGAGGCGCCCGCGAACACCCCGACCGGTTCCCCGGCCAGTGCGGACGGGTTGATCCCGGCGTGTTCCAGTGCCTGCCAGGCGGTTTCCAGCAGCAGCCGCTGCTGCGGGTCCATGGCCACGGCTTCCCGGGGTGAGATGCCGAAGAACGCGGCGTCGAAACCGCCGGCGTCGTCGAGGAATCCGCCGCGGGTGGTGGCCGAGGACAGGGCGTCCAGGTCCCAGCCGCGGTCGGCCGGGAACCCGGTGATCGCGTCCCGGCCCGCGGCGACCAGGTCCCACAGGCCGTCGGCGTCACGCACCCCGCCGGGCAGCCGGCAGGCCATGCCGATGATCGCCACCGGTTCGGCGGCGGCCTCCTGGAGCTGCTGGTTGCTGCGCTGGAGTCGCTTGTTCTCCAGCAGCGCGGCGCGCAGTGCCTCGACGACCTTGTTGTCCGCAGCAGTGCTCATGTGCTTTCCGCTCCACCAAGTGCGATCCGGACCAGTTCGTCGACGTCCGCGGCCAGCAGTTCGGCCTCGTCGTCCTCGTGCGCCGCGCGGGCGGGAGCGGGTTGCGCGCTCCCTGGCGGGTCCAGCTCGGCGGCCACGTGCGCGGCCAGTGCGTTGATCGACGGGTAGTCGAAGGCCAGCGTCGCGGGCAGGGCGAGCCCGGTGGCGGCGGCGAGCTGGTTGCGCAGCTCGACCGCGGTGAGGGAGTCGAAACCCAGTTCCCGGAAGGCCTGGCCGGGTTCGATCCGGGTGCCGGGGCCGTGCCCGAGTGCCGCGAGGACGTGTCCACGTAGGAACTCACGCAGGAACCGGGGCCGTTCCCCGGCCGGGGTGGCCGTCCAGCGCCGGACGAAGTCGGAGCCCTCGGCGGCGGGTCCGCTCGACAGGGCTTCGGCCACCTCGGGCAGGTCTTCCAGGAGTGGGCTGGGCCGGGACACGGTGAAGGCCGGGGCGAACCGGGTCCAGTCCATGTCGGTGACGGTCAGCCCGGCTTCCCCGGCGCGCAGGGCCCGGTCGAGTGCGGTGAGCGCCTGCGCGGGCGGCATCGGCAGCACACCGAGCCTGCGCAGGTAATCGCCCTGTTCCGGGTTGTCGACGGCCATCCCGGCCTCGGCCCAGTTGCCCCAGGCCACCGCGGTGCCGGGCAGTCCGGCGGCGACCCGGTGCGCGGCCAGGGCGTCCAGGTAGGCGTTGCCCGCGGCGTAGGCGGCCTGGCCGCCGCTGCCCCAGGCGGCGGCGCCGGAGGAGAACAGCACGAACGCGTCCAGGGCGATGCCCCTGGTCAGCTCGTCGAGGTGGGTGGCCCCGGCGACCTTGGCGCCCAGTTCGGCCGCGGCGCCCTCGGCGGTGACCTCGTCCAGTTCGACCACGCCGTGGCTGACCCCGGCCGCGTGCACGACCACCCGCAGGTCCGGGATCTCCGCCAGCACGGCGGCGAGTACGTCCCGGTCGCCGACATCGCAGGCGGCCACGGTGACCCTGGCCCCCAGCGCGGTCAGCTCCTCGGTGATCTTCCGGGCGCCCGCGGCGGCCAGGCCCCGTCGGCTCAGCAGCACCACGTGTTCCGCGCCGCGTTCGACCAGCCAGCGGGCCACGAACGCGCCCAGCCCGCCGGTGCCGCCGGTGACCAGCGCGGTCCCCGAGGTGCGCCAAGGCTGGCCGCTGCCAGCACCCGCGTGCACCAGCCTGCGCCCGAGCACCCCGCTGGCGCGCACGGCCACCTGGTCCTCGGCCCAATCGGCGGTGATCACGGCGGCCAGACGGCGGGCAGCGGGCCCGTCGAGTGCGGCGGGCAGGTCGACCACACCGCCCCAGCTGCCGGGCCGTTCCAGTGCGGCAACCCTTGCCACGCCCCAGATTCCGGCCTGGCCGGGGTCGGCGACCGGGTCATGTCCGCCGACGGATACCGCGCCCCTGGTCACCGCCCACACCCTGGCCTGGATGTCGGCGTCGCCGAGGGCCTGGAGCAGCACGACCGTGGGCAGTACCCCGGCCGGGACGACGCCGTCGGTGGGCCGCAGGGCCAGCAGGGACACGATCCGGGCGGGGGTCAGCTCGGCTAGGCGCTTGGCCAGGTCGGCGCGGTCGAGTTCGGCCACGGGCAGCACGCGCGCACCGAGTGCGGACACGATGGTGGTCACCCACGGGTCCTCGATGTGCGTGGCGGGAACCACGACCAGGCAAGGGGATTCGGCCGCGGCAGGGGTGTCCAGGGCACGCCAGGACTCGCGGTAGCACCAGCCGTCGACCACCTGGTCGCCACGGCCGCGGGCGCGCCAGGCGGTCAGGGCGGTGGTGAGCACGTCCTCGGCCACGCCGAGCGAGGCGGCCAGCTCGCCGAGGTCGCCCTCGGGCCAGGATTCGTTGGCGGGCACTGCAACCCAGTAGCGGTCCCGTTGGAAGGCGTACGACGGCAACGCGACCCGGTGTCCGGCGGGCAGGAACTCCGGCCAGGCAACGGGAACGCCCAGGGTGAACAGCCGGGCCGCGGCCAGTGTCACCGCCACGGGCTCGTCCGCGCCGTGCAGCATCGGCACCCCGGCGACCATCCCGGACAGCACTCCGCCGGGTCCGGCCTCGACCAGTGTGCGCACGCCCTGGCCGGTCAGCCAGGCCACGGCGTCGGCGAAGCGGACGGTGCCCCGGACCTGACGCACCCAGTAGTCCGGTCCGGCCAGGTCGGCGGGTTCGCCGGTCAGGGTGGAGACGATCGGGATCGCGGGCGACTTCCAGTCCACTGTGGACAGTATGCGCTCGAACTCGGCGAGCATGGGTTCCATCAGCGGCGAGTGGAAGGCGTGCGACACCGTGAGTTGCTTGGTGCGGTGGCCCAGCAGTGCGAAGGTCTCGGCCAGGGCGAGCACCTCGTCCTCGACGCCGGACAGCACCACCGAGCCGGGCGTGTTGACCGCGGCCAGGGACACACCCTCGGTGAGGAACGGGGTGACCTCGGCCTCGGGGGCTTCCACCGCGACCATGGCGCCGCCCTCGGGCAGCGCCTGCATCAGCCGGGCCCGCGCGGAGACCACGAGTGCCGCGTCGGCCAGGGTGAGCACCCCGGCGACGTGCGCGGCGGCCAGCTCGCCGATCGAGTGCCCGACCAGGTAGTCCGGCCGCACACCCCAGGATTCCAGGAGCCGGAACAACGCCACTTCCACCGCGAACAACGCGGGTTGGGCCCAGCCGGTGCGGGCCAAGGCTTCCGCGTCCGAACCCCACATGACCGCGCGCAGGCCGGGATCCAGTTCGGCGGCCACCGCGTCGAAGGCCGCCGCGAACACCGGCGAGGTCTCGTACAGTGCCTTGCCCATGCCCAGTCGCTGCGACCCCTGCCCGCTGAACAGCACCGCGACCGGCCCGCCGTCCCTGGCGTATCCCCGGACCGCGGTGGCCGCGGGCTGATCGGCGGCGATGGCGCGCAGCCCGGCCAGCAACTCGCCCCGGTCCCGGCCGACCACCACGGCCCGGTGGTCGAACCGGGCCCGCGTGGTGGCCAGGGTCCAGGCCACGTCCGCGGGCGATCCGGGGTCGGCGTCGAGCAGCCGGGCGGCCTGGGCACGCACGGCCTCCGGTGTGCGGCCGGAGAGCACCCACGGCAGCGCCCCGGTGACCGGTGTGTGCGCGGGTTCCGACCGAGTGGTAGGTGCTTCCAGCACGACGTGCGCGTTGGTCCCGGACACGCCGAAGGAGGACACTCCCGCGCGCCGCGGTTGATCACCAGGCCACGGGGTGGACTCGGTCAGCAGTTCGATCGCGCCCTCGGTCCAGTCGACCTTGCTGGACGGCCGGTCCACGTGCAGGGTCGGCGGCAGCACCTCGTGCCGCATTGCCAGCACCAGCTTGATGATCCCGGCGACTCCGGCCGCGGCCTGGGTGTGGCCGAGGTTGGACTTGATCGAACCCAGTCGCAGCGGGGTGTCCCGGTCCTGCCCGTAGGTCGCCAGCAACGCCTGCGCCTCAATGGGATCGCCGAGCACCGTGCCGGTGCCGTGTGCCTCGACAACGTCCACATCGGACGGTCGCAGCCCGGCACCGGCCAGGGCGGCTTGGATCACCCGCTGCTGCGCCGGACCGTTCGGCGCGGTGAGTCCGTTGGACGCGCCGTCCTGGTTGACCGCGCTGCCCCGCACCACCGCCAGGATCTCGCGACCCTCCCGCACGGCGTCGGAAAGCCGTTGCACCACAAGCACCCCGGCCCCCTCGGACCAGCCGGTGCCGTCCGCGCCGTCCGCGAACGCCTTGCACCGCCCGTCCGGCGCGAGCCCACCCTGCTGGGAGAAGCCGACGAAGGTGTCCGGGGTGGCGATCACGGTCACGCCACCGGCCAGCGCCATCGTGCACTCGCCGCCGCGCAACGCCTGTACGGCGAGGTGCAGGGCCACCAGCGAGGAGGAGCAGGCCGTGTCCACGGTGACCGCGGGGCCGTGCAGGCCAAGGGAATACGCGACCCGGCCGGAGATCACGCTCTGCGAGCCGCCGGTGATCAGGTGCCCGGCCAGGCCGGGGTCGGCGCGGGTGGCAAGTTCGGTGTACCCGGACGGGAACGCGCCGACGAACACCCCGACCGGCTTGCCGGAGAGCGTGCCCGGGTCGATGCCCGCGTCCTCCAGGGCTTCCCAGGAGGTTTCCAGCAGCACGCGCTGCTGCGGGTCCATGGCCAGGGCCTCGCGCGGGGAGATGCCGAAGAACGCCGCGTCGAAGTCCGCGACCCCGCGCAGGAAGCCGCCCCTGGCGGTGGCCGAGTCGCCGCCGGCCAGTGCGGCCAGGTCCCAGCCGCGGTCGGCAGGGAAGCCGCCGATGGCGTCCCGGCCCTCGGCCAGCAGTCGCCACAGGTCCTCGGGTCCGGCCACCCCGCCGGGGAAGCGGCAGGCCATGCCGACGATGACGATCGGGTCCTCGGCCACCACCGCGACCGGCTGGGCTTGTTCCCTGGTGCTGCCGCCGCCGAGCCGGATCGCCAGGTGCTCGGCCAGCGCGGTCACGGTCGGGTAGTCGAAGACCAGGGTGGCCGGCAGGGTCAGGCCGGTGGCGGTGGCGATGGCGTTGCGCAGTTCCACCGCGGTCAGCGAATCGAAGCCCAATGCCCTGAACGCGCGTTCATCCTCGATGTGGCCGGGCGAGCGGTGGCCCAGCACCCCGGCGATGTGCCCGCGCACCAGTTCCCGCAGTGCGGGCACCTGCTCGGCGGCGGGCAGCGCGGTCCAGCCCTCGGCGAACCCGCCGACGCCGGTGCGGCCCGCGGCGGTCCGGCGGTGCAGCACACCCGCGAGGGTGCGCAGCAGCGGTGGGAGGTCGTCGGTGGTGCGCAGGGCGGCGGTGTCCAGGCGGGTCAGGCCGAGTACGGGTTCGGTGGTGGCCAGGGCGGCGTCGAACAGGTCAAGTCCCTGGGCCACGGTGAGCAGCGGCATCCCGGCCCGAGCCATCCGGCGCAGGTCGACGTCGGTGAGTGTGCCGGTGAGCCCGATCTCGGGGGTCCACGCGCCCCAGGCCAGCGAGACCCCGGGCAGCCCGCGGTCCCGCCGCCACTGGACCAGGGTGTCGGCGAAGGTGTTGCCTGCCGCGTAGTTGCCCTGGCCGGGGCCGCCGAGCAGTCCGGCCAGCGAGGAGAACACCACCAGCGCGGTGTCGGGGGCGGCGAGTTCGTGCAGGTGCCAGAGCGCGTCGACCTTGGGCGCCAGCACCCGGTGCACCCGCTCGGCGGTGAGCGAGCCGATCACGCCGTCGTCGAGCACGCCCGCGGTGTGCACGACGGTGCGCACGGGGTGCGCGGCGAACACCGCGGCCAGCGCGGCCCGGTCGGTGACATCGCAGGCGGCCACGGTCACCTCGGCGCCCAGGCCGGTCAGCTCGTCGAGGAGTTCGGTCGCGCCGGGGGTGTCCGCGCCGCGGCGGCCGAGCAGGACCAGTTCGCGCACGCCGCGGGCCCGCACCAGGTGCCGGGCGAACAGTCCGCCCAGGCCGCCGAGTCCACCGGTGATCAGGACCGGGCCGGGCAGCGAGGCTGGGGTATCGGCTGGAGTGGTGCGGACCAGGCGGGGCACGTGCACCACGCCATCGCGCACCGCGGCCTGGGATTCGCCCAGGGCGAGCAGACCGGCGACCAGTCCGGGGTCGAGGTCGGCGTCGAGGTCGAGCAGGGTGATCCTGTCCGGGTTCTCCGTCTGGGCGGAGCGCACCAGGCCCCACACCGCGGCCGCGGGCAGGTCGAGCACGGGTTCCGCGCCGACCGCGACCGCGCCCCGGGTGGTCACCACCAAGTGAGCGCTCTCGCGGGCAAGACAGCTCTGCAATTCGGCCAGGACCGCGGTCACCACTTCGTGCACCGCGGCGGGGGTGGGTTCCGGGGTGTGCGGCACGGCCAGCACGGTGTGCTCGACCGCCGCGGCGACCGGTACCGGGGTCTCGGACCAGCGCGGCACCAGCAGGGTCGCGTCGGTGATGGCGGCCAGGTCGGCATCGGTCAGCGGCCGGGTTGCCACGGTGGCGGCGAACACCGGCGCGCCCGTGTGGTCGGTGATCAGCAGCCGGTCACCGGACCGGGCGGCGCGCACCAGGGTCGCGCCGGTGGCGAACAATGCCACGTCGGTGAAGGCGCAGGCCAGCTCGTCGGGCGCGGTGTCCAGCGCGGTGGCCAGCAGGGCCGGGTGCAGGTCGTAGCCATCGGCCTCGGGCACCTCGACCTCGGTCCACGGGCCGTCCACCGGCCCCGGCCACACCGCGCCGGTGCCCAGGACGCCGGTTGCGTGGCTGGTCCAGTCCGCGACGCCGTCGAGGCGGGCGTGCATCGCCAGCTCCCAGCCACCCTCGCCGGGCGTGACCGACACCCGCAGCCGCACACCTCCGTTGGCGGGCAACAACAACGGGGTGTGCACGGTCAGCTCGGCCACCCGGTCGCAGCCGACTTCAGTGGCCGCCCGCAGCGCGAGTTCCACCAGCCCGGCCTCCGGGAAGGCAGCCCGCCCGGCCAGCCACGGATGCGCTCCGGCGACCAGGCGTCCGGTGAGCAGCACGCCGCCGCCGGGCAGTTCCACCACCGCGGCCAGCAGCGGGTGTCCGGCGGTGGCCAGGCCCGCGCCCGCGACATCGCCCTGACCGGAAGCCGTCGGCCAGAACCGCTCGTGCTGGAACGGGTAGGTCGGCAGATCAACCGGCGTGACCCCGGCGAACAGCCCCGCCCAGTCCACCGGCACACCTCGCACGAACAGCTGGGCGGCACCGGCGTGCACCCGGGCCGGCCCGGCCTCGTCCCGGCGCAGCGTGCCGGTCACCACGGCGTCCGGCACGATCTCCGGCACCGCGGGCACGAGTACCGGGTGCGGGCTGATCTCGGCGAAGACCAGGTGCCCGTCGGTGGCCGCCGCCCGCACGGCCTCGGCGAAGCGCACGGTCTCGCGCAGGTTGAGCACCCAGTAGGCGGCGTCGGCCTCGGCGGTGTCCATGATCTGCCCGGTGACCGCGGAGTACACCGGCACACCCGAGGACCGCGGCGCGATCGGCGCCAGCTCGGCCAGCAACCTGGCCCGCAACAACTCCACCTGCGCCGAGTGCGAGGCGTAGTCCACCGGCAGCACCGTCGCCCGCACGCCGTCAGCCACACACCGCGCGACCAGCTCGTGCAGCGCGGCGACCTCACCCGAGACCACCACCGACGAAGGCCCGTTCACCGCGGCCACCGACAGCCGCTCGTCAATCAACTCCGCGACCCGCTCGGCAGGCAGCGCGACCGCGGCCATCCCGCCAAGCCCGGCCAGGGTGTCCGCGATCGCCTTGCTCCGCAACGCGACCACCCGAGCACCGTCCACAAGGGACAATCCACCCGCGACGCAGAACGCCGCGATCTCCCCCTGTGAATGCCCGATGACCGCCGCGGGCGCAACCCCCATCGACCGCCACACCGCCGCGAGCGACACCATCACCGCCCACAACGCGGGCTGCACCACATCAACCCGAGCCAGGGAATCCTCATCCCCCAGCACATCCCGCAGCTGCCAGTCCACAAAGGACGACAGTGCGGTCGCACACTCCCCCATGGCGGCGGCGAACACCGGCGAGCTGTCCCAGAGTTCCAGGGCCATCCCGGTCCACTGACTGCCCTGCCCTGGGAAGACGAACACCGGCGCGGCGGCAACTTCAGCCACGCCCAGCACGACCTCCGGCACGGGCGTGCCCGCCGCCAGCGCCCGCAACCCGGCCACCAGCTCGTCCCGATCCGCACCGGTCACCACGGCCCGGTGCTCGAACACCGACCGCCCGGCCAGGGTCAGGCCCACCGCCGCCGGATCGCTCAGCTCGGTCCCGAGCAGCCGCTCAGCCTGGGCCCGCACGGCCTCGGCCGTACGCCCGGACAGCACCCACGGCACAACAGCGGGCTCAACCGGCACCCGCTCGGCCACCGGTTCGGGGGCTTCCAGGATGACGTGCGCGTTGGTCCCGGACATCCCGAAGGAGGACACTCCGGCCCGGCGCGGCCGCCCGGTCGACGGCCACGGCGCGGATTCGGTCAGCAACGCCACCGCCCCGCCGGACCACTCCACCTTCGACGACGGCGAGTCCACGTGCAGCGTCGGCGGCAGCACCCCGTGCCGCATGGCCTGCACCACCTTGATGATCCCGGCCACCCCGGCGGCGGCCTGGGTGTGCCCGAGGTTGGACTTCAGCGAACCCAGGTAGAGCGGCCGTTCCCGGTCCTGCCCGTAGGTGGCCAGCAGTGCCTGCGCCTCAATGGGATCACCCAGCACCGTGCCGGTGCCGTGCGCCTCCACCAGGTCCACTTCGGACGGTCGCAGGCCCGCCCCGGCCAGCGCGGCCCGGATCACCCGCTGCTGCGCCGGACCATTAGGCGCGGTCAACCCATTGGACGCGCCATCCTGGTTCACCGCACTGCCCCGCACCACCGCGAGCACCCGGCGCCCCTCGCGCACCGCATCCGAAAGCCGTTGCACCACAAGCACACCGACACCCTCGGACCAGCCGGTGCCATCCGCGCCGTCCGCGAACGCCTTGCACCGCCCGTCCGGCGCCAGCCCGCCCTGCTGGGTGAACCCGACGAACGTCTCCGGCGTGGCCATCACCGTGGCACCACCGGCCAGCGCCATCGAACACTCCCCGGCCCGCAACGCCTGCACGGCCAGGTGCAAGGCCACCAGCGAGGAGGAGCAGGCCGTGTCCACGGTGATCGCGGGCCCCTGCAGGCCGAGTGAGTAGGCAATGCGCCCGGAGGCCACACTCGTCGCGCCACCGGTCATCAGGTGCCCGGCGGCGTCCGTGTCCGAGCGGCCCGCGACCTGTCCGTAGCCGGAGTCGAAGGCCCCCACGAACACGCCGACCGGACTGCCCGCCAACGACAACGGGTCGATCCCGGCGTGCTCCAGTGCCTCCCAGGAGGTCTCCAGCAACAACCGCTGCTGTGGATCAGTGGCCAGGGCTTCCCGCGGTGAGATCCCGAAGAACTCCGCGTCGAAATCGCCCACCCCGCCAAGGAATCCGCCCTGCGCGGTCACCGAGGCACCGGCGTCCAGATCCCAGCCGCGATCGGCCGGGAACCCGGTGATCACGTCTCGCCCGGCGGCGACCAGGTCCCACAGCTCGTCGGGGGAATCCGCGCCGGGGAACCGGCAACCCAGGCCCACGATGGCGATCTGCTCATCGGTCGCCGCGCCGGAGACGGTCGCGGTGACCGGCCGGGGTGCGGAGTCGAGCAGTTCGGCCAGGTGTCCGGCCAGCACGGTGGCCGTGGGGTGGTCGAACACCAGCGTTGGCGGCAGGGCCAGGCCGGTGGCCGCGGCGAGTTCGTTGCGCAGTTCGACCGCGGTCAGCGAGTCGAAGCCCAGGTCCTTGAACGCGCGATCGGCATCGGCCGGTGAGCCGTGGCCGAGCACGGCCGCGACCCGCCCGGTGATCAGCGCCCGCAGGAACGGAATCCGTTCGGCAGTGGGCAGAACGGCGTAGCGCTCGGCGAAACCGTCCGGCCCGTCCCCGGCGGCCCGGCGGGTGGTCCGCCCGGCCAGCGCGCGCAGCACCACCGGCAGTTCCCGCTGACGCCGCAACGCCTCCCGGTCCAGCCGGGTCAGGCCCAGCACCGGCTCGCCCGCGCCGACCACCCGGTCGAACAGGGCCAGACCCTGCTCGACGGCCAGCGGCGGCAGTCCGGATCCGTTCATCCGCCGCAGGTCCAGCTCGGACAGCCGCGAGGTGAGCCCGGCCTCGGCTGACCAGGAACCCCAGGCCAGCGCCACCGCGTGCTGGCCGTTGGCCTGGCGCCACTGGGCGAAGGCGTCGACGAAAGCGTTGGCCGCGGCGTAGTTGCCCTGCCCGGCCCCGCCGAACACCCCGGCCAGCGAGGAGAACAGCGCGAACAGTGGCACATCGCCGACCAGTTCGTGCAGGTGCCAGGTGGCGTCCACCTTCGGCCTGAGCACACCCGCCAACCGATCGGTGGTCAGCGCGTCCACCACACCGTCGTCCACCACACCCGCGGTGTGCACCACCCCGCCGACCGGGTGGTCGGCCAGCACGGCGGCGAGGGCGTCCCGGTCGGAGACGTCGCAGGCCAGTACGGTCGCGGTGGCGCCGAGTCCGGCCAGTTCGGCGACCAGGTCCGCGCCACCACCACGACGACTGAGCAGCAGCAGATCCCGCACCCCGTGCGTGGTGACCAGGTGGCGGGCCACCTGCGCGCCGAGTCCGCCGGTGCCGCCGGTGATCAACACGGTGCCGTCGACGGCGGGGAAGGCGGCGGGCTCGGGCTGACGGCGGACCAGCCGCGGGGTCAGCAGGAGATCGCCGCGCACCGCGACCTGGGGTTCGCCCAGTGCGATGGCCTGTGTGAGTCCGGCGGATCCGCTGCCAGGGGCGAGGTCGACCAGGGTGATCCTGCCCGGGTTTTCCGTCTGCGCGGACCGCACCAGGCCCCACACCGCGGCCGCGGGCAGGTCCGACGCGGGCTCCCCGGCTCCGGTGCTGATCGCGCCTTCGGTGACCACGACCAGGTGCGCCGTCCCGGTCAGCTCGCGCTGGAGCCGGTCCAGCAGGGCGGCGGTGATCTCGTGCACGGCCGCGGGCGAGGGCACCGGGGTGGACGGCACGGTCAGGACCACGGCATCGGCCGGTTCTGCCTGGACCGGTGTTGCCGCAACCCATTCCGGGACCAGCACGGCGGTGTCGTCGGCGACGGCGAGCCCGGTCATCGGCCGGGTGATCACCTCGCCGATGGACAGCACGGGCACGCCCGCGCCATCGGCGATCTCGACCGCGAAGGTGTCCGGTCCCGTCTCGGTCAGCCGCACCCGGGTCCGGGCCGCGCCGGTGGCGTGCAGCACCACCTCACGGAACTCGGCGGGCTGCCGGTCGTCCGCCAGCACGGGCAGCAAGGCGTTGTGCAGCAAGGCGGGGTGGATGCCGAACGCGCCAGGTTCGGCGATCTCCACCTCGGTCCAGGGCAGCTCACCGTGCTGCCAGGTCTCGGCGCGGGTGGCGCCGGTGGTCAGCAGGCCGGTGGCGTGCCGGGTCCAGTCCTCGGCGCCCTCGGGGCAGGCGTGGATGGCGACCGCCCAGTCCGCACCGGCCGGGGTGAGGGCGACCTGGATCCGGCAGCCACGCTCGGCCAGCACCAGCGGCGCCTCCACGACCAGTTCGGCGAGGCGGTCGCAGCCCACCGCGTCACCCGCGCGCACGGCCAGTTCGAGCAGCCCCGTAGCCGGGAACACGGTGTGGCCGGGCACAACCAGGTCCGGCAACCACGGCTGGGTACGCGCGGACAACCGGCCGGTGAACAGCACGCCACCCGTGCCGGGGGTGCTCACCACAGCACCCAGCAGCGGATGCCCGGCGGCGGTCAGACCCGCGCCGGTGACATCGCCCGCACCGGCGCCGGCGGGCCAGTACCGGGTGCGCTCGAACGGGTAGGTGGGCAGCCCGATCCGGCGCGCACCCGGGAAGAACGAGGTCCAGTCCAGCTCGACGCCGTGGGTGAACAGGCGGGCGGCGGTGGCCACCGGGGTGTCGTCACCGTGCAACGGCACCGCGATCAGGTCGCTGCCACGCCGGGCAGCGGCGGCCAGTGCCGTGCCGGGGCCGACCTCGACCAGCGCGCCAATACCCCGCTCCGCCACCCGGCGCACGGCCTCGGCGAACCGGACCGGCGCACGCACCTGCCGCACCCAGTAGCCGGGCGTGGCCGGATCACCGTCCACAGTGGACACAAGTGGGATGGTCGGCGGCCGGAAGTCCAGTCCGGCCAGCACCTGCTCGAACTCGGCGAGCATGGGTTCCATCAACGCGGAGTGGAAGGCGTGCGAGACCTTCAACCTGGTCCGCCGCCGATCGGCGAAGTGCTCGGCCACGGCCAGCACCTCCGCCTCGACCCCGGACAGCACCACCGAGCCCGGCGCGTTGACTGCGGCCAGTGACACCGTCTCGGACAGGTGCCCCGCGACCTCGTCCTCACTCGCCTCGATCGCGATCATCGCGCCACCCGTGGGCAGGGCCTGCATCAACCGGGCCCGCGCCGACACCAGCGCGGCGGCATCAGACAGCGACAGCACCCCGGCGACGTGCGCGGCGGCCACCTCGCCCACCGAGTGCCCGACCAGGAACTCCGGCCGGACGCCCCAGGACTCCAGCAACCGGAACGCCGCGACCTCCACCGCGAACAACGCGAGCTGGGCCCACCCCGTGCGCGCCAACAGCTCCGCGTCCTCGCCCCACATGACCACGCGCAGCCCGGGATCCAGCTCAGCGGTCACCGCGTCGAAGGCCGCCGCGAACACCGGCGAGGTCTCGTACAGCGCCATGCCCATGCCCAGCCGCTGCGATCCCTGACCACTGAACAGCAACGCCACTCCGGGCGCCCCGGCCCGGCCACGCAACGGCGCTTCCCCCGCGGCCACCGCACGCAGCCCGGCCAGCAGCTCGTCCCGGTCCGCGCCGACCACCGCGGCGCGGTGCTCGAACCGGGTGCGCCCGGCCAGGGTCCAGCCGATGTCCCGGAGGTCGCCGGGGGCGTCCAGCAGCCGCGCGGCCTGTGCGTGCACCGCCTCCGGGGTGCGGCCGGAGAGCAGCCAGGCCACCGGGCCGGGTTCCGGCGCTCGCCCGGGCAGTGCGGCGGCGGCCTCGATGATCACGTGCGCGTTGGTGCCGGAGACACCGAAGGAGGACACCGCCGCCCGGCGCGGGCGACCGGTCTCCGGCCAGGCGCGGGACTCGGTGAGCAGTTCCACCGCACCCGCCGACCAGTCCACTGTGGACGATGGTTTGGCGACGTGCAGGGTTCGCGGCGCGATGCCGTGCCGTAGCGCCTGCACCATCTTGATCACCCCGGAGACCCCAGCTGCCGCCTGGGTGTGCCCGAGGTTGGACTTGAGTGAGCCGAGCAGCAGCGGTTCGGTCCGGTTGGCGCCGTAGGTGGCCATCAGCGCGTGCGCCTCGATCGGGTCGCCGAGCACCGTGCCGGTGCCGTGCGCCTCGACCACGTCCACTTCGGACGGTGCGAGTCCGGCGACGGCCAGCGCGGCGCGGATCACCTTCTGCTGGGCCGGTCCGCTGGGTGCGGTGAGCCCGTTGGACGCGCCGTCCTGGTTCACCGCGGTGCCGCGCACCACCGCCAGGACCTCGCGGCCCTCCCGCACGGCGTCGGAAAGTCGTTGCACCACAAGCACGCCAACGCCCTCGGACCACCCCGTGCCGTCCGCGGACTCGGCGAATGCCTTGCACCGCCCGTCCGGGGACAGCCCGCCCTGCTGGGTGAAGCCGACGAAGGGTTCGGTGCTGGCCATCACGGTGACGCCACCGGCCAGCGCCATCGAGCACTCACCCGAGCGCACCGCCTGCACGGCCAGGTGCAGGGCCACCAGCGAGGAGGAGCACGCGGTGTCGATGGTGAGCGCGGGTCCCTGCAGGCCGAGCACGTAGGCGACCCGGCCGGACAGCACGCTCTGCGCGCCGCCGGTGACCAGGTGCCCGGCCAGCTCGGGGTAGGCGCGGGTGACGAGTTCGGCGTACCCGGACGGGATCGCGCCCGCGAACACGCCGACCGCCGCTCCGGCAAGGGATTCCGGGTCGATCCCGGCGTGCTCCAGCGCGGACCAGGAGGCTTCCAGGAACAGTCGCTGCTGCGGGTCGGTGGCCAGTGCCTCGCGCGGGGAGATACCGAAGAACCCGGCGTCGAAATCACCCGCGCCGTCCAGGAATCCACCGTCCACCACACCCCCGGCGGCGGCCAGCGCGTCCACCTCCCAGCCGCGATCGGTCGGGAAACCGGTCACGGCGTCGCCACCCTCGGCGACCAGCCGCCACAGTGCGTCGGGATCGTCCACCCCGCCGGGCAGGCGGCAGGCCATGCCGACGATGGCGATCGGGTCGTCCCCGGCCACCGCGACCCGGGTGTCGGTGCTGACGGGTCCGGCGTCGCCGAGCAGTTCGGCCAGGTGCGCGGCCAGTGCGGTGGTGGTCGGGTGGTCGAAGACCAGGGTGGCGGGCAGGGTCAGGCCGGTGGCGGCGACCAGGCGGTTGCGCAGTTCCACCGAGGTCAGCGAGTCGAAGCCCTGGGCGTGCAGGGCGCGACCGGGGTCGACCCGGTCGGCGGCGGTGTGACCGAGTGCGGCGGCGGCGTGTCCACTGACCAGTTCGCGCAGGAAGCGGGGTCGTTCGGCGGCGGGCAGGGCGGTGTAGCGGGCGGCGAACCCGTTCTCGGCAACAGGAGTCGGCTCGGCCAGCTCGCTCAGCAGCGGACTCGGCCTGGCCGCGGTGAAGGCGGGCAGGAACCGGCCCCAGTCGACGTCGGCGACCACCACGGCGGTGTCCCCGGCCAGCAGCGCGGCGTCCAGTGCGGCCAAGGCCCGGTGCGGTGCGATCGGCGGCACCCCGGCCCGGCGCAGCTGCTCGGCCCGGCCAGGGATTTCCCCGGTCATGCCCGCACCGGCCCAGGCGCCCCAGGCCATCGCGGTGGCAACGCGGCCACCCGCGCGGCGGCGGGCGGCGAGTGCGTCCAGGCTGGCATCCGCGGCGGCGCATCCGGCCTGTCCCGCCGCGCCCCAGGCACCCGTGCCCGAGGTGAACAGCACAAACGCGTCCAGGTCGAGGTCCCGGGTGAGGGTGTCCAGCACCTGCGCGCCAATGACCTTGGGCCGCCACTCAGCGGCCAGCTGCTCCTCGGTGACCTCGGCGATCCCGACCGGCTCCTGCCGCACACCGGACAGGTGCAGCACCGCGGTGACCGGAGTGTCCACTGTGGACATGGCGGCGGCCACGGCGTCCTGGTCGGCGACATCGCAGGCCACCGCCGTCACCGGCAGTCCGGCGAACCCGGTCAGATCGGCCGCGGTCCGGCTCAGCAGCAGCACGTGCTCCGCGCCCCGCTCCAGGGCCCAGTGCGCCACCTGCCGCCCCAGCCCGCCGCCGCCCCCGGTGATCAGCACCGTGCCCCTGGCCCGCCACCGCCCGGCCGGAACCTCGGCAGCCCGTACCAGCCGACGGCCGAACACCCCGTTGGCCCGTACCGCGATCTGGTCTTCGGCACCATCCAGCACCGAGGCAAGCGATTGTGCGGTCTGGGGGTCCAGCACCTCGGGCAGGTCAACCAGACCACCCCAGGCCGCGGGGTGCTCCAGTGCCGCGACCCGGCCCAGACCCCACACTCTCGCCTGTGCGGGATCGACGTCCTCGCCGTCAACCGCCACCGCACCCCGGGTCGCCATCCACAGCGGCGCGGGCAACGGCGTGCGCAGCAACGCGACCGGGTCGGCCTGCAGAGCCAGCACCCCGGCGAACTCACCCTCCGGCACGGCATCGGCCACCACGGTGCCCGCACCAAGCGCGGCGGCCAGTGCACTCGCGTCCGACCCCGCGCCCAGCACCAGCCACGGCCCGGGGTGCGCGGGCCCGAGGTTCAGCGGCCGCCAAACCTCCCGGTAACGCAGGTCCGACACCGCGTCCCCGACCGCGACCCGCGGCGCGTCGGCGAGCCAGAAGTGTTCGTGCTCAAAGGGATAGGTCGGCAGCTCCACCCAGTCCCCGGCGCCAACGACTGCGGTCCAGGACACCGGAACCCCCGCCGCGAACAACTCCGCCAGCGACAGCAGCACCCGGCTGGGCCCACCCTCGTCCCGGCGCAGCGTGCCGGTGATCACCGCGTCATCGCCGAGCGACTCCCGCAGCGCCCCTGCCAGCACCGGGTGCGGACCAACCTCGACCCAGGTCCCGTGCCCGTCCGCCGCCGCGGCCCGCGCGGCCCGCTCGAACAACACGGTCTCGCGCAGGTTGCGCACCCAGTACGCGGCATCGGCCCCGGCGGTGTCGAACGCCTCCCCCGTCACCGAGGAGTACACCAGCACCTCGGCCGACCGCGGCAGCACCGGCGCCAGCTCAACCAGCAGCCGCTCGGCGATCCGTTCCACCTGCGCCGAATGCGAGGCGTAGTCCACGGGGAGGATCCGCGCCCGTACCTCATCGGCCACACACCGCGCGACGAGTTCTTCCAGCGCCGCGACCTCACCCGAGACCACTACCGACGACGGCCCGTTCACCGCGGCCACCGACAGCCGGTCATCGATCAGCTCGCCAACCCGCTCAGCGGACAGCGCGACCGCGGCCATTCCACCAAGCCCGGCCAGGGTGTCCGCGATCGCCTTGCTCCGCAACGCGACCACCCGAGCACCGTCCACAAGGGACAGTCCACCCGCGACGCAGAACGCCGCGATCTCCCCCTGCGAATGCCCGACCACCGCGGCCGGTTCAACCCCCATCGACCGCCACAGCTCGGCCAGCGACACCATCACCGCCCACAGGGCAGGCTGCACCACGTCAACGCGCGCCAGGGAATCCTCATCCCCCAGCACATCCCGCAGGTCCCAGTCCACAAAGGACGACAGCGCGGCCGCGCACTCACCCATCGCGGCGGCGAACACCGAGGAGCTGTCCAGCAGCTCGCGGGCCATGCCCACCCACTGCCCGCCCTGCCCGGGGAAGGCGAACACAACGGCCCCGGCATCCCCTGCGCGCCCAAGCACCACCTGTGGCGCTGGCTCGTCAGCGGCAATCGCCCGCAACCCGGCGATCAGCTCGTCCCGTTCCGTCCCAACCACGATCGCCCGGTGCTCCAGCGCCGCCCGAGTACCGGCCAGCGACCGCGCCACCACCGCCGGATCGCCACCCACCTCGGCCAACTGAGCGGCCTGGGCACGCAACGCGGTCGGCGTACCGGCCGACAGCACCCACGGCACCACCCGCCCCACCGCAGCGGGTCCGACCTCCAGCACAGTGACCGCCCCAGCGGCCCGCAACGCCGCCGCGTCCGCGTCACCCTCGATCGCCAGGTCGGCCACCCCGACAACGGGCACACCCGCCGACCGGAACCGCAGCACCTCAACGGCCCACCGCCGGTCCTCAGCCGTGAGGTCCCGGCCCAGCGCCACCGCCAGTGCGGCGGCATCGCTCAGCGACAGCGACCCCGCGGCATACGCGGCGGTCACCCGGCCAACCCCGGCTCCGGCAACCAGATCCGGCGCGATCCCCTGTGCCCGCAGCAACGCCAGCAGCGCCGCCTCCAGCGCGAACGCCACCGGCGCGACGCACTCGGTATCCTCGATCTCGCCCAGCAGCACCGGCCCGAGCGGACGCGAGGCGTACACCTCAAGCTCGGCCCGCACCCGGTCCAGCTCCCTGGCGAACGCCGGATACCGTTGGTACAGACCGGAATCAACCAGGTCGAACCCGGTTCCAGGGAACAGCAGCCCGGTCCCTGAACCCGCCGCGAGCACCGAGGGCGAACTAATGATCTCCGGCTGCTCCGGCGCCTGCTCCAGGATCAGATGCGCGTTGGTGCCGCTGAACCCGAACGCGGACACCCCGGCCCGGCGCGGACGGTCGGTGTCCCAGGCACGCGCGGAGTTCAGCAGCCGCACCGATCCGGCCGCCCAGTCGATCCGGCTCGACGGCGTGTCCGCGTGCAGGGTGCGGGGCAGCACGCCGTGCCGCAGGGCCAGCACCATCTTGATCACCCCGGCGACCCCGGCGGCAGCCTGGGTGTGGCCGGTGTTGGACTTCAGCGAGCCCAGCCACAGCGGTTCGTCCCGGTCCTGCCCGTAGGCGGCGATCAGTGCCTGCGCCTCGACCAGGTCGCCCAGCGGGGTGCCGGTGCCGTGCGCCTCCACCGCGTCCACATCGGACGGTTCGAGTCCGGCGGCGGCCAGTGCGGCGCGGATCACCCGCTGCTGGGCGCGGCCGCTGGGTGCGGTGAGGCCGTTGGTGGCGCCGTCGGAGTTGATCGCCGAGCCCTTGAGCACGGCCAGCACGTGGTGGCCGTGCCTGCGGGCGTCGGAGAGGCGTTCCAGCACCACGATGCCGACGCCCTCGCCCCAGGCGGTGCCGTCGGCGCCCTCGGCGAATGCCTTGCAGCGGCCGTCCGGGGACAGTCCGCGCTGACGGCTGAAGGCCAGGAATCCGCCAAGAGTGGCCATCACCGCGGCGCCGCCGGCCAGGGCCAGTTCGCATTCGCCCCTGGCCAGCGAGCGGGCGGCCAGGTGCAGGGCGACCAGGGAGCCGGAGCAGGCGGTGTCCACGGTCAGTGCCGGGCCGTGCAGGCCGAGGGTGTAGGCGATCCGGCCGGAGGCGACGCTGGCCGCGTTGCCGGTGATCAGGTAGCCCTCGGCGCCGTCGGCCGCGTCGACCAGGCGGGGCCCGTACTCGTGGTCCTCCACGCCGATGAACACCCCGGTCGCGGTGCCCGCCAGCGAACGCGGGTCGATGCCCGCTCGTTCCACGGCCTCCCAGGCGACCTCCAGCAGCAGCCGCTGCTGCGGGTCGGTGGCCACGGCCTCGCGCGGTGAGACGCCGAAGAAGGCGGCGTCGAATCCGCCCGCGTCGGGCAGGAAACCGCCGGAGCGCACGTAGGTGTGGCCGGGCCGGTCGGGATCCGGGTCGTAGGCGGCGGCCGCATCCCAGCCACGGTCGGCCGGGAAGTCACCGATGGCGTCGGTCTCCTCGGTCAGCAGCCGCCACAGGTCCTCGGGCGAGGACACGCCGCCGGGCAGGCGGCAGCCCATACCCACCAACACAATGGGGTCATCGTCGGCCACCCGCACCGGTGCGGCCTCGACCTCGACCGCGGATCCCAGGAGCTGTTCGGCCAGCAGGTCCACCAGATCGGCGGCGGTGGGCCGGTCGAAGGCCAGGGACACCGGCAGGGCCAGGCCGGTGGCCGCGGTCAGGCCGCGGTGCAGGTCGATGGCGTCCAGCGAGGCCAGGCCGAGGTCGGCGAACCGGCGTCCGGGCGTGATCGGTCCGGCCTCGGGCAGTACCCGGGTCAGTTCGGCCAGCACCAGGTCGAGCAGTTCCAGCCGGGCCCGCGCGGGCGGCAGGGCGCGCAGCCGGGCTGGCAGGTCCTCCGGTGACGGCCGGGTGCTCATGCGGTGGCTCCAACCAGGGGCTCGGGCTTGGCCGGCCGGGCGGCCTGCTTCGGATCGGCCTTGACCACGGCGAAGGCGCGGACGGTGTTGTCCAGCCGGGAGAACAGCGCGTCGGCGCCGGCGAAGCGCAGCGTGCCGATGTCGTTGGCGTGCAAGGTGTCCAGCACGGACTGCCAGCGGAACGGGCGGTCGAAGGTGTCGGCGAGCATCCCGCGCACACCCTCGGCGTCGGTGATCACCGCACCGTCGTAGTCCCGGACCACGGGGATCGCGGGGGTGCCGATGGCCGCGTCGGCGAGCACTTCGGCGGCCATGGCGGCGCGCAGTCCGGCGAAGAGGGTGGAGTGCGCGGGGGTGCCCATGGTGGCGGTGGAGTAGCCGCCGAGGTCGGAAATGGCCTGTTTGAGCGGTTCGAGGAGGTGGGCGCGCAGGGTGAGCATGGCGAAGCCGGGGGCGAGGTCGCCGGAGAGTTCGAGGCGGTCGCCGCGGGCGGTCCAGTCGGCGACCAGTTCGGCCAGGCCGTCGGCGGGGACCCGGACCACGGTGTGGGTGAGCACGTCGGAGTGCTCGGTGCGGAAGTACTCCTGCTCACGGCGGGCCATCGCGGCGGCCAGCCGGATGCCCTCGGCGACCTCGATCGCGCCGGAGTGCACGGCCAGCGCGCGCACGCCGAAGCTGGGTCCGGCGATCAGCGCGGGCGGCCCGGACAGCGTCGCGTCCACTCGCTCGACCAGCGCGAGGCCGCTGACCAGCGCGGCCACCTGGGCGGCAGGCGAGTAGTCGTCGGTGCTGTCCCGCAACTCGGTCAGCAGCGAGCCGCCGAGCACGGCGTCGGCCAGTCGTACCAGCGGGCGGGCGTGACGGTCGTGCACCAGGAACCGGCCCAGTGCGGCGAAGGTGGTGCCCGTCAGGCCCGGGAACACGACCGCGTGCGCTGCGGCTGTTCCGGGGTGGGCGGTCGGACCCGGCATGGTCCCTCTCTGGCGGCGGAGGTGTGCGGGTGGTGGCGTCAGGCTGCGGGGAACAGCGATCGGTAGAAGGGGTCGGTGCGGAAGCCCTGGCGGTGGTGCGCCGAGGACCAGCGCAGTGGCACCGGCGGGCCGACGTCGCGGCACAGGCTGCCGGTGAGCGCGTAGTCGGGGTGCACGCCGTCGTCGCTGAGGGCGGTGCTGAACTCGAAGGTGAACCGGTCGCCGGGGCGCACCGGCAGGCCGGTCGCGGACAGCGGGGCGTAGACCGGGGTCCAGCTGCTGGCCTGCACCAGCGAGTCCAGGGGCTCGTCGCCCTCGGCCACCCACAGCCGCACGCCGAGCGCGAGTCCGTGCAGGCGTCCGGCGCGGGTGCAGACGAACTCGGCGGCGTCCACCCCGCCCAGGCACAGCTCGCCGTTGAACTCCAGCGGCTCGACCTCGGCGGCCTCGGACAGGTAGGCGCGGCGCTGGACCTCGGGGCGGTCCTGCAGGCCGACCAGGCAGACCCTGGGGTCGAACGGCCCGCCGACGGCGGCGAACATCTGCTCCAGGTACTTGAAGGTGAACAGCGGGAAGCCCGGCGGTTCGGCGCTGGCCCGGCCCAGGTCGAAGCCGACCACGGTGGTGACGCCGCGGTGCGGGATGAACACCCCGCCCGGCTTGACCAGCCGCTGCCGCGCGTCGGCGAGCACGGCGGCCGCGCCCTCGGACCCGGCCAGGGTGCCGATGATCTCCGAGACGCACACGTCGACCGGTTCGGGCAGGTCGATCTCGGTGGACAGGCCCTGCACCACGGTGATCCGGTCGGCGAACCCGGCAGCGGCGATCACCTCGCGCGCGGTGGCCGCCGACTCGGGGATGACCTCCACCGCCCACACCCGGCTGGCGCCCGCGCGGGCGGCGGCCAGTGCCCACACCGCGTCCCGGCCGGTGCCGATGTCCAGCACGGTGCGGCCGGGGGCGTAACGCCGCACGGCCTCGGCGTAGCGGGCCATCCGGGCCTGGTCGTCGAGCATCTTGCCGTAGGCGAAATCGTCGTAGAGCGGGTACTCGCCCACCGAGGGGAACAGCCACATCGGCGGTTCCGGCTCGTACAGGCAGGCCCGCACCGGCACCTGGTGCCCTGAGGCGTCGAGCTGGGCGACGAAGGTGCGGGCCACGCGGAGTCCTCTCGGCCAAATGGGCGATAGTTCGATCTTTTACCACCCGTAATCGGTTACAGGGCGCAACCGTCACGGATTCTGCATATCTCCCCACCCGTGACACAAGAACACTGGGAATTTCCTTAATCCTGGGACCGAAACTGGCCAAAGCTCAGTTCGGTCATCTCGGACAGTCACCCGATCGGCCGGTCTACGCTGCCGACAGCGCTAACGCTGAGCTACAAGCCGATGCCGTGGCCGCCACGACGACAACGGGGGTTTCCGATGACCGCGAAGCTCTTCTCCGCCGACTCGGTGGAGACCTTCGCCGAGTTCGAGCGCAAGGCGCTGGCCATGGCCGAGGTGCTGGCCGGGCTGGGCGTGCGCGCGGGCACCAGGGTGGTGCTCAAGGCGGGCAACTCCGCAGGTTTCATCGGCGGGCTGCTGGCGCTGATGCACCTGGGCGCCTCGATCGTGCTGGTGGACCAGCAGGAGAAGGCCGAGGAGACCGAGCGGGTGCGCCAGCGGTCCCGGGCCGAGATCGTCCTGGTCGACGACGAGGCCCCCGTGCTGGAGTGCGCCGGACTGGTGAACCTCTACCTGGTCCGGGTGGCCGCCGCGGACCGCACCCCCACCGCCCCCGCGCTGGACTTCAGCACCTGGGAGGCCCGCCCGGACAGTCTGATCATGTGGTCCTCCGGCTCCACCGGCGAACCCAAGGGCATCGTGAAGAACGGCGGCCGCTTCCTGATGAACCTGCGGCGCAACGCCGCCCAGGTCGGCCACACCCCCGAGGACGTGCTGCTGCCCCTGCTGCCGTTCAACCACCAGTACGGCCTGTCCATGGTGCTCATCGCCTGGCTGGTGCGGTGCTCACTGGTCATCGCCCCGTACCGCAGGCTGGACCGGACGCTGCGGATGGCCGAGTTCACCGGCGCCACCGTGCTGGACGCGACCCCGGCGACCTACCGGTCCATCCTCAACATCATCGCCACCCGCGCCACTGCCAAGGACAGCCTGCGCACCGCCCGGATGCTGTGCAGTGGCGCGGCCCCACTGGATCCGGCGCTGAGCGAGCGGTACGAGGAGGTGTTCGCCCTGCCGCTGCTGGACAGCTACGGCAGCACCGAGCTGAACAACATCTCCTTCGCCAACCCGGAGAACCCGACCGCCTGCGGCAAGGTCATGCCCGGCCTCGACATCCGCATCGTCACCGACGAGGGCAACCCCGCCGCCCCCGGTGAGATCGGCGAGATCCTGATCGACTCCCCCGACATGATGCTGGGCCACCTCGCCCCCGACGGCACCCTGACCCCCACCCCCCAGGGCTGGTTCCACACCGGCGACCTGGGTTACCTGGACCCGAACGAGAACCTGTACGTGCTGGGCCGCAAACAAGCGGTGCACCGCAACGGCTACACCCTCTACCCCGAGGTGATCGAACGCAAGATCGCCCACCGCGGCTGCTCCGCCAAGGTCATCGCCCTGCCCGCCGCCGACCGCGGCTCGGCCCTGGTGTTCTTCGTCGAGGACGAACAGGGCCGGCCTGCCCGGCACTGGCAGGATCTGGTGAACGAGGTGCTGCCTGCCTGGGAGCAGCCCAATCGTGTGCATGTGGTGGAGCGGTTTCCGTTGAATCCCAATGGGAAGCCGCACAAGCGGCGGTTGGAGGAGCTGGCGGCGGAGCTGTACGGCTGAGCCGACGCTACGGTCGGATCGTGCTGGCCGATCTGGACATCGACGCCGAAGCCTTCCAACACAACCCCTACCCCTGGTACGCCCTGATGCGCCGCCAGGCCCCGGTCTTCCCGGTACCCGGCCGCGACTGGACCTTCGTCACCACCATGCCCCTGGTCCGCGAGGTGCTCGCCGACCCGGCGACCTACTCCTCCCGCACCAACCGGCAAACCGACCCCCCACCCGAGGTCCGCGCCGAGGTGGACGCCCTGCGCCGCGGCAGACCCCCGTCGATCTCCGTCTTGGTCGGCAATGATCCGCCCGCGCACGGCCGGTACCGGCGGATGGCCAACCGGGCGTTCACGCCGCGGGCGGTGGCCCGGCTGGAACCCGTGGTGCTCGGAGTGGTCCGGGAACTCGTGCGGGAGTTGCCCGCCGAGGGGGATTTTGTCGCGCACTTCGCCGCGCCGTTGCCGGTGTGGACGATCTGCGAGGTGCTCGGGCTGGGTGCCGGTTACCGGGAGTCGATGGCGCGCTGGTTGACCGCGCTGACCGCCACCACCGGGCATCGGCCCACCGGGGAGCAGTGGTTGCGCATCGAACGGGAGCGGGCCGGGTTTGATCACGCCATGGTCGCCGAGCTGACCGCGCGGGTGCGTCGGCCGGGTTCGGATCTGCTCGGCGAGATCGTCGGCTCGGCGGCCTTGGTCGCGCCGCCCGATGAGGTGCTGGCCGTGGCGCTGGGGCTGGTGCGGCAACTCGTGGTGGCTGGGGCGGAGACCACGACCCGGGTGCTGGCCGAGGCGGTGGCGTTGCTGGCCGCGGAGCCTGCCGAGTGGGAGTGGGTGGGGCGGGAGCGGGGGCGGGCCGGGCTGGTGTTCGAGGAGGCGGTGCGGCTGGCCAGTCCGGTGCAGCAGATGGTGCGGCGCACCACCCGGGCGGTCCGGCTGGGTGGGGTGGAACTGGCTGCGGGGAGCCGCTTGCTGGTGTCCTTCGCCTCGGCCAACCGGGATGAGCGGGTTTTCGCCGAGCCGGACCGATTCTGGCCAGGGCGGCCCGATTTGCAGCGGCATATCGCGTTCGGGCACGGGGTGCATGCCTGCCTGGGGATCGGGCTGGCCCGGTTGGAGGGTGAGCTGGCGTTGCACGAGCTGGCCGGGGCCGCCGGACGGCTGTCGGTGACCCCGCACGAGCCCGCCTATCTGCCCGGGTATCTGCTGCGTGGACGCACCACACTGCCGGTGCGCCGACTGCGCTGATCGGGGCGAAAGGAACTCTTCTTTCACCCTTCACGCCATTGGCGGATTCCCCTTCCAGAGCTGTTCTGGCTGGTCAGGAGACCGCACAATCGCTGTTCCATGACCTGGAACAGCACCCGATCCGCTCCTGAACCGCGGATACGCTCGAATGCGCGGCCAGTCAATGACATTTCCCGCCGCATTCCGCGAACCGCGCCTCCAGGAGGAATCCATGCCGTCATTCCCGCATGCCCTGACGCTCTCCTCGGCCCTGGCCGGGGCCGTCACGCACAGCCTCGTCCACCGCCGTCCCGACTCCTCCTGGTGCGGCACCCCCGACCCCCGCGTGCTGGACACCGCGGTCACCGCGATCGCCCTGGCCGCCTGCGCGGACGAGGCCGGCCGGGCCGCGGTGGCGCGGGCCCGGTCCTGGCTGCGGCACGCGGATCCGCAAACCCACCACCCGCTGGCCTACGAGCTGGAAGCCGCGTTACGGGCGCTCGCGCTCGGGCAAGAGGTGCGGCACACCGCGGCGAGCACCGACATCGTGCTCTCCGGCCGCACCCGGCTGCTCACCGTGCTCGCCGGGCACTCGCTACCCGGCGCGGGCTGCCCGCGGACCGCGTTGCGGGCGGAACTGGACCGGGGACTGCGGGAACGACTCAAGCCGTGGACGGTGGTGGAACTGCTCGCCGGGATCGCCATCCTGGCCATGCGGGCCGGTGACCTGGGCGAGGCCAGGGCCGCGGTGGCCCGGCTGCGGCCGCACCAGTGGCCGGACGGGTCCTTCTACGGCAACCCGGTGTGCACCGCGCTGGCCCTGCTCGCGCTGGCTCTGACCGGGTCGGAGCCCGACCTGCTGGATCGCACCCGCCGCCGGGTGCTGCGCACGCAGCAGGAGGACGGCACCTGGCGGTTCTGCGCCAGCGAGGTGTGGGACACCGCGCTGATGGTGCGGGCCGGGCAGGGGCTGCCCCGCTTCGACCGGCACGCGTTACCCGGCGCGCTGGCCTTCCTGGCCGCGGCGCAGAACCCGGACGGCGGCTGGTCCTACACCCGCGGCCTGGAGTCGGACAACGACACCACCGGCGCGGTGCTGCTCGCCCTGGGCGGCCGGTCGCTGCCCGGCCGTGGGCTACCCAGGGCCCTGGCCTACCTGGCCGGGCAGCAGACCGCGGACGGGCTGTGGCGGACCTGGCAGTACCGGCAGGACCCGCCCGCCCAGGACGTGGTGGCGCACGTGCTCGGCGGGCTGCACCAATACCGGGGACAGCACCACATCCCGCTCGCCCCGGCCACCCGCTGGCTGGGCGAGTGCTGGCAGCGGGAGGGGCGCTGGTCGAGTTCCTGGTACCGGGGACTGCCCTATGCCACCGCCGAGGTGGGTGCCGCGCTGGCCGGGCAAGAGGTGCTCGACCACGCGGTGAAAGCGTTGCTGGCCAACCAGAACGGGGACGGCGGCTGGGGCGCGGAGGCCGGGCTGGCCAGTTCGGCGGCGGCCACCGGGCTGGCCCTGCTGGCGCTGTCCCGGTCCCGGGTGCTGGACCCGGACAGCCGGGAGGCCGCGGTGACCTGGCTGCTGCGCACCCGGCCCGCCGACGGGACCTGGGCGGGTGAGCCGGACATGTACGGGCCGCGGCCGATGCTGGTGCACTACCCCACCCAGACCCATGCCTTCGTGCTGCTGGGGTTGCGCGCCGCGCTGGTCCACCGCACGTCCGACGTGTGGTGTTCCGATTATCGGAACGGTCCGGCCGCGGGCGTGCCCGGATCGTTACTGTCCCGTTTCAGCACCTGATTCCACGGTAACCACACCGCCCACCGAGGCACCTGTTGCCTTCGTTTTCCAGAACGGCGGATCCCATGGCTCGTTTGTCTTTCCCTGCCCGGGAAAGGGCTACCGCGCTGGCCCGGTTCCCGGCACCGCTGAATGTGTTCCGCATGTGCGGGCACGCGCCGGAAATGCTGTCCGGACTGATCGACTTCGGCCTGGCCGCATTACGCGAACTGGACCTCGGCGCCCGCAACCGGGAACTGGTCGCACTGGCCGTCGCGGACGCCACCGACTGCCCCTACCAGCGGATTCAGCATCTGCCGCTGGCCAGGGCGGCCGGGCTGACCGAGGCCGAGATCGCCGCACCGGACACCGTGCCCCGGCCCGCCGCCGCGGACACGGTACTGCTCGCGGCCACCCGCGAGTTACTCACCGAGGCCACCGTCCTACCCGGCACGATGACCGCGTTGCAGGTGTTCTTCAGCGACCGGGAAATCGTCGAGGCCATTCTGCTCGTCGGCTACTTCCGGAAGCTGGCCGGAATCCTGAACGCGGTCGAGATCGAGCTGGATCCGCAGGGTGAACTGCTCGTCGTGGCGGGTGTCCGATGAATCTGCTGGATTTGCCGGGACCCGATATCGCGGTGGTCGGCGGCGCGGCGGCCGCGGTCTGCCTGCTGCGGGCGCTGGCCGAGAGCAAACTCGTGGACGGCTACCTGACCGTGTTCGAGCCGACCTCGTTGCGCTGGCGTGGCCGGGCCTACCAGCACGACGCCGAGCACGTGCGCACCAACGCGCTGCCCGAGGACATCTCGGTCACCGCCGCCGATCCGGACGATTTCACGCACTGGCTGATCGAGCGTTCGTTGTTCGATCCGGCCACCGAGACGCTGCCCGACGGCGCGCACTGCCCGCCCCGCCGCCGCTACGGCGAGTACCTGGAGGACCGGGCGGCGGGTGCGATCCGGTCGTTGCGGGCCCGCGGCTGGCGGGTGCGGCTGGTGGAGGAGCGGGTGGTCGATGCGGAGCGGGCGGGTGGCCGGGTGTGGCTGCGCACCGATTCCGGGCAGATCAGCGGGCACGGGCATGTGGTGCTGTGCGTGGGTTCCGACGGCGCGCACGACCCGTACCGGCTGGCCGGGCGGACCGGGTTCATCGGCGATGTCTACCCGATCCAGTCCACATTGGACAGAGTTCCGGCCGGGGCGAGCACGGCGGTGCTGGGCAACGGGCTCACCGCGGTGGACGCGGTGCTGGGTCTGGCGGCCAACGGGCACACCGGGCCGATCACCATGGTCTCCCGCAGTGGCATCCTGCCCGGGGTGCGCCAGCATCCGGTGCGCGGCCTGCCGGTGCTCGCCGACCGGATCTGGCGGCGGCAGCTGGCCGAGGGCACCCCGGTGTCCTGGGCCCGCGCCGCGAACTGGCTGAGTGCCGAACTGGGCCGGGCGGGCGCGGATCTCGGGCGGCTGCAACGGGAAATGGCCGCGGTGGGCACCGCCGAACCGTGGGCCCGGCTGCGCCGCAACCTCGGCGAGGTCGACGATCCGGATCCGGCGCTGCGCATGTTGCAGGCCGCGGTGCCCTTCGCCGGGCCGCGGCTGTGGGCCAGCCTGGCCGAGGGCGACCGGGGGCACCTGCTGGACAACGCCTTCCGCACCATCGTCAGCCTGTGCTGCCCGATGACCCCGGCCAGTGCGACCGCCCTGCTCGGCCTGGCCGAGAGCGGGCAGCTGCGGTTGCGGGCCGGGGTGCGCGAGGTCATCCCGATCACCCGGGGCGGGTTCGAGGTGCGCACCGCGGACTCCCGGCTGCTGCGGGTGGACCGGGTGATCAACGCCTGTGGCGCCGCACCCGGCCGGGTGCCCACCGCGGCGCTGCCGTTGATCAGCTCGCTGACCTCGGCGGGCCGGGCCCGGCCGCACCCGCACGGCGGGCTGCGGGTGGATCCGCGCACCAGCGCGGTGCTCGGCGCGGACGGCCCGGATCCCCGGCTGTTCGTGCTCGGCGACCTCGGCCTCGGCACGTTCCTGTTCACCTTCGGCATCCCCGCGCTGGTCGAACGGGCCGTGGAGATCGTGCGGGCACTGGGCTCGCACCACCGTTCGCTGTTCCCGGCCCGCGCCGACGGCAGGCCGCACCTGCTCGGAAGGAAGTGACCCCGCATGACGCACAGTGAGACCACCGAACGCCCCGCCTACCTGGCCGACACGCACACCGGCCTGCCCATCCCGGCCGAGACCGCTTTCGGCTCGGTCGAGGACGAGCGCAGGCACCGCAAGCAGCGGCTGGCCGGTTCACTGCGGTTGTTCGGCAAGCACGGCTTCGGCGAGGGCATCTCCGGGCACATCTCGGTGCGCGATCCGGAGAACCTGGACCACTTCTGGGTCAACCCCTTCGGCGTGTCCTTCAACCGGGTGCGGGTGGCCGACCTGCTCTGCGTGGACTCGGCCGGGAGGATCGTGCACGGCAGGCACCGGCTCAACCCGAGTGCCTTCGTCATCCACTCCCAGATCCACGAGATGCACGCCGAGGCCACCGCCGCCGCGCACGGGCACACCGCCTACTCCAGGGCGCTGGGCGCGCTGGGCAAGCTGCTCGACCCGCTGGATCAGGAGGCCGCCGCCTTCTACCAGCGGCAGGTGCTCTACACCGACTACGAGGGCACCTCGACCACGGTCGAGCAGGGCAGGGACATCGCCGAGAAACTGGGGGACAACCGGGCGATCCTGTTGCAGCACCACGGTCTGATCACCGTCGGCAACTCCCTCGAGGAGGCCGTGCACTGGTTCTTCACCTTCGAGAGCTGCGCCAAGGTGCAGTTGCTCGCCGCGGCCGCCGGCACGCCGAAGCAGTTCAGCCACGAGCAGGCGCTGGCCGCCGGTGACGGGTTCGGCGACCCGCAGCTGGCGCACTTCAGCTTCTCCCTGCTGTGGGAGGAGATCACCCACGAGCAGCCCGACTTCCTGGAGGAGTGACGGTGCTTACCGAGAACCCGATCCTGACCCGTCCCCGGGAATCCGCCGAGGACCTGTTCACCGCCCTGGACGAGGCCCTGCGCAAACCGGCCCGGCAGCAACCGGACTGGGCCGATCACCCGGCCCGGCAACGTACCCGGCAGGACCTGGCGCTGCTGCCACCGCTGACCCTGCCCGCCGAGATCGACCTGCTGCGCACCAGGCTGGCCGCGGTGGCCAGGGGCGAGGCGTTCCTGTTGCAGGGCGGGGACTGCGCGGAGACCTTCGCGGACACCACCGAAGCGCACATCCGGGCCAATGTGAGCACCCTGGTGCAGCTGGAGGTCGCGCTGACCCGGTGCACCGGCTGGCCGGTGGTGACCGTGGGCAGGCTGGCCGGACAGTACGCCAAACCCCGCTCCCAGCCGCAGGACGCCGACGGCCTGCCGTCCTACCGGGGCGACCTGGTCAACGCGATCGAGCCGGATCCGCTGCTGCGCCAACCGGATCCGCACCGGATGATGCTGGCCTACCAGCATTCCAACGTCACGCTGAACCTGGTGCGCGCGCTGTGCGGTCCCGGCAACTTCCCGCCTGCCCGGCTGCGGGCGCTCTTCGCCGGGTTCGCCGAGGGCTCGGCGGCCGGGGAGCGGTTCGCCGGACTGCTGGCCGAACTCGACCGGGGTCTGCGGTACACCGACCGGAGCTGGTCGCGGGAGTTGTTCAGCAGCCACGAGGCGCTGGTGCTGGACTACGAGCGCGCGCTGGTCCGGCTGGACCCCGATCACCCTGGTGGGCCTCGGTTGTACAGCGGGGCGACACATTTCCCGTGGATCGGCGAGCGCACCCGGCAGTGGGACGGCGCGCACCTGGCCTTCGCCGCCCAGCTGGCCAACCCGATCGGGCTCAAGATCGGCCCGGGTGCGACCGCGCTGGAGGTCTCGGAGTACCTGCACCGGCTGGACCCGCACAAGGAACCCGGCCGGGTCACGCTGATCACCAGGATGGGCAGCGACCGGGTGCGTGCCCTGTTGCCGCCGATCGTGCGCGAGGTCGAGGCCTCCGGTCACCGGGTCGTCTGGCAGTGCGATCCCATGCACGCCAACGGCGAGGTGACCGAGTGCGGGCGCAAGACCCGGCAGTTCGACCGGATCGTGGACGAGGTGCAGGGCTTCTTCGAGGTGCACCGGCTGCTGGGCACCCACCCCGGCGGCCTGCACCTGGAGCTGACCGGCGAGGACGTCACCGAATGCCTCGGCGGCGCCGCGGAGATCACCCCGTCCGGGCTGGCCAGACGATACGAGACAGCCTGCGACCCCCGCCTCAACGGCGACCAGGCCCTGGAACTGACCCTCCTGGTAGCCGAGATGCTCCGCGGCTAACCCCCCCACCGGCGTGTTGGCCGTTCTCGTACCCAGTGTTGGCCGTTCTCGTACCCAGTCTTGGCCGAACTGGTACACCCCTCGGCCAACACACCGACCACAACGGCCAACACACCGTCCAGATCGGCCAACACACCGTACGAGAACGGCCAACACGGCGTGGGGGGGTTAGGTCAGGAGGAAGCGGAGTTGGGCGGCGTGTTGGGACTCGCGCAGGGTCGTTGTCACGGTGGCGGCGGTCCTGCGCACCGCGCTGGCCACGGTGGCCGGGTCCAGGCGGTCGGCGGTGGCGGTGACGCCGATGCCCAGGACCGCCTCGCCGCAGTCGTCGAAGATCGGGGCGGCGAGTTCGACCACCCCGGGCAGGAACTCGCCGTCGACGTAGGCCAGGCCCGCCCGCCGGATCGCGGGGAACTGGCTGTGCAGGGCGGCCGGGCAGGTCAGTGTCCTGGGGGTGAAGGAGGTCAGCGTGCTCTCGCTGAGCAGCGCGGCCGAGCGCTCCCGGTAGGCCAGCAGCACCTTGCCGATCCCGGTGCAGTGGCCGGGGGTGAAGCCGGCCAGGCGCTGGATCAGCGGCAGGTGCGAGTGGTTGTAGACCGTGTCCAGGGTGAACACGTTGAGCCCGTCCAGCGCGCCGACGCTGACGACGGCGTGCGTCTTGTCGTACAGCTCGGTGAGCGAGGGCTTGATCAGCCGTTCGATCCGCCGGACCATGCTGCGGGTGGTGCGCAGCAGGTCGAACAGGTAGGAGCCCATCGAGTAGCCGTGCTGGGTGCGTTTGACCAGCTGTTCCCGCAGCAGGCCGTGCAGCAGCCGGTGCGTGGTGGACTTGGGCAGCTCGGCGGCGCGGGCCAGATCGGCCAGCGACATGGGCCGGTTCGAGTCCGCCAGCAGTTCGAGCAGGCTCAGCATTTTCCCCAGCGGCGGTCCGGAGCGTCCTTTGGATTCCGGGGGTGCGGTCACGTCAGACCCAATCTACCTGCGGTGCACCTGAATGCGCGGGGTCGCGCCGGACCGAAGCATAAGTTGGCTCTTCTCGGCCGAACAATACACCATCCGGGTACCGGAATGGGGTAATCATTATTAGTGCGGCCGGTAACGTGCGCATGAATTGTCGGCCGACACCTTTGCGGGATTCCGGATTCCGTCATGATCCCTCCTGCAGGGCGAGCAGGATCTGCCGCCCCAGATGTGCCTGCATGACCGCGGCGCCCGCCGCGGAGATCCAGATGCTGTCGCCGATGCCCTCGGCCAGCAGTTGCCCGCACAGCGCGGCGGCGCGGGCGGTCGCCGTCGCCCCGGCCGAGGTCGCCGCCAGCGCGAACTGCAGCGGGTAGTCGCAGGTCACCGCGAGCAGCCTGGCGGTGGCCAGCACCAGCGCCGGGGTCGGGCCGAGCACCGCGAGGCACAGTTCGGTCAGCCCCTGCCCGGCCAGCAGCGCGCAGCAGCGCAGTCCGGCCTCGGCCAGCAGCAACGCGCCGCGCCCGCCCTCCGGCACGGCCAGTTCCACCGGCAGCCCGGTCTCCAGCGCGGCCGCGGCCAGCCGGGGCGCGTGCGTGCGCAGCGGGGCCTCCCGCCCGACCACGATCCGCACCGCCGCGCACCCGGCCGCGGCCGCCTGCCGCAGCGCCGACTCCGCCGCCGGGATCTCGGCCACCACCGGCACCGGGCTCTCCCGCACCACCGCGGCCAGCACGGCAGGCGGCACCCGGTCGGCGTGTTCGATCCGGATCAGCTCCGCACCGGCGGCCGCGGCCTGCACGATCTCGTCGAGCAGGACCTCCAGGTCGGCCCCCGCGGTGGCGGCCTGCACCGCGACCGGGTGCGGCGGGCCGAGGGTGACCTGGCCGATCGCCACCCGGCGGCTGAACCGGCGGGCGGTGGATTCCGAATGCACGTGAGCACCAGTTCTCGTTGGTACGGGCGGGGACTTGGCGGTGCTCAGCGCCGGGCGACCTGCCTGGGCAGCAGGGCGGGGCCCAGTGCCAGCCGGGCCTGGTGGCCGATCGCGCGAATGCCGGCGAGCACGGTGGCGTTGTGCATCCGGGCGGCGGGCGCGGTGACCGAGATGGCCGCCACCGGGACGCCACCGGCCAGGCACAGCGGCACGGCCACCGACAGCAGCCCGGCCCGGCCGCCCATCGGCCGCACACAGATTCCGGCCGCCCGGATCTCGCGCAGCTGTTCGGCCAGCGGGTCCGGTGCGGGCGACGGGGAGAAGGCGAGCAGCACCAGGCCGATGGCCAGCGAGGCGGCGGCGACCCGGTCGCCGGGCCGGACCCCGCAGCGCGGTGAGCGCTGACCGTGCACCAGGTCCAGGCAGAGCACCTCGGCGCCGACGGGCACGCCCAGGTGCACGGTGCCCAGGGTGAGCGCGTAGAGGTCGGCCAGGAACGGTTGCAGGCAGTCCCGCAGCGCGGACTGGCTCACCGGCGCGAGTTCGGCTGGCGGCGCGGCGAAGCGCTGGGCGAGTTCGTACTTGTCGTCCTGCTTGCGGACGAAACCGTAGGCCAGCATGATCTTGAGCAGCCGGTGCGTCGTCGACTTGGCCAGCCGCACCCGGCGGGCCAGCTCGGAGATGCCCACCGGCGGGTCGGCCGGGTTGAACGCCCGCAACAGCAACAACGCCTTCTGCACCGCGCCGACCTGCCCGTCGGCGAAACCACCCGGCACGGCACCGGTGATCACCCACTGCTCCTGCACACACCCTGACGGCATCGCACCCTCCTGGGGACTCGGGCGAACAACGACCTCCTCACCCTGTCCGCCCACGCTCCCGCCGCGCTCTCGTCCCGCTCTTCCCCATTGGCACGGCGGGCAGGACGCGGAAAATCCACCAGCGGAAACAGAACTCACCCGACTGGCCCAAGTAGAGTGAAACGAGAGCGGCGGAGCGTGAGCGCCGATTCCTTTCCCGATAGCGCAGCCGCCCGCGACAAAGCTACCTAGATCAAGAAGTTCAATCGTGCGAAGCAGTGGCATTACCGGCTCCAGGTCACATTGTCGGCGGGCAGCCAGACTGCGTATGTTCACTCGCGTAGTGCGGCCCCCTGAATTCGGAGCACGATGTACCTGCGGTTGCTGGGCGCACTGGAACTGCTCGACGACAACGGCGCGCGGGCCGAGGTCACCGCGCCCAAGCGCCGGGCGGTGCTCGCGCTGCTCGGGGTGCACCTCAACCGGATCGTGCCGTTCGGCCAGCTGGTCCGCGCGGCCTGGGGCGAGACCCCGCCCGCCAACACCAGGACCGCGCTGCAGACCCACATCTGGGCGCTGCGCAAGCTGCTGGACCCGTCGGTGCGGCTGCGCACCGAGGGCGCCGGGTACGTGCTGCTCGGCCCGGCCGACCTGACCGACCACAGCCGGTTCACCGCCCTGCTGGAGACCGCCCGCGGCGAGCAGGGCGAGGCCGCGGTGCGCACCCTGTCCTCGGCACTGGAACTCTGGCGCGGCGCCCCGCTCTCCGACGTGCCACGCACCGACGCACTGGACGCGCTGGCCCAGGACCTGGACGAACTGCGGCTGACCACGGTGGAGGCGCTCGGCGAGCGGCTGCTGGACCTGCACCGCCCGGCCGAGGCCCTGGCCGTGCTCACCCCGGACGTGGCCCGGCACCCGTTCCGCGAATCCCTGGTGCGGTTGCAGATCATCGCCTACAGCCACAGCGGTCAGCAGGCCCGCGCCATCCACACCTACCACCGGGTGCGGCAGCAGCTGTCCACCGAACTCGGGGTGGATCCCAGTCCGCTGCTGCGGATCGCCTTCGAGTCGGTGCTGCGACCGGAGCCGGTGCCGCCGGTCCAGCCGGAGATGCCCGCCGCACCGGTCCCAGCGGTGGTGGCGGTCGACGGGCCGGTCGGCCGGGACGCGGAACTGGCCCGGCTGCGGGCCTTCCTGCGTGAGCTGGGCGCGGGCCGGGGCGGGGTGGCCTGCCTGGTCGGCGAGGCGGGCATCGGCAAGTCCACCCTCGCCGAGACGCTGCTGCGCGAGGCGGCCGAGACCGGGTTGCGGCTGTGTGCCGGGGCAGCCGAGCGGGTGGAACAGGACCTGCCCTTCGCCGCGATCTCCACGGCGCTGGCGCTGTCCGGGGTGTCCGCCGACCCTGAGGTGACCCGGATCGTGGACACCCTGCGCGGGCGCGGGGCGGCCACGCTGAAGAGCAGTTCCCGGCACGAGATCGAGGTCGTGGTGACCGGCCTGATCTCGGCCCTGGTGGAGAAGTGGTGCACCCGCACGCCGGTGCTGGTGGTGCTGGAGGACTTCCAGTGGGCGGATGAGGCCAGTGCGCTGGTGACGCACCTGCTCGGCCGGGCCAGCGCGCTGATGCCGCTGGGCCTGCTGGTCACCGCCCGGCCCAGCCCCGGCCGCGAGCGGGTGGCCGAGGTGCTCGCGCAGCTGGCCCGGCGGGACCGGGCGGTGCTGCTGGAGCTGACCCCGCTGACCGAGCAGGCGATCGCCGCCCTTGCCGAACGGCTGCTCGGCACCGCACCCGGTGAGCGGCTGCGTGCGCTGCTGGGTCGCGCGGCGGGCAATCCGTTGTACGCCACCGAACTGGTGCGTGGCCTGGCCCAGGCGGACAACCTGCTGGTGGGCGAGGGCACCGCGGAACCGCTGGGTGCGGCCGACGGCACGCTGCCCGCCTCGCTGCGGGCGGTGGTGGACCGGCAGCTCCGGCTGCTGCCCCAGCCCGCCCGCGGCGTGCTCGACGCGGCCGCCGCCCTGGGCTACACCTGCGCGCTGGCCGAACTGGCCGCGTTGTGCGATCTGCCGGAGCAGGTGCTGGCCGCGGCCATCGCCAAGGCGGTCACCGCCGGAGTGCTGCGCGAGGGCGGCCCCGGTCAGGTGGGCTTCCGGCACGACGTGGTCCGGCAGGCCACCCTCTCGGGCCTGTCCCCCGCGGTGGCCGGTGCGCTGCACCACCGGATCGCGCACCTGTTGCGGGATCTGGGCAGACCGGCCGAGCGGGTGCTGGCGCACCTGGCGGTCAGTCCGCTGCTGGACCTGTCCTGCGTGGGCTGGCTGGCCGACAACGCCAAGGAGGTGATCATGCGCGGTCCGCAGCTGGCCATCGATCTGCTGTCCAGGGCCCGTTCGGTGCACGGCGCGCCGGAGGTGCTCACCCAGCGGCTGGCGGTCAACCTGGCGCTCGCGCTGATGTGGTCGGGCAGGCTGGAGGAGGCCGATGTGGCCGTGCGCGAGGCGATGACCGTGGTGCTGGAACCGGATCCGCGGGCCGAGCTGTCCTACCTGCTCACCCGGACCTCGCTGTTCAGCGGCCGGCCGGTGGAGGCGTTGCGGCAGGCCGAGCTGTCCCTGGCCATGGCCCGGCCGGGGGCGCAGATGCGGCGCAGGCTGGAGTGCATGCGGGGGCTCGCGCTGAACTCGGTCGGCCGCGAGCAGGAGGCGTGGGAGCTGGCCCGGCTGCTGCTGCCGGAGGCGGTCGAGGCCGGGGACGACACCGCGGTGGTCTACCTGATGCACCTCATCGGCGGCATCGAGCTGACCAGGGGGCACCTGGCCGCCTCGGTGGCCACCATCGACCGCGGCCTGCACGCCATCGCCACCGCGCCGGTGGACCCGTTCACCACGATCACGCTGGTCGTGGTGAAGGCCGCGGCCGCCATCGAGACCGACCTCATGCCAGAGGCCCGCTCCGCGCTGGCCGAGGGCCTGGCCGCGGTCGGCACCACCACCGGCGCGCCGGTCTCCTGGTACCACTCGATGGCCGCCCAGCTGCGCTTCCGCACCGGCGAGTGGGACGACGCGCTGACCGAGGTCTCCGCGGCCACCGACGCGATCTTCTACGAGGACGACCACTTCAACGTCACCCGCTCCGCGCTGGGCCTGGCCACCCTGGTGATGCTGCGCCAGGGCCAGGTGGACCGGGCCCGCAGCCAGTTCGCCAAGTTCAGGCCGGTGGTGGCAGGCGGGGTCAACCACTTCGCCTACTGGGTCGACTGGGCAGGCGCGCTGCTGGCCGAGGCCGACGGCCGCCCCGGCGAGGCGGTGGACCGGCTGCTGGCCCTGTTCGACACCGCGGCGCGACTCCCCGAACGTTTCCTCGGTTTCATCGTCCCCGACCTGGCCCGGCTGGCCCTGGCCACCGGCCGCACCGCCGCGCTGGCCCCGATGGCCCGCCGCCTGCGCACCGAGGCCGGCCGCCAGACCGCCAGTAGCGTGGCCGCCGCCGAGGTGCTCGCCGCGGTGCTGACCGCCGACCCGGCCCCGCTGACCACCGCCGCGACCCGGTTCGACACCGCCGAGCACCCGCTGCCCACCGCTGGCTGCCACGAGCTGACCGCGATCCTGCTGGCCCACCAAGGAGAACTCGCCGAGGCCACCGACGCGCTGGCCCAGGCCGTGTCCGCCTACCGATCCCTGGGCGCGCACTGGGACATCCAGCGCGCCCGCACCACCCTGGCGCGCCTGGGCGTCATCACCCCGGAACCAGCGGCCCCCGTCCCCACGCTGATCATGAGCACCCTGGAGAGCGACGTGGCCCAGCACGCCGCCCGCGGCCTGTCCAACGCCGAGATCAGCACCGCGCTGGGCATCACCCGCGAGGTGGTGGCCAAGCACCTGGAATCGGTGATGCGCAAGTGGCGGCTGGATTCCCGGCTGGAGATCGCCGCGCACGTGCCTGCCGGGTGAGGGTCAGCGTTTGAGCTTGTTGCGGACCGCGAGCACCGCCAGCCCGAGCAGCAGCGGGCCGGTGAAGCGCAGGCCCAGCACCACCCATTCGCCGGTGCCGGTGAGCGGCTGGGCCGGGGGCGAGAACAGCGAGAGCACGGACTGCCCGGCCAGTCGCACTGACCGCTGCGCGAGGTCGGCGGGTGCCGGATCGGGGAAACCGTGCAGGGCCAACAGGATTGTCCCGATGGCGACCACTACCGCGAGTGCGGCCACCGCCCGGCCAGCCCGGAGTCCGTAGCCGGAAAGCAGCCAGTAGGCCGAGATCAGCAGGTAGTCAGCCGCCGCCCGGATCCGGCTGCCACCCCCAGCCTCCCTCGCGGC
This sequence comes from Crossiella cryophila, assembly GCF_014204915.1. Lineage (NCBI taxonomy): Bacteria > Bacillati > Actinomycetota > Actinomycetes > Pseudonocardiales > Pseudonocardiaceae > Crossiella > Crossiella cryophila. The sequence continues at coordinate 6,598,237 of NZ_JACHMH010000001.1, forward strand.
ACGAAGCTTCTCGGCCCGGCGCATCTCCATCTCGCCAAAGTAGAAGTCGGCTGCGCCAGGTTCGTCCTTGGCGTCTTCCAGGGCTTTGCGGAGCGAGCGGTAGACCCCGGCCACATCCGACGGCACCGCTGAGGGTCCTTGCTGCCAGGTCCGCCAGCGAGCTTCCTCTGCAATGATGTGCCGCCGGGTTCGCCAGCGTCCGGGCGGCGGACCGAAGACATTGTCCCGCAAGCGGATGCGGTCAAGATTACGGGCGGCGCCCAGTGTGCAGCGGGACAGGTCGAAACCCTGGATGGTTAGGGTTGACACATCCAAGCCCGTCACCGAGCCCAGTCCGGGGCGGGCTCCTGGGCCAGCGTGGAGGGAGCTGGGTTTGTGCAGCTGTGCGCCGTCAAGGACGAGGTCACCACCGTCCAACGACAGCGTGAGTCCGCCGACGAAGACCGTGTCATGTGCGGTTATCAGCTCGGCGGTGACCTCGATGTCCGCGCTGCCAAGAAAAGTAGCCTTGTCGAGGGTGAGTGTCGAGGTGGTGACGCCACGCCAGCGGACCGCGTCCTCGAACAGCGCGCCCCGGAGGTTGAGTCCGCCGTTGAATCTCGTGCCGTCCAACGTCGTCGTGCCGCTGAATCTGAACTGCTCGAAGGAGACCGGGTCCTCGAACACGGTTCCGGTGAGGTCCAGTCCGGTCAGGGTGGCCCTGCCTCCCTCTAGCGCCAGTTTGTCCAGCAACTGGTTCAGCTGCTCGGCGCTGACGACCATCCCGCGCAGCTCAGAACTCATCGATCCCCCGCCCGTTCGGGCCGAACGCCTCGAAGTACAACGAGTGGCGCACCAGGTACTCGCCGAACAACGGCACCGCCAGCCGGTACTGATTGGCCTCCCGGCGCAGGTGCGCGCGGTCGAGCAGGTCCAGCAACGCCTGTGGCCCACCGAGTTCGGCCGCCTCGGTCTCCGGCATGCCCTTGGCCCCGTTGCGGGCGAAGTGCGCCAGCACCCGCTTCTCCGGCCCGCTGTACAGGTCCCGGCGGCGGCACTCCGCGAGTGAGACGCCCTCGGTGTCCTGGGCGGGCAGGCAGAGGAACGGGTCGGCCTCCACCATGGTGTCGATGATGTGGTCCACCAGATCGCGTTTGGTGACCGCGTATCCGTTCTCCGCGGCCAGGTAGTTCTCCAGCTGTGAGCGCAGCCTGCCCCAGAAGTACGGCCGCAGACCGAGTCTGGCCACCACCACGTCCCGGACATCGCGCGGCAGCACCACCGGCGCGTCCAGCAGCGGCGGATCTCCTTGCCACCGCACGGGATCGGCGAGCTGCGGGCAGAAGTAGGTGACGCAGTCCGGCCAGGACAGGTCGGCTGGGCACTCGACGAACTCCCAGGTGGACAGGTCCGCGGCGTCGCGGTGGAATCGTTGCACGGTGGCGATCAGCGCGAGGTTCTGCCAGCGCAGCCCGCCCAGCCGGAGCGCGAGCCGGTGCAGGGTGGACCCCTCGGCCGCCGACAGCAGGGTGTCGAACTCGTCCAGCACCACCGCCACCGTCCCGCGTCCGGCCAGGGCCCGGTCCGCCTCGGTCAGCACCGCGATCAGGTCGTGCTGGTCCGTGCCCGGTGCCAGACCCGTCTGTTCGCTGAACCTGTTGGCCAGCAAGGCCGCGAGGCGTTGTTCGTAGCCGTCCGGGCGGGTGCCGTCGACGTCGACGAACATGTCGATCGGGATGAACCCGGTGAGCAGCCCGGTGGCCAGTCCGCGGCGGCAGGCGTGCATGGCCAGGGTGGTCTTGCCGGCCCGGCGTGGGCCGAAGATCGCGATCGGGGTGCGTGGGCGGCGGTCGGGCCGCATGGCCCCGGTCAGCCGGACCAGTTGATCGGCCCGGCCGCGGAACAGGTTGTCGTGCACCCACACCGATCCGGGCGTGGAACTCGGCCCCAGCCGGGTCCGCTCGGGCAGTGCGATCTCGCGGGTCTGCTCGCCGACGGTCAGCGCGGTGCGCCCGCCCTCGACCACCTCCAGCCACACCGGCGGGCTGGTGTACCCGGCGGCGTGCGCGGTGTCCGGGGCGAACTCGGCCAGTTCCACCGTGACCCCGCCCAGATCGGCGAGCATCCGGCCGACCGGGTTGGTGTTGACCACCACCGGCCGCGCTGGCCGGCCCGGCGGCCGGTCCACCAGCACCACGGCGTCGGCCAGTCCGGAGTAGCGACCGGCGACCGCGGCCTTGGCGTGGGTGTCCACCAGTGTGGCGATCTCGCCGAGCGGGGCGAGCACCTGCACCGCCCGCAATGCCTCCTGCGGGGCGAAGAACAGCCGTTCGCAGGCCCTGGCCAGGTCGTTGGCCAGCCAGGACTGCTCCTCGATGGCGGCGAGCAGCCCGTCCGGCAGCACGTAGCGGAAGGCCAGCGCGGTGAGGTCGAGGCTGGCGAAGGCGTTGGGCTGGCTGGCGGCCGCGGCGGTCTGGTTGGCGGTGCCGATGTGACTGGTGCGCGGCCGCACCAGCACGAGCAGGGCCAGCAGTTCCGCCGGACTCAGTTCGAGGCGCACGATCCCGCTGATCGGGCGGGCTTTCACGTAGTACTCCAGCCAGGGCGCGTGCCGCACCAGGCCGTTGAGCCGCTCGATCGCGGTGGTGCCGACCGTGCGGGCGTCCAGGGAGTACCGCGGCGGATAGGGCCGCTGCGGGCGGCGGGTGATCCACTCGTGCATGAGGTTGCAGACCCGCGAGGTGATCCGCGGCCGGTTGATGGCGTTCTCGCCGACGTGCGCGCGCAGGTAGGCGGTCAGTGCTCGGGCGAACACCCGGTCGGCACCGGGTTCCTCCGCACCGTCGCAGGCCTGCGCCAGCAGGCTTTCCGCGGCCAGGGCGGCGAGCGCGGTCCGGCCCTGGCGGCGGCCGGTCACCACGTCGATCTCCGGCGCGTAGTGCCGCAGCACCCAGCGGGCCCGGTCCGGATCGTGCGGGTCCATCAGCATTTGCTGGATGAACTGGCTGGCCTCCTCGCGCGCCCCGGCCCCGGTGGGCGGAGCCTCGGTCCACAGTCCGGCCGCCAGTCGCAGGGTCGCGGGCAGTGCCTCGGTCATGGACACCGCGTCCGGGCGCAGTGCGCGCGGTGCGGGTCGCGGGACCCGGATGCCGTCGAGTTCCTGATGGCCCCGGTGCACGAGCAGGCGCAGCACCCGGGTGAGAACCTCGTACAGGGCAACGGGTTCGACCCGGCCCGGCCAGTACTCCAGCACCCGGGCCGGACCGGCCGGGCCGGCGAGCCGGAGCTGGATGCGGGGTTCGCCGGGGGGCAGGTCGATGGTGCCGTCGCAGTCGCCGACGCTCACGTGCCCGTCGGCGACGGTGACCGGCAGTGCCCGGGTGCGGCCGCCCGCCGAGACCTGCCAGATTGCCGGGTCTGCCAACCCGTCGCCGGGCAGGGCGGCCAGGCGCGTGCCGAGCAGGTCCCCGGTGCCCTCAAGGGGCAGTCGTGGCCCCGCCCGGTCGTCAAGGAATTCCAGGGCGTCCAGGCTGGGGCTGAGGGTTTCCGCGAGCACCAGGCGGGTGTCGTCCTGGCCGCTCACCAGGACCGCGTGGGTGGAGTTGCGGTAGGCGCCGCCGCGCCCGTGCAATGGGAACACGGCCAGCGGCCGCCAGCGCACGATCTCGGCGGGCCGCGTGGTGGCGTGGTCGAAGGTGGCGGACCAGTCGAGGCCGGGCAACGCGTTCTCGCCGGAGCCCAGCACGGCCAGCAGGTCGAGCAGGTCACGCAGTGCGGTGGCGGCGGTGGCGGATGCGGCGGGCCCTGGCCAGTACTCGGCCACCTCACGCCCCCGGCCCGGCCGATCCACCGTCAGCCGGATCAGGGTGGTGCCCTCGGGTACGGCCAGTCCGGTCAGCGGGCCGCCGGTGATCACCAGGTCCTCGCCGTCCGCGAGGGTCAGTTCAACCCGCCGCAGGCCGGTCTCGGCCGTGCGGAAGTCGAGCGTGCAGGCGCCCGATGGCTCTTCGGACTCCCGGGTGAGGGCGGCGAGCAGGGCGCCGAGTCCGGTCGCGTCGACCACCGCACCCCGCTCGCCCACCGTTTCCAGGGCGTCCAGCACCGGCGCGGTTGTGTTGATCATGGTGATGCGGCGCTGGGTGTGGTCGGTGGACACCCGCACCACGGTCAGGTTGGACCTGCGGTGCGGGCCGCCGAACCGGAGTCCGAGCCTGCTCGTGCCGCGCTGGCTGAGCCGCAGTAGCCGCCACTCGTGCCTCATACCCACTCCCCTGCCTCGCGCACCACGTTGTCCCGCAACGCCCAGCCATCCGGCAATCGCTCCCGCGCCCCTGGCAGGCTGGCGCCGGGCACGGCCACCAGCACCTCGCGCGGGTGCGGGGCGGCGAGCACCCGCAGCGGCCGCCCGGACAGCACCACCACCCGGGTGCGGATGTCCCTGGCCCGGACCGGTTCCAGCGGCTCCCGCAGGTACTTCACCCGGTCCGGCGGGATGTCCTGCTCGGCCCGGATCTTCTCCACCACCGCGCGCACCTGTCCTGGCACCAGGTCCTCCGGCAGTCCGGCGGCCACCAGCGCGGCCTCCACGTGCGCCAGGTCGACCAGCAGCACCGGGCTGGGCGGCCGGAAACCCCACAGCGCGGCGGGCAGCGGCCTGCCATTGCCGCCCAGGTCGGCGGGCAACCCGAAGGCGGCCAGCGGGTTCGCCCCGCGGTCGATCTCCCGGACCACCAGTTCCCAGCTGGCCCGCACCCCCTCGATCCGGTGCTTGGCGGCCACCGACGGGAGCAGGCTCTTGTCCAGCAGGTCCTCCACCTCCTGCCGCAACGCGGGCACCAGCTCCGCCGGCGCCACCCCCGCGCGCAGCTCACGCACCGCGGCCAGCAGCAGCCCGATCCAGCCACCGCAGGCGTCCAGCACCGCGGCGCGGGCCTCGGCCGGACAGTCCAGTTCCGCCAGCAGCGTCTCCGCCGCGGCCCGGTCCAGGTGCGGGAACGAGCCCACCTCGGCGATCAGCCGGGCCACCTCGCCGGAAATGCGCACCAGGCCGGGGTTGCGGCTGCGCCGGGCGTGCCGGACAAAGGAATCGGTGGTCGGGAACCTGGTGAGGAGAATGAGACCAAGCCCGGCCCCGACCGAATTCCGCGCCCGCTCCCGCACCAGTGTGTGCAGTTTCTCCAGCTTTTCCACGTGCACGCAGGTCTCGTAGTTCTCCTGCGCCTGATCCCAGTGGTCGAGCACCAGGGTGACCCGCTGCCCGGGGTGGTGCTCGGCCAGCAGTCCGGGCAGTTGCGCGAACAGGTCAGTGCCCGGCGTCACCCAGCGACTGAGCCGTAATCGTTGGGAGAGCAGGGCGCAGAAGCCCTCGGCGGTGCGGGCCGATGGGTCGGCGAGCAGGTCCCAGTAGCGGTAGACGACCTGGTTCGCCGAATGCGGCTGAGTCTCGGCCAGGTGGCGGAAGAATGTCGACTTGCCCGAATCCACGCCGCCGGTCACCAGGAAGTCCGGCAACGCGGCCGCGGCGGTCTGTCGCCACAACCAGCGCACGTGCTCAGCGAAAATGGTCATCAAGTCACCAATCGGGCAGAGGATCGCGGCACCCATTCAGCTGCCGGTGATGTCCCCGCCGACAACACCGTTGTTAACCGCGGAATGGGACCGCAAGCAGTTCGTTACGCACCTGCCGCATTCCACCAACCCCACCCGGCCCGCGCACCGCGCCCGACTGTCCACAATGGACTTGTTGCCGGACAAGGCTTTTTCCGGACGCGCCACCGGTTTCTCGGTGCAACCGGACTAGCGCGGACGGGCGATGCCGAACCCCGGTCCCGGCCATACCGTTGTCCGGCAAGGAAGTAGGCCGAACAGCGAGAGCGAGGTCCGGATGTCCGTCGCGCTGTCCCCGCCAACGCGGCCCTACCGAGCGATCATGGTGGCCGGTGCGGCGACCACCATCATCTGTTCCATCGTCGGGTTCTTCCGCGCGTTCCTGATGGACACCACCGGCATGTCCATGCCAGGCATGACCGCCCCCGGCGACAGCATCCTGCACGGCATGCCACTGGCCGAGATGCCGGAGATGTTCCTGGCGGGCGCGGGCATCCTGGCCACCCTGGCCGCCGCGCTCTGGCAGGGCACCGCCCGCGCACCCGCCGCCACCACAACCCGCGGCAGACCCCTGGTCGCGCTGGTCGCTACCGCCGCACTGGCCATCGACATCAGCAAGACCTCCACCCTGGGCTTCGTGATCCCCGGCATGCGGCTGGAGTACGGCATCACCCCGCAGACCGCGTCCCTGCTCGCGGTCGGCGGCCTGGCGGGCACCGCCACCGGCGCCCTGCTGTTCACCCGCCTGGCCGAACGGATCGGCCGCCGCAACTCCTACCTGATCGCCGTGCTCGCCTTCACCGCGACCAGCATGTGCGGCTGCATGCCCACCTTCACCGGCAACGTGGTGATGTGCTTCCTGATGGGCACCGCCGTCGGCGGCCTGGCCCCGCTGCTGATCACCATGCTCGCCGACCTGTTCCCCGGCGGCGCCCGCGGCCCGGTGGTGGCCGGCCTGTCCATGGTCGCCACCGCCATCGGCTACCTGATCGCCTCCGGCTCCGCGCTGTGGCTGGAACCCACCTACGGCTGGCGGGTGCTCTGGCTGATCGGCGCCCCCACCGGCCTGCTCCTGGTCCTGGCCACCTTCCTGGTCCCCGACCGCACCCCAACCCAGCCCACCCCGGAAACCCGCACCCAGCTGCACGCCCGCACCGCCTTCGGCGCCCGCCTGCAGTGGCTCTACGCCGCCACCGTCGGCCTGCTCACCTTCGGCCTCACCACCTGGGTGCCCTCCCTGGCCAGGGCCAGCGGCCTCACCCTCACCACCGCCAACGCCCTGCTCACCGCGGTAGCCGTGCTCATGGTCCCCTGCGCGGTCCTGCTCGCCCTGATCTACCGCCGCACCGGCCCCATCCCCCTGGCCGTCCGCCTCGCCCTGTGCACCGCCGCCCTACTCCTCGCCCTCACCACCTCCGGCCTCACCGCCGCCGTCTCCTGGCTCTCCGCCGCGGTACTGGCCGCCTCCCTGTTCGCGGTCAACACCATGGCCGCCGTCTTCCTCCCCATCGCCGCCGACCTGGCCGACCCCCACCGCCGCGGCCGCGCCACCGGCACCGTCTCCTTCTTCAACCGCCTGGGCGGCCTGACCGGGCCGGTGGTCTTGGCGCTGATCGTGTCCTCGGTGACGGATGTGCTGCTGGCGGTGGCTGGGCTGGCGCTGTTGTGCGGGGCGATCGCCTGGTACACGGGGCGGCGGCACCGGGCGGCGGTTGTGCCGGAACCGGAGCCGCAACGGCCGTCACCCTGACGGCTCAACCAGCACGGCTTCGCCCCGCGGGCGGGCCACGGTGGGCCAGGCTGGATCTCACCCAGCCTGGCCCACGGAAGGACCTCCACCCCGATGCCCCGACTGGAACACGCCCTCATCCTCGGCGGCGGCATCGCCGGCACCCTGGCCGCGTTCGCACTGGCCGCGCACGCCGAGTCGATCACCATCGTCGACCGCGACCACTTCACCGAAGGCCAGCACCACCGCAAAGGCGCACCGCACGCCCGGCACACCCACGTCCTGGTCTCCGGCGGCGCCCGCGCGGTCGACGAGCTGGTCCCGGGAATGACGAAGAGCCTGCTGGCCGCCGGAGCGCAACTGATCCACATGCCCAGCCGCTACCTCACCCTGTCCCCCGACGGCGGCTGGTTCCCGCGCTTCCCCGGCACCCAGTTCATCATCGGCTGCAGCCGCGCCCTGCTGGAATCCACCCTGCGCGCCCGCCTGCGCGAGCACCGGCACATCAGCACCAGCACCAACACCGACGTGATCGCCCTGACCGGCACCGCAGCGGCGATCACCGGCGCCAGGCTCCGCGACCGGACAACCGGCGAGGTCCGGGAACTCACCGCGGACCTGATCATCGACGCGACCGGCCGTGGCTCCGGCGCGGCCGAGTGGCTGACCGCACTGGGCCTGCCCGCCGTCCCGGAGTCCACAGTGGACCCCGGCATCTTCTACGCCACCAGGCTCTACCGGGCCCCCGCCTCGGCGGGATCGAGCTTCCCCGGCGTGAACGTGCAAACCAGCCCGATCCTGACCCCCGACATCCGCCGCGGCGGCTCCCTGATCCCCATCGAGAACGGCCTCTGGACGGTCACGGTGGCCGGCGCTGGCGGCGACCACCCCGGCATCGACGACGCGGGCTTCACCAGCTTCGCCGCCAGCCTCCCGCACCCGGTCCTGGCCGAGCTGATCGCCGCCGCCGACCCGGTCGGCCCCGCCTTCGGCTTCCGCGCGCACGCCAACCGACGCAGGCACTTCGACCGCCTCCGCCCGGCCCCGCAAGGCTTTGTCGCCCTCGGTGACGCCTACGCCACCTTCAACCCGATCTACGGCCACGGCATGTCGGTGGCCGCACTGGCCGCCCTCGCCCTCCGCGACACGCTGCGCCAGCACGGCCCCACCCGCACCCCGCTCATCCAGCGCAGGATCGCCCAGGCCTCCGACAACGCCTGGACCATGGCCACCGGCCAGGACCTCCGCTTCGCCCAGACCATCGGCCCCCGGCCCGGCCTGGCCGCCCGCCTGGGCTACCGCTTCCAGGACTGGTTGCTGGCCAAGGGAATGCACATCGAGCAGGTGTCAGCAGCCCAGTTGGACATCTTCACCCTGTCGGCAACGCCGAGGCAGGCGCTGCGACCCGGGGTGCTGGTACGGGCACTGCTGGGGCCACGGCGACGCGGGCTGCCCGCACCACCGTTCACCGAGGCAGAGCGGCGGGTCCTCATCTCGGCGCCGAACTGACCAGCCCACGCCATCGTTGTCTCAGTCAGTCTCGGCAGACGGCGCCTCAACCGGAAACATGATCGGACTCAGCAGGTAGCGCGCACGCTCCGGCCCCGGCTGGTTCATCAACCGGGGCACCAGCACCCGCCGCAACTCCCCGATCAACTCCGCCAGCTCCTCCCGGCTGAGCCACACCGCATGCTGCCGATACCCCACAAGATCCGCCGCCGGATCCGAGTCCCCCCGATCCAGATAGGCGTTGAACTCCGCGACCAGCACCGCCATCGCGGTGGCGAACACCCGGCGATGGTCCTCGGTGGTCGCTGCCGCCACCGCCTCGGCGTCGACGGTCGCCCGGTCGTGGCGAAGCCGGTAGCGGCGTTCCACCGCGCCGCGGACTCGGCGTTCGCCCGCGATCTCCAGGATTCCGGCGCCTGCCAGGAGGTCCACGTGGCGGTAGACCATGGCTTTGGAGGTGTCGGGGAGGCGGGTGCAGAGCTGGGCGGTGGTGAGTTCGCGGCCGCCGTTCATGGCGTGCACGATCCGCAGGCGGACCGGGTGGGCCAGTAGTTCCAGGGTGTCCACCTGGCAACGGTCTCATGTCGTGCTACCGTTCGCAAACGATGAGAACGGTGGACTGGGGGTTGGGTATGGGGACTGATCCGGTGGTGGTCGCGGGGGCAGTGGTGGGGTTGTTGCGGGAGGGGCGGTTCGGGGAGGTTGAGGGGTTGTTCTCGCCTCGGTTGCGGGCTGCCGCGCCCTCGCCCGCGTTGCGGGTGGGGTGGGAGGGGCAGGTTGCCCGGCTTGGAGCGGTCACGGTGGGGGAACCGGTCCGTGGGGCGGTGGTGGCTGGGCTGGTCGAGGTTCGGGTGCCGGTGACGGGGGGCCGGGGTGGGGTGACGGTGGTGTTGTCGGTTGACGACAGCGGCGTTCTGCATGATCTGGTGCTCGCGCCGCCTGTCGCGGAGTGGACGCCGCCACGCCATGCCGCCACGCGGAAGTTCACCGAGCGGGAGGTCACCGTGGGTTCCGGGGCTCTGGCCGTGCCGGGCACGGTGACGCTGCCGCGTGGGGACGGGCCGTTTCCGGGGGTGGTGTTGCTGACCGCGGGGCCGTTCGACCGGGATCTGACCACCGGGCCGAACAAGCCGTTCAAGGATCTGGCCTGGGGACTGGCCAGTCGCGGGATCGCGGTACTGCGCTTCGACAAGGTCAACCACGTGCACCCGCGGGTCGCGGCGGAGCCGGGGTTCACCATGGTCGAGGAGTACCTGCCGCATGCGGTGGCGGCGGTTCGGCTGCTCCAGGGGCAGGCTGGGGTGGATGCGGGGCGGGTGTTCGTGCTGGGGCACAGTGGGGGTGGGAAGGCGGCGCCTCGGGTTGCCGCGGCTGAGGATTCGGTGGCGGGGCTGGTGATCCTGGCCGGGGACACGGTGCCGTTGCCGCGGGCGATCGTGCGGGTGGCGGGTTATCTGGCCGAGTTGGATCCGGGCATGGCGGGGATGGTGGAGTCGTTCGCGCGGCAGGCGGCGGCGGTCGAGGATCCTGGGCTGACGGCGGAGGAGCCGGGGGCGGAACTGCTCTTCGGGTGGCCGGGGTCGTACTGGCTGGATCTGCGTGCGTACGACCCGGTCGCGACCGCGGCCGCCTTGGACAAGCCGATGCTCATCCTGCAGGGTGGCCGGGACTACCAGGTGACCGTGGCCGAGGACCTCGCCCGCTGGCGGGCGGGGCTGGCTCACCGGGCGGATGTGGTGATCCGGGTACATGAGGCCGATGATCACCTGTTCTTCGCCGGGGCCGGGCCGTCGACCCCGGCGGACTACGAGTCGCCTCGGCACGTCGATCCGGCTGTGGTCGCCGGGATCGCCGACTGGCTCGCACCCCGCCGGGGCCGGCTGGCCCGGCTGTTCACCCGCTGAGGGTCACAACGCGGCGAGCACCTCCTCCAGCGCCATCGCCGTGTCCGGGTGGCGGCTGAGCAACTCCGCGCCCGCCGGGGCGGACTCCGTTGTCTCCCAGGGATCCGCGCAGCCCAGCAGGCTCGCCACCGCATCGCAGGCGGCGGGATGTGCGGCCAGCAGCGGGGTGCCGTGGCCGCTCGTCGAGCGCCGCACGGTGACTGGTTCCGGTTGGGCGAGCCATGGTGGCACCCATTCGTCCAGTGTGGACAGTCGGCCGGGGAAGATCCGGCCCGCTTCCCTGGTCAGCACCGGGACGAGCTGGCTGCCGCGGGCGCGCAGGGTGGTGATCAGGGTGGGCAGCCAGGGCAGCAGCAGGTGGTCGGGCAGGCGGGCGAAGGCGTTGGAGATGGCCTCCACCACGAAGTCGGCCAGGCCGGGAGCCGGTTCCAGGGCGTGTACGAAGCCGCTGAGGTAGCGGGGGTAGGCGGGCAGCACCAGGGGGTTGGCCAGCAGGTCGTCGCAGCGGGTGCGCAGCTCGGCGCGGGACAGGGTGCCGAGCTGGACCTGGGCGGCCCACAGCAGGGCGACCTTGGCCGGATCCCGCGGGTGGGACTGGGCGATGGCGAGTTCGAGCTGGGTGCGGTCGCAGCCAAGGGACAGGGCCAGGGTCTCCATGCTGAACAGGAAGCCGAGCATGGCCGCGACCTGGTCCACGCCCGCGTCCTCATCGGTGAAGGCGGTCGGCAGCAGGGTGCAGTAGTGGGCGTAGCCGGTCTTGACGAAGGACTCGATCCAGGCCGGCAGGGCCGGTTGGCTGGTGCGGTAGTAGGAGAGCAGGCGGCGGACCCGGCGCAGGACGTCGGGGGCGCCGTCCACGGTGCGTTCGGTGGCCAGCACCTCCAGCGCGCGGGTGCCGAGTTCCCCTGCCAGGCGGTGGCTGCGCAGGTACAGCGTGGCGTCCTCGACGGCTTCGAGGACGTCGGCCGCGGTGGCCCGTTGGTGGTAGGCGTTGCGGCGCAGGCGTTGTTCCAGGACCTGTTCCAGGCTGACGCCCTCGTAGCCGAGTTCGATCAGCGCCCGCTGGTGGGTGCCAAGGGCCAGGTCCCAGGACTCCTGGATCGGGCGTTCGCCGAGGCTGCGCTGACCCATGATCGGGCGGGCCGCGCCGTGCGGCATCAGGTACCGCAGCATCCACAGCACATCCGAACACCGCTCCAGCTCGGGCTGACCGGCGATGTCGAGCAGGGCTCGTTGCACACCACGCTGTTGCAGCTTGAGGTTGAGCGGGGCCAGGCGGTCGTGCACGTCGCGGGCCAGTGGCGGCAGCGCGTCGTAGCCGACCTGGCCGATCCGGTCGCCGCCCATCATGATCTCCACGATGCGCCGCACGTCGCGCCTGCCCGGCACCACGTCCTTCTCGATGCAGGTGACCGCCGCGTCCTGGAAGTCATACGGCGTCGGCTTCGCCCGATCACGCATCCCGGCCAGCAGGATCGAGGTCTCGTACACCGAGATCGCGTCCGCGGTGGAGGCCAGGTAGCCGTTGCGGCGGGCCGCGCGGACGATCTCCACCGACCAGCCCAGCAACTCGGCCTGGTCCACCTCGTCGAGCACCGCCGGGCGTTGCAGGAACCCGGTGAGCTGGTCCGCGGTGTCGATGGCGGGCACCGGGTTTGGCAGGGCGGCGGGCTTCTTCCGTTTGCTGCCACCGACCTGGCCGTCGAGCTGGAACTGGGGCACCTTGGTGCGCTTGACGTTCTTGGCCCATTCGGTGGCCGCGATCGACACCGAACCCGCGGCCAGACCGAACTGCGCCTCGATCGCGGCGTGGCTGGACGGGATCAGCCCGTACTGCCAGGTGCTCGCACTCGGCGGGCTGATCACGAACTCGTCGCTGCCCTCGATGCCGAACTCCTCGACCCGGCTGGCCGCGTGGAAGGCGCCGCAGACGTAGAGGCAGTCGGCGGGATCCGTACCGGTGGCGGCCAGATGTTCCCGCATCCGGGTCCACATGTACCGCTCGCGGTCCTCATCCACCCGCACCCGGTGCGGATCACCTGGTGCCAGCCGCCGGAACAGGCTGCCGATCAACAGCATCACCTGGCGGTAGGTGTCGTAGTCGCTGTCGCCCAGCGGCAGTTCCACGTACTGGTGCCACCACTCCGACCAGTGCCGCACCCGCCCGTGCCGCAGCAGGTGCTCCTCCAGTTCGCCGAAGCGCGGTCGCAGGTCGCCGATCTCCACGCCGATCGCGTCGCCGTGCAGCGCGGCTTCCTCCTCGGCCTGCGCGGCATCCGGGTCGGGGGCGGGGGTTTCCCTTTCCTCCCACTGGAAGACGTGGTCGGCGGAGCGGTCGACCAGGACCAGTTCCACGCCAGGGGTGTCCAGGGCGTAGGCGATGGCCTGGTACTCCGCGGACGCCTCGGTGATCGGCGCGACCACCGACAGCGGCGCCCACTCGGCCGAGAAGCCGTCGACCTCGGTGGCGAATGCCTGCACCGCCACCGGAAGCCGGCAGTTGCGCAGTTCGGTCAGCAGCGGGGCCAGGTCCTCGCACAGCTCCAGGTAGACCACCTTGGGCTGTTTCTCGCGCAGCCGCCGGGCCATCGCCACGGCCGAGGCCGGGGAGTGGTGGCAGACCGGGAAGATCTCCAGTGGCTCGCGCACCGCGCGGTCCACATCGTCGACGATGCCGAGCAGGATCCCTTCCAGCGCACCGGGTCCGTCGGCGAACTCGGCCGCGGCCCCGCTGAGCTGGCCGCGCAGTGCGGCGAAGGCGCCGCCCTCCGCGCCGCTCACGCGAGGCTGGCGATCGCGTCCCGACCGCCCTCCAGGAACTCCGGCCAGTCCCCGCCCTCGTCCTTGCTGCGCGGTTCGACCACGCCGTGCAGGTACTTGTTGAGGATGGCCAGGTCCTCCGGCTCCCGCCGGGCCAGCGAGCCGACCAGTGAGGAGGCCAGGGTGCGGGCGGTCAGCGCCTGCTGGCCGAAGAAGTTGCTGTGCAGGATGGCGTCCTCCAGCACGCCGATCTGCTCGGCGGTGGACAGCGCGGACTCCAGCTTCTCGTCGTCGCTGCCCGCCGCGGCCGCCGAGGCCCGCAGGTCGGCGAAGCTGCGCAGCAGCACGTCCAGCAGGGTGGGCGGCACGTCCAGCTCGATCTGGTGCCGCCGCAACAGTTCCTCGGTGCGGAAGCGGACGATCTGTGTCTCGCTCTTCTTGTTGGTCACCACCGGGATGCGCACGAAGTTGAACCGCCGCTTGAGCGCGGAGGACAGGTCGTTGACGCCGCGGTCCCGGCTGTTGGCGGTGGCGATGATGGAGAACCCGGGCTTGGCGAAGACGATGCCGTCGCTGTCGAGTTCGGGCACGGAGATGTACTTCTCGGACAGGATGGAGATCAGCGCGTCCTGCACGTCGCTGGTGGAGCGGGTCAGCTCCTCGAACCGGCCGAGCTGGCCGGTCTCCATCGCGGTCATGATCGGCGAGGGGATCATGGACGCCCTGGACTGGCCCTTGGCGATGACCATGGAGACGTTCCAGGAGTACTTGATCTGGTCCTCGGTCGTCCCGGCGGTGCCCTGCACGACCAGGGTGGAGTTGCGGGAGACGGCCGCGGCGAGCAGTTCGGCCAGCCAGCTCTTGCCGGTGCCGGGGTCGCCGATGAGCAGCAGGCCGCGGTCGGAGGCCAGGGTGACGATGGCCCGCTCGACGATGCCGCGGTCGCCGAACCACTTCTGGGCCACCGGGCGGTCCAGGCCGTCGGCGCGTTCGGCGCCCAGCACGAACAAGCGCACCATCTTCGGGGACAGCCGCCAGGAGAACGGCTTGGGGCTGTCGTCGACGGACTCCAGCCAGTCCAGCTCCTCCGCGTACTTGAGTTCGGCCGGTGCGCGCAACAGGTCGGACATCGTGGTGCCTTTCAGGAAGTCAGGAAAGTCTTGAGTTCGTGCACGAGCTTGCTGATGTGGCCGGAGATCACCGGGGTGCCCAGGTCCTTGAACCGCTCCCGGAACCACGGGTTCACGCTGCCGCGGCCGGAGCTGGTCACCGAGCCCACCGGGATGAACTTGGCCCCGGAGCGGTGCACGGCGGCCATGCTCTCGAAGAGCTGCTCGCCGTTCCACTCGTAGAAGTCGGAGATCCACACCACCACGGTGTTGCGCGGTTCGGCGATCTTGGGCTGGGCCAGCGCCATCGCCACCGTGCCGTCGGTGCCGCCGCCGAGATTGGTGCGCAGCAACGTCTCGAACGGGTCGGCCACCCATGGGGTGAGGTCCAGTGCCTGGGTGTCGTAGGCGATCAGGTGCACGTCGACCCTGGGCAGCCCAGCGAAGATGGAGGCCAGGATGGTGCAGTTGACCATCGAGTCGACCATGGAACCGGACTGGTCCACCACCGCGATCAGCCGCTGTGGCGTGGTCTTGCGCGCGGTGTGCCGGTAGTAGAGGCGGTCGACGTAGAGCCGCTCCTCCTCCGGGCTCCAGTTGGTCAGGTTCTTCCAGATGGTGCGGTCCAGGTCGAGGTTGCGGAAGACCCGCTTGGGCGGCACCGACCGGTCCAGCGCGCCCACGGTGGCCTTCTGCACCTGGGTGCGCAGCACCTCGGCGACCTCGTCCACGAACCGGCGGATCAGCGCCTTGGCGTTGGCCAGCGCCACCCCGGAGAGATTGTCCTTGTCCCGCAACAGTTGTTCGATCAGCGACATGCTCGGGGTGAGCCGCGCGGCCAGCACCGGGTCGGCCAGCACCTCGCGCAGGTGCATGCGCTTGACCAGATCGCCTTCCAGCGCACCGAGTTCCGGGCCGATCTCCGGCAGCAGCGTGCCGAGGTCGGGTGCGGGCGCGCCGCCGGTGCCGGTCGGGCTGACGCCGCGGCCGCCGGAACGGTTGCCGCGCAACTCCCCCGGCTTGCAGCCCAGCGCCCGTTCCAGCCAGCCCGCGTCGGCCTGCCAGCGGGAGAGCTGGCCCGCGCTGACCGTGCCGGTGCCGGTGTTGAAGACGTTGAGCAGCACCTTGGACACCAGTGCCGCCCGCCGCACCTCGGCCGCGCCGTCCCGTTCATCCGTGGCCGGCTGCACCATCAGGCCG
Source organism: Crossiella cryophila (assembly GCF_014204915.1). Taxonomy (NCBI): domain Bacteria; kingdom Bacillati; phylum Actinomycetota; class Actinomycetes; order Pseudonocardiales; family Pseudonocardiaceae; genus Crossiella; species Crossiella cryophila. The sequence goes on from NZ_JACHMH010000001.1 coordinate 6,614,034, forward strand.
TCGAACTCCGCGGCCAGGTCCGGGTGCCGTTGCACGATCGAGTCGATCGCGACCTGCGGGTCCAGCAGCGCCGGGGGCAGGCCGATGTCCTCGACCACGGCCAGACTGGCCGATTCCAGGCTGGCCTGCTCCTCCTGGTCGAAGAGCCGGGCGAGCAGTCGCCAGTACAGGACCTGGCGGCGGTTCTCGTGCGTCTGGGTCATTTCCGCAACAGCCTTCCGGCTCGCTCGCGCAGCACCGCGGTGGCGTCGGTGGCGGCCTTCTCCGCCTTGGCCCCGACCTTGTCCGTGGTGCCACCGGCCCAGGCTCCGGCATGCAGGGCAACGGTTTTCTTGCGGGCGAGGGTCTCCACGGCCAGTGGCTGGAGGCTGAAGTCCCCGGCGTCCCAGCGCAGCAGCCCGAGGCAGGCGGTGGAGGCGGCGACGGCCTCCGGGGTGAGCGGTCCGGCGGCCGGGACGCGGTCGGCGGCCACGGTCAACGGATACCCGGCGACGGTGAAGGTCAGCGCGTCCTCGGCGCGGTCGACGGTGTAGCCCTCCAGGAACACCGGGACGGCCAGGCGGGCCGGGTGCCGGTCCAGGGGCGCGGCAGGTGTGCTGATCGCGGTGGGCAGGGCCACCCGCGCGGTGACGAAGGCGTCGGCCGGTTCGCCGGTGCGGGCGTGCTCGTCCTGCCAGATGAGGTCGCCCTCGGCGGTGATCGGCATGTCGGTGAGGTCCATCGAACGGCCCTCGCCCAGTGCCGCCAGCAGGGACAGGTGCGGCCGGAGCAGCTGCCAGATCCCGGCGCCGATCACGGTGTCCGGCTTGGGCGTGGACACGCTGGCCCGCACCAGCCGGGCCGGTCCGCCATCAGCGGGTTCGAGGATGGCGTGCACCTGGGCCTGGGCGGCGGTGGCGTGCTCGTGCAGGTCCACCCCGAGCGGCAGCAGCCTGCCGGAGACAGTCTCGATTGCCGGAGTGGCAACGGAAACGGTCAGCAGCATGGCCCGCGACCACAGGTCACCCCAGCGGCGGGCCGGGACGCGCTCCAGCGCCGAGCCGGGGCAGGAGGCGCCGAGTTCGGCCGCGAAACCGTCCAGCAGCACGGCCAGGCGGCGCACTGCCGGGTCCGGCAGCAGGGCCGAGATGACCGGCGCGGCCCCGGAAACCAGGTCCTGGTCGATACCCCGCCACCCGGCCCGCACCAGGTCGGACAGCCAGGATCGGGCCGCCAGCAGCACATTCGGCACTTCGTCCACAGTGGACAGTGAATCGGCTTCGGTACCGATGACCTGTCCGGTCGCCGCCGACACCCGCTCCAGCAGCGCGTCGTGCACCGAACCGCACAGCGCGGTCCGCGCGGCGGCCAGTGCGAGGAAGTGCTCCTCCCCCGCCGCACCGGCCACCGCCTTCTCCGCCGCCTCGGCCACCCTGGCCGCCAGCGGCGAACCCAGCAGGGCCTCGGCGAGTTCGGTCAGGTCGGCGGCCTGCGGGCGCAGCAGCCCTGAGGTCAGTGCCCGGTCGGCGGCGTCCACCGCGGCCAGCGCCTCCGCCAGCCCGGAGATGTTGTCCCCCAGCAGATCGGCCCGCATCACGCCACCGCCCTGGTGGTGGGGAACCAGTGCAGTTCCGGCACCGGCGCGGTGCTCGCCGGCAGTTCCAGGTAGGCCAGGTGGCGCAGGAACCGGCTGAACACCAGTGCCGCCGCTGTGCTGTCGCCCTGGGTGGGCCGGGTGCCGCTCATGCCCCAGGCAAGGGCGTTGGCGTCGAGGTCGGCCTCGGCGACCTCGACCCGCAGGTAGCGCGCCACCCGCTCGGCGCCGTACTGCAGCACCGACTCGGTGATCAGCGCGTGGATGTGGTTGCAGAACACCCCGTTCGCGCCGCCGCAGGGCCGGTTGTTGTTGGTGCTACACGAAAAGGTGTAGTCCCCGGCCGCCACCGATGACACGTAGACCCGGCCGATGTCCGACCCGCTGGACACCACCCCCTGCAACCGCCCGTCCGCCAGTTCGACGAACGGGACCTTGGCGAGTTTGCGCGGCCGCGCGGGCGCCAACACCCGCGCCACACTCGCCCTCTCCCAGTCTGACAACGCACCATCTCCTTGCGCCGACCCGTCTCCACACCACCTCGGCGGGAACAACCCAAACCTATCGGCGACCACCGACAATTCCGATCTTGCCTGGCCAAGCCGCGATGGGCGGGAGCGGGTAGCGTCCGGCAGATGACCATCCCCGAGGAGTTCCGGGACTTCGCCGTGGCCGCCGCCGGTGCGAGCGGAGCACTGATCGGACTGCTCTTCGTCGCCCTGTCGGTGTTCCCGGAGCGGACCCAGCAGGCGGCCACCCACACCGAATACCACACTCGCGCCGCCGCGGCCCTGCTGCTGTTCGTGCACACCCTGCTGCTGTCCCTGGCGACCCTGGTGCCCGGGGCCTCGCTCGGCTGGTGGGCGCTGGCGGTCGCGGCCACGGTGCTGGCCTTCGCCGCGGCCATCACCAGGGCGATCGTGCACGCGGCGCGCACCGGCACCGGGAAGTGGCGGTCGCTGGGACTGGTGGCGGCGCTGCTGGTGATCGCCGGGTTCGAGATCCGGGCCGGGGTGGAGTTCCTGGCCGGGGGTTCGGTCGTGGACGCGATGCAGACCCTGGACTACGTGCTGATCGCCAACCTGGGGGTGGGTATCGCGCGGGCCTGGCAGATGATGGACATGCGCTCGATCGGGTTGTTCTCCTCGTTGTTCGCGTTGGCTCGCGTGGAGAAGAAGGCGGGCTCCTGACGGGTCGGGGCGGCCGGGTCTGGCCCGGCCGCCCCGATCCGGTCAGCTCAGCGGTGCGCTGACCGAGGACAGCAGCCGGTTGCCGGGATCGCTCCACAACACCTGCATCCGGTTGCCAAGACCGGCCACCGCGGGCTGTCTGGTGGTGCGCGCGTACCGGACCACCGGCACCGGCAAGGTCCAGGTCGAACCGTCCGCACTGGAGGTGCTGTAGAGGGCCTGATCGGCGCCCTTGCCCTGCCACAGCTGGTACAGCCTGCCGTTCACCGTGCTGAGCACCGGGCCACTGGCGCTCTCATAGAAGCCGCCGGGGTTGGCGGGCCAGGTCACACCGTCGGCGCTGGAGGCCAGCCGGATGCCGGCGTCGGCCTGGTTCTTCCAGCTCAGCACGAGCTTGCCGTTGACCGAGGCCAGGCTCGGCCGCTGGCCTGCCCGCTGGGTGGGCATGATCTGCTGGTAGGCGGTCCAGGTCCGGGTGTCGGCGCTGGAGGCCAGGTGCATCTCCCCGTTGTGGTTGACCACCGCGAACAGCCGTCCGTTGTGCACGGCCAGCGCGGGCGCCTCCAGCCCGGGGAACTGACTGCCGAGCGCACTGCCGTTGACCCAGGTCAGGCCGTCCACGCTGGTGGCGTACCACTGGAAGATGTTGTTGCCCTGCGGCGACCTGGCCTTCCAGGTGGCGACCAGCTTCCCGTTGAACACCGTCACCGTGGGCGCGAGCCCGCCAGGCGTCATCATCCCGATGGTGCTGGGCGGCGTCCAGGTGCGACCGTCCACACTGGACGATGTGACCACCGAGCCGGTGCTCGCGTGCTGCCACAGGGCGACCTGCCTGCCGTTGAACTCGGTCACCGCGGGCGGGGTGGTGGTCGCGGCGTCCCCGGCGACCGCGGCAGCGGCCGACCAGCGCTGGATGGCGGGCGCGGGCACCGGCAGCGAGTCGATCGGACCGGCGAAGTTGAACGCCGGGTACACCGCCTTCATCGCCAGCCACAGCTTGCGCAACTGCTGCTGCACCTCCGGCAGCGTCTGGTCCGAACCCTCGTACCGCTGGGCGAAATGCTCGGTGTACCGGCCCGCCAGCCGGTCCAGCCGCACCTTGGCCGCCCAGGCCATGCACACCGCCAGCGGATCCTTGGTGCTCAGGCCGGGCAGTCGCTGGCAGCCCAGCGGACCCGGATCCTCGAACTGGTCGGACAGCCAGGGCGAGACACCGTTGCCGAGGTTGTTCGCGGCGTGGTCGTAGATCCAGGACAGCAGCTGCTGCTCGTACAGCGCGTGCGAGCCGTGCAGCAGGGCGCGCAGGTGATCGTCGGACTTGAGCGCGCGCGGGAAACCCAGTTCGGTGTAGGCGCGCAGCAGGCGGGCCGCCAGGTTGACCTCGTTGGGCCTGCTGGTCTCCCGGATCTGCTTGGCGGTCCAGCGATAGTGGTCCTGCTGGCGGGCGGTGAGGAACTTCTCCATCCGGGTCCTGGCGTCGGCCTCGGTGTTGGACGGGTGCAGTGCGATGCCCTTGGCCTCGAACTCACCGCGCAACTGCGGCCACTCCTTGAGCACCAGCTCCGGCGCGGTGTGCTTGAAGAAGCAGCCCATCTCCTGCCCGTTGATCAGCGAGCAAGCCTCGAACTCCGCGCCCCACTTGACGATCGCGCTGATCCGCCGCGCCTGTCGCAGCTCCGAGCCCGGCCACTGGATGTCCTGCCGGAACTCCACTCGCAGGTTGCCGTACTCGCGCCGGATCTCACATCGCTGACTGGTGCAGGCATGGGGAAGGATCTCGGTCCGCTGGTTCTCGAAGGTCGCGGTCCAGCAGATGTCATAGCTCGGTGGGGCGTCGTGGATGTTGCGGGCCAACAACATCGCGGGCAGCAGCTGGGTGCCCTTGGCGTTGTTCGGCCGGTCGATCCGGTCGCCACCGTTGGCCTCGCAGCGCTTGGTCTGGCCGTCGCCCTCCAGGCCGTCCTTGTCCGGGACCTTCTGGTTCGGGCCGTCGAAGAGGCCGTAGCGGTCCCGGGTGGTCTCCTTCTCCAGTTCGGCGTTGCGGCCGTAGAACTCGGTGATCTTGTTGGTGTAGTTGGACATCAGCCCGGCGAAGAGCGGGTTGACGGTGCCGTTGGGGCCTGGGTCGCTGAACCGCAGCGCCGCGTCCCTGATCTTGACCCCGGCCTCGATCACCGCGTTCGCGCGTTCGGGCGCGACCTGCTTGGCCAGCGCGGGATTCTGCTCGGTGGACAGGGTGTAGGCGTTCGCGGCGATCTTCCACGGCAGTGGGTTGCCGACCTTGGGGGCGGCCGGGAAGGGCTGGCCGGACAGCCTGCTCGCGTAGTAGGCCAGGTAGCCGATGCTGCCTTCCGGGCCGTACAGGTCGAGGTTGGTCGCCACGTCGTTGGGATCGCGGCTGTCCTCGGGCACGGCGAAGGCGGTCTTGGCCATGACCTCGCTGCCCAGCCGCTGGAACTCGTTCTCCGGCCCCTTGTAGTCCTCGAAGGTCGGGGTGCGGCCGGGGTAGTTCTGGCGGAAGTCGACGAAGGTGTTCGCCGCCCGCCAGGTCGGCTCCGTGAACAAGTCGCCGAGGGATTTCACCACCGTGCGGCCGATCACCCTGGTGGTGCTGTCCAGCTTGGCCAGCTCGCGCTCGATGTCGGTGACCCGGCCCCTGACCACCTCCAGGGTGGCCTCCATCTGGCCGAGCTGGACGGTCAGGCCCGCGTAGATGTCGTTGAGCCTGCCGTCGAGCAGGGCGAAGTGGCTCTTCATGTTCTGGCTGAGCTGCTCGACCTGCTTCTGCAGCTTGCCGATCTCCGCCAGGATCACCTGCTCGACCGTCGGGCCGGCGGAGGCGAACAGCGAGACCAGGGTGCTGATCGCGCCGATCACGTTGCCGGTGAAGGCGACCGTTGCCAGGGAGAAAACGCTGTTGATCAGGGTGAACGCGGTGATGCACTTGTTCACCGCGGTGGCCAGCTGCACCGCGCCGGCGGCGAACTGGCGGACCTGCTTGGCGCCCTCGGGATCGTTGATGCCGACCAGGAACGCGACCGCGTCCAGCCCGCCCTTGGCCCCGCTGATGTACTCCTGCCGCTTCTCCTCCAGCTCCTTGGCCGCGTCCTTGGCCGCCTGGTCCGGTTCGACCGGCTTCTTGCCGGGCTGGTGCGTGGTGGTCCGGTTCCGCAGGTCCACCACCATGTCGCCGCGCTGGTTGGTCAGGCCCGTGCCGAGCTGCTTGACCGCGTCCTTGGCGGCCACCTTGAAGTCGGGCACGTTGCCGTAGCGGTCCAGGATCGGCTTGATGTCGAGGACCTTCTTGAACTTCGGCAGTTCGCCGATCTGCTGTCCGCTGGCTGCCGCGCTCACCCCGAGGGTGTTGCCCAGTCCCGCGTCCCAGGCGCCCCGGAACGCGGCGTCGGCGCGGGCGGTGGCCGCGACCCCGGCCCAGGCACCAGCCTCGGCGGCGGCGAAGCCCGCGTTGAAGGACTGTTTGGGCAGCGCGCCCATGATCCGGTCCTCGATGCGGCCGGTGATCGCGGTGACGTCACGGACGGTGAGCGTGCCGCGCAGCGCGCTGATCTTGGCCCCGTCCAGCACCGCGCCCGGCGTGCCCTGGAGTGCGACCAGGCAGGCGCCGACGATGTCCTCGGTGTCCTGGGCCCAGATCACCTCGGGCACGGCCGCTTCGATGGCCCGTTGCACGGCGTTGAGGTGGTTGGTGGCGGCGGTCTGGTCGGCGGCCGGGTTCCTGCTCCGCCAGTCCACCAGTTCCGCGCTGGCCACCAGGTGACGGGCGTAGTCGCGGTCCACATCGGCGATGCGGACGTAGCCGCCGAGCATGGCGTTGGCCAGTCCGGCGTTGTCCAGTGGCGGTTGCGCCACGGCGGCTGGGGCCGCGGCCAGGGTTCCGGCCAGCAGCGCACCCCCCAGCAATGCCGCGACGGTGCGCCGCAGTCGAGAACGCATCCTGTTCTCCTCGCGCAGTCAGGGTCCGGTGCGAGTGATCCACCGGTGCCCTGACTCTGCTGGTGGCGGGGCCGCCGCGGGAGGTGCGGACGTATTCAACAGGCAAAGAATACGCCCGTCGAGGTTGACGAATCCGGTGGCGATCATTCGTTTCGTAGCACGAACCGGGTGCACCAGGGTGGCCAGCCTGGACACCGGGCAGCCGGAGTTGCGGCTGGGCCGGGGACGCGTGCCCTAAAGCTTGCGCCCAGAAGTCCGGACCGCAATTCACCGGCGTGTTGGCCGTTGTCGTACACAGTCTTGGCCGAACTGGTACGCCTCTTCGGCCAACACACCGCCCACAACGGCCAACACACCGTCAAGTTCGGCCAACACACCGTACGAGAACGGCCAACACGATGTGGGGGGTGCTTAGCCGCGCCACAGCCGGAGTTGCAGCATCGCGGCGAAGCGGGCTCCCGGGTCGGTGAGGTCGATCTCGCCTACCTCGGCCAGCCGGCGCAGCCGGTAGCGGAAGGTGTTGGGGTGCACGAACACCGCGGCGGAGGCGGCCACCACATCGCCGAAGGCGTCCAGCCAGGCGTTGAGGGTTTCCACCAGTGCGCTGTTGTGCTTGCGGTCGTAGGCGAGCAGCCGGGCGACCGGGCCGGTGAGGGTGTCGCCGCGTTCGGCGATCAGGTCGGCGAGTTCGAGCAGCAGGCCCTCGCTGTGCACCTCGCCCACCCGCGCCACCGGGTTCCGGCCGCGCCCGGCCCGCAGCACCCGCAGCACCAGGTCGGCGCCCGCCCTGGACCGGGACAGCGCCATGCCGTCCACCGCGACCGGGCCGATGCCGACCAGGATGGGCAGCCGGTCGCCGAGCCTGCCGCGGAAGTCGGTGGCGATGCGGTGCACCCGCTCCTCGGCGGCCGGATCCTGCTGCGGCACCGGCAGGATCGCGTAGGCCACATCGCCGAGCAGTGCGGCGGCGGCCCGTGGGTGCACGGCGCTGAGGTGCATGGCGAGGGCGTCGGCGATCTGCTGGCGTTCGGTGACCAGCTGGGCGTGCTGGGCCGGGTCCTCGCCGTGCGAGTCGGCCAGCGCGAGGGCGAGCACCACCGCGGACTGCTCGGTCAGGCCCAGTCTGCGGACCGCCTCGGCCGCGCCGGGTCCGCCTTCCATCGCGGTGCTGACCAGGTCGGCACGCAGCCTGCGCTGCACGTCGGCGCCCGCGCGCGACCGCAGCAGGTGCAGCGCGACCAGTTTGGCCGCGTCGCACAGGGTTCGCGCCCGGTCCTCGTCGAAGGGCTCGCGGACCGCGGCCCAGATGGAGCCGAGGATCTCATCGCCGGCGCGCACGGCCACCGCCATCCGGGGCAGGGGCAGCGCGCCGGGTTCCTCGCTGGGCATGGCGTCCACGAAGACCGGGCGGTCACTGCGGTAGAGCTGCTGGAACACGCCGCGCTCGGCCAGGATCTGGGCGAACCGGGCCGGCACCTGCCTGCCCAGGATGGTCTCCACCCGGGACGGGTCGGCCTGCTCCTGCCGCCCGGAGAAGGCCAGCACCCTGGAGCCGCGGTCCTCGATCGTCACCGGCGCGTCCAGCAGCGCCGCGATCGCGTTGGCCAGCGCGAACAGGTCCCCGGACGGCAGGCCGCCGAGGGTTTCCGGACCGGCCTCGCCCACCTCGCCCTCGGCGATCAGCGAGCGCAGCATGGCGGCCAGCTGGGTCCAGGAGGCGCCGCGGGCCAGGCCGAGCAGCACCACCCCGGACCGGCGCACGGCCGCGGCGATGTCCGCGTCCACCGCCACCGGCCCGCGTACCACCAGCGCGGCCGCGTCGTGCCCGCCCAGCGCGTCCAGCCGGGCGACGATCTCGGCCGGGGTGTGCAGGCCGACGCCGAGCACCAGCGCCTGCCGCGGCAACTCCTGGTCGTCCAGTGGATCGTGGATCACCACCCCGCCCAGCCGCCGGGCCGGGCCGGGATCGCCGCAGACCAGGTCGACCAGGGTGCTGCCGAGGTCGTGCAGAACGCGGCCGAGTCCGGCCCTGGGGCTGCCCATCACCGCATTGTCCGCCATTTGTCTACAAAGGAATCCACTCGGTGCCGACGGTGACCGCGGCCAGCGCTTCGGGGATCGGGGTGACGCCGAGGCCCGGTCCGGTGGGCACGTGCAGGTGCCCGTCCTGGAGCACGAACGGCTCGGTGATGTCGGTGCGGTAGTAGCGGTCGGAGGCCGAGGTGTCGCCGGGCAGGGTGAACCCGGGCAGCGCGGCCAGTGCCACGTTCGCGGCCCGGCCCAGCCCGGTCTCCAGCATGCCGCCGCACCACACCGCGATCCCGTGTGCCACGCAGACATCGTGGATCCGGCGGGCCTCCAGGTAGCCGCCGACCCTGGCGGGTTTGATGTTGACGATCTGGCAGGCGCCCAGGGTGATCGCGTCCGCGGCGGACTGGGCGGAGGTGATCGACTCGTCCAGGCAGACCGGGGTGCGGATGGTCTTGGCGAGCCGGGCGTGCGCCAGGATCTGTTCCTCGGGCAGGGGTTGTTCGATCAGCAGCAGGTCGAACGGGTCCAGCCGGGCCAGGTGCCGGGCGTCGGCGAGGGTGTAGGCGGTGTTGGCGTCGACCTGGAGCAGGAACTCGTCGCCGAAGCGCTCGCGGACGGCCCGCACCGGCTTGACGTCCCAGCCGGGTTCGATCTTGAGCTTGATCCGCCGGTAGCCCTCGGCCAGGTAGCCGCCGACCGCGTCCAGCAGCTCAGGGATGGAGTCCATGATGCCCACCGACACCCCGCAGGGCACCCGGTCCCGCACCGCGCCCAGTTCCCGGGACAGCGGCACTCCCCTGGCCCGGCACTCCGCGTCCAGCACGGCCATTTCCAGTGCGCCCTTGGCCATCCGGTGCCCGTGGAACCTGGCCAGTGCCGGGGCGACCGCGGTGGCGTCCAGCCGCTCGCGGCCGGCCAGTTCCGGGATGAGGAACTGGCGGAGCACGTCCGCGCAGCCGTCCAGGTATTCCGGCGAGTACACCGGAGCGGCCATCGCCGCGCATTCGCCCCAGCCCTCGGCCTCGTCGGTGACCACCCGCAGCAGCAGGGTGGAGCGCACGGTCTGGGTGCCGAAGGAGGTGCGGAAGGGGGCGACCAGCGGCAGTTCGATCCGCCGCAGCTCCACGCCGGTGAGTTTCACGATGCCACCACCTTGGGGGTGGCCCGCACGCCGAGGTGCACGTACGGCTCACCGGTGGGCAGCGTGTAGAAGGTGACCGAGGTCCACGCGTTCGCCCCCGGCAGGCGGCAGACGAACAGCGAATCGGTGATCGGCACCAGGTCGAGTTCGCGCGGTGGTTCCGGGTCCAGCTCGGCCATCGGCCCGGTGATCGTCATCCGCAGCCGCAGTCCCGCCTCGCCCTGGAACACCTCGATCAGCTGCCCGGCCCGCTCGTAGCGGCCGAGGTGCCGGGCGGTGTCGACCACCGGCGGCCGCGGCGCGGGTTCCAGCGGTGCGGGCATGGTGATCCCGGCCAGTTCGGCGAAGATCTCCCGGTACAGCGCCAGGAACAGGTCGCGGGTCTGGCCGCCGTTGGTGAGCAGGGTGACCGCGAGGCCCGCCTCGGGCAGCACCCGCAGGAACGCGGACTGGCCGATGGTGTTGCCGTCGTGGCCGATCAGCCGGTGCCCGCCCCAGCCGAACCGGATCCAGCCAAGGCCCCAGGAATCGCCGAGCACGTGCGGGTCCGGCACCTCGGTCTGCTTGTCGGTCATGGCCAGCGCCGACTCGGCGGAGAGCACCCGGGTGCCGTCGGCGGCGAGTCCGCCTGCGAGGTGCATGCGGGCGAAGGTGAGCACATCGGCGGTGCTGGCGAAGATCAGCCCGGCCGGTCCGCAGGAGCGCGGCAGTCCCCAGGCCGGGGCGGGGTGCAGGTCGCCGCCCTCGCCGACGTGCCCGATCGCGGCCCGGTGGCGCAGCGCCTGTTCGGGCAGGGTGCCGGTGTGGGTGAGGCCGAGTGGCTCGATGATCTGCTGCTGCAGGGCGGCATCCCAGGTCAGGCCGGTGAGTTTCTCGATCACCCGGCCGGCCAGGATGAAGCCGGAGTTGCAGTAGGAGAAGGTCGCGCCCAGCGGGTGGTTGTGCTTGAACCCGGCGAGCTGGTCCGCGTAGCGCGCGAGGCATTCGTCGCCGCGGCCGGTGTCGGTGAACACATCGCCGTCGATGCCGCTGGTGTGGGTGAGCAGGTGCCGCATGGTGACCTTGCCGGCCACGATCGGATCGGCGAGCCGGAGTTCGGGCAGCACGTCCATGAGCGGCGCGTCCAGGTCGAGTCTGCCCTCATCGACCAGGCGCAGCACCTGGGTCGCGGTCCACACCTTGCTGATCGAGCCGATCTGGAACACCGAATCCTCGGTGACCGGCACGCCGGTGGCGGTGTTGAGCACACCGTGACTGGCCTGGACCACCTCGGCGTCCTGGTCGAGCCGCAGGATGCCCAGTGCCGCACCGGGCACGCCGTATTCCTGGCACAGCGCGGACAATCTGCGTTCCCAGTGCGCCCGGTCGATCGGCGCGCGCCGCGGCCTGCCGGGTTCGCCCGCGTACTGGCGGACCCAGTCGGCCACCCGCTGGTTGAAGTCGGCCCGGTGACCGGGTTTGCCGTTGAGGATGAACAGGTGATCGGCGCCGGGGTAGCGCACCAGCCGGGTCGGCACGCCCTGGGCACGCAACGCGGTGAACCACTGTTCGGCCTGCCCCACCGGGCACCGATCGTCGGCGTCCCCGTGCAGGATCAGCGTGGGCGTGCGCACCCGGCCCACCTTGGTCAGCGGCGACATCGGCCCGAACTCGGCCGAGCTGCCCAGTTCCAGTTCGGCCAGCAGGTGCCCGACATCGGAGGTCCCGGCCATGCTGGTGAGATCGCTGACCACGCCACCGGCGACCGCGGCGGCGAAGCGCGGATCCCGGCTGGTCAGGTAGCAGGTCATGAAGCCGCCGTAGCTGTACCCGGTGACGGCCAGCCGCCGCGGGTCGGCGATGCCCTCGGCGACCAGATCGTCCAGTGGCTCAAGGAAATCGCGCGCGTCGTCCACTCCCCAGGCGCCGAGTGCCTTGGTGTAGAAGGATTCCCCGTAGCCGTCGCTGCCGCGTGGGTTGAGCAGCAGCACCGCCCAGCCCTGGGCGACCAGGGTCTGGTGGTAGAGGTGCACCGGGTCGGCGGCGCCGTTCCAGGCGTTGTGCGGGCCGCCGTGGATGTCCAGCAGCAGGGGCAGCGGCCCGGTCCGGCCGGGATCGCGCAGCAGCCAGCCGTGCACCACCACGCCGTCGGAGATGGTGAACTCGCGTTCCGCACGCGGGAACAGCTCGGCCTCGGACTCACTGTGCCCGGTGCGGACCGCGAGTTCGCCGGTGGCCAGGTTGAGCACCGCGATCTCGGCGTAGGAGGAGCGGGTGCCGAGCACGATGGCCGCCACATCGCCACCGACCGACAACCCGGACACCGCCTGGTCGCCGCCGATCAGCAGCCGCGGTTCACCGCCGTCCACGCCGACCGCGTAGAGGTGGGTGTAGCCGCGGTCCCTGGCGCAGAACAGGACCGTCTGACCATCGTCGATCAGCGTCGGCGTGCCGCCGGGGTAGCCGGGCATCCCGGCCATCACGTTGCGGTCCAGGGGCGCGGACAGGTCGTGCACCTCGCCGCCGAGGTCGACCCGGAGCAGGTGCTGGTGGCCGGCGGCGGTGTCCTCGCGACCGGTGACCAGCAGTGCGCCGCCGTCGGCGGTCCAGCCCACCGTCCCGGCCACGCCGGTGCGCAGTCCGGCGGGTTCCGGCCGCGCGCCAGGCTGATCGGCGGCCACGATGTGCACCGGGGTGCGGAAGGTGAGGTCGGCGTCGGGGTCCTGGGCGGCGGCGAAGGCCAGCCGGGTCCCGTCCGGGGACCAGGCCGGGTTGCCCGCGTGCCAGTCCCCCGCGGTGAGCCTGCGGACCTCGCGGGTGGCCAGGTCGAGCACATGGAGGTGACCGCGGAAGGTGCGCAGCAGTCCGGTGCCGTCGGCCTTGTACCCCAACCGATCGGTCACCACCGGCGCGGTACCCGCCTCCGTGCCGTCGGCGGCCAGGTCGACCGCGGCGGTGAAGGCCAGCGCACCGCCGTCCGGCCGCCAGACCGGGGCGCCCGCACCCAGTGGCAGCGTGGTGACCTGCTCGGCCTCACCGCCGTCGGCGGGCAGCAGCCAGAGCTGGGCCGGTCCGTCCTGGGCCCGCAGGAAGGCGATCCGGGAGCCGTCCGGGGACCAGGCCGGTGACCGGTCGGCGGTGCCCCTGGTGAGCTGCCGGGGTTCGCCGCCTGCGACCGGGACCGTCCACAATGTACGGACGTCGTGATCGGCTGCCCGGTCGGTGGTGCGCAGCACGTAGACAACGCGGGTGCCGTCCGGGGAGACCGCGGGCTGTTCGGGCAGCGCGAACCCGTACAGGTCCTCGATGGTGACTCGCTTGCTCATGGTGCGCCAGCTCCTCGTCAGTGGGCTGCTCGGCCGAGTTGTCCGCGGAACAGGGTCAACACGTTGCCGCCCAACACTTTCGCGATGTCGTGCTCGGCCCAGCCACGGGCCAGCAGTGCCTCGGTGACCAGTGGCAGCCCGGCCGGTCCCTCCAGCCCCGGCAGGAACTGGTCGGTGGGCACACCCTCGACCTCGGCCGCCTCACAACAGGGCATCACCACATCGGCCAGCACCTCCTTCACGAAGTCCGGCCCCAGGCCAACCCGGTCCACGCCCATGACCCCGGCGATGTGCTCGATATGGTCGATCAGCCGCTCGATCCGGTAGTCGGTCTCGTGCAGGAACGGCGCGAAGAAGTTCACGCACACCACGCCCCCGTTGGCCGCGATGCCGCTGAGCTGGTCGTCGGTGAGGTTGCGGTGGTGATCACGCAGCGCGCGGGCGCTGGAGTGGGTGGCGATCACCGGCCGGGTGGCCAGCTCCAGCACATGATCCACCCCCGCGGCGCCGAGGTGGCTGACATCGAAGAGCATGCCCAGCCGCTCCATCTCGGCCACCGCCGCGATCCCGGCCCTGGTGAGCCTGCTGCCGGTGTGGTCCTCGCCGCTGCCGTCGGCCAGCGCGGTCCGCCCGAAGTGCGCCAGCGAGGCGATCCGCACGCCAAGGCGATCCAGGGTCTCCAGCAGTTCGACGTCCTCACCGATGCCCGGCGCACTCTCCAGGGCGAGCACCAGCGCGATCCGGCCCGCGCCCAGGGCGTGGTCGATGTCGGCGCCGTTGAAGCACAACTCCACCGCGTCCGGATTGCCCTCGGCGATGCGATGCGCGGCCTCGATCATGCGCAGGGTCTGCCGCAGCGCGCCTTCGGGCCGGTACAGGTCGTCGATGAACACCGGCAACACCTGCAGGTTCACCCCGCCCTGGCGCAGTTGCGGCAGCCACTGCTCGCGGAAGTAGGACGACCAGCGTTCGACCGGGCGGCCGACCACCGAGCAGAGCAGGTCGTTGTGCGTGTCCGCGACCACGCTGCGCCGGTGCAGGTCATCGGTCATCTGGTTCCCTCCGCCGTGCCATGGGCTGGATCATGACCAACGCTAGGCGTGGGCGGGGGCGGGTGCCTCGTGGGAGCGCACGAAAGTGGAGTGCGGAATCTGTCGGGGCGAACGAACTAGCCCACGATCCGCTTGGCGAACCGGCGCACCCGATCCAGCACCGTGAGCCGTTGGGGTGCCGCGGGTGGGAGCAGGGTCAGGATCTCCTCGTCGGTGGCCACCCGCGCGGCCAGCACGGCCGCCCGCAACGCCGCCCGGTCCGCCCCGGCGCTGCCGGCGACCCGGGCCCGCAGCCCGTCCCGGACGTGCACGTACACCTGCCGGTCGGCCAGTCGCCGGTAGTGCAGACCGGGGCCCTCCTCCAGGCATTCCAGGTACGGCGAGGGCGATTGGGAGCCAGTCTGGGCAGCGCACTCCCCCTGGCTCCAGTCCAGCGGTGCGTCGACCTCGATGTCGCGGGCGCCTGGCCACTGGCTCCGGTCGGTGAGCTGGAACACCAGGCCCTGGCCGGGGCCGGCGGGCGCGCTGGTGTAGCCGGGGATGTCGACGGTGTGGCTCGCCGGGTCGGCGGTGGCCACCGCGGCGAGCACGGAGTCCCGGAGCAACGCGCGGTCGACCGCGGTCGAGCCGATCAGTTCCACCAGCGTGCCGCCCCGGCGCAGGACGTAGCCGTGTTCGGACACGCTGTGCCAGTAGGCCAGTCCGGTCCGCTCCACCGTGCACCCGTCCACCGGATAGACGTGGTACTGGGCGCCGGTCACGCAGTCCGGTATGGGGTCCTCTGGCAGGGCCCGCAACCTGATGTGCCTGCCGGGCGGGGTGCCCGCCGGGCCGTCAGGTCGCAGCACCCAGCCGGGGTGCTCAGGTGATCGGTGGTAGCCGGGGAGCTGGCTGACCACGAGGTCCGCGCGCTGGCGCCGGGCGTCGGCCAGTCGCCGATCGGCCTCGCTCATCTCGGGGATCCCGTTCGCCGGCGCGGACAGCAGGCCGTAGCAGGCGGCGACCGCCAGCACGAGCGAACCGACCGCCAGGTGCCACCGGCGCAGCAACACCCCGGCCGTGAGCGCGCACAGCAGCGCGTTCCAGATCGGCCAGGGCAAACCCGGCCCCGGTGCGGCGTCCGCGGCGACTGCCCAGCTCAGGCCCCAGCCGAGTACCCACGGCCAGCTGACCAGGACCGCCCAGCAGATCCGGCCGGTCCTCCCCGGTGGCAGCCTCGACACCCCTGGCGTCATCGTGGCCACCCCGGTGAGCAACGCGATCCCGGCCAGCGCCGACACCGCCGCCGCGAGCACCATCGCGGCCTGGCCACCGGCGACCCCGGCGACCAGGCTCAGGTAGCCGCCGAAGGGCATGATCAGGCCGACCACACCGGCGGCGATGACCTGGGTGGGCGCGCCGCCCGGCCGCCGCGCTACCCCGCGATCCACTTGGCGAACCTCCGCACCGCCCCCACGAACGTCGCCGGCTCCGGCGGCGCGGCCGGGAACATCGCCAGCACCTCCGCATCCGTCACCCCCCGAGCCCGCGAAGCCGCCGCCCGCAACACCTCCCGCGTCACCCCAAGCCCGCCACGCACCGCCGCCCGCACCCCGTCCACCCGGTACTCATGCCAGTTCTCCCCCCGCCGGTACTCCAACCCGGGCGCCTCCAGCACGCACTCCCGCATCGGCCCCCCGGCCCGGAGCTGGGCGGCACAGGAGCCGGGGTCCCAGTTCTCGCGGCCGATGATCGAGAGCCGGTGCTCGGGCTGGTTGGCCGCCGGGTCGACGGGGGTGAGTTGCCAGCCGCGGTCGCCAAGGGTGCGGTGGTAGCCGGGGAGGTCGGTGATGGTGAGTTCGGCTCGGGTGTGGCGGGCGGCGGCCAGGCGGCGGTCGGGTTCGGTCAGGTCCGGGCCGGCGGCGGCCAGGATGTGCAGGAAGCCGTAGGCGATGGCCAGGGTCAGGGCGAGGAAGCCGAGCGAGAGGTACCAGCGGCGCAGCAGCAGGCCTGCCACCAGGGCGAAGGGCACGCCGCCCAGGAGCAGGCCGGTGCGGCCGGTGCTCAGGACGCCCTCGCTGACGGTGACGCTGACCCACCAGCCCAGCCCGCCGACGCCGCCGACCAGCGCCGACCAGCAGATCCGGCCGGTTCTGGTGTCGGTGAGCGCGGAGGCCGCCGGGGTCAGCGTGGCCATCAGGTAGAGCAGGGCGATCCCGGCCGGGACCACGACCAGGCCCACCAGCGCACCGGCCGGGCCGAGCAGCAGCACGCTGGCCACCACCACGGACAGGCCGAAGATCACGCCGACCGCGCCCACCACGCCCGCGGTGAGCACCTGCACGAGTGTGTGGGCGAGCAGGCGCCGGGTGGTCACGACCGCGGTCTCGGGCACCCCGTGAACTTGGCACATTCACTGGCGTCGGCGAAATCCGCAGATCTACGCACTGGCCGGGCCGTGTTCGACGACGATCAACTTCTCCAGCCGGTAGGCGTCCAGGTCCGGGCTCAGCCAGGACTCGCCCTGGCGGGCCTGGTGAAAGCGGAAGGTGCCGTTCGTGCTGTTCGCGCTGACAATGCAGCACACCGCCGCGGGCAGGGCGCTGACGAGCCGGGCGATCTCCAGCGCGAAGCCGAGTCCGTGGCGCAGCATCAGGAGCTGGTCCGGTTCGGAGATCACCGGTTCGCCCGGCAACTGGCCCAGGTGCACCGGCAGCACGTCGTCGAGGTGGAAGCTGCTCATCGAGCATTCCCAGCAGATCGGGTCCTCGGCGAAGCCAGGGGTCCGGTCGGCCTGGTCGGCGTGCCGGGCGAAGACCAGGGCCCCGCCGCGCAGCAGCACACCCTCGGTGACCAGGTCACGCAGCTCCGGGGCCAGGTCCGTAGGCGGGATCGCCGCCCGCAGGTCCAGCACCCCGGCCGCCACCTCGTTGAACCGCACGCTCAGCACGGCGGCCAGCCTGTCATCTCCGGCCTGGCCAGGCACGCCGATTCCCGGCAGCCGACCACGCGGTCGGCTGCCGGGACGGGGTTCAGCGCTTCATGCCGTGTTCGATGGCCTCGATGATCCGCGGCCGCAGTTCGGCGGCGCTGATGATCGCGTCCACCGAGCCGACCTCGACCGCGCGCTGGATGCTGTGCACCCGGTCGAACTCCGCGGCCACCTCGCCGAGCTTCTCCGCCCGGACCGAGGAGCGCACCTCCGCCAGCTGGGTGGTCAGCCCGGCCCGCTCGGCGCCACTGGCCGCCGAGACCAGGGCCTGCAACTCGACCACCCGTGGGTCGGTGGCGGTGCGGTTGTTCACCTCGCCGGAGAACACCACGGCCGCCGCGGGCGCGCCGCCGAGCACGGAGGCGAAGGAGCCCTCCAGTGCCAGCACGGTCATGTTCGGGTTGAGCGCCTTGGAGAAGACCACGAACGCGCCGCCGTGGTAGCGGGAGATCACGCAGAACACGATCGGGCCCTCGAAGTTGACGATCGCCCGGCCGATCTCCGCGCCGTACTCCAGCTGCAGCTTGCGCATGGACTCCGGCGAGCCGTCGAAGCCGGACAGATTCGCCAGCACCACCAGCGGCCGGTTGCCCGAGGCGGAGTTGATCGCCCGCGCGGTCTTCTTGGACGAGCGCGGGAACAGGGTGCCCGCGGTGTAGGTGTCCGGGCCGTCGGTGGGCGGGAAGCCGCGGCGCGGCACCGACTTGGACTCGATGCCGATCAGGCAGACCGGCCAGCCGCCGATGTGCACGTCCTGCACCGCCGAGGTGTCCGCGTCGGCCATGCCCGCCCAGCGCTCCAGCACCGGGTGGTCCTGGTCGGACAGCGCCCGCATCACGGTGCGGATGTCGAAGGGCTTCTTGCGGTCCGGGTTGTGCTGGACCGAGAAGATCTCGCCGACGGTCTTGAACTCGCTGTCCACGATCGCGTGCGGGTAGGGCGTGACGTCCCGGTTGGCCGGGTCATTGGTGACCGCCCGGCGCGGCGCGGTCTCACCCGGCACCACGTAGGTGTGGTCGTAGTGCCCCATCAGCACATCACGCGCGCCCGGCAGGTTCGGCGCCCAGTACTGCGCCTGGCCGTTGGGCCCCATCACCCGGTCGTAGCCGCCGATGCCGAAGTTGTCCTCGGCCGAGACGCCACCGGAGAAGTCCAGCGACTGCTTGCCGGTGAGCACCATGGCCGAGTCCGGGGTCATCACCAGGATGCCCTTGGTGTGCATGAGCATGGTGGCTTCGGCGTTCCAGTACGGCTGCGCGCCGACGGTGATCCCGGCGACCACGATGTTGATCTCGCCACCGGCCTGGGTGAACTCCACGATCCGCTTGAGCGCCGCGGCCACCCAGTCCATGTTCTCGGTACCCGAGGTCATCGAGATCCGGGCGCCCGCCGAGAGCGCGAACCATTCCAGCGGGACCTGCATCCGCTCGGCCAGGTCCAGCGCGGCGATGATCCGCGAGCACTCCGGCTCGGAGAGCGCGCCCAGGGCCTTGGTCGGGTCGCCCAGCAGCAGCACCCGGGTCACGCCCTCGGGCACCCGCTCGGTGGGCGTGCGCACCACACCGGCCACCAGTGCCGCGGAGTTCTTGCCCTTGGGCCGGTCCACCGGGACCAGCACGCCCTGCTCGTCCAGGTCGTGCTCGACGAAGGCGCCCGAGGGCCCGGCGAGCAGGTCGGTCAGCTCGTACGGGTAGGTGTTGCCGCGGCGGGCCGCGCGCAGCACCTTCTGCCGGTAGTCATCCAGCGGCCGCACCGGTTCGGTGTCCGGCTCGCCAACGTGCAGGCGTGCGCCGTTGCCGGGGTCCAGGGTGATCCGCACCGAGACCTCGGTCAGCTCGCCGCTGGACTTGCGGCGGCGGGCCAGGAACTGGACCTCCTCCAGCCCGGCGCCGGTGGCGGTCGGCAGGATGCGCTGCACCAGCTGGTTCAGCTCGTCGGTGGCCAGCTCGGTGGACGGCCAGACGTACATCATGATCCGGTTGGTGTCGAAGCGCTTGTTCTGCGGGCGCTGCGCCTGGATGTTGCGGATCGCGCCGAGGCAGGCGTTGACGCCGTCCTCCACCGCGGGCAGCGCGACCAGGCGGCCCTCGGACTCGCGCAGCGGGGTGAGGTCGCGGATCTGACCCATCGCGATCAGCCGCTCGTCGGCCGGGTTGCTCTTGGCCACCGCCTTGAACAGGTAGATCTCCTCATCGGCCGAGGGCAGCCGGGTGAGGTCGAACTCGCGCAGCCGCTCCAGCTGCAGGCGCTGGGCGATCTGCGGGTGCAGCCCGCGGATCAGCCGGTCCTCGGTGAAGCCGTCGGCCTCGGGGCGGAAGGTGAAGTGGTGGTGCATGACCGCGCCGCTGGTGCCTGCCACCGTGGTGGTGATCCGGCGGACCGCGGCGGGCGGCGGGTGCGCGGCGAGCAGTTCGCCCAGCCGCACCGCCATCGCGTCCGCGTCCGGCTGGCCCTCCCAGGTGACGTAGAGGTCGGCGAGCAGCCCGCGCTCGCCGATGCCGGTGGCGAACCCGCCGAGCGCGGCGACGGCCTCGGGCAGTGCGGCGATGTCGACCGCGGTGGTGACCAGCCGGGTCTCGCCGTCCTCATCGGTGTGCTCGGCGGTGACGAACCGGCAGCCCGCGGTGTCGGTGGCGGTGACCTCGGACAGGCCGCGGTTGCCGTAGTAGCGGCGGGTCAGGACTTCCAGCAGCGGCGCGTGGTCGCGGCCGGGGCGGCCGATGCGCTGGCCGATCAGCCGGACCAGCGGTTCGGAGCAGGCGACCATGGCCTGGATCCGCTCGGCGCGGTCGGCCGCGTCCGGGTTGCGGTCCAGGTGGCGCAGCTCGTCCCTGATCTCGGCGTAGACCTTGGCGCGGGTGCGGCGCAGCAGCGGCTGGGCGTACCAGCGGAACACCACGCCGCGGGCCAGGTCGGACACCGCGGGGAAGCGCACCTGGGTGGCCTGCACCAGGTGTTCCAGCGCCAGGCCCGCGCGCTCGCGCAGGGATTCCAGCGGCGCGCCACCGGCCAGCCACTGGCGCAGCAGCTCGGAGACGATCGCCACGTCCACCGACATCCGCTGCTGGGCCAGGAAGATGCGGAAGACCGCGGCCTCCAGCTCGGGCGTGCGGTCCAGGTCGGTGACGCCGTAGTGGCCGAGCACCCGGCGCAGGTTGGCCTGGAAGTCCTCGGTGACCCCGGCCCGCTCCACGTCCAGGCTCTGCAGGTAGCTGTGGAAGTACTCGCGCGGGCTGTGCACCGGGCTGTGCGGCTCGACCTCCAGCTCGCTGCCCGGCTTGTTGCGGCTCAGCTCGGAGAGGTCGGCGAAGACGGTGAGCAGGTCCAGCTCGCCGGGCAGCGGCCTGCTGCCCAGTTCGGCGCGGGCGCTCAGGTACTCGGCCAGCACCCGGCCGTTGTCGTGCGGGTCGACGTCGAAGCCCAGCAGCAGGCTGCGCAGGTCCTGCAGGCCGCGCTCGGCCCGGTGCGCCGCGGAGACGCCGGAACGCTCGGTGGGCAGGTCGATCTCGACCGTGCCGGTCTCCTCGGCGGCCTCCTCTTCGGCGCCCTCCTCGGCCAGTGGCTCCAGCCGCAGCAGCGGGGTGCCGGTCTCGACCTGGCTGCCCACCGACACCGGGCATTCCCGGACCCTGGCCCGGAACGGCGCGCGCAGCACCATTTCCATCTTCATGCTTTCCAGCACCAGGATCGGCGCGCCGGACTCGACCTCGTCGCCCGCGGCCAGCGGGGTGGCGACCACCAGCGCGGGGGCGGGGGCGCGGACCACGCCGCCCTCGTCCCGGCTGATCCGGTGCGTCACGCCGTCGACCTCGACCAGGTGGATCGGGCCGTGGGTGGCCGAGACCAGCCGGAACCGGCGGCCGTTGACCACGATCTGGCCGAAGTGCTCGTCGAAGCGCTCCACCTCGATCTCGGCGGTGTGCACGTCGCCGCCGCCGGAGATGCCCGCGCGGAAGCGGTTGGGGCCGGTGCGGGCCACCGAGACCCGGTAGCCGACGCCACGCAGCTTGAGGTCCAGGGGGCGACCGGCCTCGTGCTGGACCTGCGGGCGGCCGCCGTGCGCGGTGGAGAGCAGCCGCTGGCGGCCGACCTCCTCCTCGTCCAGGTATGCCTCGATCGCGGCGGCGGCCAGTGCGATGGCGGAGTGCCGGTGGTTGACCAGGCGGCCCTGCGCGCGCACCCGGTCGATCCAGCCGGTGTCCGCGCTGGCGTCGATGACCTCGGGCTGGTCGAGCAGGTCGAGCACGAAGCTCTTGTTGGTCGCGCCGCCCTCGATGATCACCGTGGTCTCGGCCATGGCCCGGCGCAACCGGCCGAGCGCCTGCTCGCGGTCGGCGCCGTAGGCGATGATCTTGGCGATCATCGAGTCGAAGTCACCGGGGATGGTGTCGCCCTCGCTGACGCCGGTGTCCACCCGGATGCCGGGTCCGGCGGGCAGCACCAGGCGGGCGATCCGGCCGGGGGCGGGGGCGAAGTCGCGGTCCGGGTCCTCGGCGTTGAGCCGGGCCTCCACCGCGTGCCCGAGTTCGGCGGGCTGGGGGCCTTCGAGCTTGCCGCCGCCTGCCACGTGCAGCTGCAGGCGGACCAGGTCGGTGCCGGTGGTGATCTCGGTGATCGGGTGCTCGACCTGGAGCCGGGTGTTGACCTCCAGGAAGGCGAACAGCTTCTCGCCGGGGTGGTAGAGGAACTCCACCGTGCAGGCGCCGCGGTAGCCCACCCGCACGGCCAGCCGCTCGGCGGATGCCTTCAGCTCGGCGGTCTGCTCCGGGGACAGCAGCGGGGAGGCGGACTCCTCGATGATCTTCTGGTTGCGGCGCTGCACCGAGCAGTCGCGCACGCCCAGTGCCCAGGCGGTCTCGCCGTCGGAGATGACCTGGACCTCGACGTGCCGGGCGCCGGTGACCAGGCGCTCCAGGAAGACCACGCCGGAACCGAAGGAGCGCAACGCTTCCTGACTGGTGCGCTCGTAGGCCTCGGCCAGGTCCTCGCCGGAGGCGACCATCCGGATGCCGCGCCCGCCGCCACCGGCGGTGGCCTTGAGCATCAGCGGGTAGCCGATCTCGTCCCCGGCCCGCAGCGCGTCTTCCAGGGTGGCGACCTCGCCGCGGCTCCACGGCGCGACCGGCACGCCGACCTCCTCGGCGATCAGCTTGGCGCCGATCTTGTCGCCGAGCTGGCGCATGGCCTCGGCGCTGGGGCCGACGAAGGTGACGCCGACCTTCGCGCAGAGTTCGGCGAAGGCCGGGTCCTCGGCGACGAAGCCCCAGCCGACCCAGGCGGCGTCCGCACCGGACTCGACCAGCGCGCGCTCCAGCACGGCCAGGTCGAGGTAGGGGCGGGCCGCGGCCGGGCCCAGCGGGTAGGTGAGATCGGCCTCCCGGACGAAGGTCGCGTTGCGGTCGGCGTCGGTGTAGAGCGCGACCGTCTCGATCCGCTTCCCGGTTTCCGCCGAGAGATCCCGGACGGCGTGGATGAGCCGCATCGCGGCCTCTCCACGGTTGACGATGGCGACACGACTGAACACCGGCAGAGCCTCCCAAGTACGCGCGTGCGGAAGGCGACGCCCGGGTCCCGGAACGTCGCCTGCACCGAGTACATACCCTGCTGGATCCGGGCCGCGCGAACCTATGTCCCGGATCGCGCATGCCGGGGCCGTCGCTTTGTAGGGACTCTACAAAGCGCGACCTGCCTTACACCACCGCCACCCCGGTTCGCACCAGATCTGCCACAAAGCGGAAGTGAACAAGACTGCCGGTTGTCCGGTTCGACCGCTCAGGCCACGGTGGCGTCGATGGTCACCGGGATGGTCGGGCCCAGCGCCTTCGAGTAGGGGCAGATCTGGTGAGCCTCCCGGCCGAGCTGTTCGGCGGTGTCCTGGTCGATGCCGGTGACCTCCAGGTGCAGGGCGGCGCTGAGGTTGAAGGAGCCCGCGCCGTCGTGGTGCAGGGTCACCTCGGCCACCACCGCGAGGTCCTTCAACGGCACCTTGGCCGCCGTGGCGGCCCGGCGGGTGGCACCCAGGAAGCAAGAGGCCCAGCCCGCGGCCAGGAGCTGTTCGGGGTTGGTCGCACCACCCGCGCCCCCCAGTTCCTTGGGGATGGCGAAACGGACGTCCAGGTTGCCATCGGCTGCCACGGCGCGGCCCCCGTTGCGCCCCTCGCCGGTCACGGTCACGGCTGCGGTGTACTCGGTAGCTGTCATGCCAACCACCAGACCACCCGCGTGCACACACCCCGCGAACAACTTGTTGACGCGCAGGTCCCGGCCACCCCCACCGCCGTGTTGGCCGTTCTCGTACCCAGTCTTGGCCGAACTGGTACACCCCCCGGCCAACACACCGACCACAACGGCCAACACACCGTCCAGTTCGGCCAACACACCGTACGAGAACGGCCAACACGGTGTGGGTGGGTACCTAGGGTGGGGGCGTGAGCACACGGCTGCGGTTCGAGTTGCTGGGTCCGGTCCGGGCCTGGGTGGATGGGGGCGAGGCTGATCTGGGGGCGCCGCAGCAACGTGCGTTGCTGGGGGTGTTGTTGCTGCATGGGGGTGCGGTGGCCACTCAGGATGTGCTGGTTGAGGCGGTGTGGGGGGCGCAGGCGCCGCCTGCGGTGGGGGGCATGGTGCGGTCCTATGTCTCACGGCTTCGGCGGGCGCTTGGTGATGGCCGGCCTGCCTCGGTGATCCGGTCGGTGGCCGGGGGTTACGCGCTGGCCACCGGACCCGGTCAGCTCGACCTGGCCGACTTCCAGCAGCAGCTCTCCGCCGCCCGGGAGGCCCGGCGCACCGGTGAGCTGGAGGTCGAGGCCACCGCGCTGCGGGCCGCGCTCGGGCTCTGGCAGGGGCTGCCGCTGGCCGGGGTGCGCGGGGAGTACGCGGAGCGGGAACGCGAACGGCTGCGGCAGTTGCGGCTGACCGCGGTGGAGGATCTGGCGGCGGCCGACCTGGAACTGGGCAGGCACGTCGAGGCGGTCTCCGCGCTCACCCCGCTGATCATCGAGGAGCCGCTGCGGGAACGCGCCCGGGTGCTGATCATGCTGGGGCTCTACCGCTCGGGCAGGCAGGCCGAGGCGCTGGAGCTGTACCAGGACGCGGTGCGCCGCTTCACCGACGAGCTGGGCCTGGACCCCGGCGCCGAACTTCGCGAGATGCAGCGCCGGATCCTGCGTGCCGACCCCGGCCTGACCGGCCCCACCCCGGTACGCCCGCTGTCCTCGGCCGAACGCGCCCGCAAACCCATGCAGCTGCCGCCGGACCTGCCCGAGTTCACCGGCCACCAGGCCCTGCTGACCGAGATCGCGACCCAGCTGGGCCCGCAGGAGACCGGGGTGCCGGTGCACGCCTTCACCGGCGGGCCCGGCATCGGCAAGACCGCCGCCGCGGTGCACCTGGCGCACCAGGTGGCCGCGGACTTCCCGGACGGGCAGTTCTACGTGTACCTGCGGGCCGCGCCCTGTCCGCTGCCGGTGCTGCTGCACGCCCTCGGCGTGACCGAGGTGCCGGCGGAACGGGTGGAGCGCTCCGCGCTGTGGCGCACGCTGACCTGCGGGCGGCGGATCCTGCTGGTGGTGGACGACGCGATCGAGGACCACCAGGTGCGCGCCGTGCTGCCCGGCACCGGCGGCCCCGCGGTGCTGCTCACCGCCCGGCAACGACTGCACGGCCTCGCGCACGCCCGCTGGCACACCCTGTCCGGTCTGGACCAGCGGGAGCAGCGCGAACTGCTGGCCAGCACGATCGGCGCGGACCGGCTGGCCACCGATCCCGAGGCGGTGCGGGCCCTGATCGCGCACGCCGACGGCCTGCCCCAGGTGCTGCACAACGTGGCCGCCCGGCTGGCCGCCCGCCCGGACTGGAGCCTGGCCACCGCGGTCCGCCGCCTCACCGCGCCCGCCGCCCAGTCCGCCGAGGATCCCTACACCCCAACCCTGCAAGCGCTTCCCGCCGAGCTGGGCCGCGCGCTGCGGCTGCTGGCCGTGCCCGACGGCGAGACCACCACCCTGCCCGCCGCCGCGGCCGTGCTGGACCGGAACCCGGCCACCACCGAGGACCTGCTGGACGCCCTGGTCGAGGCGCACCTGCTGGAACCGGTGACCGAGGGCCGCTACCGGCTGCGCGGACCACTGCGCCGGGCCGCCCGCGCCCAGGCCCTGCTCACCGACGGCGAAGCCGCCTGCCAGGCCGCGCTGGCCAGGTTGACCCAGCATCATCTGGACACCGCGGACAAATGGAATCCGGCCGACGAACCCAACCGCTGGGCCCTGGCCGCGCAGGCCGACAAGATCGCGGACGCCCCCGCCCAGGACCTCGCCCGGCTGCTCGCCGCCCGCACGCCCGCGACGCGTTAACCCACGCGCAACCGCCCGGATACCTCGTATTAGGTTCCGCGTATGACCAAGCACCAACCACGACGGGGTGGCTGACCAACAATGCGACTAAGCCGGAAGCCCACCAGTCGGCGGTTCTTCGAGCTGTTCAGTGAAATCGGTTCGAACATCGCCGCGAGCGTGGACGTGCTGCGGGAGTTCGTGCGCGCGCCCGACGAGCGGCGCGCCGAGCTGGCCGAGCGCCTGCACGAGCTGGAGCACGTCGGTGACCGTGCCACGCACGCGATCATCGAGCACCTGGACCGGTCCTTCGTCACGCCCTTCGACCGCGAGGACATCTACCGCCTCGCGGTCCGCCTCGACGATGTGGTCGACGACATCGACGCCGCGGTCGACCTGACCATGCTGTACCGGGTGGACGTGCTGCCCGAGGGGGTGGACGCCCAGGTCGAGCTGCTCAGCCGGGCCGCCCAGCTCACCGCGGAGGCCCTGCCCAGGCTGGCCGACCCGCAGGGGCTGACCGACTACTGGGTGGAGATCAACTCGCTGGAGAACGAGGCCGACAAGGCCTACCGGCGACTGCTCTCCCGGCTCTACGACGGGCGGCTGGAAGCCCTGGAGGTCATGAAGCTCAAGGAGATCGTCGACCAGCTCGAGGCCGCCGCGGACGCCTTCGAGCACGTCGCCGACGTGGTGCGCACCATCGCGGTCAAGGAATCCTGATGCTCACCACCATGCTTGTGGTGGTGGTCGTGCTCGCGCTGGCCTTCGACTACACCAACGGCTTCCACGACGCGGCCAACGCCATCGCCTCCGCGGTGTCCACGAGAGCGCTCACCCTGCGCGCGGCGCTGGCCCTGGCCGCGGTGATGAACCTGATCGGCGCGCTGCTGGGCACCGCGGTCGCGGTCACCGTGGCCTCCGGGGTGATCGACACCCCGGTCGGCGACCACGGGTTGCGGGTGGTGCTGGCCGCACTGGTCGGGGCCACCGTGTGGAACCTGATCACCTGGTACTTCGGGCTGCCGTCCTCCTCCTCGCACGCGCTGATCGGCGGCCTGGTCGGCGCGGCGCTGGCCTCGGCGACCAACGTGCACTGGTCCGGGGTGCTGATCAAGGTGGTGGTGCCGATGGTGGTCTCGCCGCTGGTCGGGCTGACCCTGGGCTACCTGGTGATGACCGGGATCATGTGGGCCTTCCGCAACGGCAACGCGCACAAGGTCGGCCGCGGCATGCGGCGGGCGCAGATCGTCTCCGCCTCCAGCCTGGCCCTTGGCCACGGCCTGCAGGACGCGCAGAAGAGCATGGGCGTGATCGTGCTGGCCCTGGTCATCGGCGGTCAGCAGGTCGGTTTCCACGTTCCGTTCTGGGTGGTGGTGGCCTGTGCGCTGGCCCTGGCCGCGGGCACCTACGCGGGCGGGCTGCGGATCATGCGCACGCTGGGCAGACGGATCTTCCACCTGACCCCGCCACACGGTCTGGCGGCCGAACTGGCCGCGTCCTCGGTGCTGTACCTGACCGCGTTCGTCTTCGCCGCGCCGATCTCCACCACGCACGTGATCACCTCGGCGGTGATGGGGGTCGGGGCCACCACCCGGCGCTCCGCGGTGCGCTGGTCGGTGGCGGCCGACATCGCCAAGGGCTGGGTGCTCACCCTGCCCGGTTCGGCGGCGGTGGCCGCGGCCACCTACGGCATCACCGCGTTGTGGTGACGCGGTTCCCGGCCGAGCAGGTCAGCCACCGCGGCCGGCCAGTCCGGGAAGTCGAAGCGGAAACCCGCCGCCAGCAGGCGTCCTGGCACCACCCGCCTGCTCTTGAGCAGTAGTTCGGTGTCGGAGCGGAGGGCGAACGCACCCAGTTCGGCCATCCACTTCGTGGCCGGCAGGCCCACCGGGATCCCTTGTGCCGCACGCAGTGCGCGCATGAGGTCCCGGTGCGGCAGCGGGTGGGGCGCGGCCAGGTTGACCGGGCCGGTCAGCTCGGGCCGGTCCAGCAGGAAGGTCACCGCGCGGACCAGGTCCCTGCCGTGGATCCAGGACACGTACTGCCGCCCGCCCGCGACCGCGCCACCCAGGCCGAGCCGGGTCATCCGCCGCAGCACGTGGAAGGCGCCACCGCGGCCGGGGCTCATCACGATCGCGGTGCGCAACGCGACCTGACGGGTGTGCGGGGTGACGGATTCCCGTTGCGCCGCCTCCCAGTTCCGCGCGATCCGCACGCTGTAGGCCCAGTAGTCCGGCACCCCTGGCTCGCCGCCGCCGAGCTGCCCGGTGATCTCGTCGTTGGCCTGGTCGAACCGGTGCGCGTAGATGGTGGCGGTGCTCATCTGCAACCAGGTCGCTGGTGGGCGCCCGGCGCGGGCGATGGCCTGGCCGAGCACGCGGGTCGAGTCCACCCGGGAGTCCATCATCTCGCGCAGGTTGGCCGCGGTGTAGCGGCAGCTCACACTGCGCCCGGCCAGGTTGACCACCGCGTCGCAGCCGTCGATCCGCTCGGCCCACGGCCCGAGCGTTCGACCGTCCCAGTGCAGCCACTCGATCCCCGGCTCCGGTGCGGGTGCGGGCCGTCGGCTCAGCACCAGCACCTGATGGCCGAGCGCGACCAGCTCGCGGCCCAGAAATCCGCCGATGTGCCCGGCTCCCCCTGGCAGCACGATCCTCATGCCGCCACCGTACCGCAGAATTGAGCACTCGCTCAAAACTGTGTCCGACTGGCCGGACCCTGCCAACCGGAGACACCTCCACCCCGGCCGTGGTGCGATCCTCGGGTGAAGATCATGACGACCGCCCGGATCGCGGCGGTGGTCTGCGTGCTGTCGCCACTCCCCGGCTGCGCCCCGCCCGAACCCGCCGCCACCACAGCCGTGGCGGCGCCCAGCACCGGCAAGCCCCAGCCCACCGAGACCGTGCCGGAACGGCAGTGGTGCTACGACGGCGTGCCCTACAACCCGCGCGGCCCCGAGTACCGCGGCCCCGGCCCGCACCTGGCCACCGTGGCCGCGCTGCACAGCGGGAGCTGGCTGGTCAGCACGCTGAGTCCGGGCGCTCCCCTGCTACCCCGGCGGTGGTTCCCGACCAGAGCGGACCAGTTCGACCGGAACCGGGTGACGCTGGTCGTCTGCGCGTTCCTGCCCACTCCCACCGGCACCCGCCGCACCGGCAGCTGCGAACTCGCCGACCAGGAGACCAAGCGGCCGCGGACCGTGGACATCGTGCCCGCCTCCTACAGTTTCACCGTGCTGGAGGCGCGGTCCGGGCGGAAAATCGGGCAGTTCACCCTGCCCGGTAGTGAAAACCACTGCCCGCACGGACTGCTCGTGGCGCGCGACCAGAACATTGGCCAACGGGTCGACGAGGCCGCGTTCACGGCCGAACTGGATCCTTTTGTGCACGGAAAACGCTGATCCGCACTGTGACCCGCGCCTCCTTTGCGCCGTCAGCTAATTGGGAAGATAAGCATCGGGACAACGGTTACCCTATTTAGGTGACGCTGGGGGGCTGTCCGGGCCCGTCGCCCATCGTTTCCCATTCCTCCCTGATCACCGCAGGCTCGGACCCGCCAGGAGCCCTCCCCATGACGACCAGCACCACCACCGCCCCGCCGCGCCCGGAGCAAGCTCCGGCGCGCCCCGGTCTGCTGATCGGGGTGCTCGTCCTCTCCGCGTTCGTGATGATCCTCAACGAGACGATCATGAGCGTGGCGCTGCGGGACCTCACCGTCGACCTCAAGGTGCCCACCACCACCATCCAGTGGCTGACCAGTGGCTTCCTGCTGACCATGGCCGTGGTCATCCCGACCACCGGCTTCCTGCTCGAACGCTTCACCCCGCGCCAGGTCTTCGCGGTCTCGCTGACCGCGTTCTCCCTCGGCACCCTGCTCTGCGGCGTCGCACCCGGTTTCGAGGTGCTGCTGGCCGGCCGGGTCGTGCAGGCCGTCGGCACCGCGGTGATGCTGCCGCTGCTGATGACCACCGTGATGCGCCTGGTGCCGCTGGAGCGGCGCGGGGCGACCATGGGCACGATCACCATCGTGATCGCGGTGGCCCCGGCCATCGGCCCGACCATCGGTGGCGCGGTGCTCTCCTCGCTGGGCTGGCGGTGGATGTTCCTGATCGTGCTGCCGCTGGCGGTCGGCGCATTGGTGGCCGGCCTGGCCCTGCTGCGCATCCACAGCGAGACCCGCCCGGTGCCGCTGGACCTGTTCTCGGTGCTGCTGTCCGCGCTCGGTTTCGGCGGTCTGCTCTACGGCCTCTCCGCCAGTGGTGAGTCCGCAGGCGGGCATTCGCCGGTGCCGCCGTGGCTCGCGGTGACCGTCGGCGCGGTCTCGCTGCTGGTCTTCGGCTGGCGGCAGCTGCGCCTGCAGCGGGAGGACAAGGCGCTGCTGGACCTGCGCCCGTTCACCCACCGCTCGTTCGTGGTCGGGCTGGTGCTCAGCGCCCTGCTGTTCGTCTGCCTGATCGGCGCCGGCGCGATCCTGCTGCCGCTGTACCTGCAGACCGTGCTGCACACCTCGACCTTCGTCAGCGGCCTCGCGGTGCTGCCGGGTGGTCTGGTGCTCGGTCTGCTCGGCCGCCCGGTGGGCAAGCTGTTCGACAAGGTGGGCGCCCGCCCGCTGGTCATCCCCGGCGCGTTGTCCATGGCGGTCTCGCTGTGGCTGTTCTCCGCGCTGGGCCCGGGTTCGCCGCTGCTCGCGGTGATCGGCATCCACATCCTGCTGATGATCGGCCTCGGCCTGATGATGACCCCGCTGATGACCGAGTCGCTCGGCTCGCTGCCGGAGCAGCTCTACTCGCACGGCAGCGCGATCCTGGCCACCCTCCAGCAGGTCGCGGGCGCGCTGGGCACCGCGGTGTTCATCACCGTGGCCACCCTGGGCAGCACCGACCGCTCCACCGGCAGCCCCGACGTGGACGGTCTGCACCTGTCCTTCCTGGTCGCGGGTTGCATCGGCGTGGTCGCCCTGGTCGGCTCGTTCTTCGTCCGGGCCAAGCAGCCGGGTGACGCGCCGTCGGCACCGGCCATGCACTGAAGCAAGTAGCACCACAACGGGGGATCGGCAGCACGCCGGTCCCCCGTTTTCGCTTTCACTGCTTGGCTTCGACCGCCGCCACGAGTGCGCCGAGCTGGCCGCGGATCCGGGCGGTCGAGAAGTGATCGAAGTAGTCCCGGGACTCGACGATCTCCCCGTCACGCACCCGCAGCACGAAGATCGCCGGTTGGCTGAACTCCTCGCCGGTGTCGGTAGTGGTTCCCCGGTACTCGAACTCGGCGATGATGACCTCGGGGTCGGCCGTCTCGTGCACGGTGATGTCAGCCGCCCATCGGCGCGGTCTGGGGCTGGCGTCCACCGGCGTGAAGTGCGCCCGTAGTTCCTCGCGGGTACGCAGTGCGGGGGCGCGCAGCGGATCGAACGGGTGCACCACGTGGGTGTGTTCCGCGTAGAGGTCCGGCAGCTCTTCCCAGCGGCCGCTCCCCACGCCGTCGACGAGCGCGAGGAAGACCTCGCGCGGGCTCCTGGGTGTGGTCATGAGGCGCCTCCCGTATTATCCGGAGTCCCGACTCCGCGAATATATGGAGTCCCCACTCCGGATGTCAATCAAGGGGAGATGCGGCGATGAGTACGCCGGACCGGCCTGCCGGGCGAGCCCAGCGCGTGGACGCGCGCACCAACCGCGACCGCATCCTGAACGCCGCCGACGAGGTCTTCGGCCAGGGCGGCGAGACCGCCTCGACGGAGGAGGTGGCCCGGCTGGCGGGGGTGGGCATCGGCACGGTGTTCCGTCACTTCCCCACCAAGGCCGGGTTGCTGGAGGCCGTGCTCGTCCGGCGTTTCGACCGCCTGCGCGAGCGGGCCGAGGCACGCTTCGACGCCGACCCGGGTCCGGCGTTCTTCGACTTCTTCCGCCAGGTCGTGGCCGACGCGGCGACGAAGATCCTCATCGGCGAGGCCCTGCTCGACGCGGGCGGCACCGGCGGCGGCGCGGCAGCGGCCTCGGACGGGCTGCGCCAGGCGGTCGGCACCCTGCTGCGGCACGCCCAGCAGGGCGGAGCCGTCCGGGCCGATATGGCACTGCCCGAGGTCTACGCCCTGCTGGTGGGCACCGCCCGAGCCGCCGCGAAGGCCCGGCTCGACCAGGAGGTGACCGACCGGATGCTCACCATCGTCTTCGACGGCCTCGCACCGCACCGGTCAGTCACCTGATCGTCCCGATCAGCGCCCCGGGATCGGCCGGAGCACGTGTGCCCAGCCGCTGTAGTAGTCACTCGGCGGCGCGACCACGTCGAACACCACGTCCTTGCGCACGAATCCCCAGCCCTGCACCGTCATCCGGTACCGCCCGGCCGGACCGGCCAGCCGGAGCACGCCCGCGCCGTCGGTCTGGGCGGTGAACTCGTGCCCGTTGTCCAGGTCGATCAGCCGGACCTCCTGGTTGACCAGCCCCTCGCCAGGGTCGACGGTGGCGTTGTTGTTCCGGTCGTCGAACAGGGTGCCGCTGCTGGTCCCGTCCCGCCCGGTCACCTTCGCCGTCAGCAGCCCTCTCGGCTGACCGTCGGAGTGCTCTTCGAGCTGGCAGAAGTCGCAGCTCTGGTACAGGTGGCCGCGCACCCCGCCGTGGGCCGGCACCGTGCCGCGCACCCGGTACTCGCGGGTCTGTCCCGGCTGGACCGTCGTGCCGGCCGCGTAGTAGCCGAGTTCGCCCCAGCCCTCCGGCGGGACCTCGAGCTGCAGGCGGTTGTCGATCCGGTCGCAGGCGACGTGGATCCCGGTGAGCGCCCTGGTCCCGGTGTTGGTCAGGGTCAGCCGGATCTCGGCCTCCGCGCCGACCGGGTAGCTCGCCTTGTCCAGCCCGACGCTGACCCGCAGCGACTCCGAGAGCGGGCGCATCGCCCGGAACGACACCTTGGTCTCCGGCGCCGAGCCGTCCAACCGCAGTTCCCGGTACCCGTGGCTGATCCAGCCGCCTGGCACGCTCTGCACGCTCAGCGAGTGCTTGCCGGGGGACACCCCAGGGAAGGAGTACCCGCCGTCGGCGCCGGTCACCGCGGTGCGCGCGCCCTCGTTGTCACGCAGCTCCACCGTGGCCCCGGCCAGGCCCTCCCCCGCCGAGGGCTCGCCGTTGAGGTCGGCGTCGCCGTAGATCTGCCCGCTGACCACCACCTTGTTCTCCGGCGAGACCACCGGCACCAGCGCCTCGCCCTGGTCGTCGGCCGGGTTCACATCGCGGGGCGAAATCGGGCCCAGCCTGAACCGGGCGTCCCCGCCGCCCCACTCGCCGAGGTGCCCGCGCAGCGTGTACTCCCGGGACTCCCCCGGCAGGTAGCTCGCGCCGAGCCCGCCCGGCCCGAGATCACCCCAGTCGCTCATGTTGTCGATGAAGAACCGGGTGCCGGAGACGTGCTGCTCATGCTTGCGCAGGTAGTAGGCGCCCCGGTCACCGGCGTTGGTCACGGTGAGCTTGACGGTGATCGGGTCCCCCGGCAGGTAGGTCCCGCCGGCCACCGAGACCGTGCTCCGGATGTCCGGCCCCTCCGCCGCCGAGGCGGTGCCCGCGACCAGCCCACTGGCCGCCAATGACAACACGACCGCGCCGGTCAGCACGCGCGCCGATGACAACGACCCCATTCGCTGTTCCCCCAGACTGCCCACGCGCTCGCCGCGCGATCTTCCTCTTACACACCCGGGCGGCTCTCCAGGTTGCTTCACGTGACTCAGGTCACACGAACTCGACTATCGGAGCGCGCCCGCGGTGGCGCCCGCCTGGATCTGCCGCTGGAACACCACGTAGGCCGCCAGCACCGGCAGCATCGCGATGGTCAGCCCGGCGAACAGCCCGCTCCAGTCACCGCGGTAGCCCTGGCTGGTGGACAGCGCGGCCAGACCCTGGGCGAGCACGTAGTTGTCCGGGTCGGGGTTGAGCACCAGTGGCAGCAGGTACTGGTTCCACAGGCCGAGGAAGTTGAAGATGGCCACCGAGATCAGGCCGGGGCGGGCCATCGGCAGCATGATCCGGAAGAACACCCCGGCGTGCGAGCAGCCGTCCAGGAACGCGGCCTCGGCCACCGCGCTGGGCAGGCCACGGAAGAAGGCGTGCAGGAAGAAGATGGTGAACGGGGTGGCGAAGGCGGTGTAGACCAGGATCAGCCCGAGGTGGGTGCCGAGCAGGCCGAGCTGCTGCACGGTGAAGAACAGCGGCACCAGCGCCAGGAAGGTCGGGAAGAACATCGAGGCGACGAAGAGATAGTAGACGAACCTGTTGCCACGGAAGGGATAGCGGGCCAGCGCGTAGGCGGCCAGCGCGCCGAGCAGCATGGTCAGCCCGAGCGCGCCGCCGACCACGAGCACCGAGTTGAGGAAGTAGCGGCCGATGTCGGCCTCGGTCCAGGCTCGGGCGAAGTTCGTCCACTGTGGACTCTCCGGCAGCGACCACGGGCTGGTCAGGATCTCCCGGTCGGTCTTGAGCGCGCTGATCGCGGCCCACAGCAACGGAAATCCGGTGACCAGGGTCCAGCCCAGCAGCGCCAGGTGCAGCGGGATCCGTCTCATGCCAGCTCCACCCGCTCCCGGCGGCCCGCCCGCAACGCCAGCACGGCGAAGACCAGGGTGCCGAAGAACAGCGCCACCCCCATCGCGGCCGCGTAGCCGAACCGGCTGAAGGTGAAGGCGTTGCGGTACAGGGAAAGCCCGATGACCTCGGTGGCGCCGTCCGGGCCGCCGGGGCCGACGGTCATGATCTGCACCAGCGCGAAGCCGTCCAGCGCGGCCATGCCCAGGTAGACGAAGGCGACCTGCACGTTGTCCCACAGCAGCGGCAGCGTGATCCGCCGGAACGTGGTCCACTGCCCCGCGCCGTCGAGCAGCGCGGCCTCGTAGAACTCGCGTGGGATGGCGTCCATGGCCGCGCTGAACAGCACCAGGTAGAAGCCGACGCCGGACCAGATCAGCACCGCCAGCACCGCGAACAGGGCCAGTCCCGGCTCGGCCAGCCAGCTGCGCGCCAGCCCGTCCAGGCCGAGCGCGCGCAGCCCGCCGTTGATCAGTCCGCTGTTCGGGTTGTAGGCGAAACCCCACAGCACGGCCACGATCGCCACCGAGAGCAACTGCGGGAAGAAGAACACGATCGAGTAGAACCGGGCCCCGCGCACCCCGGACCGGCCACCGCGCGAGCCGAACTTGAGCGCGGTGGCCAGGAACAGGCCGAGGGCGATGGTGCCCAGCGGCAGGGTCAGCAGCAGCACCAGGTTGTTGCGCACCGCCGCCAGGAACAGCGGGTCCGAACCGAGCTGCCGGAAGTTGTCCAGCCCGACGAACCGCGCCTGCCCGGCCACCCCGTTCCAGTCGGTGAGCGAGAGGTAGAACGCCTGCGCGTACGGGGAGAGCACGAACACCACGTGCAGCAGCAACGCGGGCAGCAGGGCGCAGGCGACAAAACCCAGACCCCGCCGCCTCATCTGCGGGTGTACTTCTTGACGCTGGAGTCCTTGGCGAGTGCGTCGGCGGCCAGTTGCAGGCGGTCGGCGAAGGCGGCCGGGGTGAGTCGGCGGGTGATCAGCTCGCCGACCGCGTCGTCGGTGGCCTTGCGCAGCTGCGGATACCAGCCGCGATGCCGGAAGCTGATCAGTTCGGTGCCGGCCGCGCGCACCGCGGCGCTGACCGAGCCCAGGCCGCTGGACAGGGTCAGGCCGTCGGTGGCCCCGGCGACCGAGGGCAGCGTGCCCGCGGTGCGGGCGAACTCGCGGCAGGCGTTGCGGGAGAACAACATCCGCAGGAAGTCCAGGCCGCCCGCGATGTTCTTGGCCTGGGCCGGGACCAGGTAGGACTCGGTGCTGGACGCCTCCAGCGCGGTGGGTTTGAGCTTGTCGGCGGTGGTGCGCGCGGGCAGCACGCCCAGCGTCATCTCGAAGCCCGGCGGGGTGACGTCGCGCTGCTCGCTCTCCAGCCAGGAGCCGGACGGGATGAACGCGGCCTTGCCCTGGCACCAGGCGGCCTGGGCCTCGGTGTGCGACAACGCCTCCGAGCCCGGCATGAAGTACCCGCGCCCGGCCAGTTCGGCGAACGCCTCGGCCGCACCGCGCACCGCCTCGTGCCGCCAGGCCCCCGGTTCCAGGTTGTCCAGCGCGCGGATCAGGTCCATGCCGCCGGACTTGGCGGCCATGGTGAGCAGTGGATCGGTGACGTAGTCCGGGTACTTGCCCTGGTAGGTCCAGGGCGCGATCCCGGTCTTCTTGATCTCCGCGCACAGCGCGAGCATGGCCTCCCAGGTGGCCGGGTAGGTCCAGCCCTGCCTGTCGAACAGGGACTTCGAGTACCACAGGCCCCACACGGTGAAGGTGTAGTTCAGGTGCACGCAGACGCCGTCCCGCTCGCCGTCCTCGACCACACCGGGCAGCAGGGTGTTCCGCACGGTGACGTTGGGGTCGTCCCAGGAGGGGGCGTCGAGCAGTTCGGCCAGGTTGGTGAGCTGACCGGCGGCCGCGAGCGCGGAGATGTCCAGCGCGCCGGCGCCGGTGTTGTCCACCACGTCCGGCGGGGTGTTGGCCACGAACCGCGGCCGCAGGGTGTCGCCGACCTGCTGGATGCCGCGGTGCTCGATCGCACTGCCCTGGTGCTGCCGCCGGTAGACCTCC
The DNA here is from genome assembly GCF_014204915.1 of Crossiella cryophila. NCBI lineage: Bacteria > Bacillati > Actinomycetota > Actinomycetes > Pseudonocardiales > Pseudonocardiaceae > Crossiella > Crossiella cryophila. The sequence continues at coordinate 6,650,203 of NZ_JACHMH010000001.1, forward strand.
TCGGCCGCCTTGACGTAGTCGTCGCCGTAGCCGCCCTTGAAGACCACCACCTCCAGCGGTGACCCGGCCTTGACCCCGAACGGGTTGCCCGCACTGCGTTCCCCGCGCTGCCCCGGTCCGGCGCCCGGCCCGCCGCCGGTGACGCAGGCGCCGAGCAGTGGCGCGGACATCCCGAGCACGGCCGCGGCCCGCAGCAGGTCGCGACGGGAGATGTTGGTCCTTGTCATGTCGGGCCTCCTTCTGGTGGAGGGATTTCCGACTCTGATCGTGACCGAGGGCCCGCCCGGTGTCGACGTCCAGCGCCGGATGCAACCCGGGTGGCAGAGCGCCCGCCGTCCTGGCTGCTCACGGGGTCTGGGCGAGACCTCGGATATGTGTTACTTTTGGTTACAGTAACCTTGAGTAACAGCTACTCGGCTTACAAGGAGTCCACGAATGGCCACCGTTGAAGCCCGACCCGACCGCCAGGCCGTGGCCCAAAGGCTGCTGGACTCGTCGTCGGAGTTGTCCTACGACCCGGCGACCGAGGTGGATTGGGAGACCCCGCTGGACCCGGCGCACCACGGGATGAGCCCGGAGTGGTGCACCCTCTACGGCACCGCGTACTGGGCGGAGATGTCCCCGGAACAGCAGCGCGAGCTGACCCGCCAGGAGTCGGCCTCGGTGGCCAGCACCGGGATCTGGTTCGAGATGATCCTGCAGCAGATGATCCTGCGGGACTTCTACGGCAAGGACCCGACCGACCCGGCCTTCCAGTGGGCGCTGACCGAGATCGCCGACGAATGCCGCCACTCGATCATGTTCGCCCGCGGCGCGGCCAAGCTGGGCGCGCCCGCGTACCGGCCGAACCGGGTGGTGATCGAACTGGGTCGCCTGTTCAAGACCGTCGCGGTCGGCGAGGCCGCCTACGCCTCGATCCTGGTCGCCGAGGAGGTCCTCGACGTCATGCAGCGGGACTGGATGCGCGACGATCGGGTGGCGCCGTTTGTCCGCACCATCAACAACATCCACGTGGTCGAGGAATCCCGGCACATGAAGTTCGCCAGGGAGGAGACCAAGGAGCGTCTGGAGGGCGCGGGCTGGCTGCGCCGCCAGATCAACGCGCTGGTGGTCTCGATCGTCTCCTACTACATCGTGACCAGCATGGTCGGCAAGAAGGTCTACGCCAACGCCGGCCTGGACGTCGACCGCGCGGTGCGGGAGGCCAAGGCCAACCAGCACCACAAGTCGATGATGCGGTCCAGCTGCGCGGGCCTGATGGAGTTCCTCAACTCCGCCGGCCTGCTCACCAAGGCCGCGACCTGGTTCTACCAGCGAGCGAACCTGATCTGAGCCATGGCCTTCGCGATCACCCAGACCTGCTGCGCTGATGCCTCCTGCATCACGGTCTGCCCCGTCAACTGCATCCACCCGACCCCCGACGAGCCGGATTTCGGCCGCACCGACCTGCTCTACGTGGATCCCAGCGCCTGCATCGACTGCGGCGCCTGCGCCGACGCCTGCCCCGTCGACGCGATCTTCCCGGTGGCCGAACTGCCTGCCGACCTCAAGCCCTACGCCCGGATCAACGCCGACTACTACACCGACCGCGCTCCGGCCGAAACCGCGCCCGCGCCGATGTTCCACGCCTGGAGCCCGCCGGAGTTCAGCCGCACCATCCCCGCGGACTTCGCCCCGCTGGACATCGCGGTCGTCGGCACCGGCCCCGCCGGCATGTACACCGTCGCGGACCTGTTGCTGCACACCAACGCCAGGGTCACCCTGATCGACCGCCTCCCGGTCACCGGCGGCCTGATCCGCTACGGCGTGGCCCCCGACCACCCGTCCACCAAGAAGATCGCCGAAACCTTCGCCCGCTTCCACCAGCACCCCCGCCTGACCCTGCGCCTGGGCGTCCAGATCGGCCGGGACATCACTCCGGCCGAGCTGTCCGCCCAGCACGACGCGGTGATCTACGCCGTCGGCGCCTCCGCCGCCCGCACCCTGGACATCCCCGGCGAACACCTGCCAGGCAGCCTGGCCGCCACCACCGTGGTCGCCTGGTACAACGGCCACCCCGACATCCCAGCCACAGCCGTCGACCTCTCCGCCGAACGCGTGGTCTTGGTAGGCAACGGCAACGTAGCCCTGGACGTGGCCCGAATCCTCACCGCCGACCCGAACACCCTGGCGGACACCACGACCGCCCCCACCGCCCTGACCCAGTTGACCTCCAGCAAGGTCCGCGAGGTCGTGGTCCTGGCCCGCCGAGGCCCCGCCGACGCGGCCTACACCATGCCCGAACTACTCGCCCTGACCGAACGAGCCGACATCGACCTGGTCCTGGACGACCAGGACCCCCGCACCACCCACGCGGTCGACGCGAGCGAAGGCAAAGCCGCACTGCTACAAGGAATCACCCGCCAAACGGTGGACTGGTCCACCCCACCCGCCCCAGGTCGAAGGCGAATCGTGCTCCGCTTCCACTCGACACCCCTGGAGATCGTCGGCGACACCGAGGTCCGCGGCCTGCGCGTCACCGGCCCCGACGGGGAGATCGAGATCGCCACCGGCCAGGTGATCCGAGCCGTCGGCTACCGCGGAAACCCGTTGCCGGGCCTGCCTTTCGACCCCGCCACCGGCACAATCCCGCACGAACGCGGCCGGGTCAGTCCGGGCACCTACGTGGTCGGCTGGATCAAACGCGGCCCCACGGGCGGAATCGGCGCCAACAAGTCCTGCGCCAGCGAAACAGTCGGCACCCTCCTCACCGACGCCATCGCCACCACCCTCCCACCCCGAACCCCCCGCCCCACCCGCCTCACCCGCCTGACCTCACTCCTACGCGGCCGCCCCACCACCTAACCACCCCACCACCCGTCACGCGGGAGGGCGGGTGCGAGGGAGGTCAGGCGGAGGGGAAGGGAGAGGGGGAAGGGAGAGGGGAGGACGGGAGGACCATGCTGGGCCGCCCCACCCCCTAACCACCGCACCGCCCGTCGAGCGGGCGGGAAGGGAGGGAGCAGGAAGGCGGGAAGAAGGCGGGAGGGAGGGCCATACTGCCCCGCCCCGCACCCACCCCCGGCGTGTTGGCCGATCTCGTACGCCATGTTGGCCGAACTCGTACGCCATGTTGGCCGAACTCGCACGCCACGTTGGCCGAACTCGCACGCCACGTTGGCCGAACTCGCACGCCACGTTGGCCGAACTCGCACGCCACGTTGGCCGAACTCGCACGCCGCATTGGCCGAACTCGCACGCCCACCAGGCAAACCCAACCCGACCGCCGCACCAGCGGGCCGCCAACTCCCCTTCCCCGCCACCCACCCCCGGCGTGTTGGCCGATCTCGTACGCCACGTTGGCCGTTCTCGTACGCCCCGCCGAGCAATCCCACGCCCGGTGTGTTCGCCGAACTCGCACATCACGTTGGCACCTGTCGCACGCCCGTCGGGCAATCTCACGCCTGGCGTGTTGGCCGATCTCGTACACCACGTTGGCACTTGTCGCACACCCCCTCACCCCACCCCCCGCCGAGCCCGATAAGCCCGCTGCCGACAAGCCGCCGAGCAATACCGCCGAGGCCGCCCCCGACCCCCCTCCCCCACCACCCGCGCACAACTCACACACCGCATTTCGTCACCAACCTCCCCCTTTTCATCACCACCTCCACCCCGAGCCGCCCGAGCCGCCGACACCAGATCCCCCGCCGGCAACCGCCCCCGAGGCGTCCACGTGACCAGCTCCCGCTCCAGATAAGGACAGTCCGTCATGTCCGCGTCCTCGCACTGCAACAGGTGCTGGAGGTAGGCGCGGGCGGCGGTCAGCTGGTCGATGCGGTCGGCCAGTACGCCGATCTGCTCGGCGACCGTGCCCTGCCAGTCCTCCCGTCTGGCCTGGCCCGCGGCGACCACCGCGGCCTTGGACAGCGGCATCAAACCCGTCACGCAACACAGGTAGGCCACGCCGAGGCGACGCAGGTCAGCCTCTCGGTAGCGGCGGCGGCCTGCGTCTCGTGGGGGTGGGCCGAGCAGGCCGCGGTCCTCCCACCAGCGCAGGGTTGACGGCGGGAGGTCGTACAGGGCGGCGGCTTCGCTGATGGGGACGGCGGGTGGGGTCACTGGGTCAGTTGACATCAAGTCGACTTGAAGCGGCAAGGTTTTGCCTCAGGTAAGGCTAACCTTTCTTGGGGGCTGTGGATGAGTGTTGACGTCGGGCCGCGGTTGATCGGGTTTCGGGCGGCGGGGCGGATGTTGCGGCCGGTGCGCGGGCACCTGGTCACCGGCGCGATGTTGTCCGCGCTGGGTGAGGCGGCGGGGTTCGCGCCCTACCTCGCCGTCGCCGAGATCGCGCGGTCGGCGTTGACCGGGTCCGGCGGGGTGTTGTGGTGGGCGGTGGTGGGAGCGGCGGGGGCCGTGTCGCGGCTGCTGTTGCTGGCGTTGTCCTCGCATCTTGGGCACCACGCGGACGCGCGGATGCTGCACCACCTGCGCCGCGGCCTGGTCCGACGACTCGGGGTGCTGCCGCTGGGCTGGTTCCGCGCCGCTGGGTCCGGCCAGGTCAAGAAGGCGATGACGGATGACCTGGAGGACATGCACAACCTGTTCGCGCACTCCCTCGGCGAGATCCTCGGCGCGGCCACCGCGATCCTGTGCGGCCTGACCTACCTGCTGCTGGTGGACTGGCGGCTCGCCCTGGTCACCGTGCTGGTCCCGGCGCTCGCACTGCTCTGCTACCGGGTCTCGATGCGATCCATGCCGCAGCACGTGGCCCGGCTGATCACCGCCGAGCGCGAGGTCAGCGCGGCCGCGGTCGAGTACGGCGACGGCATCGCGGTGGCCAAGACCTTCGGCGCGGGCGGCCGGGTGCTGGACCGCTTCCACACCGCCGTGCGCGAGCAGCAGCGGGCGTTCCGGGTCTGGGTGGACGAGGTGCGGTACAGCTCCGCGCTCAACCGGGTGCTCGGCTCCGAACTGACTGTGCTCGCGGTGGTGCTGGCCGTCGGACTGCCGCTGGTGGCCGCGAAGTCGTTGCCCGCGGCGGATCTGCTGCCGTTCCTGGTGGTCGGGCTGGTACTGCCGAACGCGTTGCTGCCGATGATCCACGGCGGCATCGGCCTGCGCACCGCCCGCCTGGCCGCCGGGCACATCGACGGGCTGCTCACCCGCCCCGGACTGCCCGAACCGGCGAAACCCCAACGCCCGCGAGGACATCGGATCGAGTTCGACCGGGTCAGCTTCTCCTACGACGGCGTCACCAACGCGGTCAGCGACCTCACCGCGACCTGCGCACCGGGCACGGTCACCGCGCTGGTCGGACCCTCCGGCGCCGGGAAATCCACCCTCGCCGCACTGCTGCCGCGCTTCCACGAGGTCACCGGCGGCGCGATCCGGATCGGCGGGGTCGACGTCCGCGAGATCGCCCCGGCCGAGCTGTTGTCCTTGCTGGGACTGGTGTTCCAGGACGTGGTGCTGTTGCGGGACACGGTCACCGAGAACATCCGCATCGCCCGGCCCGGCGCCACCGACGCCCAGGTGCGCGCGGCGGCCGAGGCCGCGCAGATCCATCACGTGCTGGCCGCGTTGCCGCGGGGCTACGACACGGTGCTGGACGCGGGCGAGGGCGGTCTATCCGGTGGTGAACGGCAGCGGCTGACCATTGCCCGCGCGATCCTGTCCGAGGCCCCGATCGTGGTGCTGGACGAAGCCACCGCGGCCCTGGACCCGGACAGCGAGGCGGCCGTGCAGGACGCGCTGTCCGCACTCGTCGCCGGGCGCACCGTGCTGGTCATCGCGCACCGCCTGCACACCATCGCCACCGCCGATCAGATCCTGGTCCTGGACGAGGGCCGCCTGGTCGAACGCGGCGACCATCACGAACTCCTCGCCAAGGACGGGCTCTACGCGCGCCTGTGGCTGGCCCAGCGGAACGGAGACCAGGCATGATCCGCGAGTTGCACCGGTTGTGGCCGGAACCCGCGCCACTGCACCGTTTCGCCGCCTTGCAAGCGGCACTCGCGGTGCTCCAGGGCCTGCTGCTCGGGCTGTTGTTCCCGATCCTGCGCGCGGTGCTGCGCCCGGAACCGGACTTCGCCGCCGCCACCCCGTGGCTGCTGTTCGGCCTCGCCGGGGTGTTGTTGCACTGGCTGCTCAGCGTCGTGGCCACCCCGGTCGGTTTCGCGGCCAGCGGGGAACTCGGGGTGGCGCTGCGGATGCGGTTGATGGGGCAGCTGACCACGTTGCCGTTGGGCTGGTTCACCGCCGAGCGCAAGGGGACCTTCACCCGCACGGTGACCAGCGTGGCCACCTCGGTCTCCCGGCTGTGTGTGGTGGTCGGGGGTCCGGTGATCACCTGCACGCTGGTCCCGGTCACCGTCACCGCGGTCACCCTGGTCGTGGACTGGCGGCTCGGCCTGGTGCTGCTGGCCACCCTGCCGGTCACCTTCCTGCTGCTGCGGCACTGCCGCCGCAAGACCGCCGCCGCGTGCGCGGACATGGAGGTGGCGGCCAACGAGATCGCCGCCCGCGCCATCGAGTACGGCCAGGCCCAGCCCGTGCTGCGGGCGGCCGGTCAGGCCCGGACCGGCACCCGGCAACTGGACGCCGCGCTCACCGAGCACCACCGCCGCTATGCCCTCGCCCTCAACGAATCCCTGCTGCCCACCCTGTCCGTCACCGGCGTGGTCACCCTCGGCTTCGTGGCGGTGCTGGCCATCGGCGTGCACCTGCTCACCTCCGGCGCGCTCGCGGTCGCCGACACCGTCGCGCTGCTGGTGCTCGCGGTCCGCTTCCTGGAACCCCTTGGCGCGCTCGCCGGTCACGTGCACGGCCTGGGCGCCCTGGACTACGGCCTGGACCGGGTGCGCCAACTCCTGCGCACACCCCAGTTGCCCGTCCCAGCCAACCCGGCCCGCACGCTCCCGCACTCCGGCATCGACCTGGTCGGCGTCACCCACACCTACGGCCCGGACCGACCCGCCCTCGACGGCGTCACCATCCACTGCCCACCCGGCTCGACCACCGCGCTGGTCGGCCCGTCCGGATCCGGCAAGACCACCGTGATCCGGCTGATCGCCCGTTTCCTGGACACCACCGAGGGTTCGGTGCGCCTGGGCGGCCTGGACGTCCGCGACTACGACCACGCCGACCTGCTCACCCACCTGGCGATCGTCTTCCAGGACGTCTACCTGTTCGACACCACCATCGAGGACAACCTCCGCCTGGCCCGCCCGGCGGCCACCCGCGCCGAACTCACCGCCGCGGCCCGCGCCGCCCGGCTGGACGAGGTGGTCGACCGGCTGCCGCAGGGCTGGCGGACCCGGGTCGGCGAGGGCGGGGCGCAGCTCTCCGGCGGTGAACGGCAACGGGTGGCCATTGCCCGCGCCTTCCTCAAGCAGGCCCCGATCGTGCTCATCGACGAGGCCGCCTCCGCCCTGGACGCCGCCAACGAGGCGGCGATCAGCGCGGCCATCACCGAACTCGCCCGCGACCCGAACCGCACCGTGGTGGTCATCGCGCACCGGCCCAGCACCCTGGCCGCCGCCGACCAGGTGATCTCCCTGGACGCCGGCCGGGTGGTCGAAACCGGCGCCCCGGCGGAACTCCTCGGCACCGGCGGCGCGTTCGCCCGCATCCACCAGCAGTTCAGCCACGCCCGCGGCTGGCGCATCGCCGCCCGCGACCAGCAAGGAGCCCCTCGATGACCGCCTTCCAGACCGTGACCCACCTGCTCTCCGGCGCGACCAGGACCATGGTGGTCGGCGCCGCCGCCCGCCTGGGCCTGCCCGACCACCTGAACCACACCCCGCGCACCGCCGAGGACATCGCCGCCGCCTGTGGAATCCCTGCGCCACAAGCACTCCGGCTGCTCCGGGCACTCGCCGACCTCGGCCTGTGCGTGGACGGCCACACCGGCTTCACCGCCACCGAGGCCGGCACCCTGCTCCGGTCCGATGTGGACGGTTCACTGCGCGCCTACGCCCTGCTCGCCTCCCACCCCACCGGCCTGGAACCCCTGGCCCGCCTGGACTTCAGCCTGCGCACCGGCCGCGCCGCCTTCCCGGAGGTCTTCGGCCGCGAGGTGTTCGAGCACTTCGCCGCCGACCCGGAACTGGCCGCCCTCTACAACTCCGCCATGGGCCAGCCCACCCGGCACATCGCCAACACGCTGCCCGAGCTGTACGACTTCACCCGGTACACCTCGATCACCGACGTCGGCGGCGGCAACGGCTCGCTGCTCATCTGTCTGCTGCACCGCTTCCCGGCGTTGCGGGGCCTGGTCTTCGACACCCAGGCCGCCATTCCCGAGGCCGCCGAGGTGGTCCGCCAGGCCGGGTTGAGCGACCGCTGCGGCACCCAGGCCGGTGACTTCTTCACCGAGGTCCCGCGTGGGGCGGACCTGTTCGTGCTCAAGTGGATCCTGCACGACTGGGACGACGAGCAGGCCGTCCGGATCCTGGCCAACTGCCGGGCCGCGCTGCCTGATCACGGCCGGATCCTGATCGTGGACGAGGTCCTGCCGGAACGCGGAAACCCCATCCAGCCAAGGGATCCCGGCCTGACCGACATCCGGATGATGGTGCTCTACGGCGGCCGGGAACGCACCCGCGCCGAGTTCGAACAGCTCTGCGACCGCGCCGGCCTCACGGTCACCACCGCGGTGCGCCGCGACGGGGTCAGCCTGGTCGAGGCGGTCCGTAGCAGCTGAGGACCGCAGTGGCCCGGTCCCGCAGCGCGGTGCGCAACCATTGCGGGGTCAGGGCTTCCGCGTTCGTGGCGAGCTGCCACAGCGCCCATTCGGCGTGCCGCGCGTCCTGGAAGGTCGCGGACACCCGCAGCCAGCCGTCCGCGTCGACCGCCTCGTCGGCGCGGACGGTCAGCGCGGTGCCCACCAGTTCCGCCCGCCGCGCCGGATTCAGCCGCAGCAGCACGGTGACCTGGTCGCCGCCGGTGCGGAACCGGGTGCTGCGTTCCTGCCAGGCCTGGTCCAGGTCAACCCGCTCCGGTCGCTGGGCGGGCTCGTCGAGTTCCTCGGCGGACTGGATCCGGGACAGCCGGTAGGTGCGGTCCGCGCCGGACCGGGTGGCCAGCAGATAACCCTGCCCGCGCACGGTGACCAGGCCGATCGGGTCCACCGTGCGCCACCGCGCGGCCTGGCCGGCGGCCGCGTAGTGGATGCGCAGCCGGTGCCCGGCGAACACCGCGCGCCGGACCTCGGCCACCACGGCCGCAGGCACCTCCTCGGCCTCCACCCGGCGCGCGAGCAGGTCGGTCTCCGGCTCGACCAGCAGCCGCTCGGCCGCCCCGGCCGCGGTGGCCAGGGAACCCTCCGGCAGCGCGTCCACCACCTTGCGCATGGCCGAGGCCAGCGCCGAGCCCAGCCCGAACGCCTGCCCACCGCGCCGCGATCCGGCCACCAGCAGTGCCAGCGCCTCGTCGTGGTTGAGCCCGGTGAGTTCGGTCTGGAACCCCGGCAGCAACGCGAACCCGCCGAGCCGCCCGCGCTCGGCGTACACCGGCACACCCGCCGCGGACAACGCCTCGATGTCCCGCAGCACCGTGCGGGTGGACACCTCCAGCTCCCTGGCCAGCGCGGTCGCGGACAGCCGACCGTGCCGGCGCAGCAACAGCACCAGTGACACCAACCGGTCGGCCCGCATGCCAGAAGTCTACGGAAATACGTGACACAGGATGTCGTGATTCGTTGACAGGCTCCTTTCCATGACAAGCAAGACAGTGGCCACCGAGCCGAACGACCTGGGCAGGTTCTTCATCGAGCGCGGCAACGCGGGCGATGTGGACGGCCTGGTGGCGTTGTACGAACCGGACGCCGTGCTGGCCTTCCCACCCGGCAACCTCGCCACCGGCCACGCCGAGATCCGCAAGGTGTACGAGCAGTTCGTCGCCGCCGCGCCCGTGCTCGCCCCGGGCAGGCAGCACCCGGCGCTGGTGAGCGGCGACCTGGCGCTCACCGCGTGCACGCTGACCACCGGCGAGATCACCGTGGAGATCGCCCGCCGCCAGCCGGACGGCACCTGGCTGTGGGCCGTGGACCAGCCGGTGCTGCTGCCGTAGCGGGATCACGGTGGGCTCGGCCCGGCCGGGCTCACCGCACCGCACGGGGACCACGATGAGACGAATCATGACGATCGGCGTCTACGGCGACACGGCCGAGACCTTCCTGCGGCAACTCACCGGCAAGGGCGTGGGCCTGCTACTCGACCTCCGCCAGCGCCGCGGGGTCCGCGGCCCCGACTACGCCTGGGCGAACTCGGCCCGGCTCCAGCAGGCCCTTGCCACGGCGAACATCGGCTACCGCCACCTGAAAGACCTGGCGCCCACCACCGAACTACGCCAACTCCAGTACCGCGAGGACGACCGCCAGGGCGTCGGCAAACGCAACCGCGTCACGCTGGCACCCGCCTACATCGACGGCTACACCCGGCAGATCCTCGACCCGTTCGACCTCGGCGGGCTCGCGGCGGAACTGCCGACCGGCTCGGTGACCGCGTTGTTCTGCGTGGAGCGCGACCCGGCGGCCTGTCACCGCTCACTCGTGGCCGCGCGCCTGCTGGGCTACTTGGCTTCGACCTGTCCCACCGCAGCGGAACCGGTCAGCAACTCAGCACACGCGGACTGCCAGGCAGCGTCCCCGGGGTACAGCTCGCTGCGGAGGTAGGCCCAGGTGAGGCGCTGCACCGCGGCGACCCGCTCCGGGTTCTCGTCCGTGGTCTCGGCCACGTCGTAGCCGGAGACGCCGCCTAAGCCGTGTTCCGCACCGAAGAGGGTGAGCAAGGTCTTCGGGGCCGGGGCCAGGTGGTACGGGTCGGCGTGCCAGTCCGCGCCCGCGACGGTGAGGTGGGTGGAGGTGTCCTTGTCGCCCGCGACCACCAGGGCCGGGGTGGTCATGGTGGCGAAGTCGGTGCCGGTGACGAAGGAGAGCAGTTCGGTCGCGGACTCGGCGAGGGCGTCACCGCCGCGGCCGGGTGCGGCGAGCACCACGCCCGCCTTGATCCGGTGATCGGCCAGGTCCAGTTCGATGCCGGTGTCCGGGTCGGTGATCCGCGCGCCCAGCAGCAGGGTGGCGGTGTGGCCGCCCATGGAGTGGCCTGCCACCGCGACCCTGGTGTGGTCCAGGCGGCCGCGCAGGTGTGGGACCGCGGCCTCGATCTCGTCCAGGCGGTCCAGGATCCGGGTCATGTCCTCGGCCCTGGACCGCCAGTGCAGGGGCGCGCCGGGGGTGGCGGGGTCGAGGTTGAGGCTGCGGGAGCTGAGGTGGGTGGGCTGGATGACGGCGAAACCGTGCGCGGCCCAGTACTGGGCGAGCGGGGCGTAACCGTTGAGCGAGGAGAGGTGGTTGGAGTAGCCCTGGCCGTGCGAGAGCAGCAGGATCGGCAGCCCGGTTCCCTGTGCGGGCACGGAAATCCGGAGCTGGAGGTCCACGGCGCGGTCGGGGGTCGGCAGCACGACGGGGCTGATCGACAGGACGGGGTGAGGCACAGCACTCATGGCAGATTGGTCCCTTGGCAGGAAGGCAGGACGGACAGGAGCGGTCCGTTCGGTTAAGCTCAAGCGGAGCGGTGTTCCGGAATCGACGATACGGAGCAGTGTTCCGCTTTGTCAAACAGGCAGGTCCAGGAGGAGTGCGTGGTGTCCAAGCCCAGCCAGCCGGAGCAGGTCCCGGCGCGGAGCAAGCGGGCCGATGCCCTGCGCAACCAGAAAACGCTGCTGGCAGCCGCCGCCGCGGTGTTCATCACCTCGGGGGTGGACGCGCCGATCCGGGAGATCGCGGCCAGGGCGGGCGTCGGCATGGGCACGATCTACCGCAACTACCCGACCAGGGCGGAGCTGGTGATCGCGGTCTACCGCCACCAGATCGAGGCCCTCGTCGACGCCAGCGGAGACCTGCAGCACTCGGCCAGTTCCCCGTTCGAGGCGCTCCGGCTGTGGGTGGACCGGTTCGTGGACTTCCTGGTCACCAAGCACGGACTCGCCGACATCATGCAGCCCAACAGCGGCCACGAGGCGCTGCACTCCTTCTTCCTGGACTGGCTGGTGCCCGCCTGCGAGAACCTGCTCGACGCCGCCGAGGCATCCGGTGAGATCAAGCCCGGCATCGAGGGCTACGAGCTGATGCGGGGCATCGGCAACCTGTGCGTCGGGCGGGACGACAGCCCGCTCTACGACCCGCGCCGCATGATCGAACTGCTGCTCCAGGGCCTGCGGCACCAGCGCTAGCTCAGAACACCGACAACCCGGTGAGCGTGGTGAAGTGGTCCAGCGCGGCCACGCCCGCCACCGAGTTGCCGCGCTCGTCCAGCGCGGGGCTCCAGGTGCACAGCGAGTACCGGCCCGGCACCACGGCCAGGATGCCGCCGCCGACGCCGCTCTTGCCCGGCAGCCCGACCCGGTAGGCGAACTCACCGGCGGCGTCGTAGGCGCCGCAGGTGAGCATCACCGAGTTGACCCGCTTGGCCTCGCTGCGGGAGAGCAGCCGGGAGCCGTCGGCACGCACGCCGTGCCGGGCCAGGAATGACCCGGCCAGCGCGAGGTCACCGCAGGTCATCGCGATCGAGCACTGCCAGAAGTAGTGCTCAAGGACGTCGGCGACCGGGTTCTCCAGGTTGCCGTAGCTGGCCATCAGGTGGGCAAGGGCGGCGTTGCGGTCGCCGTGCTCGGCCTCGGAGCGGGCCACCGCGGCGTCGAAGTCGACCCGGTCGTCACCGCTCTCGGCACGCAGGAAGTCCCGCACCGCGCCGCGGGCGTCACCGGTGAGGGTGAGCAGCCGGTCGGTGACCACCAGCGCGCCCGCGTTGATCAGCGGGTTGCGCGGGATCCCGCTCTCGTGTTCCAGCTGTACCAGCGAGTTGAACGGGTTGCCCGAGGGCTCCCGCCCGACCCGCCGCCACAGCTGATCACCCTCGATGGCCAGCACCAGTGCCAGCGAGAACACCTTGGACACGCTCTGGATGGAGAACGGGGTCCGCCACTTGCCCACGCCGATGGTGTGGCCGGTGAGGTCGGTCGCGGCGAACCCGAACGTGGCCGGGTCCACCGCGGACAACGCCGGGATGTAGTCCGCCACCCGGCCTGCCAGGCCCGCGCTCGGGCCGACCTCGGTGAGGATGCGGGCCAGCACGGCGGACAGCTCACCGGTGTCGGCGGCCTGCTGCTGTGGCGCGGTCATCGGGCTCCTTCGCACTGTGAACCAATGCGACCCTAACAACCGGCGGCCATGATCAGCCCACCGTGTAACGGAACCCTTCGTCCTCGATTTCCGGGTCGTCATCGTCGTCCTCGCGGACCGGGGCGTCCTTGTCCGCGTTGAACTTGCCGTCGCCGTCGTCCACGGTCAGCAGCGCGCGCAGCGAGTGCGTGCCCTGGCCCAGCGCCGGGTCGAGGGTGACCGGGACGTCGCGGTGCGCGCCCGGCTGGATCGGGGTGGAGCCGAGCAGCTTGCCGCTCTGGTCGAAGACCACCAGGTGACCGGCGACCGGCAGTTCGGACTCCTCGATCAGCACCCGCTTGCCGTCACCGCGCTGGTCGTCGGCGTCGATCTCGGTGCGCGGGAAGGACACCGGGGCGAGCAGCTTCGGCTGCTGGATGGCCGGGGCGGGCACCGGGGCCGGGTTGTTGACGCCGGGGATGCCGGTCAGCGGTGCGGGCTGGCCCGGCGTGCTGGGGGCGGCCGCGGCAGTGCAGCCGCCGAGCAGCAGGCCGAGGACGCCGGTGGTCGCGGCCAGGTATCGGGCTCGGTGGTTTGTGTTCATGGCACCTAGTCAAGCCACCGGACCTGGAGACCCGATGAGCCTCAGATGAGCACATCTTCATCAAGTGCCGTGCAGCACCTGGAGGTCGGCGGCGGGCAGCCAGTGGCGGTCCGGGTCGAAGGGCCGGAAACCCGCGCTGAGGTGCTCGATCAGCCTGGGCAGCACCGGGTGGCGGTTGTCGCGGCGCCAGAGCGCGGACCACGGGTAGAGCGGGATCGGGTCCACGATCGGCACCCGCGCGATGCCGGGGTGCCAGGGCACCCGCATGCGTTCGGAGCCGAACATGAAGCGGTCCGGGTCGGTGGCCAGCCGGTCCAGCATGTGTTCCAGGCCGAAGCTGGGGCCCGAGGCGTCGATGGTGAGGCCGAAGTCGGCGCGGTATGCCTGGTAGAAGTCGGCCCACTCGGTGCCGGGTTCGTGGCCGGGCAGCCAGACGATCGAGTCGGCCAGTTCGGTGGGCCGGACCTTCCGCCGACCGGCCAGGCGGTGCTTGCGCCCGGCCAGGAAGTGGTGCGGTTCCAGCAGGGCCGGGAGGTGCTCGATGGCCGGGTCGAGCGGTCCGGCCACCCGGGCGAAGGCCAGGTCCACGGTGCTCTCCAGCAGCGCGGACACCCCGGTGCGCAGGCCCTTGGCCGCCACGATGTCGATCTCGACCTCCGGGTTGGTCTCGTGGAACTCCCGGACCAGCTCGGTCGGCGCGAGCCGGGCGCCGAGCACGTCCACCCGCAGCGGCCGGACCCGGCGGCGCACCGCGTCGACCGCCTGGTCGGCCAGTGCGAGCAGGGCGCGGGCCTGCGGCAGGAAGGCCGTGCCCGCCTCGGTGAGCCCGGCGCCGGTGCGGCCGCGGGACAACAGGGTGGCGCCCAGTCCGGTCTCCAGCTTGGCGATCCGCTTGGAGACCGCCTGCTGGGTCAGGCCGAGCAGGTCGGCGGCGGCGCCGAAGTGCTGCTCGTCCGCGATCGCGACGAAGGCCCGGACCGCGCCGAGATCCAGTTCCACGCCACTCCCTCCACCACCACTGGTTGTCCACAACGCCGGCGGGCCCGCCCGCGCGGTGATCGTGTCGAGTCAACCTGCCCGCACCGCCGGCACTCGGGCCGGGGGCCGGTCGCGCGGTCACCGAGGGTCGGGGATCATCGCTCGCTCGTCGTGCGCCGCCCCGGCTGAGCTGGCTCGCCAGTGCCCGACCAGCGCGGCATAGGCCGGAGTGGTCTCCAGCAACCGCTCATGCGTTCCGAGGTGCACCCGGCTGCCGTCGAGCAACAGCACCCGGCGGGCTCGAACGGCGGAGGAGATCCGGTGCGCGATGACCACCAACGTGCCGCCCCTGGCCACGAAGGCCGCCTCCGCCCGTGCCTCGGCTTCGGGATCCAGGTGGCAGGTCGCCTCGTCCAGCACCACGATGTCCGCGCTGGACAGGTACACCCGCGCCAGCGCCACCTGCTGGCCCTCCCCCGCCGACAGCTGTACGCCGCAGGGACCGAGCCCCGCGTCGTATCCGCCCAGCCGGTCCACCAGCTCCCGGAGCCCAACGGCGTCGACCGCGGTGTCCAGCTCCTGCTCGGTCACCGCCGGATGCAGGTAGCCGAGGTTCTCCCACAGGGTCCCGGCGAAGACGTACGCCTCCTGGGGGATGAACGCGATTCGCGACCGAACCGTCGCCGGGTCCAGCTCCCCGACCGGTGTGCCCGCAAGGGTCACCAGTCCCCCTTGCGGGGAGCGGACGCCGGTGAGCAGCGTCGCCAGGGTCGACTTGCCGATGCCACTCGCACCGGCCACGACCAGGTGGTCGCCGTGGGGCACGTCGAGGTCGAGGTTGTCCAGCACCGGAACGGAGTGCGATCCGTAGCGGAAGGTGACCTGACGGAGGGCGAGGTCCGCCCCGCGCGGCGCGGGCCGGCGCTGGGCAGGGACCGCGGCCTGCTCGACCGGCTCGGTCACCTCGGCCAGGCGGCGCAGGACCACCTCGAGCTGGAGCCAGGGCCCGCTGATCGTCCCAGCCAGCTCGCCGACCGCCGGCGCAAGTGTCATGCCGGCGTAGGTGACGGCGCCGACCAGCTCACCGACCGTGGTGTGCCCGCCACCGGTCAGCCAGGGCGCGAGCAATAGCAGGAGGAACACCGGAGCCTGCGCGCCCAGGCTGATCACGAGGGTGAGCAGCCCGTGCAGCCGGGTCATCCGCCGGGCCGAGCGGGCATGGGCGGTGAACCAGTGGTCGATCTCCGCGCGGGCCCGGTCCACCCCGCCACTGGCCACGACATCACGGACACCGGCGAAGACGAGTGCGGATGACCGGCCGATCTCCTCCTCCTGCACGACCAGCTCCCGGCGGCACCGGGCCAGCCGGGGCAGCAGGAGCCACACCCCGATCCCGGCGGGCACCAGCGGTGCGAGCAGCAGCGGGGTCGCCGCGGGCGCGAGCGCGATCAGTCCGGCGCAGGCGGCGATCAGCCGCAGCAGCAGCGGGCGCAGGGTACGCAGCAGGCCCGCGGTCAACTGGCGGATCCCCTCCGCCAGCTCGACCAGCCTGGCCAGGCCCGCGTTGTCGCCGCGGTCGATCTCGGCCACCGAACGGTGGACCGTCGAGGAGACCAGCCTGCGCACGAGCGAGTCGCGAAGGGGCTCCACGACAGCGGCCAGCTGCGGGAAGATCGCCCGGGTGGCCAGCAGCCCGGCCAGGACCACGAGCAGCAGAACCTCCAGCCACACCAGGCCGGTGAGGTACTGGCCGCGCAGGAAGCCCTGGTCGAGGGCCTGGGAGACCAACAGGCCGGACAGCAGGGCCGGCAGCGCCTCGGGTACCGACCACGCCGCGATCCGCAGCAGTGGCGCTCGCCGCTGGCTCAGTTCGGCCACCAGCAGCCGCCGTCCGGGGTTGGTCACCACTGCTCCAGGGACTCGGGACCGAACACCGCGCGGTAGCGGGGATCCGGCCACAGCTCGACGTGCGGACCAACGGCTCGGATCCGGCCGTCATCCAGCCAGGCGACCAGGTCGGCGCGTGCCGCGGTGGCAGCGCGGTGGGCCACCAGCAACCGGGTCCGGCCGGCGAATCCGGTGGCCAGGGCGCGGGCGATGTGCGCCTCGGTGACGGTGTCCAGGCTGGAGGTCGCGTCATCGAGCACCAGCACCCTGGGGTGCCCCGCGATCGCACGGGCCAGGCCAAGGCGTTGCATCTCGCCGGCGGAGAGCTGGATGTCGGCGAGCGCGGTGTCGTAGCCGCCGGGCAGGCGCTGGATGAAGGTGTCGGCGTCCGCGGCGGTCGCCGCCGCCACCAGCAGGGACCGCCGGCTCCCTGTTCCGGGCGCGATGGCTTCGGCGACCGTGGCCCCGAACAGCACCGGGCGTTCGAAGGCGTAGCCGACCTGCGCCCGTAGCTCCGCCGGGTCGAGTTCCCCGAGCGGCACCCCGTCGAGCAGCACCGTGCCCTGGTCTGGCTCGACCAGTCTGCCGACCAGCGCCGCGAGGGTGGACTTTCCGGCGCCGGAGCGGCCCACCAGTGCCAGCGAGGCTCCACCCGGCACCTCCAGGCTGACCCGGTCGAGCAACAGGTGCCCGCCGTCCACCACCGTGACCGCCCGGAAGGACAGCGCCCCCGTGCCATCGGGCAGCGGACGTGGCACGGCAGTGACGCGCTGGGGCGCCGTGCCGAGCACCTCGGCCACCCGCTGGACGCCCGCCCGGTCGGCGGCCAGCCCGAGCAGTCCGTCGATCTGGCCGAACAGGCCGAGGGCGAGCATCAGGTAGCCGCTGACCGCGAGCAGCTCCGCGGCCGTGAGCCTGCCGTTGGTCACCTCGAACCCGGCCATGGCCAGCACCACCAGCTCGGTCAACGGGACCAGCAGCATCGCGCGCCAGACCATGTTCCGCTGCACCTGCCAGAGGGCATCGCCCGCCGCGGCCAGTTCGGGCAGCGGGCCCAACACCCGGTGCACCTCGCGGTCGGCGGTGCCGGCGGCCCTGATGGTGCGCACGCCCCGCAGCGCGTCGTGCAGGAGGGTGGCCAGCGCGGCAAGGCCCTGCTGGTAACGGAGGTGGAGTCCGGTGGAGCAGCTGAGGAACCGCTTGGCCAGCAGGATCATCGGGGTGACCCCGAGGGCGAACACCGCGCCGAACCACGGCGACATGCCGAACAGCACCACCAGCGCGGCCAGTGCGGTGGTCGCCGCGAGGACACTGCCGGTCAGGCACACCAGCAGCTGCCCGGCGCTGGCCGCGTCGGCGTTGAGGCGGGTGGTCAGCTCACCGGTCGGGAAACGGCTGGCGGCACGCACCGGCAGGGCGAGCACGTGGTCGACGAGACGGCGCCGGATCCACAGGGTCCCGGCGACACAGCAGCCCGTGGCGCTGAGGACGATGAGCACCTGCGCGAGGACGGCGACGGCCACCAGCACACCGAACCGGAGTACCGTCGCCCCTTCCCCGCTGCCGAGGAAGACCGCGTTGATCACCTCGGCCAGTGCTGAGGGCACGACCACCGCGATGACGTTGACCGTCACGGAGGCGAGCACGAACAGCGCGAACCAGCCGGGGCTGCGCAGTGCCGCTCCCACGATGAGCCTGCTGCTGGTGGAACGTGTCATCGATCAGCTCCGCCCGGTCGGTGTGCGGGTTGGGCCGGTCCGGCGGTCAGAGCATGGTGCGCCCACATCCCATGGACATCCCACAGGTATTGGTCATCCCACAGGGATTGCCGCCGCTGGTGATTCCGCAGCCGCTGCTGTTCCCACAGCCGATGTTGACGTTGGTGACACAGCAGCTGCTGCACGCACAGGTGAACGAGCACTGGTTGGCTCCGACCGCGTCCTCGCCCAGCAGCATCTGCAGATCGTCGACGTTCACATCCACCACAACCACCTCTTTCTCGTTGTTCGCCGGATCAGCTCCGGCGAGGTCGGTTTCCGCTGGCGGCAGCACTGAGGAAGTCCGCGACCACGGCGGTCGGCGCCGCGGATCCGATGCCGTCGAGCAGGCTGTGGCCGCCGTCGGGGACTTCCCGGTAGTCGAACTCGGCGCCGGGCCGCCGCCCGGCCGCGATGAGGTGCGCGCGCAGGGTCCGGGAGTGCTGCACGGGCACGGCGTCGTCCTGTTGCCCGTGCAGCACCAGCAGCGGCGCCCGCAACCGCTGGACGCAGTCGATCAGGTCGCGGGGTGGTGCGCCGGATGCCGTGGTCAGACCGCCGTGCCGCTCGACCATGGCGCGGACCGCCGCACTGCCGTCCCGGTGCAGCCGGGGCCCCGAGAGCAGCGGGGACACCGCGGCGCAGCGCGAGAACAGCTCCGGTTCGTCGCAGGCGGCCAGCACCGCCAGGAACGCGCCGAAGCTCGTGCCCAGGATGGCTGGCGGGGGCAGGCCGAGCCGGAGCCGGTGGGACCGCACACTTCGGGCCAGGCAGAGGATGTCCCGCAGGTCGTCCACGCCCCAGCCGCGGTGCAGTCGCCGGTGGTGGTCCTCGCCGTAGCCGGTGCTGCCCCGCTGGTTCGGCGCCACCACCGCGACGCCGTCCGCGGCGAGCCGGTGGAACATCGGCGAGTACCCGAAGCGCCACAGCGAGGCCGGGCCGCCGTGCACGGCGATGACCAGACGTGGCCTCTCGCGCCAGTCCCTGCCGCCGTGGACCACGGCCTCCATCGGCCCCGCCGCACCGGGCACGGTCTCCCGATGGGCCACGGCACGGCCCCGCTTCCCGGCGGCGAAGGCGGACAGCCTGGTCAGGGTGACCGGCTGGTCGGGAGTGGAGAAGGCGAAGACCAGTCCGGCGGAGTTCCACGTCCCTGCCCCTGGAATGTCCCCATCGGGGATCCGGTGCCAGCGGAGCGCGCCGGTCCTGGCGTCCAGCACCGCCAGCCGGGTACGGGCGCCCTGCTGGACACGCAGGGCGAACCGGCTCCCGGCGGGATCCACCGCCAGTGGCGTCACACTGCCCGCCACACCGTCGAGCGCCCGGGGGAACCACAGCGGCCGCTTGCCATCCATTGTGGACACACCGAGACGGGCGCCGTGCCCCGAGCGCACGGCCACCAGCACCAGTCCCGACCGCGGGCCCACCGCGACCCAGTGCCCTGGGCAAGCCACCGGGGACACCGTGCCCGCACCCAGATCCACGATCACCGTCACCGGACCGGTGTCCCGCCACTCGGTCGCCGCGAGGATCCGGCCCGTGGTGTCCAGCCACCGCGCGCCGGTCAGCGGCCGGGGGTGGGTCAGGAGTGGGTCCAGGCGCCCGGACCCGTTGAGCCGCCACAGGGTGGTGTGCCGGTCGGCGACGGTCGTCACCAGGGCCAGGGCGCCGCGATCGGGACTGGCGGCGAGCCGGACCGGGCCCGGTCCGAGCCGGGCGAGGCAGTGCCGGGCCGCCGTCGCGCCGGCGGGCCGGACGAGGAGGAGTTCCTGTTCGCCGGCGGCGGCGCGGAGCAGGACCACCCGTCCGTCACCGGTGGGCACCGGCTGCGAACGCGGGGTCTCGGGTCCGCCGCCCGGCAGCAGGCGGCTCCGCAACCGCTTTCCACCCAGGTCCCAGGTCTCCAGGACCAATTCGCCCGAGTGCAGCCCAGCCAGGCAGGCCGCCTGCCTGCCGTACGCGTCGAAGCGGAAGTTGATCCTGGTCCGGGGCTGCTCCCTCATGCCCCGGCTCCGGCCACGACGGAGAGCCGGGAAACCGGCCGCGAGGGCAGCCACAGCCTTGGCCCGCCCTGCTCCAGTCTCGCCGCGAAGGCGAGCACTCCGGCGAGTCCGGTGCCGTAGTCGACCGTCACCGCGGCCATCGACTCGTCGGCCACCACCATGCGCCCCGCGCACAGCGCGTGCCTGGCCACGATCCGGTCCAGGATCGTCCTCGCACCCTGCCGGTACACCGGGTCGCCCAGGATCCCGGCGAGATCCAGCAGGAACTCACCGGTGCCTGCCAGGCCGT
The DNA here is from genome assembly GCF_014204915.1 of Crossiella cryophila. Lineage (NCBI taxonomy): Bacteria > Bacillati > Actinomycetota > Actinomycetes > Pseudonocardiales > Pseudonocardiaceae > Crossiella > Crossiella cryophila. The sequence continues at coordinate 6,670,862 of NZ_JACHMH010000001.1, forward strand.
GACAGGCCACCGGGGACTGTGCCCAGGATCCCGCCAGCACGGTCCGGGCGGCCTGCTCGGCCAGCTCGGCGTAGGCGGGCTTCCCGGTTGCCTGCCACAGCCGGGCCAGGAAGGTCCCGATCCCGGCCACTCCCCCGCACCAGGACAGCGGAAGCGGCGCCGGGTGCCGGTCACCTCGCCGGGACGGCCAGCACACCTCCTCGTCCTCGGCGATCACCGCCGAGGTGAGCGCGTGCCCGGCTTGTTCGGCCAGTTCGAGGTAGTCCGGCTCGTTCAGCTCCCGCGCCGCGGCGAGCAGGAACGTGCCGATGCCCGCGACGCCGTGGGCGAACCCGTAGAAGGTGCCGCCGGCCAGTTGTGAGCCGAAGTCGGCGGCGATCGGCCAGAACGCGCCCTCCGGTGTGCGCAGCGCCTCGGCGCACAGGTGATCGGCACAGGCCCGCATCCTGGTCCGCAGTTCGTTGTCCCCGGTGGCCAGCCAGAGGTGCAGCAGGGCCATACCAGCGCCCGCGACCCCGTGGCACACATCCGGATTGGGCCACTGGGTGGGCAACCGGCAGGCGAGTTCCAGTGCCCGGCCCGCATTGTCGTCCTCGCCGAGGGCACGGGCGGCCTCGTACAACGCCCACGCCGTGCCAGCCCGGCCGAAGTGCAGGCCGGGCAACACACTCTCCGATGCGGGCAGTGCCAGCCACATCCAGTCGCTGACCCGCCGGACGGCCTCGTTCAGCTGCTCGTCCGGCTCGGTGCTCGCGGTGAGCAGCACCTGGAGCACACCCGCCGCCCCGTGCTGGACGTTGCAGGGGTCGGTGGCGGCGCCGAAGTCCCCCGAGGGCCACAACCGCCGCGCGTTGCCGGGGTCCATGGTGGCCACGATGTGGGCGAGGCCGTCCCGGACCAGCCGATCACCCGCCACCGGAGCGCGCGGCGGCGACTTCCTGGGTGTGGGCACCGGCGCCGGCCGCCGGATCCCCGCGAGGAAGTCGCGTGCCTGGCCGAGGCTCCAGCGATGCGCCGGATCGTCGGCCAGCAGGCCGGTCAGCAACGGGACCAGCTCCGCGACCCCCGGAGTGGTCACGGCGACCGCGGCCAGCAGCTCGGCGATGCGGTCCTGGTGCGCCCGGCAGGGTGGCCGATCCGGTGCCAGCACCGGATCGGCGCCCACCACGAGGAAGAACAGTGTCGCGCCCAGCGAGTACAGGTCGGCGGCCAGCGACGGCGCGGGGGCGAGTGCGGCCATGGCCTGGGTCTCGGGTGCTCCGTAGGCGAGGGTCAGCACCCTCCTGCTGACCTGCCCCGGCCGGGTGGCGTGCTCAAGATCGACGAGCCGGAGGTCGCGGTCCGGCATGACCATGATGTTGTTCGGCGTCAGGTCCTGGAGCAGCACACCCTGTTCGTGCACGAGCGCCACCAGCTCGACCAGCCTCCTGGCCATGGTCCGGATCTCGGCGCCGCGCCGCTGGTGGCGGTCCGGCTCCCCTGCCGACTCGACCCAGTGCCGCAAGGACCTGCCGGGAACGGTCTCCTGGGCGAGGAAGAGGTTGAGCTGTTGGGCGAACAGCGCGATCCGCCGCGGTGTGATGCCCAGTGGGGCGAGCAGGTCCAGCATGTCGGCCTCGTTGCGCAAGGCGTCCCTGGCGTCGAGACCGTCCACTCCGGACTGCACGTGCGCCCTGGCCTGTTTGAGGACCACCTCGTCCCCGGTGGTGCGGTCGACCGCGCGGTAGACCCCGCCCTTGTTCACGTGCTGGATCGCCTCGCGCACCAGGAACCGGTCGCCGATCAGGACGGTGCCGGGGCGCGGCCGGGTCAGGAGGCCGTCGGCGTCCGCCGGCAGTGGTGACCGCGCCCAGGACGGCGCGGCGAACCAGGGCAACCGCTCGTCGAGGACCAGATCGCCGTCCGGGGCCAGCAGGACTGCTTCGCAGAGGCCGTCCACGGAGTAGCGGGTGCGCCGGATGAACCCGCCGAACCGGTAGTACACCGGGCTGCCGGAGCGGTAGCGCCGGTCGGACAGGACGGTCGGACCGGGCAGCCCGTAGGTCGCGGTGTGCAACTGCTCGGCCAGCACCCGGAACATGGGATCGTCGACGGGGTAGGCGGTCACGAACTTCCCGCCACCGCCGCGTGCGCAGTATCCGGAGACCAGTTCCTTGACCCGGCTCAGCGACGCGGCGAACTTGAACGCGCAGCCGAGCCGGCACAGAACCGGGATGACGCGGCTGAGCACCAGGGGCGCGGACAGCGGGGTCGCCGAGACGTGCAGCTTCCAGCCCTGGTCCGGCCAGGGGTAGTGCGGTGGCTGCACGGCGTGCCAGAACTCGTCGGTTGTGCTGGACCAGTCGGCGCCGCCCTCCCGGTCCAGCACAAGTCGCGCGAACTCCGGCAACGGAAAGCGATCATCCTCGAAATCACCCGGCACGACCACTTCCCCCGATCTGTGCGAAAGACGCCATTCCCATCAATGCCACCGTCACCAGCAGGCGGCCGCGGGTCAACGCAGCGCTATTGAGCTGGCCACTTCTGCCTTGACCTCGACTTTCTGGCCGATTCGCTTCCAGAGCACGACGCGAGCCTCGGCTTCACCGTCCTGCCAGCCGGGTCCGGTGACCTTGCCAACGCCGATGGTCAACTGATGCGGGCGGCCGAAGCACTCGACGGCCACGATGGTCGCGCCCACGGTGTTGTCCTCGGTATTCGCCGTCCCTTGTGCGAGCTGGACTTCCAGCATGGCGAACCGGTCGGCCACCGGGCACCGGTAGCCAACGGTCAAGCGCGCCGAGTTGACGATGACCTGACCCTCCTCGGCGAGTCCGACCTGATATGGACCCTGCGCGGACGCCACCGGTGCGGCCAACAGCACCGTCCCCAGTGTCATCGCCCCGACAACGAGCCCATGATGTTTCAACCGCATAACCCCTCCGATTGAGATTGGCGCAATCCAGACCGAACCGAACGCGCACAATTTTCAGAAGCAATTCGAAGAGTAGCGAGTTGATCATCACATCGACGTGACACAATGGCCTGAGTCATTCTCACGCTCCGTGACCAGCCGACCGGAATCCGTGCCACATGCGGTGACGGCCAGCACCTACCGGCGAACTATCCGACACGATCGGGATGCTTCACAGGGCAACTATCGGGGTACTCGACGAAATCCCGACAAGAAACACCGGGCCGAGCAGGCAAGCGCTTGCCGGCCACGGCCTCCGAACCCTCCGCGCCGCACCTGGAAACCGATGCCACCTGGTCGGGATGCATTCCACCATGGTGTCCCCGAATGTCTCCCTCCGTCAACAATTCCGCACCCGGAAGACTGAGGCCGAAACCATCCTGACGTGTGGTTTACCGCCAGACTGGACACCTCTAAACTACAGCAAGTATGGTCCGCAATTTTGTCAGATCGAGACTTGTCGCACTGCCCGTAATCGCGATGTCCCTGGCACTGTTCTCCCACACACTGCCGGCGACCGCCGAGCCGCCCGCTCCCCCCACTGATTCCAGATATGCCGCATTGCTGGCAGCCATCGACCCACCACCCACACCAGACAAAGTGTTTCCCGCCTTGACGGCGAGCGAGAAAGAACTCAACTTCGTAGCGGAGACCGGCTGCCACTCAGGGAGGCTGGACAAACGCACCTGCGATATGAGCGCGAAGCAGATCGAGAAACTCCTGCCGAACCTCCAGGACGAGACAGCGGCGCTCCGCGCTGCCGCGATGTCCGACCCAGCGGCACAAGCCATGACTTCAGGACAACGCACCACGGCGGATATCACCAAGATCATCGAAAACGCCACGAAAATCAGCAAGAATCCCGCCGTGAAGAAGCTGACCGACAAGGCCAGCACCTTCGCCGACTTCGCCTCCCGAAGCAATACGGGAACCGGCGCCGCACTGGGCGAACAGACAGTCTTGGAGTATGCCAAGGCTGCTATTTATCTGGCCTTGAGCTTTCGTCCACCTCTCGGCGACCTACTCTCCTTGGCAGAGGCGATCTCCAGCGGAAACATAGAACAGGGCATCGTTGCCGTCATCGGGTTGACAGCCTTCGCCATCGGCCTTGCCTTCCCACCGCTGGGCGCGATCATCTCCGTCGGACTGGCAATCTACGGCGTTGGAAAGCTCGTGTGGTCCTACTTCCGAGCCAAACCCAGGGACTGGATCCAGGAGCCGCCCAGCACCCCGCGAGACCTGTTCAAGTCCGGCGCCGACATCAAGTGGACAGAGCAGAAGGTAAACGGAGAAGCCGCGAATGTTGTCTTCAGCAAGAACAAGCTGATCGCAACGCAGACCATGCTACTGAACTCCAGGTGGACCGAATACAACAAGGACCGGAAGCCTGTCAACTACACTATACCGGCCGGAGTTCAGTATAACTACGCGAGCACTCTATTCTATTTGGAGATGTTCGAGGCTGTACTCATCGTGTGGCAGGACGGAAAACCCAGCATTGCCGAATGCTCAATCCCCGGCTACGACGGCGCGAACTCTTCGATCCGCTGCGGCCGACTAACTGATTCGGTAACAATTTCAGCAACGAAAGGCGCGACACTTGAGGTGAGGTACATTCTCAAAAATCACGAAAAACTTGACACAGTATGCAAACCAAAGCCCAGCCCGCCATGTATTGTCAGAGGCATCCTCCCTTCGCTGAGCAAGCTGGACGTACTCTCCGAAGGAAAGGTCACTGTGCCAATCTTGCTCCCATTTGCCGTGGGAGTCCAACCCTGAGCAGATCGGGCAAGAATTCCAGCACTGTCACGACCCAGTGAGTGCAATTCTCGACAGCCCCGCACCTTCGCCGTCTCAACACGGCACTGGCTGAGGTGCCAGCGTTCAGGTGACCTGCTGGCACCTCAGCCATTACTGCGAAAGCACTCAGGCGAGCCGCGCTGATGCCAGTTCTCCTTGTGCCGCAAGGGACCGGAACGCCGCAGGCCAGCCTTCGGTCCGCCGGCGTCCCACCCGGATCAGGCAGACGGCGCGGCGCGGAACCGTGCTGGACCTCCCGCGCACGCGCCACCGAATTTCCGCCGGATTTCCCGCCTGTGCGTGGCTGCCCGCCGGTCGGATCCGCGACCGGCAGGCAGCCACAGTTGATCAATTGCCGCCAAGACGCAGGATGCCATTCCCACCCAGTGTCGAAGAGGTACTCTGCAGATCAACCGAAAGTGGCTCGTCCAAGCCATCCCGCGGTGCCGCACTCCTGGTTACCAGCGCTACGCCCTGCCGCTGCCCCTTCGGGCCATTGGGGACGGCTTTGACCGGGATGCGGAACTCCTTCGATTTCCCGGGTTCGAGATTCCCGATTTCGCAGTCGACGATCTCCGGCACCGCCGGGTCGGGATCCTTGAGAGTCATGCTGCAGCCGGTGGGCAGCGAGCCGGCCGTGCTCGTGTTCACATACAGCGCGGTGACCAGCTGCAGGCGGACCTTGTACGCGACCTGATCCCCGATGTTGTACACCCGGTACATGGCTTCGGAGGGCTTGTCCGACACGATCGCCGTGGACGCCAGCAACGCGAGTCGTGGCCCAGCCTGTACCTGTCGATCGTAATCAGGCGCCGGCACCGGAAGGGAGATCACCCCGCCGGGAACGGCGATGTTGTCGGTGATGTTGCGCTCGGGGTCGCTGTGCGCCTGGGCGGAACGCACGATCGCGACACCGTAGGTTGGCACGGCGGGCGCGCCTTTGTAGACCTTCAGCGGCAAGGTCACCTCCACACGCGCGTTGCGCTTGAGCGGCGCGATGGTGCACTTGACTACCTCAGGGACCCGGTAATCCTTGTTCTGGTAATACATGACGCATCCGGTCGGCAGCTTCTTGTCGCTGTCGATATTGACCAGAATTGGCGTGGTGTAGTACAACTCCGCGTTCCCGACCATGTCGCGCCCGTGGTTGATGACCGTCATGGCCCGATCGGTCGACCCACCGGGAACGAATTCCGCCCCGCCCCGCATCAGGTACAGGTCAACGTCGCCAGCCGGCACCTGCCGACCCTCGACCGCCTGAGATACCCCCGACGCTGCCAGCAATGCCGCCATTGCCACCACGCAGCCAAGCATCGCGAGGCCACGACTTCGCAAACTCACCGTAACCACTCCTTGTCCAGAACCGGTAGAAGACTTGCCTATTCGAGTGTTTCAGGAACGACAATTGCCGTCCATCGGGTTCACGCAACAGGAAACCACCCGCCGATCGAGTGAACGATCAGTTACGTGTTGTATCCATCAACTCATAGACGGCCGACAAGATGACTAGGTATAAATGTATTAAAGCGCAACCTACTTCTTTCCGTCACCCGCCGAAGCCGAGGCGCGCACCGACTCGGAATGCCACACTCCACAACGCCGAGCGGACGCTGACCCGAAGTCCCTTCGACCTGACACGGTGCCGTTGAGCAGGGCGGACACCCGGGAGACAGGCCCTTCATCGCGACGATGTCGACGTCTGGGCTGTCCTCGTGGAACTCCCTGATCAGCTTGGCCGGGGCGAGCCGGGTCCCAAGCACGTCCGCGCGCAGTGGCCGGTCACACCAGCGGAGCGCGGTGCCCAGTCCAGCCTCCAGCTTGGCGAATCGCTCCCGGTTCTACCGGCCGGCGACCGAGCCCGGGAGCACGCCGATCGATCACCCACTCGACCAGGCCATCCGGTCGGGATGCATCACACCATGGCGATCCCGAATGTCTCCTGTGCCGACGATTCGACACTCGGACAGCTGAAGCCCAACCAGTATGATGTGTAATCTACCATCGAATCACACACCCCCAGAATTCAGTAATTGTGGCCCGACATCTGTACATATCGAGACTTCTGACGTATTCCATAATCGCGGTATCATTGGCATTGAGGTGATCTCAGCAAGTCAGCGGCCAAGGAAACCTACTTCAGCGGACTGATCCACTTGAAGTCGCTCGAGGCCGCACTTATCGTCTGATCGGACGGTAAACCCAGCACTACCGAATACTCAAACCAAATCCACCATGACTTGAACACTAAGATCTACCGCAATCGACCATCTAGCCAGATAACAATTTTGGCAACGAAAAGTGCAACACTTGAAGCGAGATACATTCTCGACGATCCCGAACAACTCGACGGCGCATACACGCCATGCAAACCCAAGCCGCCATACACTCAGACTGGCCCATTTGGCGAAAAATTGAGGAGCTTCCTACGGGCACCTTCCAAAGACCAAAAGAGGTTAGTTTCTTTCTTCCTTTCTCGGCAGGAATCCAACCCTGAGCAGCTCCGGCGACAGTTCAGCATACTGGCTGAGGTGCCAGCGCACACTGACCTGCTGGCACCTCAAGCCCGCGCAACGGCCAGGCAGCCTGGGCAAGATCGCCGGGTGGCGCCCTACTGACCGCAGCCCGGCGCGGCCTTGGGCGCGTAGCCGAGCTGACTGAGGAACTCCGCGCCCCCGCTCCGGGTGACCTCCTCGGCGACCTCGTCTGCCTCGGCGACCGTGCGGATCACTCGGATCAGCACCTCTTGCCCAGACGGGAAATGGCGCGCCGCCAGCTCAGCCAGCACCCGGGTGGTCGCCGCGTTGTCGGCGACCGGATCCGGGTGCTGTACTGGGCCAACTGGATCCCGGCCTACCTCGGTGGCGATGTCGGGACACCGCTGATGAGCGGTCCGTGGACCATGCCCTGCGCAATCGTCACCTCCGATTGAAGGGCGTCCCGGGACGCGCCGCCTCTGGTCACCAGGGCCACGCCTTGCAGCTGCCCAATCGGACCACCTGGGACGGCCTTCACCGGGATCCGGAACTCCCTCGACTTGCCAGGGGCCAGATCGCCGATCTCACAGTCGACGATCTCCGGCACCGCCGGGTCGGGGTCCTTGAGCACCATGCCGCAGCCGGCCGGTAGCGGGCCCGCGGTGCTCGTGTTCACGTACAGCGAGGTGACCACCTGCAGCCGGACCTTGGGCGCGGGCTGATCCCCCATGTTGTAGATCCGATACACCGCTTCGGTGGGCTTGTCCGGCACGGCCGCCGTGGAGGTGTGCAACGTGAGTCGCGATCCGGCGCGCGACTGCCGGGCCTGACCGTTCGCGGCGATCGCGGGCAGGGAGATCACCCCGCCCGGAACCGCGATGTTGTCGGTGATGTTGCGCTCGCGGTCCTTGCCCGCATCGGCCGGCCGCGCGATCGCGGCGCCATAGGTAGGCACCGGCGGCGCGTTCTGGTAGATCTTCAGCGGCAAGCTCACCTCCACCCGCGCGTTGTGCTTGAGCGGAGGCAGGGTGCACTTGACGACTTCGGGGACCCGGTAATCCTTGTTCTGGTAGTACATGGCGCAACCGTCCGGCAGCTTTTTGGTGCCGTCGATATTGATGAGAATAGGGGTGGTATAAAACAGCTCCACGTTCCCGACCATGTCGCGCCCGTGGTTGATCACGGTCATCGCCCGTTCGACCGAGCCACCGGGAACCAGCTCCGCACCACCACGCATCAGGTACAGGTCCACGTCGTCCACCGGCGCCCGCGAGGGCTCCACCGCCTGCGAGATCCCGCAAGCGGCCAGCAATGCCGCTGTTGACACCATACAACCGAACAGCACAAAACCACGACTGCCCAACCCCACCGCCAACACCCCTTAGCTGGAAACGGCAAACGACCCATTTCAGGTGAGCGTTGCACCAAACCCAAGCACCGGCCACCGAGATCACTCGAAGGAGGATGACCAACCCACGTTAGCTGGATACAACACCACCAATGGCTGACCAGAAGCCGGGCGAACGCCCCCTCAGCGCTGAATGCCGCATTCCGCCAGGCTCATTGGATGCCTGCTCGAAGTCTGGGCGACCTGATGCGGAGTTCGACCATCCGCCCGGCGGCAGCCGCCTGCGCGCTACTGCTCACCACCCTGGCGGAGCCGGTCCGCCCGGACAACCAACCGCGATCACGGTGTCCCGGATGTGCCGCAGAAGGCCGCGGTGCGACCCAGCGACAGGGTGGCGGCGGCCGCGATGAGCATGAAGGCGGCGATCACCAGCATGCCGGACCGGTAGTCACCGGTGAGATCCCTGAGCCAGCCGGTCAGGTAGGGCGCCAGGAAACCGGAGGTATTGGCCAGCGAGGCGATCAGCGCGATACCCCCGGTGGCGGCCGGACCGGTGAGGATTCCGGCAGGCAGCTGCCACCACACCGGCAACGTGATGAAGGCGCCGACCGTGGTGACCGTGATCGCCGCCATCACCAGCACCGGCGAATCCAGGTACAGCGCGGCGGCCAGTGCCAGCCCGGCCGGGATCAGCGGCAGCGCGATGTGCCGGATCCGTTCGCCTGCCCGGTCGGATCTGCGCGCGTAGAACCACATCGAGGCCGCCGCCAGTGCGGAGGGGATCGCGGTGATCAGGCCGATCGCGTAGGTGGACGGGCCGCCGGGGCCGGTGCGGAAACCGGCCACGATCTGCGGCAGGAAGAAGGTCAGCGCGTACAGGCCGCCGCTGATGCCGAAGCCGATCAGCGCGATGACGTAGACCCGGCCGTCCCGGAAGGCCGCGCGCAGCGAACCACTGCCGTGCGTGCTGATCTCGGCCTGTTCGGCGGTGAGCGCGGCCCGCAGCGCGGCGGTCTCCTCGGCGGGCAGCCACCTCGCCTGCTCGGGGCGGTCCGGCAGCAGTTTCAGCACCAGGCCGCTGAGCAGGATCGCGGGCAGGCCCTCGGCCAGCAGCATGAACCGCCAGCCGGCCAGGCCGAAGGCGTTGACGTCCATGAGCACCGTGGAGATCGGGGTGCCGATGGCCACGGTGACCGGCACGGCGAGCATGAACAGCGCGGTGTAGCGCCCGCGCTGCCGCCGGGGGAACCACTCGGTCAGGTACAGGATCATGCCGGGCAGGAAACCCGCCTCGCACATGCCGAGCAGGAAGCGCAGCAGGTAGAAGCCGGTCTCGTCCTGGATGAACGCGGTGGACGCGGCGCAGATCCCCCAGCCCAGGGTGATCACCGCGATCCAGCGGCGGGGGCCCACCCGGCGCAGGACCAGGTTGCTGGGCAGCTCGAAGAGGGTGTAGCCGACGAAGAGCAGCCCGGCGCCCAGGCCGAACACCGTTGCGCTGAAACCGAGATCGGCGTTCATCCGGACCGCGGCGATGCCCACGTTGACCCGGTCCAGGTAGTTCACGAAGAACAGCAGCGCCATGAACGGCAACAGCCGCCGGCCCGCGCGCCGGACGGCGCAGGCCAGCGGATCGGGGTGGACCGTCAGTGCACGCAGAACTCGTTGCCTTCCACATCGGCCATGGTCACGAAGTACTGGCCGCGTTCCCGGCCGGTGCGCAACACCGATCCGCCGTGCCCGCGCAGCTCGGCCACCAGCGCGTCCACCTTGGCCTGCCGGGCAGGCAGCGCGTCACCGGGAGCGGTGGCCTGGATGTCCAGGTGCAGCCGGTTCTTGCCGTCCTTGGCCTCGGGCACACCGAGGAAGCAGACCCGGTCGCCGCTGTCCGGATCGGCGATCGCGGCGAACCTGGCGTGCTCGTTGGCCGGGAAACCCTTGGCCAGCTGGTACTCCAGCCAGCTCCGGTGGCCGTCCAGCGGTCTCTGGATGGGATAGCCGAGCGCGACGGACCAGAAAGCGGCCATCCGGTCCGGGTTGTGGCAGTCGACAACCACCTGGAACTTACGTGCCATGCCCTCAGCATCCAGGATCACCCGGAACGTGCCTACGCCACCCGGTGGATCAAGGCCTGACCCGGATGTGCACTGGCGGCAGGCCGAACCCGGCGCGGATACTGCGCGGGTGCGTTTCCGCCTGCTGGGCCCCGTCTCCGTGCTCGGCCCGACCGGCGCCGCACTCGCGTTGCCCGGCAAGCGCACCAGGGCGTTGCTGGCGCTGTTGCTGCTGGACCGGCCGGGCGCGGTCAGTCAACGCCGACTGCTGGACACGGTGTGGGCCGGGCAGAACCCCAAGGACCCGGTGAACGCGCTGCACCTGCAGATCGCCAAGCTGCGCACCGCCTTCGCCGCCGCCGATCCGGAACCCCGGCTGCACTCCGAGCACGGCGGCTACCGGCTGGTGGTGCGGCCGGGCGAACTCGACGTGGAGGAGTTCGGCACCGCGCTGGCCAGGGGTCGCGGCCAGCTCGCCGCGGGCAGGCAGGCCGAGGCCGCGGCCACCCTGCGGGCCGCGCTGGCCTGCTGGCACGGACCGGCGCTGGCCGATCTCGCCGATCTGGCCTTCACCGAACCGGAACGGGCCAGGCTGACCGAGTTGCGGCTGACCGCGGTGGAGGCGGTGGCAACGGCCGAGCTGGGCCTGGGCAGGCATGCCGCGCTGATCCCCGAGCTGACCGCGCTGACCACCGAGTACCCGCTGCGGGAAAGCCTTGCCGGGCAACTGATGCTCGCCCTGCACCAGTCCGGCCGCCAGCCGGAGGCGCTGGCCGTCTACTCGGGCCTGCGCGCGCACCTGGCCGAGGAGCTGGGCGTGGACCCCTCGCCCGAACTCCAGGAACGCCACCTGGCGGTGCTGCGCGCGCCCCTGCCTACCGGTCGGTCGGCGCCGGGTCCGGCCAACGGGAACCTGCGGCATCCGTTCAGCGCGTTCATCGGACGCACGGCCGAACTGACCCGGATCGCCGCGCTGGTGGACCGGCATCGCCTGATCACCCTCACCGGACCCGGTGGCGTCGGCAAGACCAGGACCGCGCTGGAGGCGGGCAGGCAGCGGCTGGGCGGGCCTGCCGACGGGGTGTGGCTGGTCGAACTGGCCCCGCTGCCCGCGGGTGGGGAGGTGCTGGAGGCGGTCAGCTCGGTGCTGCTGCCCGATGAGGGCACGGGCAGCCACGCCAGTCCGGCCGGGCTGGAGCGGCTGATCGGCTACCTGCGCGGCCGGGATCTGTTGCTGGTGCTGGACAACTGCGAGCACGTGGTGGACAGCGCGGCCACCGTGGTGCGCACCCTGCTGGAGCGCTGCCCCGGCCTGCGGGTGCTGGCCACCAGCCGGGAGGCGCTGGCCCTGGACGGCGAGCACCTGGTCCCGCTGGCCCCGCTGGAGCTGGCCGAGGCGGTCACCCTGTTCCGGGACCGGGCCGGGCTGCTCGCCGCCGACCTGCCTGCCGACGCCGACACCACCGCGGCCGTGCACCGGGTCTGCCACCGGCTGGACGGCCTGCCGCTGGCGGTGGAACTGGCCGCCGCGCGCACCCGGCTGTTCAGCGTGGCCGAGATCGAGTCCGGACTGGACGAGCGACTCCGCTCCTGGGACAACACCAGCCGCGGCGCACCGGCCAGGCACCACACCCTGCGCACGGTGCTGGACTGGAGCTACGAGCTGCTGCCCGAGCGGGAGCGGCGGGTCTTCACCGCGCTGTCGGTCTTCCCCGGCGGCTGCGACCAGGACGCCGCCGAACGGGTCTGCGCCGACGAGCGGCCTGCTGCCGGGCAGGTCATGGCGGTGCTGGCCCGGCTGGTGGACAAGTCACTGCTGGTGCCGGTCCGGGACGGCGCCGGGACCCGGTTCCGGATGCTGGAGACGGTGCGCGAGTTCGCCTGGTCGGCCATTGACTGCCCTCGGCGGCTGGCCGAACTGCGCCGCAGGCACGCCGAGGCCATGTACGCACTCGCCGAACAGGCATACATCGGCCTGCAATCACCGCGGCAACGGCAGTTCATGACCAGGCTGCTGGCCGAACTGCCCAACATCCGCGCGGCCGCGGCCTGGCTGCTGGAACAGCGCGCGGCCAACCGGGCGATGATGCTGCTGGGCATGCTCGGCTACTTCTTCTACATCAGCGGCCGCGAGGTGGAGGGCAGCGCGTTGCTGGCCAGGGCGGTGGCCGCGCACGACGAGCGCCCCGAGCCGGATTCGGACCGGCCGTTCACCCTGGCCCTTGGCTGGCGGTGTTTCCTCGGCGTCTCCAGCGGGACACTGGCCGATCCGTGGCCGGAGGTGCAACGCCTGCGCGCGGTGTACGAGTCCAGCGCCAACCCGGAGGTCATCACCGACACCCCGATCACGGTGGCCTGGATCGCGGTGCGGCTGCGCGATCCCGAGGAGGCCGACGCCTGCCTGCGCACGGCCGAGGCCGGGGTGTCGGCCTCGGGCAATCCGTGGCTGCGCTCGGCGCTGGACGGGGTGTGGTCGGACAAGCACCGCCAGGACGGCGATGTGGCCGCCGCGATCGCCAGTTCGCTGGCCGCGCTGGGCTTCTCCGAGAGCATCGGCGACGACTTCGGCATCGTGTACTCCCAGCTCCGCCTCGGCGACGCCGAGGAGCACGCCGGGCACCTGGACCAGGCGCGCAAGCGGTGGACCCAGGCCAGGGACGCCGCGCTGGCCAGCAGTTCGCCGGTCAAGCACAGCTATGCCGAACTGCGCCTGGCCTACCTGGACCTGACCGAGGACCCCGGCACGGCCGCGGCCACCCTGGTCCGGGTCCGGCGGGTCGCCGAGGACCTGGCCATGGACGACCTGCTCGCCGCGGCCGCCAACCTGCAGGGCCTGCTGCACCGCGCGGCAGGGGAACTGGCCGCGGCCACCGAGGCGTTCCAGCGGGCCTGGGAGCAGCGCCGGGCCTACCCGGTGCGTTCGGTGGTGGCCGCCGCGCAGCTGGCCCTGCTCAGCGAGGACCACGAGCACTGGGCCGCGCTGGCCGGGCAGACCCTGGACACGGTGACCGACCGGCTGGCCCTGGCCAGTCTGCGCACGGTGCTGGCAGCGGAGACCATGCCCGCGCTGGTGGCGTTGCGGGCCCGGCTGCCCGAGCGGCCGGTGGCCACCGCGCTGACCGCGCTGGCCTGAGTCAGTCGCGCAACCCGCGGTGGAACTCCCCGGCCAGGTCCAGGAGTTCGGCCGGGCCGCCCGCGGTGAGCTGGAGGTCCAGGATCACCTCGTCCACGCTGTCGGCCAAGGCGGTGCGCAGGTAGCCGGTGAGCTGCTCGACGGTGCCGCGGCCGGGCAGCATCGAGGGATCGGCCTGGTCCGCGGTGAGCCGCGGGGTGATCCGCAACGGCGTGCGGAACACCGCCGGGTCCCGGCCGAACCGCTCGGTCTGGGCACGCACCAGGTCCACCGTCGCGGCCAGCGCGGGCAGCGGCAGGTCCGCGGCCAGCCAGCCGTCCGCCCGCCGGGCCGCCCGCAGCAGTCCGCGCGGGGTGGAACCGGCCAGCAGCAACGGCGGCCGGGGCGACTGCCGCGGCCTGGCAGGCACAGTCGACCGCGGCACTGTCCACAGTGGACCCTTGTGCTCGACCGGATCCCCGGTCCACACCGCCTCCAGCACGTCCAGGGTCTCCTCCAGCCGCGCGCCCCGGCCACTCCAGGGCACCCCGGCGGCCTGGTACTCATCACTGGACCAGCCCAGTCCGATGCCCACGTCCAGCCGTCCGCCGCTGAGCTGGTCCAGGGTGGTCAGGGTGCGGGCGAGCAGCACCGGCGGCTGCCAGAGCGCGTGCAGCGCACTGGTGCCCAGCCGGACCGAGCTGGTGGCGGTGGCGGCCAGGGTGAGCAGGGTCAGCGGGTCCAGGAAACTGCCGTGCTCAGGGGGAAAGCCGCCGTGCGGACCGGGGTGGTGCTCGCCGGGCAGCAACGGCAGCAGCAGCCGGTCGGAGACCCACAGGCTGTCGAACCCGATCTGCTCGGCCGCCGCGGCCACCTCCAGGGTGAGCGCCGGATCGGCGAAGTGGCCGTACTGCGGTAGCGCGAGCCCGAGCCGGGCCCGGACCGGGGTGCGCCGCATGCGCACACCTCCCTCGTGGACTGCGCACAGCACGCCACGGCCTTCTGTACCCGGCCTGTCCTCAGTCTGTCCGGGGTGCCGCGCCCCTGACACTGCCGCTACCCGGCGGCGGCCGGTCAACACCTCGACGCGATCTCTGCCCGGGTCGGCCGACGCCGTTGCGGGATCGGGCCGTTTCCCGGTCCTGGCCTGTCTGCCTGCGGGTTTGCCGTGCTTGTCTCGGCCGACCCGAGACAGGCGGAGGCCAGATGCCCCATCCCAGACGTATCGAGCTGATCTCCAGTGAACTCGCGCACGAGCCCGGTCCGGAGCCGGACTGGCAGGAGTCCCTGGTCTTGCTGTGGGGTGATCCGGACCGCGGCCTGGGTGGCTTCCACCGGCTCGGCCACGAGGTCAACCAGGGCCGGGGCGAACTGTGGTGCGGGGTGCTCACCCCCGGGCACCGCTTCCGCCGGGACGAGCGGGTCGCACTGCTGCCTACCGATCGGTCGGTTCCGGTGTTCGGCCTGGACACGCACACCTTCACCCTGGACCCGGACGGCCGGATGCGGCTGCGGATCACCGAGCCGGACCTCGACCTGGACCTCATCGCCGACGACTTCGCCCCGATGACCTCGGTCTACCCACCCGAACGCCTCGAATCCGTCGGCCACGGCACGGTGCGCGACCACCTGGAAACGCACGGCCGGGTCCGCGGCAGGCTCACCCTGGCCGGGCACACGCACGAGATCGACGCGTTCTGCGTGCGCGACCACAGCTGGGGTCCGCGGGACTGGTCGCTGATCGTCTCGCACCGGTGGGTGATCGGCAGCCTCGGCCCGGATCTGAGTTTCTCCGCCACCGTCATGCAGGGCACCGACGGCCGGTTCCTGTCCCAGGGCACGCTCTGGCGGGACGGCCGAGGGCTGGCCGCCACCGGGATCGACATCGTGGTGTTCCAGGAGTCCGACGGCCTGTCCCACCGCGGCGGCCGGTTGCGCATGTGGCTGGCCGACGGCAGCGAGTTCAGCCTGGAGATCGAGACCGTCGACGGCTGGTTCTTCAACGCGCACAGCCATATCGAGGTCGACACGGTCTGCCACGCCCGCACCCCCGACGGCCGCACCGGCTACTGCGATCTCGGTGTCTCCAACGGCAGACGGGTCACCGAGCCCCTCTTCGGCATCCGCGCGGCCACCCACGACGGGGTGCGGCCGCGCCCGGCGGAAGGACGACGCCATGTCAACGTCTGAGCCCACCCTGCCCGGCTTCACCCTGCTCACCGACCCCGACGTGCTCGAGCACCAGAGCGGTCCGGACACCGCCTGGACCATCACGAACGCCGCCGAGGCCATGCCCGGCGTGCTCACCCCACTGGGCGCCTCGTTCTGGCTGCCGGTCTGCGAGATCGGCCTGCGCTCGGCCTTCCACGACCTGGGCGTGCTGTCCGCCGGACAGGTCCGTCTGCCCGAGCAGGTGGACGAGCGGATCTCCGGGGTCTTCGCCGGCAGGTACGCGGCGAACCTGGATGTGTTGCGCCGCATGGCAGATCTGACCCCCGGCACCTCCGGCGACGCGATGGAACGCCAGCTCTTCGGCACCGCCCGCCCCGGCATCCCGCGCGCCAACGGCTTGCGGCGCCTGCCGTTCGTACTCACCAAGGCCCCTACCACGGTGGCCCGCTTCCCCCGCCGCCTCGCCGCGCTGAGCCGGCACATCCACCAGTGGTGGCGCACCGCCGTGACCACCGACCTGGACCTGCCAGGGCGCCCCGAACAAGCCCTCGTCGAGGCCAGCCGGGTGACCGCGCACGCGTTGCGGGCACACATGATCTCCGCCATGGTCGGCCCCGCCCTGTTCGACCGCCTCCGCGACCTCACCACCAAAGCCGGTCTCCCCGGCCTGGAGCTACACCTGCTGGCCGGCGACGGCGACCTGGAAGAAGCCCGCCTGGTCGAACAACTCCGCGCGGTGGCCCACGGCCGACTCCCGCTCGACCCGGTCCTGGCGACCTACGGCTTCCACGGCCCCGGCGCGGGCGAGATCTCCGCCCACTCCTGGCGCGAGGACCCCACCCCCCTGCACCGCATGATCGAGACCTACCGCACCGCCCCACCCCCGGTCAGTCGCACCGACCGGTCCGCCGCCGAGGCCGAACTGTTCGCCGCCCTGCCCCGACGCAGCCGGTCCGGCGCACGGCTGGTGCTACGACTGGCCCGCACGTTCAACCCCCTGCGCGAGATCAGCAAGGCCAACTTCCTCAAGGCCGTCGACGCCGCCCGGCACGCCGCCCGCGCCCGCGGCCGGGAACTCGTGCGGGCCGGGGTGCTCGGCGACCCGGAGGAGGTCTTCCAGCTCACCGTCGCCGAAATCGTCGAGCAGGTGCCGGCCGACGTGGCGGCGACCGTCAAGTCCCGCCGAGCCCAGCGCCGGCGCCTGCGCACGGTCCGCCTGCCCGAACGCTGGACCGGCCCAGCCCAGCCAATTCCCCTGGCCGTGGCGAGCACCGAGGACATCAGGGAACTACGCGGCCAGGCGGGTGCGGGCGGCCTGGCCGAGGGCCGCGCCAGGGTGGTCCTCGACGCCGGGGAGAGCGACCTGGTCGAACCGGGCGAGGTGCTGGTGTGCGCGACCACGGATCCCAGTTGGGCGCCCGCGCTGGGCATCGCGGGTGCGGTGGTGATCGACGTGGGCAGCCCGATGAGCCACGGGGCGATCATCGCGCGGGAGCTGGGCGTGCCGTGTGTGATCGGGACCGGGACGGGCACGGTGGTGCTGCGGTCCGGTGACTGGCTGCGGGTGGACGGAGCCGCGGGAATCGTGACGGTGCGACACCGCGCCACCACCGAGCCCGAGCCCGCCACCGCCGAGCCAAACGCAGCCGCCGCGGCCCAGCCAAGCTCCGCCACCGCCGGGCCGCCCCACACCGCCGCCCAGCCAAGCTCCCCCTCCCCCTCTGCCTACACCTCCGAGCCGACCCCCGCCCCCGCGATCCCTGGCAACAACCCCCTCCTCGCCGACCTCCCCCTCCTCCGCCTGCTCATGCTCAAAGGCCGTTGCCCCGCAACAGATCTCCCCCACCTCATCCCCAACGCCGAAACCTCCCTCCCCCGGATCCTCACCCAGGGCTGGGCCCTCCAGCGTTCCGGCGCCCTCCGCCTCACCGCCGCCGGACGCCAGCACACCGCCGCCCTGCTCACCGAGGAACGCACCCACCTCGCCAGCCCCCTGCTCCCCCAGCTCTACCACTGCTTCAGCGCCCTCAACGACAACCTCAAGTCGATCATGACAACCTGGCAGTCCGGCGACACCTCCGCGCTGCCCCAACTCCTCGACCTGCACGACCAGGCCCTCCCCCTGGCCCAGACCATCGCCGCCGAAGCACCGCGCCTGTCCTGCTACGCACCCCGCCTCAGCCACGCCGCCGACAAACTGCGTGCCGGTGACCTGGACTGGCTGGCCAAACCCACCATCGACAGCTACCACACCGTCTGGTTCGAGCTGCACGACGACCTGATGTCCCTGCTCGGCCTGACCCGGCTGGCCGAGGCGAAGGCGGGGCGGGCCTGATGCTCCGGCTGGACGGCACCGCCACCGCCACCCGCGCCGACATCGGCGGCAAAGCCTTTGGCATCAACGGAATGCGCGCCCTCGGCCTACCGGTTCCACCCGCGTTCGTCCTGACACATCCCGACAGCACCCAGCTGCGAGACGGAATCCGGCTACTGGAAAGGGAAACAGGCCGCGGCTTCGGCGATCCGACTCGGCCACTGCTGGTCTCGGTACGCTCCGGCGCGGCGGAAAGCATGCCGGGCATGATGGACACGGTACTGAACCTGGGCGTCACCGATTCCACTCGTCCCGGCCTGATCACCTTGGGCGGCAACGCGTTCGCCACCGACATCGCCGAACGGTTCCGCACCCAGTTCGAGCAGATCACCGGCTCGCCACCACCACCGGACCCCTGGACGCAGCTGGACCTGGCCGCCGCCGCGGTGTTCCGATCCTGGATGTCACCCAGGGCCAGGGCCTACCGGGCACATCGCGGACTCGGCGAGCACGGCGGCACCACGGTGACCGTGCAGGCCATGGTGTTCGGCAACCTGGGCCCCGGCTCCGGCTCCGGGGTCTTGTTCAGCCGCAACCCGATCACCGGCGAACCGGATCCACTGGGCGAGTGGTTGCCACGCGGGCAGGGCGAGGAGGTCGTGTCCGGTCGCAGCACACCACGTCCGCTGGCCGACCTCGCCCGCGAACTGCCCGCGGTGCACCGGGAACTGCTCGACGCGGCGGCACTCCTGGAGCGAGCGCACCAGGATGTCCAGGACATCGAGTTCACCGTCCAAAGTGGACGTCTGTGGCTGCTCCAGACCCGGTCCGCCAAGCGGTCCGACGCGGCGATGGTGCCGCTGGCCATCGGCCTGGTCGAGTCCGGGGTACTGTCGATTCCCGTTGCCCTGGAACGGATCCGGCCCGCGCACGTGACCGCGTTGACCGGCTCCCGGATCATCGGCCGGGCCGGTGCGGAACTGCTCGCCACCGGCACCCCGGCCGCGCCGGGCATCGGCTCCGGCCGGGTGGTGCCCGATGCCGACCAGGCCGAGGAACTCGCCGCCGCCGGGCACCGGGTGGTGCTGGCCCGGCCGACCACCGATCCGGCCGACGTGCACGGGATGATCGCCGCGACCGCGGTGGTGACCGGGCTGGGCGGGTCGAGTTCGCACGCCGCCGTGGTCAGCCGGGAACTGGGCAGGCCGTGCGTGGTCGGCTGCGGACCGGACGTGCTGGCCGGACTGGCCGGGCTGCTGGTCACAGTGGACGGTCACACCGGCGAGGTGCTGGCCGGGGAACTGCCGGTGCTGCCGGTGGATCCGCGGCTGGGCAGTCACCTTGGCACCTTGGCGGACTGGCTCGCCCGCCACCCGGCGCCGGAGCTGGCGCCGGTGGTGCGGGCGGCGCTGGCGCGGGTTCAGAGCGCCCCGGCGCGCAGCAGGTAGGCCACCGCGTGCGTCCGGTTGCGCAACTCGAACCGGCTGAGCAGGCCGTGCACGATGTTCTTCACGGTCCGCTCGGAGTAGCGCAACCGGCGGGCGATCTCCGCGGTGCCGTAACCGTCGGCGAGTAGTTCCAGCAGATCCCGTTCCCGGGGCGCGAGCCGCACCGGGACGTCCGCGCGAGCGCGCTGGGCCGGCACCGCGCCCCCGGCCAGCCGCGCGCGCAGACCGGCGGCCAGCCGCTCCGGGGACTCCGGGGCGTGCCGGGCGGCGGCGATCGCGGCTACCAGGGTCGGGGTGTCCACCTCGCGGCGCTCCAGCACCGCGGCCACCTTCGTCCGCGCCAGCCAGGGCAGGTCGGCCTCGGTCAGCCGGTTGACCGCCAGCAGCAGCCGGGCCGGGCTGGACCGGCGCACCCGCAACAGGATCTCCCTGGTGTCCACGTCCACCTCCTCGGCCACCACCAGCGCCACCTGCGCCGCGCGGATCCGGGCCGGGCCGACCACCTCCAATTCCGGTTCCGCGCTGAGCAACCGGGTCACGCCCGGCAGGGTGAGCATGGTGCGGGAACACACTGCGATCAGGACGCGGTCCACGTTTCCTCCGTGCGGGGCCTCCGGGCGGCGACCAGACCACGGTGCGCGGTGCTCCTTCACGGTTTCTGCCGTTACCGCCGCGATCCAGCACCAGGCCCAGCTCCGCGGCGACCGCGGCGTCCCCGGTCAGCGCCAGCGCGGCGTGTGCCGCGATCTCGTCCTCCTCCTCCCACAGCCGCAACCACATCAGCCGCGCGCGCAGGATCCGCCGGGCCGGGCCACGCAACGCCGGACTGCGCACCACGTGTTCCAGCAGCCGCACCACCTCCACCGGGGCCTCGGCGCCCGCGGTCGCCGCGCACAGCCAGTCGATCACCCAGCCGTCCGGCTCGCCGGCGGCCAGCAACTGCCCGGCCACCAGGTGTGCGGGCCAGCCCGCGTGGTCGAGGTCCTGGGCGGCCTGGCGGTGCAGACTCGCCCGCACCGCCGAGGGCACACTCCGGTGCAGCGCGGCGAAGGTGTGGTCTTGCCGGAAGGCCACCCGCTCCCCACTGACCCGGATCAGGCCCGCGTCCCCGGCCTCGGCCAGCGCGGGCCGCAGGGTGGCGCCCGCGGTGCGCAGCAGCACGGCGAGTTCGCCAAGGCCGAACTCGCGGCCCAGCAGGGTCGCCCTGGTCAGCACCTGGCGGGTGCGCTCATCGAGCAGGGCCAGCCTGCGGGCGATGATCTCCTGCCGCACCTCGGCCAGCCGGGCGGGCGCGTGCTCGGCGAGTTCGGCGATGCCGTCCTCCGGCCGGACCAGCTCGTGCCGGGTCAGCAACTCGGCCAACTCGTGCAGCAGCAACGGATTCCCGCCGGTGTACGCGCTCAGCTCGCACAGCGACAGCCCCGGTTCGGCACCGAGCACCCCGGCCAGCAACTCGGCCGACTCCGCCGAGGTAAGCGCTTTCACCGGGATCACCTCGTCTGCCCCCTGACCAGGTTGGCGACCGATCCCGATCAGCAGCAGCGGCCGATCCCTGGTGCGCGGCAACAGTTCCCGCCAGCGGGCCGCGGCCGTACCGGTCCGCCGTTCGTCCAGCACCAGCAC
The DNA here is from genome assembly GCF_014204915.1 of Crossiella cryophila. Classification (NCBI taxonomy): domain Bacteria; kingdom Bacillati; phylum Actinomycetota; class Actinomycetes; order Pseudonocardiales; family Pseudonocardiaceae; genus Crossiella; species Crossiella cryophila. Next base: position 6,692,160 of record NZ_JACHMH010000001.1, read on the forward strand.
GGCAGGGCCGGTGCCGGGCAGATCGGCCGGATCCCGGTGCGCGGTGCACCAGGGCGCCTGGGCCAGGGCCGCGGTGAGCAACGCGGTGGCGCCCGAGCCGGGCCCGCCGGTCAGCCACAGCGTGCCGCCGCGGCCACCGGCCAGCGCACGCAGCCGGGCGGCCAGCGCGGCCTGTTCCGCGGCCCGGCCGACCAATCCGGCCGCGCCGGCCCGTTGGGCCAGCAGGGTTTCCTGCAACGCGCGCAGTCCAGGCCCCGGTTCGATGCCCAGCGCGTCCACCAGCCGGGCCCTGGTGCGCTGGTAGACCGCCACCGCCTCGTCCAGCCGGCCCGCGCGGTGCAGGGCCCGCATGTGCAGCAGTTGCAGGCCCTCGCGCAGCGGGTGCAGCGGCGCCAGCCCGGTCAGCCCGGCCAGTGCCTGATCCACCTCGCCCTCGGCCAGCAGCAGTTCGGCCCGCAGTTCCCTGGCGGCCAGCCGCAGTTCGCCGAGCCGGTCCCGCTGGGCCGCGGCGAACGGCCCGTCCAGTCCGTCCAGCGCGGTGCCCCGCCACAGGTCCAGCGCGGTGCTCACCGAGACCAGCGCAGCCCTGGTCTCGCCGCGGTCCGCGCTCACCCTGGCCTGGCCGCACAGCCGGGCGAACCGGCTGACATCGCAGGCGTGCTCGTCCAGCCGGAGCGCGTAACCCGAGCCCGCGGACAGCAGCACCTCCCCCGCCGACCACCGGATCCGGCCGGGGTCGAGCACCCGGCGCAGTCCGGACACGCAGGCGTGCAGCCCGGCCTCGGGGGCGCCTGCCGCCGCCGCGCCCCACACGCCCTCGATCAGCTCGTCCCTGGAGACCACCTGTCCGGGCCGCAGGGCCAGCATGGCGAACACCGCCCGCCTGCGGGCCGAGCCCAGGTCCAGTTCCCGGCCGTCCCGCCAGGCGCGGACCGGTCCCAGCAGCTCCGCCCGGATCCCGGACGCGATCGGACCAGTCGTCATCAATCCCCGCTCCTTTGTTCAGATCACGCCGTTATTAAGGGGCTCCGACGGATCCGCGCGCAGACCGTACCCCAGGTTGTCCGGATCGGGACACCGTGGAAAGTCGTTATGAAGACATCAGACCCATACTGCGTGTGTGTCTAATACCGCGACCGACTCCACTCAACGGTCCATTCGAGTGATCGGGCACGCCTGGGACCCAATCATGGCGGCCGGACTCACCGATTTCCTGCACGCCAGCGCGGAGCTGACCGTCGTTCCGGGGCCACCCCCCGGCGACTGCGATGTCACCGTGCTGGCCGCCGAACGGGTGACCTCGGAGGTGCTGGCGGCCATGCGCCGGGGCCTGCCGGGCAACCCGGCGCCGATCGTGCTGCTGACCGGCGACCTGCGCAGCGTGGACCTGCTCGCCATGATCGAATGCCGGGTGATGGCGGTGCTGTCCTGCCACTCCACCAGCGGCGATCGGCTGATGGAGACCATTTCCGCGGTGGCGGGCGGGGCCGCGGTGCTGCCGCCGGACCTGCTCGGCCAGGTGCTGCGCGAGGTCGAGCGATTACACCGGGAGGTGCTCACACCGAACGGACTGACCCTGTCCGGACTCAGTTCCCGGGACCTGGCCGTGCTGCGGCTGATGGCCGAGGGGCTGGACACCGCGGAGATCGCGGAGGGCCTGGACTATTCGGAACGGACCGTGAACAACATCATCTACGAGCTGACCACCCGGCTCGGTTTACGCAATCGCGCGCACGCGGTGGCTTACGCGCTCCGCTCTGGATTCATCTGACGGTCACTCGCCTGTCTTCCGCGCTGGTTATCCTGCCGCACCAGTTCGCGGATTTCACTGCGAGTCGCGATCCGCAATTTGCCAAGCGCCCGTTTGAGGTAAGCCTCGACCACTCGTGGCGGAACCGCCAGGCTGTCCGCGATCACGCTGTCGGACTCGCCATCGGCAATACCCCGCACAATCCGCTGCTCCACCGCCGTCAGCCCTGACCAGGGGTTGACGCGCCCGGACTCGCCCGCCGCCGCGGGCGGGTCACCGAGCCGGGCCAGCCGGGCCGTGAGCCCGCCCAGATCCCAGTGCGCCCCGAAAGACCGGTGCAGTTCGACCGCCTCGGCCAGCGCCGCCCGCGCCGCCTCGGACCGGCCACCCGCCGCGTGCACCCCGCCCAGCTCGGCCAGCGCGGCAGCCAGTTCCACCCGCCTACCGACCGTTCGGTAGTGCGCCACCGCCAGCCGCGCGGGTTCCGGATCACCGGTGAACAGCGACTGACAGCGCTGCCAGGCCGCCCACCCACCCGCGGGCTGCACCTCGGCCTCGGCCTCCCTGGCCGCACGGGTGGTGGCGGCCCTGGCCATCGCCCGGTCGCCGAGGGACATGGCCAGCCGGACCAGGTCGGGCAGCCAGTGGTGCCGGGGCAGCACCGGCCGGTCCCGGTCGGTCAGCAGTCTGGCCAGCACCGCCACCGCCCGCCGTGGCTCCCCGCGTTGTTCGGCGGCCAGCGCCAGCGCGGCCAGCGCGAAGTCCGGGCACTCGAGTTCCCCTGGCGGCGCCTCGGCCAGCAAGGCCAGCCCGGCCGCCGCCCGCGCCCGGTCGTCCTGGCGGCAGGCGATCAGCGCGACCAGTCCGTGCCAGTTCCGGCCGAGCCGCCCCGGTTCACGCAGACTCGCGCCACCGTTGGCCGGCAAGGACTCCAGCTCGGCGCGGGCCTCGGCCCAGCGGCCCTGCCAGTAGTACTGGGCGGCGGCGGTGATCTGGAGTTCGATGGGCAGCGCGGCCATGGTGTGGCCGCGGGCGGCGGCCAGCGTGGGCGGCACCTCGGCCAGCCGGTCCAGGCAGTGCAGCGAGAAGATCCGGTTGTCCAGCAGGTCCAGCCGTAGTCCGGCCAGCTCGGCCCGGCCGCCGACCACCGCCAGCGCCTCGTCCACGCTGCGCAGCGCCATCGCGTGGTCCCGGCGCAGCGAGTGCACGTGCCACAGGGTCTGCAGGGCGTGCGCACGTAAGGCGTGATCACCCGCGCCGAGTGCGGCGGCGTGGGTGGCCACCGCCTGGTCCTCGGCCGCGGCCAGATCGGTCAGCGCACCGCGGTCCATCCTGGCCAGCAGCACCCGGTGCCGCACCCGCCACACCGCAGGGGTGCCCGGCTGCCCGAGTCCGGCGGCCAGCACCTGCCTGGCCGAGCCGGTCTCGCCGCGCCCGTGCAGCATCGCGGCCAGCAGCTGACGCATGTGCGCGGCCCGGTCCGGATCACCGGTGGCCGCGATGACCTCCTTGGCCTGCCGCTCGGAGTCCCGGTTCAGCGTGCACAGCACCTGGACCAGGGTCGCGGTCAGCGTTTCCCGGTCCGCGCCCCGCACGCCGGCGCCGTGCAGGGCCCGGCCGAACAGTTCCACGGCCTGCGCGGGCAGCCGGTGACCGAGTTCGGCGGCGTGCGCCACCAGCCAGTCGATCATCCACCCGGCCTCGATCGGCGTCACCGCCAGCAGCTGGCAGGCCACCCGGTCCAGCAGGCCACCCGCGCGGGCCAGCGCCCTGGCCGCACCCGCGTGCATCCGGGTGCGGGTGGCGGCGGGGATGGCGTCGTAGACGACCTCGCGGATCAACGTGGGCCGGACCTCCAGCGCACCCCGGACATCGGCCAGCACCCCGGCCGCGACCGCCTGCTCCACCAGCGCGACCAGCTCGGCCGGCCCGCGCCCGGTGACCAGGGCGAGTTCGGCCACCGAGACCTCCGCGCCGAGCACACTGGCCCAGCGCAGCAACTCCCGCACCGGCTCACCCAGGCAGGCCAGGTCCCCGCGCACCACCGCCACCAGCGCGGCGGGCAGGGCGAACGGCACCGTCTCGTCGATCTCCGCGATCTCCCCGGCCACCCTGAGCGCACCCGCGGCGAGCACGGCCTGGATCAGCTCGCGCAGGTACAGCGGATTGCCGCCCGCGCAGTCGGCGAGGCGGGCCAGCGTCGGTCCCGGCCGGGCCCCGGCCACCGCGCCCACCAGTTCCGCGACCCCGTCCGCGCCCAGCGGTCCGACCGTGAGCACCGGATGCCCGTGCTCGGTCACCGCCGCCCGCGCGCCGTGAGCGGGCCGTCCGGAGCGGCCCGCGCCGACCAGTACCAGCGGCAGCCGCGCGGTGGCCGCGACCAGCTCCCGCCAGGCCGAGGGCGCCGCGGTCCGGTCGGCGTCGTCGAGCACCAGCACCAGCGGCGCCCGCGCGCACAACGCCTCGACGTCGAGTTCGTCCAACTCGTCCACGCCGACCTGACGCACCAGCCGCCCGGCGGCCGCGACCCGGTCCAGCGCGGCGGCCAGCAACGCGGATTTCCCGATCCCGGCCGGCCCCTCCACCCACACCGCCCGCCCACCGCCGTGCGCGCCAGGTGTGCTGAGCAGCGCGCGCAGCCGGGCGAGTTCGGCACTCCGGCCCAGCAGCGGCGGCCGGGCCCGCCTGGGCACCGCCTCGCCGTCGCATTCCAGCAACCGCTGGTAGGCCTGCCGCAGTTCCGGACCGGGCGGCACGCCGAGTTCGGCCCGCAGCAACTGCCTGCCGTCGTGGTAGACCGCCAGTGCCTCGGCCCGGCGCCCGGCCGCGGCCAGCGCACGCAGCAGCGCCACCCGCGGTGACTCCCGCAGCGGGTGCTCGTGCACCAGCGCGGCCAGGTCGGCGATGACCTCCGGGTCCGCGCCCAGCGCGACCAGTGCCCTGGCCCGGCGTTCCCGCACCAGCACGTGCAGTTCGGTCAGCCGGGCCCGTTCGGCCTCGGCGAAGGGACCGGGGATCCCGCCGTAGGGCTCGCCGCGCCACAACCGCAGTGCCGCGTCGTAGTCGGCCACCGCGCCGGCCGGATCACCCGCCGCCCGCCGGTCCGCGGCCTGCCGCAACCGGTCGAAGGCGACCGCGTCCACCTGTTCCGGGCGCACCCGCAACGCGTAGCCGACCTCGGTGGAGGCCAGCAGGCCGGCGTGTTCGCCCAGGCAGCGGCGCAGGCCGGAGACGTAGGTGTAGACGCTGCCCATCGCGCTGACCGGGGGTGACTCGCCCCAGACCGCGCGGATCAGGTCGGCCCGCGGGATCAGCCTGCCTGGGCAGGCGGCGAGGGCGGCGAAGACCGCGCGCTGCCGGGCCGGGCCGAGCGCGTGCTCCTGGGCGCCCGCCAGCACGCGGACCGGCCCGAGGACACCCACGCACAGGTCATCGACCGGTGCCGCCACTGTCTCCCCCGTCAAAGGATGCCTGTCCCCCAGGCAGCCGGACACTCGCCGTCCGTCACTGGTTCACCACCTGCGGTGATCAACCGTGCTGACGATAGGGCGGGGCGGGTAGGAAAACCAGGAGAATCACCCACCCCGCCGCAGGCTCAGACGGCCATCGCAGGCGTCCTCGCCGCCACGATCATCGGCAGCCGGTCCGGCCGGGTGGCGCCGGTGGTGATCTCCTTGACCTGCTTGCCCGGCACCCCGCGCAGCCGCCACCGCGAGCAGATCACCGCCAGCGCCATGGTGATCTCCAGGATGGCGAAGTTGTCCGCGATGCACTTGCTGCCGCCCGCGGAGAACGGGATGTAGGCGCCCTTGGGCAGCTTCTTGGTGGCCTCGCTCGCCCAGCGGTCCGGGTCGAAGACGTCCGGGTCCGGGAAGTAGCGCGGGTTCCGGTGCAGCGCGTACGGGCTGATGATGATCTCGGCCTTGGCCGGCAGCTCGAACTCGCCGAGCTGGGTGAGGTCCAGGGTGCGCCGCATGTACACCGCGACCGCGTGCATCCGCAGCACCTCCAGCACGATCCGGCCGGTGTAGACCAGTCGCGGCAGGTCGGCGAACTCCGGCGGCCGCCCGCCCAGCACCTCGTCCAGCTCGGCGTGCAGCCGCTGCTCCATCTCCGGGTGCACGCCGATCTGGTGCAGGCACCAGGCCAGGGCCGCGCTGGTGGTCTCGATGCCGCCGACCGCCACCGTGATCACCTGGTCGTGGATCCACTGGTCGGTCATCGGATTGCCGTCGTCATCGCGCAGCGCGAGCAGGGTGGAGAGCATGTCGCTGTGGTCCTTGCCTTCGGCCCGGTAGGCGGCGATGGCCTCGTCGATGGCGGCGTGCATCTCCTGGTTGGCCCGGTCGTAGCGGATGTTGGCCGGCAGCGGGAGCTTCTGCCAGGCGCCCGGGATCAGCGTCCTGGTCAGCATCCCCTTCATCACCTCGGGCAGCCGGAGCTGGATGGCGTCGGCGGCGCGGGCGCCCATCTCGGAGGCGAACAGGATCCCGTTGACCACCCGCGCGGTCAGGTCGTTCATCGCCTGGTCCACCTCGATGACCTGCCCGGCCCGCCAGGCCGAGGACACCGCGTCGGCCACCCCGGTCATGATCGAGGCGTAGGAGGCCACCTTCTGGTGGTGGAAGGTGGGCTGCAGGATGCGCCGGGTCTCGTGGTGCGCCTTGCCGGAAATGGTGGCCAGCCCGTTGCCGAGCACCTCGGTCATCTTGTCGAACATCCGGCCGCGGTGGTAATTGCGGCCTTCCGAGACCAGCACCCGCCACACCAGATCCGGATCGGTGAGCACATAGGCCGGCATGCCGACCATGTTGATCCGCACGATTCCGCCCAGTTCGGCCAGTGAGGCCAGGAACTGGGTCCGCCGCCGGGCCAGGGGCAGCGCGTGCCCGATCAGCGGCAGAGCGCCGGGAGCTTCCGGAATGGGCTTGGGCATGACTTCCTCCAGGATCACCGGGTTCATTCGCAGCACGCAGCACGCACTGTGGTCGCGGACCCCGGCGATTTCCACAGTGGACGGGCCCTGGCGGCGAACTCTGCCCCTTCCCGCAGCCGGGCCGGGAACTCGGTGCAGCCCGGCCCTGGTTCGCTCAAGTCCAGGCCAGCGCACCTGCCGGTGGTCGCCCCGCTGCCCCTTGACGCAGTGCGGGCGGTAACTGGGTGCACGCCGGGTTTGAACCCGTTCACCTGAGCCGGAAAAGGATCGACATTTCTGGGCACGGACCCTGTTCTATCGGCAGACAAGGTGCCCCATGACCGCGATGCGATCCGCCACCATCTGGTGCCCCTATCCCTCCCGGCGCAACTCGCTGGTTTCCGTGCCCGAGGTCGAGCAGCGACTGCACGAATGGGCGCTGGCCGCCGGTCTGCTCACCGAGCCGGCCATCGAGAAACGCTTCCGGCAGGCCCGTTTCGGCGAATGCGCGGCCTACTCCTACCCGGACGCGCCCGATCTGCTGGTCTACGCGAAATGGCTGACCTGGCTGTTCGTCGCCGATGACGAGTTCGACGAGAACCGGGCGCCTGCCGAGGGCGGTATCGACCGGGGTGTGCTCGGCCTGCTGCCGCTGGACGGCGCCGCCCCGGTCGCCGCGCGCACGCCGGTGACCGCGGCCCTGGCCGAGCTGTGGCGGGAGCTGGCCGCGACCATGCCCCGGCCGTTGCAGGAACGCTTCCGCCGCAACGCCGACGAGTACGCCCGCTCCTACGCAAGCGACCTGGCCCGCGACCGCACCGGCGCCGTGCCCGACCTGCGCGCCTACATCGAGCTGCGGCGGCTCAGCGGCGCGGTGGAGACCTGCCTGGACCTGATCGAACGCCAGCCAGAGGCCTACCTGTACCCGAAGCTGGCCGCCGACCCGGCGACCAGGGCGGTGCGGCTGGCCGCCAACGACATCATCTGCTGGAGCAACGACGTGTTCTCCGTGGCCAAGGAGTTCCGGCACGGCGAGCTGAACAACCTGGTCACCGTGTTGCACGGGGCCTCTGGGATGACCTGGCGCGGCGCGGTGGAGACCGCTGCCGACATGACCTCGGCCCGCACCAGGGAGTTCGACGACCTCCAGGACCGCCTGCTCGCCGAGCAGGGCACTCCCGCGCTGCGCCAGTTCGTGGCCGGGCTCAAGGCGTGGATCTCCGGCAGCCTCGACTGGCACCGCAGTTCCCCGCGCTACGCCGACAGCCTGCTGTGACCCGATCCCCCGGCGCCGAGGAGCCCCCGTGCTGACCACCGATGTGATCTCGTGGAGCCGTTCGCTGACCGATCCCGCCCTGCACCGGGCGGTGCACACGCTGCCGCCCTCGATGCGCCACGGCGCCGGCTACCACCTGGGCTGGTGGGACCAGCACGGCACGCCGACCAGGGGCAACCCGGGCAAGGCCGTGCGGCCCGCGCTGGTGCTGCTCTCCGCCCGCGGCGTGGGCGGCGCGGCGGAGAACGCGGTGCCCGCCGCAGTCGCGGTGGAGCTGGTGCACAACTTCTCCCTGGTGCACGACGACGTGATGGACGGCGATCCGGTGCGCAGACACCGGCCGACCACCTGGTCGGTTTTCGGCGTGCCGGAGGCGATCCTGGTCGGCGACGCCCTGCTGGCGCTGGCCTGCCAGGTGCTGGCCCGGCAGGGCGGGCGGGCCGGAGCCCTTGGCGTGCAATGGCTTTCCGAGTACGTGCTGGCGTTGTGCGACGGGCAGAGCGCGGATCTGGCCTTCGAGAAGCGGGACAGCGTCACGCTCACCGAGTGCCTGACCATGGTGGCTGGCAAGACCGGCGCGCTGCTGGGCGGGGCCTGTGCGCTGGGCGCGCTGGCCGGTGGTGCGAGCCCGGCACAGGTGGTGGCGCTGCGGGCCTTCGGCGAGCACGTCGGGCTGGCCTTCCAGCTGGTGGACGACCTGCTCGGGATCTGGGGCGCACCCGAGGTCACCGGCAAATCCGCCGGGAACGACCTGCGCAGCAAGAAGAAGTCGCTGCCGGTGGTGGCCGCGCTGACCTCCGGCACCACCGCGGGCGCGGAGCTGGCCGCGCGCTACACCGCGCCCGAGCCGATCGAGCCCGGCGAGGTGGCCGAACTGGCCGCGCTGGTCGAGGCCGCCGGTGGCCGGCGCTGGGCCCAGCAGCAGGCGGGCGCCCAGGTCGCGCTGGCGGTGGACCGCCTGGAATCGGCGCGCTGCGATCCGGCCGCGGCCACCGAACTGCTGGAGCTGGCCCGCAGGCTCACCCACCGCGATCACTGAGGAGTCCCCATGGTCAACGCCCCACCCGGCGGCGTGCTGGTCGCCGACCTGCTGCACGATCCCGAGGGCGAGCACCTGCCCTGCCCGGCCGCGCCCCTGCTGGCCGGTGAGCTGGTCCGTCACGGAGTCCCCGTCGTGACGGCCCCACTGCCGCTCAACGGCCCACGCACCCACCACACCTGGTTCGACCGCGGCCGACTCGGCCCCGCTGGCTTGGGTGGCGCAAGCCAGCCCGGCGCACCCGAGGATCTGCTGCGCGCCGCGATCAACGCCTGGGCGAAGGTGGCCGGACCACGCCGGATCCTGCTCGCCAGCCCACGCTCCTTCTGCGCCGGGGTGGAACGGGCGATCGAGATCGTCGAACGCACCCTGGAAACCCGGACCAACCCGGTCTACGTGCGCAAGCAGATCGTGCACAACACCTACGTGGTCGAGGACCTGGCCGCCCGCGGCGCGATCTTCGTCGACGAACTCGACGAGGTCCCCGACGGATCCACCGTCGTCTTCTCCGCCCACGGCGTCTCCCCCGCCGTCCGCACCGAGGCCAACGAACGCGGCCTCGAAGTCATCGACGGCACCTGCCCACTGGTCACCAAAGTGCACGCCGAAGCCCGCCGCTACGCCGCCCGCGGCGACACCATCGTGCTCATCGGCCACGCCGGACACGAAGAAGTCGAAGGCACCCTCGGCGAAGCCCCCGAAGCCACCATCCTGGTCGAGACCCCGGCGGACGTGGTCGGGCTGGATCTGGCCGGGCACCAGCAGGTCTCCTACCTCACCCAGACCACCCTGGCCATCGACGAGACCGCCGAGGTCATCGACGCGCTCCGGACGAAGTTCCCGCGACTGCACGAGCCGCCGACCGAGGACATCTGTTACGCCACCACGAATCGGCAGCACTCGCTGCAGGCGGTGATCGAGGAGTCCGACCTGGTCCTGGTGGTCGGCTCCACCAACTCCTCCAACTCGGTCCGGCTGGTCGAACTGTCCCGCCGCCAGGGCACCCCGGCCCAGCTCATCGACCGGGCGGGCGACATCCGGCCGGAATGGCTGGCCGGGGTATCCGCGGTGGGCCTGACCGCGGGTGCCTCCGCGCCACCGGCCCTGGTCGAGGAGGTGGTGACCGCGCTCGGCGGGCTCGGCGCGGTCAGCAGGCAGGAACGCGAGGTCACCCGCGAGACCGTCCACTTCGGACTCCCCGCCGCCGTGCGCAGAAAGGGACAACCCCATGACCGCCCTACGCCATAACACCGAGTTCGCCCCCGTGCTGGCCCTGCACGACACCAGGGCGCCGATGGTGGCCGACGAACTCCGGGCCCGGCACCTGGGCGTGACCCCGTGCCCGGCGGCCCCACTGCTGGCCGCCAGCCTGCGCCGCCGCGGGGTCACCAGCCGGCGCGGCCCGCTGGCCTTCGACCAGGGCTGCGGCGATCACCGCGCACTGGGCTTCGCCGTGTCCTGGGTGGACGGTCGCGGCAGGCGGGTCGGCCTGGGCGCGGCGGCCAACGCCGACGATCCGCGCACGCTGGCCGCCGCGGCCAGGGTGGTGCGCGAGTTCTCGGCGGTGCTGGGCCCGCGCACCGTGCTGCTGCTGGCCGAACCGGAGCCGGTGGACCTGCTGCTCGCCCTGGACCCGGCCACCGTCGCGCCCTGCCGCCGCCAGGGCAGGCCCGCGCAGTGGCTGCGCCGGGTCACCGACCTGCGCCCGGAGTGGCTGGCCGGGGTGCGCACCCTGGGCGTGCTCACCCACCCGGACACCGAACGGCGGCTGGTCACCCAGGTGGTCAGCGCGATCCACGGCCTCGGCCCGGCCACCGTCATCGACCGCGGTGGCGCCGTGCCGCCCGAGCGCTGCCCCAGCGACGAAGAGGTGTGATCCCATGAGCCTGCACCACATTTCCCGGCTGCGCGAGCTGTCCGCGACCGAACTGGACCGCCTCACCGCCGCCATCCGCGAGCTGCTGATCACCAAGGTCTGCGCGGCAGGCGGCCACCTCGGCCCGAACCTGGGCGTGGTCGAGCTGACCACCGCCCTGCACCGGGTGTTCCGCTCCCCGCACGACCGGATCGTCTTCGACACCGGCCACCAGTCCTACGTGCACAAGATCCTCACCGGCCGCGCCGACGGCTTCGACACCCTGCGTGCCGCGGGCGGTCTGGCCGGGTACCCGCAGCGCGCCGAGTCCGAGCACGACCTGGTGGAGAACTCGCACGCGTCCACCGCACTGTCCTATGCGGACGGTCTGGCCAAGGCCCACCAGCTGCGCGGCGAGTCCGACCGCCGGGTGGTCGCGGTGATCGGCGACGGCGCCCTCACCGGCGGCCTGGCCTGGGAAGCGCTGAACAACCTAGGTGGCTCGACCCGGCCGGTCGTGGTGGTGCTCAACGACAACGGCCGCTCCTACGACCCCACCGTCGGCGGTCTGGCCGACCACCTCACCACGTTGCGCGCCAACGAACCCGACCCAGGCTCGACCCTGTTCCAGCGCATCGGCCTGACCTACCTCGGCCCGGTGGACGGCCACGACATCCCGGCCCTGGAGGCCGCCTTCCGCACCGCCGTCGAACTCGACCGGCCAGTGCTGGTGCACTGCGTGACCCAGAAGGGCCGCGGCTACCTGCCCGCGGAAACCGACGCGGCCGACCACATGCACGGCATCGGCGTGCTGGACCCGGCCACCGGCACCGCCAAGTCCGGCGGCGCACCGAGCTGGACCAGCCTGTTCGGCGCCGAAATGGCCGACCTCGGCGCCGAACACCCCGAGGTCGTCGCGCTGACCGCCGCGATGCTGCGACCCGTTGGCCTGCACCGCTTCGCCCAGCGCTACCCGGACCGGATCTTCGACGTCGGCATCGCCGAACAACACGCCGTCACCAGCGCCGCCGGCCTCGCCATGGGCGGGCTGCACCCGGTGGTCTGCCTGTACGCCACCTTCCTCAACCGCGCCATCGACCAGGTCCTCATGGACGTCGCCCTGCACCAGCTCCCCGTCACCTTCGTCCTGGACCGCGCGGGCATCACCGGCCCCGACGGTCCCTCCCACCACGGCATGTGGGACCTCGCCCTGCTCAGCCAGGTACCCGGCATGCGAGTCGCCTCCCCCCGCGACACCACCCAGCTCGCCGCATTGCTACGCGAGGCGGTCGCGGTGAAAACCGGCCCCACCGCCCTCCGTTTCCCCAAAGCCTCCGCGGGCCAGGACATCCCAGCCCGCAACCGGATGGACGGCCTGGACATCCTCTACCGAGGCGAACACCAACCCCTCGACGTCCTCCTGGTCTCCGCAGGCGTGCTCGCCGGCCCAGCCCTGGCCGCGGCGGAACTCCTTGCCCACCACCACATCGGCGTCACCGTCGTCGACCCCCGCTGGCTGTTCCCGATCAACCCGACCCTGGTCCACCTCGCCGCACGACACCGCCTCGTCGTGACCGTCGAGGACGGCCTGCGCACCGGCGGCCTGGGCACCGCACTCGCCCAGGCCTGCGCGGACGCCCGGGTCGCCACCCCCGTGCACAACCTCGGCCTGCCAGCGGCGTTCCTGGACCACGGCGCCCGCGGCGACATCCTCACCGCCTGCGGCCTGGACGCGGAGAACATCGCCGACACCGTCCGCGCCCTGTTCGAGCACCCCGCCCCGCTGAAAGGCCTGCTCCGATGACCGTGCCCCTCGGCCTACCCGAACTCCCGCCCCCCGTACTCACCCCTCGCCGCAAAACCCGCCAACTCCAGGTAGGCAAAGTAGGCGTAGGCAGCGACCATCCCGTCTCCATCCAATCCATGACCACCACCCTCACCTCCGACGTCAACGCCACCCTCCAACAAATCGCCGAACTCACCGCCGCAGGCTGCGACATCGTCCGCGTAGCCTGCCCCTCCCAAGACGACGCCGACGCCCTACCCGCCATCGCCCGCAAATCCGGCATCCCGGTAATCGCCGACATCCACTTCCAGCCCAAGTACGTCTTCGCCGCCATCGAAGCCGGCTGCGCCGCCGTCCGGGTAAACCCAGGCAACATCAAGAAGTTCGACGACCGAGTAGGCGAAATCGCCCAAGCCGCAAAGGAAACCGCCACCCCCATCCGCATCGGCGTCAACGCGGGCTCCCTGGACCCCCGCCTACTCGCCAAGCACGGCAAGGCCACCCCCGAAGCCCTGGTCGAATCAGCCCTCTGGGAAGCCTCCCTCTTCGCCGAACACGACTTCCACAACCTCAAGATCTCGGTCAAACACAACGACCCCGTCATCATGGTCCGCGCCTACGAACTCCTGGCCGACCAATGCGACTACCCCCTCCACCTGGGCGTCACCGAAGCGGGCCCCACCTTCCAGGGCACCATCAAGTCAGCAGTCGGCTTCGGCGCCCTGCTCTCCCAAGGCATCGGCGACACCATCCGAGTGTCCCTGTCCGCCCCACCCGTCGAGGAAATCAAGGTAGCCACCCAGATCCTGCAATCCCTCAACCTCCGCCCCCGCAAACTCGAAATCGTCTCCTGCCCCAGCTGCGGCCGCGCCCAGGTAGACGTCTACACCCTCGCCGAACAGGTAACCGCAGGCTTGGAAGGCATGGAAGTCCCGCTACGAGTCGCGGTCATGGGCTGCGTCGTCAACGGCCCAGGCGAAGCCCGCGAAGCCGACCTGGGCGTGGCCTCCGGCAACGGAAAAGGCCAGATCTTCGTCAAAGGCAAGGTAATCAAAACCGTCCCCGAACACCAGATCGTGGAAACCCTGATCGAGGAAGCCCTACGCATAGCCGAGGACATGGAAGAAGGCACAGGCCCCCCAGTAGTCTCAGTAACCTAACCAAAACCCCCGTGCGCCTGGAAAACCCGCCCCTCCCCTGGCCCAGGCGCACGGGCCCCACCCCCGGCGGCCCGGTCCACCACACGCGACCAGCTCCACCACAGGCTCCGGCTCACCGGCTAGCCTCGCCGGATGCGCAGCGAGCCCGACCTGCTGAACGTCATCGACGTCGAGGCCACCTGCTGGCCCGGCAACCCACCACCAGGCCAGGCCAGCGAGATCATCGAGATCGGCCTCACCGTGGTCAGCCTCGCCACCGCCGAACGCCTCCACAAACACCGAATCCTGGTACGCCCCAGGCAGTCAACGGTCAGCGAGTTCTGCACCGAGCTGACCGGCCTCACCCAGGCCGAGGTGGACACCGGCGTCAACTTCCCCGAAGCCTGCGCGATCCTGGCCACCGAACACGCCGCGGGCGAACGCCCCTGGACCAGCTGGGGCGACTACGACCGCAAGCAGTTCCAGCGCCAGTGCACCACCACCGCCCCGTCAAGCCCCCACCCCACCAACGCCAACCCGCCTAGCCCCCACCAACCCAACACCTACCCACCTCGCCAGCACCCCACGAACCTCTACCCAGCTAGCCCACAGTCCACCAACGTCTACCCAGTAAGCCCACGCCCCACCAATCTCTCCCCAGCTAACCCGCACCCCTCCAACACCTACCCAGCTAGCCCACGCCCCACCAATCTCTCCCCGCCTAGCTCGCAGCCCACCAACACCCACCCACCTAGCCCAGGCCAACCCAGCATCCACCCAGCCAACCCTCAGTCCGCCAACGCCTACCCCTTCAGCCCGCACCACACCAACGCCAAAGCGGTCTTCGCCACCGCCTTCGGCCTGCGCCGCCCCGCAGGCATGGCCCGCGCCTTGGAGATCGCCGGGCTGCCGTTGCAGGGCCGCCACCACCGCGGCGACGACGATTCGTGGAACATCGCCGCGCTGGTGCTGTGCCTGCTCAGCCGCGGAGCCTGGCCAGGAGCGCCCGCGGGTCAGTGACGCCGGCGTAGCGCCAGGTAACCGAGCCAGACTAGGTAGATCGCACTGACGCCGAAACCGATGCCGAAGGGCGACAACTGGTAATGGTCCCCGGCGCTGAACTGCACCGGGAAGACGAGCCGGACGACCAGTCCGATGACGATGGTGCCGATGGCGAGGATGAGCAGGGCGCCGATGATCCCGACGACGAACCGGGTCCGGCTGCAGGTGTTCACGGGTAGATCAGGGTGCGATCGATCCGAAATTCGGCTCACGCTTCGCAGGCTACTTGTCCGACTACGGGACACGTCCCGTCCGCTGTGCGGGCAAATCCAGGCAAACCGGTCCCCCAGGCCCCCACCCATCCCAAGCCCAACCCCGCTACCAGCCACAAAACCCCGCCGCGATACCGCTTCTCCCTCCCAGGAGTGAAATTCCGCCCCACCCCTAGGCCATCCGGCCATCTCCCACTACGACTCAGGTACTACCCGCCCTGCCAACACGTCTGATGCGCACCCCCACCACAGCCACAAAACTGGGCTCCACCACGGCATTCCCGCCCCGCCCACCAAACGGAGCCCCAGCTTGCCCCCATCCACCTCGCTGCCCACAACGCACGCGGCGCTCGCCAGCGCCCCACTCACCGTGGCACCACTCGCCCCCTCGCCCCCTCGCCATCCACAGCTGACGCCGCCGCGGCGAGCCCGGCCTGTCCCCCATAACCCTCACCGCCCCAGCCCTCCGCCCCAACACCACCCCTCAACCAGCCCGCAACACCGCCCCTCAACACAGCCCACAGCACCGCCGCCCCCAACCCGCAGGAGCAGTCCTCCCATGACCGAGCAGTACTGGGCATATGGAGCCGCCGCAGCCATCGCCCTAGTGATCATCTCCGGCTTCGTGCTCTTCCTGGCCGCACTGATCAGCGTTCTACGAAGCCCCCTGCGCGGCGGCATGACCCTGGTATGGGTGGCCTTCACCTTGTGTGCCCCGTTCCTGGGCCCCCTGCTGTGGTTCCTGTTCGGTCGCACCAGCGCCTACGGCGACGCCCGCTGACAACCCCACCAACAAGAGCCCAGCACCCCTCCACCAACGGCGCCAACCACACCGCCAAACCCGCCGGACCGCGCGGCCCCAGCCGGTCGGCCAATCAGCTGGTCGGCCAGCCAGCCAGCCGGTGAGCCAGCCGGTCTGCCGACCAGCTCCTCGCCCACACCCCGTCACACCAGACTCGCCCCACACCACCGGACAAAGCCCCGGTGCGTCAGAGCAACCCCGCGTCGTGCACCAGGATTGCGACCTGGGTTCGGTTCGCCGCCCGTAGTTTGATCTTGATTCGTCCAATGTGGACCTTCACGGTGGACTCGCTCATGAACAGCACGCCCCCGATCTCCACATTGCTCAGCCCATGCCCGATCTGCACCGCCACCTCGCGTTCCCGTGGGGTGAGCGCGGCCAGGCGGGCGAGTGCCGCCTCTTCGGCCGCGCCGGTGGCGAAGCGGGACAGCAGGCGCTTGGTGATCCGGGGCGAGATCATGGCCTCGCCGGAGGCGATCACCCGGACCGCGGTGACCAGCTCCAGTGGTGGGCTGTCCTTGAGCAGGAAGCCGGCCGCGCCGTGCCGCAGTGCGGCGTGCACGTACTCGTCGACGTCGAAGGTGGTGAGGATGACCACCGCGGGCGCTCCGGGCCGCGCGGTCAACTGGCGGGTGACCTCGATGCCGTCGACCTTGGGCATCTGGATGTCGGTGAGCACCACATCCGGCCGGAACCGGTCGGTCAGCTCAATCGCCTGCGAGCCGTCCTCACCCTCGGCCACGACCTCGATGTCCGAGGCGGACTCCAGGATCATCCGGACCCCGCTGCGGACGATCTCCTCGTCCTCCAGCAGGACCACCTTCACCGTCACGTTGTCGTCTCCTCCAGCGGGAACCGCGCGGTCACCCGGAACGCGCCGCCCTCGACGCGCCCCGCGCTGAGCTGCCCACCGGCCAACTCGACCCGTTCCCGCATACCCAGCAGACCGTAACCGGAGCCGGGCACGTCCGCCGGACGCGGGGCCAGCGGATTGCTGACCTCCACGACCAGCAGGTCGGCCGTGGCGCCGACCCGCACCCGCACGTCCGCGTGCGGAGCGTGCTTACCGGCATTGGTCAGTGCTTCCTGCACCACCCGGTACACCGCCCGCTCCACCACCTCGGGCACCTCCGGAGCCGGATCCGGCAGCTCCAACTCGATCCGTCCACCGGTGGCCAGCACCTCCTCCACCAGATGCTCGATCGAACCGAACAACCCGGCCCCGGTGGCCCGCGTCGGCGGCGGCTCACCTTCGTCAGCCTCATCACGCAGCACCCGCAGGATGCCGCGCAACTCATCCAGCGCGGTCACACTCACCGTGCGGATCGTCTCCGCGGCCCGTTCGGTCCGCCCGTCCGGCGCGTTCACCGACAACGCGCCCGCCTGCAACGCGATCGCGGTGACCCGGTGCGCGACCACGTCGTGCATCTCCCTGGCGATGCGCCGGCGTTCGGCCGACACGGCCTGCTCGGCGAGCAGGGTGCGGGTGCGCTCCGCCTCCTCGGCCCGGTCCCGCAGCACGACGAGCAGCATCGCCCGCTGGTGCATCCACAGCCCGGCCAGCACCGGGGCCGCCACCATCATGGCGAACGCGAACGCCATCGGCGCCAGGTCCTCCACCCGGAACGGCCTCCGCTGGATGAACTCCACGGCGGTCGTCAGCAGGACCGCGACACCTGTACTCCAGCCCAGTCCGTGCCGGGCCGCGACCGAGTAGACCGCCACGGTCGCCGGTACCAGGGTCAGTCCAGCCGGAATGCCGGCCAGCGCCACGACCAGCACCACCATCGGGAAGCGCCGACGCAGCTGCGCGAACGTGCAGATCAGCGTAACCATCGCGACCTGGTAGTACGGGCTGGCCAGCTTGTCCTGGTTCTGAGCGCTGACCAGCTCGAAGGCGAACACGGCGGCGAACACCAGGAGGTCCAGTGCCAACAGGCTGAGCCGACCGTCCCACAAGGCCCATCTGCCCTGCACCCGCTTCTCGGACCCCACCGGGCCCACTGTAGGCGGCCACGTGATCATTGACCGTCAGCTGTCCCGACGTGCCAGGGTGAATCCCACCGCGGTCAGTCCGGCCGCCGCCACCAGCGCGAACAGCAGCACCGCGAACCACGGCGGGGCGCTCCCGGCGAACAGCAGCGCGGTGCCGCGAAACGGCAATGAGGACGGGGGCACGTGCAGGAACCCACCCAGCGCGGTCTCGGCCACCAACGTCCACACCAGGAAGACCCCGGTACCGATCGCGGTGTACCGCAGCAGCCCGCCGAGCGCGAGCCCGGCCAGCCCGGACAACAGCGTCAGTAACAGCACGCCGACGCCCCGCAGCAGCACATGCGTCACCCCACCATCGGGTGAACCACCAGCCAGTAACACCCCGGCCACCGCGAGCCCAGTCACCAGCACTCCGCCAACCAGGCTCAGCCCGCCGACCACCACCGCCTTGGCCGCCACGATCCGGGCCCGGAACCGCAGCACCAGGCGGGTGGTGAGCATCGTGCCGTGCTGGTAGTCCAGTCCGAACGCACACACCCCCACCGCGGCGATCAGCGAAGCGCCCAGAGTCAGTGGGAGACCGAGCGAGGAATCGAACGCGTCCAGCCTCCCCAGATCGGTCTTGGCGCCCCAGTACAGCCCAGAGGCGAAGGCCAGTGCTCCGGCCGCGAGCAGCAACGCCCAGGTTGAGCGCAGGCCGCGGGCCCGGTGCCATTCGTAGGCCACCGCTGTGTTCACGACGGTTCTCCTCGGTGTTGGACGGTGTGCGCGGTCGCGGCCAGGTATGCCTGTTCCAGATCGGACCGCCGCAGGAACAGTTCCCGGACCGGTAACCCTGTCTGAGCGGCCACCCTGGCGACCAGCTCGGTGTTGTCGGTGTCGACCACCAGCTCTTCGGTGGTGCCCTGCCACACGCGTAACCCGTTGCGACCCAAGGCCACCAGTAACCGCGCAGTCTCGGGCCCGCGCACCACGACAACGCTGCGGGTGTGCTGGTCGACGAACTCCGCCAGCGAGCCGGCCGAGATCAACCGGCCCCCGCCGATGACGACCAGATCGTCGGCGAGTTGTGCCATCTCGGCCAGCAGGTGCGAGGAGGCCAGCACGGTCCGCCCCTGCCCCGCCAACTCACGCAGGAACCGTCGGATCCAGCGCACCCCGTCGGGATCAAGCCCGTTGGCAGGTTCGTCCAGGATCAGGTACTCCGGATCGCCGAGCAGTGCGGTGGCCAGGCCCAGCCGCTGCCGCATGCCCAGGCTGAACCTCCCGACCGCCTTGTCCGCCACCGAGTCCAGACCAACCAGGGACAGCGCCTCGTGTACCCGGCGTATCGGCAACCCGCCGCCCGCGGCCACCATCCGCAGGTGCCCGGCTGCCGAGCGGGACGGGTGCACCGCGCCCGGGTCGACCAGCACGCCGACTGTGCGCAACGGATCGGCCAGTTCCAGGTAGCTGCGGCCGGTGAAGGTGGTGCGGCCCGCGCCGCGCACCAGGCCGAGCATCAGCTTGATCGTGGTCGACTTGCCTGCCCCGTTCGGACCGAGGAACCCGGTGACCGCACCGGGCCGCACGGCGAAGGACAGGTCGGCCACACCGACGCCGCCGCCGTACTGTTTCGTCAAGCCCTCAGCGATGATCACTGTTTGTCCCTCCGTCCGAAGCGCGATTTCCACGATCGTCGGTCGGGAGCTTGGGGACATCGGCGAGGAGGGCAGAGCCGGGTACGACTTTCCTCCTATGCGGCCTTGCCGTCAGAGACGATGCGGCCCTCCTGCACCACATGCACGATATGACGTGTGGCCGCCAACACCCCCACCTCAGTCAACGGATCCCGGTCCAGCACCACCAGATCGGCCCGTGCCCCCACCTCAACCTCGCCGATCTCCCCGGCGAGCCCCAGTAGCTCGGCCGCGGTGACCGTGGCTGAGCGGATGACATCGATCGGTTGCTGAACCTCACCCCGAAGGAGGAACTCGTGACTCTGGTAGCGGTGCATCCCGCCGAGCAAATCGCTGCCGTACACCAGCTTCACCCCACCGCGGGCCGCGCGTTCCAGCGCGCGCAGGCCGCCTTCCAGCACCTCGTCCACCTTGCGGTGGCTGTCCGCCGGCAGGCCGTGCGCCTTGCCCTCCTGCTTCAACGCCCAGTACGTGACCAGGGTCGGCACCAGATAGGCGTCGTGCGCGAGGAACAACTCGACGCTGCGCTCATCGATCAGGTTCCCGTGCTCGATCGACCGCACCCCGGCCTCCAGCGCGCGGTTCACCGCCCGCGCGGTGTAGGCGTGCGCCGCCACATACCGATTGGCCGCCTCGGCTTCCTCCACCACCGCACGCAACTCCTCCATCGAGTACTGCGTGGAGTCGATCCGGTCCGTCGGCGAAGCCACGCCACCGGAGGCCATCACCTTGATGTGGTGCGCCCCCTTGCGCAATTCGTTCCGGGCCGCCACCCGGACCGCGTCCACCCCATCGGCAACCTGGCCAAGCCCCGCACAACAGGGATGATCGTCCGCAGCCGAGGCGCCCCGCCCACGCAGGTCGCCATGACCGCCGGTCTGGCTCAACGCCTTGCCGCAAAAGGCCAACCGAGGTCCGACGATCAGGCCCTCGGCCTGGGCATCGGCCAGCCCATAGTCCGCACCGGCCGCGTCCCGGACGGTGGTGAACCCGCGCCGCAACATCGACCCCATGATCCGGGCGGCGTGTGCGGCCACATAGGACGGCGACCAGGTCGGCAGATCCCCCAGCGCCGCGGTCGCCGCGGTGACGTGCACATGCGCGTCGATCAACCCCGGCAGCACCACCGCCCCGGCCAGGTCAACGATCCTGGCCTCCGCCGAGGCGGTCAGACCCGGGCCGATCTCGACGATCCGGCCGTCCACACAACGAAGGCTCGCCTCGAAGTAGTCACCAGAGCGCACATCCAGCACAAGCCCATCCCGCAACAGCAGATCGCTCATACCCCGATCTTCTCCCAGCCCAGCGAATCACGGGACCAGCTGTTCGACCTCTCGCCGGTAGAACAGCACCTCAGCCCCAGCTCGCGACAGCTGGAGTTGACCGGCTGCCACGAGGTCGAACAGGGTCGGCCGGTCCACGCCGGACATCGCGCACGCTTGGTCCACGTCGAGCATCTCAGGCGGCGGGGAACTGCTGAACCGCGCCAGATCCTGGTTGTACCAGGACTGCCGTTGCAGCCACTGCACGTATTCGTGATGGATGCGGGTCCGGCGGTGCGGGTTACTGGCTTCGGCCAGGAACTCATCCAGCAGATCAAAGAGGCAGTCAACCCCAGCCTGGCCGGGCCCGATCTGGTCAACCGCAGCCTCCGTCCCGTCGCCCGACAGGTGCTTCACCAGCCCAGGCCAGCCGAGATTGTCGCCGCCGTCGAGCTTGAGCACCAGGAACTCACGAAAACCGTTCAGCAGGGCGCCATCTGTACCCAGGTCCAAGCCCATCACGAAGTTGACCAGTCCCCCATACGACAGCTCAGACCGCCACAAGTACATGCCAGGCCGCCGCCGCACGTTCCGGAGCAACTCCCTGGTTGTAGTCACGATCGCTCTCCCCCGTCAGCAAGACCATCAACCCGGCCAGAGTAATGACTCCGGCCTGCGGCAGGGGTGAACGAGAATGTTCGGGTGCTTACCTCTCCTGGACGCCAACAAAGTGAACTGCTGGGGTTCTTCGAACGGCTCGACCAACTGGTCGCGGCCTCGTCCATCGTGGTCGACCGACCGCGTGGCCAACCGCACCCGCGATTTCCCGATGTGATCTACCCGCTCGACTACGGCCACCTGGAGGCCACCAGCAGCGGCGACGGTGAAGGGATCGACGTGTTCCTGGGCAGCGCTGCCGGGGCAGGTGTGTGCGGGGTGTTGCTCACCGCGGATCTGGTCAAGCGGGATGTCGAGATCAAGGTACTGATCGATTGCACAGAGGAGGAGGTCAGTAGAACCCAACGGCTGCTACGTGATCAGCTGCAGATCGGCGGACATCTGGTCCGGCGTCCCTGAGGCTGGGTGTCTCGGCGGAGGTCAGACGTAGGGTCGAGGCATGCCGCGTTTCGAGGTCAGCACCAGCATCGCCGCGCCGCCGCAGCGGGTCTTCGACCTCTCGCTGGAGGTCGAGGTGCACACGAGTTCGATGGCGGGTTCCACCGAACGTGCGGTCGACGGGGTCACCTCCGGGCAGCTTGCCCTTGGCGACACCGTCACCTGGCAGGCGAGGCACTTCGGACTGAACTGGCGGATGACCTCGCGGATCAGTGCGTACGACCCGCCGGGGTACTTCGTCGATGAGCAGGAGCGCGGTCCGTTCCGGCGCTGGCATCACGCGCACCACTTCGAGCCGGATGGCCGGGGCGGCACGCTGATGCGCGATGTGATCGACTTCGCCGCGCCGCTCGGTCCGCTGGGCCGGCTCGCGGAGCTGCTGGTACTCGATCACTACATGCGGCGATTGATCAGCACTCGCAACGAACACCTCAAGGGCCTCGCCGAGGCGTCTGGCCCCTGATCCCCGCCCGGCGGGTCTCGTGGTTCGCCGCCAAGTAGACGTGTCTGGGCGAGGGAATCCACTACGGCACTGAAGCAAGTGGCCGGGTTGAAGGTGTGGGCTGGTGATGTCCTGCTGATCAACGTTCACGTTGTCCGGCAACTACGTCAGTGTGGCAGTGGTGTTCACCGGCAGTCCGCGGGTGCCGCGCCGAGTCGTTGCCGCAGCAGGAAGCTGGTCAACTCGGCGGGATAGTCCGGCTGTTCGGTGAAGTAGGTGTGCTTGCCACCGTGCACGGTGAGGAACTCAACCAGTGCACAGCCACTCGGATCGAGGTAGGTCTCCCGGTCGAAGGGCTTGTTGCGCGACAACCGGTCCGGGCCCAGCCACGGGCCACCGCCGCCGGCCAGCGTGTTGGCGTTGAGCCACTGGCGCAGGTGTAGTCGCCCCAGCGGGTAGACGCTGATCGGGTCCAGCTCGCCCTGTCCGAGCAGCACCGGCATCGGCCGGGCGAGGCCGCCCATGCGCAGGCGGGCGAGCAAGCCGGTGCCGTCAACACAGGTGGGGTAACCGCAGCCGGCGAAGGTCGCCACGGCTGCGTACAGGTCCGGGTAGGTCGCGCCCATGACCGTGCTCATCGCCCCACCTGCGGAGAACCCGGCGACGTACACCCGGGCCGGATCGATCTGTTCCCGCTGGATCACCTCGCGGGTGATGCCCGCGATGATCGACGGCTCGCCGGCGTCGCGTTGCTGTTGCCAGGGCAGGAACCAGTTCCAGCACCCGTTGAACCCCGTGGACGGGGGCTGCGCGGGCGCGGCTACCAGGAAGCCGTGCTGGTCGGCGAGGGTGGTGAGGCCGGATTGCCGCACTGCTTCCTCTGGGGTCGCGCCACCGCAGCCGTGCAGGAACACGATCAGCGGTCGGCCGGGGCGGACTTCGCCGGCGGGTTGGTAGAGGCCGTACTCACGGCTGCCCGCGCTGTTGCCGAAGCTGTGCCGGATGACCGAGCCCGGCGCCGCTGCCGCTGCCGCTGGGGCTCCCGCCGGCGCCGCTGCCGCTGGGGCTGGGGCTGCTGCGGCTGGCGTGGCGGCGAGGGCCGCTGTCGTGGCTGGGGTGGGAGCTTGAGGTTGGGCTGGGCTTGCCGTTGCGACTGGGGGCAGGGTGAACGCGAGGGCCATTGCCAGGCCGAGGGCCTTGGTTTGGGTGCGTGGGTTGCTGGTTCTTCGCTTCACCCTGTCCACAGTGGAATCCTGGGCTGCTGAAAGTGAAGGGAAAGACCTCGCACTGGGGACAGGTCAGGGGCGTAGGCGGGTTACCTCGAGGACTGCGTTCAGGAAGGCTTTCGGGCGTTCCTGGGGAAGGTTGTGGCCTGCGCCGGGGACCTGGTGGTGTACCCGCGGGCCGGTGAAGAACTTCGCTGAGGGGGTGCCGTTGGTGGGTGGGAAGTTGCCGTCGTCCAGGCCGTCCAGGGTCACTGTGGGCACGGTGATCCGGGGCTGGGTGAGCAGCTTGGACTCGAGGTCGTCGTAGCGGGGGTCGCCGGGTTCGGTGAGCAGGCGGTGGCGGTAGTTGTGCAGGACGATGTCGACGTAGTCCGGGTTCTGGAAGATCGAGACTGCCTGGTCCAGGTCCTGCTCGGTGAAGCGCCAGGTCGGGGAGTTGCGTTGCCAGACCACGCGGGTCAGTTCCTTGGTGTTGGTGGTCAGGCCGTTGCGGCCGCGCTCCGTCAGGAAGTAGTAGAAGTACCACTGCGCTGATTCGATGGACGGTGCCAGCGGCATCCTGGCCAGTGACAGGTTCTGGACCAGGTAGTTGTTCACCGAGACCAGGCCGAGGCAGCGTTCCGGCCACAGGGCGGCGGCCACGCACAGGCCCCGGCCGCCCCAGTCGTAGCCGCCGAAAATGGCCTTGGGGATCTTGAGTGCGTCCATGAACGCGATCCAGTCCGAACCGAGCGCTGCTTGTTGCCCGGAACGCATGGTGTTCGGTGACCGGAATCGGGTGGTGCCCTGGCCGCGCAGGTAGGGGATGAGCACTCGGTAGCCGCGGCGGGCCAGTGCGGGGGCGACCTCGGCGTAGGCGAGCGGCGAGTACGGCCAGCCGTAGCCGAGCAGCACGACGGGGCCGGTGGCTGGGCCGGACTCGTGGTAGGCGATGTCCAGCAACTCGGTGCGTACCTGCCGGATCGGGCCTAGGCTGCGCCAGCCCGGGGCACCGCTGGTCGATGGCCGGTCTGAAGCGGACGGCTTGTCCTGGGCGGGCGCCTCGTCCCGGGCCATGCCGGTTCGGGGCTCGGTCTGGGCCTTGGCCGCGGCGGTGGAGACGCCGGTCAGCGTGGCGGTGGCCGCTCCGGTGGTGATGAGCTTGGTGAAGGTTCGCCTGGTGAGCACACCTGGACATTCGCAGGCGGGTGCTTATGTTCTGTGCACGTCCTGTTGACAGCGACGGCTGGGACCCGGTGCCGGGAGCTACGGCTGGTGGGAGACCCAGACCGCGTCGGTGGCGGCGGGGCCGAGGCTCAGGTGGTCGGTGCGGTCGGCGACGCGGATGGTGAGGGTGTCGGCGCCGGTTGCGGAGTCCAGGACCAGGAGTTCGGTGTCGATGACCAGGCCGTTGTCGGCGAAGTACTGCAGGCGGGCGGCGTCGGCGTCGGAGATGCGTTCGACCCGGCAGCGGGTTCCCGGGGGCATGCCGGTGAGCTGGCGGGCGTCGGGGCGGTGCACGGTGCCGTCGGCGGCGGGGATGGGGTCGCCGTGCGGGTCGCGGGTGGGTTTGCCGAGGAACTCGTCGATGCGGGTGACCATCAGGTCCGAGACCACGTGTTCGAGTTGCTCGGCCTCCTCGTGCACCTCGTCCCAGCGATAGTTCAGCGCGTTGACCAGGAAGGTCTCGATGAGACGGTGGCGGCGGACCATGGCCACCGCGTGCGCCCGGCCTGCCTCGGTCAGGCCGACGCTGCCGTAACGCGGGTGTTCCAGCAGGCCCTGTTCGGTCAGCCTGCGGACCGACTCCGACACCGAGGACAGCCGCAGGCCAAGACGCTGGGCGATCACCGAGGTGGTGACCGGCTCCTCGGACCACTCCTGCAGCGCCCAGACCACCTTGAGGTAGTTCTGGGTGCTCTCGGACAGTTCGGACACCGACATGCGGGCAGGGTATCCGCGCACGGTCACGCTCGGGCCGCCGCACGCCGACGCGCGGCCAGCCTGCGGCCCAGAATCCCGTGTTCCGGGCCGAAGAGGTAGGCCAGGGTGAACACCACGCCCTGCACCAGGACGATCATGCCGCCGGAGGCGGTGTCCAGGTAGTAGCTCAGGTACAGGCCGGTGACCGCGGCCAGCACGGACAGCACCGGGGCGATGATCAGCATCCGCTGGAAGCGGTTGGTCAGCAGGTACGCGGTGGCGCCCGGGATGATCAGCATCGCCACCACCAGGATCACCCCGACCACCTGCAACGCCACCACCGAGGTCAGCGCGAGCAGGGCCAGCAGCAGGGCGCCGAGCACCCGGGGGCTCAGGCCGATGGCGTGCGCGTGCGTCGGGTCGAAGGCGTACAGGGTGAAGTCGCGGCGTTTGAGCACCAGCACGGTCAGCGCCAGCGCACCCAGCACGGCGATCTGGATGACGTCGGTGGTGGCCACGCCGAGCAGGTTGCCGAAGACGATGTGGTTGAGGTCGGTCTGACTCGGGGTCACCGAGATCAGCACCAGCCCGAGGGCGAACAGCGTGGTGAACACGATGCCGATGGCCGCGTCCTCCTTGATCCGGCTGGTGTCGCGCACCACCCCGATCAGCGCCACCGCCAGGAAGCCGAACACCAGCGCGCCCACCGCGAACGGCGCGCCGAGCACGTAGGCCAGCACCACGCCGGGCAGCACCGCGTGCGAGACCGCGTCGCCCATCAGCGACCAGCCGATGAGCACCAGCCAGCAGGACAGCACCGCGCACACCACCGCGGCGATCACGGTGGCCACCAGCGCGCGGACCATGAAGCTGTAGCCGAGGGGTTCGGCCAGCAGGTCGAGGATGTTCACACCCGCTCCTGGGAGACGTCGAGGCCGAAGGCCAGGGCCAGGTTCTCCGGGGAGAGGACCTCGGCGGGTTCGCCGCGGGCCAGGATCCGGCGCATCAGCAGCAGGGCCTCATCGGCCAGGCCGGGCACGGCGGCCAGGTCGTGGGTGGAGATCAGGATGGTGACGCCGTCGGCGGCCAGTGCGCGGAGCTGGCGGGTGATGGTGGCCTCCGAGGGCTTGTCCACGCCCGCGAACGGCTCGTCCAGCAACAGGATCCGGGCGTGCTGGGCGATGCCGCGGGCCAGGAAGGCGCGTTTGCGCTGACCGCCGGAGAGCTGGCCGATCTGCCGGTCGGCCAGGTCGGTCAGCTCGACCCTGGCCAGCGCGGCGTTGACCGCCTCGTGGTCGGCGCGGCGCGCGCGGCGGGTGAAACCCAGGTGTCCGTAGCGGCCGGTCATCACCACATCGCGGACGGAGAGCGGGAACGCCCAGTCGACCGTTTCGCTTTGCGGCACATAGCCGATCGCGCCGGACTTGCGGGCGCGGGCCGGGGTCTGGCCGTCCACCTCGACCGTGCCGGAGTCCGGGCGCAGCACGCCCATGATGGTCTTGAACAGGGTGGACTTGCCGGAGCCGTTGACCCCGATCAGCGCGTGCACCCGGCCCTGTTCCAGGGTGAGGCTGACGCCGTTGAGCGCCTGCACCTCGCCGTAGTGCACGGTGACGTCCTCGACCCGGACCGCGGGCCTCACTTGGTCAGCCCCGCGACGATGGTGTCCACGTCGTGCCGGATCAGGTCCAGGTAGGTCGGCACCGGGCCGCCCGCCTCGGAGAGTGAGTCAACGTAGAGCACGCCGCCGAAGCGGGCGCCGGTGGCCGAGACGACCTGCTGCATCGGCGCGTCGGAGACGGTGGACTCGCAGAACACCGCGGGCACCTTGTTCTGCCGGACGAACTCGATGGCGCCGGCGATCTGCTGTGGGGTGGCCTGCTGTTCGGCGTTGACCGCCCACAGGTACCGCTCGGTCAGTCCGGCATCCCTTGCCAGGTAGGAGAAAGCGCCCTCGCAGGTGACCAGCGCGCGTTGTTCCTTCGGCAGTTTGCCGAGTGCGCCGGTGAGCCGCTGCTGGACCTCGGTGAGCTGCTGCTTGTACTTCTCGGCGTTGGCGGTGAACTCGGCCGCGTGCGCCGGGGCGAGCTTGGCGAAGGCCTTGGCCATGTTGTCGGCGTAGGTGCGCACGTTCAGCGGGGACATCCAGGCGTGCGGGTTGGGCTTGCCGCGGTAGGCGTCCTCGGCGATGTCCACCGGCTGCACGCCCTCGCTGACCACGGCGTGCGGCACGTCCAGTTCGGCGACGAACTTGGTGAACCACGCCTCCAGGTTGAGGCCGTTGTCCAGGATCAGCTTGGCCTGGGTGGCCTTGCGGATGTCGGCGGGGGTGGGCTCGTAGCCGTGGATCTCGGCACCCGCCTTGGTGATCGACTCGACCCGCAGCTTGTCGCCCGCCACGTTGCCGGCGATGTCGGCGAGCACGGTGAAGGTGGTCAGCACGACCGGGCGGCTGTCAGCGGGGTCGGCCGCGGTGCGGGCGGTGCAGCCGGTCACGGCCAGCGCGAGGACGGAGATCGTGGCCAGCCAGGTGCGCGTTAACCGCGAGGGTGTGTTCCGCATGCGTGTTCCGCGCCTCCCAGTGCCGAGTTCGGTCTCTGGAAGACTAAAGTTCGGCTGGCCGAACTTTCAAGCGCGGAACGAGTGAGCAAGCCGACTCCGTTCTGGGATGATGGGCGATATGCCTGGTCACCGGCTTTTCGCGATGGTGTACGACCGGATGACGGCCGCGATGGAACGCCGGGTGCTGGCCGCCCGGCGAGCCAGGCTGCTGGGTGGGCTGACCGGGGTGGTGCTGGACGTCGGGGCGGGCACCGGGGTCAACCTGCCGTACTTCGCCAGTGCGGCGCGGGTGCTGGCCACCGAGCCGGATCCGCACATGCGGCAGCGCCTGGCCCGCCGGGTGGATCGCGCGCGGGTGCCGGTGGAGGTACTGGACTCCCCCGCCGAGGCCCTGGCCCTGCCCGACGCCAGTGTGGACACGGTGGTCTGCACGCTGGTGCTGTGCACGGTCGCGCACCCGGACCGGGCGCTGGCCGAGGCCAGACGGGTGCTGGCGCCGGGTGGACGGCTGGTGGTGCTGGAGCACGTGCGCGGCACCGGCGGGCTGGCCAGGTGGCAGGACCGGGTGGACCCGCTGTGGCGACGACTGGCCGCCGGCTGTCGCCCCAACCGGGACACCGAGGCGGCGGTGCGCCGGGCCGGGTTCGTCGTCGAGCACCGGGATGCCTTCGCCGAGCTGCCGAAGTTCACCCCGATCCGCACCATGGTCGAACTCATCGCCCGCCCAGGCTGACCTCCTGACCGCGTCGCCCCAGGTCGGCCCGTGCGTGCGTGATCGCTTTCCGGGCCGCGGCCACCTCGGGATCAGTGGCCGCATCGGCCGCCCAGTCCTTGGCCACGGCGAGCGCGAGCTGGGCGTCCTGCAGCCGCCGGAGCAGCGCCGGGCCTGGCGGACCGAGCTGGGCGGCGGCGTGTTTGCGGGCGCGGCGGCGGGATCGGCGGGTGCGCAGGGCGCCGAGTTCCGCTGGGGTGATCATCTCGGCTGGTTCCGCGCGCAGGGTGCTGACGAACCAGCGGTACTCGTGCCGCGCGCCGTAGCGGATGGCCAGGATGAAGAAGACCACGATCAGGCCCTGCTTGACGATGACGGTCACCAGGCCGGATTCGCCGAGCAATGGCGAGTTCCACAGGAAGTGCAGGACCCAGCCACCCAGGAACAACGCGAGCGCGACCATCACCCGCCGGGCCCAGGACCGGTCGATCCTGGTCAGCGCGTACCCGATGCCCAGGCCGACCACGCCGCTGTACACGGTGTGCGTGGCCAGGCCGGTGAGGAACCGGGCCAGCAGCACCCCGATGCCGCCCTGGACATCGCTGTTGGGGTTCTCGATCGCGTTGCTCAGCACGTAGGTGACGTTCTCGGCGAGCTGGAAGCCGAGGCCGACCATCGCGCCATAGACCAGACCGTCCAGCGGGCGCTGGACCTGTTCGCGGCCGATCACCACGATCGCGATCACGCCTAGTGCCTTGAGCGTCTCCTCGGTGGTGGGACCCGCGATGGCGGCGTACCAGTCCACCGCGAACTGGTGGCCGCCGAGTTTGGCCACCAGCTGGCCGATCGCCCCGTTCGGGCTGCCGGCCAGCGCGGTCATCGCCACACCCCACAGGAAGGCCGCGGCGAGCAGCGTGCGGGGTTCCTTCTCGAACAGGTCGATCCAGCGGATCAGCGTGTAGAGCAGGACGCCGAGCACCAGCTGCCCGGCCAGCGCGATGCCCAGTGCGACCGGGGAGGCCGCGGCGAACGGCGCGAAGGTCAGGGCGAGCAGTGGCAGGCAGGTCACCACGACCAGCAGGTAGACCCACAGCATCGCGCGCCGGGGCTGCCAGAACGCACGGGTCTGGAGCGTGCTGATGGCGCTATCCCCCTTCACGGCCGGGGCCTTCGAGGACGTCAGGACGTGCGGCCTGCTCGATGGGCACCGGGCGATCACCCGTGATCACGAACGCGCCGCCGGCGACGTTCACCTGCGCCACGATCGTCTTGACCGCGAGCCGGCTGGTGGCCATGTGCACGCGGCGCCAGGCATGGGAGCACGTCGGGCAGGTCGCCCCACCGGACGGCTGCGATGCGCCGGGCTGTCCACGCCGGTCACCCGAGGATCCGGCCTCCACATCGCGATCCCTGAGGAGCAAGGTCAGCGTGCCCGCACCGCGCCAACAGTGGCGTGCGGCTGGCCGGGTGGGTCTCATCCGCTCACCTCCACCAGGTCGAGCAGGGTGCCGATGCCGGGTTCGGTGTCCGGTGGTCCGACCAGGTTGAGGATCACCGCGGTGGTGGCGCGGCTGAGCAGCCAGACCGTGCCGTGGCGGTCGCGGTTGTGGAAGGTGGCCTGGTGGCCGGTGAGTCCGGTGTCGGTGCGCACGTCGCCGGTGAGCTGCCAGCGCAGTGCGGGTTCGGTGACGCCCAGGCCGCGCAGGTACCGCTCCAGCGCGATCCGGCCGTTCCGCACGCCTGACTTCACCTCGACGCTGAGCCGGTCGGTGGCGCGGGTGAGGGTGAAGCCGGTGGGGTTGGTGCCTGGGGTTGGGGTCCAGCCCACCAGTGGGGTCAGGTCCAGGCGGACCCGGGCCTCCCCCGTGTCGATCACCCTGGTGTCGCCGGACCGCACCGGCGGGGTCCGGTCCGGGACGGCGGCGTTGACCAGGTCCGGTCCTATGGTCATGGCCAGCACTCCGAGCAGCACCAGCAGGGCGCCGCCGAGGCCGACCCGGTTGCGTCGGCTCACCGCTGTCCCCGGACCAGGTCGCGGGCCACGATCTCCCTGGCGGCCGTGACCAGATCAGCGGTTGCCGGATTGTCCACAGTGGACTTGGCGCGGGCGGAGTCGGCCGGGATGTCCTTGGGTTTGTCCACGCCAGGGCAGTCCACCCGCGGTGCGGGCAGCGCGCCGTCGAGCAGGTAGGCGTTGACCAGGCGGTCCACGCAGGTGTTGTTCTGGATGCCGTAGTGCGCGTGGTTGCCGTCGTCGCGCACGTTGATCAGGCGGGCCTTCTGGTGGCGGGCCATGGCCACACCGTTGGCGTGCGCGGTCTGGGTGTCGCCCTCGGACTGGACCACCAGCCCGGTCGGGTAGGCCCGCGGGCGGATCCGGGTCATCCGGTCCCTGGGCAGGTAGAAGGTGCAGTTCTTCGGGGCCATGAAGTTGACCGCGTCGGCGTAGGGGAAGGTGTCGCGAACCTGCCGCATGTCCGCGAGGTAGCCGTTGACCGCCTGCGGCCAGTACCAGTCGCAGACCACCGAGTTGTAGGTCCCCTCGGTGACCTGCTGCCGCGCCGCGTGCAGGATCGCCCCGGCGGCGGCGAGATCACCACCCGCGGCCCGACCGGCGCCGCCCTCGGCCTGGGTGAGCAGCTCGCGCACGGCCAAGGCCAGGTCGGCCCACATCCGGCGGTACCGGGTGGTGTTGCCGATGGTGCGGTCGAAGGCGCTGACGTTGGTGAGCAAGCCGAGCGGGCGCTTCTGGACCTCGGCGGCGATCCGGTCCACCGCGGCGCGCACCGCCGCGGGCTTGTCGCCCAGTTTGAAGGTGCCGTTGCGGGCAGCGGTCCACTCGGTCCAGTTCCGCAGGTTGTCCTTGAACGCGCCCAGGGTGTCGTAGTCCTGCTGGTGCCAGGTCTTGCGCGGGTCCAGCGCCGAATCGAGCACGCTGCGGTCCAGCCGGTCCGGGAACATCGTGCCGTACATGGCGCCCAGGAAGGTGCCGTAGGAGTAGCCGACGTAGTTGATCTTCTCCTCGCGCAGCGCCGCGCGGATGAGGTCCAGATCCCGGGCGGTGTTCATGCTGGTGACGTGCTGCCGGAACGCACCGCCCGCCGCACCGCAGCCCGTTTCGGTGTCCCTGGCCAGCTGGGTCCACAGCGGCAGTTCGGCCTCCGGCGGCCGCGTGGTCAGCTCGGGCGTCGGCGGATAGAAGCAGGACAGCCGGGTCGACTGGCCCACCCCGCGCGGGTCCATCCCGATCAGGTCGTAGACCCGCGCGATCGGCTGCTCGGCCAGCTTCGCGGCCAGGAACAGGCCCTCACCGCCAGGGCCGCCGGGGTTGGTCAGCAACACACCGCGCCGGCGGGCCGGCTCGGCGGCCTTCTTCCGGCTGATCGCGACCTCGATACGCCTGCCTCCTGGATCGCGGTAGTCCAGGGGGACCTCGACCTTGGCGCAGTCGACGCCCGCGGCGGCCAGGTCCGGGTCGGCGCAGGCGGACCAGGTGAGCTGCTGGGAGCGGTAGCCGGACAGCTCGTCGGTGGGTGCGGCGACCGCAGGCGCGGAGGTGGTCAGGGTCAGCAGGACCGCGCCGAGTACTGCTGTCGTCTTCCGTGCGCCCATGGCGGTGGGTTCCTCATCAGTGTCGGGGTGATATCGCTACGGGAGAACCCGGCGAACCGGTCGGCATCGGGGGCCGCCGGTCCACAGTGGAGCATGGCCCATCTGACAGCAAGCCTAGGTGCGCGAGAGGGCCGAACAATCACACTGGCGGGTATTGATGGGTCATACTTTCTGGTATTGGACCGGGGTGTCGAGTAGGAGGAAAGTAGTATGCCTGGCAGACCTGTCCGGCATACCTGTTCAGTTCGCGATGTGAAACGTCTGCGCAGTACAGCGCACGTGCACGACCGTGGTACGGTCGAGGCGCTGGCGACCTGACGTGACATCCGAGCGGGCCGGACGGAACCTTGGGACTATATTTCCGGAACCATGCCAGCCACATTATCCCCGACCGGCGGCAATTGCCGGACGATAAACATGAAGGAGCGCTTACTGGAATTGCACACACTCGCTCACCGCGATTCCTGATTCGGCGGGTCTCGTGATCACCGTGGGCATCGTCGACGAAACCCTGGCCCGGTACGGCATCCGCGGGATCCTGGAAAGCGCGCCGGATCTGCGGGTGGTGGGCGAGGCCGGGGACGGCGCGACCGCGGTGCGGCTGGCCAGGCAACAGCGACCGCAGGTGCTGCTGACGGATCTGCGGATGCCCGGTGAGGACGGGTTGTCCGCGATCGAGGCGGTCCGGGAGCAGGTGCCGGAGACCGCGGTGGTGGCGTTGATCGCGCTCGAGCAGGCCGATCATGGGCACCGGGCGGTGGGCTGGGGCGCGGGCGGGTTTGTGGACCGGGCTGCGGGCACAGGCGAGTTCGCGAGCCGGGCTAGCGGCACCGGCACCGACATGGGCACGGGCATGGGCACGGGCACGGGCACGGGCACGGGCGAGTTTGGGCATCGGGTTGCGGGCGCGGGCGGATCCGGACACCACGCGAGGTGCGCTGGGGCGGGCGGATTCGCGAACCTGGCCGCGGGTGCGGGCGAGTTCGGGCGGCCTGTCTCGGGCACCGGCGTGGACGAGGCCGGGTGCCCGAGTGCGGGCACTGGCGCGAGTGAGTTCAGGTGCCAGACTGCGGGCGCTGGTGTAAGCGAGGCCGGGTACCAGGGCGTGGGTGTGGGCGGGGTAGCACGGCAGGGTGCTTGTGGTGGCAAGGCCGGGTTTGGGCATCAGGCTGCGGCTGCGGGCGCCGGGGGATCCGGGTACTGGGGCGCGGGCGAGTTCGAGCGGCCTGCCTTGAGCACCGGTCTGGGCGAGACCGGGTGCCGGGTTGCGGGCGCGGATGTGGGTGAGTCCGGGCATCGGGTCGCGTGTGCTGGCGGGTCCGAACAACAATCGGGGTGCGCTGGTGGATCCGGACATCAAGTGGCGTGCGCACGTGGGGTCGGGCACGAGGTGGCGTGCACACGCGGGGTCGGACACCAGGCGGCGTG
This sequence comes from Crossiella cryophila, assembly GCF_014204915.1. Classification (NCBI taxonomy): domain Bacteria; kingdom Bacillati; phylum Actinomycetota; class Actinomycetes; order Pseudonocardiales; family Pseudonocardiaceae; genus Crossiella; species Crossiella cryophila. The sequence continues at coordinate 6,725,932 of NZ_JACHMH010000001.1, forward strand.
CACTTGCGGGGTCGGACACCGCGCGGCAGGTGAGGCTGGGCGCTGGGGTGTGGGTGGGTTGGCGGGGCGGGGTGGTTGTGGGGACACGGCTGAGTTTGTGTATCGGGCTGTGCGGGCTGGTGTGGCTGGGTTTGTGGTCAAGGATGGTGGGCCTGGGGAGTTGCTCTATGCGGTGCGGGTGGTGGCTGACGGGGAGGCGATCTTGTCGCCGCGGCTGACCCGGTTGGTGTTGGCGCAGTTCAGCAGGGTTGATCCGGGGCGGTTTGCGCAGGCCTATCGGTTGTTGGGGCAGTTGAGTGCTCGGGAACGTGAAGTGCTCGCGTTGGTGGCTCGGGGGGCGTCGAATGTGGCTATTGGGGTGGCGTTGCGGGTTAGTGAGAGCACGATCAAGAGCCATCTCAGTCGGGTGATGGCCAAGATCGGGTGTGCTAATCGGGTGCAGGCGGCGATGATCGCTCGGGATGGGGGGCTGGTGTCCTGAGGGGGGTGGACTTTTTGGGGAGGGGGTACCCGACCTCTGTTGGATGTTGCTTGCGCATGGAGGGTGGTGCGCTGGGGCACGTACCGGAATTTCTGTGGAAGGAATCCGATCGTGCGAGAAACCCTGCGAAAGTTTGCCCGTTGCGCCGCAGTTGTGGCCACTGCTGCGGTGTGTGTGATTCCCATGGGCGGTCTGGCCAACGCCGCCCCCGCCGGTGACGTCGATCCCCTGATCGTCGGCGGCACCACGACCACCACCGAGGCCCATCCCTGGACGGTCGCGGTGTTCCACAGCAACCGCGAGCACTGCGGTGGCACCCTGATCGCGCCCAACAAGGTGCTTACCGCGGCGCACTGCACCGATGGTGATCCGGCCTCGCGGTTCTCCGTGGTCGCCGGGCGCACCGACATGCGCACCACCAAGGGGGTGGTGGCCAGGGTGACCAAGTACTGGCAGCACCCTGGTTTCCGGTCGGTGGAACAGGGTGACGACGTCGCGGTGCTGACTCTGGACCGCAACCTGGAGCACAAGACCCTGCCGCTGGTGACCTCGGCGGACACCGGGCTGTACCGGGCCGGCACCGTCACCACCACGCTGGGCTGGGGCGATATCCGGCCTGGCGGGCCGTCCTCGCCGGTGTTGCGGAAGGTGGACGTGCCGCTGACCAGCGATGCCAACTGCAAGGCCGCCTACAGCGAGTACAACGCCACCTCGATGGTCTGCGCCGGTCTGCCCGAGGGCGGCAAGGACTCCTGTCAGGGTGACTCCGGCGGTCCGCTGGTCACCGCGGGCAAGCTGGTCGGCGTGGTGTCCTGGGGCGAGGGTTGTGCCCAGGCCGGGAAGCCCGGTGTGTACGCGCGGGTGATCAGTTACCTGGATCTGATCAAGCAGCAGCTCAGGTGAGTTCTCCGGTGCGCGGTCGTGCTGGCCGCGCACCGGCGCCCTGGCGGGAGTGGGGACTGGGGCGGGGGCTGGGGTGGTTGGCGCGAAGGTTGATCGCGGCCAGTGACACGGTTTGCTCGATGCGGCGTTGTCTGGTGTCCGGGCGTTTGGCGCTGGCTATCCAGTCCAGGATGAGGCGTTTCGAGGAGGGTGGGAACTGGTCGAAGTGGTTGCGGGCCAGGGGGTTGCGGTCGAGTTGGGTGTGTAGGTCCGCGGGTGGGGTGGTCGGGGGTTGCCAGGTTCCGGTGGACTTGGCCAGGTCGATCATGGCTTGGCCGGGTGGGGTCATCAGGCCGCGTTCGATCATGGTGGCGGCGCGGTCCCGGTTGAGCCTGCTCCAGGTGCTGCGGGGTTTGCGTGGGGTGAAGCGCAGGCGGGAGCTGGTGGGGTCGTGTTTGCGGTGGTGGCTGTCGATCCAGCCGAAACAGAGGGCCTGTTCGATGGCCTCGTGGTAGCGCGGGCTGGGGGTGGGGCTGTCCTTGTGCTGGATGATCAGCCAGATCTCGGACTCGGACTGGCTGTGGGCGGTCAGCCAGGTTCGCCAGTCCTCGGTGGTTGGCGCGGTGAAAGTGTTCATCTCACTCCCCCGCCTGGCCGGCGAGCACGTTGAGGTAGTGCTGGTTGAACATGATGCCCAGGATGTTGCCGAAGGGGTCGATCACCGAGGCGGTGACGAAGCCGGGGCCGTGTTCGGTCGGACCCTGCTGCGCGGTGCCGCCCAGGTCGAGCAGGCGCTGGTAGGCGGACTCGATGTCGTCGACGGCCCAGTAGGTCAGGGTGCCGCCGGTGGCGCCGGCGCCGGGCGGAGCGAAGCGGCGGTCCAGGATGCCGAGTTCGTGCTGGTAGTCGCCGATGCGGAACTCGATGTAGGCGGGTTTGCCGTCGAGCCGGCGTTCGAAGTAGGGCTGGACGCCGAGGAGTTCGGTGTACCAGGCGACGGCGGCCGTGACGTCCTCGGCGAAGAAGTTGTGGGTGGTGAGACCTCGCAGCATCGGGGTTCCTCTCGCTTGGGCTGACGGGAACCATGTTGCGGCTTAAAGTGCTCATCAACTGAGCACTTTTCCGGAGAAGCTGAAACACATGCGCGCTGACCGACTTGTGGCCACCCTGCTGCTGATGCAGGCCCGGGGCCGGGTGACCGCGGCCGAGCTGGCCGCGGAGCTGGAGGTGTCGGTGGCCACCGCCCGCCGGGACCTGGAATCGCTGTCCACGGCGGGCATCCCGGTGTACCCGCAACCCGGCCGCGGTGGTGGCTGGTCGCTGGTCGGCGGGGCCAGGACCGATCTCAGCGGGCTCTCCTCGGCCGAGGCGCAGGCATTGTTCCTGCTGGTCGGACCAGCCGCGGCGGTCTCCGGGGAGGCGAAGGCGGCGTTGCGGAAGCTGGTGCGGGCGTTGCCGAGCACCTTCCGTGCGGACGCCGAGGCGGCGGCCGACGCCACGATGATCGACTCGACCCGCTGGGGTGAGCGGGACCGGCAGCGGCCGGCGATGGTGGAGCTGTTGCAGTCCGCGGTGGTGCGCCGTCGCAAGGTGCGGTTGAACTACACCAGCGGCGCGCGGGAACGTTCCGAACGCCTGGTCGAGCCGTGGGGGCTGGTCGACAAGGACGACATCTGGTACCTGCTCGCGGGCACGGACAAGGGGCAGCGGACCTTCCGGGTGGAGCGGATCGTCGAGGCCGTGGTCACCGAGGAACCCGCCGACCGGCCGGATGACTTCGCGCTGGCCGCCGCCTGGGACAAGGTGGTGGGTGAGGTGGAGCAGAAGCGGTCCCGGACCTGGGCGACGGTGGTGATCGAGTCGCGGTTCGTTTCGGTGCTGCGCAACCAGTTCGGGCGGCATTGCGAGGTCGACGAGGAGCGCGACGGGCGGTCGCGGGTGCGGCTGGGCGCGCCGACGGCGCTGGATCTGGCGCGCAACCTGGCGGGCTGGGGCACCATGATCGAAGTGCTGGAACCCGTTGCGGTGCAGGCGGAACTGGCCCGGATCGGCGCCGAGCTGGCCGGGCGGTACGCCACCTGAGAACTACCTGGTGGGCGCGGGCGCGGTGCTACCGACGACCTACTTGGTGGGTGCGGGCGCGGTGCTACCGAAGGGAATCGGGGCCTTGGGGACCTTCTTGAATATCTCCGAACAGGCGTAGGCACCACCGCGGTCGGCGAGGTCGGTGGTGGCCAGGCAGACGTAGCGGCCGGAGGTGGTCAGGTCCAGGTTGCAGGTCGCGCTGGCGCCGGGAATCCCTTGCAGGGTGGTTGGTTTGTCCTCGCAGCCGAACCAGATCGGCTGGCCCTGGTGGCCGCGGCCCATCCAGGCGCCGGAGATGGTGGCGCGTAACGGGGCGATCGTCCCGGCGGGGACGGTGAACTCGCAGCGTCTGGACTTCAGACCGGTGGGCAGCGCACAGGCTTTGGTGTCCGGCGCGTTGATGCTGATCTCGGCGGAGAACACCGACATAGCGACCGCGACCTGCACGAGTGCTCGCTCGGGTGGCTTGGTCGTGCTGGTGGGCGGGGCGATCGAACCGGCCTCGGTGGCGCGTGGCAGCACGAGTTCCCGGAGCGAGGTGGCCAGTTCGGCGGTGCTGGCGGCCAGTTTGGGTTTGGGGGCACCGGCGGCCGCGGCGAGCTGGGTCAGTTTTGGTTGCTGGTCGGGTGGGACCTGCAGGCCGACGAAGCGGAACTCCAGGGACAGACCGGCTTCGGCGACCTTGTCCTGGATGAGTTTCTTGACCTCGGCCTCGTTCTGGTTGCAGGCGTCGACGCCCTGGCGGGTGACCACGATGATGCGGTTGGTGGTCCAGCCGCGGAACGGGTAGAGCCCGGCGAAGTCCTCGATGGCGCCGAGGATGCCGGCCACCAGGGTGCTGCGGCCCGCGGCGGTGACCCGGCGCAGCGCGTCGGCGACCTGTTTGCCGGTGCCGGTGGCCGGGCCGACGAGTTCGCTGGTGTTGGCCGGGCTGCCGCACTCGCCGCCAAAACGGCGCAGGGACAGCGAATCCGTCGCGGCGCTGTTGACCGCGGCCGCGCCGACCGCCTGGGCGAGGGGGCCGAACCCGTCGGGGGCGGCGGAGGAGTCGACCAGGAGAGCGGTGCGGTGGTTGGGGATGAGGAAGTAGACGATCACCGCGGCGGCCACCAGGATCAGCGTGAGCAGCGCGGCGATCAGGCGTAATCGGCGGCGGGGCTTGACGGGCGCGGTCATCGCGGGGCCGCCGGGGCAGTGGCGCGCAGGGCGGCGATGGCCTTGTTCATGCTGGTCACCTTGGCGTTGTAGTCGGCGGCGAAGCCACGGAAGGCGGTCAGGCCGGGGTCGAGGGACTGGGCCGAGCGGGCGGTGGCGAGCAGGCTGTTGGCCGCGGTGAGGATGCGGTCGAGCTGGGCGCGCAGTGCGTCGGCCTGGCGCTGGATGTCCTGTGCCTGCTGGGTTCTGGCCCGCTCGCGCAGGCCGTCCAGGCGCGGACCGGCCTGCCCGGCGGACTCCCTGGCCTCGGCCAGGGTGCGCTCGGCGACGTCCAGGCGGCCCTCGACGATGGCGGTGCCCGCGGTGTTCACCCGTTCCACGGTGGGGTTGAAGATGTCCACGATCTCCTTGGCGTAGCGCAGCACGGGTTCGGCGTTGGTCACGAACTCCAGTGCCGCGTCCAGCCCGGCCTGATCGGCGGCGAACAGCGGTTCCGGTGCGCCCGCGCCGCCGGCGATCTGTTTGAGCCGGTCGCGCTGGTCGCCGGGGAGCTGGTAGCCGACCAGGCGCAGTTCGATGGTCAGGCCCGCGGCGGCCAGCCGGTCCTTGATCTCCTTGCCGACGAAGGCGGTGTCCTCGTCGCAGGCGTCGGTGCCGTGCCTGGTGACCAGGATGATCCGGTTGACCTGGGTGGCTCGCAGGGTGAACGGGCCGGCGAAGTCCGCCACCGCCTCCACCACCCCGCGCAACAGGGTGGGCCTGCCACCGCGGCGCTGCCCGGCGGCCTGGGTGATCTCCTGGCGGTTGCCGGTGCCGAAGTCGACCAGCTGGGTGGTGTTGTCCGGCGCGCCGCACTCACCGCCGAAACCCCGCAGGGCCAGCGAGTCCTGGTCACCGGCGTTCTGCACGGCCTGGCGCAGTGAGCGGGCGATGCTCTCCGGTTCCTCGGCGGTGGTGTCGATCAGGAACTGGGTTCGGTAGGTCGGCGCTAACCAGGGCAGCACCCAGCTCGCCACCGCCCAGGTGCCGCCGCCCAGCAGCGCCACCACGATCAGCAGCACCAGCGCCCGGCTCAGCGCGGGCGGCAGGCCGAGGTTGACGAAGAGGTTCCACATCCGGTTGTTGTCGCCCTGCTGGATTCCCTGACTGCCTCGCGCGTCGACCTCCACCCCGGAGACGGTCGCAGTGCCGCGTCACAACCCGAGGGGACGGTGCGTAACAGGTCGATCACCACACGTGTCCAACCGGCTCGCCCGGCCGGGTGGTTCCGGCCGGGCGTGGACGCGGTCAGTCGCGCGGGATCTTCGCCGCGTTCGCCTTCAGCCAGTCGGTCAGCGACTGCAGGCGCGGGTTGAGTTCGCGGACCTGGTTCAGGTCGCGGGCGCCGACGAAGTAGTCGGCGGTGTCGGCGTAGAACTGGAAGGTGGCGGCGATCTCGTCGGCGATGGGATGACCGGAGGCGCGGACCGCGTCCGGGGTGAGCGGGCGGAAGCTGACCGGTTCGCCGAGCACCTCGGTGAACAGCGCGGCGATCTCCTTGCCGGTGGCGTGCGTGCCCGCGATGGCCACGGTGCGGCCGACGAACTCGCCGCCGCGGTTGAGGATGCCGTAGGCGGTGCGGCCGATATCCTCCACCGCGATCATCGACATCGGGCTGTCCCCGATCGGCGTGGTCAGCACCAGGTCGCCGTTGGCGTCCCGCGCCGGGCCCTGACCGGCCAGGAACGCCTCGTAGAAGAAGGTGGTCTGCAGGAAGGTGGTGGGCACGCCCAGCTCGGTGAACCGGGCGTCCGCCTCGGCCTTGGCGTCGAAGTGCGGGACCTTGTAGCGGCCCAGCAGGGTGGGCGGGTTGATGCCGCGGTGGGTGAACTGCGGCCTGGAATCGTCCAAAGTGGACCAGATGACGTGCTTGAGGCCGACCTCGGCGGCGATCTTGGCCGCGGTGTGCGCCTGGTCGATCTCCATCTGGGCCCGGTCGCGGGCGGCCTCCTGCTCGGGGGTGAGCGGGGCCCAGAAGTTGGTCACCACGAACGCGCCGTAGGCACCGGTGAAGGCGCGGCGGATGCTGTCCTCGTCGTCCAGGTCGGCCTGCACCACCTCGGCCCCACTGGCGGCCAGCAGCCGGGCGGCGGGCGAGGCGGGGTCGCGGGTGATGGCGCGCAACGCGAACGGGCCGTTGTGGTCGTCCAGGATCGCGCGGGCCAGGCCGCCGCCCTGGGCCCCGGTGGCGCCGATGACTGCGATGATCTTCTTGTCGGACAAGGGAAACGCTCCTCGGTTCAGTGGGTGGACAGCAGTTCGCGGACGCGGGGCGCTACCTCGCGGCCGTACAGGTCGATGGCCCGCAGCAGGGACTCGTGCCCCAGACTGGCCATGCCGTACTTCAGGTCGAAGCGGGTCGCGCCGAGCTGCCGCAGGGTGGCCGCGATCTTGGTGGCCACGGTCTCCGGCGAGCCGACGTAGAGCGCGCCGCGCGGGCCGACCTCCGCCTCGTAGGACTCCCTGGTCGGCGGGCGGAAGCCGCGTTGCCGGGCGGCCCGGCCGAAGGCGTCCAGGTAGTGCGGGAAGAACTCCTCGCGGGCGATCGCGTCGGTCTCGGCCAGGTGTCCCGGCGAGTGCACGCCGATGGGCAGGTCCGGGCCGCCGGTGTGCTTGAGGGTCTGCCGGTACAGCTCGGCGAACGGGCGGAACCGGGCGGCCGGACCGCCGATGATCGCCAGCATCAGGGACAGTCCGTGCTGGGCGGCGCGGACCACCGACAGCGGGGTGCCGCCGACGCCGATCCAGGTGGGCAGTGCGCCGGAGGTGGTGTGCGGGAAGACCTCGATGCCGTCCAGCGCGGGCCGGAACTTTCCGGTCCAGGTGACCGGCTTCTCCTCGCGCAGCTGGGCGAACAGGTCGGCCTTCTCGGCGAACAGCTCGTCGTAGTCGGCCAGGTCGAAGCCGAACAGCGGGAAGGACTCGGTGCTGGAGCCGCGGCCAAGGATCACCTCGGCCCGGCCACCGGAGAGCGCGTCCAGGGTGGCGTAGCGCTGGAAGACCCGGACCGGGTCGTCGGTGCTGAGCACGGTGACCGCCGAGCCCAGCCGGATCCGCTCGGTGCGGGCGGCGATGGCGGCCAGCACCAGGTCCGGTGCGGACAGCGGCATCTCGGCGGTGTGGTGCTCGCCGATGCCGAAGTAGTCCACCCCGGCGGACTCGGCGTGCACACCCTGCTCGACCAGCAGGCGGATGCCCTCGGGCTGGCTGGCACTGTCCGGCACGTCGCCGAAGGTGTCCAGGCCGAGGGTGAGGGTCGTGGCGGTCATGGCACCCACGCTGCACCCGCCGCGCGGCCCGCGCGCGCCCCTGCGGTGGGTACCAACGCCAGGGGATGGCAGCCCGGCCGCGAGGGGGCGATCATGGGTGCATGGGTGAGAACCGGAGCACGGCTGACGAGCTGGCCGACTTCCTGCGGGCCCGGCGGGCCGCGCTCACGCCGGAGACCGTCGGGGTGCCCACCTACGGCCAGCCACGCCGGGTGCCCGGCCTGCGCCGGGACGAGGTGGCCCAGCTGGCCGGGATCAGCGTGAACTACTACACCCGGCTTGAGCAAGGCGAGAGCCATCAGATGTCGGACTCGGTGCTGTCCGCGCTGGCCGCCGCCCTGCAGCTCAACGTGGACGAGCACGCGCACCTGCTCCGGCTGGCCCGCCCAGCCCAGACGGTGCGCCGCGGCACCGGTCCGGAGACGGTCCGGCCCTCGATGCTGACGTTGCTGGAGAGCAACACCGAACAGGCCGCGGTGCTGGTCGGCCGCAGCACCAACCTGCTGGGCGCCAACCGGCTGGGCTACGCCCTCTACGGCCTGCGCCCGGACCAGCGGCCGAACCTGACCAAGCTGATGTTCCTCTCCCCCGAGATGCGCGATCTGCTGCCGGACTGGCCGGAGCAGGCCCGCAACGCCGCCTCCTACCTGCGGGCGGCGACCAGTGATCATCCGGATGACGAGATGCTGGCGGCGCTGATCGGCGAGCTGAGCATCAAGAGCACGGATTTCGCCCGGATCTGGGCCGAGCATCCGGTGGCGGAATGCCTGCACAAGACGCAGAAGTTCCGGCATCCGCTGGTCGGCGAGCTGGTGTTGCAGGAGGAGATCCTGCGGCTGCCGGATGATCCGAGTCAGCGGCTGATCTTCCTGGGCGCGGAGCCGGGCACGCCTTCGGCCGAACGGTTGCGATTGCTGGACTCGCTGGTGTCCTAGCGACCGAGTGCGGCGGCCAACTCGGCCAGGTAACCGGTCACCGGGCCGAAGGTGAGCAGGCCGCTGCCCGCACCGGCGAGTTCGCCGGCCGCGGGCAGCAGCTCGGTGTGCGCGCGTTCGATGAGTTCGCGGTCCCGCAAGGCAACGGCGGTGCGGGCGAGCAGGGCAAGGCGGGCCTCGGTGAGCAGGTCGGCCGGGGTGTCCGGGAGGGCTCGGGCGGCGGCCAGGGCGGCGGGGCGTTCGCCTGAGGCGAGCAGGGCCAGTGGGCGGACCCAGTCCAGGTACGGGCCCCATTCCGCGGTCAGGTCCACTGTGGACTGTGAGTTGCGCTGGAGATCCAAGGACAGCAAGGACAGTGGCAGCAGGCTGTTGGCGAGGCCGGGCATGCCTGCGGTGTCCAGGCGGGTGGCGGCGGCGCGGTAGGCGGCCTCGGATTCGGTGAACCGGCCAGCGGCGGAGTGGCGCAGGGCGGCGTAGAACTCGGTGAAGACGGCCACGAGTGGGAGCTGGTGGCGGTCGGCGAGTTGATCGACGGCGGTGGCGTGCTGGTCGGCGGCGGCGAAGTCGGACCGGGCGGCGCAGGCCTGGATCAGGATGAGGTGGGCCAGGACCTCGAAGGTGATCAGGCCGTGTTCGCCGGACAGGGCAAGGAGTTCGTGGCCGAGGGCGGCGCGTTCCGGGGACATGCCCGCGTGGTCGAAGGTGTGCAGGAAACGGCCGTTGAGGGCGAAGGCGAGCAGGGCCGGGTCGGTCAACTCCCTGGCCAGGGACTCGGCTTCGGCGGCGGCCGTGCGGGCGCGGGTGGAGCGGGTGCCACGGAGTTCCATGGCGAGGGTGGCCAGTAGGCGGGCCCGGTCGGCGATCCGGTGCGGGGGCAGGGCGGCGAGGGTGCGTTCGGTGACGGCGACCACCTGGGCGGCGATCGCCGGGTCGTCGTGGGTGGTCCAGCTGCCGGGCACGTCGAAGGCGGCGATGACCCTGGCGGTCAGTTCGGGGTCGCCGAGGGATTCGGCTTCGGCCAGGGTGCCGGCGCGCTGGTCGCGGGCGGTGTGCAGGTGGCCGGTGACGGCCTGGTTGCGGATCAGGCCCATCCGGAGTTCGAGGCGGGTGCGCGGGTCGCCGTCGTGCGCGTCGAGGGCGGCCTGGTAGTGGCGGGCGGCTTCGTGTGGGGCGAAGCGGGATTCGGCCAGGCGGGCCGCGGCGGCGGCGTAGTGCGCGCGACGGTCGGCGGGGGCACGGGATCCGGCCAGTAGGTGGTGGTGGGCCAGGGCGTCGATGTCGTTGGGGCGCAGGCTTTCCAGGGTGTGCGCGAGGGTGGCGTGCCAGCGGGACCGGCGGGATTCGGAGACCTCCTCGTAGAGGGTGTCGCGGACCAGGGCGTGTGCGAACCGGAGGCGGTCGGGGCCGGACTCGGTGAGGAAACCCAGCAGCAGGGCGGCATCCAGGGTGTCCAGGACCAGGTTCTCGTTGCCGGACAGGGTGATCAGCAGGTCCAGGTCGGGGTCCCGGCCGATCACGGCGGCCTGGCGGAGCACGGTGCGGGCGTCCGCGGACAGGGCGCCCAGGCGGTGGCGGATCACCTCGCGGACCCCGGCCGGCACAGCGAGGTCGCCCTGGGTCTCGTAGTGCCGGGCGAGTTCGCGGGCGAAGAAGGGGTTGCCGCCACTGCGTTCGTGGATGGCGTGCAGCACGCGGGCCGGGAGTTCGCGCTGGGCGGTGGTGCGGACGAGGTCGGCGGTGGCGGACTCGGGCAGGCCGGTGAGGTAGACGCGGGTGGGTTCGGCGGGGGCGATGCGGGCGAGCAGGTCGGCCAGGCCGGGGGTGATCTGGGTGGAGCGGTGGGTGGCGACGATGCGGATGGGGCGCGGCGGGGGTTCGGTGACCAGGGTGGCGAGCAGGGCGAGGGTTTCCTCGGTGGCGCGGTGCAGGTCGTCGAGGACGAGCAGGAGTGGGGCCTGCCGGGCGAGAGTGTCCACATAGGACAGGACGGTGCGGTGGAAGTGGAAGCGGTCCTCGGGGGGTGTGGCGGGGAGGGGGTGGTGGGTGGCGAGGGCGGTCAGGATCTGGGTCCAGGGCCAGGTGGCGGGGGTGTCGGGGTGTTCGGGGTTGCGGCCCCAGGCGGTGCGCCAGCCTTGGGCGGCGAGGGTGCTGGTGAGGGCTTCGGCGAGGGCGGTTTTGCCGGAGCCGGGTTCGCCGGAGATGAGGGACAGGTGCAGGCGGGGTGGGGTGCGGGTCAGGAGGGCGAGTTCGGTGCCGCGGCCCAGGAGTGGGGGGTTGAGGGGCGAGGGTGGTTGGGGCGAATCGGTGGCTTGGCCGGGGTGCGGGGGTCCCGGGGCGAGACCGGGCAGTGGGGTTGGCTGGGCGGCTTCGGTGGCGCGGCCGGGGTGCGAGGGGGCGTGGAGGGGGTGCAGGGTCGCGGTGGCGGAGGTCGCGGTGACGGCGGTGGCGGTGACGGCGGTGGCGGTGACGGGGCTCGCGGTGGCGGGGGTCGCGGTTGGGTGTGTGCGTGGGGCGTCCAGGTGTGGGGCCTGGGCGAGGATGTCCGCTTCCAACTGGCGGAGGGCGGGACCCGGGTCCACGCCCAACTCGGTGACCAGGGCGTTTCTCGCGGTACGCAGGGCTTCCAGGGCGTCGTGCTGGCGGCCGGTGCGGTAGAGGGCCAGGGCCAGTAGCTGCCAGGCGTGTTCGCGCCAGGGGTGGGTGGTGATGTGGGCGCGCAGGTCGGCGGCGACCGCGGCGGACTGGCCTTGCGCCAGGGCGGCTTCGGCTCGGCGTTCGACGGCCAGCAGGCGGAGTTCGTCCAGGCGGGCGATTTCCGGGCGGGCCCAGGGTTCTTCGGCGAACTCGGCGTAGGCGGCACCGCGCCACAGGGCGAGGGCTTTGTCCAATGTGGACAGGTCGAGGGTGGCGAGGGCGACCTCGAACCGGGTGGCGTCGACCGCGTCGGGGGCGGTGCGCAGGGCGTAGCCGGGGGTCTCGGTGACCAGCAGGGTGGCGGGGGTCCTGGGGGCGCGGCCTGGCTCCAGGGACTGGCGGAGGGTGTTGATGAAGGTCTGGAGCGCGCCAAGGGCGCCGTCGGGCGGGTCTGCCCACAGGTCGTTGATGAGGGTGCGGACCGGGACCACCCGGCGGCGGGCGATCAGCAGCCGGGCCAGGATGGCGCGCTGACGGGGACCTTTGAGGGTGACCGGGCCGTGCTCGTCCGCGGCCACCAGCGGGCCGAGTACGCCGAAGGTCATCACGGACCGAGCCTAGGTGATCAGTCGCGCTCGCGAGCTAGCCCGAATTCGCACCGCACCGCCTCTTCGGGCGCATCTCAGCTGATCTATCCGAAGTTTGGTCCACACCAGTTGACGCACTCATCCGCTCACTCCATGATCCTCCTCGAACGTCAGCTGAGATGAATGATCTCGGCGTTCACCGTAAGGGGGATTCACATGAGTAGAGCAGCACTGGCGGCGAAGGCGGCCGTGGTCGCCTTCGCCACCATCACCGCGATGGCTCCGGCCGCGATGGCCAGTTCCACCGCCGGTCCCTTCGAACCGTGCAGCGGCCCGGTCACCGAGTACACCTGCACCAGCGACGCGAACATGGACCCCGCCTTCGCCCGGCACAGCGTGCGCGGCCACGCCAGCCGCTACGCCCTCCGGCACGGCTTCTCGCCCAGGAACTGCAAGGAAACCAACCTGGACGAGTACATGAGCGGGATCTTCTACTACGCCTCGGTCACCTGGAAGTGCAGGCGATGAGCGGCAAGCGCTTCCCACTGCGGAAGATCCTGCTCGGCGCGCTGGTCCCGGCCGCCGTCCTGGCCATGAGCACCCCGGCCTCGGCCGCGGAGGCGACCTGGCGGTTCCAGAGCGCCGCCAGCGGGCTCTGCATGGAGATCGGGAACGCCTCACCGGCTCCCGGCGCGCCGGTGCAGCAGTTCCACTGTTCCAGCCGGGCCACCCGGATCAACTACGTCGACGCGGGCGGGGTGCGCTACCGCGCCATGTTGAAGCCCGTGGTCAGCGGCCTGTGCGTCACCGTGGACGACGCCTCCATCGCCGACGGCGCGCTGCTCAGCCAGCAGCCGTGCACCGGTGCGGCCAACCAGCTCTTCGACGTGGTGCCCTCGGAACCACCGGTGGGCGCGCGGCGGATCAGGGCCGCGCACAGCGGCAAGTGCGTCGGGGTCCCGCCGGGGGCCACCGGCACCGGGGTCCGGCTGATCCAGACCACCTGCGCCAACCTCTGGGACCAGTGGCAGCTCATGCGTCCCTGAAACCCTTACCAGCGAACAGAAAGGCACGACCTATGAGAGCGATTCTGACCGCCGGGCTCGTCGGCCTGGCCCTGCTGTCCACCGCGGGCGCCGCGATCGCCGCCGAGCAGGCGGACAAGGCCGACACCCGCACCTTCGTCGGCGTCGACCGGGGCTTCAACGAGAAGGAGGCCAAGGACAGGGCCTTCCTCATGGCCCGGTTCTACGCCCGCGCCAACGGTTTCCGGGCGGAGCAGTGTCAGGAGGTCAGTAGCACGGCGTACCGGATCAACATCACCTTCTGGGAGGGCAACTCCAGGCTCGTCTGCACCCGGCCCTGATCCGGCCGCGGTCACCGGGGTGTCCAGCGCCCCGGTGACCGCGTCGCGGGCTCCTGGCGAACCGCCCAGCGCTTGCTGATCGGTTGCTGATCGGGCACGGGCACGCTGCGCTCATGACACCCAGGATCACCGGATTCGACTACCAGCGGATCACCGTCGCACCGGACGTGGCACTGAATGTGGCGGTGGGCGGGACCGGTCGCCCGATCGTGCTGCTGCACGGCTTCCCGCAAACGCACCTGATGTGGCGGCACGTGGCCGCCGACCTGGCCGCCGACCACACCGTCATCGTGCCCGACCTGCGCGGCTACGGGGCCAGCGACAAACCGGCCGAGGGCTACGCCAAGCGCACCATGGCCGCGGACATCGTCACGTTGGCCGCGGCGCTGGGGCACCAGCGGTTCGCACTGGCCGGGCACGACCGGGGCGCGCTGGTCGCGATCCGGGCCGGACTGGATCACCCGGACGTGGTCACCCACCTGGCCTCGCTGGACGTGCTGCCGACCGCGGACATGTGGCAGGTCATGCGCGGGCGGTCGGCGGCGATCGGCTTCCACCTCTACCTGATGGCCCAGCCGCCGGGACTGCCGGAGGCGATGATCAGTGCCAGCGCGGACGCCTTCTTCGGCTACTTCCTGGATCTCTGGACCAAGGATCCGGCCGCGATCCCGGCCGAGATCCGCGCGGCCTACCTGGACGCCTGCCGGGACGCGGTGCCCTCGATCGTCGCGGACTACCGGGCCAGCGCCGGGGTGGACGTCGAGCACGACCAGGCGGACCGGGCGGCGGGCAACCAGCTGCGGATGCCGGTGACGGTGTTGCAGCAGGACTGGGGGTCGGCGCTGGGCTTCGACGCGGCCGGGCTGTGGCGGGCCTGGGCGCCCGCGGTCGAGCACAAGACGGTGTCCTGCGGGCATTTCATGGCCGAGGAGGCGCCCGCGGTGGTGGTCGGCGCGTTGCGGGAACTGCTGGCCCGCCGGCCCGTCACCGGTTCGCGCGCAGGTAGCCGGTGATCATCGCGACCAGCTCGTGCTCCAGCCGGGTGGTGTCGATGGAGCCGGGGGCGGCGATGAGCTGGTGCACGGTCAGCTCCACCGTCGAGGCCACCAGCCGGGCGGCGGTGTCCTTGTCCCGCACCAGGACTTCCGGATGCCGCTCGAACAGCTCGCGCAGGTCGCCGATCATCGCCCACTCCAGCCGGGTCACCCGCTCCAGCAGCTCGCCGGAGCGGGGCGCCTGCTCGATCATCACCCGCAGCAGCGCCGGATCGTCGAGATGGTTCTCGATCACGGTGTGCACGAACACCCGGACGATCTCCTCGATCGGGTCCGGCCGGTCCCGGTACTGGCGCAGCGTCTCGGCGGCCCGGTCGCCGTCGAGGTGGCGGGTGAGCAACTCGGCCAGGATCGCGTCCTTGTTGGGGTAGTACTGGTACAGCGAGCCGATCGAGATCCGGGCCCGCCGGAGGCCATGGTCAAGGACAAGGTGCAGGACCGGATCGATCACCACGTGCGCCACTTCATCGCGCACGCCCCGTTCCTGGCCCTGGCCACCTCGGATGCCACCGGCCTGCGGGAGGTGTTGCGGGTCAACGGTCGCGCCTACCCCAGCGACGAACCGGACGTGCTGGCCCGGATGCGGATCGAGGGCCGGGCGGCGGAGATCCCGTCGATGGCCGGGATCTCCGCCGAGCAGATGGGGCTCCAGGTGGATCCGGCGGTCCTGGCGGCCAACTCGAGGCCGGGTACCGGCAGTTGTACTGACGGGCCTGCCTTTTCCGGTACATATGTCGGTATCCGGATGAACTGGGGGTTCACGTGGATCGGCGGTCCGAGCACTACGACCCGGTGGACGGCGAGTACACCTACTTCGGCTGGGTGCGGGAGGGCGACCCGTCCGACCAGCTGTCGGAGCTGCTCCGGCACTGGACCACCCCGCAGGGCCACCACCACGAGCAGCGCTACACGCACGACCGGGGCTGGGTGCGCAGCTGGATCTGGGAAGACGTCAAGGACAACCGCAAGAGCGGCTGGGTGCTGCCGGTCACGGCGGAGGCCGCCGAGCGGTTCAAGGCGGAGCTGGCGGTGGCGGTGATCGCGGCCGCGTATCTGGAGGAGCGGCGCCAGGCAGACTGGGCCAACCCGGTGATACCGCCGGTACGACCCTGACGGCCTTGCCCTGCCGTCGGATCCGGCCGCCCGACTCCCGCTCAGTGCTGAGCCGGAGTTGGTCCCGCAGAGGCTCTCGCGCACCGCGCGCCGTCACTAGCCTGGCCCGCGGCATCTACCGAATCTCGTTGAAGGGGAACCACCTGTGGCTGTATCCGTGGACCTGGCCAAGCAGCTCGACAAGGCGTACGAGAACCTGACCGTGGCCGAGGTTCTGGACGCGCCGGTCGCCGCGCTGGCCGGTGTCAGCGATGGCGATGGTGAGAAGCTGGCCGCCGCCTTCGGCATCAAGACGGTCCGCGACCTGGGCACCAACAAGTACTTCAAGCTGGCCGCCGCGCTGGCCGCGATCGGCGACAACGGCAAGTGATCCGGGCGTGGCCGGGGGTTGCTGACCGCCCCCGGCCGCCGCACCGCGGGTAAGTCGCCGCGCTGCGGGTAACCTCCGGCCCGTGCGGGTCTTCGAGGAACATCGGTCCCGCCTGTTCGGCCTGGCCTACCGGCTACTCGGTTCGGCGGCGGAGGCCGAGGACGCGGTACAGGACGCCGCCCGTCGCTGGCACCTGGCGGATCGGGCGCTCATCGACGTGCCCGCGGCCTGGCTCACCACGGTGGTCGCCAACCTGTGCCTGACCCGGCTGAGTTCGGCCCGTGCCCGCCGCGAGGACTACGTCGGCACCTGGCTGCCGGAACCGGTGCTCACCGCCGACGGCGCGCTCGGCCCACTCACCACGCCGGCGCAACGGGATCTGGTGTCGCTGGGCACGCTGGTGCTGCTGGAGGGGCTGACCCCGGTGCAGCGCGCGGTGTTCGTGCTGGCCGAGGCGTTCGACCAGTCGCACGGCGAGATCGCCGCGATCCTGGACGTCGAGGAATCCCACTCCCGGCAGCTCCTGCACCGGGCCCGTGAACACCTCGCCACCGAACACCGGTACCCCCCGGACCGCTCCGCCCAGCAGCGCATCGTGACCCGGTTCCTGGCCGCGGTGCTCAACGGCAACGCGGCCGGGCTGGAGCAGTTGCTCGCCGAGGACGTGGTCTCCTGGGCCGACGGCGGCGGCACCACCGCGGCCCGCCGCGCGATCACCGGCAAGCCCAGGGTGCTGCGTTACCTGCTCGGCCTGTCAAAGCACCCGCAGGTCTCCCTGGTCAACGGCACCACCGCCGAGGTCAACGGGCATCCCGCGGCGCTGCTGCGGATCGGCAGGACACTGACCGCGATCCTGGCCCCCGCGCTGGACGGGGACCGGATCACCCGGCTGCACCTGATCGTCAACTCGGCCAAACTCGGTTACGCCGCCCGCCAGCTGCGGTGATCAGGCCGGGGCTTCCGGCTCCCCCGCCATCCGGTACGCGCCTTCCTCCAGCCGGCGGACCAGCCGGGCGGTCCACTCCGCCCGGCTGTCCGCGGTGTGCAACCACAACCGCAACACCTCACCCACCGGCCCCCAGCCGTCCAGATCCGTCTCCGGCGGCAGCCCCCCGGTGACGCTGGCCCGCCACTGGGCCATCGCCGCGGTCCGCCTGCCCAGCAGCTCGATCGCCTCCGCGCGGGGCAGGTCCTCGATCAGGCCGACCGCGGCGGCCAGCTGGTCCAGACCGGGGTCGTGACTGCTGAGGGCCTTGCGCAGCAACGAGAAGTAGGTCTGCTCGCCCTGCTCGGTGAGTTCGTACTCCATCCGCGGCGGTCCGCCGGCCTCACTCGGCCTGGTCTCGTGCAGCACCAGCAATCCCTGCCCGGTCATCGCCTTGAGCGCGTGGTAGACCGAGCCGGAGGTGGCGTTGGACCACTCGTGCGCGCCCCAGCTCTCCAGGTCCGCGCGAACCTGGTAGCCGTGGGCGCGCCCGTGTCGCCGCACCGCGCCGAGCACCAGCAGCCGAACCGCCGACATGGACTTCTCCCTTTTTCCCTAGCCCGCGCTCAGAGCCCGGTCTTGCTCAACCACCACAGGGTGCCGAACGGGTCGATGAAGCCGCTCATCAGGGTGCCGTCCTCCTCCTTGGTCGGCGGCAGCGCCTCCCGGGCGCCCGCGGCCAGCGCCTTGGCGTGGGTGGCTTCCGGGTCCGGCACCACGGTCCAGAGCTGGACGTGCGCGGACTCCTCCGGCGTGGGCAGGCACTGGCGGCCGTCCATGCCCGCGTCGCCGAAGAACAGCACGCCGGAGCCGATCCGGGCCTCGGCGTGCACCACCCGCTCCGGGTCCTGGGCCAGCGGGATCACGTTGGACACCTCCGCCTCGAAGGTCTCGGTGATGAACTGGACGAACTCCTTGGCGCTGCGCACCATCACGTACGGGGTCAAGCCGGACATCGATTCTCCCCACTAACCAAATTTGGCTACCTGCCGAGCGAAGGCTAGCACCAGCTAGCCAAATTTGGCTAGCCCGCGGCGCGGAAGGTCCGGCGGTAGGCCGAGGGGCTGGTGCGCAGGGCGACGGTGAAGTGGTGCCGGAAGGTGACCGCGGTGTCGAAGCCGACCGCGGCGGCCACCTGTTCGATCGGGGTGTCCGTGCTCTCCAGCAGCGGCAGGCTGGCCTGCACCCGCCGGGCGATCAGCCACTTGATCGGACTCGCGCCGACGGTCCTGGCGAAGTGCCGCAGGTAGCTGCGTTCGGACATCCGGGCCCGCTCGGCCAGCACCCGCACCGTGATCGGCTCGGTCAGGTGGGCCAGCGCCCAGGCGATGCTCTCGCCGATCCGGTCGTCGCCGGGCTGGGCGGCCACCGGGCTCTCGATGTACTGCGCCTGACCGCCGTCCCGGTGCGGCGGGATGACCAGCCGCCGGGCCACCGCGTTGGCCAGTTCGGCGCCGAAGTCCTTGCGCAGCAGGTGGATGCACAGGTCCAGACCGGCCGCGCAGCCGGCGCTGGTGAGGATCCGGTCGTTGTCGATGTAGAGCGGGCGCGGGTCGACCTCGATGGCGGGATGCCTGCGCTGCAACAGATCCGTGTAGCGCCAGTGCGTGGTGGCGCGCCGTCCGTCCAGGAGTCCGGCGGCGGCGAGCACGAAGACCCCGGAGCAGATGGACACGATCCGCGCGCCCCGGCTGGCGGCCAGTCGCAGGGCGGCGATCACCGCGGGCGCGGGTTCGGCGTGCACGTCGGCCACGCTCGGGATCACCACGGTCGCGGCCTCGGCCAGCACGTCCAGGCCGTGCCGGACCAGGAGTTCCGCCCCACCGAGCACCGGCACCGGACCCGGCTGCTCGGCGCAGATGCGCACCTCGTACCAGTCCTCGCCGAGGTCCAGGTCGGGCCAGCGCAGGGCGAAGACCTCGGTGACGATCGCGGTCTCGAAGGAGGTCATGCCGTCGTAGGCGAGCACCGCCACGGTCTTGGCCATGGCGGGATCTTAGCGAAGGTTGTCGTTACCGCCACTGGTTCGGCCTGGCCGGCCCGGCGAGGCTGAGTCCATGCGGAAGTTGTTGCGGGAGTTGCGGAATCTGGCCGCTGACCTGGCTTACGGGGTGCACGCGGGCCATGCCATCCGGCACGGCCTGCCCGCACCCCGTCGCAGGCGTCGCTAGCCGCCGAGCTTGGCCAGTGCGAGGCACATGGCCTCGCTGGAGCCGACCCAGAACAGCGAGTAGTCCTCGCCGCCCTGCTTGCGGGAGCCGCGGTGGAAGCACGGCACCTGCGGTTTGCCGGGTGGCGGGTCGGCCAGGAAACCGGTCAGGGTGACCTTGAGGTAGCAGGCCGCGACCTCGGCGGCGGCGTCCAGCTTGCCGCGGATGGCCACCACCAGGCCGAGGGAGAGCGCCTGCGCCTTCTCCTGGTAGAGCACGATGCCCAGCCGGTCGGTCTGGTAGGCGCAGGTCAGCACGGTGTTGACGGTGTTCGCCGCACCCACCAGCCTGCCGAGCCGGTCCTGGAAGGCGGCCAGCGCGGCCCGCTCCGAACGCGGCACCACCCCGAGCACCTCGTCCACCAGACCGATCAGCGGCACGCACGGGTTGGCCTTGGCGATGTGGAACTTGCTGGTCAGCGTCGGCAGTACGGACCGGATCTTCGGCCCGGTCCGGTTGCAGTCCCCCGCGGTGGCCGGCGAGACCGTGGTCTGTGCGATGACCTGCTGTTTGGTCGCCGACACCGGTAGTGCCTGATCCCCCAGGTCGTCGCAGCCGCTCAGCAGCGCGACGAGTGCGATCGCGAGTCCGGCGATCACGGTTCTGCGCATGGCCCCTCCCAGGCAGGTAACAACCTGAGACACCACGATGACTTTCCGCGACCGTCTCGGCATTGTGGTCGACACCGAAGTCTTTTGCGGGGCAGGGGTGCGGGTGGGGCTGTTCGAGCGGGACGCCGAACTGGGGCGGATCGGTGCGCTGCTGCAGGCGGCTGCGGCAGGCCGGGGCACCTCAGCGCTGGTCGAGGGGGTGCCGGGGATCGGCAAGACCGCGTTGCTGGCCGCCGCGGGCGACCTGGCGGGCGGGCGCGGGTTCCGGGTGCTCACCGCCACCGGCGGCGAACTGGAGCAGGACCTGCCGTTCGCGCTGATCCGCCAGCTCTTCGAGCCCGCGTTGCGCACCGCCGAGCCCGAGGTCCAGTCCGGGGCCGCCGCACTGGCCGCGCCGGTGTTCGCCGCGGACGGGCGGGAGGCGGCGGTGGGCAGTGTGGTGCACGGGCTGTACTGGCTGTGCTCCAACCTGGCCGAACCCGCGCCGCTGCTGCTCGCCGTGGACGACGCGCACTGGGCGGATGAGGCCTCGCTGCGGTTCGTCTCGCACCTGGCCCGGCGGATGGCCGACCTGCCGGTGCTGCTCCTGCTCGGCAGTCGCCCGCTCGCCCCGGACGCGGCACTCACCCTGGCCCTTGGCGGGGTCGACCCAGTGCGGCTCAACCTCGCCCCGCTGTCCGAGCACGCGGTCGGCCGGTTCGTCCGGGACCGCCTCTCCCCCGCCGCCGACGCCGAGTTCTGCCGGGCCTGCGCGCAGGCCACCGGCGGCAACCCGTTCCTGCTCACCGAGGCGATCACCGCACTGCGCGCCGACCGGGTGCCGCCGGTCGCGGCCCAGGCCGGCCGGGTGCCCGGGTTGCAGGCCGCGCCGATCGCCCGCACCGTGCTGACCCGGCTCACCCGCCTCGGCCCCGAGGCCGTCCGGCTGGCCAGGGCCCTGGCCGTCCTCGGTCCCGCCGCCGACCTGCGCCGCCCGGCCCGGCTGGCCGACCTGCCCCTGGACACCGCAACCGACCTGGCCGACCTGCTCGCCCGCGAGTCCATCCTCACCGGCGGCTATCCCCTGGACTTCGCGCATCCGCTGGTGCGCACCGCGGTCTACGCCGACGGCACCGAGATCCGCCGTGCCGCCGACCACCGCCGCGCGGTGGAGATCCTCACCGCCGAAGGGGCACCGGCCGAACAGCTCGTGCCGCACCTGCTGGCCGCCGCGCCCAGCGCCGACCCCACGGTGGTCACCGCGCTGGTCGCGGCCGCGGCGAACGCACTCGGCCGGGGTGCGCCCGAGGCAGCCGCGAGCTGCCTGCGCCGTGCCCTGGCCGAACCTCCCGCCGCCGAGGACCTGCCCCGGCTGCACGCCGAGTTGGGCCGGGCACTGGGCATGGCCAACCGCCCGGCCGAGGCCGCCCCGGCGTTGCGGGCCGCGTTCGAGCTGAGCACCGACCCGGTCACCCGCGGCGAACTGGCCCTGGACCTGGGTGCGGTGATGGTGCAGACCGGCCGCCCGGACGCGGCCATGGAGACCTTCGAGCTGGCCCGCGCGGCCCTGGCCCTGGACGAGGGCGAGTTGCCGTTGCAGCTCACCGTCGCCTTCTCCATGGCCAGTTTCGTCAGCATGCACCCGCCCACCTCCTGGATCGCCCGGCTGGACCAGCTCGCGGACACCGTGTCCGCGGAGACCGAGGCGGGCCGGATGGTGTTGGCCTGCCTGGCTTTCGGCGCCTGCGCCACCGCCGACCGCCCGGCCCAGGTGGTGGGTGAGCTGGCCGCCCGCGCCGTGGCCGGTTCGCTGCCGACCCGGGACCACTGGATCCTGGCCAACTTCGCCAGCACCGCGCTGGTCATGGCCGACCGGCTGCCCGAGGCCCTTGACGTGCTCGATCGCGGGGTCGAACACGCCCGCACCCGCGGCAACCTGGCCGAATTCCGCTACCTGGCCGTGCTGCGCTCACGCACCGCGCTCACCGCCGGACACCTCCAGGAAGCCGAGGCCGACGGCCGCGCCGCCCTTGCCCTGCACGAGGTCGACGGCGACCGCGAACTCCCACTGGCCGCCGCCGTGCTGGTCGACGCGCTCGCCGAACAGGGCCACCTCGATGAGGCCCAGGCCGTGCTCACCGAACACGAACTAGACTCCGAGGAGGAAGTCCGGATGCTCATCGGCCACTTCGTGCACCTGGCCCGCGGCCGCCTCCGGCTCCGCCAGCAACGACCCAGGGCCGCCCTGGCCGACCTGCTGGCCTGCGGTGCCGGGCTGACCGGCGCGGGCGTGGTCAACCCGGGCTTCGCGCACTGGCGGGCCGATGCCGCACTGGCCCAGCTCGCCCTCGGCGAACCCACCTCGGCCAGGGACCTCGCCGAGGAGGAACTCGTGCTGGCCCAAGGCTTCGGCGCGCCAAGGGCGCACGGCATCGCCCTGCGCACCCTCGGCCTGATCGAGGGCGGCGGCACCCGGCTGGACCGGCTCGCCGAGTCCGTGGACGTGTTGCGCCGCTCCACCGGCGTGCTCGAACTCGCGCACTCGCTGATCTCCTACGGCAGCGCGTTACGCCGGGCCGGACACCGCACCGACGCCCAGCGCCACCTCCGCGAGGGCCTGGACCTGGCCAGCCGCCGGCACGCCCATCCCCTTGCCGCGCAAGCGAAACAGGAGCTGGTCGCATCCGGCGCCCGGCCCCGGCGAACCCTGCTCACCGGGGTGGACGCACTGACCGCGAGCGAACTGCGGGTGGCCCGGCTGGCCGCCGACGGCGAGACCAACCGGGCCATCGCGCAAACCCTGTTCGTCAGCAGGCGCACCATCGAGGTGCACCTGACCAGCGCCTACCGCAAGCTCGGCATCCAGTCCAGGGACCAGCTCCCGACCGCCCTCGGCGCGTAGCCTCAGCAGCTGTCCATCTCCGCCCAGGTCCGGTCGAACCTCCCGGCCCGCAACAACTTCTCCGGCAGGCCGAAGTAGATCAGGCCGCCGTCGGCCCAGTTGAAGATGCCATCGGTGCCCAGCTGAAGCACGATCTGCCAGTTCTCCTCCTCGGTCTGCCTCTCGTGCTCAGCCCGGGCCTCCTCGGACAACTCGCCCGCCGCGGTCAGTTCCAGCGACTCGAAATGCGCGTACCACCAGGGCGATCCGTTGATCACCGTGGGCCAGCCGCCGATCTGGTGTTCGTCGTCCTCCTCCTCTGACCACCCGCCCAACTCCGCCGACCGGACCCGCCACGCCCGCACGAAGTCGGCGACCAGGCGCCGCTCCGGCCCGTGCCACTGGAACAAGCCATCATCCAGGCTGGGCACCGTGCACACGTGTGCGAACCGCACCGGCCGCAGGGGCATCGTCATCGCCCCGTCCGGGACGGCTGTGGGCACACCGGTGCCGTCCGGCACATGCAGCACCCGCCAGCCGTCCCATCGCCGGTCCAGCCCCCACACGTCGTACTCCTCGTTCAGGCAGAAGAAGTGCAGCAAGCCCGAGGGCGGGAACCCGTCCCACAACTCACCCAGCTCCGCCAGGTCGAGCACCGCCAGCAGAACCATCGGCACCCCTTGCGTCGCAGGCCATTCCACCCCCGGCGGCAACTCGCCTGCACCGCCGAAGCGGGACCGGCCGGAACTGGTCTCGTCCACCACCAGGCGCACCCCGGGCTTGGCCACCGCGGTGATCCGGTCGCCGAGCGTCTCGCCCAGCTCAGCGCGGGCGAACTCCACCAGGTCTGCTCGTAACTGTTCGGGATTCAGCACGCGCCGAGCCTGCCAGGCGGGTCTGACACTCCGCTGTCTGCCAACTC
The DNA here is from genome assembly GCF_014204915.1 of Crossiella cryophila. NCBI lineage: Bacteria > Bacillati > Actinomycetota > Actinomycetes > Pseudonocardiales > Pseudonocardiaceae > Crossiella > Crossiella cryophila. The sequence goes on from NZ_JACHMH010000001.1 coordinate 6,749,491, forward strand.
GACGCCCGCGGACCGTTGACGTCACCGTCATGTGTCTGCAACCTTTGACTCCCCTGTCCGCAAAAAGTCGACTGTGATCGCTCAAATCATCGGCGATCATCTGCAACTTCATCGCATACGCCCTGTCACGCCCGCGGTCGCCGCCCTTCGCCCTGGCCCCGCGGCGTCCCGCCCTGCGCGGAAAACCGAACAGAGGTCCCCATGCACTGGAAGCAGCTCAGACGGCTCACCACCGCCCTACTCGCGATCGGCCTGGTCAGCGCCGGTCTCACCCCTGCCACCGCACTGGCCGCACCGGCCGATCTGGCCCGCGGCAAGCCGATCGAGGCATCCTCGGTCACCCAGAACTACGTGGCGACCAACGCCAACGACGGCAACATCGGCAGCTACTGGGAATCCGCCGGCTACCCGGCCACGCTGACCGTCAAGCTCGGGTCCAACGCCGACCTGGAGTCGGTGGTGATCAAGCTCAACCCGGACCCGATCTGGGGCCCGCGCACGCAGAGCATCCAGGTGCTGGGCCGCGATCAGGCCGCGAGCGGGTTCAGCTCGTTACGCGAGCGCGCCGACTACCAGTTCAGCCCCTCCGGCAACCAGAACTCGATCACCATCCCGGTCACCGGCCGGGCCGCTGACCTGCGACTCCAGTTCTTCGGCAACACCGGCGCCCCCGGCGGCCAGGTGGGTGAACTCCAGGTCATCGGCACCCCGGCGCCCAACCCGGACCTGACCGTGTCCACGGTGTCCTGGAGCCCGGCCAGTCCCAGCGAGACCGACCCGATCACGCTGACCGCGCAGGTCCGCAACATCGGCTCGGCCCCGGCGGGCGCGACCACGGTCAACTTCAGCCTCGGCGGCGCGGTGGTCGGCACCGCCCCGGTGGGCGCGCTGGCCGCGGGCGGCACGGCCAGCGTCTCGGTGAACGCCGGGACCAGGGCGGTGGGCAGCTACCAGGTGTCCGCGCTGGTCGACCCGGCCAACACGATCGTCGAGCAGAACGACGCCAACAACGGCCTCACCGCGCCGAACCAGCTCACCGTCGGCCAGGCCCCCGGCCCTGACCTCGAGGTCCTCGGCGTCACCTCGAACCCGACCAGTCCGGCGGTCGGCGCGCAGGTCAGCTTCGCGGTGCAGCTGCGCAACCGCGGCACCAGCGCGGCCGGGAACACCGTCACCCGGATCGCGGTCGGCGGGACCACGCTGAACACCCCGACCGGCCCGATCGCCGCGGGCGCGGAAACCACCGTGGCGATCAACGGCACCTGGACCGCCACCAGCGGCGGGGCCACCATCACCGCCACCGCCGATGCCACCGGCGTGCTCGCGGAGACCAACGAGAACAACAACTCCCTGGCCCGCTCGATCGTGGTCGGGCGCGGCGCGGCGGTGCCCTATGTCGAGTACGAGGCCGAGGCCGCCCGCTACCAGGGCCAGCTGCTCACCGCCGATCCGCTGCGCACCTTCGGGCACACCAACTTCGCCACCGAGTCCTCCGGCCGCCAGTCGGTGCGGCTCAACAGCACCGGGCAGTTCGTCGAGTTCACCTCGGCCAACCAGGCCAACTCGATCGTGGTGCGCAACTCGATCCCGGACGCGCCCGGCGGTGGCGGCATCGAGGCCACCATCAGCCTGTACGTCAACGACACCTTCGTCCGCAAGCTCACCCTGTCCTCGCGGCACAGCTGGCTCTACGGCAACAGCGACGGACCCGAATCGCTGACCAACAACCCGCAGGGCGACGCCCGCCGCCTCTTCGACGAATCGCACGCGCTGCTGGCCGGCTCCTACCCGCCCGGCACCCGGTTCAAGCTGCAGCGCGACGCCGGTGACTCGGCGCAGTTCTACATCATCGACCTGATCGACCTGGAGCAGGTCGCGCCAGCCGCGAACCAGCCCGCCGGGTGCACCTCGATCACCAACTACGGTGCGGTGCCCAACGACGGCAACGACGACACCGACGCCATCCAGCGCGCGGTCACCGACGACCAGAACGGCGTGATCGGCTGCGTGTGGATCCCGGCCGGGCAGTGGCGGCAGGAGAAGAAGATCCTCACCAAGGATCCGCTCGGCCGCGGGCCGCACAACCAGGTCGGGATCAGCAACGTGACCATCCGCGGCGCGGGCATGTGGCACTCCCAGCTGTACACGCTGACCCAGCCGCACCTGGCCACCGGCGGGATCAACCACCCGCACGAGGGCAACTTCGGGTTCGACATCGACAAGAACACGCAAATCTCCGACATCGCCATCTTCGGCTCCGGCCGGATCCGCGGCGGCGACGGCAACGCCGAGGGCGGGGTGGGCCTCAACGGCCGCTTCGGCACCGGCACCAAGATCAGCAACGTCTGGATCGAGCACGCCAACGTGGGGGTCTGGGTCGGCCGCGACTTCGACAACATCCCCGAGCTGTGGGGGCCCGGCGACGGGCTGGAGTTCAGCGGCATGCGGATCCGCAACACCTACGCCGACGGGATCAACTTCACCAACGGCACCCGCAACTCCACGGTGTTCAACTCCTCCTTCCGCACCACCGGCGACGACGCGCTCGCGGTGTGGGCCAACAAGTACGTGAAGAACCAGGCGGTGGACATCGCGCACGACAACAAGTTCCTCAACAACACCATCCAGCTGCCCTGGCGGGCCAACGGGATCGCCGTCTACGGCGGCTACGGCAACCGCATCGAGAACAACCTGATCTACGACACCATGAACTACCCGGGGATCATGCTGGCCACCGACCACGACCCACTGCCCTTCTCCGGCCAGACCCTGATCGCCAACAACGCGCTGCACCGCTGCGGCGGGGTGTTCTGGGGCGAGGCGCAGGAATTCGGCGCGATCACGCTGTTCCCGCAGAACCTGCCCATTCCCGGCGTGGTCATCCGGGACACCGAGGTACTGGACTCCACCTACGACGGCATCCAGTTCAAGACCGGCGGCGGGGAGATGCCGAACGTGGCCATCACCAACGTGCGCATCGACAAGAGCAACAACGGGGCCGGGATCCTGGCCATGGGCGGGGCGCGGGGCAGCGCGACGCTGACCAACGTCACCATCACCAACTCGGCCAAGGGCAACATCGTCCGCGAACCCGGATCCTCCTTCGTGATCAACGGCGACTGACCCTGAGTTCCTCATCACTCCCTATCAATCCCCTAGCAAGGAACTTTAGGGAATGTTAGAGTCCCTTGCATGATCTACCGATCCAAGGCTGGAGAGCGCCGGCTCCGCGAGCTGTACCTCGCGGAGCTGGCGTCCTGGCCCGTGCCCCACGACCGGCGGCAGGTGCCCACGCCCGAGGGCGAGACCTTCGTGCTCAGCTGCGGTCCGGCGGACGCGCCGCCGCTGGTGCTGCTGCACGGTTCCGGCAGCAACTCGGCCCAGTGGCTGGGCCGGATCGCCGAGCTGGCAACGTATTTCCGGGTGCACGCGGTGGACATCATCGGCGAACCGGGCCTGAGCGCGCCCACCCGGCCCGACCCGGCCACCGACCGGTACGCGAGCTGGCTGGACGCCGTGCTGGACCACCTCGGCCTGGACCGCACCGCGATCCTGGGTTACTCGCTGGGCAGCTGGCTCGCCCTGGACTACGCCACCCGGCGACCGGAGCGGGTGGACCGGCTCGCGCTGTCCTGCCCGCCCGGCATCACCAAGGAGCGCAAGGGTTATCTACTCAAGGCACTGCTGCTGACCCCGTTCGGCCGCTGGGGGAAGCTGCGCACCGTGCGGATGATGCTGGGTCCCGGTCTGTCCACAGTGGACGAGACCGCGGTGGTGGCCAGGACCGTGCTGATGAGCAAGCACTACCGCTACCGCAGTGGTGACCTGCCTGTCTTCACCGACGAGGTCCTTGGCAGGCTGGCCATGCCGGTGCACGTGCTGATCGGCGAGCTGGACGTCATGTGGGACACCAGGATCGCCGCCCGGCGGCTGCGCACCGTGCTCCCGCACGCGACCGTGCGCCTGCTGCCCGGCACCGGCCACCTGGTGCCGACCGTCCCGGCCGAACTCGAATTCCTGACCACCACCAACGCGGGGAGGCGACATGCTTGAGATCACCCACGGGGTGCCGGTGTTCCACTGCGCGCCCCAAGGACCACCGCTGGGCAGCGAACGCGACGCCGCCGACATCATCGGCGAGGCCTGGTCGCAGCAGGCCAGGGTGATCGCGATCCCGGTGTCCCGGCTGGCCGAGGGCTTCTTCCGGCTGGAGACCAGGATGGCCGGGGAGTTCACCCAGAAGTTCGTGAACTACCGGGTGCCGCTGGCCTTCCTCGGCGACATCAGCGAGCACGTCCAGCGCAGCTCGGCGCTGGCCAGTTACGTGCGGGAGACCAACCGCGGCAACCAGATCTGGTACCTGGCCGACCGCGCCGAACTCGACCGGCGGCTGGGCGCCGCGAGCTGAGCCGGCCCGCCGGGCCGCCGTCCCCACGGCGCCCGGCGGGCCGCTCACCCACCGGCCGGCGCCATGACGGCGTCCTCCTGTCCCAGCGGCGTTTCCCGGCCGCACGCCAGTTCCGCCGCGAAGTCCGCCTCGCCCAGCGCGCCGGCCACCAGCCCACTGATCCGGTCGACATCCTCACGTTCAGCCGGTGGCAGCGGCGCGCCGACCGACTCCCGGATCGCCGCGGCCATCCCGAGCGACCGGGCCGCCGCGACGAATTCCCCGCCTGCCGCCCGTGCTCCGGCCAGACCTTCCATGGCCAGCGCGACCGCCCGCGGATCACCGCTGGCCGTGGCCGCGACCAGCCCCGAGCGGTGCCGGGCGAGGGCGGTGGCCGCGTCCCCGCGCAGTTCGGCCACGAACCCCAGCTCCGCCAGCACCAGCGCGGTGCCGTGGTCCTGCCCGGCGCGGAGGTGCCAGTCCAGCAGTCCGCGCAGCCACCGCTCGGCCTCGGTCAGCGCGCCGCGCCGCCGGGCGCCAAGGGCGAGCCCGATCTCGGCGTGGATCCGGCCGGACTCGAAGCCGTGCGTGCGCGCCAGTTCCCTGGCCCGCTCGTGGTGGCTCCTGGCCGCCTCGTGCTCGCCGCACAGCAGCGCGATCCGGCCCAGCCCACCGAGGCGCTCCCCGGCCTCCAGCCACAGGCCCAGGTCCTCGGCCCAGGCCAGGCCGTCCGCGTGGCACCGCCGGGCCAGGGCGTAGTCACCGGCGATCTCGGCCAGTTCGGCCCGGGGTCCGGCGGCCAGGGACCGGGCCCAGCCGTCGCCGGTCCGCGCGGCCAGCTCCGCGCCGAGCCGGGCGTCCCGGCGGGCCTGGTCCAGGTCGCCGAGCAGTAGTCCCACGGCGGCCCTGGTGCCGGCCGCCACCGCGTGGCCCCAGTGGTCGCCGCGCTGCTCGAAGGCGGCCAGCGCCGCGCTGAGCGGAGCGGTGCTCCCGGCGAAATCACCGGTGACGTAACGGCAGTAGCCGAGGAACCAGGCGCCGAACGGATCCGCGGGCACCGGTCCAGGGACCGGGCGGTCGCCGTCGAGCAGCGCGAATCCCTCCGCGCAGGCCAGGATCGACGGCTCCGGTTCGTCCACAAGGGACAGTGCGGCGGCGAGGTGCCGACGGGCCTCGGACAGTCGTGCGCGCAGGAACCAGTACCAGAGCAGGGCCCGGGCCACCTGTAACGCCGCCACCCCGTTGCCCTCGGCCACCGCTCCCTCCAGCGCCCGCCGCAGGTTGGCGCTGTCCAGGTCCAGCCGCCGCAGCCAGTCCCGCTGGGCCGGGCCGCGCAGCTCGGCGCGTTCGGCCAGGGCCAGGTAGTAGTCGCGGTGGGCGGCCCGCACCTCGGCCAGTTCGCCTGCCTCGGCCAGCCGCTCCAGGCAGTAGGCGCCGACGGACTCCAGCAGCCGGTACCTCGGACCGTCCACATCGGACACTTCGACCAGGGACCGGTCCACCAGCCTGCCCAGCAGCTCCAGCACCTCGTCCGGCGCCACCGGGCCGCCAGCGCACACCGCCTCGGCCGCGGCCAGGGTGCAGCCGTCGGCGTGCACGGCCAGTCTGCGCAGCACCACCTGTTCGGCCGGGGTGAGCAGCTCCCAGGACCAGTCCACCACCGCACGCAGGGTGCGCTGGCGCTGCGGGGCGGCGCGTTCGCCCTGCGCGAGCAGCCGGAACCGGTCATCCAGCCGGGCCCGCACCTCGCCGACACCGAGCAGTCGCACCCGGGTCGCGGCCAGTTCCAGGGCCAGTGGCAGACCGTCCAGGCGGCGACAGATCTCGGCGACCACCTCGGTGTTGTCCGCGCTCAGCGTGAAGCCGGGTTGCCGGTCGGCGGCGCGGGCGACGAAGAGCCGGACCGCGTCCCCGGCGGCCAGCGGCGGCACCGGCCACACCGTCTCACCGGTGCGGCCCAGCGCCTCCTGGCCGGTGGCCAGCACCCGCACCCTCGGCGCGGCCGCGAGCAGCTCGGCGGTCCAGGCCGACACCGCCTCGACCACATGCTCGCAGTTGTCCAGCACCAGCAGGATCTCCTTGTCCCGCAACGCCGTCACCACCCAGCCCGCGCCCTGCGCACTGCCGGGTCCGGCCCGCAGGTCCAGCGCGGCGGCCACCGCCTCGGCGATACCGGCCGCGGTCTGCCCTCGACCCAGCCCGGCCAGTTCGACCAGCCAGACGCCGTCGGCGAAGGTGGCCTTGACCTGCTCGGCGACCGCCAGCGCGAGCCGGGTCTTGCCCACCCCGCCTGCCCCGGTCAGCGTCACCAGCCGGGACTCGCCCAGCTGCGCGCCGACCGCGCGGACCGCCTCGGCCCGGCCGAGCAGCCCGGTCAGCGGTGCGGGCAGGTTGCCGCGGGCCGGGGCCGCCGGGGCCGGTGGTCGCAGCATCGTCCGGTGCAGGTCGAGCAGTTCGGGCCCGGGATCGACGCCGAGCTGCTCGGCGAGTTCCGCGCGCAGCCGCTCGTACCCGGCGAACGCCTCGCCCTGGCGACCGGCCTGGTGCAGCGCACCCAGGTAGGCAGCCTGCAGACGTTCTCGCAGCGGGTGCGCGGCGGCCAGTTCGGCCAGCTCGGCGGCGAGCGCGGCCTGCTCACCGAGCAGCAGCCGGGCCCGCGCCCGGTCCTCGATCGCGACCAGGCGCTCCTCCTCCCAGCGGGCGATCGCCGCCTCGGCGAACTCCTCCCCGGCCAGATCGGCCAGGGCCGCCCCGCGCCAGAGCGCCAGCGCCTGCCCGAGCAGACCGGCGCGATCGGCAGGGTCGGCCGTGCGCCCGGCGGTGGCGACCAGTGCGCGGAACCGGGTGAGGTCCAGCGCGTCCGGCGCGAGGGTGAGCGCGTACCCGGCGGACTCGCGGACCAGCAGCGGCCGGGTGTCCGGCTCGGCCTTGGCCAGCAGGCGACGTAACTGGGAGACCTTGGTGTGCAAGGTGTTCGCCGGGTTGCCCGGTGGCTGGTCGCCCCACAGCTCGGCGATGATCCGGGCGGGCGGCATCGGCCTGCCCTCCTGCACCAGCAGGACGGCGAGCAGTGCGCGGACCTTGGGTTCCGGGATCCGCACCGGCACGTCCGCCGCCGTCCACACGGCCAGCGGACCCAGTACTCCGAATCGCACGAACCCGACGCTAGCCCACCCCACCGACACCCCCGCCCCGTGCGAACTCCGTGCGGTTTTCGTGCGCCGCCCCCGGCAGCCTGATCCCCGACACCCACTCCCACCCGCCGAGGACCCGTGCACACCACAACCGCAACCACACCCAGGGCCGGCCTGCGTGACTGGCTCGGCCTGGCCGTGCTGGCCCTGCCCACCCTGCTGCTGGCCATGGACGCCACCGTGCTCTACCTGGCCCTGCCCCAGCTCGGCGCCGACTTACGCCCCACCAGCACCGAACTGCTCTGGATCGTGGACAGCTACGGCTTCATGATCGCCGGCTTCCTGGTCACCATGGGCACCCTCGGCGACCGCGTCGGCAGGCGCCGCCTGCTGCTGATCGGCGCCGCGGCCTTCGGCCTGGCCTCGGTCGCCGCCGCGTACGCGAGCAGTCCGGCCGTGCTCATCGCCGCCAGGGCGCTGCTCGGCATCGCGGGCGCCACCCTGATGCCCTCCACCCTGGCCCTGCTCAGCACCATGTTCGTCAACCCGCGCCAGCGCGCCACCGCCATCGGGGTCTGGGCCACCTGCTTCTCCGCTGGCATCGCGCTCGGCCCGATCCTGGGCGGCCTGTTACTCCAGTGGTACTGGTGGGGCTCGGTCTTCCTGGCCGGTGTGCCGGTGATGCTCCTGCTCCTGCTCACCGGCCCGTTCCTGCTCCCGGAACACCGGTCCGCCCGCACCCAGTCGGGCCGGATCGACCTGGCCAGCATCCTGCTGTCGCTGGCCGCGATCCTGCCGCTGATCTACGGCATCAAGGACCTCGCCCGCGGCGGCGACCTCACCCGGAGCCTGCCCGCACTGGCCGTCGGTGTGCTGTGCGCGGTGCTGTTCATCCGCCGCCAGCGCCGCCTGCCCGACCCACTGCTCGACCTGACCCTGTTCCGCACCAGGACGTTCACCGCCGCCCTGGTGGTGCTGATGGTCGGCATCGGCGTGGTCGGCGCGGTCTATCTGTTCCTGTCCCAGTACCTGCAACTGGTCCAGTCCCTGTCCCCGCTCACCGCCGGACTGTGGCTGCTACCCGCCGCCGGCGCCATGATCGTCGCCTCCCTGCTCACCCCGGCCCTGGCCCGCCGCTTCCCACCCGGCCGGATCCTGGCCCTCGCATTGGGGGTGGCCGCCCTCGGCTACCTGTTACTGGCCTTCGTCCACCCGGTATCCGGCCTGCCCCTCCTGATCACCGGCTTCGTCCTGGTCTACCTCGGCAACGGCCCACTGATGGCCCTCGGCCCAGACCTGATCGTCGGCAACGCACCGGTCGACCAGGCAGGCTCAGCCGCCGCAATGTCCGAGACCAGCATGGAGTTCGGCATCGCCGCCGGCGTCGGTGTCCTGGGCAGCATCGGCACCGCCGTCTACCGCGCCGGTCTCCCCCAGGACACCCCCGGCCTGGCCAGGGACACCCTCTCCGGCGCCCTCACCACCGCCGCCCAACTCCCCCCGGAGGCCGCCACCGCACTGCTCACCACCGCCAGATCCGCCTTCACCACCGCCCTGAACACCCTGGGCGGACTCAGCGCGGTCCTGCTGATCATGATGGCCGCGGTCGTCCTACTCCTGTTCCGCAAATCCCCGCCCTGACCAGACTCAGAGCCCGAACGCACCGCCCTCGACCAGGATCAGCAGCCCAATCCCGATCAGCACCACCGGCAACACCACATGCCCCCACCGAGCCAGGGCCCTGGCGATCAACGGCCGGGTGGCGAAGTACCGCCCCAGCACACACCACACCCCGACCAGAAGGAGGAAGACGACCGTGTAGACAATCAGCCCGGTGGTCCCGGCGCCGGCGAACACCGGCACGTACACGCCGATGTTGTCCCCACCATTGGCGAAGGTGACCGCGGCGACCGCCACTACCGTGGGCCCCCCTCCCGGCACCTCCGGTTCATCGTCCGCCCCACCGGACCGGCGTTCCCGCCACGCCTGCCAGCCCGCGCGCAGCCCCAGCAACAACGGCAACAGCCCGAGGTAGGGAATCACCGGCGCTGGCAACAACCCAGCCCCCAGGGCGCCAACGATCGAGGCGGCCAGGATCCCCACGAAGCCCAGGTACTGACCGGCGACCACCCGCAGCACCGCACCCCGGCCACCGGCGGCCTGACCGAAGAACAGGGCGAGCAGCACGATGTCGTCCACATTGGTCACCACGAACATGACCACCGCCTGCCCGAGCAACCCCATCCCCCGCCCTCCCAGAGCGTGTCCGCAACAGTCAGATGAGGAGTATGAACAACTCGATCATGGCACGGCAGGACAGGGCGATCTTGTCGTGGCAGGTGGCGATGGTCCAGAACTGCTTCAGCCGGTTGAAGCAGCACTCAACCACGTTGCGCCGCCGATAGATCACCGACTCGGATACCGGCAGTCTGCCACCGGATCGGCCGTGGCGGTGCCGATTGGCCTGCTGATCGCGGCGCTTGGGGACGGTGACTGCGATCCGGCCTCGCCGCGGGTAGGCCCGGATCCCCGGGGCGAGTGGCCCTTGTCCGCGAGCACCCACACCGGGCGACTCACCGGCCGGACAGGGCCGGTGTGGCGGGAACCACCGACAGTGGGCGGCCGTGACCGTCACAGACCAGGTGGCTCTTGGTACTCAGTCCGCCCAGGTACCGTCCGAGGGCATGATCATCTGGTTCGGTGTGCCCGTCGCGGGGTTGCCGGGCCCCCAGGGAGGCGGTGCCGGTGTGGCGGGCTCCGGCGGCGTGCTGGTGGGCGTGCACGATGCTGGAGTCCACCGAGACTTCACGGTCGAGTTCGTCGATGGCTTCGGCCACGACCTGGACCTGGGCGACCAGGGCGGTCAGAGTGCCGTTGCGGGACCAGTGCCAGAACCGGTCGCAGGCGGTTTTCCAGGGACCGCAACGCCAGGGCAGATCCCGACCCTGGTTCCGGCGGCGGGCGGCAACGGCTGGACCACCTGCCACTGCTCATCGGTCAGCTCCTGCCCGCGCACCACAACCGAAGACCAAACCAGACCACCCCACCCCCCGGTGAGGACCCGTCCTCCGAGCCCGCCCGAACCGATCTTTAGTGGGAGGTAAGCGATTGTCCATCGCGTCTCAGTAGCTTCCGGTGCTGGGGGAAGGTCCTTGCACGGCCACCCGCAGTCCGCACGTCAGACCCGGTAGCCGTTGGGATGAATAGTGTCTTCGCCGCACCTTGAGCGCGCCCTGGAACAGGATCGCGCGCTCGCACGGGAAATCGCCACCCTGGAGATCGCCTTCACTGGCCGCGCCGCGCGGTTGCGGTGGCTGGCGCCGGTGCTGGAGGTCGTTGTCGCGTTGCTCGCGCTGACGATCCTGCTGGCCTGGAGCGGCACCGTCGATGTTGATCCGCTGGACCGGCTCGGCCAGGTCAGCGGCCTGGCCGGGCTGCAGATCCGGTTCGCGGTGCTGGGTCTGGCGGTCATCGCCGGGCTGGTGCTGGCCGCCCGGCTGCGCACTGGCACCGAACTGGCCGGGCGGCTCACCGCGGCGGCCGTCGCCGGGCTCGCCGGTGGCCTGGTCGGCGGCGGGGTGCTGGTCGGTCTGCGCGGCACGGCCTGGGCGCTCAACGCCAACCACGGCGACTCCGGGGTGCTGATCCGCTGGGCCGAGGGCCTGCTCCGCGGCGAGGTCATGCCGAGCAACTACCCGCCGCTGTCGGTCTACGCCCTCGCGGGCTGGACCTGGCTGACCGGTGAACCGGCCGGGTTCGCCTTGCAGGACGTGCAGATCATCGGCGTCTCACTGTTCGCGCCGCTGGCCTACCTGGCTTGGCGGCTGGTGCTGCGGCCCGGCTGGGCGCTCGGGATCGGTGTGGTCTCCACGCTGCCGCTGATCGACCCGTACAAGCCCTACGCCAACCTGGTGCTGGTGGTCTTCCTGCCGGTGCTGATCCGGTTCCTGCGCACCCTGCGCCGGGCCGACCGGGCGAGCTACCGCGGGCTACTACTCGGCGGCGCGGCCTTCGGGATCGGCTTCGGGGTGCTGTTCCTGACCTACTCCGGCTGGTACGTCTGGTCCGCCCCTGGCGCGGTGCTCACCCTGCTGCTGCTCTTCCCGTGGAAAACGGCCCCCGGCAAGGGACTGGCGTTCGTCGGCGCCACCCTCGTCACGTTCGTCCTGGTCAGCCTGCGTCACCTGGACGGCCTGCTGAGCGGCGCCGGCACTACCAAGGACCAGTACTTCTACTTCGACGTGCTCACCGACCCGGCCTACTTCGCGATGTGGCTGGGCGACAAACCGGGCCGGATCACCAGCTGGCCGCCGGCCGGCGAACTCGGCGGCGTCGGCCTGTTCACCATCGTGCTGATCACCGGCCTGGCCCTGGCGCTGGCATTGGGCCTGCGCCGCACCGCGGTGCTCACCGTGGTCGCCTGCCTGACCGGAACCTGGTTGCTGCGCTTCTACTTCGCCAGCCGGATGTACGCCGAGAACGCCGTCCAGCTCTACCCGCGCACGGTCGCCGAGATCCTGTACTGCCTGCTGGTGCTCACCGGCTACGCGGTCTTCCTGGCCGTGGAACGCTTCGGCGTGCCGCGACCGCGATTCGTGCTGCCGGCCAGGGTCGGTCTGCTGGCGGCCATGCTGTTGCTGCTCGGCTCGGCCGGCTCGGCCATCGCGGACCGGCACCTGCCGCGCAACGACAACTCGGCCGGATCGCTGGCCTGGGTGTCGCAGGTGAACCGGATGCCGGACGGGAGCTGCTCGCGGTACGTGCCGGACAACGCCTGCGTCACCGACGCGGAGAAGCTGTTCGAGGTGAAGATCCCGCCACGGCAACGCTGATCGGGCAGACTGCCCGACCATGCCCGCCGACGATCTGGACACGGTCACCACACATGTGGTGGCCGTACTCGCCCCCGCCACCGACCGCGACTGGTCCGCAGTGCCCGGCACCGGGGACTGGACCGCCCGGCACACCGCCGAACACCTCGGCGACTGCCTGCTTTCCTATGCGGCCCAACTGGTTGCCCGGCCCGCGGACCGCTACGTCCGGTTCGAGGCGTGCGCGGACAAGGACGCCACCGCCGCCGAACTGCTGGAGTTCGCGATGACCGGCAGCCGGTTGCTGGCCGCCGCCGTGCGCACCACGCCACCGGCGACCCGGGCCTACCACCCGACCGGACTGGCCGATCCGGCCGGATTCGCCGGGATGGGCTGCGTGGAGATGCTGGTGCACGGGCACGATCTGGCCACCGGACTCGGGCTGGCACTGGATCCACCGCGGGCGGTGTGCAAACGGGTGCTGACCCGGATGTTCCCGCACACCACGGCGCAACTCACCGGGCTGGACCCGTGGCGGGTGCTGCTGTGGGCTACCGACCGGGGCAGCCTGCCCGACCAGCCGAAACAGGCCGGCTGGCGGTGGCGGGGCGCGCCGCCGGAGCAGCCGGGCACGGGCTGAGGGGGCGTTGGGCCGGATGGAGTCACTTGGCTGCGCTCCCCGTTTCCAACGTTGTAAACCGGGCAGGCAAGCACATCGACTTTGGGGGGAAGCCCATGCGCCCTGCGGTAATGACCCGCGCCGTCAGCCCTGGCCGCACCGAACCCGCCGCCCTGCACCTGGCAGGCCGACCCGCTCACCGCCCCACCCGGGGTGAACTCGCGGGACCTGCTGCTGATGACCACCGACAGGGCCGCACAGCGGGGACATGCAGCTGGTCCGCTGGTGGGACCTACCGGCAGCTCATCCCGCCCGCCGGAGTCAAGGTGGGTGACGCGGTGGCCATCAACAACCGCGGTGACATGCTCGCCTCCGGCGGCGGTGGCTGGATCCTGTGGCCGGGCAACGGTTCCGCGCCGATCACCCACACCAACCCGCAGTACGGCGCGACCCGGCCGATCGACCTCGACGAGGACGGCACCGTGCTGATGGCCGTGCGCCGGATCAGCAACGGCAAGGTGCTCGGGCAGAACCCCTCCGGCGACTTCAACAGCTGGGTATGGGACACCCACTCCGGCCAGGTCACGCCGCTGACCCCCAGGGGCAGCGTCGACCTGATCAACCAGCAGGGCCTGCTCGCCGGGAGGAACGCCGAATCCGGTTTCCGGCCCGCCCTGTGGCAGGGCACCACCCTGCTCACCAATCTGCCGGACGCCCCCGGCGGCACCCCCTGGACAGTGCAGGTGCTCGGCGACGACAACACCATCGCCGGCGCCTCGGGGCCGGATCGGAAGTACCGCTGGAGCTGCCGCTGAGCACGGACCGGGGGCACCGGGCGCGCAAGCCTGATCGGCCCACCGCCCGGTGAACGTCAGTTGATCAGTCCGGGAACCTTCGAGTGGCCGGGCGGTGACCGCCGCCCGGCCCTTGACGGACCGGCGGGTGCGCACTGAACCATGGTCAACGACAACAGCCGCCGCCCCCACCGGTCCGGGAGGTCCCCATGCAGCACAACGCTGTGCCATTGGCCGAGCGCGGGAGGAAACGGCGGTTCGGGCGATTGTCCTTCGCCCTCAATGCAATCGTTGGTGCCGCCGCGGTGGCGATGCTGCTGCCCGGTGCGGCGCACGCCGAGCCGCCGCGGGCGCTGCCGGGCAGCGCGCCGGCGGAGGACCTGCGCTGGCAGCCTGCCTTCGACTACGACGGGGACGGCTGTTACTCCAGTCCCGCGATCGGTCCGGACGGCACGCTCAACCCTGGTCTCAAGCCCACCGGCGCGCTCAACGGCAACTGCCGGGACCTCTCCGACCTGAACAACACCAACTCCTACTCCCGCGCCCGCTGCAACAACGGCTGGTGCGCCTACATGTACGACCTGTACTTCGAGAAGGACCAGGCGCTGGCCGGGATCGAGAGCGGGCACCGGCACGACATCGAGCACGTGGTGATCTGGGTGCAGAACGGCTCGGCGCAGCACGTCTCCACCTCCGCGCACGGCAAATACACCACCAAGCCCTCCTCGCAGGTCGCCTGGGAGGGCACGCACGCGAAGATCGTCTACCACAAGGACGGGATCAGCACGCACTGCTTCCGGCACGCCAGCGCCACCGAACCGCCGGAGAACCACAAGGGCGCCTGGCAGTACCCGACCCTGGTCGGCTGGGACAACTACCCGGCCGGGATCCGGGATCGCCTGGTGCAGGCCAACTTCGGCAGCGCCGGGTTCGGGCTGAAGGACAGCGCGTTCGGCTGGGAGCTGGAGAAGGCCAAGCCTGCGGGCATCCCGTTCAACCCGCACGGCTGATCACCTGACCGGGCCGTCGCTCTCCGCCGGGGGCGGCGACCCAGTCAGGCGCACTGCTCGATCAGTGGGTCAGGCCGGGCAGAGCACGGCCTCGGCTGCCTTGATCATCGCGGTGATGACCTCGCCGTCGTCGGCGGTGCTCCTGGTGGCGGCGACGGCCAGCTGCCGCCTGCCGTCGGTCGAGGTGAGGGTGACCGCGCTGTAGCCGGGCGCGGTGCCGCCGAAGATCCGCAGGTCGTCCCCGCACTGACCCGAGCCCTGCCGCGCGAGCCCCTGGGGCCCACCGGTGAGGACCTCCTGCAGCGCGGACGGCAGCAGCCTGCCCTGGTAGAAGGCCCGGTAGAAGGCGCTGATGTCCCTGGTGGTCGAGATGACGCCACCCGCGCCGTAGCCCCAGCTGGCGTTGAAGCGGTCCACATCGCGTGGTGCGCCGGTGGAATCCGGGTAGTAGCCGTGTCCGTGCGGGCCCTTGATGCCCTCCGGCGGCTTGGCCGCGAGGTAGGTCTGGGACATGCCGAGCGGCTGGAAGAGCCGCCGGTCGAGTTCGCGGGCCAGGGACCGGCCGGTCACCTTCTCCACGATCATGCCGATCAGGGTGTAGCCGGTGTTGGAGTAGGTGAACTTCTCCCCCGGTGCGCCGGTGCGCGGCAGTCCTCGCGTCATCTTCACGATGTCCAGCGGCCGGTGGTGGGTGGTGAAGTCGAAGACGTCGAAGGCCGGTTCGGTCGAGCCCGCCCTGGAGTACCAGTCGGGTACGCCGGAGGTGTGCTGGATCAGCTGCCGCACGGTGATCTCCTCGGCCCGTTCGACCAGCCCGTCCACCGCCACCTCGGGCAGCACGGCGGCCAGCTTGTCCGCCAACCCGATCCGGCCCTCCTCCACCAGCTTGAGCAGCGTGGTGGCCGCCATGGTCTTGGTCTGCGAACCGATGCGGAAGCGGGCCTCCGCCGGGATCAGGCCGCCTTCGCCGTTGAGCAGCCGCGATCCGGCGCTGCCCCGGCCAGCCGGCCTGCCGTCCAGGTACGCGCCGCCGATCACACCCACCGCGCCGGGTGTCGCGGCCACCTTCGCCATGGCCTGCTGGACGTCGCCGATCGCGGTGGCGCCCGCGGGCGACGCGGTGGTCAGCAGGAGCGCTGCCGCGGTCACCGCGGCAACGGAGATGTGTTTCAGGACAACCACTCCTTCAGAGTGTGGACAGTGATCCGGCGGGCGCACCCGCCGTCGACCCGTCAACTCTCCGGCGGCCGTGTCCGGGTTTTGTCCTTGCCGCGTAATGGTTCTGTCACGGGGCAGGCCGTTCGGGCGGTCTGCCGGGCAGCCCTTCGGTCCGGCGCTGCCGGTGCCGTGATCTTGCTGCCAGGATCCGGTCCAGGTATCCACGCACGAAGGAGAACAGCATGCGGGCACGCAGCCGCGTACTGGGGATCGCACTGGCCCTGGTGGCACTGACCAGCACACCCACCGCTGCGGCAGGGCCTGCGGTGGACGGGACCATGATCAAGGCGGGCGGGCTCGGGCCGTGCCTGACCCAGGTCGACGACGGGCTGAAGCTCCTGCCCTGCCTGCCCGTCTTCGCCAGCTCGGCCAGGTGGGTGCGCGGCAGCGGGTCCACGATCGTCAACACCCGCACCGGTGACTGCCTGGAGATCAACAACAACCCGGTGCGGGCCCTGCGCTGCAAGCCGTGGAACTTCATCGGCCAGACCTGGGATCCCCGGCCGGACGGGCGGATCCTGTACCGCGGCAGCAACTTCTGCCTGACCGCCAACCACGATGCCAGGGTCGCGGACTCCACGCAGTGCAACGGGTCATCCCAGCAGAACTGGGTGTTCCGCTTCTGAACCTGACCCAAGGGCCCTGGCGGGCGGATGCACGCCAGGGCCCTTGGGAAATCCCGATCAGGCCGGGCAGGGCGGCTCGTACTCCAGCCCTGGGAAGTACCGCTCCCACACCTCCGGACTGATCCGCGGGTAGGCCACCTGGCAGATCTTGGCCGCCACCCGGTCCGGATCGGCGTCCCACTGCCGCACCGCGCGGTCGTTGCCACCGGTGACCACCTGGGCGCCGTCCGGGCTGAAGATCACCCCGGGCACCGGCCCGTTGTGCCCGGCCAGCCGGGCCTGCTCGACCGGGGCGCGCGGATCGCTGAGATCCCACACCCGCACCACACCGTCCTCCCCTGCCCCCGCCAGCCGCTTGCCGTCCGGGGCGAAGATCAACCGGTACAGCAGCGGTTGCCCCGGCAGCACGGCCAGGTCGCCGCTCTGGTCCAGCAGCCGCACGGTGCGGTCATCGTGGTGGTACAGCGCCAGGATCCGGCCGTCCGGACTGAACGTGCCGGCGGCCGCCGACTTGTCACCGGCCGGGCGGGGCAGTTCGGTCGGCCGGCCGGGGTCGGTGATCTGCCACTGCCGGGGCGGGCTGGACCTGGCCCAGACGGTCAGCATCCGGTCGTCCGGGCTGAAGGCGGCCAGCAGGTTGCCGGTGGTGGAGTTGCCCAGCCGGGACAGCTCCCGGCGCTGCGCGAGATCCCACAGCGTCACCCAGTAGTGCCCGGCCGTGGCCAGCAGTTTGCCGTCCCGGCTGAACGCGATGCTGCCGACCTCGCCGGCGCCCACCGCGATCGGCGGCAGCGGCCGGATGGCGGCCGGGTCGCGGACATCCCACAGCCACACCGAACCGTCCTCGCTGCCTGCGGCCAGCAGGGTCCCGTCCGGGCTGAAGGCCACCGCGCGCACGAAGGCCGCCGGGCCGGTCAGCACGGCCAGCGGACGCGGCCTGCGGGCGTCCCACACCCGGACCGTGCGGTCCCAGCTGCCGGAGGCCAGCAGGTCGCCGGCCGGGTTGAACACGACCGAGGTGACCACGTCCTCATGCCCGGTCAGCGGCAGTTCCCGCAGGTCCTGCACCCAGTCCGGGGTGGCCACGGTGTTGCCGTCGGGACTGAAGGCCACCGCGTAGGTGCCGCCGGGCAGTGTGCTCACCCGGCGGGGCGCACTCGGATCGGCCACCTCCCACAGGATGGTGTTGCCGCCGGTGCTGGCCAGCCTGCGGCCGTCCGGGCTGAAGGCCACCGACCACACGATGGACTGGTGCGCGTTGACCGTGGCCAGTCCGCGCAGATCGGCCGTGCGCCACAGCCGGACGGTGTGGTCCCAGCTGGCGGTGGCCAGGGTGGCGCCGTCCGGGCTGAACGCGATGGTGCGCAGGGAGGCGGTGTGCGCGGTGAGCACGCCGCGCAGCCGGGGCTCGCCGCCGCCCAGCTCCCAGATCCGCGCGGTGGTGTCGCCGGAGGTGGCCAGCAGGCGGCCGTCCTGGCTGAAGGCGATCGAGGTGACCCCGGAGAGGTGGCCGGGCAGCCGGTGTCTCTCCCTTGGCTGCACCGGATCGCTGATGTCCCACAGCGTGGTGCCGCCCTTGAGGTCACCGGTGGCCGCGGTCCGGCCGTCAGGGCTGAAGGCGACCCAGGTGATCTCACCGCGCAGGATGGTCACCGGCCGGGGCCCACGCGGTTCGGTGATGTCCCACAGCCGCATGCTGCTCGCGTCCGCCACGCCCAGCAGCTTCCCGCCGGGGTGGAAGGCCACCGCGCGGGCCTGTTCGGCCAGCGGCAGCTGCGCGAGTTCGACCGGCCGCCGCGGGTTCCCGATGTCCCACAGCCTGGCGGTGTGGTCCCAGCTCGCGGTGGCCGCCAGCGAGCCTGCCGGGGCGAAGGCCATGGTGACCACATCGCTGCCGTGACCGGTGAACCGGCCGCGGAAGGGCTGGCTGAACGCGGCCAGCAGCGCGTCGCGGGTGTCCGGGCCGGGTGATCGCCGGTAGGCGGCCAGCCGCAGCTGCACGGCCAGCGCGGGATCGGACTCCTGCAGGGAGACCGCGGTGGCGATGGTGCCGCGGGAGAGCGCGAGATCGCGTTGTTCGGCCATCGTCCGCTGGGACTGGGTGGCCACCACGGTGGCGCTGGCGGCCAGTACCAGCAGCACCGCGAGCAGGGCGACCAGCCTGCGCCGGGTGCGGGCGCGGCGCAGTCCGGCGGCGGCGCTGTTGCGCAGGAAGTCCCGTTCGCCGCCGGTCAGCTCGCTGTCGTGCTCGGCGGCCCACTGCTCGGCCAGGGTGAGGCGGGCGCCGGAGTACAGCGCGCCCGCGTCGTGGCCGAGGCTGCTCCACTCCTGGGTGGCCTGGGTGAGCTGGCGGTGCAGCCGCAGGCCCTCCCGGTCCGCCGCGATCCAGTCGCCCAGCCGTGGCCAGGCCCGCAGCAGTGCCTCGTGGGTGATCTCCACGGTGTCCCGGTCCAGCACCAGCAGCCGGGCCTCGGCCAGGGTCTCGATCGCGGCCTGGGCCGGTTTCTCCTCACCGGAGAGCAGTTCGTCGAAGCGGACCCGGCGGCGGGCCGGCTCATCGCGTTCGTCGATGCGCACCAGCCGCAGCAGCACCCGCCGGGCCGCCTCCTGGGCCTCCGGGCCGAGCTGTTCGTAGGCGCGTTCGGCCGCGGCGGCCACCGCGCCGTCGATGCCACCGGTGACCTGGTACCCGGCCACCGTCATCGCCTCGGCGGTGCGCTGCTGCCAGGTGCCCATCAGCGCGTAGGACAGCAGTGGCAGCGCGCCGGGGTCGTAGCCCGCGGCCGGATCCTCGCCGACCACGCCGAGATCGCGCAGCAGCAGTTCGACCAGCCCTGGTTCCACGGCGAGGCCGGTGCGCTCGGCGGGTCCGGTGATGGCCTCGACGAGTTCCCGCCTGCACATCGCGCCCACGGTGAACTGGTTGTGCCGCACCGCGGCCAGCAGGCACGGGTTGGCCAGGCAGGCGCCGAAGAAGTCCGCGCGCACGCCGAGCACGACCAGGGTGTCCGCCTTGGCCGCCGCGCACAGCGCGTCGATGAACTCCCGGCGCTCGGCCGGGTCCTCGCAGAGGGTGAAGACCTCCTCGAACTGGTCCACCACCAGCACCCCGCCCGGCGCAGGCAGCACGCTCATCGGCCGGGCGGTCGGCGTGATCACCTGGACCGGTCCGGCCTCCGGCAGCGCGCCCCGGTCCAGCGCTGGCACCAGTCCGGCCCGCAGCAGTGAGGACTTGCCCGCGCCGGAGACGCCGAAGACGACCAGCGGCAGCCCGGCGGTCCTGGAGTCGGCCAGCCTGCCCAGCAGGGCCGCGGTGGCCCGGTCCCGGCCGAAGAACCAGCCTGCGTCGGCGGCCTCGAAGGCGGCCAGCCCCTGGTAGGGGCAGCGCTGCCCGTCCTCAAGGGCCAGTCCGGTCAGCTCGCCAGCCGCGTCCAGGGCCTTGTCCAGCCTGCGGGCCAGGCCTGGGTTGACCGGTTTGCGGCCGTTCTCGACGTTGCTCAGGTAGCCCTTGCTGTAGTGCACCAGGTTCGCCACCTGGGCCAGCGAGAGCCCCCGGTCGGTGCGCAGCCTGCGCAGCCCGGCGCCGAAGCCCGTCGCCTCCGTCACCCTGTTCCTCCTGATCAACTCACGTATCCCGGGCGAGCGTAAGCGGGTATACGGGTGACCCGGGCTCCCTATCGGGCAGATCACCGAACGTAGTTCGGGTGAACTTCGCGGCGAGGTGTCAGCGGGAGGTCTCCGGAGTGCTACCGCGCGGGGCGGTCGCCGGGGCCTGCCGGGACGGCGCCCGCGGCGGGCCCAGGACCAGCAGCCGGAGGTCGGTGGCCGGGGCGGCGGCGGGTGGGATCGCCGCGGGGTCGGCCGGGAACGGGGCCAGGTCGGGTTCGGCGTCCACCGGCGGCAGCTCCGCGAGGTGGTCGCACTCCGTCGCGCCGGACGGCAAGTGCATTCCGGTCCCCTTCCCGCCAATCGCGCATCCTAGCGTTTTCCGGCAGGTGAATCCGGCGGCGAACTCGTTTTAATTCGGTCGGAGCAATGACCCCTCAAGTTACCCAGTGATACCAAGGGACAGTAGTGGACCCGGCTGTGCTGCGCTACATTGGGTGGAATGCCGAATGCCACCGAGTCGGCCCCGTGTATTCGCGACCGAATGGCGCGAGCGAAGACGCACGCGTTCTCCACGGAAAGAAGGGCGGCGCGATGATCAGCGTCGTCATCCCGACCAGGGACCGCACCACCCGGCTGTACCTGACCCTGTCCGCCCTGCTCGCGCAGACGCTGGACCGGGCCGGGTTCGAGGTGGTGCTGGTCGACGACTCCCCCACCCCCGGCGCGGTCGAGGCGGTGCTCGCCGCCCTGCCCGCCGGACTGCCGCTGCGCCGCACGGCCACCGGCGGCCGGGGCGTGGCCGCCGCCCGCAACGCCGGCGCCGCACTGGCCACTGGCGACCTGCTGCTCTTCCTCGACGACGACACCCTGGCCGCGCCGGACCTGTTGCGCCGACACGTGATCGCGCACGGCCCGGCCACCGTGGCGCACGGCCGCATCACCGACCTGACCGCGTTCCTGTTCACCCCCGACCCGCCCCGGCTCAGCGAAACACTGACCGGCGCCCGCGGCCGCACCCTGGGTCCGGCGGATCTGCCCGCCCTGGCCCAGCGGTACCGGCGGCTGGGCCCGCAGCGCTCGTTCATCGAGGGCGTGGCCCAGGCGGTGGCCGGGATTCCCGCGTACCACGAACTGCGCTGGCTGGCCTGTGTCGGCACCAGCACGAGCATGCCCAGGGAGTTGTTCAATCGCATGGGCGGATTCGACGAGGGATTCGGCGCGTTGTGGGGCGGTGAGGACCTGGAGCTGGGCCTGCGCCTGGCACTGGCCGGGGCGGAGTTCCGGCTGATCGGCTCCTTCGCCTGTCACCTGCCCCAGGCCCGGCACCACACCGCGACCGACCTCGGCCTGTTCTGGACCCTGGTGGCGCAGCGGCACGGCCGCCCCCGGCTGGTCAGGGTCGGCGACTTCCTGCGCGGCCGGATCAGTCTGGACCAGCTCGCCGCCGAACTCGCCCCCGCCCGGCAGGCCACGCCATGACCCGGGTCGCGATCATCGGCTGCGGCCGGGTGGCCCAGCGCTACCACCTGCCCTTCCTGGACTCCCGCCCCGACCTGGAACTGGTCGGAGCCTGCGACCGCAACCCGGCCCGCACCGCCGAACTCTTCGCCAACGAGCCCGGGGTGTGGATGGGCGGCTCGGTGCACGAGGTGCTGGCCAGGACGCGACCGGACGTGCTCGCGGTCTGCACCCCGAACAACGAGCACGTGGCCCCGGCGCTGGCCGCGCTCGAGGCCGGGGTGGCGGTGCTGTGCCAGAAGCCGCTGGCCGCCGACATCGACCAGGCCCGCCAGTTCGCCGCCCGGACCACCGGCGGACCGCTTTTCGGCGTCAACCTGCCGTATCGCTTCCATGAGTTGCTGCCCGCGTTCACCGCGGCGGTGCGTGCCAGTGAGATCACCAGCATCGAGTTCGGGATGGGCAACCCCGGGGATCGGTTGTGGCAGGCGTTCACGCCCTGGTATCGGGATCCGGTGTTGGCTGGGGGTGGGGCGCTGCTGGATCTGGGGGTGCATGCGCTGGATGTGCTGGTCGCGGTGTTCGGGTTGCCCGCGGTGCGTTCGTGCGCGGTGTCCGGGGGTGAGGTTGAGGAGCAGGCTGAGCTGGGGCTGAGCTTTGACGGGGTGCCCGCGTTGGTGCGCCTGGATCGGGCGGCGCGGACGGTCACGATGGCGATTACCGCGCACACGACGGAGGGTGCGCATGTGCTCGATTTCCGGCGTGGGGAGCTGCGGCTGGCAGATGGCACGGTGACGGTGGCATCGGCCCGGCCCGAGTTGGCGGCGCTGACGGCTTTTTACAACGCGCTCAACGGCATTGAACCCGGTGCGGCGGTCCCGGCGGCTGATGCGCTGGCTCTGCAGGAACTCGTCGTCACGGGCTATCGCTTGGCCGGCGCTTAGCTTCTTCCTGCGGGGTGGGCGGAACGGTCCTAGCCTGGGCGGTATGGGTGAGCCGGGTGCAGAGGTCCAGGTAGACGAGCTGTGTTCGTATGCGGTGGATGTGTGGGTGCGTGATCCGGGGATCCTGGTTGACGAGCCGGTGTTGTTGGATTTGTTGCGGACGGCGGCTGTGGCGGGGAATGCGACCATCCTTGGGGAGACGGGGCATGTGTTTCCCAATGGGGCGGTTACGGCGGTGTTGGTGTTGTCGCAGTCGCACTTGAGTATTCATACTTGGCCGGAGTTCAGGTTGGCCAATATTGATCTGCTGGCTTATGGGCGGATCAATGCCGAGTTGATGCTGGAGAAGATTGAGCAGGGGTTGAATCCTACTCGGATCAATGTTTCTCGGTTGCTGCGTGCGATTCGCTGATCTTGCTTTTTCAGGTGAAGGTCAAGATCAAGGGCGTCCTCGCCGGACGGGCAGAAATCAAAGGATGGGGGGAAAGTCAAAGGCACAGAGCAGTGCTCGTACGGTCCCCCATCCCCGTCAGCCCTCCGATACCAAACCACATCCTGGGCGCGCGGACCCCTGCGGTTGGGAGGCTAGGGCGGCGGCGGGTTGCGGGTCCGCGCGCCCAGGATGCGGTGTGTCCTCTCCAGGCTGACGGGGATGGGGAACCGCTCGGGAGATGTTTGAAAAGCCACCCCGGCTGCTTGTCCTCGGGCTCCGCCCGGTCGCGGCGTGTGGGAACCGCCTAGCCGCAGCGTTCCCGGGCTTCGCCCGCCTGCCCCCAACGCTCCCCGCCCCGGGCTTCGCCCGCCCACTCCCCGCCACCCACTCCGGGCTCCGCCCGCCAGCCTGCCGACAACGGCCAACACACCGTCCACAACGGCCAACACCCTGTACCAGAACGGCCAACACGCCGGCTGGGGTTTCAAGCTCTCCGCGTGTTGGCCGTTCTTGTACGCCGTGTTGGCCGTTCTTGTACCGCGTGTTGGCCGTTCTTGTACGGCGGGTTGGCTGTGGGGGCGGTTGGGTGGGCAGGCTTTTGGTCGGGTGGTGGGGGGTCGTTTGGGTGGGTGCCAGACTCCGGGGGGTGTTGGAATTTCGGGTGTTGGGGCCGGTGGAGGTGTGGGCCGGGGGCGAGGTGGTGCCGGTTCGGGCGGCGGGGCGGCGGGCGGTGTTGGCTGCGTTGTTGTTGGCGGCCAATGAGGTGGTGTCGGTTGGGCGGTTGGTGGAGGCGGTGTGGGGTGGGGTGGCGCCTGCTTCGGCGGTGGCCAATCTGCGTAGTCATGTCGCTGGGTTGCGGCGGTTGTTGGGGGCTGGGCGGATTTTGACTCGGCCGGGGGGTTATCTGCTGGTGGTTGGGGCGGGGGAATTGGATCTGGCTGTGTTCGGCGAGCTGGTTGAGCGGGGGCGGGCTGCGGGGCGGCTTGGGCAGGGTGGGGTGGCTGTGGCGCTGTTGGGTGCGGCGTTGGAGTTGTGGCGGGGGGAGGCTTTGGCGAATGTGGGCTTGCCGGAGGTTGAGGTCGCGCGGCTGAACGAGGTTCGGCTGGGTGTGCTGGAGGAGTGGTTGGGGGCTCGGCTGGGTGAGGGCGAGCAGGCGGGGGTGGTTGGTGAGTTGGCTGGGTTGGCGGCTTTGTATCCGTTGCGGGAATCGTTGTGGGGCTTGTTGATGCTCGCGCGGTATCGGATGGGCAACCAGGCTGAGGCGTTGGCTGACTTTGAGCGGGTTCGGGGGCGGTTGGCGGCGGAGTTGGGGGTGGATCCGGGGGCTGGGTTGTGGGAGTTGCGGCAGCGGATTCTGGTGGCCGATCCGGGGTTGGGTGGGGTTGTCGCGGGGTTGCGGCGGGATCTTCCTGGTGATCTGGCTGATTTCACTGGGCGGGTGGGCGAGGTGGAGTCGTTGCTGGCGGGGTTGGCGCGGGATGGGGGTACCGCGGTGGTGATCTCGGCTATTGACGGCATGGGTGGGATTGGCAAGACCACGCTCGCGTTGCGGTTGGCGCATCGGCTCGCGGCGGAGTATCCGGATGGGCAGTTGTTCCTGGATCTGGGTGGGCATACGCCGGGGCAACTGCCGCTGGAACCGGGGGTCGCGCTGGGCCGGTTGTTGCGGGCGGCGGGAGTGGCGGCGGAGCAGGTGCCGGTGGATGCTGGGGAGCGAGCCGCGTTGTGGCGGGCGGTGCTGGCTCGGCGGCGGGTGGTTTTGGTGCTGGACAACGCTTTGGACAGTGCGCAGGTGCGGCCGTTGTTGCCGGGGACTCCGGGGGCGTTGGTGTTGATCACCAGCAGGCGAGGGTTGACGGGGGTGGACGGGGCCACGCTGCTGACGCTGGATGTGTTGCCGCCCGGAGATGCGATTGCCTTGCTGGGGCGGATTGTTGGGCGGGATCGGGTGGTTCGGGAGCCGGTGGCTTCGGCTGAACTTGTCGCGCTGTGCGGGTTTCTGCCACTGGCGATCCGGATCGCGGGTAACCGGTTGCGGCGGCGTACTCGCTGGCGGGTGGCGGATCTGGTGGAGCGGCTGCGGGACGAGTGTGGGCGGCTGGCGGAGTTGGCCAGTGAGGATCGGGCGGTTGAAGCCGTGTTCGCGTTGTCCTATCAGCATTTGCGGGCGCCGGCGCGGGCGCTGTTCCGGCGGCTTGGGCTGTATCCGGGGGTGGATCTGGAGGTGGGGGCGGCGGCCGCGCTGAGTGGGGCTTCCGGGGCGGAGACGTTGGTGTTGCTGGAAGAACTGGTTGATCATCAGCTGCTTCAGCAACCGGAGGTGGGGCGGTATCGGTTTCACGACCTGGTGCGGGCCTATGCGGCGAAGCTGGCCGGTGGGGAGCCTCGGTCGGCGTTGACCCGGTTGTTCGACCACCAGTCGCGGATGGCGGTCGCGGCCACTGATCTGGTCGGACCGGCGGAGAAGCATGGCAGGCCGGGGCTGCCCAGTCCGGCCGAACCGGGCTTCGCCGACCAGGCCGCGGCGCTGTCCTGGCTGGCACAAGAGCGGGTGAATCTGGTGTGTGGTGCGGGATTCGCGGCTCGGTTTGGTTGGCCGCGACATGTGCGGGATCTGTCGACCACGCTGGCGCGCTACCTCAACTCCCGGGCCGAGCACGAGGACGCGCTCACCCTGCACAACCACGCCCTGGACGTCGCCACCGGCATGGACCGCGGGCACGCCTGGCACGACCTGGGGCGGGTGCGCTGGCGGCTGGGGCACTACCGGGAGGCCGCCGAGCTGCTGGACTGCGCGCTGGCCATCGCGCAGGAGATGGATGATCGGGTCGGGCAGTGCCGGGCGCTGGTCGGACTGGGCTACAACCATTGGCGCACCGGCGAACTGGCCGCGGCGGAAGATCACCTGACCCGGGCACTGGCACTGGCCGGGGAGACCGGGGACGAGCTGAGCCGTTGTCACGCCGAGCACGGGCTGGGTTACACCTGCTGGAGCCAGGGGCGGCACGTGCAGGCGCTGGACTGGCAGCATCGGGCGCTGGCCAGTTCCCGGCGGTGTGGCGAGGCCATTGTCGAGGCGCACGCCCAGTACGGGATCGGCCTGGCGCAGTGCCGGCTGGGTAGCCACGAACAAGCCAGCGAACACTTCCGGCAGGCCCTGGCCAGCGCCCCGCTGATCGGCGACCGGGTGCTGGAGGCCAGGGCACGCAACGGACTCGGCGAGGCCGCCCTGGCCGCCGGTCGACCGGCCGAGGCACTCCGCCACCACCAGCGCGCGCTGGTGGTGGCGGAGCAGATCGCTGATCACCTGGAGCGGCCGCGCGCGGAGTTCGGGCTCGGCCAGGCCAGTCGCGCGCTCGTCTGACCGGCTACCGGTCGACCGGGGTGTGCCGGTGGATCTGCACCCGGCCGACCGAGTTGTCCTCGCGGAAGATCACGTGGTCGCCGCTGGGCAGCCGGGTCGCGGTGATCCCGGTGACCGCGATGTCCACCAGGCCCGCGGTCTGGCCGATCTCGGTGCCGGAGTAGAGCGAGCCCTGGTAGCGGCCGTCGTCCGCGCGGTAGCTGCGGATCCGGCCGTTGGGCGGCACCGGCGTGGTGCCCTGGTCGGCCACGTAGACCCGGTTGCCCGCCACGGCCAGCGCCTGCGGGAAGCAGTAGTCCCGCCCGTTGCTCCAGCAGGACTGGTAACCCATGTCCACCGACCAGGACCGGCTGGGTGCCGCGGTGCTGAAACCCTTGTATGCGGCCAGGATGTAGCGCGGCGAGACCCCGCCCGCCGGTTCCGCGCCGAGCCTGCCGTAGAGGTAGGCGGTGTCGGTGGCGGCGACGTAGTGCACCTGCAGGATCCGGTCCATCGGCACCTCCGGCAGCTCGATCTCCCTGCCGTCGGCGTAGCGCGGGTTGTGCGCGCGGTCGAAGGAGTCGACCTTGAAGTGGAACACGGTCTTGGGCTTGCCGCCGACCCCGCCGCCCCAGATCCCGCCCTTGTCGTCGATGGAGGTGCCGTAGCCGATGTAGTTGATCCGGCCGGTCATGGTGCTGATCTCACCAGGGTCGATCCGGCAGTTGGGCTGGGCGTGCGGCTGACCGGGCTCGCCGCCGCCGTCCACCCATTTCTGGTACAGCCCAGCGGTTCCCGGGGTGCCGTTGGGCCAGTCGTTCATGCCGACCGAGAACAGCACCGAGGGCCGGGCGATCTCGCCGTCGAAGCGGTACACGCCCATGGTGTAGCCGCCCGCGACCGGGATCGCGTACAGGTACTTGCGCTCCACCCCGTCCGCGCCCTTGAGGTAGCGCACCGCGGCCGGGATGTTCTGGTAGTTGTCCTTGTTGTTCGGCAGGACATCCCGGGCGTCGTCCGGGCACCCGGCCCGGTCCAGGGTCTGCCGGGTCCGCTCCGGCGCCCATTCCTGACCGGGAGTCGTCCGGGTGTAGTCCAGCGAGTACTTGTGGTACGCGGAGTACACCGTGCCGGGGTCACGCGGGTCGGGCACCACGTTGTCGGAGTGGATGTAGTTGATCAGCTTGGCCTGCAACGCCTTCGCCGGGGTGAACCGCCGGATGTCCACCCAGCCGTAGGCCCCGGTGCTGTTGGAGCCGACGTGGATGTGGCCGTCCCTGTCCAGCCCGACCGCGGTCAGGTTGTCGAAGCGGTCATTCGCGTAGACCCCGCCGCCCGCGGCGAGTCCGCCCGGCTGCCCGAGCCTGTCCACCAGCCGGAGTTTGTCCACACAGGACACACAGTCCTCGTAGACCCGGACCTGTTGCGCCGCAGCGGCATTGTCCGCGATCACCAGCCGGTTCGCGTTGACCGCCACCGCCACCGGCGCACCGCCGACGTCGGTCAGCGTCGACCCGGCGGTCAGTGCCCCGGATGCCTGCACCGTCCAGCTGGACAGCACCCGAGCGCCGGAAGCGTTGTCGGACAAGGCGTACAGCGTGTTGCTTCCTGCCCGGAAGGCCAGCGCACCCGGGTTCTGCACGGTGGTCTTGGCGACCACGGTCATCCGTTCGCGCTCGTAGACGTAGATCGTGTTCTCCTGCGGCCGGGTCAGGAACACGAACCCGCGCCCCGTGCTCACGCCGCCGGGCAGCCCGCTCAGCTTGCGTCCCGCGGTCTTGCCGGCGTGCAGTGGATCCCCGCCGGGGAACTCCGAGATCGGGATCGACCCGTTCGCCGCCGGTGTGGCCCGCTGGTAGCGGACCAGCAACTGCCCGCCGTCCCTGGTCACGTCGGCGTAGAAGTACTTCTCGTCCCCGGTGACCACCGACCCGCCGGTCCCCTGCCGCTGCAACCAGGCCGTCGGCCGCAACGCGCCCTTCGCCGGATCGTGCTGGTAGACCCCGGCCTCGTGCTGACCCTCGTCGCTGACCGAGTTGGTGAACACCCGCCCATCGGCCACCAACGGATCAACCCAGATCCCGGACAGGTGGTTCTGCACCCACCGCCGGTAGGTGGGCCAGGTCGTGCCCTCGCTGTGGGCGGCGTCCTCGGGCAGCAGGGTCTCCCCCAGCCAGGACACCCGGTGCGGGATCGGTGGATCATCGGCGGCCACGGCCGTCGAGCCGAGCATGGGTAGCAGGAGCAGCAGGGCCAGCCCCGCGCCCAGTGGTGAACCGCGTCTCATCGACCTTCTCCTCGGGTGTCGGCGATGGTGCTGCCGAGGGAGCTTGGCCCAACAGACATATGGAGTACGCATACCCGAGCCGACGCGGTCCGGCGCGCGGCTCAGGCGGGCGGCTCAGGCGGGCGGCAGGTACTTCGGCGCCAGGAACTCCTCGATCGGCCGCGGACCCACGTACTGCCGGCACGGGCATTGCGCGTAGGTCGTGCCCACGTACTCACCCGCGTCGTTGTAGGACTTCGGCCGCGGCAGTTCCGCGTGACAGGTTCCTGCGGTGGGGTCGTGCATGGCCAGGGAGTGGCCGCAGCCGCAATCGGCGGTGAGCGGGGGTTCGGGGGCGCGTTTGCGGCGGCTGAGCAGTCCGCCGAGATAGCCGAGGAGCAGCAGGCCACCACCGACGGCCAGGGTGACCGGGTCCATCAATCCCCACCTCTTCCGCTGGCAATGCGCCATTCTACCCGGAATTCTGCCGATTCCCGTTCCTGTGTATCCTTCGCCAGTTGGCAGGCGCCATTGTCGCGGAGGTCGCGTGCTGCCCGATGTTGACCTGTGGGCGACAGTGCGGCCACAACGCACTGTCCTCGCCGTGGTGCGCAACCTGACCTCCCTGGTCCGGTTGCTCGACATCGTGCCGCTACTGGATTCGGACAACCGGCTCGCGGTGCATTTCACCCTCGACTCCGGCTCGGTATTCACCGCTGGTCTGCACGGGCAGCTGGACCGATTCGGCATCACCCTGCTCGACTGGGAGGTGGCCGCGAAATCCAGCTTCGACCTCGTGCTGGCCGCGCACGTCAATCCCTCGCTGGCCGAACTGGACGGGCCATTGCTGGTGGTGCCGCACGGGGCCGGATACAACCGCCGCCTGCCCAGCCGCACCAACGAGAAGGACGCCCCGGTCGGGCTGTCCCCGCATGAGCTGACCGTGGACGGCGAGGTCTTCCCCACGGTCATCGGCCTGTCCCACGAACGTCAGCTCAGCGACCTCGCCCTGCACACCCCGGCGGCGGCCGAGCGGGCCAGGGTGATCGGCGATCCGACCTGGGACCGGATCCGCGCGGCCGAGGTCCGGCGGTCGGCCTACCGCGCGGCTCTGGGCGTCGAACCTGGTCAGCGGCTGGTGCTGATCAGTTCCACCTGGGGTGAGCGCTCGCTGCTGGGGCAGCGGGACGAGCTGGTGGAGCGGCTGCTCGCCCAGCTGCCGGTGGACCACTACCGGGTGGCCTTGGTTTTGCACCCGAACGTGTGGGCCTACCACGGGGTCGGGACGGTGCGGGCCTGGTTCCGGGACGCCCTGGACAGCGGGCTGCTGCTGATCCGGCCGGAGGACAGCTGGCAGGCCGCGCTGATCGCCGCCGATCTCAGCATCGGCGACCACGGCTCGGTGGCCTTCTACGGCGCGGCGCTGGGCAGGCCCTTCCTCAACTCCGCCAGCGGCCTGGACGATCTCACCCCCGGCTCGGTCACCGGCAGGCTGGTGTGCACCGCCCCCGTCCTCAGCGTGCGTGATGACCTGCGCGAACAGGTCGAACAGGCCACCGCGTCCGCCGAGCTGGTGGAGATCACCGGCGACACCCTTGGCCTGCCCGGCGGATCCGCGGCCGAACTGCGCCGGACCTGCTACGAACTGCTCAAGCTCGACCAGCCCGCGCACCCACCGCGGATGCTGCCGATCAGCGCGCCCAACCCGGTGCGCGGCGCGGCGATCACCGCCTTCCATGTGCTGTACAGCGTCACTGAGTCCACTGTGGACATAGAGCGGTTTCCCGCTATCCTGCAACGGTTCCGGCGAATCAGTGATACCGGCGACTACCTGCTGGTGGTCGACGACGACGAGGTCGATCCCATCCTGCGGGCCACCGCGGAGATCATCGTGCGCACCGGCCCGCTGACCGGGACCGAGCTGGCCGACTGGGCCGCGCACGCCCTGGCCGAGGGCACGGCCGCGCTGGTGGCCGCGGTCTCCGAGCACCGATGCGTGCTGACCTTCCGCGATCCGGCGCTGGGCGTGGTCTCGTTGTGGCCCTGCGCCCCCGAGCCGCTGCGGGTGTTCCTGGCCGCGGTCGCGGTCTACCGCTGGCGGGTCAGCAGCCGCGAGCTGGAACCGGGCGTCAAACTCAGCGCGCGCCTGGCCGACGGCCCGGTGACCGAGGTCTGCGTGGAGAGCGTGCGGCCGCTACCGCAGGTCTGAGGCGGTGCCGCCGGTCAGCTCACGCAGCCGGGCCAGCGCGTCCGCCCGCAGTTCGGCGTCGGCCAGCCGCTGGGCGATCTCCACCAGTGCCTGCAACGCCCGGACCTCCCGCTCCGGCTGCCCGCGCAGGCGCATGATCCGGATCGCGGCCTGCAGGTGCACGCAAGCCTGCCGGTCCTGGCCCAGCGCGACGTGCGCGTCACCGAGCACGATCCGGGCGCGGGCCGCGGAGAACTCGTCGCCCACCTCGTAGAACTTCAGCAGCGCCTGCTGGATCACCGCGATCGCCTCGGTGTGCTCGCCCTGCCGCTGCAGCACCCCGCCGAGCTGGTAGCCCTGCATGGCCACCCCGCGCACATCGCCGATCTCCTCGTTGACACTCAGTGCCTGCCGGAAGTGCCCCGCGCTCTCCGCCAGCCGGTTCTGCCTGCTGCGCAACACACCGTAGGACTCCACCACCACCGCGCGGGCCCTCGGGTCGCCACTGGCCACCGCCCTGGTCTCGGCCTCCTCCAGCTCGCGCTCGGCCGCGGCGAACTCGGCCAGCTCCAGCCAGGCCCTGGCCAGCTGGTTGCGCATCCGGGTCTCCGCGGTCAGGTGCCCGCAGCGCTCCGCCGCGGCCACGCCAAGCTGGTGTGCCGCAATGGAATCCGCGAAGTGCTGGCGGGTGTGGTAGGCCGACCAGAGCGCCTCGCAGAGTTGCCACACCACATCGTCCCAGCCCTGTCCGGCCGCGCAGCGCACCGCGGCCAGCAGGTTGCGCCGCTCCAGCTCGAACCAGCCGGTGCCGCTGCCCTCGGCGAAGACGAAGGTCGGCGCGGTCTCACTGCGCGGGGCCAGCCGCCAGCGGTCCTCGCCGAGCACCGCCCGGTCCGCGGCGGCCGCGCCGTGCCGGTACCAGTCCACGATGCCACGCAGCACCGCGGCGTGACCGGCGGCCTGGGGTGCGGACTGACCGGCGTGCAGTTTGACCAGTTCGTGCATGCGGTAGCGATCCGGTCCGGTGACCTCGACCAGGTGCGCCTCGCTCAGCTCGTCCAGGGCGTCCTCCACCGCCTCCGGCGCCAGTCCGGTGGCCGCGGCCAGCACGTGCTGCCCGAAATCCGGGCCGGGGTGGGCGCCAACGCAGTGGTAGACCGCCCGGCCCTCGACGGAGAGCTGGCCGGCCGCGGTCTCGAAGAGCTGGTCGAATGGATCCCGGTCCTGGGAGGACAGCCTGCTCAGCCGGTGCCCCTCATCGCTGAAGTAGTCCACCAGCCGCCGCAGTGACCAGTGCCGCCGGTGCGCCAGCAGCGCGCCGACCACCCGCAGCGCCATCGGCAGCCCGGCGCACAGTTCGGCCAGCACCTCCAGCGCGGCCTGGTCGTACTCGGCGCTGCCCCGCCTGGTCTGCTCCAGCAACAATTCCACGCTGTGCGCCGGATCCAGCGGGTGCACCGGGATCAGTTCGGCGCCCTCCGAGCCGAGTCCGCTGAGCTTGCTGCGACTGGTCACCAGCACCACACCGGCGGGCGAACCGGGCAGGAAGGCACGCACCTGGCCGGGCTGGTCGGCGTTGTCCAGCACCACAAGCACATTCGACTCCGCGGTCATGGTGCGAAACTTCGCCGCCCGTTCCGGCAGCCGGATCGGCAACGGCCGGTGCTCGCCCAGCGCGCGCAGAAAACCGGCGAGCACCTCATTCACATCCACGGCACCGCGATGACGGTATTCGTTCAGATCCGCATAGAGCTGCCCGCCGCCGAAGCGGGCGCGATTCTCGTGCGCCCACTGGAGTGCGATCGCGGTCTTTCCGACTCCGCTGAGCCCGCTGAGCACCGCCACCATGGACCGGCCGCGGCGCCGGTATGACTCGGCCAGGCGGTCCAGGTTGGCCAGTTCGTCACCGCGATGGACCAGCCAGGCGGGGGCGGGCGGCAGTTGCCTGGGTACCTGGTGACGCTGGCCGGGGACCTGGTGGAAGTTCACTGGCCCGATCCGGTAACCCTGGACCGCGCCGCCGTAGATGTGCCCAGAGAGATCGTTGTGCGCACTGGGCGGCGGAACCGGCGGGGTGGCCCCGGTTTCCTCGTTCTCGCCGGAATCTGGCGGCTGTGCCCCCATCCCGCTCACCCCTCGGCAAACAGTCAGCCACCGATGCCCGTGTCACTGATGGTTATCCCACAGGCATAGTGGTACCGCATCAATGCGCGGAAGCGCTACCACCGCGGATCCCGAGTTGGCCGCGGCTAATGGGTTCCCGGCCGGATCCACCGGGTGGCGGTAAACCGTGGGTCAGTGTTTCCCGGCGCGGGAGTTCGGCAGCAGTGACCGCCACGGTTCGGGCGGGTCCTGGGCGAGAAAGCGGAGCAGGTCCAGCAGTCGCGCGTACGGGGGTGCGCTCCAGTGCCGTTCGTCCGGGCGCGGGCGTGGGTTGCGCAGCCTGCCCAGGGTCCAGGACAGGTTGTGCCAGAGGATCCGGGCGGTCCACGCCTCGCGGTCGGCCGGGGTGGGCAGGTAGCCGGTGAGCACGGGGTGCAGGTGGTCGAGCGGGAGCTTGACGAAGTCGGTGGCCGGGTCGGCCCAGGCCGCGTCACCCCAGTCGATGAGGGTGAGGGAACCGTTGTGGGTCAACAGGTTCTGCGGGTGGACGTCGCCGTGCACGAGCACCGGGTTCGAGGCGGGACGGTAGGGGGCCAGGTGGTTGAGCCAGTCGGTGAGCCAGGCGGCGGAGGTACGGTCGAGCAGGCCGGTGGTGGCGAGGTGGTCGACCAGTGGGCGGGGGTCGGACTCGGTGTCGGTGGGCACGCCCGGGATGGCGGTGGCCGGGGTCAGGCGGTGCAGGCGGGCGAGCTGGCGGCCCAGCTCGGTCAGGACGACGGGGTCTGGTGCGGCGAGTTCGGCGCCGGGGACGTGTTCGAGGACCAGGTAGGGCAGGTCCGGGTCGTAGCTGCGCACCTCCGGGGTACGCACGCCGGCGGCCCGCGCGACCGGGATGACGGCGGCTTCCTTGCGCAACTCGGCTGGGTCGGCGCGCGGGATGCGCAGCACCAGGTCGGGGCCCAGGCGGTAGCAGTGGTTGGCCGCGCCGGGCGGCAGCGGCTCGACCTCGCCCAGGGACCGCCCATGCCGGGCGGCGATCAGGGCCAGCACTCGTGGATCGACGGTCACGATCACCGATGCTGCTCGTTCCGGGCGGCGCGGACCACCGGTTTTCCCGCGTCACGCTTTCGAGGTGTGGACACCGGCGCGATCACGCCGCAAGCTCGCGCCGTGCAGCCGCCTTACCCGCCGCGTCGCAGCCCCGACCTGCCAAGGGCTCGCGCGCACAGCACCGCCTGGGCACACCGGATGGGCCTGGTGGCCGGACCGGATCCCTGGTTCGCGATCTGGGACGAGCAGGACCTGGCCGACTTCGACTTCCCGCTCTTCGCCGCCCTGGTCCACCCCGAGGGCCGCGGCGACACGCTGAACCTGGTCTCGGACTGGTACACCTGGAGCTGGTACCTGGACGACCTACTGCTGGAACGCCACAAGCGAACCCGGGATCCCCTGGGCGCCAGGACTTTCCTCGACCGCCTTGCCAAGATCCCACGCGGCGCGACCCCCGCCAACCCGGTCGAACACGCCCTGCACGACCTCTGGCAACGCACCACCGCCTCCCCCGCCTGGCGCTCCCGGCTGGCCGGCTGCCTGCCCAACATCGCCGACGACGCCCTGTGGGAGATCGACAACCTCGCCCAGGGCCGGATCCCCGATCCAGCCGACTACCTCGGCATGCGCCGCCTGGCCGGTGGCGCGCTCTGGGCCGCCCAGCTGGCCGAACTGGTGCTGGGACTGGAATTGCCCGCCGCGATCCGGGACAGCACGCCGATGCGCAGGCTCGGCGAGGCCTTCGCCGATGTGGTCGACCTGCACAACGACCTGCTCTCCTACCGCCGGGAAACCGAGTACGAGCAGGAGGTCGGCAACGCGGTCGTGGTGCACGCGGCCTTCCTCGGCGAGGGCGTCGACAACGCCGCCACCCGCACCACCCAACTCCTGACGGCCCGGCTGGAACTGTTCGAGCACCTGTGCCACACCGAGATCCCGGCCCTGCTCACCCGGCACGACCCCAGCACCACAACCACCACCCAGCGCTACCTCGCCGGCCTGCGCGACTGGCTGGCCGGCGACTTCCAATGGCACCTGGAAACCCGCCGCTACCAACCGGAATCCTGGCAACGCAAGACCCGCCCCACCCTCGGCGGCCCCCACGGCCTGGGCACCTCGGCGGCCCGGGTGCACTAGTCGGGCGTGAACCCCGGATGCCCACTGAGCGCCACCACCTGGTCGGCGGTCAACGGCACCCGGCCAAGTCGAGACCCGCCCCGCCAGAACCGGGACTGCAGCTCGTCGGCCCCGTCCTGGGACCGGATGGTCAAGCGCAGCTTGCGATCCGGCCGGAACCGGTCGGCGGTGATCGCCCGCTGCTCGGCCTCGCCGCTGCGGTCCACCATGGACACCGTGTCACCGCCGTCCTGCGGCAGGATCCGGCAGAACTTCTCCTGGTGCTTGAAACACCCCGGCTCCCCGGAGGTGATCGGCGGGCTGGTGAAGAGCACCAGCACCACGCCGTAGCCGGACCCGTCGGTGACCAGGGCGCCGATCTCGTAGGAGCGGCTGCCCAGGGCGGGCTCGACCGAGGAGGTGATCCGCTCGATCCGCAATCCGGCTGGGAGCGCTCGGCGAAGCTCGTCTTCCAGGCGTGGGGAGCGCTGGCGGACGGGGTCTGTGGGGACTTCTTCGAGGGTGGCGGGGCGGGGGGCGGGTGAGCGGCCAGGGGGGTGGATGGCGGCGGTGGCGGGTTTGGGGGCGGGGAGGGGGTCGGGGACTTCGGCGACTGTGCACGCGCTCGCGATCAGGCCGCAGGCCAGGAGTCCGGCGGCGATTCCGCCACGGCTCGCGGAGTTCCGGCGTGCCGCGGGGGTTCCGGCCCGCCCCGGCGACTCGCGCGGCCCGACGGTGATCCCGCCCCGCCTCGGTGACTCCTGTCGCCCAGCGGCAGTTCCGCTGTGCTCCGACAATCCCCTGCGCCCGACAGCGATTCCGTCCCGCGCCACCGACTCCCGCCGCGCCGTCGCCTCTTTCTGCCCGGTCTCCCGAGCCCCGACCGCTACCCCATGCCCCGGCGACTCCGGCCGCGCGACCGCGATCTCATCCCGCCTCGCTGATTTCCGCCGCGCCCCGGGAACTCCACCTCGCCCCGGCAAACCTCGACGCCCGACGGCGATTACCTCCCGCGCCAACGCCTCTCGCCGCTGGACCGCGATCCCGTCCCACTCCCCCAGCTCCCGCTGTGCCGCGGCCGCTGCTCCCCGCCTCGCCAACCACCCCAGCCCCGCCAGCCCCCAGCGCCCCATGCTCCCCAGCCCCTCCACCACCAGCCCCACTCCGGGCTGCTTTCCGCCTGTCCGCCCACCCTACTAACTTCAGTCCTCACTGAAACCACAGTCCCCACGAACCAACCCAACCCTGGCAAGATCGACCCCATGGCGGAAACCCTGCGGCTCGACGGCCGCATCGCAGTGATCACCGGCGCCAGTGCGGGAGTCGGTGCGGCCGCGGCCCGGCGGCTGACCAGGCTCGGCGCGACCGTGGCGATCGTCGGCCGCTCCCCGGAGAAGACCGCGGCCGTGGCGGAAGAGCTTGGCGTGCAGTCGTTCCTGGCTGACTTCGGCAAGTTGGACGAGGTCCGGCGGCTGGCCGCCGAGCTGCTCGCGCGGTATCCGGTGATCGACATCCTGGCCAACAACGCCGGTCTGCAGTCCACCAAGCGGGTCACCACCGTGGACGGGCACGAGCTGACCTTCCAGGCCAACTACCTCGCGCCCGTGCTGCTCACCCACCTGCTCGCGCCCGCGCTGGGCAGCGCGCGGGTGATCTCCACGGCCAGTGCCGCGCATTCCTGGGCGAAGCTGGACCTGGACGATCTCAACTGCGCCAAGGGCCGGTTCCGCAGCACCAATGTCTACGGACGCTCCAAGCTCGGCAACGTGCTCTTCACCCAGGAACTCGCCCGGCGGGCCGCGGGTACGGGGCTGACCGCGTCGAGCTTCCACCCGGGACTGGTCGCCAGCGACTTCTTCCGCAGCGACGGGGTGTTCGGGCTGTTCGGCAAGCTGATGATCAAGTCACCGCTCGGGAAGGTGATGGCGGTCAGTCCGGACCAGGGCGCCGCTCCGCTGGAACACCTGGCGGCCACGCCGGACGCGGAGTCGGTGAACGGGGCCTACTTCCACCTGCTCAAGCGGCAGCCGCCCAAGGGCGCCCAGGTGCATGACCCGGCGTTCGGGCGGGAGTTGTGGGAGCGGACGGTGCGGATCCTCGGGGTCGACCCGGTCTGGTGATCCGGTCAGTCCAGGCCGAGTTGGTTGCGGCCCAACGGGTTCAGGTCGGCGGGGGTGGGGCGGCCGGTCCAGGTGGTCTCGTAGTCCTCTGGGGCGAAGTCGGCTGGGCTGGCGCCGGCCAGGAAGGCTTCGCCGCAGCGGGCGGCGTACTCGGCGTTCTTCGGGCAGTGCGGGCTGGCCGGGATGTACATGACGTTGGCCCAGCCGCGCTGGCCGGTGACCGCGCCGACCGAGTGGATCAGGTCGCCGTGCCACCACACCGTGTCCCCCGGCGCGACCGCGGGGATCGGGGTCAGCGCGGGCAGCAACTCCGCGTGCCACTGCTCGCTGATCGGCAGTGCCTGGCCGTTGACCGCGCCGCACAGGTCGTCCTCGGGCACGTCGTCCTGTAGCGCGCGCAGCAGCAGGTAGGCCATGGCGGACGGGATGGGCACCACCTGCAGCACGCCCTCGGTCGGCGCCATGTCCGACAACGCGGTCCAGCCCTGGAAGGTGCGGAAGGCCGAGCACATCACCGTCGAGGAGTACTCGTGCACCTCGGTCCGGTACGCGCCGTCCCACGGGTCGTACCTCGCGGGCTCGCCGGCGAAGACGTGCCGGAAGACCTGCTGGTAGGCGGGCAGCAGCCAGCGTTCCACCGAGCCGGAGTCGGTGTGCGGGGACAGTCCGGCCGAGTTGGCGCCGGGGGCGCGGCGGCGGACCCGGTCGGGGTAGGCGGTGTCGCGGGCCGGGTCGAACCAGACCCGGCCTTCGGACTCGTGCTGCCAGAAGCCGTTGAGGAAACCGCGGACCGCGGCCATGTTCGGGTCCGATCGGGCCTCCATTTGCGGGCCGGACCAGTAGATCGGGAAGATCGACGGCTTGCCGGCGGCCAGGCCGCCGAAGACACCGTCGTCGAGGTAGCGGTAGGAGCCCTCGAAGTCGTTGCGGGCCAGGTAGTCCACCAGTTCGGCGTCCCAGGACTCGGCGCGCTCGCGCGGGAAGGTGCCGCGGATGACCGCGCAGCCGCGGCGGCGGATCGCGGCCCGCTGCTGCTCGCCGACCTCGGCCAGCTCGGCGAACTCGAGTACCGGCCAGACCTCCTCGCCGCGTTCGCGCTGGGCGAGCACCGCCGCGACCTCGGTCCGCATTTGCGCGCTCACCTGGGCGAACGCACCCGCCACATCGCCGACCCGCGCGCGCAGTTCGGCCTTGGCCGCCCGGATGGCGGCGGGGAAGTCGGTGGGAGCCGCGGTGGTGGACGTCATTTGGTAACCTCACCTAACTAGATCCTGATGGCAGGCTAGGCCGGTGACACGAGAGCGCGCAAGCCTCAGCAGGGAACTCCCGCAGTCGGTGCTGCGCACGGGCACCGACGCGCGGCTGCTGGCCGAGGTCATCGCCCGCGGCCGGGTGACCCGCGCGGAACTGGCCACCGCCACCGGGATCTCCAAGCCGACCGTGTCCGAGTCGGTGCGCCGCCTGGTCGAGGCCGCGCTGCTGGATGCCACCGGACCGGCCGAGACCGGCAGGCGCGGGCGAGTGGGCACGTTCTACGAACTCGGCACGGCCGCGGGCTGGGTGCTCGCGGTGGTACTGGACCAGTCCGGGGTGCGCGCGCGTTCGGCGGACCTGGCCGGGGTGATCCGGCACGAGCACACCCGGCCACCGGGCAAGCCGGGCGACAGCGCCGCCGTGGTCAGCGGGCTGCGGGCGGTGGTGCAGCACGCACAGGAGGCGATCGGGCCGGAGCGCGGGCCGTTGCGGGCGGTGGCGGTCTCGGTGGCCAACCCGGTCGCGCCCGGCTCCCGCGAGGTGGTCGCGCTGCCGGGTTCGCCGTTCCCGGAGGGCCTGGTCAGCCCGGCGGAGGTGTTGGCAGCGGTGACCGGCGCGCCGGTGCTGGTGGACAACGACGTGAACCTGGCCGCGCTGGCCGAGCACCGCTCCGGCGGCGCGGCGGGCGCGGACAGCTTCGCCTACCTGCACATCGGCGCCGGACTGGGCGTCGGGCTCTACCTGGGCGACCGGCTCGTCCGCGGCGCGCACGGGCTGGCCGGGGAGATCGGCTACCTGCCGGGCGCGGGCGCGGACACCCTGGCCGGCGAACTCAGCGCCGCCGGGTTCGGCCGCAACGACGTGGACGCGGTACTGAACCTGTTGTCCGCCAACGAAAGCACCGCGCGCAGCCGGGCGATCGGCACGCTCAGCGCGGGGATCGCGCGCGCGGTGGCCTCGGTGACCGCGGTGGTGGATCCCGGGCTGGTGCTGCTCGGCGGCCCGGTCGGCACCCACCCTGCGCTGCTGGAACCGGTGCGCGCCGCGGTCGCCGCCCGCTCCCCCGCACCGGTCCGGCTCGACCACGGCGTGCTCGGTGCGCTGGCCCCGGCACACGGCGCGCTGCACCTGGCCCTGGAACACGCCACGGCCGCGGCGGTGCGTGCGGCGGGCTGAGGCCGGGTCAGCGCCGGCCGAGGTGCAGTTCGATGCCGTCCAGGATGCGGGCCAGGCCGAACTCGAACTCCTGGTGCACGTCGATCTCCGGGCCGAGCGCGGTGGCCAGCGCGTTGAGCCGGGGGCAGGCGTCGGACTCGCTCAGCCGCTCCCGCCACCAGCCGGTGGTGGCCCTGACATCGGGCACCACCTCCCCGCCCAGCCACACCATGCCCAGCCCGTGGCCGTGACTGGTGACCACGCCCAGCAGGTAGAGCTGCTCGCGGGGCTCCAGCCGCAGGCCGTCGAAGCTGGCCAGCGCCCACTCCATGTTGGCGATCAGGTTCGGCCCCAGCGGCGGGCGGGCGGTGGCGGTGGCGGCCAGCATCCACGGGTGCGCGTGGAAGGACCGCCAGTCCTGCCAGGCCACCGCTTCCAGGGCGTCCCGCCAGTGTGCCGGGCGCGGCTCGGGGTAGGCGTACTCCCCCGCCACCCGGTCGATCATGAGTTCGACCAGCCGCTCCCGGTTGACCACGTGCCGGTACAGCGCCATGCCGGTGGCGCCGAGGCGCTGGCCGACCCCGCGCATGGTCATCGCGTCCAGCCCGCCCTCATCCGCCAGGCCGATCGCGGTGTCCACGATCAGCTCCTGGGTCAGGCCGGGTCGCCGGGTCGCCGTCTCCCGCATGTTCCTCCACTCGGTTGCCCCTGCGGCGATTCGAAGTATACGTTGTAAGCGTTCAAGGGGTTTACGACGTAAACAAGGGGATCTCCCATGCGATGGCTTGGCCTCGCGGTGCTGGCGCTGCCCACCGTGCTGGTGTCCATGGACCTGTCCGTGCTCTTCTACGCGGTGCCGGCGCTCAGCGCGGAGCTGCGGCCGAGCAGCGACCAGCTCCTGTGGATCCTGGACCTCTACGGCTTCGTGCTGGCCGGGCTGCTGATCACCATGGGCACCCTGGGCGACAGGTTCGGGCGGCGACGGGTGCTGCTGGGCGGCGCGGCGCTGTTCGGGGTGGCCTCGGTGCTGGCCGCGTACGCGCCGAGCACCGAACTGCTGATCGCCGCGCGGGCCCTGCTGGGCGTGGCCGGGGCGACGCTGGCGCCGTCCACGCTGTCGCTGATCCGCACCATGTTCACCGATCCGCGGGAACGTCAGATCGCGGTCAGCGTGTGGACGCTGGGGTTCGCCGGCGGCACCATGATCGGCCCGGTGATCGGCGGCCTGCTGCTGGAGCACTTCTGGTGGGGCTCGGTGTTCCTGCTCAACGTGCCGGTGATGCTGCTGTTGCTGGTGCTGGGCCCGATCCTGCTGCCGGAGGCGCGCAACCCCGACCCCGGCAAGTTCGACCTGAGCAGCGCGGCGCTGTCACTGGCCGCGATCCTGCCGGTGATCTACGGCGTGAAGAAGATCGCCAAGGAGGGCCTGGCCTGGTCGCACCTGGCGGCCATCGCGCTCGGCCTGGTGCTGGGCTGGGTGTTCGTCCGCCAGCAGCTGCGCGCGCGGCAGCCGATGATCGACGTGCGACTGTTCCGGCACGTCCGGTTCAGCGGCTCGATCGTGGCCTGCACCATCACCTTCCTGATCCTG
Source organism: Crossiella cryophila (assembly GCF_014204915.1). Taxonomy (NCBI): domain Bacteria; kingdom Bacillati; phylum Actinomycetota; class Actinomycetes; order Pseudonocardiales; family Pseudonocardiaceae; genus Crossiella; species Crossiella cryophila. The sequence continues at coordinate 6,790,720 of NZ_JACHMH010000001.1, forward strand.
GCCGGGATCGGCCTGTTCGTCTCGCAGTACCTGCAGCTGGTGCTGGGTTACAGCCCGTTCGAGGCCGCACTGTGGTCGCTGCCGGGCATCGTCGGGATGCTCGGCGGCGTCGGCCTGGCCACCATGGTCGCGGCCAGGGTGCGCCCGGCCGTGCTGGTGGCCACCGGATTGATCCTGACCTCGGCCGGGTTCGCGCTGTTCGCGCAGGTCGGCGTGGACAGCGGGATCCCGTGGCTGCTGGCCTCGCAGGTCGTGCTGGCCGCTGGCGTGGGCGCGGTGGCCAGCATCGCCACCGACCTGGTGCTGGCCACCGCACCACCGGAGCGCGCGGGTGCGGCGGCGGCGATCTCGGAGACCGCCAACGAGTTCGGCGGCGCGGCCGGCATCGCCATCCTGGGCAGCCTCGGCGCGGTGGTCTACCGCGCCGGGCTCTTCGACAACCCGCCGACCGGGCTGACCGGCGAGCAGCTCGCCGCCGCCGGGGACACCCTGGCCACCGCGGTGCGGATGGCCGGCGAGCTGTCCGGCGAGGTGGGCCAGGCCCTGCTGCTCACCGCCCGGACGTCCTTTGTGGACGGCCTGCACTGGGTGGCCTGGATCGGCGCGGCGGCCTGCCTGGTGCTGAGCGGGTTCGTGCTGGTGGTGCTGCGCTCGGTGCGGCCGACCGCGGAGGTCAAGGCGTAGCAGCCGGACGGCCGGACATCGTGGGCCACGATGTCCGGCCGCACCGGATCCCCCCTGCGATTGGTCCTAAGTGGACACTGTGCGGACCGGGATGTCCCGCAGCAGCAACCAGACCCCACCGAGCACGAGCGCGATCAGGGCCAGACCCGTCGGCGCGGACACGGCCAGCGGCAGTGGCCCGAACAGGACCAAGCCGGACCCGCTGCCGAGCCAGGTGCCCGCCAGGAGGTTGCCGACCACCAGCACCGCCAGGCCCACCGGCAGGGACAGCACCCCGAGCCCTGCGTTGCGATAGAAACTCGCCCCAACCAGCGCACCCACCGCACTGAAGACTCCGAAGGACAGGAACTGGGTCAGCAGCACCACGGGCACCTCGGTCGCTGCGGTGAAATACCGGTGCGGGGCAACGGCTTGCGGCCAGCCCGCGATCGCGTACACCCCGCCTTCGAGGAGGTAGCCCGCGGTGGCCAGCACCGCCAGCAGCACGGCAAGCACGCCGACGAACCCGGCCACCCGCGCGGTGTACTCGCGCCGGGTGATCCCGTTGGCCAGGTACACCGGCAGGTAGGTGTGGACCAGCCAGGCGGTGAACCCGAAGGCGAACCACAGCGCGGCCTGCAGCACGTTGTCCCACACGCTCAGGGTGACCGTGCCCCACAGCGCGATCCCGGTCAGCACCAGGCCGACCACCACCGCGAAGGCCAGCCACAGCAGCACCACGAAGGCGAAGATCCCCGGCAACGGGAACCGCAACGGCCGATACCCGCTCATGCCCGCTCCTCCGCCCCGGTCAGGTGGATGATGAGTTCCTGCAAGGACAACGGCCCCAGCTCCACGTTCGCCGCCGCAGCCGCGGCCCGCCTGCCCGCGTCCAGTTCGCCGTAGACGACCGCCTGCCGGGTCTGCCCCAGCGCGCGCTCGCCGATGACCTGCAGGCCCTCCACGATCCCGGCCACCACCTCGGCGGGCCCGGTCACCGACACCCCTCTGCCGAGCAGCTCGTCCACCTCCTCGAACGCGGCCAGCCGGCCATCGTCAAGCAGCACAACACGTTCCAGCAGCGGAGCCACCTCGTCGATGAGGTGACTGGCCAGCAGGAAGGTGCGCGGCCGCGCGCTCTGCTCGGCGATCAGCTCGTCGTAGAAGGTCATCCGGGACGGCGCGTCCATGCCGAGGTAGGTCTCGTCGAAGATGGTCAGCGGCGCCCGGCCGGCCAGCCCCAGCACCACCCCCAGTGCCGATCTCCGACCGCGGGACAGCTCCCGCAGGCGTTTGCGCGTGCTGATCCCGAACTTGTCCGCCAGCTCGGCGGCGTAGTCCGCGTCCCAGTCCGGCCGCAGCTCGGCGGCCAGGTTGAGTGCCTCACGCACCCGGTCACCGCTCTCCACGGTGTCCCCGGCCTCCCGGATCAGGCAGATCCGCCGGGTATTGCGCGGGTTCTCGAACACCGGCTCACCATCGATCCGCACCTCGCCGCCGGTAGCCCGCCGGAAGGCGGCGAGCACCGAGAACAGGCTGGACTTGCCTGACCCGTTGCGCCCGAGCACCCCGCAGATGCCCGGCCCGTCCAGCCGGAAACTGATGTCCCGCAACGCCGTCGTCGCGCCGTAGCGCAACTCCAGCCGGTCAACCTCGACCGTGATCATGCCCCCTCCTCGGTCAGTTCCCTGATCCGCCGCACGACCTCGTCCAGTGGAATCCCGATGGCCTTGGCCTGCGCCACCATCGGATCCACCACATCGGCGAAGAACCGCTCCCCCCGGCGGGCCCGCAACACCTCGCGGGCATCCGCGCTGACGAACATCCCCAGACCTCGCTTCTTGTAGAGCACACCCCGCTCGACCAACTGCTGGAACGCCTTGGCCGCCGTGGCCGGGTTGATCCGGTAGAAGGCGGCGTACTGGTTGGTCGACATCACCTGCTCATCAGCGGCCAGCGCTCCACTGAGCACGTCCGCCTCGATCCGCTCGGCGATCTGCCGGTAGATCGGACTGCCGTCGTTGAACATCCCGACTCCGGTCCTGTGGTTCATTACTCCACTAATGAACCACAGGACATGCCGATCCCGCAAGAAAGCGAGCAGTTAGGTTAGGCTACCCTCATGACCAAGCTGTCGCGGTTCGACCGCCTCCAGTTGAGCCTGCTCAGCTCCGCCACCTCGCTGGTGATGGCCGCGCCGACCGCGCGCGAGGAGGTGGACCAGTTCCTGATGACAGTCACCTCGATCCGCCAGGTGGCGCCCAAGGTCCGGCGGATCACCTTCCACGCCAACGAGTTCGGGCACTTCGTCCCGACCGGCCCCGACGAGTACTTCGGCCTGCTGATGCCGCAGGCCGGGCAGCAGGGCGTGTTACTCCCGGCCGAGCGGATGAACGTGCGGGCCGCGATCCGGCGGATGCCCGCGACGGCCCGGCCCGAGCTGCGCTGGTACACCATCCGCGAACTGCGTGCCGCCGACGGCGAGATCGACGTGGACTTCGTGCTGCACGCCGACGCCGGCCCCGGTTCGGCCTGGGCCGCCGCGGCCAAACCCGGTTACGTGGTCGGCTTCCGCACCGGTGGCTCCTGCTACCAGCCCCCGGCCGACGCCCGGAACCAGCTGCTGGCCGCCGACGACACCGCACTGCCGGCACTGGCCGCGATCCTGTCCACTGTGGACGATGACGCGGTGGCAGGGCTGCGGGTGCTGGTGGAGGTGCCCGGCGCGGAGTACCGGGTGCCACTGGATGAGCGGGTCGAGGTGACCTGGCTGACCCGCGACGGCGAACCGGGCGCGGAACTGGTGCGCACGCTGCGCGCCTGCGACCTGCCGGAGCTGGACTACGCCTGGGTGTGCGGGGAGTCCGGGCTGGCCACCGGGGTGCGGCGGCACCTGGTCAAGGAGCGCGGCCTGGATCGGCGGCGGGTGTTGTTCTCCGGGTACTGGAAGGTGGGCGCGGCCCGCACCTGAGCCGCGCCCGCGCGCGTCAGCCGACCCGCAGCCCGTCGCCGTCCCAGGTGACCCCGGTCAGGTCGGGCACCGCGCTGCTCGCCGCCTCGGTGGCCTCGCCCTTGCCGACACCGAGCACGTGCCCGGCCCCGGCGGCCAGTCCGGCCTGGATCCCGGCCGCACTGTCCTCCACGACCACGCACTGCTCGATCGGCACACCCAGCCGCGCGGCCGCGGTCAGGTAGCCCTCTGGCGAGGGCTTGCCCTGCTGGACGGTCTCACCGGTGATGGTGACCTCCGGCAGCGGCAGCCCGGCCGCGGCCAGCCGGGCGCGCAGCAGCGGCAGGGTGGCCGAGGTGACCACCGCCCAGTTGCCGGGCAGCGCGGCGAGCAGCTCCGGGATGCCGGGGATCGGCACCGTGCCCTCGGCACCGGCGATCTCGATCTGCTCGATCCGGGCGTGCCCGGCCGCCCGCGCCTCCGCAGGCAGGTAGGTGGCCACGGTGTCCTGGGAGCGGACGCCGTGCATGCCGTCGAGCACCACCGCCGGGTCCAGGCCGTGCTCGCGGGCCCACTGGCCCCATGCCTCCTCGGCGGGGCCGGTGGAGTCCACCAGCACGCCGTCGCAGTCGAAGAGCACGGCCCGGCAGGGGATGTGTCGCGAGGTCATGCACCGCACGCTACCCGGCGTCACACCGAGCGGCGGCGGGTGGCGACCAGGCTGGCCACCGCGGTCACCACGAGCACTCCGGCCACCACACCCAGCGACAACCAGTTGCTGATCTCGGGCACCCAGGTCACCGGCTGACCACTGTTGATGAAGGGCAGCTCGTTCTTCTTCAGCGCGTGGAAGACCAGCTTGATCCCGATGAACCCGAGGATCACCGCCAGCCCGTAGGAGAGGTAGACCAGCCGGTCGAGCAGGTGCCCGATCAGGAAGTAGAGCTGGCGCAGGCCGAGCAGCGCGAAGGCGTTGGCGGCGAAGACCAGGTAGGTGTCCTGGGTGATGCCGTAGATCGCCGGGATCGAGTCAACCGCGAAGAGCAGGTCGGCCGACCCGACCGCGACCATCACCACGAACATCGGGGTCAGCCACAGCTTGCCGTCGACGCGCACCAGCGACCGGCCGCCCACGTAGTCCTCGGTGACCCGGAACCGCCTGCGCAACAACCGGACCAGCGCACCCTCCTGGTACTCGTGGCTGGTCTCGCGCTGCCGGGCCAGCTGCACCGCGGTGAACACCAGGAACCCGCCGAAGATCCAGAACACCCAGCTGAACTGGTTGATCGCCGCCCCGCCGATGAAGATCAGCGCGGCCCGCAGCACCAGCGCGATCACGATGCCGAACAACAGCACCCGCTGCTGGTGCACCGCGGGCACGGCGAAGGTGGACAGGATCACCACGAACACGAACAGGTTGTCCACGCTGAGCGAGTACTCGGTGAGGTAGCCGGTGACGAAGTCGATCCCGGACTCCGCGCTGCCGAAGTACCACACCCCGACGGCGAAGATCACCGCCAGCCCGAAGTAGAAGACCAGCCACGCGGTGGCCTCGCGCACGCCGACCGCGTGCGGCCGCCGCACGGCCAGGGTGAGGTCGACCGCGAGCAGCGCGATCAAGGCGGCGATGGTGGCTGCCCATAGCCAGCCCGGCACCTGCAGGAGCATCCCGATCCTCCGGAGTTCATTGGTCGTCTCGACTACCGGAGGTCTCTCCCGTCACCGGGAACTGTCGGTGTCGCCGGTTACGGTCGTCTCGCCATGACCACGATGATCCAAGCCTACCGGTACGCACTTGCTCCCACTGCTGCTCAGGACGCCATGTTGCGATCCCACTGCGGCGGGCAGCGCTTCGCGTACAACTGGGGTCTGGCGTTGACGAAGGCGGTGTTCGCACAGCGGGAGGACGGCCACGCACCGTGGTGACAGGAGAACTCCAAGGAGTCCTACTCCTCAGGCCTGGCGAACCTGGCCACCGCCCTGGACAACTGGCGAGCATCCCGCAGCGGCGTTCGGCGCGGCCCGCGCATGCGATTTCCTCGCTTCAAGGGGCGACGAGCCTGTTTGTCGTGCCGATTCACCACGGGCACGTTCGGACTCGCCAAGCACGACCGTCGCCATGTCAGGCTCCCCCGGATCGGGTTGGTCCGCACCCACGAATCCACCCGCAAGCTGGCCAGGCACGTCGAGCGCGGCACCGCCCGCATTCGCTCCGCCACCATCTCCCATCGGGCGGGCAGGTGGTTTGTCTCGTTCTCGGTGGAGATCATCCGCGCTGCCCGGACTCCGGCGAGGCCGGACGCGGTGATCGGGGTGGATCTGGGGCTCTCCCACCTCGCGGTGCTGTCCACCGGGCAGGTCATTCCCAACCCTCGCCACCTGGAACTCGCCCAACGGACCCTGCGCAGGCTGCAACGCCAGGCCGCCCGCAGACAGGGGCCCGACCGAGGTACCCAGCGCTCCCCCTCAGCGCGCTGGCGTCGGACCCAGGACAAGGTCAGCCGCCTGCACACATCGATCACCAACGCCCGCGGCGACGGGCTGAACAAACTCACCTCCAAGTTGGCCACCACCTTCGGCACAATCGTCCTGGAGGACTTGAACGTGGCCGGGATGCTTCGAAACCGGCGGCTCGCCCGGCACATCGCCGGGGCTGGCTGGGGAGAGCTACGCCGTCAGCTCCAGTACAAGGTGCTCTGCCACGGGAGCCGCCTGCTGTTGGCCGACCGCTGGTACCCCTCCTCGAAGACCTGTTCGGACTGTGGCGTGGCGAAAGCCAAGCTCCGCCTGTCCGAACGCACCTTCACCTGCGACTCCTGCGGCATGCGCAGGGATCGCGACCTCAACGCCGCCCGCAACCTGGCGATGTTGTGTCCTCCCACAGTTGGTGGGCGACATGAAACGAGCCCGAGGGAAACCCACGTCAGACCCACCTCCGGTGGGCAACGGGTACTGCCCCGGGAAGACCCGTACCGCTCGGTGCGGGCCAACACCGCCACCGCAAGGTGACGGTTGCCCGGCCAGCACGGACTCACCTCCGCCAGCTCTACGGGTAACGGGTACTCCCCTCGTCGGTCTTGACTCTCTGACTAAGGTCAGAGAATGGACACCGGGCTGATCGAGCAGGTGCGGCGGTTCAACCGCACGGTCACCCAGCGGCTCGGCGCGCTGGACGAGGCGTACCTGGCCAGGAACCGGCCGCTCGGGCAGTGCCGGTTGCTGTGGGAGATCGGCCCGGACGGGCGCGAGGTGCGGGAGCTGCGGGCGCGGCTGGACCTGGACTCGGGGTACCTGAGCCGGATGTTGCGGGCGCTGGGTGCGGAGGGTCTGGTCGAGGTCGGTGCGGATCCGGTGGACGGGCGGGTGCGGATGGCGCGGCTGACCGCGGCCGGGCTGGCCGAGCGGGCCGAGCTGGATCGGTTGTCGGATGAGCTGGCGACCTCGATGCTGTTGCCGCTCAACGGGTCCCAGCGGGATCGGCTGAGTGCGGCGATGGCCGAGGTGGAGCGGTTGCTGGCGGCCTCGATGGTGGAGGTGGCGGTGGTCGACCCGGCCTCGCCGGACGCTCGGCACTGCGTGGACGCCTATTTCGCCGACCTGGCCGCCCGCTTCGACAACGGCTTCGACCCGGCGCGCAGCAACCCGGCCGAGGACGCCGAGCTGACCCTGCCGCACGGGATGTTGCTGGTGGCCACGCTGCACGGGCAGCCGGTCGGCTGCGGTGCGCTGAAGCTGCGCCGGCCGGACTGGGCCGAGGTCAAGCGGATGTGGGTCTCCCCCACCGTGCGCGGTCTCGGCCTTGGCCGCCGCCTGCTCGCCGAGCTGGAGACGCGGGCCGCCGCGCGCGGGGTGCGCACGCTGCGGCTGGAGACCAACCAGGCCCTGGCCGAGGCGATCGGCCTGTACCTGGCGGCCGGGTACCGCGAGGTCCCCGCCTTCAACGACGAGCCCTACGCTCACCACTGGTTTGCGAAAACCCTTGCCGGATAAGGACATCATGGACACTCACGAACTCCAGCGCCGGTTCGCGACGCTGACCACCGCGCACCTGGCCGACGCCTGCGTGCGGGCCAAGGTGCCGGTGCACTGCGCGCCCGGCCCGATGCGCCCGCTGGTCCAGGGCGCCCGGGTGGCCGGCCGGGTGTTGCCTGCCCGGCACGTCGGCAGTGTGGACATCTTCCTGGAGGCATTCGAGCACGCCGAGCCCGGTGATGTGCTGGTGGTGGACAACGGCGGCCGGATCGACGAGGCCTGCGTCGGCGACCTGGCCGCGCTGGAGGCCCAACTGGCCGGGGTGCAGGGCATCGTGATCTGGGGCCTGCACCGGGACACCGCGGACATCCAGGCGATCGGGCTGCCGGTGTTCAGCCAGGGCAGCCTGTCCACCGGTCCGCTGCGCCTGGACCCACGCCCGGCCGACGCGCTGACCGCCGCCAACGTCGGCCCGTGGACGGTGAGCACCGCGGACCTGGTCTTCGGCGATGAGGACGGCGTGCTCTTCGCCCCGGCCGACCGGGCCGCCGAACTGCTCACCCTGGCCGAGGGCATCCGGGACACCGAACGCGGTCAGGCCGACCGGATCCGCGCCGGGGTCTCGCTGCGCAGCCAGGTCGGTTTCGACGGTTATCTCCTTGCCCGCCAACAGAATCCGGAGCTGACCTTCCGCGATCACCTGCGCGCCGTCGGCGGCGCCATCGAGGAGTGACCCCGCACCGCCCAGGCCGTGGCGGTCAACGGGATCGAACCGTCCGGGGCGGTCGGTAGCCGCTGCCGCAACAGCTCGCGCAACGCGCTGCGATCACCTCGCACCGCGTACTGCCCGGCCGGTCCCTGGCCGCCGAGGAACGGCGTCCAGTAGTCGTCGAAGTCGGCGAACACGGTCGGCACGGTGATCGCCCGGACGGTGACATCGGTCAGTCCGGCGTCCGACCACAAGCGCCGCAACGGTTCGGGGCGGCACAACGGGAACCGGCGGCCCTCGTCGAGTGCGAGGGCCGCCGGATCCAGTTCCACCGCGGCCGCCCAGAACCGCCGGATGAGCTGCATCCCGTCGGCGTAGTCCCACACGTAGGCCGCCACCACCCCACCCGGCGCGACCACCCGCGCGAACTCGGCCACCGCCCGCCCCGGCGCGGCCACGAAGTTCACCGTCAACCCACTGACCACCGCGTCGAACCCACCGGCCACCGCGGGCAACGCCCCCGCCTGTCCCACCACGAACGCGGCCCCCGGGTTCCGGTCCCGCGCGACCCCAAGGAACCCGGCCGACGGATCAACCCCCAGCACCAGCTCCGGCGAACTCGCCCGCACTGCCGAGGTCAGCGCCCCCGTGCCGCACCCGACATCCAGCCACCGCCGCCCGGCGGGCACGCCCAGCCAGTCCACGAACGCCGCCGCCACCGGCCGGCTCCACCGCCCGATGTACCTCTCATAGGCCGCCCCACCAGCCCACACGACTCAGCGCCCCTTGGCCGAACTGACCTCCAGCGGCTCGCCCTGCTGGCAGAAGGAGGCCAGATCCGGCTTGAGCACCCCGCGCACCTCGACCTCAGCACCCGGCTTGACCACCGCCGGATCCCCGCCGACCAGCAGGTACTGCTTGCCCCCTGACTCCATGACCAGACACCCCGACTCCACCCCGGCGCTGACCTTGCCCTGCAACGTCAACTGCCCAGGCACGGAGGTCGCGGGCGCGGAACTACCCGGCGGCGGTGCGCTGGTGACGGAGGCCCCGGAACTCGGCGCGACCGAGGTCCCTCCGGGCGCGGTCGGACTACCCCCGCACCCCGCGAGCAACAGCACCAACCCGGCAACCGGCACAATTCGGCTTCGCATGCTTCCGGTCTACCCCATCCGGTCGGCCGCTACCCTGTGCTGTTCGATGTACTGACGCGGGACGCTCAATGGTGCGCCGCCGACGGAGCCTGCGAAGTACGAACCCGACCAGAGCTTGCTGGCCCGATGGTAGTGCCGTCACAGGTCGGGTAGCTCCTGCCGCATCCGCCGTGAGGAGACGCCCTTGCGGGAGTCGATCAACTTCGCCAGGGCTACGTTGGGCCGGAAGTTCACGAGCAGATGAACGTGGTTGTTCTCGCCGTTGCATTCGATCCGCTCGGTCTCGGAATCGAGAGTCTGCCAGTGCGGATGCCTTGGAGACCAACCATAAACCAACGGTAGGGTGCATGAGTGCGGCTCCGTTACAACTACCGGCTCTACCCGGACCAAGCTCAGCGCGAGGCGCTGGCCCGGTCGTTCGGGTGCGCCCGGGTGGTGTTCAACGACGGGCTGCGGGCACGCCAGGAAGCACGATCCGCAGGACTGCCGTACCTGTCGGACGCGGAGCTGTCGAAGCGGGTCACCGCGGCGAAGGCCACCCCGGAACGGGCGTGGCTGGGCGAAGTCTCCTCGGTCGTGCTGCAGCAGGCCCTGACCGATCTGAACGTGGCCTACCGCAACTTCTTCGCCTCGCTCTCGGGCAAGCGCAAGGGTAGCAAGATCGCACCGCCCCGTTTCCGGTCACGCAAGGCCAACCGGCAGGCCATCCGCTTCACGAGGAACGCCCGGTTCCAGGTCTTGGCCAACGGCCGCCTGCGGCTGCCGAAAATCGGCGACCTGCCCGTGCGCTGGTCCCGTCAACTCCCAGCCGATCCGTCGTCCGTGACGGTGATCCGGGACGCGGCCGGACGGTACTTCGCCTCGACTTCGAGATCGGTATCGATCTGGGCCTGACCCACTTCGCAGTCATGTCGGAGGGCACGAAGGTGACCGCGCCGAAGTTCCTGCGCCGCGCGGCCCGCAAACTCAAGCGGTTGCAGCAGGACCTGTCCCGCAAGACCAAGGGATCGAACAGGCGCAAGAAGGCCGTGGTCAAGGTTGCCCGAGCCCATGCGCGGGTGGCAGATACCCGGCGGGACTGGCAGCACAAGCTCTCGACATCGATCATCCGCGACAACCAAGCGGTCTACGTCGAGGACCTGTGTGTGGCCGGTCTGGGCCGGTCCAGGTTGGCGAAGTCCGTGCACGACGCCGGATGGGCATCCTTCACGGCGATGCTGGAGTACAAGGCCGCCCGGTACGGGCGCACGTTCGCCCGGGTGGACCGGTTCTTCCCGTCGACCCGGACGTGCTCGGACTGCGGCCGGCTGGGCGACAAGCTGCCGCTGAATATTCGGTCGTGGGTCTGTCCGTGTGGCAGTACCCACGACCGGGACCTCAACGCTGCCAAGAACATCAAGGCCGCCGGACAGGCGGACTTCAACGACCGTGGAGCGCAGGTAAGACCAGCAGCGATGCCGGCACCGCGCGGTGAAGCGGTAACCCGCCCGGACGCCGCGTGTTCCACGCGCAGCGTAGAGGGAATCTCCGTCCTTCAGAGCGGAGCGGATGTCAACCGGTTTGTCCCTCCACCGCGAGCGGCACCGGCTCCCCGCGGACCAGCTCAGCGAGGGCGTCGAGGACTTTGGCCGGGGCTTGCATGAGCTGGGGATTGCGGTCCAGGCAACGGATCTGCTCCTCGCTGAGCACGATCGACATGACGCAGCCCGCGGTTTTGACGAACAGGACGGAGGAGGTGCGGATGATCACCTCGTCGACGTCCTTCATCGCCTCGGCGAGTTTGGCGATGGCGTTGGCCTCGCGTTCGTCGTTCTCGGAGCGCGGGGTGGCGATGTACTTGAGTTCGGCGGCACGTTCCAGCTTGCCCGCGAGTTCGCCGAGCTTGTCGACGGCCTTGGCGTCACCGCGGACGCGCAGTCGCTGGAACCAGGAACCGCGGATCGGGGTGTCCTTGCCGGTCACCGCGAATCCGGCTACCTGGAGCAGTTCCACCACGGCGTCGCGCAGGGGTTCGCCGACGTTGTCGGTGGTGTAGACGGTGACCTCGGTGACGGGGCCGCGGCGGAGATCGCGCACCCGGTCCCAGTTGCGGCGGGCGCCCTCGAAGTCGCCGAGTTCGGCGTTCACCGCGGCGATCCCCTCCAGCGCGAGGACTTCCCAGGTGGCTTCGCCGACCGGGTCGTCCAGGTCGGCGAGCACCTGGCGGACGACGGAGATCCCTGGCGAGTCTTCCAGCAGCCGCGCGGTGTCCACGGCCGCGTGCCAGGTCGTCGCCGGGTCGCCGAGCAGGCCCCGGCGGCGATGGTAGGTCTCCAGCGCCCAGGCCAGCTGCCAGGCGTGCTCGGACCAGCCTTCCCGCAGGCAGAGCTGTTGCACGGCAAGGAGGTTGGCGTGTTCGGCATCGAACCAGGTCAAGGCTTCCCTGGCATCGTCGAGGTGCTCGCGGATGACCTCCTCGGCCATCGGTGGTGTCAACTGCGACCGCGCCGGGGAGAGCAGCCGGTCGGCATCGACCGCGGTCTGCAGGTAGCAGTCGGCGATCCGCCGCCGGTGGACCGTTCGGGGCGCACCCAGCGCCTTCAGCAGCAGAGGCCGGATCCAGTCCGGGATCCAGTGCCGCGACCGCCGGTTCTCCAGCAGGCCGAGGTGGGCCAGCTCCAGCGCCGATCGGTGGGGCAGGAGAGGGTCGCCGGTGCTCAGCGCGGCGATCGTGTGCAGGCTGAAGTCCGGTCCGGGTGCTGCGCAGAGCAACTCGAGCAGGGCGCTCGCCGCCGGGCTCGCCGCCGAAAGCCTCGGGTACCCCTCCTCGATCGGCAACGGTGGCAGCGTCACCGCGTTGTCCGGTGTGATCCGGCTGGTGATCAGCACCGTGATGGCGGGCGCGCCGCTCAGCAGGCGGCGGACCAGGGCCGGATTCTCGATTCCGTCCAGCACGACCAGGACCCGCCGGGTCCTGGTCGTCTCCCGGTACAGCCGCAGTTGCGCGGCGAGCCCCTCCGGGATGGCCGCATGATCGACGCCCAGCCTGGCCAGCAACCGGCGCATCGGCAGCACCGCCGTGCGAAAGATGATCTGTCCACCGCGGAAGAGCTTCTCGTTCTGGCTGGCCCAGTGCAGGACCAGGCTCGTCTTGCCGACCCCGCCCAATCCGGAGATCACGATCGGCACGGCCGTGCCGCGCTCGACCAGTTCGGTCAGCCTGGCCAGTTCCTCGGTCCGGCCCACGAACGGCGGCGGCGTGCCCGGCAGGTTCCCATCGCCCGGCGGGTCGAGGATGGGGGCGACGAACTCGTGCTCCGACATGGTGACCGACTGTATCCGGTCAGCCACCACGCGGAGTGAGTTCCCGTCAAACAGCCGCCCAGTCGCGCAACGTGGTGCTGCCCGGCCGGTTCAACGCCGGATCCACCTCATCCGCGTCCACCACCGCGAACGACCCAGCCATCCCCGCCGCCAGCTCAGCCCCAAGGTACGGGGTCATCAGCTGCTCGTACTCAGCCAGATCCACGGTGCGCCAACGAATCTCCCGCCCACGCACGCTCGACAACACCGCCGCGACCTCCGGCCCGGTCAGCTCCTCCGGCCCGGCGATCAGCTGCGCGGGCACCGGAGCGGCCAGCAGCTCCACGATCGCCGAGGCTACGTCGGCCGCGGCTACCCAGGGCACCGGCATGTCCGCGGGCAGGGGCAGGCGGACTTCGGTGTCGGTCGTGGTCGCCGGGTCGGCCAGGACCTCGTTGTACAGGGCGGCGGGGCCGATGATCGAGAAGGTCGGGGTGACCTCGGGCAGGTCGCGGATGAGCTGGTAGCGGGCGTCCAGGAACGGGATTCCCCTGGCACGAGTCGGGTAGGGGCCGCTGGTGTTGAAGATGACGTGGTCGATCGTGTTGGTGGACAAGGCTTTCAGCACTGACTCGGCCTGGGTGAGCATTGCGTTGTCGAAGCCGAGTGGGAGTTGCAGGACCACCGCGTCAACACCCTGGTAGGCGGCGATGAGCGAGTCGGGGTCGGTCAGGTCGGCGATGGTGGCGTGGGCGCCGGGTGGCAGGTCGCGGGGGTTTCGGGCCACCGCGCGGACTTCGTGGCCGGCGGCAAGGAGCTGGCTGACGACGGGGGCGCCCTGGACGCCGGTGGGGCCGTGCACTGCGATGATCATGGCTTTGACGCTAGGCGGGGGCCTCCACTAGTACCCAGGAAGTGGCATAGTTGGGTTGTGGTTACTGGGGTTGAGCAGGGGGTTTGTCGACAGGCCCGGCCGGGTGCGGTCGAGGTTGCACTGCGGGTGCTCAGTGGGAAGTGGACGGCGATGCTGGTCCGCGAGCTGCTGTGCGGGCCGTTGCGGTTCGGGGAACTGCGGGCGGCGCTGGGGAATCCGAGTGCCAAGACGCTGACCGACCGGTTGCGCGCGCTGGAGCACGACGGGGTGCTGACCCGGACCTTGTACCCGGAGATCCCGCCGAGGGTGGAGTACGAACTCACCGAGCGCGGCCGCGAGCTGTGGCCGGTGCTGACCGCGTTGCACGACTGGGGTGTGGGTCACCCCAGGGCTTAATAAGTTGCCGCCGCTTGCACGCCGTTCGATGATCGGGCCGTGGAACCGCTAGCTGAGAGCACCATTCGCGCCTCCTTCGCCAACTGCTCCAAGGGAGAGGCCAAGCGGCTCGCGTTGCCGGGGAAGTTGACCGAGGTGGCCTGGGGTGACCTGGACTTCCTGGGTTGGCGCGATCCCAAGGCGGTCAACAACGGGTATGTCGTGGTGCCGCGCGCGGATGGGCCGGTCGGGCTGGCGCTGGTGGCCACCTCCGGCCGGATCAAGCAGTCCATGTGCGCCTTCTGCCTGACCACGCACGGCACCGGGGACGTGGCGTTGTTCGGCGCGCGCCGGGTGGGGGCGGCCGGGAAGCTGGGCAACACGGTGGGCACCTACCTGTGCGCCGACCTGGCCTGCTCGCTCTACGTGCGCGGGCTGCGCAAGCCCGCGGTGCCCAACCCCAAGGAGTCGCTGAGCACCGAGGAGCGCGCGCAGCGGATGCTGGCCAACCTCAACCGGTTCGCCGATGAGGTCCTGACCGACTGAGCACGCTGGGTCAGTACTCCAGGATGTAGGCGCCGAAACCCATTTCCACGGCCGCGGTCACCGAGGTGTCGAGCACCTCGGTGGCGTGGTCGTACCAGTCCGCGCCGGTGTCCGGTTCGGCGAGCAGGGTCTCCAGCGCGGTGACGGTGTCGCGCAGTCTGGTCCGGCTCTCGTGGTAGCGGCCGATGGTGCGGTAGACCTCGGCCAGTTCGGCGGTGAGGCTGGCCAGTCCGGCGCGCAGGTCTTCCCGTGCCCGCTCGTGCTGACCGGCGGCGTGCCGGGCCTGGCCGAGGTGGATCAGGCAGCTGGTGATCATGCGGTGCACCAGTGAGGTGCCGATGTTCCCGTGTTCGCCCAGGGTGCGGCTGATGGCCAGATCGCGTTCCCGGTAGGTCACGCATTCCTGGTAGCGGCCCAGGTGGAAGTAGCTGCGGCTGACCGTTTCCAGGGCCAGGGTGAGGTCGTAGGGCTCGCCGGAGTCGGCCAGCAGGGCCAGCGCGCGTTCGCCGGATTCCAGGGCCTGCTCGTGCTGGCCGAGGCGGGTCAGGCCGGCCGCCTCGGCGACCAGCGCGCCCGCCTCGCCGAGCGGATTCCCGGCCCGGCGGAACAACTCCAGGGCCGCCGCGGACTCGGTGAGCGAGCCCTCGATATCGCGGTCGAGCTGGCGTACGCCGATGAGCTGGCGGTGGGTGAAGGCCCGGCCCAGCAGATCGCCCTCGGCCTCGAAGCAGGCCAGTGCCTGGGCCAGGTGCTGGCGCGCGGACTCGTAGCGGCCGTGGTGCGCGGCGACCCTGGCCAGGCCGCGGGAGGCGTAGCCGATGGCGATCTTGTCGTCGATCCGCTGGGCGGCGCGCAACGCGGTCTCGTTGACCACCTCCAGGTCCCGCCAGTGCCCGCCCAGGTCCAGGAAGTGCCGGATCCACCAGGCCAGGCGGCAGGCCTCGGACTCGAAACCGTCCCTGGCCGCCCGGTCGATCATGCTCAGCAGCACGCCGTGCCGTTCGCCGAACCAGTCCAGTGCGTCCTGGTGGCTGGTGAAGGCGCGCGGGCAGACCATCGGTTCCAGCTCGCCGAGTTCCGGGCCGTCCTGCTGCCGGGACAGGGTCTGGGTGGCCGCGTGCGCGGAGCGGATGTGGCAGTGCAGGCCGCGCCGCCGGGCCGCCTGCCGCTGTTCGTGGCTGTCCTCGGCTTGCAGTAGTTCGGCGGCGTAGGCACGCAGCAGGTCGTGCCAGGCGTACCAGCCGGGGCGGGGTTCGGTGACCAGGTGCGCGGCGGCCAGCTCACGCATCAGCACACTCGCCCTGGCCCTGGGCACGCCGGCCAGGCTGGCGCCCACCGGCACACCCATCTCCGGGCCTGGGTAGAGCGAGAGCAGCCGGAACAGCCGGGCGGCCGGGGCGGACAGGGCGCGGTAGGACCAGGACAGCACGGTGCGGACGTCGGTGAGGTTGTCCGGGCTGGCGAAGGCGTCCAGGCCGCCCTTGGCCGCGGCGAGTTCGGCGGCCACCTCGGCCAGGCTGAACCCGGGGTTGGCGGCTGCCCTGGTGGCGACCACGGCCAGGGCCAGCGGCAACCGGCCGCAGGTGGTGATGATGTCGGTGACCGCCCCGGGTTCGGCGGCCAGCCGGTCCTCGCCGAGGCGGCGGGTGAGGAATTGCCTGGCCTCGGCGTGGCCGAGCAGGTCCAGTGACACGGTGAGCGCGCCGGTGCCCGCGACCAGGCCGGACAGCTCCACCCGGCTGGTCACCAGCACCAGTGAGCGGGAGCCGCCGGGCAGCAGCGGCAGCACCTGGGCGGTGTCGCGGGCGTTGTCCAGCAGGATCAGGCAGCGGCGTTCGGCCAGCACGGTGCGGTAGAGCGCGGTGAGCGCGTCCAGGCGGTCGGGCAGGTGCTGGGTGGGCACGGCCAGCGCGTCCAGGAAGCAGCGGACCGCGTCGGCCGGGTCCAGCGCGGAGTCCCCGGCCTCGAACCCGCGCAGGTCCACATACAGCGTGCCGTCCGGGAAGTCCCCGGCCAGCTCGTGCGCGCAGCGGACCGCGAAGGTGGTCTTGCCGACCCCCGGCATGCCGTGCACCACCACGACCGCGGGCCGGTTCGGGCCGGGTTGCAGGCGGCAGCGCATCTGGGCGAGTTCGGCGTCCCGGCCGGTGAACACGGGCAGGTCGGCAGGCAGCTGGCAGGGGGTGGCCGGCTGGGCCGTCGGGCGGTGCCGTTCGACCCTGTCGCCGAGCAGGGCCGGGTCGGCGCGCAGGATGCGTTCGTGCAGGCCGCGCAGGGCAGGGCCGGGGTCGACGCCGAGTTCGGCGGCCAGGTCGCGGCGCACCCGGTCGAAGGTCTCCAGGGCCTCGGCCTGCCTGCCCGCCCGGTACAGGCCGAGCATGAGCAGTTCCTGCAGGCGTTCGCGCAGGGGTTCGGCGGCGGCCTCGGCGGCGAGCTGGTCCAGCAGACCGGCGCAGCGGCCGCGGTCGATCTCCAGTGCGGCCAGCCGCTCGATCACGGCCAGTCGGCGCTGCCGCAGCCTGCCCCGTTCCCTGGCCGCGTACTCGAAAGGCAACTCGGCCAGTGCCTCGCCCTGCCATTCCAGCCGGGCCGCGTGCAAGTCCCGGAGACCGCTTTCCAGGTCACCCTGAGAAATGGATTTCTCAGCATTCCGGGCCAATTCCTGAAAGCGGCTCAGGTCCAGCCCATCGGCATTCACCCGCAACGCGTAACCGCCGGGGGCCGAGGTCAGCACGGGTTCGCCGCCGCCGATCTCCAGGGTCTGCCGGAGCCGGTGCACGTAGGTGCGGATGGTGCCGCGGGCGGCCCTTGGCACCTCGTTCTCCCAGAGTGCGGCGGCGATGTCCTCGGTGCTGACCGGTCGGCCCTGGGCGAGCAGCAGCACCGCCAGGGTCAGCCGCTGCTGCGGCGAGCCCAGCGGCAGGGCGACCCCGTCGTGCCAGGCCCGTACCGGCCCGAGCACCGCGAATGTCAGTCCTGGCCTCACTCAGCGTCCTACTTCACTTCCGGGTATGGGCAGACAGTGCCGATCGGAGTAATCCGACCGGCACTGCGATGGTAAACCCGTTATCGCGATGCGCGCGGACGCAGTGCGAGGGCGGCGACTCCACCCATCAGAGTGACGCCGGCGCAGACGTAGACCGACGCCCGCCAGCCGTCCAGGAGTTCACTGATCGGGGCCCCGGCCGAGCGCACGCTGAGTACGAAGACCACGGTCACCCCAATGGCCGCGCCCAGGTAGCGCACGGTCTGGTTGAGGCCGCCGCCCAGACCGGCCTTGGCCGGGGGCACGCTGGCCACCGCGGCCACGCCCAGGCTGGAGTTGCTGATGCCGGTGCCGATGCCCGCGATCAGCAGGCCGGGCAGCAGGTCCAGGCCGTACCCGGTGCGGGACGGGCTGACCAGCGCGAACAGCCCGACGGCCAGGATGATCATGCCGAGGCCCAGCCGCAGGTCCAGGTCGAGCCGGTGCAGTCGCCGGGCCGCCAGTGCGGCCAGCACGCTGGCGCCGGACCAGACCACCACCAGCACCGAGGTGGTGACCAGGCCGAGGCCCAGGGCGTTCTGCAGCACGATGGGCAGGAAGGACATCAGCGCGGTGACCCCGGCGCCCGCGGCGAAGGAGACCAGGGTGGCCGAGACCAGGCCGCGGCTGCGGAACAGGCTCAGTTCGATCATGGGTTCGGCCGCGAATGCCTGCCGGAGCAGGAAACCGAGCAGCAGGAGCAGGCCGCCGCCGAGCAGGGCCAGGGTGGCCGGGGCCAGCCAGCCGCCGCGACCGAGGGTGAGTCCGGCCAGCAGCGCGGCGAGTCCGGCGGCCAGCAGCAGCACGCCGGGCAGGTCGAGCGGGCGGCGGTGGCCGGAGACCGATTCGGTGAGCCCGCGGGCGGCGGTGACCAGGACGGCGGCGCCGAGCACCAGCACCCAGTACATGACCCGCCAGTCCAGGAACTGCGCGGCCAGCGCGGTCAGCACCGGCCCGAGGGCCAGGCCGAGGCCAAGACTCGCGCTCCAGCGGCCCATGGCGTAGGCGCGTTGTGGTCCGGGTGGGGCGGCGTGCCCGATCAGCGCCAGGCTGCAGGCCAGCACCGCGGCCGCGCCGAGTCCGGCCAGGACCCTGGCGAAGACGAACAGCCAGGTCACCGTGGCCAGCGCGGAGAGCACCGAGGCGAGCAGCAGCACCACCGCGCCGAGCCGGAACACCCGGCGGCGGCCGAAATCGTCGGCCAGCGCGCCCGCGGTCAGCATGGCCACGGTGAGCCCGAGGCTCATCGCGCTCAGGATCCAGGTCTGCCCGGCCGGTCCGGCGCCCAGTTCGGTGGCGAGTTCGCGCGGGGTGGCCAGCGGCGCGGTGAACACGGCCATCACGAGCAGGGTGCCGAATCCGGCGACCGCGACCGTGCGGCGCAGGTCTGGTGTCGGCGGAGCCGACTGTGCGGTGGCGGTCACCACGAGCCTCCCTCGGTTCAGTGAATGAACCGTAGCACGGTTGGTTCATTCACTGAACCGACGGCTAGCATGGGGGCATGGCGCTGAAGTCGGACTACGCGAACCAGGAGTGCACCATCGCGCGCACGCTGGAGATCATCGGCGAGCGCTGGACCCCGCTGATCCTGCGCGACTGCTTCTTCGGCATCCGCCGCTTCACCGACCTGCACCGCCACCTGGGCCTGCCCCGCGCGGTGCTGTCCGCCCGGCTGGAATCCCTGGTCGGCGCGGGGGTGCTGGAGCGCAGCGAGTACCAGCCGGGGCGGCACGAGTACCTGCTCACCGAACGCGGTCAGGAGCTGTGGCCGGTGCTGACCGCGATGGTCCGCTGGGGCAACAAACACCTCTCCCCCGACGGCCCCCGCACCCTGCTACGGCACACCGCCTGCGGCCAGGACCTCCCACACAGCGAGTGGTGCCAAACCTGCGAAACCAAGCCCCCACTGACCGAACTCGAGATCCGCCACGGCCCAGGCCGCTCCCCCCACCCAGACCCAGACCCAATCGAGCAGGCCCTACGCGACGGCCACATCCTCCTGACCCCCCTCCCCTAACCCACCCACCCCGTGTTGGCCGTTCTCGTACGGTGTGTTGGCCGAACTGGACGGTGTGTTGGCCGTTGTGGGCGGCGTGTTGGCCGGAGGGTGTACCAGTTCGGCCAACACTGGGTACGAGAACGGCCAAGACTGGGTACGACAACGGCCAACACGCCGGTGAGGTGTGGGGGCTGCTCATGGGGGCGGTTGCCGCAATCCCCCGAACCACCTCGGCCGAAAGATGGCAGCAACACCGCAGAACGGATGGACACTAGCGGACATTTGATCAGCACCATTGACCTGCGGAGACCAACTCGTCAGTCTGCTGGTTGACCCACGATCGGGTGGCGGTCCGTTCACCAACCCTGCGGTGGACACGCCCGGTCGCTGGTGCACTAAGGAGCCACTACGTGCATCCGCTCAATCGTGTGATCGCCGTGTTCTCGGCCGCGGCCCTGTCGACCCTCGCCGCCGCCACCGCGATGGCCGAGCCCGCCTACCAGGCGCCGCTGTCGCTGGCCACCGCTTCGGCGGGGACCCAGCCCATCGCCGACACCTACATCGTGGTGACCGACCCGGCCAAGGCCCGCGGTCGCAGCCTGACCAGCTCGCTGGACATCAAGCCCGCCGCTGAGTTCAACGCCGCTGTCACCGGCTTCTCCGCCAAGCTGACCCCGTCCCAGCTGCGGCAGCTGCGCCGCGACCCGGCGGTCACC
This sequence comes from Crossiella cryophila, assembly GCF_014204915.1. Classification (NCBI taxonomy): domain Bacteria; kingdom Bacillati; phylum Actinomycetota; class Actinomycetes; order Pseudonocardiales; family Pseudonocardiaceae; genus Crossiella; species Crossiella cryophila. The sequence goes on from NZ_JACHMH010000001.1 coordinate 6,810,985, forward strand.
AGCATCGAGCAGGACGTGCGGGTCACCGACGCCCTGGAGGCGACCCAGCCGAACCCGCCGTCCTGGGGTATCGACCGGATCGACCAGCGCAACCTGCCGCTGTCGAAGAGCTACACCTACAACGCCACCGGCGCGGGTGTGCACGCCTACATCATCGACACCGGCATCACGCCCTCGCACCCGGACTACGAGGGCCGGGCGACCTTCGACCACAACGCCATCGACACCAACAACACCGACTGCCACGGCCACGGCACGCACGTGGCAGGCACCATCGGCTCGAAGACCTACGGCGTGGCCAAGAAGGCCAGCCTGCACGGTGTCAAGGTGATGGACTGCGGTGGCGGCGCGACCGCGACCTCGATGCTCAACGGCATCAACTGGGTGACCGCGAACGCGAAGAAGCCCGCGGTGGCCAACACCTCGTGGAACTTCACCCACAGCGCGGCGCTGGAGACCGCGATCCGCAAGATGATCTCCTCCGGCGTCTTCCTGGCCACCTCGGCGGGCAACACCGGCGGCAACTCCTGTGACCGCCTGCCGCGCAAGGTGGAGACCGCGACCGTGGTCGCCTCCTCGGAGATCAGCGACGCCCGCTCCTCCTTCTCCAGCACCGGCGCCTGCGTCGACCTCTACGCCCCCGGCGGCAACATCATCTCCACCCTGCGCACCGGCGGCAGCGGCTCGATGAGCGGCACCTCGATGGCCACCCCGCACGTGGCCGGTGTGGCCGCGCTGTACAAGGCCCGCTTCGGCGACGCCCCCTCGGCCACCGTGCACAACTGGCTCAACACCAACGCCACCCCGAACGTGGTCTCCGGTGGCACCACCGGCGGCACCGTGAACCGCCTGCTGTTCACCGCTGGTCTCTGACCTGCCTGACGAAACCCCGCCACCGGAAGTTCTTCCGGCGGCGGGGTTTCCGCGTCCTGGTCCACTACCGTGTCGCCATGAGCACGGACGGGGCCGAACCGCCTGAGACCGCCAACTCGATCACCGGCGAGGTGTCCGGGATCAGTGTGCAGGCCGGGGTGGTGCACGGTGGGGTGCACCTGCACGCGAACCGGGCGCTGGCGGAACTGGGTCAGGCGTTCGATTCCCAGTCGGCGTTGCTGCGGCTGATGGCTGATCTCGAAGCCGTGCACCGGGACTACCTGCTGATGTTCAACGCCGTGCTGGACCAGACCCCGGATGCCTGGGCACAGGGTGAGGCGGGGTTCGCCGAGCAGGTCGGCAAGGTGGCCAAGTCGTTGCGGCGGTTGCGGGTGGACTTCGAGCCGGTGCGAGTCCGGGTGCACGCGCTGGCGGCGGCGTTCAGCGAGGCCCCGTTGAGTGCGCCGGAGCGGGCGTTCGCGGTGGCGGTGCTGAAGTACTTCCCGACCGGGGAGATCGCCCGCACCGGGCCGCCGCAGGGCGCAGCGGCCGCCATCACCGTGTCCACCCGCACCTCCGGCACAGCAGTGCTGGACCACCTCTACCGCGCCCTGGACGGTGAACTGGGTCAGGAGCTGGGCGTGCTGATCAAGGACACCATCGCCTTCCACCAGCAACGCTGGGCCGTGGTCTGCGCTGCCTTCGCGGCCCTGCACGTCGCATGAGCGGACGATTCGCCGATCCCTTCGCCGCGCCGTACTTCCCGCGCGCGCTGGCCGCCGCGGCGGCGTTGCGGCAGGCGCCCGCGCTGGGCCGGATCGGTGGCTACGAGACGGTCGCCGAACTGGCTCCCACCGTCTACTTAGGACGGCGTGCGGACGGGCAGCTGTTCGTGCTCAAGGGATCCGCGGCTACAACGGCGGCTGAACTGGCGCGGCGGGAGGATGAGGCGCTGCGGCTGATCCGGCACGGGTTCGGCGGGGTGCTGACCGTCGAGGAAGTGCTGGGGGTGCCCGGCGGGCCGGTGCAGCACCTGTGCCTGCCCTACTGTCCCGGCGGGAGTCTGCGGGATCGGTTGGCGGGCAAGGACATCAGCGTCGAGGAACTCGCCTATCACGGGCTGGCGCTGGCCTGTGCGCTGCACCAGCTGCACCGGCATGGGCTGGTGCACGGGGATGTCAAGCCGGAGAACGTGCTTTTCGCGCACGGCGATGAGGGCTTCGCCGGGCGGGAACCGCGGTGGCGCACGGTGCTGGCGGACCTGGAGACCATGGTCCCGGCGGGCGGGCGGACCAGCGTACGACTGACCGCCGCCTACGCCGCGCCCGAGCAGCTCGCCGGGGCGGCGGCCGATCCGGCGATGGATGTGTGGGCCTGGGGCCGGATCCTGCGCGAGGGCCTGGACCTGGTCGAGGGCTGGGACTGGCTGGACGAGCTGGCCGGGCAGGCGCTGGCCGAGCAGCCGGGTGCGCGGCCGGACGCCGAGGCGATCATCGCGAATTTTGGGCGACACCTGGGTTTTGGCACCACGACCGGGCCACAGCTCGGCGCGGACCGGCCCCTGGTCTGGTACCCGCTCGGGACCCTGCCGGACCTCCTGGATTCCTGGCCGCGACGGGCCGGGGTGGCCACCATTCGGCAGTCGGTGGGCTGGCTGGCCTGGCTGCCGGAGTGCCACCGGCTCTACGAGCTGGGCACCGTGCCCGCGCTGTTGCGGATCGAGGAGCTGAGCACCCGGGCACTGCGCGAGGCCGAACTGGCCCGTGCGGCGGCACTGGGTTTCACCTGCCTGTGGGTGAAGGCGTTGGTGGAACTGGTGGAGAAGACCGGCGACACCGCCGACCTGCACCGGCTGCTGGTGGCGGCGCAGGAGTGGGAGCGGGTGGGCGAGTTCGAGCACGAGCCGGACGCCGCGGTGCTCGCGCAGGCCTGGCTGATGCTGGACAACCCCGAACGCGCGCTGCCGCACCTCAACCGCGGCTACACCGCCGACCGGGAACACCCGTCCGGTCGGGCCGCGCTGCGGCTGCACCACCTGCTCGCCGGTGATTTCGAGCTGGCCGCGCAGATCGCCGCGCAGCCGGGGCGGGATGAGGACGAGGGCATGCACACCCGCTGGCTGCTGCTGATGCTGGGTGATCTGCTGGCCGCGGGCGAGCACGCCGAACTCGCCCGGCTGCTCGACCGGATCGGCCCCAGCAACATCGACCTGATCGCGCTGATCGGCTGCGTGCTGGCCGGGCGGCGTGGCCCGGTGACCGCCGACGCGCGGTGGCGGGGCCTGCGCGAGCACTTCCGGACCATCAGCAGCGGCACCTCGCTGAAGAAGCTGGCGCTGCTCACCGAGGCCGCCTTCCAGCGCGGCGAGTACGACTACGCCGCGAGCCGCGCCGACCTGGCCCGGCGCCGCAAGGTGACCCGTCTGCCGGTCAACCACCTCGAACGCGCCGCACTGGAAGCCGTTGCACTGCAACGTGATCCGGCCGATCGAGCACTGACCGCGCGGCTGACCAACCGGGCCGAGCTGTGGGTGGCCGACGGCCGCCCGGCCGATCCGCTGCTGCGCCTGGACCTGGTCACGGCGCACCGCTGGGCCGAGCACCTGCCACCGGTGGCGCGGGAGTTGCTGGCGTTCAGCGGAACTCCCGCGGCACCGATGCTGGCCAGTACCCGGCTGTGCGGTGACTGCGGGGGCGCCGAACCACTGGGCGAGCTGGCGATCTGCGGGCGCTGCCACCGGACCTGGTGCGCGGGGTGCGCGGACCAGGTCTGCCGGTGCGGTGGCGAGGTGACCCGGCCGCACTGAGTCAGGAAGCCCACTCCACGAGTTCGGCCGCGACCGTGGCCGGGGCGGGCAGCGCACGCAGTTCCGCCCGCACCGCCGCCGCCTCGATCCGCAGGGATTCCTCGGTGAGCAGCCGGGTGAGCAGCACACTGTCCACTTCGGACTCCTCAGCGGCGATGCCGACTCCCCTTGCGTGCACACCGGCGGCGTTGACGTAGCGGTCAGAACCGCTGGGCAGCACGAGTTGTGGCACGCCCGCGTCCAGTGCGGTCATCGTGGTGCCCGCGCCGCCGTGGTGCACGATCGCGGCGCAGGTGGGCAGCAGCGCGTTGAGCGGCAGCCAGCCGGTGCCGCGCACGTTGGCGGGCAGCGGGCCGGGGTCGACCGCGCCCAGAGCGAGCACGAACTCGGCGTCGATCTCCCCGGCCAGGGCCAGGATCCGTTGCACCGGGCCGATTCCGGTTTCCTTGGGGGCGACCGAGCCCAGGGTGACCGCGATCCGCGGCCGCAGTGGCGGTTCGGCCAGCCAGCCGGGGGTGGCGGCGGCGCCGTTGTAGGGCACGTAGCGGAGCGGGCGGCCGACCGGGGTGTCGACCATGCTCGGCGGTGCGACGTCCAGGGTGGTGCGGCGTTCGGGCAGTTCGGCGCCGTGCTTGGCGAAGACGTCGGCGAGCTGCTCCCGCAGTGTCTCGTCCAGCCCAGTCGCCCGGACCAGGCCGAAGTTGTGCTCCACCAACGGAATACCCAGCGCTCCCGCGCAGATCAGGCCGGTGTGCTGGGCCTGGGACTGCACCACCAGGTCGGGTTTCCAGGACCGGGCCACCTCGATCACCCCGTCCACCTGCAGCCGCACCATGACCCCGATCAGCTCCGCGGTCTCACGCAGGTCGCCGATCCGGCCTGCCTGCATGGCGCGCACCAACTCAGGGTGCTCGGCCCGCAGCTTGGCGATCATCACCGACCGGTTCATCCCCGGTGACACATCGGCCACCGGCAGCCCGGCCTCGCCGACCGCCAGGCCCTCCCCCGTGGTGGCGAACAGCACCTCGTGCCCGGCGGCGACGAACGCCCTGGCCAGCGACACCATCGGGAAGGCGTGCCCCACACCCGCCGAGGCCACGAACAACACCCGCATAACCACTCCCCCATCAGATAGAGAACTCGCAGTTCACTATCTCCCACGGTAGGCTGCCGCGATAGAGAACGCAACGGACTCTAAGTGGGGGTGTGGATGGAGCAGCCGGTGGATCACCGCCGCGGTCCGCGCCGACGGGGCGAGGTGCTGTTCAACGCCATCGTCGAGGCCACCCTGGCCGAACTCGCCGAGGTCGGCTACGCCGGGCTGACCATGGACGGGGTGGCCCAGCGGGCCCGCACCAGCAAAGCCTCGCTGTACCGCCGCTGGCCCACCCGGCAGGACCTGGTCGCCGCCGCCATCCAGCACACCGCGCGGACCACCGAGCCGATCCCGGACACCGGCGGGCTGCGCACCGACCTGCTCGCCGCACTGGACCTGGTCGTCCAGCGGCTGACCAGCCCGGTCGGCGAGGCGGTGCGCGGCATCCTGACCGACACCCTGCGCGATCCCGAGCTGACCCGTGAACTGCGCGAGAGCATGGTCAGCGGCCGCAACCGGCTGCTCACCCAGGTGCTGCGGCAGGCGGCCGAGCGCGGTGAGATCCGCGCGGAGACGATCACGCCCCGGGTGGCGGCGGCCGGTCCGGCGCTGGTGCTGCACCACTTCCTGACCCAGGGCCCGCCGATGCCGGTGGAACTGCGCGCGCAGATCGTGGACGAGGTGCTGTTGCCACTGGCCGGGCTACCGCGGGTGCAGTAGCTCCGCCAGGCAGGTGACCACGTGGTCCGGCGCGGGCTCACCGACCGGTCGGTCGGGACCCTGGTGGACCAGGATGGTGGCCAGCCCGGCCCGGTGGCCGCCCAGGATGTCGGTGTCCATCCGGTCGCCGATCACCGCGATCCGGCCGGGGCCGAGCAGTGCCCTGGCCACGTGGAAGATCTCCGGCTCCGGTTTGCCGATCGAGCGGGCCCGGCGGCCCAGCGCGGTCTCCACCGCGGCCAGGATCGCGCCGGTGGCGGGCCATGGCCCCTCCGGCATCGGGAAGGTGGCGTCCCGGTTGGTGGCGAACAGCTCCGCGCCGTTGTCACCGGCCCGGCAGGCCGCGACCAGTTCGGCGTAGTCGAACCCGCTGTGCCCGCCGACCAGGATCCGGTCCGCGATCCCGGCCTCGGCCGAGGAGAGCACGGTGGCGCCGGCGCCGGCGACCTCGGCCCGCAGTTCGGGCGAGCCGATCACGTACACCTGGCCGCGGGTGTCCGCGACCCGCACGGCGGCCGCCCAGCCGGAGGTGACCACCGAATCGGCCTCGGCCGCGATGCCCAGTCCGCGCAGGCGGGTGGCCACCGCGGCCCGGCCGAGGCGGGGATCGTTGGTGAGGAACACGATCCCCTTGCCCCGGCGGCTCAGTTCGGCCAGCGCCCGCACCGCGCCCGGCAGGGGCTGCCAGCCCAGGTGCACGACCCCGTCGAGGTCAACCAGGAAGCCGTCGTAGTACTCGGCGAGATCGTTCACCTCACACACCTTCGACGACAGGTTCCCGATCCGCCAGCCGGTTCACCAGTGCGGCCACCTCGTCCACCAGATCGTCACCGATGGTCAGGTAGGTGACGTCGGCGACCGTGTGCAGGCCGCGCACCAGGAAGGCGTACTCCCGGTCCGGCTCCAGCAGCAGCACGATCGGCTTGCCCAGCGCCGAGGCCCAGCCGATCTCGATGTGCGTGCCCGGCGAGGCCGGGTGGCCGGGGAAGGCCACGAACACGGTGCTGTCGGAGATCTCCTCGTAGTCCAGCCGGGTGCACTCCTCCGGCCGCAGGAACTCCTTGCCCCACGCCTCCCTGCGGTGCGCGTTGTGCACCTGGTAGCCCTCGGCCTCCAGGCGGTCGATCAGCGCCTCGAAGCGGGCCTTCTCGGCCACCCGCATCGCGCCGGTGTCATCGACCAGCGCCTTGAACGGGCCGGCCAGGAAGACACTGCGACGGGAACCTGTGCTGCTCATTCACTTCACCCCGGAGACGATCAGGAACGGTGGACGGGTGGCCTCGGCGGGCGGCGTTTCCGCCTGCGCCGCCGCGGCCGGGTCGAGCAGTGGCTGGGCCACGGTGATCTCGCGGAAGCCGGCCTCGGCCAGCACGTCGAGGTAGGTCTGGCGCGGCCAGTGGTGGTCGATCAGTTCCAGCACGCCGCCGCCGGGCTGGTGCAGCAGCACCTGCCGCCGCTCGCCGTGCGCGTAGACCCGGCCGGGTTCGCCGCTGCGGAAGGTGGAGAAGCGGATGCCGGTGGTGTCCGGGTTGGTGTCCAGGATCGCGTACCTACCGCCCGGTCGGAGCACCCGGTGCACCTCGGCCACGATGGCCTTGATCTGGGCCTGCTCGCCGACGTTGATGAAGACGTAGCAGGACATCGCGGCGTCCACCGAGTCATCGGCGAGGAAGGGCAGGCCGCCGCTGTCGATCTGGTGGTACTGGATGCGCGGGTGGGCCCGGCGGGTGCGGGCGATGTCGAGCATGGCCGCGGAGATGTCGGCGGCCACCACGTGCGCCGCACTCGCGCCGACCACCCGGTTGGCGACCTTGCCGGGGCCGCAGCCGTAGTCGAGCACGGTGCGCACCGACGGGTCGCCGATGCCCAGCGCGGCGAAGACGGCCGGGTAGCCGATCAGCCGCTCCGGCAGGTCGTCGTAGGCGTCAAAACCGTCGGCGACGTCGACGGTGTCCTTCCACTGCGTGCCCATCGGCTCCTCAGCTCCCCACCGGTGTCCCGCTGGACACCGTCTGCGGCCATTTCTGCTCCACCAGCGCGCGGTACAGCGGGGACAGCGCGGCCATCAGCTCGCCGTCGACCTGCTCCTGGCGCCGCACCCGGCGGTAGACCTCGAACATCAGCAGCACCTGCGCCCAGTACTCCGGCAGGCCCAGCACCTCGGTGTCGGGTTCCAGCCGGATCCGGTTCTGCCGCAGCGCTTCCTCGTACTCCAGCACCTGCCGCACCCACGGCCAGTTGTCGCCGACGGGCATCTCCGGGAACCGCGGCAGCACCGTCTCGTGCACGGCCGGGTCGGCGAGCACCTCGCGGGCACGCTGGTAATCCGGGTCGTAGAGGTGCACCGAACCCACCAGATGGGTATAGGAACCGAGTTCGGCACCCAATTCGCGGGCGAACATCTCCTGAATCAGCGTGAAAGAGAAAACGTCGCTGGTCATTCCGCGATAGGCGTCGTTGGCGCGCATGAAACCAACGCCGTGCAGTGCGCCCTCGCGGAGCATGAACTGGAGTCCGAGCGTGCAGGAGACGTCCGGATTTCCGGCGATGGCCAGTTCGTCCGCGTCGAATATCTGCAGCACGCAACGTTTGCTGTCCGGATCCTCCCGCAACTGCCGGACCAGGGTCGGCCACTGCACCGGCCTGCCGTTGCCGCCGAAGAGCGCACGACCGTAGGCGGTGCCGGTCAGGCGCGTCCCGTCGGCGGAGTACTTGCGGATGCTGGGCGCGTAGTAGCCGATGAAGTCCAGGTCATCGCGCCCGGAGAGGTACCAGAGCGCCTCGGCGAAGTTGAAGACGAGGTTGAGCCTGCGCGCGGGCACGAACGGGATCCGCTGGCTCGCCTCGCGCAGCCGGTACCGCAGACCGAGTTGTTCCCGGCTGGCGAAACCACGCGGCGCGTTGCGGTACGCGGGTTCGTCGATCAGTGATTTCAACACATGAGAATACGCCTGATGAAAGCCGTCGAATTCCACCGGGGTCCTTCTGCCATTGACACGGATGCGCCGGATCGGACGCTACTTCCCCGGCAGGGCGCGAAACAAGACGCGATCTCTGTCAAGCCTCGATCGAGTGACGCACGGGTGTGTTTCCCCTCAATCACGGCACTATTACGCCGCCTCGCGGTATGCCAGGATCCAGGCCGTGTCCGGAACCCAACTCATGTCCGCGGCGGTACTGCGCGAACTCCGCGGCCCGATCACCGTGGAACAGCGCCCGCGCCCGGTGCCAGGTCCAGGTCAGGCGCTCATCCGGGTCCGCGCGGCCGGGTTGTGCCACACCGACCTGCACCTGGCCACCGGCGAGGCGATCGCCCCGCCGCTGCCGATCGTGCTGGGCCACGAGATCGCCGGCGAGGTCGCCGAGGTCGGTCCCGGCGTGGACGCGCCGGTGGGTCAGCGGGTGCTGGCCTACTACTACGACGGCTGCGGCCGGTGCGCCTGGTGCGTTGGCGGCATGGAGAACCTGTGCGCCGCCCCGAACGCCAAGTGGGGCTTCGACACCGACGGCGGCCTGGCCGAGTACTTCCTCACCGCCGCCCGCTGCCTGGTCCCGATCGCGGAGCAGGTCTCCTTCGCCGAGGCCGCGGTGCTGGGCTGTTCGGGCACCACCGCGGTCCGGGTGGTGCGCGCGGTCGCCGAGGTGGCGCGGGGCGAGGTGGTCGTGGTGATCGGCGCGGGCGGGGTCGGCCTGGCGGTCACCCAGGTCGCGGTGGCCGAGGGCGCCACGGTGTTCGCGGTGGACCCGCACGAACCGAGCCGGGCCCAGGCGATCCGGTACGGGGCGACGGCGGCGGTCGATCCGAGGGCGGCGGATCCGGTGGCGGCGGTGCTCGCGGCCACCGGCGGGCGCGGCTGCGACGTGGTGATCGACACCGTCGGCAACGAGCACACCCCGGGCCAGGCGGTGCGGATGACCCGACCGCGTGGTCGGGTGGTGCTGGTCGGCTACACCGACAAGCCGGCCGCGCTGGACGTGCTGGAGGTGGTGGTGCGGGAGACGATCCTGCGCGGCTCGGTGGGCGCGACCCTGGCCGACGCGCGCGCGGTCATGGCGATGGCGGCGGCGGGCCGGATCCGGGCGTGTGTGGCCGGCGAGTATCCGTTGGGCGGGGTGGACGAGGCGTTGCGCAGGCTGGCCGAGGGATCGGTGGTGGGCAGGCTGGTCGTGGTGCCGTAACGGCCGATGTCGAGATCGCCGGGTCGGCTCCGACCAGCTCGTGCACAACGGTTCCCGAGCACGAGAGGCGACCATGGACTTCACCCGTCAGCACACCGAGATCCGCGTCCAGACCGAGGTGTTCACCGAGCTGGCCGGGGCCGACCCGCGGGCCCCGGTGCCCTCCTGCCCCGGCTGGACGCTCGGCGACCTGGTGCGGCATATCGGCGGCGGTCACCGCTGGGCCGCGGAGATCATCCGCACCAGGGCGACCGGGTTCCTCCCCGATGACCAGGTGCGCAAGCTCGACGGCGACGACTCCCGGCCGCTGCCGCTGGACTGGCTGGTCGAGGGCGCGACCGAACTGGCCGAGGCACTGCGCGCGGCAGGCCCCGGCCTGGCGGTCTGGACCCCGCTGACCTCGGGCGGCGGGACCGACTTCTGGGCCCGGCGGTTCGCGCACGAGACGGTCGTGCACCGCGCCGACGCGACCCTGGCCGCCGGGATCCCGTTCACCGTGGCCACCGAGGTCGCCCTGGACGCCGTCGACGAGTGGATGATGCTGGACTCGCTGGCGCAGCACTTCGAGTACAACCCCGGCAAGCGCGCGCTGCTCGGCCCCGGCCGCACACTGGCCTTCGCGGCCACCGATGTGGACGCGGCCTGGTTCGTCGACCTCACCGGCGAGGTGATCGTCTCCGGCCGTGGCCGGGGCGCGGCGGCGGTGACCGCGCGCGCCCCGCTGACCGATCTGCTGCTGGCGCTGTACCGGCGGAAGCCCTTCGCCGGCAACGGGATCGCGGTCAGCGGCGATACCGCGCTGCTGGCGTTCTGGCTGACTCACATCGGGTTCGGCTGAAGCAGCCCGGCCAGGCCGTGCCGGTCCGCGCCGAGCACCAGTTCGCTGAGCCGGGACTCCTGCTCGGGGCTGAACGCGCGGCGGCCGACCGCGCGGCGGGTGTCCTCCTGGACCAGGTCGGCGTTGATCGAGGTGGCCGCCGCCATGCCCGCGGCGGCCGCCATGACCACGCTGGCCATCAGCTCGGTCACGTTGCCCGCCGCCCACACCCCTGGCACCGAGGTCACGCCCCGCCCGTCGGCCTCGATGTGTTCGCCCATCGGGTGTTCGGTCAACGACAGCCCGAGGTCGGCGAGGAATCCGGCGCGGGCGGCGAACCTCGGCAGCACCGCGATCGCCCGCCGCGGCACCACCCGGCCGTCGGCCAGCCGGACCCCGGAGATCCGGTCCGCGGTGATCTCCAGCCCGGCCACCTCGCCCTCGACCACGGCGATCTCCCTGGCGGCCAGCTGCTCGCGGTCGGCGGCGGTCAGTTCGGGCGCGGTGTGCCGGAACAGCACCACATCCGCGCTCCACTGCCGCAGCAGCAGGGTCATGTGCAGGGTGTGCGGGCCGCCGCCGAGCACGCCGATCGGCTGGTCCCGCACCTCCCAGCCGTGGCAGTACGGGCAGTGCAGCACATCCCGGCCCCAGCGCTCGCGCACGCCGGGGATCTCGGGCAGCTCGTCGGTCAGGCCGGTGGTGATCAGCAGGCGGCGGGCGCTGAACCGCTCCCCGTCGGCGGTGTCCACCTCGAACCCGGTGGCGGTGCGACGGGCGGCGGTCACCGTGGCCTGGCGGACCTGTCCGCCGTAGCCACGCACCTCCGCCGCGCCCAGCTCGACGAGTTCGGCGGGCGGCAGGCCCTCGCGGGTGAGGAAGCCGTGCACGCCTTCGGCGGGGGCGTTGCGTGGTTCGCCCGCGTCCAGCACGAGCACGGAGCGGCGGGCGCGGGCCAGGGTGAGCGCGCCACTGAGTCCGGCCGCGCCGCCGCCGATGACCAGGACATCTACCTTGGTTGTCATGGCCCCACCGTGCGCCGCCGCTGGACGCCTTGGCAAAGTTCCTTGCTGATTTGGCAAGTCGGGCGCGGGTTGACCTTGACCCAGGGGCAGGGTCCATCCTCACCGGATGACCCTCGGCGTCACGATCGGCCAGGCGGCGGCCTTCGTCGGCATCACCATCAAGACCGTGCGGCACTACCACCGGCACGGTCTGCTCGACGAGCCGCGGCGGGACAGCTCCGGCTACCGGCGCTACGGCTCACCGGAGTTGCTGCGACTGGTCCAGGTCCGCACGCTGGCCACCGCGGGCGTGCCGCTGGCCGAGATCAAGTCGCTGCTGGCGGCCGACGGCGAGCAGTTCGCGGCCGCCCTCGATGACGTCAAACGCCGCCTCACCAAACAGATCGAGGACCTCACCGCGCGCCGGGACACCCTGCACCGGCTCACCGAGGGCGACCGGGCGCTGCTGCCCGAACACGCGCTCGCGCTGCTGGACCGGCTGCCCGGCTTCGGCATGACCCCGGCCGATGTGGAGATCGTCCGGGAGGGCCTGGTGCTGGCCAGGGCGCTGGTCCCGGAGGACTTCGACGCCTACCTCGGCAACGTCGAGGCGGCCCTGGACGACCCCCGGTTCGTCGAACTGCAACGACTCGGCTGGGCCGCGGCCGACTGGGATCCGGACGATCCCCGGCTTGAGACACTCGCCACCGCGATGGCCGAGCACTACCTCGCCAACCCCGCGCAGCTGGCCATCGTGACCGCCTTCCAGGGCCGCAGCGACCCGGCCGCCCGGCACGGGCTGATCAGCTACCACAACATGGACAAGGCCCCGGCCTGGGCACGACTGACCGCGCTCACCGAGGCCAGACTCCGCGCCGCCGGGGTGCCCATCGCACATCGATGACGGCGATGCCAGCACCGTTACCGCACGGTGACCGCTTGCTGACCTGAGCGGACTCGCATTTGCTCCCAGGTGAAGCAGCGGTAATGTCTCCTCATTACAACCAAACACGCTGGCGATCCCGGCCAGTCCGGAAACGGAGCCAGCATGAGCGCATCCCCCCGTCCAGCCAGCACTGGTTTCGCCGAAGCCAGGGCGCACGCCAGCCGGGTCGAGTTCGGTCAGCAGGTCCGCGCCGCCCGCACGGTCGCCTGCCACGCCACCGATCCGCAGGACCGCCACGACCTCCTGGCCATGCTCGGGCTGCCCAACCCCGAGCCCACCCCCGAGCCCCCGCCGCTGTCCCAGGCCCTGTCCAGCTACGTGCACGCCGTGGCCGCCGCGCTTGGCGTCTCCACCGACGGCGCACTGTGCGAGGTCACCGACACGGCAACGGCCTACCTGGCCCTCACCCGTCGCTGGCCCGGCCTGCCCGGCCACGACCTGATGCTCACCTGGACCGAACGCCACGGCTGGCTGGTCGCGGTCGAAACCGACCCCGCGGAGACCCCCGTGGTCATCGCGAGCCTGGGCGCGGACCTGACCCCCGCCCCGGCCCTGGTGGCCCGGTTCGTGACCGATGCACTGGCCGGTGGCGCGACCGCGGTCGGCTCGCCTGGACCGGTGGCCGACGCGGACCGGCGTGGACTGGCCGAGCGGATGGCCGCGCACTCGGTCGGCTGAGTCGCTCAGCGCTCGGCGGTGTCCCGGAACCAGCGGAGGATCTCGCCGAGCGCTCGCACGTTGGCCGGATCGGCCAGCACGGACAGCGGGAAACTGGGGCGCCGGGCCAGTTTGCTGGCCGGGATGTCGATGCCGGGAATCTGGTTGAGGCGCAGGCGGAAGTCCTCTCGGATCGCCGGGTCGGTGAACGGGTCCCGGGTGGACAGGTAGAGGAAGACGACCTCCACGTAACCGGCGGCGCCGTAGGTCGGGTAGATGGTGAACGGCCAGACGTGTTCCCGATCGGGCCGGTCGAACAGCAGGAAGCAGCTGGTCACCTTGGCACCGTCACCGAAGCCGAAGTGCCGGCCCAGCTGCTCCAGGAATCGCTGCCACCGGATCTCGTAGTCGTCCGGGTCCGCCTGCTCCTCGGCCAGGCTGGTGGCGTCCAGGCCGAGCAGTTCGGCGAGGTCGGCCGCGGACAGCCACTGCTCCGGATCGGCGACGTTGTGCTCATCCAGGCGAACGCCATCGGCGCGCAACACGTCCAGTATCTCGCCGCGATCGGTGTCGGCCCAGCGGAAGGTGGCCGAGACCCGGCCGCGGATGCGAGTCGATCAGGGTGGCGACCTCGCCGTAGGTTGTCCACGCGCCCATCGGCAGGGCAGCCAAGGCTCGGTGCAACAGGCTCCAGTCCCTGGCCTTCTCCACCTGATGCACTTCCGCCGGACCCGGCCACAACCGGATCGCCCGGTCGGCCAGATCCTCCGCCCTGGCCAGGATTTCCTTTGCGCCCCAACGGCTCGTGCCCGCGATCTGCCGATTCAGCTCCAGGTGGCTGACGGAAAGCAGGTCCTGTTTGCGCTGGAATGGATGGTTGGACAGGGTGGCGTTGACCGCGGTCAAGGTCAGGTTGCCCAGGGTGTGCAGCAGTTCCTTGTGTCGCTCCGCCGGATCGCCGCCGTCCTCGGCCAGCACATCGAGCCACTCCTGCGTCGGGGTCTGGGGTAGCACGTGTTCGATGGTGAGCCTGACACTGCCGGTAGAACGCCTAGGTCCGGATCGCGGTGCGCAGCGCATCGTCATCGGGCCAGGAATGCCGTTGGCCGGAGAGCACCTGGCGCACGGCCTCGGCCACCGGCAACTCGGCGGAGAGCTGGGCTGGCAGGTCCTCGAAGATGCGGGCCAGGCTGTTCGTCGGCACCTGGCAGATCATCCGGCGGACCAGGAAACTCTCCACGTGCACCAGCGCCGTCACCAGGTCCACTGTGGACAGTTCGCCACGGTCACGCTTGTCCAGCAACGTCATCAGCATCGGGTGGGCCGCCGTCACGGACCAGTCCGCGAGTCGCCGCAGGCACTCGCGGACCGCCGGATCCGGCTCGCGGTCCGGTTCGGTCAGCGTGCGCAGGTGCGGGGCCCGGCGGGTCAGCTCGCGCAGGTAGGACTCGACCGCGGCCTCGGTGCCGCCTGCCCGGCGCAGCCGTTCCTGTTGCGCCACATACAGATCCTGCCGCCGGACCCGCTCATCGCCGGTCAGCACCAGGTGCAGCCACATGAGTTGTTCCAGGCGGTCGCCCAGTTCGCGTTCCAGTGGCAGCCACAGGTCGGTGTAGATCCGCTCGGCCTGGGTGGGCAGGCACATGAAGAGGTGGTTGCGCAGCAGGTCGGCCTGGCTCAGCCGCAGGCCGGTGTTGTTGAGCGACTCGAAGATCCGGTGCACGTTGTCGTCCCGGTCCGCGGTGACCAGCACCAGGGTCAGCCGGGTGGTGAGCGACTGCTCGACCCGCTCCAGCGCGGCCGGATCGGTCAGCCTGCCGAGTTGCCGCCGGAAGTACCGGTAGGCCACGGCGAGCCGGTCCTCGCCGTCGGCCTGCCCTTCCAGCACGCACCGCCGGTAGCTGTCCCGGTCGGCCTGGGTGGGCAGCAGCCGCAGTCGGTCATCGCCCTGCTTGTACCGGTTGAGCAGGTACAGGTCGTTGATCCGCTCGGTCTCGCCAAGGTGGTCGCGCAGCGCGGCCAGCGCCAGGCTCAGCGAGGTCAGCCGTTGCTGGCCGTCCACCACCACCCACTGCTCGAAGCCCGCCTCACTGCGCGGCGAGGGCGCCAGCACCACCGAGCCCAGGAAGTGGGTCGGCCCGGCCGGTGGCGGCCCGGCCTGGCTGAGCACGTCCTCCCACAGGAGTTCGAGCTGTTTGTCCGTCCACGAGTAGGTGCGCTGGTACAGCGGCACCTGGAACTGCCGTTGGCCCTGGATCAGCCCGGTCAACGTGGTTTCCGAAGCACGCAAGAGTCCCCACCCCCGGCAGGAATTAGACCAGCAGCGTATCGATCACCTCACCGGGGGTAGGCATCGCCGCGATCTCCGCGCTGACCTCGCGGGCCGCCGCCTGCCACCCCGGATCGGCCAGCAACCGCCGCAACAGCTCCGGCGTCACCTCCTCGGCAACCGCTTTCACTCCCGCCCCGCGCGCCTGCACCGCGTCCGCCGTGATGAACCGGTCCGACCCGTCCGGCAGCACCAGCTGCGGCACTCCCGCCGCCAGCGCGGCCAGTGCCGTGCCCGAGCCGCCGTGGTGCACCGCTGCCGCGCAGGTCTCCAGCAGCCGGTGCCACGGCACCCAACCGGTCGGTTGGACGTTGCTGGGCAGCGGGCCCAGTTCGCTGATGTCCATCCGGCCCATGACCAGGGTGAAGTCGGCGTCGATCGCCGCCGCGGCGGTGACCACGCGGTCAAGGCGGGTGAGGCCGTCGACCTTGGGTGGCACGGTGCCGAGGGTCACCGCGATCCGCGGGCGTCCGGTGGGAGCGGGGAGGTCGCCAGGGGTGTCGAGGGGGATGGGGCGCAGCGGGTGGCCGTAGTCGGGGCCGGGGATCATGCCGCGGGGGGCGACTTCCAGGGTGTGGCCGGGGGTCAGGGTGGGGTGGGCGAGTTCGGTGAGCATCAGCTCGCGCAGGGGGGCGGTGCGGGTGAAGCCGAGTTCGTGCTGGATGGCGGGGATGCCCAGCTCGGCGGCGGCGATCAGGGCGGCCGGGTAGAGGTACTCGTAGATCACCAGGTCGGGGCGCCAGGCGCGGACCGTGGCGATGGTGGCGGGCAGGGCCGCGCGGTTGACCTGGGCGGCCAGCGGGACGAAGGCGGCGCGGTCGGCGGAGTTGGTGGCCACGGTGCGGGCCAGCAGGCCGGGGTGGCGCTCGGCGCCCAGGCGGCGGAGTTCGTGCCGCCAGTCCAGGCCCGGCTGGATGGGCAGGTGCGGGATGTCCAGCCGGGTGATCGCCTCGCCGCCGTCCAGGGTGGCGAAGGCGATGGCGTGGCCGCGGTCACGGAATGCCGTGGCCAGCGGAATCATCGGTAACAGGTGGCCGGCCCCTGGACTTCCCAGGAAAAGGACTCGCATGAATCAAATCCTTCAATGTTGCGAGCAGAGTCACATCGGCCGGATTGGCCGAGGACAGCACAAGATGATAACATTCTGTTTCTCCGTTGTTCATCCCCGCCATTTGCGATGAACTCGATTCCGCGAATTACCGAGTTGAGCGAATGTGACCCGACTGTACAACGGCTACCAACTGTTCTCCGGACTGCTCTGGTGGCTGCCCGTCTTCTACCTCTACCAGCGCAACGCCGGTCTGACCGACGAGCAGATCTTCACCATCCAGAGCATCTACTACGTGTTCTTCTGCCTGCTGGAGATTCCCACCGGCGCGCTCGCGGACCGGTTCGACTATCGCCGGTTCCTGCTCGCCGGGGCGGGCACGCTGCTGGTCGCGAACCTGTTGCCGGTGTTCTGGCCGGTGTTCTGGGGATTCCTGGTGCACTTCCTGCTGGTGGCGCTGGCGAACTCGCTGGTCTCCGGTGCGGGCAGCGCCTATCTGTACGAATACCACGTCCGTTCGGGCGTACCGGAGCGTTATCGCAAGGCCGAGGGCAATGCCCGCGCGGCCAGCCTGATCGGGCGGGTGGCCTGCCTGCCGCTGGCCGGGTTCCTCATGCAGTGGCACACCCCGCTGCCCTACCTGCTCACCGCCGCGGGCGCGGCCGTCGCGGTGCTGCTGGCCGCCCGGCTGCCCGCGCTGCCCGGTGGTCAGCGGCGGCCGGACAAGGCCGATCGGGAGCCGCTGTCCCAGGCGCTGACCGGCGCGGTCCGGCTGGTCACCCGCTCCAAGCTGCTGATGCTGTTGATCGTGCAGGGCGTGGCGGTGTTCACCCTGGTCCGGGTGTTGCAGACCAACCTGTTCCAGCCGATCCTGGCCGCCAAGGACCTCCCGGTGGCCGCCTTCGGCTCGGTGCTGGCCGCCAACGCGCTCTTCGAGGTGGCCGGGGCGGCACGCTCGGCACTGGTGCGGCGCTGGCTCAGCGACACCAGGGCGATCCTCGTGCTGACCGCCGTGCTCGCCCTGCTGCTGGCCCTGCTGGTCCCGGCCGGACTGGCCGCGACCATCGCGCTGATGTGCGTGTTCTCCCTGGTCTCCGGGGTGGCGTACCCGATCCAGCGGCAGCTGGTCAACGACGCCGTCACCGATCCCTCCCGCCGGGCCACCGTGCTCTCGGTCGAGTCCATTGTGGACAGACTGGTCTGCTCGCTGGTCGTGCTCGCACTGGGCGCCTACCTCTCCGCCGGGGCGCTGAACCTGTTCCTCCTGCACCTGGCCATCGGCACCGTGGTGCTGATGACCGTGCTGGCCGCATTCCTCCGCCGGGCGCACCGCCGCCGCGCGCCGGAGGCCGTGATCGAAGGAAGCACTCGATGAGCAAGAAGATCCTCTACCTCTACGTCAAGGGCGGCGCGCCGCTGGAGCACGTCTTCCCGCGGATCGCGGGCGAGGGCGAGCTGCACGTGCTCGCGCTGATGCCGTTGCCCGAGGCTGGCGAGTCCGAGTGGCGGCCGGCCTGCACCAGCGTCACCGAGCTGGCCACCGAGGCCCGCGGCGAGGCCCTGGTGGACCTGGTGGTCGAGCACGCCAGGGCACTGGGCGCGGACGCGGTGCTGTCGATCTCGGAGTTCGCGGTGCTGCTGGTGGCCAAGGTCGCGCAGCGGCTGGGCCTGCCCGGTGGCGGTCCCGGGCTGATCACCGCGCGGGACAAGCGGTTGATGCGCGAGACCTGGGAGCGCGCGGGTGTGCCGATCCCCCGGTTCCGCCGGGTGGACTCCGAGGCCGACCTGGCCGCGGCGATGACCGAGCTGACCCCGCCGCTGCTGCTCAAGCCGGCCTGGGGCGCCGGATCCGTGGCCCAGCTGGTGCTGCACACCGCCGAGGACGTGGCGCCCGCGTGGCGGCAGGTCGCGCAAGCCCTCGAGCTGGGGCACCAGGTGGGCATGAACGAGCTGTACGCGCCGGACACCGACCGGGACCTCCTCGTCGAGGAGATCCTGGCCGGGTCGACCGAGGGCTGGTACACCGAGCCCGGCTACGGCGACTACGTCAGCGTCGAGGGCATCGTGGCCAACGGCGTCTACCACCCGCTGTGCATCACCGGGAAGCTGCCCGCGATCCCGCCGTTCACCGAGGTCGCCAGCACCATGCCGAGCACGCTGCCCGAGCCGGTGCAGCGCCACCTCGAGGACATCTCCCGCCGCGCGGTGGACGCGCTGGGCCTGGAGACCTGCGGCACGCACACCGAGATCAAGCTCGGCCCGGACGGCTTCGGCGCGGTGATCGAGACCGGCGCCCGCTTCGCCGGACTGATGGTCACCAAGCAGATCGAGGAGGTCTTCGGCTTCGACCCGATCGCCATGCTGGTGCGCGAGCTGCTCGGCGAGCCGGTGGACTACCCCGAGGCGATGATGATCGAGGGCAAGCGGGCCGCCGCCTCGCTGGCGGTGATCCCCACCGACGCGCACGGCGCCCCCTGGGCCAGCACCCCGCGCTGGAACCCCTCCGGCGCGGACTGGGACACGCTGCTCTCCCCCGGCACCACCGCCGATCAGGTGAAGGCCTTCGAGATGCCCGAGGGCGACCCGGTGCCGGTCTATGACCCGTCCGGGGGATCTCGCAACTGGCTCGGGGTGTTCTTCGTGACCGCCGAGGACGCGGAAACCCTGCGCCGGGACTGCAATGCGGTGCTCAACGGCCTGGAAGCGGCCCTGCCCGCCTGATGGTGAAAATCCAACACTAGGAAAAATCCGGACATACACGGCGATACGGTCAATACGTCGTCGTGTATGTCCGGTTCGCGGCGGCAGACCGATCGAGTTCCGCGCCCAGGGAGCCCGCCTGCATGCTGCGAGACATCCGTACGTTCGGCAAAATCCTCCGCGCCATCACCACTCGCGACCCCGCCGCGCGGGTACGCCGGTTCTACGAGTTCACCGATCCGAAAACCGACTTCGAGGGTCAGCGAACCCGGTATGTCAACATCGGCTATTGGCAGTATCCGGACAGCACCCTGGACGAGGCGGGCGCGGCACTGGCCACCTGCCTCGGCGACGCGGTGGCCCTGGCCCCCGAGCACGACGTGCTGGACGTCGGCTGCGGTTACGGCGAGCAGGATTTCCTCTGGCTCAACACCGACAAGGCGCGGTCGGTCACCGGCGTCGACGTCACGCCAAGACACGTGCTGGCCGCCACCCAGCGCGCCGAGCAGGACGGGCTGACCGACCGGCTCACCTTCCGGATGGGCAGCGCGACCACGTTGCCGTTCCCGGATGCCAGTTTCGACCGGGTGGTCTCGCTGGACGCGGCCTTCCACTTCCACCCGCGCAGCGCGTTCTTCGCCGAGGCGTTCCGGGTACTGCGGCCGGGTGGCCTGCTCGGCACCGTGGACACCATCCCGCTGCACGGCGACACCCCGCGCGAGGTCTTCCGCTCACCGCGGTTCAGCCTCTACCGGTTCAGCATCCCGGACGCGAACTGGCACGACCGCACCGCCTACGCCGAGCAGCTCACCCGGATCGGGTTCGACGAGGTCGGCGTGCGCTCGATCCGCGAGCACACCTGGGAGGGCTGGTTCCGGCACTGGGGCGATCCTGGCCGGGCCGGCAAACCGGACTGGTGGCAGGACCAGGACCAGATCCGGCGCGAACTGGACCTGCTCGACTGCGTGCTGGCCGTGGCCCGCAAACCCGGCTGAGCCGGTGACAGCAAGCTGCCAGCGGTGACTGAGCGGCACCTCACCTGACCTACCCTCGGCGCGAATCGTCGATCAGGTGAGGGGCTGCGCGTCATGCGTGCTCGGTGGGCACCGCTGGTGGCGCTGCTGATGCTGGGGGCCTGCGGCCCGCCGGAGCCACCGCCGGGGCCGGTGCCCAACCTGGTCGCGGAGTACGTGCGGGCGGCCGAGGTCCGCGACGATCCGCTGGCCGGGTACCGGGCGCACAGCCGCACGCCCGAGGACCGGATGGCCAACTTCGCCGCGCACTTCTCCCCGCAGCAACTGCAGAACGTCCTGTTCACCGCCCGCCAGTGCCAGGACAAGGTCGAGTGCTCACCGAGCGATGCCGCCAGTGCCGCGATCCGGGAGTACGGCGGCACCGAGATCTTCCAGCGCCGCCTCCTGATCCGGCGCGCCGACAGTGCGATCGAGTTGCTCACCCTGCACGTGGCCCGCGCCCCCGGCGGCCCGGCCCGGGTCTTCGACAGCGCTGGACAGGGCTACGGCGGCGACCTGACCGAATTCCGGCGGGAGAACACCCTGCTCGCTCCTGAGGACTACCTCCGGGGGCCGAGGGAGCTGGCCAGGCTGGACGGCGAGGGCGAGCTGGTCACGGTCACCGGTTCGACGGCCCGGCGCTGGTGGATCGGCGGCAGCACCCTGTTGATCCTGATCGGCGCTGGCCTCACCGTGATGTTGCTGGGCGTCGCGGCCGTGCTGCTGCGGCGGCGCGCGGCCCGCGACCGGTAGCCGATCGACCCGCCACCGAAGGTCCGCCTCTTCGGGCAGGGAACCATGATCGCGCGATGGTGATCAGTTGACGTGGCAGGGAAGCGGTTGTCTCGTGGACTGTCATGGAGTTCCGCGTACTGGGCCCGCTGGAAGTGCGGCGAGACGGGGTGTGCCTGCCGGTGCGGGCGCCGCGGCAACGGGCGCTGCTGGCCGCGTTGTTGTTGCGGGCCAACGAGGTGGTCAGCGCGGAGCGGCTGGTCGAGGTGGTCTGGGGGCCGGTCTCGCCGCCCTCGGCCGCGGCGAACCTGCGCAGCCACCTCACCGCGTTGCGGCGCCTGTTCGGCCCGGAGCAGTCCCGGCTGATCGCCCGTTCCGGCGGCTACCTGCTCACCGTGTACCCCGGTGAGCTGGACCTGGCCGGGTTCACCGCGGCGGCCGAACGGGGCCGGGAGGCGTTGCGGCGCGGGCAGACCGTCGAGGCCGCCCGGCAGCTGCGGGACGCGCTGGCGCGGTGCCGGGGGCAGCCGCTGGAGAACGTGGAGCTGCACGGGGTCGAGGCCGAGCTGGCCCGGCTGGGCGAGGCGCGGCTGGCGGTGACCGAGGACTGCCTGCGCGCCCGGCTGGCCGCCGGGCAGGAAGGCGAGGTGGTGGCGGAGTTGCGGGAGCTGACCGCGGCGCACCCGAGCCGGGAGCAGCCGCCCGCGCTGCTGATGCTGGCCCTGCACCGCTGCGGCCGACCGGCCGAGGCGCTCACCGTGTACGAGCACACCCGGCGCAGGCTGGCCGAGGAGCTGGGCGTGGACCCCGGCCCGGAACTGCGGCGGCTGCACCAGCTCATCCTCAGCGAGGACAGCAGCCCGGAACCCGCGCGGCCGACGCCACCGGCCCAGCTCCCCCAGTCGATCATCGACTTCACCGGCCGCGGCAACGAACTCCGCGAACTGGACGAGCTGCTGGACCGGCGCGCGGACGGCACCCTGGTCGCCGCGATCACCGGCGGCCACGGCCTCGGCAAGACCGCGCTGGCCGTGCGCTGGGCGCACCGGCACCGCCCGCGCTTCCCCGACGGCCAGCTGCACGCCGACCTGTGCGGGCACACCTCCGGCCTGCCCGCGCACACCGTGCTGGCCCGCTTCCTGCGGGCTCTCGGCGCGGCCACGGTGCCGCCCAGTCTGGCCGAGGCCGCCGCGCTGTACCGCTCGCTGCTGGCCGATCGCCGGGTGCTGGTGTTGCTGGACAACGCGATCGGCCCCGAACAGGTCCGCCCACTGCTGCCCGGCAGCCCCGGCTCGCTGGTCCTGATCACCAGCCGGGACCCCCTGGACGGCCTGGTGGTCTTCGAGTCCGCCCGCAGGCTGCGGCTGAACCCGTTGCCCCCGGAGGAATCCCACACCCTGCTGGCCACCCTGCTCGGCCCGGACCGCCTGCACGCCGAACCCGAGGCCGCCACCCAGCTCGCCAAACTCTGCGACCACCTGCCGCTGGCCCTGCGCATCGCCGCCGCCGGGCTGTCCGCGCACCCGGAACGCGCACTGGCCGAGCACCTGGACCGACTGCGCGCGGCGGTCGGCAGCCGCTGAATGTGCGCCGCCTGTGCGGTTCCTATGCACCCGGCTCGGCAGGATCGGATCTCGAAGGCGATCAAGCGATCTCGGAGGCGGCGCCATGGCGAACGGCCGGTACACCCCATCGCGGTTCCTGAGCATGAGCTTCGACCAGGACCAGTCCCTGATCGTCAACTCCTCCCGCACCGGCGCGATCGGGGTGGTGGAACCGGAACTGGCCGAGCAGGCCCGGCGGGCGCTGATCCCCGGCACGATCAGCCACGCTCCGCTGGAGGGCATCCTGGCCGACCTGGAGCACGGCGGGTTCCTGGTGCCGGAGACGATGGACGAGGCCCAGCTGGTGCACCAGTCCTACCTGCGCCGCTACGACCCGTCGATGCTGCACCTGATCATCATGCCCACCGAGGAGTGCAACTTCCGGTGCGTGTACTGCTACGAGTCCTTCCTGCGCGGCGAGATGAAACCGGAGTTGCGCGACGGGCTCAAGAAGTTCCTTGAGGCGCAAGAGGATCTGGAACAGCTGGCGGTGCACTGGTTCGGCGGCGAACCGTTCCTGGCCGCGGGCACGGTGCTGGAACTGATGCCCTGGATGCGCGAGTTCACCGACCGGCGCGACATCAAGTTCAGCGCCAGTGCCACCACCAACGGCTCACTGCTCACCCCCCGGTTCGCCGATCAGATCATCCCGCTGGGGGTCAACCACTTCCAGATCACCCTGGACGGCACCGAGGCCGACCACAACGCGCGCAGGCACGGCAAGGACGGCGAGGACACCTTCCGCACCGTGCTGGACAACCTGCGCTACCTCCGCCGGTCCACATTGGACTTCGAGGTGATGGTGCGGCACAACTTCGACCCGGAGACGCTGTCCAGGCTGGACGGCTACCTGGCGATGCTGCAGGAGGAGTTCGGCGGCGATCCCCGGTTCACCACGCACTTCGAGGCCATCGGCCGCTGGGGTGGCGCCGGGGACGAGGACCTGGTGATCTGCGAGGGCAAGAGCGGTCCGCGCGCGATCGTGGAGGCCCGCCGCCAGGCCGCGGCCGCCGGGTTCCGGGACGGCACGGTCTCCAGCTCGATGGGCCCGGACGGCTACGTCTGCTACGCGGCCAACCCGCGCTCGTTCGTGATCGGCTCCGACGGCACCGTCTACAAGTGCACGATCGAACTGGACTACCACGAGCGCAACAAGGTCGGCGTGCTCCGCCCGGACGGGCTGATGGACCTGGACTGGGCCCGGATGGCGCTGTGGTGCGAGACCGACGGCATGGACACCGGCAAGAAGTGCGTCTCCTGCTGGTTCCAGCCCTCCTGTCACGGCGCGGTCTGCCCCAAGGAGTGGATGGACGACAACGACGTGTTCTGCCCGCCTGCCAAGCAGACCATCCAGGAAACGCTCAGATTCGTCCGCGCCGAACGTGCGCACACCGGACCGGTCCAGCCGAAGGACCAGCAGTTCTGTCCCAAGGGATGACAACGGAAGGGGGTGACCCACATGACCTGGCTTTCGCAGCCCCGCCCGGCTGAACAGATCAAGCCCCCGGGCGATGGCAACTGTCACTGCTGATCCCACGCCGGTCCCCGCCGCTCACCCGGCGGGGACCGGCTCCCTGGGCACCTGGAGGAGATTTCGTGTACAGCACACCGCCCTGCGACCGGCTGCTGGTCGGCGTCAGCGGATCCATCCACGCCATCCACATCATCGACTACCTGCTCCGGCTGCGCCGTGAGTTCGCCGGCGAGATCAAGGTGATCATGACGGCGGCCGCCACCAGGGTCATCCCGCCGAACACGGTGGAGACGGTGCTGGCAGACCAGGTGCTCACCGACCTGTGGGGCGGGCCGACCCAGAAGGCCCCGCACATCCGGCTCACCCGCTGGGCGCAGTTGTTCCTGGTGCTGCCGGCCAGCGCGAACATCATCGGCAAGGCCGCCAACGGGATCGCCGACGACCTGCTGTCCACCGCACTGCTGTCCAGCCCCCGCCCCGCGGTGTTCGCCCCGGCCATGAACCCGGCGATGTGGGCGAGCAAGGCGTTGCAGCGCAACGTCTCCGCCCTGCGCGCCGACGGGCACTACGTGGTCGAGCCGGGCGAGGGCGTCTCGCTCAGCTCCGGCGAGCTGGACCTGGGCCTTGGGCCGACGCCGCGCACCCTGTTGCCGCACCTGTGGCACGTGCACCTGCGCAGGCTCAAGGAGGAGTACTGGCCGGCGGCCACCGCCGAACGCGCCCGCACCCCGGCGGCACAACAGAAGCCGCTGGTGCCGGTGTCCGCGCTGCTGGCCGGTCCCCCGGCGAACTGATGCTCACCCCGGCCTTCCGGCGGCTCTGGGCCGCGGGCGCGGTGTCCACCATCGGTGATGCCATGAACGGCACCACCGTGGTGCTGTGGCTCTACAGCCAGAGCACCGCGCCCGCGCCCTGGCTCAGTGCGCTGGTGCTGGCCGGGTTCCTGCCCAGGGTGCTGGTGGTGCCGCTCTACGGCAGGCTGGCCGACCGGTTCGGGCCGAGGGGCCTGATGATCGGCGCGGACCTGCTGTGCGCGGTGCTGGCGCTGCTGCTGGCCGGTGCGCTGGTGCTGGGCAGTCCGGTGCTGGCGGTGCTGTGCGTGGCCGCGCTGGCCGCCGGGGCCACCCTGGCCGAACCGGCCCAGCGCGCGCTGACCCCGGCCACCGTCGGGCCGGAACAGCTCACCAGGGCCAACTCGCTGCTCACCCTGACCACCCAGCTCGGGTTCACCCTGGGTCCGGCCGCCGCGGCCATCGCCACCAGCTGGCTCGGCCCGGTGCCGGCGATCCTGTTCGACGCGGCCACCTTCCTGACCTCGGCCCTGGTGCTGGCCGGGTTGCGGCTCATCCGCCCGGCCGAGGCCGAGGCAGAGGAACCGGTGCACGGCACCATCCGGTCCGGGCTGGCCGCGATCCGGGGCAGCCGGGTGCTGCTGGTGGCCACCGCCGCGGCGCTGGCGCTGTCCCTCTCCGCCGGGGTGAACAACACGATCATGGTGGTGTTCCTGGACCGGGACCTCGGCGGCTCGCCGGCCGACATCGCCTGGCTGTCCGGGGTGAACGGGATCGCGCAGATCGTGGCCGGCGGGGTGGTGGTCGCGCTGGCGGCCCGGTTGCCGGTGGCGCGCGGCCTCGCGGTGAGCATGGCGGTGATGGCGGCCGCCTCGGTGCTCATGGTCAGCGCGACCGATGTGCCGACCGCGATCGGCGCGGTGCTGGTGACCTCGCTGGCCAACGCGCCCTTCAGCATCGCCTACACCACGCTGTGCCAGACCGCGGTGCCCGAGCGCCTGGTCGGCCGGGTTTTCGCGATCACCGGCGGCATCGGCAGCCTGCTCTTCATGCTGGGTTCGCTGGCCGGTGGCGCGCTGGCCGATTCGGCGGCCAGGGAGGCGATCTTGTTGTCCGCCAGTGCTTTGGTGCTCGCGGCGGTGCTGGCCGCGCCGTTGTGGCGGGTGCGGCAGGTCAGCCGGACAGGCTGAGCACGCAATACTTCCGGTCCGGGAACGCCGGAAACTGGCCGGTGATCTGGGGTTTTCCCGGACTTTCCCGGCTAGTGCCCGCCTTTCCCGGCAGTCTCCCCGAACAGCCGATCGCCAGCTGGGGCAGGCGCGGGTTTCCTGGAGGGTGCCGAGCACACAGCCCTGGGGAGGACAGTCGTGCTGCAGCACTCCGCGATTCTCGGCGGCGGGATGGGTGGGATGCTGGCCGCGTTCGCCCTCGCACCGCATGCCGAGGCAGTCACCGTAGTCGAGCAGGACGCCTTCGCCGGGGAGCCGGTGCCGCGCCGGGGCGCGCCGCAGGCCAGGCACACGCACGCACTGGTCTCCGGTGGGGCCAGGGCGATGGAGGCGCTGGTGCCCGGGGTGCTGGCGGAGCTGGCCGCGGCCGGGGCACAGCACATCAACCTGCCGGGGCGCTATCTCGGACTGGCCTCGCGGGGCTGGTTCCCGCGTTACGCCGGGCGGCAGTTCATCCTCGGGTGCAGCCGGGAACTGCTGGAGTCCACGTTGCGCGGGCGGTTGCGCGAGCTGCCCAACGTGACCGTGCTGGGCCGGACCGAAGTTGTTGGCCTGCAAGGGAGTCCGGCCGGGATCACCGGGGTGCGCACCGGGTCGGCGCCGTTGACCGCGGAGCTGGTGGTGGATGCCACCGGGCGCCGCTCCCGCGCGCCGCGCTGGCTGACCGAGCTGGGCTTCCCGCCGGTACGTGAGTCCATTGTGGACCCCGGGATCTTCTACGCCACCAGGGTGTTCCGGGCGCCGGTGGACGCAGGCCCGGAGTTCCCCGCGGTCACCCTGCAGTCGAGTCCGCGGCGGGAACCCGGGGTGCGGCGCAACGGGACGCTGCTGCCGATCGAGGACGGGCTGTGGATGATCACCCTCTCCGGCGGGCCGGGCAGCAGGCCGGGCACGGACGCCGAGGGATTCCGGGCCTTCGCCGCGCTGCTGCCGCATCCGGTGCTGGCCGAGCTGATCGAGGCGGCCACCCCGGTCGGCACGCCATTCGGGTTCCGCGCCGACGCCAACCGGCGGCGGCACTTCGAGCGGCTTCGCCCGTGCCCCAACGGTTTTGTCGCCCTCGGCGACGCGTACGCCACCTTCAACCCGGTGTACGGGCACGGCATGTCCGCCGCCGCGCTGTCCGCACTCGCCCTGCGCACCGAGTTCGAGCGCCGCCGCAAGCCGGGAACCCTTCGCCTGCAACGCGCCGTGGCCGGGGCGGCGGCGAACGCCTGGGACATGGCCACCGGTCAGGACGCCCGCTACCCGGGCACCGCCGGTCCGGGTCCCGGCCGCTTCGACGGGATCATCGACCGGCTCGGCGACTGGATCTCGGCCAGCAGCGGCCGCAGCAGGCTGGTCACCGACATCCGGGCCGACATCTTCGCGCTCACCGCCCCGCCCAGCCGGATGCGCAGTCCCCGGGTGCTCTGGCAGGCCGTGCGCGGCGGTGACAACGGCCCCGCCCTGCCGGACCCGCCGTTCACCGCGGCCGAACGGCGGGTGCTGGGCGTCCGGCCGCGGTGAGGATTTGACTGTGCCGCAGCGGCACGGTTTTCCCGGTCGCCCATGAGAAGCAAGAACCTCGCCCTGCTGGTCCCGGCGGTCGTGGCGGGTCTGTTCGCCGGTGCTGATCGGGCCGCCCGACCAGAGCCTGCCCGGCATGCCGCTGCCGGGAACTCCCGGGGACGCGGTCACGTTGTCCGACTGACCGTATCAACCAACCAGTTGGATACCTGGAGGCAGTCATGACCGAGGTGCACGGGACCGTCGCCGCGGGCTACGAGCAGGTCAGGGCCGCGTTCACGGCGGCTCAGGCGCACGACCCCGGTGGCGCGCAACTGGCCGTGTACCGGCATGGCGAGCCGGTGGTGGACCTGTGGGCGACGCCGTTCGAGGCGGACACGATCGGCGTCACCATGTCCTGTTCCAAGGGCCTGGTCGCCACCATGGCGCACCTGCTGAGCGAACGCGGTCAGCTCGACCTGGCCGCCCCGGTGGCCCGGTACTGGCCGGAGTTCGCGGCCAACGGCAAGGAGCAGGTCACCGTCACCCACCTGCTCACCCACCAGGCCGGGCTGCCCGGGTTCCCGCCGGAGCGGCTGGGCGCGATCGAGGACCTCCTCGACTGGCGGCACTGCACCGGCATGCTCGCCGGGGCCGCCCCGCTCTGGACCCCCGGCACCGCCTTCGCCTACCACGCCGCGACCTACGGCTACCTGCTCGGCGAGGTCATCCGCCGGATCACCGGACTGACCGTCGGTCAGTACTTCGCCAAGGAGATCGCCGAACCGCTCGGGCTGGACCTGTGGATCGGCCTGCCGGAAAGCCAGGAACACCGGGTCATCCCCCAGTACAGCACCGCCGCCGAGCCCAGTGCCGCCGAACTGCGCGCGGGCATGGCCGCCTTCGGCATCGACCCGGACGCACCGCTGGCGCACACCATGCTGGTCAACGCCGAACGCGGCGCCGGGGCCAACGAGTTGCTGAACTCCCGCGCCGGGCACGCCGCGGAGATCCCGGCTGGCAACGGCATCGGCACCGCCCGCGCGCTGGCCAGGATGTACGCGGCCACCATCGGCGAGGTGGACGGAATCCGTTTGTTGCAGCGGGAAACCGTGGACCGGGCCCGCACCCCGCACACCGACGGGCTGGGTCAGCCCGCCCCGTTCGACCGCCTGCCACAGCCGCACCCGCTGCGCTTCGGCCTGGGCTACGAACTCACCCGCACCGGCTCCCCCATGCTCGGGGCGGGCTCCTTCGGGCACGCGGGCGCGGGCGGACGGCTGGGCTTCGCACATCCGGAGAGCGGGCTGGCGGTCGGTTACACCTGCGCCAACATGGCCTGGCGGTACGCCGAGGGCCCGGAAGCCCGCTGGCTGCCCTGGCTGGCCGCACTCGCGCACTGAAACCGGATACATCGATCGGTCGACGCGTCCACTGAGGACAGCCTGTCCTCAGTGGATCCGTTGACCTGCGCGGACATTCCTCAGCACAACCCCGCACACCCCTGGTATCGATCATGCGGCCCGTGCCAGACTCGCCCCTTCATCGGCGGTCCAGGGAGGGGACGCGGATTGGAGATCCGGATCCTGGGGGAGATCGGTATCCACGGGCCAGAGGGCCAGATTCGGCTGGAACGGATGGCCGAGCGCGGGGTGCTCGCCGCGCTCGCGCTCTGTCCGGGCGAGTGGGTGAACGCGCACACCCTGGCCGAGCACATCTGGCCCGCCGGGCCGCCACCGAGTGCGGCGGCCAGCCTGGGCAAGTACGTGGAACGGGTGCGCACCGCGATCCAGACCGCGGGCGGGGACAAGAACTGGTTGCGCACCAGGGGTGTCGGCTCCGCGCACACCGACCGGGCGCGGGCCTACCGGCTCGACGTGGACCCGCTGCTGGTCGATCACCACCGCTCCGCCCATCACGCCAAGCTCGCCAGGACCGCCGCCGGGCGCGGCGAGCACGAGAAAGCGATTGCCGAGTACCAGGCCGCACTCGGGCTCTGGCGCGGCGAACCACTCAGCCCGGTCACCGGGACCTGGGTGGAGGGGCAGCGGTTCATGCTCGCCCAGGAACGGCTGCGGATGCACACCGAACTGCTCGCCGAACAGTTGCACGCCGGCGATTTCCCCACCGTGGCCAGCAATGTCACCCGGCTGCTCAACGAGTGCACACCCACCGACGAGCTGATCATGATCGGCCTGCGCGCACTGGCCTGGTGCGGGCGGCACACCGCGATCCGCGAGTTCCTGGACTTCGCCACCCAGCGGATGCGCGCGGCCTGCGCGGCTGAGCCCGGTCCCGGCGTGCGCGAACTGGCCAGGCACTTGCTGGCCAACCCGCCCAGGATCGCCGAACCGGTGCCTGCGCCACCGGAGTCCTTCGCCGAGGCCACCGCGGTGGTGGCCGCGCTCCCACCGGACGTGCTCAGCTTCACCGGCCGCACCAGGGAACTGCGGGAACTGACCCAGGCGGTGCTGCGGGCGGCCGAGGGCGGCACCAGGATCATCGCGGTGGACGGCATGCCCGGCGTAGGCAAGACCACCCTGGCCGTGCATGCCGCGCACCAGCTCGCGTCCCGTTTCCCGGACGGCCAGTTCTTCTTGCAGCTCAACGCTTTCACTCTCGGCCAGCGCCCGCTGGACCCGGCCGACGGGCTGATCGACCTGCTGGTCGCCATCGGCGTCCCTGCCCGCGGCATCCCGTCCTCCTGCCAGGCGCGGGCCACGCTTTGGCGGCGTCGTACCCACGGCAAGCGACTGCTGCTGTTGCTCGACGACGCCGCCGGGCACGAACAGATCTGGCCGCTGTTGCCAGGTAGCCCCGGCTGTTTCGTGCTGATCACCAGCCGCCGCAGACTGGGCGCGCTGGAACACCTGCGGTCACTGGAACTGGCCAAGATGCCCCCGGCCGACGCCGCCGAGCTGTTCCTCACCCTGGCCGGGGAACAACACCGCACCGCCGCCACCGACGTGGCCGACCTGGTGGCCCGCTGCGACTTCCTGCCCCTGGCCATCCGGCTGGCCGCCGGGCGGCTGCGGCACCACCCGCGCTGGAGCGTGCGGCACCTGGTCGACCTGCTGGCCTGCAAACAGCACCGGCTCAGTGAGATCCGTGCCGAGAAGCTGTGCATCACCGCCGCCTTCGAGCTGTCCTACCAGGGCCTGTCCGAGGACCAGCAACGCCTGTTCCAGCAACTCGGCGAACACCCCGGCACCGAGATCGACGCCTACGGCGCGGCCGCGCTGGCCGGCACCGACTTGGCCACCGCGGGCCAGGGCCTGGAGGACCTCTACGACGACCACCTGCTCACCGAGACCGCGCCCGGCCGCTACGGCCTGCACGACCTGTTGCAGGAGTACGCCCGGATGCTGTCCCCACCGGACCGGCGGCAACAACGGCGGGAAGCCCTCGGCCGCCTGCTGAGCTACTACCTGCACACCACCATCGCCGCCACCGCGCAGATCCTGGTCGCCGCCCCGGTCACCGAGGCCGCCGAACCCGAGCACCCGCCAGCGCACCGCCCCACCATCACCGGCGCCAACGCGCTGGCCTGGCTGGACAGCGAACGTTGCAACCTGGCCGCCTGCGTGCTCACCCCGGTGCCACCCGAACACGCCGGACTGATCACCGCACTGGCCACCGCCCTGCACCCGTACCTGCGCCGCCGCGGCAACTGGCAGCAGTCCTCCGTGCTCAACCAGACCGCGCTCGCGGTGGCCCGGCGCACCGGCGACCGCCGCGGCGAGGCCAACGCGCTCAGCATCCTGGGCAACGTCGCCCGCCTCGACGGCGACAACCTCGCCGCCACCGGCCACCTCACCCAGGCCCTCGCGCTGTACCGGGAACTCGACGACCTGGCCGGACAGGCGGGCACGCTCAACGAACTCGGCGTGGTGCAGTACCTGGTCTGCGACCTGGCCGCGGCCACCACCAACCTGTACGAGGCCGCCGAGCACTACCGCACCGTTGGCAACACCCTCGGCCAGGCGCACGCGCTCAACGACCTCGGCTGGACCCGCTTCCTCGACGGCGACAACTGCTGTGCCGGCGGCAACCTGGCCGACGCGCTGACCTTCTACCGCCGCCTGGGCAACATCCTCGGCCAGGCCAACACCCTGCGCGACGCCGCCCTGATGCGTGCCCTCTCCGGCGACCACACCGGCGCCCGCTTCGACATCGCCGAAGCCCTCACCTACTACCGCGCCCTCGGCGACGAACTCGGCGAGGCGGGCGCGCTCAACCACTCCTGCCTGGTCCGCATCAACACCGGCGAGCTGACCGAGGCCGCCAAGGACGTCACCCGCTCGCTGGCCCAGTCCCGTGCCCTCGGCGATGTGCTCGGCCAGGCCAACGCGCTCAACTCCATGGGCTACCTGCACAGCCTCACCGGCGACCGGGCAGGCGCGGCGCGTGACCTCACCGCCGCGCTGGCCCTGTACCGGCACATGCGCAACCCACTGGGCGCGGCGGTCACGCTGTGGCGGCTGGCCGCGGTCCGGCTGGCCCAGGACCGGGTCGAGGAGGCCCGGTCGCTGTACTCGCGCTCGCTGGAACTGGGCCAGCAGATGGCCGCGCCCTCGGTGCTGGCCGAGGCCGGGGCCGGGCTGGGGCGGTGCCTGGTGCGGTTGCACAAGGTGGAGGAGGGGCGGGAGCACCTGCGCAGGGCGCTGTCGATCTACGCGCTGATCCGGTGGCCGCAGGCCAGGCGAGTGGCCGCGGAACTGGCCGAACTGGATCGAATTTTGCCGTCCTGACCAGCCCTTTTACCGAGCTGTCCTGGATCTTGTCCGGAGTGCTGTCCGCACCCGTCGGCGAACCTTGCCACGTTCACACGAGGAGGGGTGCGGCCATGGTGGAGATCCGCCGGATCACCAAGAAGATCTTCTGCGATCGCGACGAGCAGGGTTGACCAGGAGAGGGGGACCCGTGCTGCGACCGCGGGTGAAGTGCGAGCACCGGCCGGTCCGCCGCGCCGACGGCCTGGTGCGCATTGGCGGCGCGGTGACCGGGATCGCGGCCGAACTGCCCGATCCGGACGGTTCGGTGTGGACGTTGCTGGCGGCCATGGACGGGGGCCGCACGATGGACGAGGTGGTCGCGGAGGTGGTGCGGTGCTGTCCACACCGGACCGCCGCGGACGTGCGGCTGGCCATCCGGCAGCTCGCCGCGGCCGGGCACCTGGAGGAGGCCGACGAGTCGGTGCCGCACGGGCTCACCGACCGGGAGCGGGAGCGGTACGGGCGGGGGCGGGCGTTGTTCCGGTGGATGGACCTGACCCCGCGGATCTCGGCCTGGGACGCCCAGTTGCGGTTGCGGCAGTCCAGGGTGGTGCTGGTCGGACTGGGCGGGGTGGGCTGCACGGCGGCGCTGGCGCTGGCCGGTTCCGGGGTCGGGCACCTGCACTGCGTGGAACCGGACGTGGTCGAGCTGTCCAACCTGAACCGGCAGGCGCTCTACACCGAGGCGGACATCGGCCACCCCAAGGTCGAGGTCGCGCTGACCCGGTTACGGGCGCACAACTCCGACATCACGGTGACCGGCGAACGCACCCGGATCACCGGACCGACCGCCCTGCTCGAACTGGCGGGCCGGGCCGACCTACTGGTACTGGCCGCGGACGAACCGGCCGAGATCCGCTCCTGGGCCAACCGCGCCTGCCTGGCCACCGGCACCGCGTGGACGCACGGCGGCTACCACGGTCCCCAGGTCAGTTTCGGCGTCTACCGACCGGACGGCGGGCCCTGTCACGACTGCGCCATGACCGCCCGGCGTTGCCGCGACGCCACCCACCCGTGGACGCCACTGCCCGTCGGCCCCCAGGTGCACGCGGCCAACGCGGTGTCGGCCGGGCTGGCCGGGCAGTTCGTCGCGCATGCCGCGCTGAGCCTGCTCACCGGGGTGCCCGCGCTGACGGTGAACCGGCGGTACGCGCTGAACCTGGTCACCCTGGAACACACCGCGCTGCCAGGGCCGCGACGGCGTCGGCCGGACTGCCCGGCGTGCGGGAACGGGGGAATCCGCTGAGCCAAGCGGGTGTTCCCGGCTGCTGACCCCCGCGGCCGGGAACACACTGCCAGGGTGGGGTCGAACGAGGTCAGTGGCCGGGTGGGCGGCCACGTCGTGCAGGCGGGCACCATCAACCAGGTGGTGCTCGGCCCCGCCGCCGAGCTGCCCGTCCCCCGCCAGCTGCCGCCCTCGGTCCGGGATTTCACCGGCCGCGCCGGGCCCCTGGCCACCCTGGACGCGCTGCTGCCCGAACCGGCCGGTGCCACCGTGATCGCCGTGCTGGCCGGCACCGCGGGCGTCGGCAAGACCACCCTGGCCGTGCACTGGGCACACCGGGTGCAGGCACGATTCCCGGACGGCACCCTGTACGCCAATCTCCGGGGTCACGGATCCAGCTCGCCACTGGACCCCCGGCAAGTGCTCGGCTGGTTCCTGGGCGCACTGGGGCTGCCGGACGCGCGGATCGCGGCCGAGCTGGACAGCCTGACCGCGTTGTACCGGTCGATGCTGGCCGGGCGGCGGGTGCTGATCCTGCTGGACAACGCGGGCAGCGCCGGGCAGGTCCGGCCGCTGCTGCCCGGCGCACCCGGCTGCCTGGTGCTGGTGACCAGCCGGGCCGCGCTGTCCGACCTGGTCATCGGCGAGGCCGCGGTGCCGGTCACCCTCGATCTGCCCTCGGCGGAGGAGGCCGCGCGACTGGCCGGGCGGTTACTCGGTCCCGTTGCGCCGCAAGGGATCGCGGACCTGGTCCGGGTGTGCGCGCGGTTGCCGCTGGCGCTGCGGGTGGCCGCGAGCCGGGTGCGCCGCCGGGGTGTGCTGACCGCGGCGATCGAGGAGATCCGGCGTGATCAACAGAGCGGGGTGCGCACCGTGTTCGACTGGTCCTACCGCCAGCTCACCGCCGAGCAGGCCCGGCTGTTCCGCCGCCTCGGCCTGCACCCCGGCCCGGAGATCAGCGTGCCCGCGGCCGCCGCACTGGCCGCGCTCGACCTGACCACCACCCACCGGCTGCTGGACGAACTGGCCGAGATGCACCTGGTCGAACCGTTGGGCGCCAAGCGTTTTCACCTGCACGACCTGCTGCGCGCGCACGCCGCCGAGGTCGCCGAAGCCGAGGATCCGCCGGCCGACCGCGAGCAGGCCGTAC
The DNA here is from genome assembly GCF_014204915.1 of Crossiella cryophila. Lineage (NCBI taxonomy): Bacteria > Bacillati > Actinomycetota > Actinomycetes > Pseudonocardiales > Pseudonocardiaceae > Crossiella > Crossiella cryophila. The sequence continues at coordinate 6,845,641 of NZ_JACHMH010000001.1, forward strand.
GGGCGCTGCTGGAGTTCTACGCCCAGGTCTCGGCCACCGCGGACCAGTTGCTCTTCCCCGGTTTTCCCTTCCTGCCCAAGGATTTCACCGCCACCGGGATACCGCTGACCGACCCGGCCCAGGCGCTGGCCTGGTGCACGACCGAACGCGCCAACCTGTTCGCCGCCCTGCGCCTGGCCGCCGACCTCGGCGAACACCGCCTCACCACATACCTGGCCTCCACCAGCCGCTTCCGCCTGCGCCTGCCCCGCGATGTGCTGCCCGAACACCTCGAAGCCCTCTCCCTGGGCCTCCAGGCCGCCCCGGAACCCGCCGCCGAGGCGCTGCTGCGGCTGTGGCGGGCGGCCACCTGCCGGCTGCTGGGTCACTGGCCGCGGGCACAGGCCGATCTGGACCGGCTGCTGGCGCTGGCCGGGCAACTGGACAGCGTGCGCTGGCGGGCCTCGGCACTGTGCGAACTCGGCCTGGGCTGCCTGGAACAACAGCGGTTCGCCGCCGCCCGCGAGCACTACACCGCCGCGTTGCCGCTGGCCAGGAGCACCGGCAACCTGCGCCAGGAGGCCGTGGCCGAGGGCAACCTCAGCACCATCTGCACCCGCCTCGGCGAGTTCGAGGAGGCCCTCGGGCACGCCGAACGCGAACTGGACCTGCGCCGCGAAGCCGGTGACCGCTCCGGGCAGGCCTGGGCCTGGCTGGACGCGGCGCTGGCCTGGCAGGGGCTCGGCGAGCACGACACCGCGGTCCAGCTGTGCCAGGAGGCGATCCAGGGCTACCGGGAACTGGGCCGCGGCGGCGAGCCACTGGCGATGTGCCTGGAGACCCTGGCGGTGTCCTTGGCGCACAACGGTGATCCGGCCCAAGCCGCACGTTGCCGGGCCGAGGCGGCGGAGATCCGGGCCGAGTCGGGGCTGTAGCGATGAGTTCCGGCCGCGGCCCGGGTCAGTCCTGGTGACCGTCGAAGCAGACCGCACGGAGGACACCATGACGACCACTCCAGAGAACCCGGCCACCGAGCTGCCCGGCCGCCCGCCCATCGTCGACCAGGCCACCTGGCAGGCCGCCAGGGACGAGCTGCTGGTCAGGGAGAAGGCGCACACCCGCGCGGGCGACGCGCTGGCCGCGGCCCGCCGCCGGCTGCCGATGGTGGAACTGGACGGCACGGTCGAGGTCATCGGTCCCGACGGCCCGGTCCCGTTCCTGGAGCTGTTCCAGGGCCGCCCGGAACTCGTGGTCTACCAGCACATGTGGCATGACGGCGCGCCACACCAGGGGCAGTGCGAGGGCTGCACCACCACCGCCTGGCACCTGCAGGACGCCTCCTACCTCAACGCCCGCGGTGTCTCCTTCGCCATCCTGACCGAGGGGCGCTGGGCCGAGGTGGCCGCCTTCGTGGAGTTCATGGGCTACACCCAGCCCTGGTACTCGGTGCGCGGCCTGGCGGGGCCGGTGGGCGGCGAGATGGGTTACCTGGTGTGCTTCCTGCGCGTGGGCGACCGGGTTTTCCGCACCTACTCCTGCACCGCCCGCGGCAACGAGACGGTCAACTCCGCCCTCGGCCTGCTCGACCTGACCCCCTACGGCCGCGGCGAGAAGTGGGAGGACAACCCGGAAGGCTGGCCCGAGGGCGGCCACTCCTGCTGGTCCTGGCGCACCGACGCCGACGGCAACGCCACCTGGGGCCCGACCGGCCGTCCGGTGCCGCAGTGGACCCGCCCCGGCGCGAGCCCGGTGGAAACCCTCGGTCGGCAGGGTCACTGCCACTGACACCACCGGTAACCTCCGAACAGGGCAGGAGGAACCTCGGCGAGAGGATCACTGAGATTCACGCGACGGCTGGCTTGGCGCGGGCGGGGGTGATCGCCGATCTCGGCGCCCTGCTCCGGTGGACCAGGTTCGCCGGGCGCATCCCCCGGGTGCCCGGCCGCGCCGCCGAGTACGCCCGCCAGTACGACCTCGTCATCGCACCGATTGTCGAGTCCACTGTGGAGGGTGCGCGGCGGGAGCGGATCGGCCGGGCGCTCAAGGCGGCCAGCGTGAAGCTCGGGTTCCTGCTCGGCGGGTACGCGGCCATGGCCGGGCTGCCGCTGCGCAGTGACCTCGCCGCCCTCAGCGGGGCGGTGACCAGGGCCTACGACGACCTGATCGACGATTTCGGCAGCCCAGAGCTGGACCGCCGGCTGGACGAGCTGTTCCACGGCCGGGACTTCCAGCCCGCCGGGGAGCTGGAACGGCTCTTCCACGGGCTCTTCCGCGAGGTCGAGCGGCGGCTCGGCCGGGACCGGGACGATCCGATCTTCACCGCGTTGCGCGGGCTGCACGGCTGCCAGGTCCGGTCCCGGCTGCGCCAGGGCGATCCGGCCATCCCGGCCGAGGAGCTGGCCGCGATCACCGCTGGCAAGGGCGGGTTCGGCACCGTGGTGCTGTTCGCGCTGGTCCGGCCGGGAATGCCGGAACGCGAGCTGGCGCTGGTGCACGAGCTGGGCGGGGTGCTGCAACAGCTCGACGACTACCAGGACGTCGAACTCGACCGGCGGGCCGGCGTGGTCACCGCCGCCACCCGGGACGGCCTGAGCCTGCCCCAGGTCTGCGCCGGACTGCGTGCGCTGGCGCCCCGGCTGCACGCGCACTACGGCCGGGTGCGCCCGCTGTACGCGGTGGTCTACGCCTATCTGTGGGCCTCCTTCCTGCGCCGCCACCTGCCCGGCCTTGGCAGTGGTGGCGGCACTCCGCGCGGGCCGCTGGGTTTCCTGTTGCGGCCAGGCGACAACCTGGTGCAACAGGCAGTCCACCGGCGGCGATGACTTGTCCAGGGGCACTCGGGTGGAGGAAGGTGGTGCGGTGGCCGCGCGAAGCTCCCACGACCGCGACCTGCCGCGTCCCGACCTGGTGACGCCGCTGGTGGCCCGGTCGAACGTGCTCGCCCGCGGCCTGAGCGCGCCGCGCGAGCCCGCCTTCGGTACCGCGCACACCCAGACGCTGTGGCTGGTGCTGGCCGCGCTGGCGGTGCTGGCCCTTGGCCAGTGGGCGGTGCTGCCGCCACTGCGCGGGCCGGTCACCGCGGCCGGGGTGGCCCTGGCCGTGTACGCCGCCGCCCGCACCGGCTACCTGGTCTGGCTGGAACGGCGGCAACTCGCCTTCGAGCCGGTGTGGCTGGCCGAACGCTCGGCCTGGCTGCGCGACGGCGAGTTCGAGATCCTCCGCTGCCTGGTCGACGGCAGGCCCAGCCAGCTCACCGAGGTCGAACTCGACCAGGCCGACTGGATACAACTCGACTTCACCCACCCACCAGCCGGTATCGAGCGAATCCGGTTACGTGCCAAGGATGTCCGCGTCGAGACCCGCCCCGGCGGCATGCCGACGGTCCGTTTCCCGGAGGCCCGCTACGGGTTGCAGCCCTCGGCCCGGACCACGTTCTGGCGGCTGGGCGCCAGCGCGGTGCTCACTCTCGCCCGGCCAGCCGATCCCGCAGCAGCTCGTGGCGGAACTGGTAACTCGCCCCGGCCAGCCGCAACACACCCAGCCGGTGCGCGTCGTCCAGGAACCGCATAAGCCGCAACGGAGTCCGCCCGCGCAGCCAGAACCACACCCGGGTGGTCCGGAACCGCCCGGCCGCACTGGTGGCCATCACGGTCAGCCCCAGCCCACCGGCCCCCACCACCGCGCCGGCCCCGGCCCCCAGCAACCCGATCAGCACCGGACTGCTGACCGGCACCGCAAGTCCCAACCCGGCCACCCCCACCACACCGGCCAGGAATCCCCCGGTCAAACACCCCAGCACGGCACCCAGCCCCGCCGCGTACACCGCCGAGAGCCGATCCCCACGCAACACACTCGCCGGCGTGACCGCCTCCGCCGGTTCGGTCGGCTCGGTGAACCGCCGCACCACCCCGAAAGCCAGCCCGAAGACCAGGCCGATCACCAGCCCGTACACCCCGCCGTACACCACCCCCACCGCGATCCCCCCGGCGATCGCGCCCACCAGCCCGAAAACCAGATCCCGCCCCAACTCGTGCCGCCGCAACAACCGCGGCACGAACCGCCGCGGCGCTTCGGCCCGCAACAGTCCCAGCAACGCCCCACCCCCGGCGCCGATCGCCAGTCCCAGCAACGCCCCCAGCCCCGGCCGCCCGAACAACCCCAGCAACAGCAACCCCAACGGCGTCGCCGCCAAGCCACCCACCAGCGCGCCGCTGACCAGGAACACCGCCCGCGGCACCCGTAACCACAACCGCCACCAGTCCAGTTCCCGCTCGCCCGTGCGGGCCAGGAAGGACAGCCACCGCTCGGCCTTGACCGGATCCCACCGCCCCACCGGATCCACCTCGTTGGACAGTGGTGACGGCGGCCGGGTCGCGAAGGCCTGACTGGTGAACTCATCCAGCAATCGGGCCTGCACCCCCTCCGCACTGGCCAGGGCCAGCAGGTCGCCCGGATCCGTCCCCGGGTCGCGGTAGGCGGTGCGCGCCAACGACACCATCAACGGCGTCCGCAACGCCCGCGCCAACGGATCCGCCGCCGGGTCCACCAACCGGTCCAGCACCGGCTCCCACAGTTCCAGCCGGGCCCGCGGCGTCGAGTCCAGCAGGTACCCCGCGATCGCCTCCTCGGCCAACGGCAACAACTCCACCACCTGGGACTCCCGCACCGCCCCACCCGCGTTGGCCGCCGCGAACTCCGCACTCCGGCAGGTCAGCACCAACGGCTCCTGCTGCCCAAGGTCCTTGTCCAACGCCCGCAAAGCCACCTCCCGCAGTTCAACGGGAAGCTCGTCCAACCCATCCAGCACCGGCAGAATCCGCCCCAGCCCCAACAGATCCCGAGCCGCCGTCGTGCCGAACCGCGACTCATTCCCCAGGAACGGATAGGCCGAGACCAACGACCGCAACAACCACGCGTCCAGGTTCTCCGCCGGATGCCACCCGGACACCTGCAACAACACCGGCGTCCGCCCAGGATCCCCCCGCCGCAACAACTCCAGGATCAACAGCAGGCAGAACCCCGTCTTCCCCGCCCCCGGCTCCCCCACCACCACCAAACGCCGCGGCGCGTCCGCGAACCCGGAAATCAACTCCGCCAGGTCAACCGACCCCGCCTCCCCCAACCCCCGGCACCGCACCGGCAACCGATCCCCATCCTCCAACATCCGCCGCCGAGCCTCCGCCCCCCACTGCCGCCGCACCTCGAACGCGAGCGCGTCCGCGGCGGACTGGAGTTGTTCGGGCGTGCTGGGCTGGCCGCCCGCGCGCCAGCGGGTGGCGACCAGGAGTTGTGCCACGGCGGCACCACCGGAGAGCAGGGTGAGCAGGGTGGTCGCGTTGGACGCGCCGTACCGAACCCACATCACGGTGAGGCCCAGTACCAGCACACCCCATACGGCCGTTTGGGCGAGCGTCGCGCGTCGGGTCACGAGTCCATTCAACCCTCGCGGTATGTGCGCGGGGGGTTACATTCCGTCAACTATTGCCCGGATCGCCAGCGCGGCGCGCGGTTGTGCCAAGGCCCGCTGAGCCTTGCCCTGCCGACGGGCGAACGCGCGCAGCAGGTCGTGGCACCGGTACCGGTTGCGCCGGAACTCCTCCAGCAGGTGTGCCGAGACCAACTCGCGCAACGCCACCCGAGCCTGTGCCGCGGTCATCCCGGCCAGCGATCACCTTGCGCAGCAACGCGATCGCCTCCTCCGGCGAGAACATGCCCAGCGACAGATGCTCGGTGTCCAGCCCCAGTGCCAGTAGGAAGCGTTCCAGGACGTCAGCGGGGGCAATCTTGGTGTTGTCCAGGTCGAAGCCGTGCAGGTTGGCGTAGAGGTGGCCGTCGGGGAAGCCCTCGCGGTGCCGGGCACCGAATTGCCGATGCCGGGCCGCTCCGGCCTCCCCCGCATCCACCCATGGTCCCGCCTCGGGCGCGCGGTGCACATGTCCGGACAACAACCGGTCCGCCTGGCAGGATCGGCGCTCATGGGTGACTACCAACAGGGCCTGGAACTGCTCCGGCGACTGGGCGGCACGGACAACCCCGCCGTGCTCGACCTGTTCGCCGCCGTGCGGGCCACCGACTTCGGCGCCGACGCGGTCGCCTACGTCTACGGCGGCCTCTACCAGCGCCCCGGCCTCACCCTGCCGCAACGTCAGCTGATCACCGTCAGCGCGCTGGCCGCGCTGGGCTACGCCACCGCCCAGCTTCGCTTCCACCTCACCGCGGCGCTCAACCTCGGCTGCCCGGCCAGCCACCTGCGGGACAGCCTGGACCTGGTCACCGGCACCTTCGGCACGCCGCCGGTCACCGCCGACCTCACCCCGGCCCCGGACGAGCCGCCGCTGGACCACCAGACCCGGCTGCTCACCCTGCTGGCGGCCTATACCGCGACGGGTGGAATCGCGCCGCAGGTCGATGAACAGCTCCGGGAGCTGTGTGGAATCGGCGCCGAGCGGGCCGCGTTGGAGACCATTCTGCATATCTCCGTCTACGCCGGTTTCCCGGCCGCACTCAATGCCCTGACACGATATCAGGAAATCGCCGCGACCAACCGGAGCAGGGCCGGAAGATAACGGCCCACCCCCAATAACAGACGGGTCGTTATCTTCCGGAGTCAACTCAGGTGCGGGCGGTGAAGCCGACCGAACCCGCCGCACGCACGCCACCGGCCAGGATCGCACCGGCCAGGGCAGTCAGTCTGCCGATCGCTCTCGACCAGCGGGAGCGGGTACGCGGCTTGCCGTTCATCGAATACTCTCCTCGATGGGCGAAAGCCCAGACAACCTCCCCCAGAAAAGCGCGGGGTGATCTACGACCGGCGACATCGATAACGATATACGGGTAGAGGTCGATCGGGAAATACTCCGAATCAGCTAACCGGACGGCGTTCGACAACGCGATATTCGGGAAAGGGACTACCGGGAAGGGATTTTCGGGCACTGGGGGCGCTTCGTCACCGGGTGGGCGGCGTGGTGACGGGCACGGTCCTCGAGCAAGCAACATCACTCCGAACGGGGCGGCGGGGCAGGTGGGCCGGGATTCAGCGGACCTCCGTCACGGCGTCGACCACCTCCAGCACGGCCTCCCGCACGGCGGCGGGGCACTCCTGCGGGATGAGGTGGCCAGCCTGCTCGACGATCACGGCTTTTCCCTTGGGCGCCAAGGACATCAGCTCGGTCGCGAGCTGGTTCAGCGCCGGGCGGACGGTGGCCATCCCACGGTCGATCCGCCCGGCCTGCAGGCAGATCGTGGGCACCGCGGGGGTACCGACCTCTTGAAGTCGGCGCAGCACCTGGAGTGCGGGCAGGATCTGCCTGGCCTCGCGGCCTCCCGCGCGCATCGCCCTGCCGCACGCGTAGTCGCGGCGGATGATCTCCAGGTCGGACTGGCTGATCTCCGCGGCGGTGCCGTGGGGCAGGGAGAGTCGCATGATCAGGCGGCTGCCGCCGAGGCCGGCCAGCACCGACATGAGCTGGAAGGTACGGCGAATCCGCCCGGCCTGATCCTCGGGGATGATCCCGGCGAGGGTGGCGTCGACGAAGACCAGGCCGGCCACCCGGTCCGGGTGCCGGTCGGCGAAGAGCCGGGCGATGGGGCCGCCCCAGCTGTGGCCGACCAGGACGACCGGATCGGTCTCGGCCAGCACGTCGAGCAGGTCGGTGAGGTCGTCCACGAGGCGTTCGAGGGTGCGGTCCGCCGGGTCGAGGTCGCTGCCGCCGTAGCCCGCGCGGTCGTAGGACAGGGTCCGGTGCCGGGTGCTGATCTCGCGCTGGGTGTGCACCCAGGACGCGGCCGGCGCGCTCATCCCGGCCTCGAAGACGACCAGCGGGCCGGGGCCCTCGCCCGCTGTGACGGTGCGGATCCGGCGGCCGTCGGGCAGTACGACCCGGTGTTCGGTGAGGCCCGGTCCGGGGTCCAGGGCGCGTTCCGGTGACATGGCGCGGCCTTTCACTGGTGCCAGCAGGGCGGGTGGACGTCCGCCCACGGGGACGCGTCCTCGAGCTGGGCGGCCAGGGCGAGCAGTTCGACGTCCTGGCGCTGCCTGCCAACGAGCTGCACCCCGTGCGGCAGGCCGTCACCGTCCACATGGGACGGAAGAGAGATCGCGGGCTGGCCGGTGAGGTTCACCCATGGCGTGTAACAGGACCAGCCGAGCATCAGGTCCGCCTCGCCGTCGACCCCGTTGGCGAAGTAGTGGCCGATCGGGACCGGCGGACCATTGGTGGTGGGGGTCAGCGCGAGATCGAACTCGTCGAGTCCGGCCAGGAACGTGCTGGCGTAGCGGGCGAGCACGGTCTGGGCGGTCACCACCTCGGCCGCGGTCATCGTCTCGGCGGCGGTGATCAGGTGCTGGGTGTAGGGCTGGAACAGGTGCCGCCGATCCGCGGCCACCAGGGTCGGGGCCATGGTGCCGACCGCGTAGACGAACAGGTCCTTGAGCGCCTGCCGCACCGGCCCGTCGCAACCGGCCGGGATCGCGATCTCGTGCACCTCGTGGCCGAGTTCGCCGAGCAGGCCGGCCGTGCGCTGCACCGCCAGCACGGACTGCGGATGCGGGGTCACGCCGTCGAGTCCGGTCCCGGTCCACATCGCGATCTTGCGCGGCCGGGCGAGCGGACGGGTCGCGGCGCTGGCGAAGCTGGTCTCCGGCCGCCAGCCGTACAGGTCCCCCGGCCACGGTCGCGCCAGCACGTCCAGCAACATCGCCGCGTCCCGCACCGTGCGGGCGATCGGCCCTTCGATGACCGTGCTGAAGAAGGAACTCGCCGGCGCCGGACTCACCAGGCCCCGGCTGGGTTTCACCCCGACCAGGTGACAGGTCGCCGCCGGAGTGCGGGTCGAACCCGCTCCGTCACCGGCATGGGCCACCGGCAACAGTCCGGCGGCGACCGCGGCGGCCGCGCCACCGCTGGAGCCGCTGGCGTAGCGGCCCTGGTCATAGGGGGTGACCGCGGGTCGCGCGGTCACGTCGTTCTCGGTGTAGCAGGCCGCGCCGAACTCCGGGGTGTTCGTCTTGCCCATGATCACCGCGCCGGCCTGCCGGAGCAGCCCGACCGCCCAGGCGTCCTCGGTCGGCACGTACTCGGCCAGCGCGGCCGAACCGAAGGTGGTCCGGATGCCCGCGGTCGGGTAGAGGTCCTTCAACCCCAGCGGCAGCCCGCACAGCGGCGACCACTCGCCCCGCGCCAGCCGCTCGTCCGCGCGGGCGGCGTCCGCCATGGCGATTTCCGGGGTGACGGTGACGAAGGCGCCGAGTCCGGCGTCCAGCCGGTCGATGCGGTCCAGGTAGTGCTCGGTGAGTTCGCGGGAGCTGATCTCGCCCGCACGCAGGGCGTCCAGCTGGGCCACCGCGGACAGCTCGTGCGGCTCGGTCATGGCGTCTCGGCCTTGCCGGTGAGCAGGTAGTGCGCGGTGCGGGTGAGCGTGTCCAGGTACTCGGGGCTGAAGCTCGCGCGCCCGATCAGCCTGCGGTGCATCAGCGATCCCTCGATCACGTCCGCGACCAGGTCCGCGTCGGGCTCCCCCTCGATCTCACCCCGTTCCACCGCCCTGGCCAGCGCGTGCTGTAGCGGCTGGATGCGCACCGAGGCCATCGAGAGGAACGTGGCCTCGGCGCCGTCGCGCAGCTCGCCCAGCAGCCCGACCAGACCGTCGATCCACGGGGAGGACCAGACCGCGGCCAGGTCGTCGACGTAGGCCCGCAGGTCGGCGCGCAGGGAGCCCGCGTTGAACTCGCGCACCGGCGGCAGGTTCGCGGCCAGCGCGTCGGTGGCCAGCTCGGCCTTTCCGGCCCACCGGCGGTACACATCGGTCCGGTGCGCCTCCGCCTGGGTCGCGACCTGGCTCATGGTCAGGGCGTCATAGCCCTTGCTGATCAGCAGCGCCCACGCCGCCGACAGCAACCGCTGCTCGAGATCAAGATCCCGTGGCCGACCAGCCATCACGCCCGCACACCCCCATTACGCTACGACTTGTAGCGGAAACGGTAAGGGTCGCGGCGCGTCAGGTCAACCGGGCGCGCCGGCGGACCACTCGCCAGCCCAGCCACAGGGCCAGCGCGACCACCGGGATCGAGTACACAGCGTAGCGCTCCACCCCGTCACTGAAGGCCATGAACCCGAGCAGGAAACCCAGGAACGCCAACGTGATCCACCCCGAGTACGGCGCACCGGGCATCCGGTACAGCGGCCTGCGGACCTCCCCGCGCAGGGCCGCCCGCCGCAGCCGGAGCTGGCACCACAGCAGCGTGCCCCAGGTGGAGATCACGCCCAACGAGGCGATGGCGACGGCCAGGTCGAAGGCCTGCTGCGGGACGAGGTAGTTGAGCAGCACGCCGATGCCGAAGGTGGCGCCGGTGAACAGGATGCCGCCGACCGGGACCTGAGTGCCGGAGAGCCTGGCGGTGAATCGCGGGGCTTCGCCTTGCTGGGCAAGGGATCGCAGGATGCGGCCGGTGGAGTACAGGCCGGAGTTGCAGGAGGACAGGGCGGCGGTGAGCACGACCGCGTTCATCACGTCGCCGATGATCGGCACGCCCAGGCGGGAGAAGACGGTGACGAACGGGCTTTCCGCGCCGGAGTAGGCGGTCCAGGGCAGGACCATGACCAGCAGCAGCACCGAGCCGACGTAGAACACGCTGATCCGCCAGACCACGCCGTTGATCGCCCTGGGCAGGACGGTGGCCGGGCTGGCGGTCTCCCCCGCGGTGATGCCGACCAACTCGATCGCGGAGTAGGCGAAGATCACCGACTGCATGGTGAGCAGGACCGCGCCCAGGCCGAACGGGAACAGGCCGCCGTGCCCGGTCAGGTTGGCCACCCCGGCGGTCATTCCACCACCCATGTCGGCGCCGTTGATCACCAGTGCGGCGCCGACCGCCAGGAAGATCAGGATGGCCAGCACCTTGATGATCGCGAACCAGAACTCCAGCTCGCCGAACAGTTTCACCGACACCAGGTTCACTACCAGCAGGAAGGCCAATGCTACTAATGCAGTCACCCATTGCGGTACTTCTGGCAACCAGCGATTGAGGTAGATCGCCACCGCGGTGATCTCCGCGATCCCGGTCATCGCCCAGCTCGCCCAGTACAGCCAGCCGCTGGCGAACCCGGCCCACGGACCCACGAACTCCCGCGCGTAGGCCACGAAACTGGCCGCCACCGGGCGGTGCGTGACCAGCTCGCCCAGTGCCCGCATCACGAAGAAGGCCGCGATCCCGCACACCGCGTAGACCAGCACCAACGCCGGTCCGGACTGGCTGAGCGTACCGCCGGCGCCCAGGAAGAGGCCGACTCCGATGGCCCCGCCCAGGGCGATCATCTGCACCTGGCGGTTGCCGAGGGACTTGGCGTAGCCCTCGTCCTCGGCAGCCGCGGTGGCCCGCGCTGGCTCCATGGCAGTGACCCCTCCACTCGGCACGCCATGGCGGAGCGTCACCCCATTAACAATTCAACAACGTCGGTACGCTAGCGAAGGATGCGATGGACTTTCGGGCAAGATGGAGTCAGGGCAGGCAGCGTCGCCGACTCACCGGAGAAGAATTGGCCGACATGATCGTCAGCTTCGAAGGACTCCAGTTCACCGCCGATCACAACTGGGTTCGTATCGGCGGCGACACCGCGCGGATCGGGATCACCGCGTGTTTCGCCGAGCGGCTGACCGGGCTGTGCGAGGTGCGGCTGCCCCGCCTGGGCGAGCAGGTCCAGCACCTGGCCCCCTGCGGACTGCTGGCCACCAGCTACTGGACCGGCGACCTGTTCACCCCGGTGACCGGCACGGTGACCGGGGTCAACCAGCGGGTAATCGATGCGCCCGAACTCGTGCGCGCGGATCCCTACGGCGCGGGCTGGCTGTTCGAGGCCGATCTGGCCGACCAGCCTGCCCGGCTGCTGGACGGGCTGAGCTACCTGGAACTGACCAGTCAGTACACCTGAGCCCGAGCAGACTGTCCACAGTGGACTTTACCTGCGGTGCAACCGTTTCCAGGTGAACCAGGCCAGCACGCTCACGCTGATCACCGCACCCAGCACGATCAACTCGATCCAGGCCCCGGACACCCCGATCACCAGCACGGTCAGGCCCAGCGCGTACGCGCCGAGCACACCGAGCAGCGCCAGTACCGCCTGCCGGTTGCGCAGGGACGGCGAACTCAGCCCAAGGAACCGTTCCGCCAGCCGGGGATCCTCCTCGGCCAGCCGCCGCTCGATCTCGGCGAGTGCGCGTTGCTCGTGATCTCGTAGTGCCATCTCCGGCCTCCGCCCGTGTGCCCTCACGGGTACTACCTCGATCACCGCTCAGTATCCACCCGGATCAGCCGGTCGGGTAGCTCCCACGCCCTGCCGGGGGACACGAACCGGTACGCTGCATGATCCGGAGAGGATGGGGGTGGCGGCGGTGATCCGCTGGGCACGGGCCGGCACCCGGTTCGCCGGCCACGGTCAGCCACACCGGATCCGCTGGTTGCGCGCCCGGCTCGGCGAACTGGCCCAGCTCATCGACTGGCGCACCGCCCAGTACTCCACCGGCTACCCACTCGGCGCGTTGCTGGGCATGCCGTTGCCGCCGGAGTTGCCCAGCGAACCGGTGCTGGGCACGCTGTTGCGCGCGGCGCTGCTGGACCGGGACGATCCGGCCGAGATCCAGCTGTGGTGGGAGCCGGACTTCCTGGCCGAGCTGCGCGCCGGCATCACCACCACGCTGGACACCCTGGACGAGTCCACCGGGCTGATCTCGCTGCCCGCCGATCCGGCCTCGGTGCGCGGCTGGAGTTCGGTGCTGCTGCACCTGCGCATCGCCTACACCGCCACCTGGGCGCCCGAACTGCTCACCACCGGCGAGCTGCCGGACGCGCCCGCGGACCGGCAGCTGACCTACCAGCACGCGGCCTGGCTGTGGGACGCGGTGAACACACTGCACGCCTTCGCGGTCAACTGACCCCGCGGTGCAGGTGCGCCACCAGCGCGGAGCGGCGCGGCACGCCGAGCTTGCGGTAGACCCGGGCCAGGTGGGTCTCCACGGTGCGTTCGGACAGGAACAGCCGGGTGGCGATGGCCTTGTTGGTCAGCCCCTCCCCCGCCAGCGCGGCCACCTCGGACTCCCGCCGGGTCAGGTCGCCGGGTGCGCTGTGCGTGGGTCCGGGGCCGGTCGGGACGCGGCGGAGGCCGAGGCGGCGCTGCTGCCGGGTGGTCTCCTTGAGCAGCAGTTCCGCGCCGGCGCCGGTGAACAGGGCGGCGGCGCGGTCGAGTTCGCCCAGCGCGCGTTCCCGGTGGCCTGCCTCGGCCAGGGCGATCCCGGTGAGCAGCCGGGACCGGCCGGTGTGCACCAGGTCGCCCGCGGTGTGGAAGCTGCGCGCGGCGGCGGTCGCGGTCTGCGCGGCGGCCCATCCCTCGGTCTCGGTCAGCTGCACCCTGGCGCGGGCCAGCAGCGCGAATCCCCAGCCACGCGGCCGGTTCTGCTCGGCGGTGGCCTCGGCGCGGGCGGCCCAGTCACGCGCCTCGATCAACGCGCCGCGGGCCAGTGCGGCCTCGGTCAGCGTCTCGTAGTGCTCGGGCCGGTAGGCGTGCAGCAGGCCGGGCAACCCCGGTCCGCCCAGGGCCTGGACCTCGGCGCGGAAGTCGGCGGCCTCGCCCAGGGCGAGCCGGGCGGCGGTGCGGCGGAACAGCACCCAGGCGCCGAGCTGGAAATCGCTGTCGTAGACATCGGGGTGCACCTCGGCGGCCTCGGCCCTGGCCGCCTCCACGCCGCCGCGCCAGCGGGCGATGGTCAGCAGCTCGGTCAGCCCGATCAGGTAAGGCGGCAGCGCGCCGACCAGCCGGGCCGCCTCGATCGCGTCCCGCACCGTGGTCGCGGCCTCCGGCAGCCTGCCCAGCGCGGACAGCGAGACCGCGCGCGGGGTGAGGAACTCGCAGATCAGCAGGTGCTGGTGGCGCTGCCGGGCCAGGTGCAGGCCGCGGTCGAGGTGGCGCACGGCGTCGGCGTGCCGGTCGTGGGTCTGCTCGGCCATGGCCACCCAGGTCAGCGTGTTCCACAGCGGCAGCACCTGGGCGTCGGGCAGTTTGTCCAGCGCGGTGGCGGCCATGTCCAGGTTGTCCCTGGCCTCCGCGCCGCCGTCGGGCGGGGCGAAGAGCACGGCCATCGCGCGGGCGGCGATCTGCAGGGACGGGTCCTTGCACCAGATCGCGGCGGCCCAGCCGAGCCGGGTGGCGGCCAGCGCGGACTGGTAGCCACCGCGGCGGAACTCGATCAGGCCCCTGGTCAGCCACAGCACCGCGCCGGCCGGGGTGTCGGTCATCGGGGCCCGGTCCAGTTCGCGGCGCACCAGGGTCTCGGAGTCGGCGAGCTGGCCGCGCCAGCGGTGCAGCAGCGCGCAGCGGCCGACCGCGGTCTGCCGCAGGTCGTCGTCGCCGGGGGTGCGGGCCAGGATGTCGTGCAGGACGGTGAGTGCCTCCTCGACGTCGCCGGTCAGCGCGATGCTGGTGGCGTAGCCCAGTTGCAGCCGCAGCCGGGGCAGGCCGGCGTCCTCCGGGGTGAGCCGGAGGGCGGCGCGGTGCAGGCTGGCCGCGGCGGCCGGGGCGTGCAGTTGCAGGTTCTCCGCGGCGCGGGTGAGCACCTCGATGGCGGAGGCGTCGCCGATCTCGCCGCAGCGGGCCAGGTGCGGGGCGAGCTGGACGGCCGGGGCGCCGCGCTCGCGCAGCAGGTCGGCGACCCTGCGGTGCGCGGTGGACTGCCAGAGCGGGCTGGCCGATTCGTACACCGCGGCCCGCAGCAGCGGATGCCGGAAGGTGACCACCCGCTCAGGACCGTTGGCGCGCAACAGGTCTGCCGCGATCAGCTGTTGCGCGGCGGCCAGGGTCTCGGCCAGGCCGAGTCCGGCGGCCGCGGCGACCAGGTCGGGTTCGATGGGTTCGCCGATCACCGCGGCGGCCTTGGCGACCAGGCGGACCTGTTCGGGCAGCCGGGTGAACTCGGCCAGCAGCGCGGTTTTCGCCGGGGCCGGGACCGCTTCGGCGAGCTGGTGCGGGTGCAGCGCCGCGGCCGGGGCGCGGGCCAGGGCCTCCAGGTAGAGCGGGTTGCCGCCGCTGGCCTGGTGCAGGGCGGCGGCGCGCAGGCCGCCGACGCCGGGTCCGAGCAGCCGCCGGGCCTCGGCCAGTTCGAGCGGACCAAGTTCGATCCGGCGGGAGCTGCCTGCCGGGACGGCGCGGGTGAGCACCGCGGCCACCGCGCTGGGCAGTTGGCGTGGCCGGTAGGCGGCGATGAGCAGCACCGGGGCGCGCGGTGGTTGCCGGAGCAGCTGGGCGAGCAGTTCGGCCGAGGCGGGGTCGCACCAGTGCACGTCGTCGAGCACCAGCACCAGGCCGCGGTGCTCGGCCAGCAGTTCCAGGGCCCTGATCACCGCGCGGTGCAGCACGAACCGTTCCGCGTCCAGGTCGAGGCCGTCGGTGTCGCGGCCGGCGCAGGCGGGGAAGACCGAGGCCAGCCGGGTGCGCAGGGCGGCGGGCAGCACGTGGTCGGCCAGCAGTGGGTCGAGGGCCTCGACGAACATGCCGAAGGCCGGTCGCGGCTCGAACTCCACCCCACGCCCCCAGCCGAGCAGTCGCCGCCCGGTCCGATCGCGCAGCTCCTCCAGCAGCCGGGTCTTGCCAAGGCCGGGTTCGCCCACCACCTCGGCCACGGTCAGCCCGCCCCCGGCCGGTTCGCCGAGCAGCCGGGTCAACTGCCGCAGCTGGGCCTCCCGGCCGACCAGTGGCATCCCGTTCCCCCTTGCCCAGTGCTTCCCCCGACGGCGACGTTGCCAGTCCGGTTCACCACAGGGCAACTCGACGATCACGTGCACAGACAACCGGTTCGCGGATCGGCGCCAATCCTGCCTGACCACTCGGGCAACCCCGCTGCCCTTCGGTGCAACGGGGCCCGGCCATCCGGGTGAACATCAACGTTCACCTCAACGGAGCAGTCCTGGCGTATTACCGGCGCAACGCGGCGATCATGCGGTGGACCCGGCCAATTTCAGTCCACAGTGGACACACGTGTGGACGGTGCGGGGCGATGCTTGCTTGGCGCACAACACATCCGGTCACCAGCGGATTCGCCCTCCCGGTGGCCATCGGTCGGATCATCCTGCCCGAGCGCCAACCTCGGTTAGTCCGGACGAGATCAGTTCGCAATGAGCCTGTTGCCGCAACGCGGCGGGTTTGGCCGGATGCCCGCCGCGGACATGATGGGATGTGGGGGTGGATCTGGACGAGGTGCGAACCGAAGGCCGGACGCCCGCCGAGCGAAGAGGACTCGCAGAGGCATTGGGGCGCGCCGGGCATCCGGGCGCGGCCGCCTCCGCCCTGCGCGGACTGGTGACCGAGTTCATCGACCGGCTCGGCCCGGTGCACCGGGAAACGCTGGTGACCCGCGATCTGCTGGCCCGCTGGACCGGCGAGTCGGGTGATCCGCTGCCCGCGGCCGCCGCGTTCGAGGATCTGCTGCCGCTGCAGCGCGCCGCCTTCGGCCCCGACCACCCGCGCACCCTGCGCACCTGGCACAGCCTGGCCTACTGGACCGGCGAGGCAGGCGATCCCGACCGCGCGGCGGCGCTGTCCCGCGAACTGCTGCCGCTGCGCCAGCGCGTGCTCGGCCCGGCCGAACCCGAGACCCTGCGCACCCAGCACTGCCTGGCGCACTGGACCGGCGAGGCCGGCCACACCCTGGCCGCCGTGGCCATGCTGCGCACCCTGCTCCCGCTGCGCACCGCCACCCTGGGCCCGGAACACCTGGACACCCACACCACCACGCACGAACTCGCGCTGCGCCGCGGTGAGTCCGGCGAACCGGAGACCGCGGTCGAACAGCTCCGCGAGATCCGCGCCATCCGCCGCACCACCCTGGGCCCCGACGACCCGCACACCCTGAGCACCTGGCACGCCCTGGCCCGCTGCACCGGCCTGTCCGGCCAGCCTGCCAAGGCCGCGGCCATGCTCGCCGACCTGCTCGACCACCGCCGCCAGTCCCAGGGCCCAGCCCACCCGCGCACCCTGCTGACCTGGCACGAACTGGCATTGTGGGAGCTGGCGGCCGGTCTGCTCGCCGCGGCACGGGAGCGGCTGCGCGGCCTGTTGCCGGTGCGCGAGCGGGTGCTGGGCGCGGCCCACCGGCACACCAGGGCGACCGCGCGGCTGCTCGCGGAGACCGGCAGCTGATCGCCGCCGGGCCGGGCTCAGCCGGGTGCGCGCGCCGATCGCACCGCCTGCACCGGCCGGGCCAGCAGACTTGCCACGGCCAGCCGCACACCCTCGGCCGGGTCGCCGGCGAAGACCTCGAACCGGGCCGCCGCGGGCCCGACCGGCGTCACCACGATGAAAACCTCGACCGGCCAGGCAGGCACCCCGGTGTCCTCCCGGTGCAGCCTGCTCACCTCGACGTCGGCACAGCGGATGACGAAGAACTCCGCCCCCGCGGCCAGCGCGAGTTCACCGAGACCGGCGGCCGCGCGGGCCTGACTGCGCCCGGTGAAGACGTCCACCTCGGGCCAGGGCCCGGCATCCGGCGGCAGCCGCCACACCTGGGTGCCGTTGTAGTCCGGGGGTCCGGCCGGGATGCCGAGCACCGGATGGGTCCCGGGATCGGCCGGTTCCTGGCATGGTTCGGCGATGCTGGTCATCCGCGTCTCCCTCACGGCCGGCTACGGCGTGCTGTGCCCACTCCGATGTAAGCCGAGTTGGCGCAATCGTTGTGGCCACGGACGGGAATGTGTCCAGATGACCCTCGGGACGCGCCCGAAGGGACCCATTCGGGCTCAGCCCGCATCGTCCTCGGAATAGAGCGGCTGATTCCTGGTGCGGCGCCAGTGGATCACACTGACGACGATCAGCGCCCAGAGCGGGATGCTGCACAGCCAGCCAAGCAACGGTTTTCTCGCCTCCCACCGTCGAGCCCGGCGGGCTCCGCGCGTGGAAAGGCCGGACCGGCCCGCCGGACCAACGCAGGCTAATGCGGTGGACTGGTCAGCCGACAGCACACCAACGGGTGAAAACCTCGGATGGCAATTTGCCAATAGCAGTCGGGCGGCCACCGGCGCTGTGTCGGCGACCGCCTCAAATTGGGCGGTTCTGCTGCTCAACGTATGGATGCCGGATGATGGTCATCGGTGCGCAACCGGCGCGGAGCCTGCGAAAGATGAGGAGGCGCACTTGCCGGAACTGTCCAGTTTCATCTGGACACCTTGTGCCGGAACGCTGTCACGAAGCCCGGGTGAGCACACAGGGCGAACAGGTGCTGTCACTGCAACTACCCTGGGCTGGTGCAGCTCCGGTACAACTATCGCGTCTACCCGACGCCCGACCAGCAGCAGTCGCTGGCAAGGGTGTTCGGGTGCGCTCGGGTGGTATTCAACGACGGGCTGCGGGCACGGCAGACAGCACGGGACAACGGCGAGAAGTACATCTCGGATGGGGACCTGTCCAAGCAGGTCATCACCCAGGCCAAGGACACACCAGAGCGGGCGTGGCTGCGAGAGGTCTCCTCCGTGGTGTTGCAGCAGGCCCTGGCCGATCTGAACTTGGCCTACCGCAACTTCTTCGCCTCGGTCTCGGGCAAACGAAAGGGCGGTAAGGTCGGCCCGCCTCGGTTTCGGTCCCGCAAGGACAACCGACAGGCGATCCGCTTCACCAGGAACAGCAGCTTCAAGGTGCTGGTCAACGGCCACCTACGGCTACCGAAGATCGGCGAAGTACCGGTTCGCTGGTCACGCCAGCTTCCTGCCGAGCCCAGTTCACTCACCCTGATCAGAGATTCAGCGGGCCGGTACTTCGCCTCGTTCGTCGTGCGGACTGCCGATGACCAAACACTGCCGCCAGCCAAGTCCGAGGTGGGCATCGACCTGGGCCTGACCCACTTCGCCGTGCTCTCTGACGGCACGAAAATCGCCGCGCCGAGGTTCTTGCGCCAGGCCGCCCGCAAGCTGCGCCGGTTACGACAGGGTCTCTCCCGCAAGCAGCGAGGGAGTCAGAACCGCAGGAAAGCCATCGTGAAACTCGCCCGCGCTCACGCGCGGGTGGCCGACACCCGCAAGGACTGGCTGCACAAGCTCTCGACGTCGATCATCCGCGACAACCAAGCGGTCTTCGTCGAGGACCTGTGTGTGGTTGGTCTCGGCCGGACCAGGCTGGCGAAGTCCGTGCACGACGCCGGATGGGCATCGTTCATTCGCATGTTGGAGTACAAGGCAGCCCGGTACGGCCGCACCTTCGGCCAGGTGGACCGGTTCTTCCCGTCGACCCGGACATGCTCAGACTGCGGACGGATCAACGAAAAAATGTCGTTGGAGATCCGAAGGTGGGGCTGCCGCTGCGGCAGCCACCACGACCGGGACGTCAACGCCGCGATCAACATCAAGGCCGCCGGACGGGCGGACTTCAACGACCGTGGAGCGCGGGTCAGACCAGCAGCGATGCCGGCACCGCGCAACGAAGCGGTAATCCACCCGGACGCCGCGTGCTCCACACGCAGCGTGGAGGGAATCTCCGTCCGCTAGGGCGAAGAGAACGTCAATCAGGTAAGAACGAGTTCCGCCGAAGCCGCCGCGAACGTCCGACCACCGGAGGTCACCTCCGCCACAACAACCCATTTACCCGGCCCGGCGACCAACGCCGGTCCCCTGGTCAGTCCCACAAAACAGGCCTGCCGAGGCGTGCTCGCCACCCGCCCGTCCGGCGCCCGCAACACCACCCGGATCCGGCAGTCCCCCGGCAGCGGCCCCTGCTGGAACGCCGACGGCGACACCGACCCACCAGCGGTCTCCACACACGCCTGCACCTTGCCGGCCGGATCACTGCAGCTCGCGGCGGACGCACCGGCGGCGGCCGGGGTCGCGGCGAGCACCCCGAGGCCGATCGCGGCCACGGCAACCGCACTGCCGCCCCGGATCGCCTTGTGACGCAGGGACACTGAGGTCTCCTTCAACTGAGCACGCGGACCGTCCACATCGGATCGGCCAAGATCCCACGATGCCAGCCCGACCGACCGGTTGGGCGAGACTGCCTGAATGGACACAGTGCCGTGCCCAGGCGAGAACGACTGCCACCACTTCTGCCGGTGACCCACTCACCCCGTCCCGAACACAACCTCCGCCGCCGGGCACAACCGCACCGTGCCACCCGGGTGGATGGCGGTGCTGAGGATCCGGTTGTGCCGGTCGACGACCTGCTCCGCACTCAGCCCCGCCACCGGATCGCCCCCCGCGGCACCGGCATGCCCGTCACTGACCAGCACCACGTCCAGCCCGTGGCTCACCGCGGCCCGCGCGGTCGCGTCCACGCAGTAGTCGGTGGCCACCCCGGTCAGCACCAGGGTGTCCACCTCCCGCTCGGTGAGCAGCACGGCGAGATCGGTGCTGTAGAAGGCATCCGTCGCGGTCTTACGCACCACCACATCGGTCGGTTCCAGGCCCAGCCGCGCACTGAGCCGGGTGCCGGGGGCGTCGGGGTCGAACATGGAGCCGCTGGGGCCGATCTGTTGCAGCGCAAGCACGGGTGTGCCGTGCCGGCGGGCGTCGCGGGCCAGCGCGGCGATCCGGTCGGCCAGTTCGGCGCCCTGCCAGACCAGGGGGATCAGGACTTCCTGCATGTCGACGATCACCAATGCGGGCTTCATGCCGCCACAGCCTATTGCCGCGCTGGCGGCTCAGCCCAGTTCGCGATAGGTGACCGCCATCATCTTCATCCGCTTGATCTGGCCGGAGGAGAACACCGTCAGGCAGGCGTCGTCGCTGTAGTCCATGAAGTTGTGGATCGGGTCGGCGCCGGGTGCCGGGCAGGAGTCCCGCCCCTCCGGACACCCCTCGGAAGCCGAGGCCTGGTAAGGCGTATCGGCCACCTCATCCCCTGGGGTGTCGCACGTGCCCTGGAAGGTGTGCAGCAGTCCCAGCCAGTGGCCGACCTCGTGCGTGGCGGTGCGGCCCAGGTTGTACGGCGCGAGGGTGCCGCCGGGCACGGTGTCGAACTGGATCACCACACCGTCGATCCGCGGGTGCCGGTAGGCGTCCCAGGGGAAGGTCGCGTAGCCGAGGTTCTCCCGGGAGCCGCCGGAGGTGTTGAACCACAGGTTCAGATCGGCCGCGCTGCCCTTGCGCAGGGCCCGGCGCATGGCGAGGTCCTCGGGGCTGTCCCATTTCGCGAGGTGCCAGGCCGGGTTGACCGTCCGGTCGGTGCCGGCCAGCACGAACTGGAAGGGGGTGTTGCGGAAGTCCGTGTTCAGCACCTTGATCTGGTCGGCGATCTGCTTGTCCGGGATGTCGCCGCCGGCGAGGGTGGTGTCCTTGCTGACCACGTGCACGTACACGTTGATCGTCGCGGCGGCCAGCCGGACATCGCCGTCGGCGCCGAAGCGCCGGGTCAGCTCGGCCTGCACGGCCCGCACCTTGTCGGCGGGGACGTCGGCGTGATCACGTCCGACGGACCGCCCGGAGCCCGGCAGGCAGTCCGCGGCGGTGGGTTGGGCCGTGGTGGTGACGCCGGGGAGCAGCAGCATCGTGGCGACGAGGGTTGATCCGGCGAGTGCGGCGGCCACTTTGGCACCAGGCTGAGGCTTCTTGGTACGTTCACGACCGCGTGCTCCTGGCACGCGGTGCCAACCGGAAAGACCGCCATGTCAACCACAAGCAGGGCCCGCGCCGGTTCCAGTTGGAGCCGCACCGACCACATCACGGCCCTGCTCTGCGCGGCCGCCGGACTGCTGTGGGCACTCGCGCCCAACCCACCCGGCGCACAGCACTACCCACCCACCATGGTCCCCCGCTGGCTGATCCTCGCCGCAGTCCTTTGTGGACTCACCACGCTCCTGCTCCGTCACTCGCGATTCCGGCCAGGCTGGCAGCGGGTCGGCGCGGCCGTGACGTTCACGCTCTTCGCCGTCAGCGGCGGGTTCGTCTTCGAGCTGCTCGGGCTGGTGGCGGTCGTGCCGTCGGCGACCGACACCGCGACCGTGCTCCTGCGCGGGCTCGCCGCGGTCAGCGCCCTGCTCTTCCTCCGGGCGACCGCCGGTCGTGGGAGCCAGTCCTGGTGGGGTTACGCCGCGTGCGCCCTGCCCCTGCCCTACCTGCTGCTCAAGACCTACTGGGCGCTGGGCGGGCAGCACGGGTTCATGCAGGCCGGTGCGCTGGGCTCGCTTTTCGGCGCGGGTCTTGGGGCTTGGCTGGCGGGTTGGGGCACGGTGCTGGCCGCACTGGTCGCGATGGTGATCGCGCTGGCCCAGGCTCGGGGGTGGGGTTCGCGTTCGGTGCGGGGCTTGCTGACGGGGGTTGGGTGGTTTGGCAGTCTGCTGCTGGTCAGTGCGGGGTTTCCCGGTGTGTATGGGGTTCTGCTGCTCGCGTTTGACTCCACAGTGGACAGTCCGCACTTCGTGACGGGGTGGGTGCTGCCCGTCGTGTACGGGAACTTCGCGTTGTGGGGCCTCGCGCTGGCCAGGTCAACCGCGCTGGGAGGACACCGAGGAGGTCGACCGGACCGCGCTGATCACTGACTGCCACGGCGCCAGCGTCTGACCGCGCAACGGCGGCACCACCCAGCGAACCCGGCCGGGCGCCTCGGCGGACGGCAGTGGCAGCCAGGTCTGGCGGGGGATCAGGCAGACCGCGATGCGGGACAGGTCGGCCAGGGTGGTCAGGCGCAGGCTGGCGCCTGCCGGGCCGGTGAGGAAGATCCACTCCTCCGGCCTGCCCGAGCAGCCCAGCACCGGGACGGTCAGCATGTGCAGGGCCAGCATCGAGTTGGTCTCCGCGCCCAG
Organism: Crossiella cryophila; assembly: GCF_014204915.1. Classification (NCBI taxonomy): domain Bacteria; kingdom Bacillati; phylum Actinomycetota; class Actinomycetes; order Pseudonocardiales; family Pseudonocardiaceae; genus Crossiella; species Crossiella cryophila. The sequence continues at coordinate 6,868,381 of NZ_JACHMH010000001.1, forward strand.
GCCAGCGCGCATGGCGATCGCGCCGATCTCCTCGCCGATCAGCAGTTCGCGCTCGCCGGTGTCGGGGTTGGTCCGCATCGGCCAGTGCAGGCTCTCCAGCAGACGGGTCTGGTCGAAGCGGCGGTCGCGTTGCGCGGGTTCGTCGGTGACGGTCATGGCGGCCGGCTTTCCTCGGTGGGCGGCGTGGCCCCGCCCAGCAGGTGTGTCAGGAAAGCACCGGTCAACTGCGCAAACGTCTAGTTGACCGGTGATCTGCCCGTCCGTCCTGCCGGTGTGCCCCCGGCGCGGCACCGGTGTGCACCGGCACCGCGCCGAGGACTCGCGGTCACTTCGCGGCGGCGAGCGCGGTGTCGATCACCGCGCGTCGATCCGCCAGCAACGCCTCCGCCGCGGTCTGCCCGGTCGCCGCCAGGTAGGCGTCGACCAGCCGGTTGCCCACCGCGTACCCCGCCCCGGCTGGCAGCCCGACCGGGGTCGCGCCGTAGCGGGCGGCGGCCTCGTCACCGTGCACCCAGGCGGTGAAGTTCTGCATGCCGGTGATCTCCAGGCCGGTGACGACCTTGGCGAACACCGCGTCATCACCCAGGTGCGGGACGCCGAGGCGGGCGTAGCCGAGTTCGTCGCCGTAGAGCTGGCGGGCGAAGGCGTCGGCCAGTCCCTCGGAGACGATCTGCTCCCCCACGGTCACCGTCGCCGGGTCCCAGATGACGCCGCCGGGGCTGTAGCGCAGGTTGTGGTTCAGCTCGTGCACCGCGGTCGCCTCCAGCCGGGCCAGGTTCTCCGGGTACGGCCAGAAGTTGAGGTAGATGTACCCGGACATGCTGCCGTTGGCGTTCATACCCAGGCTCGGCCCCATGAAGTGGGCGTCGCCGGGGTCGCCGAGCACGATGAGCACGGTCAGGTCCGGCACCGTGATCCCCGGCGTCGCCGCCAGCTGCACTCCCACCGCCCGGTGCAACGCCCGCTCGATCCGGCCCCAGGCATCGGCCTGGCGCAGGCTTTCCAGGGCGTCCAGGCAACGCTGTTCGTCCCGGTCGAGCGGGAAGCCCGAGGACATCGCGTGCATGGCGACCAGGTCGACCTCACCGGGGAAGTACCGGTACATGTCGGCGGCCGGCGCCAGCATCGCCTGCAGCAGCGCGGCGCGGTCGGCGTGCGGCGACCGCAGGATCTCCCGGATGGCCGGGTAGGTGTCCAGAACTGTGATCGTCATGCCGGGGACGCTAAACCTTCCAGTTACGTCAAGGTCAAACCGCGCAACCCGATCGAGTCAGAGCCAGTCGATCACGTCCCCATCGCGGTTGAGGATCGCGTACTCGTCGGGGTAGGGCACCTCCACGCTGATCCCGTTCGGCCACACCACCACCTCGATCTTGCCCACGTTGGCCGCCGGGGTGCGCAGGTGGACGAAGTCCCCGTCGCTCAAGGAGAAGGTGCTGCCGATCGGTTCGAAGCCCACGCTGATGGTGGACCCTGGCGCGGCCGCGAACTTCAGCAGCACGGTGTCGTCCATCGTGTCCTCACCCGTCCCATGCATCGATGATCTCCTGGGCCAGCCGCACACGCGCCGGAGCTGTCTCGGCACCGCGGTTCGTGTCGGCGGCGGCCTGGTAGAAGTCTCGCAGCTGCACCGCATCGCTCCGGCTCGCGAGTGCGCGCAGCTGTTCCGGGGTCCGGGTGCCGATCAGCGCGGAGGGATTGTTGTTCGCCCAGATCTTGCGGCCGACCCCGGCCAGGCTTCCTCCGTCCAGCACCGGCACTTCGGGTCTTGGCGCGGTGTTCTTCGGGCGATCCCCGCGACGGCCTCTGCCTCTCGGGTTCAGCGGCGGCGGGATGGCCCCGCCACCTTCCGGCGGGTCGAGCGCGCTGTCCACGAGATCCGGCAGCACCAGGTCGGCCGCCCCCTGCGCGCGGGCGCCGATCCGCCCGGCCATCTCGGCGAGGAAGATGTTGATGGTGTTGGCGACCTCCCGCAGCAGCGTCTCCTTGGCCTGGGCGTCGGCGAAGAAGCCGAAGAGGCCATTCACCTGGGCGTAGAAGGGTTCGCGGTTGGCGATGAAGGCGCGGATCTCGGTCTTGGCGTGCGCGACGTCGTTGCCGTACTGCTCGGTGAGCCAGGACAGCTCCTTCATCCGCACGCCGTTGGCGAAGACCAGGCCGCGGAGTTTCTCGACCTTGCCGCGGAAGGTGCCGCCGTTGCCGTCGGTCCACCCGCTGACCAGCCGGGCGTCCGGCTGCTCAGCGCCGATCCGCTCGAAGGTCGCGCCGGTTTTCGCCCAGGACCTGGACAGCTCCCGCATCATCGTCTCGTCGGTGGCAGGCCATTCGGTGCGCGGGCGGACCTCGTTCCACAGACCCGAATCCGGTTCCTGGATCGCCATGACAGCGCCTAGTACGAGTCGGGGAAGCCGAGGGCGCTGACGTCGTCACCGCGGCGATAGACGTCCACGCTGAAGCGCCCGGCCGCGATGAGCGAGCCGTAGTCGGCCTGCCGCCGCTCCGCAGCCGGCTTCACCGGATCGGCCTTGGCCAGGTAGCCGGGCCGGAAGGCGCGCACCAGGGTGTCGATCGGGCCGAAGCCGCCCTCCCCGGCCCGGATCTGGGCCGAGCCGTCGAGCCAGGCCACGTCCAGGTCGTGGCGCTGGGTGTCCATCGCGGCGAGCGCGGGCTCGACCTGACTGGCGACCAGGTGGATGTCCGATTTCGGCTGGTTCATGGTCGCGGGCTCCTTCCGTCGAGGATGTCGGTGAGGTCGGCGCGGATGTCGGCCCGCACCGCCTCGATGGCCGCGCGCACCGTGCCGGTGATCCCCTCGGCCAGTCGCCGGGCGTCCGAGGTCCGGTAGATTCGCTGGTCAAGCCACAGGTCGAGGAGTTCACCCCGGCCGCTGACGGTGGCGGCGAACAGGCCGTCGGCGGAGTCGGCGGTCGCGGTGGCGGTCCGCACCCGCTCGCGCAGCGCGGTCAGCCGGTGGCGCCAGAGTTCGTCGTCCAGGCCCGCGCCGATGACCGGCCGGGAATCCGCCACCGACCGGTGCGGTCCGGGGTGGTCGAGGGCGTGCAGCGCGGGCCCGAACAGCAGGTCGGCCTCGTCCGGATCGAGGTCCGGAGGCAGGTCAGGGGCGAGCACGTGGTAGGCGGTGGCGGCCGCGGCGTGCGCGGCCGCCCGCACGGTGGCCAGGATGGTCTCGGCCAGCGCGGCGGCGTCCCTGCCGCGCTGGTGGCGGGGGTCGAGGTCCAGTTCACGCAGGTCACCGAAAGCGCCGACGGTGGCCTCGACCAGGCCGTCCGGGGACTCCGCGGTCGCGGTGAGGTCGGCGAGCGCCCGCTGTCGGCGGTCCTGCTCGGCGGTGGTCATGGCGTTCAGCGTGGAAGGCGGCGGCACCGAATGGGACGCGGTGGCACCAAGCGGTCACGCCCTGTGGTGCGGCCGGGTCAGAGCAGCTTGTCCTGGGTGAAGGGCAGGTCGCGCAGACGCCGCCCGGTGGCGTGGAAGATGGCGTTGCCGATGGCCGCGGGCACCCCGGTGATCGGGCACTCGCCGAACCCCCTGGCGCCCAGGGCGGTGCTGACCGGGTCGGCCTTGTCCACGAACAGGATCTCCGGGTCGGGGATGTCGGCGTTGACGGCCAGCAGGTAGGTGGACAGGTTGGGGTTGACCACCCTGGCGGTGCGGCGGTCGTACACGGTGTGTTCCATCAGGGCGTTGCCGATGCCCCAGGCCAGGCCGCCGATGGCCTGGCTGCGGGCGGTGTGCCGGTTGAGCACGCGGCCGCAGTCGTAGGCGCCGACCATCCGGCTCACCCGGACCCGGCCGTAGCGCGGGTCGACCCGCACCTCCACGAACACCGCGCCGGTGCTGTTGCCGGGTTCGTTGGTGCCGCTGGCCAGGTGCTCCACCGCGGCGCCGTGCCGGGTGAGCAGGTCGCGGTAGCTGTCCCGGCGGGACCGGTCGCTCTGGTGCCACAGGAAGCCGTGTTCGGCGGTGATCTGTTCGGGGGGCAGGCCGTGCAGGGGTGAGCGGGGGTCGGCCACGGCCAGGCGGATGACCGTGCCGCGGACCGCGCGGGCGGCCTTGTCGACCGCGCCGGTGAGGCTGGGCACGGTGGCGGAGGAGGCGGACATGCCCGCGGTGGGGAAGGTGGTGTCGCCGAGTTCGAAGCGCACCTTGGCCACCGGGATGCCCAGTGCCTGGGCGGTCACCTGGGTCATCACCGTGTACGTGCCGGTGCCGATGTCCTGGGTCGCGGACCGGGCCAGCACCGTGCCGTCGGTCGCCACCCGCACCAGCGCGGAGCCCACGCCGCCCTCGTAGGCGTGCGCCTCGGTGGCCATGCCCCAGCCGATGAACTCCTTGCCGTCCTTGGTCTTGCCTGGACGCGGGTCGCGGTGCTGCCAGCCGAAGGCGTCCCTGGCCAGCTGGTATGCCTCGCGCAGGTACTTCGAGCTGTAGCGCCGCCCGGTGGCCGGATCGATCTCGGTGTAGTTGCGCAGCCGCAGCTCGACCGGGTCCAGCCGCAGCTCGTGGCTGAGTTCGTCCAGGGCGGTCTCCATGGCGAAGTGCGCGCACATCTCCGGCGCCCGCATGAACGCCGCGGTCGGCAGGTCCAGGCGCACGCCCTGGGCGCGGGTGTGCAGGTTGGGCACGCCGTAGAGCCGCTGCACCGACCGGTTGGGGTTGTACAGCAGGGTGCCGGTGCTCCTGGACAGCTGCTGGGTGCCGAAGTGCAGCATCGCGGTCAGCGCGCCGTCCCTGGTGGCCCCGAGGGTGACCTCGGCCTGGTACTCGGCGCGCTGCCCGATCACCGAGTACAGCTGCGCCCTGGTGAGCACGAGTTTGACCGGGCGGCGCAGTTCCCTGGCGATGGCCAGGGTGTATTGGGCGTAGGGGCCCGCCGCGTTGGAGGTCTTGCCGCCGAACCCGCCGCCCAGGTACTCGCACTGGACCCGGCCGTTGGCCACCGGCACGCCCACCGCGGCGGCCAGTGAGCGGAGGCTGTTGGCCACGCCCTGGGTGCTCAGGTGCACGGTGAACTTCTCGCCCTCCCACTGCGCGACCACGGCGTGCGGCTCGATCGCGTTGTGGTGGTGGGTGGGGCTGGAATAGCGCCCGGTGACGGTGACCTCGGCCTTGGCCAGCCCGGCCTTCGGGTCGCCGAGGACGAGTTCCTGGTTCGGCGGCAGGATGGCCTCGCCGGGGGCGTCCGCGATCAGCGTCTTGGGTGGCTGCTGCCCGCCGTAGGTGACGGTGATCATCGAGGCGGCGTCCAGGGCCTGTTCCTCGGTCTCGGCCACCACGTAGCCGATGATCTGGCCGTTGACCGCGACGGTGGCGTTCTGCATCGGCGCCGGGCCGCTGTTGCCCGGCACCAGTCGCGGCGCGTTCTCGTGGTTGTACACCGCCACCACGCCGGGTGCGTTCCTGGCCGCGGTCAGGTCCATCGCGGCGACCGTGCCGCGGGCGATGGTGCTGAGCACCAGCGCGCCGTGCAGCATGCCCGGCAGTGTGCGATCCGCCGCGTAGCGGGCGCCGCCGGTGACCTTGAGGTGGCCGTCGACCCGCTCCACCGCCCTACCGACCGGTTGGCTCATCGCAGTGCCCCCATCTCCTCGACCAGGCCGGTTAGCGCGCGCCGCACCAGGGTGGACTTGAACGCGTTCTGCTCGCGCGGCACCGCGTCACGCACCAGGGCGGCGCCGGCGGCGTCCAGGTCGGCGGTGGTCAGCCGACGCCCGCGCAACCGGTCCTCGGCCTCCTCGGACCGCCAGGGTTTGGTGGCCACCCCGCCGAAGGCCAGCCGGAGATCGCGGACCTGGCCGCCGCGCAGGTCCAGTGCGGCCGCGACGGAGACCACGGCGAACTCGAAGGTGGCCCGGTCGCGGAGTTTGAGGTAGCGGGACCGGGCCGCCATCGCGGTCAGCGGGACCTCGACGCCGGTGATGAGTTCGGCGTGCCGCAACACGTTCTCGCGGTCGGCCGTGGTCCCCGGCACGAGGTGGAAATCGCGCATCGGCACCCGGCGCGGACCGTCCGGGCCCTGGGTGAGCACGGTCGCGTCCAGCGCCAGCAGCGCCACCGCGAGGTCGGAGGGGTGGGTGGCGATGCAGTCCTGGCTGACGCCGAGGATCGCGTGCTGGCGGTGTTCCCCGTCCAGGGCGGCGCAACCACTGCCGGGCACACGTTTGTTGCACGGGGCGGCGGTGTCCCGGAAGTAGCCGCATCTGGTGCGCTGCAACAGGTTCCCGCCGATCGCGGCCATGTTGCGCACCTGCGGCGATGCGGAGGCCAGCAGGGCCTGCGCCACCACCGGCATGCTGCGCCGGATCAGCGGGTGCGCGGCCACGGCGGACATCCTGCTCAGCGCGCCGATCCGGAGCACGCCGCGGTCCTGGGTGATCCCGGCCAGCGGCAGCGCGTTGATGTCGACCACCCGGTCGGGAGCGCGGGCGCCGTCCTTCATCAGGTTGAGCAGGTCGGTGCCACCGGCGATATAGGCCGCACCCGGACGTTCCCCGACCAGTCGGATGGCTTCCTCGACGGTGCGGGCCGCGGTGTAGTCGAAGGTCCTCACCGGCGCATCTCCCCGGCCGCGTCCTGCACCGCGTGCACGATGTTGGCGTAGGCGGCGCAGCGGCACAGGTTGCCGCTCATCCACTCCCGGATCTCCTCGGCCGAGCCGGTGTGGCCCTCGTGGATGCAGGCCACCGCGGACATGATCTGCCCCGGCGTGCAGCCGCCGCACTGGAAGGCGTCCCGGCGGATGAACGCCGCCTGCACCGGGTGCAGCCGGTCGCCGTCGGCCAGGCCCTCGATGGTGGTGATCTCGCAGTTCTGCCGCATCACCGCGAGGGTGAGGCAGGACTTGATCCGCTCGCCGTCGACCAGCACGGTGCAGGCGCCGCACTCGCCGCGGTCGCAGCCCTTCTTGGTGCCGGTGAGGCCGAGCCGTTCGCGCAGCGCGTCCAGCAGGGTGACCCGGTTCTCCACCCGGAGCCGCCGCTGCTCGCCGTTGACCCGCAACACGATCTCGGCCCCGCTCTCGGCTGCCGCGGCCCGCGTATCGGCCGGGGCCGCCGCGGCGGTGGGCGCGGGGACCTGGGCGAGCGCGGCCGAGGCCGCCGCCGCCTTCAGCACTGTTCGCCGGTTTGCTTCCCAGGCTGTGCTCATCAGCGCCCCTCCTCGAACCGGAACAGCTATTCGCATCCCAGTGTTCGACGCGGGCCGTGAAGCGCTGGTAAGCGCTCGCCAGGTTCACCCCGGCGGGCTACCCCGGAACACACCAAATCGACCAATTGCCACCGACACCCGAATTAATCTCGGATTATCGAAGTCAAGAGGGCAGGTATTCCGGTTCTTAGGTGCAGCGCCCTTCTCCCCGATCCGGGGTCGACATAGCCTTTCGACGTGGCACGAACCGCCCCCGCCGCAAGCTGTTGACAGCCCTCGCAGCGGGCGGGGCGCACGGCGTGCGGTCGGCAGCAGGGGCCGACCGCCCGCCCCGGCTCCGGTGGGGCCGGGACCCCCTCACGGGTCCCCGCCCCACCGGCAGCCCAAGGCTTCCTCCGCATCCGGCTGCGCCTGGCCCGAGATCAGCATCAGCAGCTCTACCAGCAGGAACTCGGCGGCTTCCAGCCCACCCTCGGCCCTGGTGTGCGCGACGAGCTGCTCCGCGCGGCAGCGGTCGCCCTCGGACACGGCGGCGGACAGCTCGGCCACCCGGCCGTGCAGCCATCGGTAATCCTGCATGGTTGACCTCCGCGGAAATCACTCGTCGGTATTGGCCGGCGGACCGGCTGCCCTTCCCCGGTTTCCCGAACCGCTTTCAATGATTCGATGGCGGGGCATGGTTGAAATGGGCAGTGGTTAGGGCCCGTGCAGGCAGTTGATCACCGCGCACCCCTTCCCGGCCTTAGCGTCTGACAAACAAGAACGGGCTGATCCACCGCCAGGGAGTACGCCATGACGTTGTCGTTGCCCGCACTCGCCACGCACACGCCCGCGCTCACCGCCACCTGGTGGACGCGCGGCGAGGGCGCCGAGCTGATCGTCCAGCTCACCGGGCGCACCAGCCTGGACCTGTGCGCGCACCAGCGCACCGAGTCCGCGGACCGGGTCACCGTGCGCCTGGCCGGCATCCCGTTCGGCCCGGCCCGCGAACGCGAGGTGCTGACCACGCTGCGCCTGCGGCTGGACAGTCCGCTGCGTGGCCGGGCGGTGCTGCTGGTCGTGGACGGCAGGCAGATCACCATCACCGCCGCGCCGAGCTGGACCGCCCCGGCCGAGGAGCCGAGGTACTACTGGGCCAAGGCCCGGATCATGGAGCTGATCGACCAGCTCGGTCCCGGCGCGGCGCTGCCCTCGGAACGGGACCTGGTGCAGCGGCTCGGCGTGGCCCGGATGACGTTGCGCCAGGCCATGATCGAGCTGGCCAGCGAGGGCAGGGTGTCCCGCAAACGCGGCAGCGGGACCTTCGTGGCCGCGCCCAAACTGGTGCAGGACCTGGCCGCGGCCGGCTGTGACCGCGCCCAGCTTGGCCAGGACAACCCAGCGCGGCTGCTGGTCACCCAGGAGTACCTGCCCGCCGACCTGGAACTGGCGTTGCAGCTCGGCCTCGCGCCGGGTGAGCTGGTGCTGCACCTGCGGCGGCTGCTGGTCAACGGACCGGACACGCTGCTGCTGGAGTCCAGTTACCTGCCCGCCGACCGGTTCCCCGGGCTGACCTCGGTGTTCGACCCGGCCGAATCGCTGCTGGACTGCCTGCGCGAGCACTACGACGTGACGGTGGCGCGCACCGTGGACCAGATCAGCGCCGCACTCTGCGATCCACACGAGGCCACGCTCCTGGATGTCGCGCCGACGGTGCCGATGCTGGCGCTGGACCGCATCGGCTACGACCGGACCGGGGTGCCGGTGCACCGGGTCCGTTCGCTGTTCCGCGGCGACCGCTTCAGCCTGCAGGTGCACAACGAACACCCCTGACCCCTCCCGAGTGTTCGCCGATGTCGAAGTTCATGGTGACCGGAGCGGGACACGGTTTTAACCAGGATGGGTGTACCGGCAGAACCAACCCGGTGTATCCGACCGATCACCCTGTTGTGCGGCGTACCGGAACGGCCAACGTGGCGTACGACAACGGCCAACACGCGGTTTGGGCTGGTCAGTGCACGGTGAGCCGGTCGGCGAGGTCGCGCAGGGTGTGCACGATGGCGCTGGCGGCCGCGTCGAAGGCCGCGCCGAAACCGACGCCGAGCGCGCCGCCGACCCCGACCGCCTCGGCCTGCGCCCGCAGTTCCGCGGCCAGCGCGTTGCGCCAGCGCACCTCGGCCGAGGTCATGCCGAAGGACTGCCGTTTCGGCGCCAGCCGGCAGTGCAGTTCGCTGTGCTCGCGTTCGGCCTCGGTCAGCGACTGGTTGATCGCGCCGAGTTCGGTCAGCTCGGGCAGGTTGGCCAGGAAGTGGCGGAGCAGGTCCTGGTGCTCGACCGGGGTGGGGTACCTGGCGAAGCGGAACTGGGTCAGGGCCGGGGCCAGGCGGTCGGCCCACAGGCGGTGGCGGGCCCGATCGCCGCTGGGCAGATCGCGGGTCAGGGCGGTGAGCGTGCCGAGTTCCCGGCTGGGTGGCAGGGGTTCGGCGGCCGGGACGGGGGTGCGGGTCCAGTCGCCGCCGCCGGGGTTCTCCGCCGGGGTCAGCTCCCTGGCGCGTGCACGCAGGCGCTGGCTGAACATCCGGCGCACCACCCGGAAACCGTCGTTCAGCTCGTTGTCGCCGGAGTCGCCACTGGGTGCGATCCGGCGGGCCAGCCGCACCAGGGCGTCGGCCACCGAGGTGCCCGCCCCACTCAGGTCGAGGTCCGGGTCGGTGCGGCAGACGGCCGCCTCCAGCCGCAGCCCGGCCACGGTGCCGCTGATCGTCTTCAGCCGTTCCCTGGCCGCCAGCAGCGCCGCCAGTTCGGGCAGCCGCGGCGCGAGCAGCCCGGCCAGGGTGCCGGGTTCCGGATCGCTGGGCCGCAGGAAGGGCCGGAGTGCCCGGACGATCACCCGCTGCTCCAGCGGCAGCATGAACGTGGCCGGACCGCCCGCGAGCCCTGGCACCCGCCGCCCGACCGGCGGCTGCCGCCGGGGTGGAGCACCAAGTCCTTGCGGCGCAAGCGGATCGCGCATCGCCGCCGCGGCGGCGTCGAGCGCACCGGGCGGCAGCGCGAACCCGGGCGGCGCCGGTTCCCCGCCCTTGCGCCGTTTCCTGGCCATGCCCCGCCTCGCCTTCACCAGCCACACCCCCGCGATCCTCCCCGCCCGGCCCGCTCCCCCGCCGCGGGTGTCCGCTTCCTGTCACCACCCGGTCCGCCCCCGGATTCGCCCTTTGGGGCAACCAATTCCGGTCAGCGGTAATTCGGTGGCGACTGTCCAGACCCGGCGTGGATGATCCCACCGCCCTGGCCGCCGCGGCTCCATAGTCGCGGGCGCCCGGCCCGCCACGAGAGGAAATCCGATGTCTGTTGCCGCGTCCACGCCGTCCGGAGCCCAGTCTGAAGTTCGCCTGGCGGCCGGCGCCGTGCGGGGCAGCCGGGAGGCGGGCGTGGCGGTCTTCCGCGGGATTCCGTTCGCCGACCAACCGGTCGGCAGGCTGCGGTTCGCGGCCCCGCAACCGGTCCAGCCGTGGGACGGGGTGCGGGAGGCCGTGGCGTACGGGCCGCCGCCCCCGCAGGCCGGGTTCTTCGGCATGGACGCGCTGGCCGAGCAGAACCCCGGCCAGGACTGGCTGACCGTCAACGTCTTCACCCCCGAACCAGACCCCGGCCTTGGCCTGCCGGTCATGGTGTGGCTCCAGGGCGGGGCCTACGCCTTCGGCATGTCCGGGCTGCCCGAGTACGACGGCGACCGGCTGGTGCGCGACGGCGTGCTGCTGGTGACCTTCAACTACCGGGTCGGCCTGGAGGGCTTCGCCCAGATCGAGGGCGCACCGGCCAACCGGGGCCTGCTCGACCAGGTCGCCGCGCTGGAGTGGGTCCGGGACAACATCCGGGCCTTCGGCGGCGATCCGGACCGGGTCACCGTCTTCGGCCAGTCCGCGGGCGGCGGTTCGATCGCCTGCCTGCTGGCGATGCCGAGGGCGGCCGGGCTGTTCCACCGGGCGATCGTGCAGAGCGCGCCGGGCACCGTCTTCAGCCCCGAGCTGGCCGCCGACATCGCCACCGTCGCCGCCGCCGAACTGGGTCTGCGGCCCACCGTGGCCGACCTGTCCACCGCCACCCCGGCACAGTTCGCCGCCGCCGGTGACGCGGTGATGGCCAAGATCGGCGACTGGACGCACCGCTGGGGCCTGGCCGCGCACCGCCAGATCCCGTTCTCCCCGGTGGTCGACGGCGACATCCTGCCTGCCTCCCCGTGGCAGGCCGTGGCCGCGGGTGCGGCGCGGGGCGTCGACCTCGTGGTCGGTCACACCCGCGAGGAACAGCGGCTGTTCAACGTGGTCGAGGGCGTCTTCGGGATGGTGACCGAGGAGCAGGCGGCCACCGCGCTGGCCACCTTCGCCCCCGAAGGCGGCGCGTGCCGGTACCGCACAAGCTTCCCAGGGGCCAGTCCGGACGAACTGCACGAGCTGGTCAACTCGGACTGGCTGTTCCGCATGCCCTCTTTCCACCTCGCCCAGGCCCAGGCCAGCGCGGGCGGCCGCGTGCACTTGTTCGAGCTGACCTGGCCCGCACCCGGCATGGGCGGGATCTTCGCCGCCTGCCACGGCCTGGACGTGCCCCTGGTCTTCGGCAGCCTGGACCGCGGCCAGCCTGCCGCCCTGATCGGCGAGGACCCGTCGGTCGCGGAGCCGGTCTCCGCCCGGATGCGCGCGGCCTGGACGGCCTTCGCCACCCACGGCGACCCCGGCTGGCCCGCCTACGACAGCGAGCAGCGGCTGACCCGGCTCTTCGACACCGAGCCCACGGTCACCGCCTACCCGGAGGAGGCGTCCCGCCTGATCTGGCAGCACCACACCTTCGCGGCGCTGCCCCTGCTGGAGGGCTGATTCCGGCTGTGTGGAGGGCCTTCCGGCGTTGTGCTGAGCGCGCCGGCAGGCCCTCCGCTAGTGTGCGGCCGGTCACTTGAGGACTGGAGCGCTCCGCCATGAAGTACACCGTCTCGCTGGAGATCGCCCTGCCGCGGGAGCGGGTGGTCCAGCTGCTCGCCGACCCGGAACACCTGCCGAAGTGGCTGCGGGGCCTGGTGCTGCACGAGCCGCAGGATGGGGTGCACGGGCAGCTCGGCACCAAGTCCCGGGTGGTGCTGCGGATGGGGCAGCAGGAGTTCGAGGGCCTCGAGACCATCACCCGCCGGGAACCGGTGGACCCGCACGGGATCGCGCGGGAGGACACCGTCCACTTCGAACGCGAGCTGGTCGGCAACGGCATGTGGAGCGCCACCCGCGACCGCTTCACCGAAACCGGCCCGGACACGACGCTCTGGGTGAGCGAGAACGAATACCGGTTCGGCAGCCTGCTGATGCGGCTGGTGGGGCTTCTGATGCCCGGCACCTTCCGCAAGCAGTCGCTACAGCACATGCGGGACTTCAAGGCTTTCGCCGAGCGTGGAGCGGACGTCCGCGAGGCGAAAGACTGAACCGCGGCCGGGCCGATCGTCAGTTGTCCAGGATGTAGGCGCCCACACCCAGTTCCTCGGCGATGGCCACCGTCTTCTGCAGCACCTTCATCGCCCGCGGATACCACTGCGCGCCATCGGGTTCGGCCAGGAAGTCGTCCAGGTTGGCCAGGGTGGCGCGCAGGGTGGCCTTGGCCTCGTCGTAGCGGCTGATGGCCAGGTAGCTCTCGGCGAGTTCGCGGCTGAGGCGGGTCATGGCCTCGCGTAGTTCGGCGTCGGCCTCGGCGTGCTGCTCCATCGTGTGGTGGAGTTCGGCGAGGTTGATCAGGCCACTGGTGACGTTGCGGTGCAACAGGGAGCTGACCAGGTCGCTGCCCTGGCCGAGGTCCCGGTTGAAGGCCACGTGCCGTCGGCGGTACTCGGCGGCGGCCTGGTACTGGCCGAGGCGCTGGTAGGCGCCGGCGACGGTGTCCAGCGCGGAGGACAGGCCGTAGATCTCACCCGCGTTCTCCAGTACCTCCAACGCGTCCAGCGCCGTGGTGAGGCCCTCCTCGACCTGGCCGAGCCGGATCTGGTTGTAGGCCACGCCGAGCAGGGCGCCGTGTTCGCCGATGGCGCAGTCGGCCTGGCGGAACAACTCGATGGCGGTGTTGGCCTGCGCCAGCGCGCCCGCGAAGTCGCCTTCGAGCTGCCGCACGCCCAGGTACTGGCGCAGGGTGTAGGCGCGGGCGAGGTCGTCCTCGGCGAAGCAGTCCAGGGCTTCGTCGAGGTGGGCGTTGGCCTGCTCGAAGCGGTAGTGGTGGCAGTCGACCCTGGCCAGGCCGCGGTGGGCGTATCCGGCCGCGATGCGGTCGCCGATGCGTTGCGCGGCTTGGAGCGCGATCCGGTTGACGTGTTCCAGGTCCCGCCAGTGCCCGGCCCAGTCCAGGTAGTGCCGCATGGACCAGGCCAGGCTGCACGCGGCGCGTTCCTCACCGAGGCTGATCCCGCGCTCCACCATGGTCATCAGCACCGAGTGGTGGTTGGCGAACCAGGCGAAGGCGTCGTTGTGGCCGATGAACTTGCGCGGGTAGACGAACGGGGCCGGCTCGCCCAGCCGGGCGGTGTCGGGGTGCACGGAGAGCAGCCGGGCCGCGTTGTAGGCGGTGTGCAGCGCGGTCTGCGCACCGCGGCCGCGGACCGCGAGCAGCTCCTCGGGACTGTCGATCTCCTCCATGAGTTCGGCGGCGTAGGCACGCAGCAGTTCGTGCCAGGTGTAGCCGCCGGGGCGGATCTCCTCGACCAGGTGGGCGGCGGCGAGTTCGCGGAAGAGCGCGTGCGCCTTGGGGATGGGCAGCGCGGCCAGGGTGGCGCCGATGCGGACTTCCATGACCTGGCCGGGGAACCAGGACAGCAGCCGGAACATCCGGGCCGCCTCGGGGCTCAGCGCCCGGTAGGACCAGGACAGGATGGAGCGGATGTCACTGCGGCTGTCCGGTCCGGCGAAGGCGTCCAGGGCGCCTTCGCTGCCGTCGAGTTCGGCGGCCAGGTCGGCCAGCCGGAAGGAGGGGTAGCTGGCGGCGCGGGCGGCGACCAGGGCCAGGGCCAGCGGCAGCCGGGCGCAGGTGCGGACTATCTGTCGCACCGCTTCGGGTTCGGCGGCCACCCTGGGTTCGCCGAGGCGGCGGGCCAGGAAGTTGGTGGCCTCGGTGTCGCTGAGCAGTTCCAGTGGCACGGTGTGCGCGCCGGTGCCCGCGACCAGGCCGGAGAGGTTGTCCCGGCTGGTGATCACGGCCAGCGAGCGGGAGCTGCCGGGCAGCAGCGGCAGCACCTGGCGGGTGTCGCGGGCGTTGTCCAGCAGGATCAGGCAGCCGCGGTCGGCGAGCACGCTGCGGTACAACGCGGTGAGCGTGTCCAGGCGGCTGGGCAGTTGCTGGGTGGGCACGCCGAGGGAGTCCAGCAGGAACCACAGCGCTTCCATCGGGTCGACCTCGGTGTCGCCGTCCTCGAAGCCGCGCAGGTCCAGGTAGAGCTGGCCGTCCGGGAAGTGCGGGGCCAGCCGGTGCGCGGCGCGGACGGCGAAGGTGGTCTTGCCCAGTCCCGGCATGCCGTGCACGATCACCACCCCCGGCGCGTCGGGTGCGCCGGGGCGGACCGCGGTGATCAGGCGGTCGAGTTCCTGCTCGCGGCCGGTGAACACGGGCAGGTCGACCGGCAGCTGGGCCGGGACCAGGGCGGGTGCGGCGGCGGGTTCGGGGGGCGCGGCGGGGGGCGGCGGGGCCAGCAGCACCGGGTCGCCTTCCAGGATGCGCTGGTACAGCTCACGCATGGCCGGGGCCGGGTCGACGCCGAGCTGGTCGCCGAGCTGGCGGCGCAGCCGGTCGTAGACGCTCAGCGCCTCGGCCTGCCTGCCCGCGCGGCACAGGCAGAGCATGAGCAGCTCGTGCAACCGCTCCCGCAGCGGTTCGGCCGCCGCCGCCATGGCCAGTGGGTCGAGCAGGTCGGGGCTGCGGCCGAGGTCGAGTTCGAGTGCGGCCAGCTCCTCCAGCACGGCGAGTCGCCGCTGTCCCAGCCTGCCGCGTTCGGACTCGGCGAACTCGGAGTTCAGGTCGGACATGGGTTCGCCCTGCCACTCGGCCAATGCCTGGTGCAGGTGGGTGGCCGCGCTCTCCCGGTCACCGCGGGCCTTGGCCGCCTCGGCGGCGCGCACGTGCTCGCGGAACCGGCCAAGGTCCAGGGTCTGCGGCGGCACCTGCAACGCGTAGCCGCCGGTGGTGGAGTGCACCACCGGCTCGCCGGCTTCCTCTTCCAGGGCGCGGCGCAGCCGGTGCACGTAGGTGCGGATGGTGCCGCGGGCGGCCCGCGGCACGTCCAGGCCCCACAGCGCGGCGGCCATCTCGTCGGTGGAGACCATCCGGCCGCGGGCGAGCAGCAGGATGGCCAGTGCGGTGCGCTGCTGCGGCGATCCGAGGCCGACGGCGGAACCGTTCCGCCAGGCCCGGACCGGCCCCAGCACGGCGAACTTCAGTCCCTGGGTCAAGGGAGGCCCCTCTGTGTCCGATCTGCGAACCGGGGGCCAATCGTAGTACCAGGATGGGCCGTTCAGCCTAATCGGCGCGGGTTGTCCACAGGCTAGGCGGTGACCGGGCCGCTGGGTCGCCAGATCCGGGCGAGCTGGCCGCTGACCAGGTCGGCGGCGTGCCGCACCGCGGGCACCATCGCGGGCAGCCGCCGCCGGTCCAGCACCGAGGCGGACACCGCGCCGCACACCTCGCCCGTCCGGGTGCGCACCACCACGCTGATCCCCGCCACCTCCTGCGCACAGGTGGACTCCTGCACGTACAACACGCCGTCGCCGTCCCGCGCTGCCTTGAACAGCACCTGCCACGCGCCTTCGGCTGGGTACTTCAGCCCGGCGCGCAGCGGCAGCGCCTCATCGGTCTCCCCGCGCAACGCGCCCAGCACCAGGGTGTTCTCGCGGTCCGGCACGGCCACGCTGACCGCGGCTCCGGGCAGGGCGGCGGCCAACTGCCGCAACGGGTACAGCGCGGCCGCGCGCAGGTCCGCGCCGGAGCGCCAGCCGGTGCCGAAGCGGAACATCCGGGCACCCATCCGGTACCGGCCCTCGCCGCGTTCCACCGCGCCCAGCTGCACGAGCTGGTCCAGCAACCGGTGCACGGTGGCCTTGGGCAACCCGGTCCGGGCGGCCAGTTCGCTCAGCCCGCACTCCTCGGTGTCGATGATCTCCTCGAGCAGCAAGAACGCGCCTTCCAGCACTCCCCGGCCCATACCGCCTCCCTGGTTCGGCGCTGACGGTAACAGCGGTGCGCCCAGGTGTTCGCGGCGATTAAAGGACGTTCCGGCTAGCCGGCCGCGCGCACCACGGCCGCGCCGTGCAGCCGCAGCGAGGCGGGCGCGCCCGGGTTGATCAGCAGGTCCACCTGGTACTCGGTGAGCAGCAGGGCCAGTTCGGTCAGCGACACCGCCCGCCAGCCGGCCGCGCCGACCCTGGGCCGGTGCGCGGGCGCGGTGGTGATCAGCAGCGAGGGCACGTCGTCGGGGGCGGGGGCGACCACCGGTTCCTCGGACTGGTCCACGGCCAGGCCGAGTATCCCGGTGCGCAGTACGGCGAAGAACGCCTCCGCGTCCAGCAGGCCCTCGTCCAGGCGGCGCAGCGCGGCGTCCACCGGGTCGGTCGGCGAGTCCGGTCCGGCCGGCAGGTAGTCGGGGTTGGGGTGGAAGGCGCCGATCCGGCCGTCGGCCTCGACCAGCCAGCCGCCGGTGACCGCGGTGGCCGGGGGCTCTCCGCCGTCGGGGCCGCCTCGCCAGTCCGGGTCGACCAGGTAGACCCAGTGTTGTTCGGTCACGGTGCCACCTCCTGCTTGACCGGCTTGCCGCCGAGGACCTGCGCCTCCGCGGCCGCCACGCCCTGGCTGTCGATGAGCTGTTCGATCTTCTGCAGCAGGATCAGCATGTCGCCGCCGTCGGGCACCCGGCCGAGTATGCCCGCCCGGCGGATCAGGTCGGCCGCGATCGCGTACCGCTCCACCTGCTGGGTGACCTCGGCCGGGTCGAGGTAGGCGAAGGTCTGCACGGTCTGCTCGGTCAGCGTCTCCAGCGCGATGGGGTGGCCGCGCAGTGGATCGGTGAGGCCGTGCAGGTCGAACAGGTCCTTGGCGCGGGCGAGCTGACCTTCCGAGGTGCTCTCGGCGAGTCCGTTGTGGAAGGTCTCCCAGGTGCCGCCGTGCCGGACCACGAACGAGCGACGGCCGGGGTCACCGGGAACTGTGGAGCGGCCGACGACGTTCTTGGTGGCGCCGTAGACCCGGCGCACCCCACCCTCGTGCAGGGTGCGGGAGAAGTCGTGCGCGACGCCGCCGGGGCCGGGCAGGCCGCCGGTGGAGCAGGCGAACAGGATCACCGACTGGTGCCGTTCGCCCAGGCCGACGCCGAGGTAGAGCCGGTGCCAGTCGTCGACCACCCTGGCCAGGGTCTCGCCGTCGACGAGCAGGCTCTCGTCCAGGTGCAGCAGGTGTTCGCCTGCGTGCCCGGAGACCAGGAACGGTTCGGCGCGTTCACCCGACCAGGGGGCGGTCAGGTGGTCGACGGGGCCGAGTTTCTTCGGCAGGCCGCCGGGGCCTTCGTAGCCGGCGAGGGCGGGGCCGCGGGCCTGGCCGATGCGCTGGTCCTCGGCGAGCATGGCGGAGTCGGTGCGGGCCTTGCGGAAGCTGGCGCCGAGCACCTCGCCCTGCCGGTCCAGGATCGGGGTCACGTCCACAGTGGACAGATCGAACCGGCGCGGGATGCCCTCGGCGGTGTAGCCGAGGTAGGTGCCGGAGCCGGTTTTGAGGCCGGGTCCGGGGCGGAAGGTGTACCAGCGGCCACCGCCGAGGGTGACGACCAGTCCGGGCCGGTCCGGGTCGACGGATTTGGGTTCGCGCAGTAGTTCGACCTGGCGGCTGGCCGCGTGCACCGCGACCTTGTCGCCCAGGTGCTGGGCGAGTTCGTGCGCGCTGCCGGTCTCGCCCTTGACCAGGCCGCCGGAGTTGGTGAGCAGCACCAGGTCCAGCTCGCTGCCCTCGGTGTGGTGGCCGGACTGGCGGAGCACCTCGGCCAGGGTGGCCGGGTCCACCGACAGCGGGCCGAGGTCCTTGTGCTGCACGGTGAACCGGGTCGGGGTGCCGTCGATGTCGAGGAACAGCGGGCTGCGCCCGGCCCAGGGCAGCGGCTGGGACTTGACGTCCTGCTTGCGGATGGCTCGGCGCAGGGCGTCGCTGTCCGGGTGCTTGTCCGGGTCGACCGGGTAGGTGTGCTCGGCGGTGCGGTGCCCGGCCCAGTCCACCGCGTGCTCGGCCTGCACGTGCGGGCGGAAGCTGAGCAGTTTGACCCGGTCGCCGTCCTTGGCGAGGCTGACCTCCAGGTCGGCCAGGCTGAACTCCTGTTCGGCCCCGGTGTGGTCCAGGCCGGTGAGCACGGTCGGCTGGGCGGCCTTGGAGGCGGCCGAGCCGCGTTCGATGAACTCCGGCGCTTCCTGTTCGCGCACGGACAGGCTGAGCACGGCTTGTCTACGTCGACTGGACAGGTCCTGGTCGCCGTAGGGCCGCAGGTTGGGCGGGGTGCCGCGGCCAGCGCTCGCGGCGGTGACGGTGACCTCGGCCGGGTTCGGTTGGGGCTGGCCGGTGAGGTCGGCGACGTGCCGGTCCAGCTGTCCGGTGAACTGCCGCTTGGTCTGCTCGGCCCTGGACTGGCCGGTGTCCTTGGCCCTGCCCGGCTGCCAGGCGTTGCCGTAGCCGGTCACGGTGACCTCTGGCCGGGGCAGCTGCTGGTTGTCCCGCCACACGCTCTGCCGGGCGACCTTGCGGGCGAACTGGTTCAGGCTGTGCTGCTCACCGCCGTCGATGTCCTTGCCGTGCTTGGGGAAGGTGACGCCGTGCTGGTCCTTGCCGTGCCCGCCGAGCACCACGAAGGTGAGTGGGTTGACGATGGAGGACATCGGCTCGTCCGCGCGCAGCTTGGACTTCTGCTCGTGGAAGCTCTCCCCCGGCCGCTTGCTGAATGCCTGGAAGTGCCACAGCGTGGGCGGGCTGGGCAGTTTCGAGGCGGCGATCAGCAGGTCCCTGGCCGTGTTGGCCTGGCGCCGCTGCTGCTCCGCCGGCGCGTTCGCGGCCCGCAGGTCGTGCAGCTCGCGCAGTTCCCGCACCAGGTGCTGTTCCAGGCCGGTGGTATTGGCCTCGGCTTCGTCGAACTTGCCGGACAGGGCGGTCAGGTTGTGCTCGACCGCGGCCTGGGCGGCCCGGTTGGTGCCGCCGGTGCGGTTGAAGTTCTCGAAGGTCAGCTGGGTGCGGGTGTCCCCGCTCTCGGCGACCACCGCGCCGAAGTGGTAGCCGTAGGGCACCCGGTTGTTGTCCGGTCGGGCGTGGTTGGTGTCCAGCCCGCGTTCGCCCTCGGCGTCGATCCCGGCGATGGAGTGCACGCTGTAGCCCTCGCCGATCCGCGCCCAGGCGTGCTGGTTGACGCCGATCTGCCCGGCGGCCTCGCCGAGTAGTTCGCGGCGGTCGTGATTGTCCACTGTGGTCCGTTGCGCACTGCCGTAACGCTGTCCCGGCGCGGGCGCGGTGCCCACGCCGACCACCGGCCGGTCGTCCCGGTGCACCGCGTCCCCTGCGGTGGCCGGGTCGAGCCGCACCGGGCCGCCGGTGCGTTCGGCGTGCTCGACCGCGTCGATGAGCGCCTCGGCCAGGTGGTGGGTGCCGGTGAGTTCGGTGCTGTTGCCGGAGTTGGTCCGCGCGGCGACGGTGGGGCCGTTGCCGCGCAGCACGATCCGGTCTGGCTGGCCGCCGAGCACGGCGGCGGTGGCGTCCCGGCAGACATCCGGCGGCGGCGTGCCGGTGAAGCTCGGCCGGACCTGCACCAGGGTGCGCGCCTTGCCCTGGTGGGACAGGGTGATGGTGATGTCCGGGTTCGGGGTCAGCCGGACGTTGCTGTCCGCCGCGCGCAACGCGTGCTGCGACTTGGTGATCATCTCCTGGGTGGCGAAGAACTCCTGCGGGAACACGCCGGGGTCGTGCACCACGGCCAGGCTGCCGTCCTCGGCGATCCGCAGCGGCGGGTGCTCATCGGTGACCGCGGGCTGGTGCAGCAGCTGGAGGTGCAGGCCGGTGTCGCCTACCGAACGGTCGGTAGTGCCGGGCAATCCGAACCGGCGGAACGGGACCTCGCTGCCGGTGACGCTGATCGTGTAGTCGGTGGTGACCAGCGGGTCGGCCTTGGCCACCCTGGGGTCGACCGCGGGCGCGGTGTAGGCCGTCTCGGGGATGATCTTGCTGCTGGCCACCAGGTTGTGCTCGATCCGCCAGAGTTCCTTGGGCCGCAGCGAGTCCGCGCCGGACATCAGGCCCTGCTGTCCCGGCCCGGCGACCCGGTTGCGCACCTCGCCGACCGGCCGGCCGTCGGCGCCCAGGTGCTGGCTCCCGGCGGCCTTGTCCTGCAGGGCCAGGCCGGGGTGGTGGTAGCTGTCGTGCAGGCCGAACCCGGCGTGACCGAGTTCGTGCGCGAGGTCCTTGGGGTCGGCGTTGACGCTCCAGTCCTGGTGGGTCATCCGGTCCAGGTCCGGGTGCACCCGCACGTGCTGGTACGCCTGGGTCGGATCGGTGGTGAACTCGACCCGGACGTGGAACTGGTCGCCGCTGGGCAGCCGGTAGCCCCGGTTGTAGAACTGGTCCACGCCCGCGTGCACGTTGCGCCGCACGGTGTCCAGCTGCGCCGGAGTGACCCCCGGCTGGGCGTCCAGGTGCACCTTGAGGGTGAACTCGGTGACCCAGCGGCTCGGCGCGGCCTCGATCCGGCGCACATCGTGCCGGACCTCGACGATCTCGCCGGACAACCTACCTACCGGTCGGTCGGCGAGGTTTTGCTGGACCTTGACACCGGCCAGTTCAGTGCTCACCTGCGCGAAACTGCCCTGTTCGGTGCCACGCAGGTGCGCCCACAGCTCCGGCCGCACCGGGTGGTCCGGTGTCATCCAGTCCGCGGTCTGGCCGGGGAAGTCCCGCCAGCTCTCGTCCCGGAGCACCTCGGTCTCCGGCCGGTTGCCGAACACCGAGGTGGGCACCACGGCGAACCGGACCCGGCCGGTGCTGTCGTCGATGATCATCCGCAGCACCAGGGCGGGCTGGGCGGGCTGGGCGTTGAACGGGTTGGCGGTGATGAACGGACCCTGCACCCGCGGGTGGTGGATGATGATCTGCCGTTGCTGGTCGGTGGCTGCCAGCCGGGCGGCCAGCATGATCGAGTTGGTCACCTCCTCGTTGCGCGCCGCGATCCGCCGGTCCCGCTGGGCATCGCCGGTGCTGGTGCGGGTCTCGTACTGGAACCGGCTGGTCTGGCCGAGCGCGACCACCAGGTTGCCGTTGCCGCGCACCGGGGCCCGGTGCAGCTGGTCCAGGATCGAACCGGGGATCATCGCCTGGGCGGAGGTCTCGGCCACCGCCAGCTCCCACGCCAGCCGCATCGCACCGGCCCGGATCGCCTCGCCGGAGGTGCCCGCGGCCCGGCCGACCTGGTCGAACAACCCGTCCCGGACCACCTGCGGCTGCTGGTTCAGCGGATCGCCGAGCTGGAGCTGCAGACCGAGCTGGTGGATCTGCTGGGTGAGCGTGGAGGCCGGGTCCGAGGTGGCCATCAGGTAGGCGGCCAGGACCTTGTGGTGCGGCTGCACCCCGGCGGCCTCGCCGTTGCCCATGGGCGCGGACACCCGGTGGCTGGGCTCGTTGCGCACCAGGTTGCCCAGGTGGCCCTGATCCGGCCGGGCGGTCGGCAGCCAGCTGTGCTTGGGCAGCGGCTGCTCGGGACGTTGCCGCTGCTGACCGGTGTTGAAGTATGAGGTGCCACCGGGCAGCCTGCGCGGGCCGAAGGGCTGGTCCTGGTCGAGCTTCTTCAGGAAGGAGTCGCGGTACTTCGAGGCGGACACGCCCTTCTTGGCGTCCTTGTCCACGTAGAACTGGTCCACCACACTGCCCAGCGGCACGTGCGACTGCGGCAGGTTGCCGCGGGCCGGTTGGCGGCCGCCGCTGGTGAACTCGTCCTGGAAGCGCTGCAGGTTGGTGACGATCGCGGCGTCCTCGAAGTGCACCACGTAGGCCCGGCCGCGGTTGGGGTGCCGGTTGTTGCTCTGGTCGGTGTGCACGTCGATGCCGTTGGCGCGCAGGTGGTTCAGCTCGTCGGCGTAGGTCCGGCCGACCGTGTCGGCGAGCCTGCCGAACTCGGCCCCGCCGTCACCGAAGACCACCTGCCGGTGCTGGGTGAACAGCAGCGTGCCGTCCAGGTACAGGTTGGGCTCTGGCACGTACGGCAGCGTGGGCGCGATCCGGGCCTGCCGGTCCCTGGTGCGCATGTCCTCCAGGATGGCCGCCTCGGTGTTCTGCTCGAAGCCGGAGTTCGGCGCGGGCCGGTAACCGCCGCCCATCAACAGCGGGCGTTCCGCGGGCATGTCCCGGCTGCCGCGGGTCTGGCGGTCGAAGTAGTCGAAGACGTGCCTGCCACCGGGGGTGACCCGGCTGCCCCGGTCGAAGTCCTGCACCGAGACGTACGGGTGGGTGCCGAACTGCATCATCCCGTTCAGCGCGGCCCTGGTGGCGCCGGAGTTCAGCGTATCGTTGCGCACCGAGCCGTAGCGGAACCCGTCGTGCCTGCCACCGACCACCGCGATCGGCCACAGCGATGCCTGCAGCCACTGCCAGGTCTCCCGGTTGCCGTTCCAGTGCTGCTGCCACTCCGGTGAGTCGGTGGTCGCGTTGGCGTTGAACACGAACGCCACCCGGCGCGGATCACCCTGGTAGCCCTGCATGATCTCGTGCACGGTGGCCGGGATCCGGTGCAGCTGGTTGAGCTGCAGCATGATGTTGACCACGAAGGAGACCGGCCGTTGCGCGGCGCTCTCCCGCAGGAAGTTCTGGTAGTCGGTGCGGTTGTACTCCGGCCCTCCGGTGCGGGCCAGACCGAGGAAGGCGGTGTTGGCGAAGGTGCCCGCCGGCGGCGTGTACGGGCCGACCTGGTGGTAGACGGTCGGCGGTTCCTGGCTGTGCGAGGAGGAGGCCCCGTTGTTGTTGCGGCTGGGATAGGGATTGGCGCGGCCCTTGCCCTTGCGGTCCTCCTTCTTGCCCGCGCCGGGTCCGCCGTGGGTGCGCCGGGTGCCGGAGTCCTTGGCCAGCTCGTGCGCCAGGGTGTCGGCGCGGTCCGGGCCGTGCTGGGCGTACTCGGCGGCGACCACGGTGACGACCTGGTCGACCACGTCCTTGAGGTGCTGCTGTTCCGGGGTTGGTTCGCCCATGGTCAGCGGCGCGTGATGGTAGCGGGTGGCGATGGTGGCCGCGGCTTCGAGCGCCTGCCCCCGGGAGTCGTCGTCCATTGTGGACAGTGTGGTGGCGGCGACTTCGGCGCGGTGGGCCAGGGTCTGCTGTTCGGCGATAGCGGTGTCCAGGCCGCCCTCGAAGTAGGTGTTGTTCCAGGCTTCGATGGTCTGGGAGTGGTTGTCCCGCAGGTGGTTCCAGTAGCGACTGTTCTCGTCCAGCTTGGCCCGCAGGCGGTCCCGCTGGGTCTCCGGGTCGGCGAGGTCCCTGGTGACCTCGACCTTGAAGCCGCCGTCGGGAGTGAAGTCCTTGGCGTTGAGGCCGATCCCGCCGAAGAGCAGCTGCTCGTCGGGGTGCATGACCTGTTTGCCGACGGTCTCGCCGTCCGCGATGGCCTTGCGGTAGGCGGAGTCGATGGTGCTGACCTTGGCCAGGAGTTCGGTCGCGGGCAGGGTGACCGGGTTGCTGAGGTACTCGGTCAAGGAGGCTCTGCCGAGGTAGCTCTGGTAGAGGTGCGCGATGTCGCCGCGCTTCTCCACGAACCAGCTGTGCGCGTAGGTGTTGACCCGGATGGCGGCGTCGCCGGGGGTGTTCAGGGCGGCGGCCAGGGCGTCCAGGCCGCGCTGGGGCTGAACGGGGTTGGCGAAGTAGATGTCGCGGAGGTGGGCCGAGCTTTCACCGCAGACGCCCTGGAAGTTGGCCAGGGCCGTTTGGTAGGACTGGGCCTGGGTGAGGTCGGGTTCGGTGAAGCCGAGTTCCATCACGGCGGCGGCCGGGTGGTACATGCGCATTTCCAGCTCGGTGCCGGTGAGGTTCTGCTCGGTGGCGACCCGCTGGAACAGCGCGGGGAGGTCGCGCTCGGGGCGGTCCTGGTTTGCGGCCGTGGTGCCGAAGGCGCTGTTGTTGCGGGCGGCCTCCTGGGCCAGGTACTGCACGGCGTTCTGGTCGCCGAGGTTGGCCAGCACCACGATCGCGTCCCGGTTCCCGCCGTTGGCCAGTGCGAACAACGCCTGCTGCGCGGTCTCGTTCCCGTTCTGCGCCAACGTGGTCAGCCCGGTCACATCCCCGCGCCGGGCCAGGTCCTGGGTGGCCTGCCCGTTGCCGTTGCCCGCCAGGTGCCGCAGTCCGTCCTGGGCGTGCGGCACGTTCCGGTCCGCGAGGGTGATCAGGGTGGCCACGTCGGCGTTGTCGACCACCTTGGCCAGCGCGGTGGTGTCGCCGTTGGCGGCGAACTCGCGCACCGCGTGGTAGGCCGGTCCGTCCGTGCCCGCGTACTCGACCAGCCCGGCCACGTCCCCGGCGGTCACCAGGGTCTGCACCGCGGCCTCATTGCCCTGGCCCGCCAACTGCTTCAGCGCGGTGTGCGCGTCCGCACTGCCCTTCTTCGCCACTTCCAGCAGTCCGGTGATGTCCTGCTGGTCGCGCAACGCGGTGAGCGCGGCCGGGTTGTTGTTGCCCGCCAAGGTTCGCAGGCCGTTCTTGGCATCCGGGTTGCCGTCCAGGCTGAGCCGGGTCAGCAGCGGCACGTCCCCGGCCTCGGTCACCTTGGCCACCGCCTGCGCATTGCCCCGGGTGGCGAACTCCTTGACCGCGTCGTAGGCGGGCCCAGGCCCGGTGGCGGCCTCGACCAGCGCGGGCACATCCCCCGCCTCGCCCAGCACCTTGACCGCGTCGTTGTTGCCGTTGCGCGCCAGCAGTTTCAGCCCGGCGTAGGCATCGGCGTTGCCCGCCTTGGCCAACTGGCCCAGGCCGACCGCGTCACCGTTGTCCGCCAACGCGATCAGCGCCTGCTGATTGCCCTCCCCCGCCAGCTTGCGGACCTCATCGCGGGCCTCTTCGTTGCCGTGCTGGGCGAAGACGACCAGGGTCGGCAGGTTCCGGTCCTTGGCCAGGTTCTCCAGGAACAGCTTGGCCTGCCGGTGCGGCACCGGCTGGAAGGTCAGCTGCGCCAGCTCCTGCACCGCGGTGCGGCCACCCAGTTCCGGGTGCGGGTTGTTGTCCCCGGCCCGGACCAGCGCGTCCAGCGCGTGCGTCTCGCCCTGCGAGCCGAGCACGACCAGGGCGTGGTGCGCCTGCTGGTTGCCACCGACGGCGAGCTGGTCAAGCGTGCGCAGTGACTCCTGGTGACCTTGATCGGCCAGGGCGATCGTCGCGTCGAGATCACCGTTGGCGGCCCTGGCGTACAGCGAGGTTTCCGGTATGGGCACACCCTGGCCGGGCGACACGTGCGGGTTGTCCTGGACGATTTTGGTGGTGGACTGGAGGTTCCGGCCGATCTGCCACAGTTCGCGGGGGCGCAACACGGTGTCCGGGCGGTGGGACAGGGACATCAGACCGCTGTCGGCGTCCCGGATGACCCGGTTGGACACCTCGCCGACCACCTTGCCGCCCCGGCCGTGGTGCTGGGATCCGGCGGGCTTGTGCTGCAGGGCGAGGTTGGTGTCGTAGGCGTCGTAGAGCCCGAAGCCGTAGTGCCCCAGTTCATGCGCGATGTCCTGCGGCGGCAGGTTGGCGTCCCACTGGTTGTGCACCGACCGGTCGGTACTCGGCCAGACGTTCACCTGCTGGAAGGCGTCCTCGGCATGCTCGACGAACTCCAGCCGCACGTGGAACTGATCGCCGTCGGGCATCCGGTAGCCCTGGTTGTACATCCGGTCCACCCCGCGATGAGCGTTGCGCCGCACGAGGTCCAGGCGTTCCGGCGACACCCCGGCCTGCGCGGTCAGGTGCACCTTGAGGGTGAACTCCTTGACCCAGCGACCCGGCTCGACCTCGATCCGGCGCACGTCGTGCCGCACCGGGACGATCTCGGAGTTGAGGGCGAACCGCGGGCGGCCGTTGGCGTCGACCACCGCGCTGGTGTTGGTCAGGATCGCGGTCAGCTCGGACTCGACGTGGCTGACGGGTGCGGTGGCGCGCAGGTGTTCCCACTGGTCGCGGTGCAGGGGGCGGGGGTCAGGGGACATCCAGTCGGCGGTGGGGCCCGGGTAGTGCCGCCAGGACTCGTCGTCGAGGACGGTGGTTTTCGGCTTGAGCGGCGGGTTGTCGGCGGACTGGGTGTCAGTCGGGGTCGCCTCGGTGGGATTCGCGTTGCCGGGCTGGTCGGGCCGCGGGGTCGTCGCGGGCTGCGGGGTCTGGTTGGCCGGGGCCTGCTGGGGCGCCGGGTGCTGCGCGTTGGCCGTGGTGTCCGGCTGGTTGCCGAACGCCGATCCCCCGGCCTGCGGCTGGAACCGGACCCGGCCGTGCTGGTCCACCGTCATGTCCACCACCACATCGGCCTGGTTGACCGGCCGGTCCCGGAACGGCGTCGCGGTGAAGTACTCCTGCCCGTTGCTGGTGATCACCACCCGCCGGTTCAGCACACTCGCGGCCAGTCTGCCCGCCACCGCGACCGCGTTGGCCACCTCGGTGTTGCGCTGCCCGCCCAGCGGACTCGGGTCGAAGTGCAGTCCCGCGGTCTGCAACACGGTGGTCGCCAGGTCGGCGTCCTGGACCCGGTGGTTGGTCAGCTGTTCCTGGAGCGAACCGGGCACCAGGCGGTTGATCGAGTCCGGGTTGCCGCCCTCGGCGATGGCCACCGCGATCGCGTCCCGGCGGATGCCACCGGCCGAGCGGGTGCCGTCGGCCCTGGACACCGCGTCGAACAACGTGTTCGGCGCCACCCCCGGCGGCGTGGCCGGACCGGTCGGCCGGGCGTACATCCGGTTGCCGTCGAAGACCACCTGCTGCGGCGGTGTCCACAGCGACTGCTGCTGGTTGGGCTGCACCAGGTGCTGGAAGTTCTGGAACTTCACCACGATCCGCGAGGACGGGTCCGACAGCGCGGTGTTCCACGCCGAGAGAACCTGTTCCCCCGCGGCGATCCCGGCGTGCCCGCCCGCACTCAGCGGTGCGGAGATGCGCGGGTTCATCAGGTTCGTGCCGGGCACGCCGAGCTGGTTGGCGCGCCCGGAGTCCGGCGGCGCCCAGCGCTGGTGGTTGGCCGGGACGGTGCCGTGCTCGGTGGTCCGCAACGGCTGCGGCCCAGGCCGCCAGTGACTCGAACCACCGGGCTGGACCCGTGGCGCGAGCGGCGAATCCGTGGCCGCGACACCCGGGTAGGCGTGCCGGTACGGGGACATCTCGATGCCGCCCTTGGCACTGCGGGTCTCGAAGAACTGGGTGGCCACGTTGGTCAGGCCGAGGTGGCTCTGCGGCAGGGTGCCGTAGGTGCCCTTGAACTTGGACTGGAACCGCTTGAGATCGGTGACGATCGACGCGTCCTCGAACTGGGTCAGGTACGCGCGGCCGCGGTCGGGGTGACTGCTGGTGGCGCCGAAGACCTGAACGTCCACACCGGACTGGTGGTAGTGGTTCAGCTCGGCGGCGAAGGCCAGGTTGAGCTGCTCGGCCAGGTGGCTGAACTCGCCGCCGCCCTGCCCGAAGGCGATGGTGGCGTGCTGGCTGAACAGCAGCGTGCCGTCGAAGTACAGGTTCGGTTCGGGCGAGTACGGCAGCAACGGGTGATCACCGGCCTGCCGGTCCCTGGTCTGCATATCGGCCAGGATCGCCGCCTGGGTGTTGGCCCGCACCGTGCTGCCCTGCCCCGGCCGGTAACCACCGGCCATCAGCAACGGCCGATCCGCCGCCAGCCGCTCCTCCCCGTGTCCCCTCGCCCCGGTCATCTGGTCGAAGTGGTCGAAGATGTGCGTGCCCGCAGGCGTGGTCCGGCTGCCCTGGTCGAGATCCTGCACCGAGATGTAGGGGTGCGTGCCCTGGCTGAGCAGCCCGGCCAGCGCGCCCCTGGTGGCCCCGGAGTTCAGCGTGTCGTTGCGCATGGTGCCGTAGGGGAAGTTGTCCTTGGACTTGCGGAACCCGGTGGGCAGCGGGGTCTGGACCACCGCGACCGGCACCCCGGAAGCCTCGATGTGCTGGTACGGCAAGGAGTTCGCCAAGGAGTTGAGATCCTTGGCGTTGCCGTTGACCCCGAACACGAAGGCCACCCGCCGGTTGCCCGAGTACTGTTCGAGCACCTTGGCGATGGTCGCCGGGATCTCGCCGGCCTTCTTGGCCGGGAGGATCACGTTGACCACGAAGGAGATCTCGGACCTGTCCGCGCTCTGGGCGAGGAAGTTCGCATAGGACTGGGGAGTGAAGTTCGGTCCGCCGGATCGCGCCAGCTGGGCGAACCGGGTGTTCACCCAGGTGCCGGGCTGCTGCTGGAACGGCCCGAAGTGCACCTGCGGAATCCCGTGCACGGTAACCGGATTCCCGCCGGGGCCACCGCTTCTGCGACCGGTGCCGGACTCCTGCGCCAGATCCTTGGCGAGCGCGGCGGCACGTTGCGGACCGTGCTGGGCGTACTCGGCGGCTACCACGGTCACGACGTGGTCGATCAGGTCCCGGTTGTGTTGTTGCCGCTCGTTCGGTTCGCCGATGACGAGCGGGATCTGGTGGTGCTGACTGACCAGTTTCGCGGCTTCTTTGTTGGCTTGGCGCTGGGTCTTGGTGTCCAGATTGGACAGTGTGTCGGCGGCGGCGATGGCTCGGTAGGTGAGGATGCGTTCGCCGTGTTCGGCGCGGAGTTGTTTGGTGGTGAGGGCGGGGTCCTGGGTGGTGGCGATGGTGTGGGTGAGGTTGGCGTGGAGTTGTTGCCAGGTGGGGTTGTCGGAGAGGGCGGGGGTGATGTTGGCCTGGGTGAGGAGGGTGGTGGCGGTGGTGAGTTGGGTGGTGGTTGGGGCGGGGGTTTCGGTGGGGGTGGTGGGTTTGATGCTGGGGGTGGGGGCTTGGGGGGCGGGGGTTGGCTTTGGGGTGGTGTCGATTGTGGACGGTTGAGAGGAGTTGGGGGTGGGGGTGGAGGGCGATGGGGTTGCGGTGTTGGCGGGCACGCTGGTGTTGGACGGCGTTGCGTTGCTGGTCGACGGGGTGTTGGTGGTCGTCGACGGGGTTGCGGTGTTGGTGGCTGGGGTTGGGCTGGGGCTCGACGGTGTCGGGGTGGTGCTGGCGGGTGTGTTGGGGTTCGGCGTTGAGGTGTTGGGGGTGTTGGTGGCCGGGGAGGTGACCTCGATGTGGGAGGTGATGTCCCGGGTTGGGCCGGTGTTCGGCGAGGCGGGGGCGTCGGTGCTGGTGTTGCCCGTGCCGTGAGCCGTGGTGCCCGGAGTGTTGGAGTCAGCAGGAGTGCCCGGACCGCCGGGGGTGCCGGGGGTGCCCGAACCGCCCGAAGTGCCAGGGGCGCCGGGCGTTCCCGGGCCGCCGGGGATGCCCGGCGTGCCGGAATTGCCAGGCACGCCGGAGTTGTGGGTTGTGCCGTTGGTGTTGGGCGAGGTCGTGGTGTTGTCCCTGGTCTGCCCGAAGTTGCCGGAGCTGTTGTTCGAGCCGCCGAACCCGCTCAGCGGCGTGTTGGTCCCGGACCCACCGCTGCCCTCGGAGCCGTTCGTGCCCGAGCCGCCATTGTTCTGGTTCGAGCCACCCGAGCCCGGTCCGCCATTGCCCCCTGCACCGGATCCGCCACTCGTCCCGCCGGTGTTCCCCGGCCCATCCCCACCAAGCCCACCCGGCACATCCACCGGCCCCACCGACCCCGGCCCGGCCAACGCAGCCGGCGGCGCGATCGCATCCGGCGTCTTCGGCGCGCCCTGCAACTGCGGCCCGTTCCGCCAGTTCTCGAACTTCCCATGCAGGTTCTGCCCCAGGTTGTGCGCCCCGTGACTAGCCGCACCCGTGAAGAACCCACTGGCCGCCCCCAGCCCAACCCCACTGAGCCCACCACCCAACGGCATCGTGCCCAGCCCGACCAAACCCTCCGTGACCGCCTCGGTGATCCCCGCCCCCACCCAGGTCTTCGCCACGTTCGGCGCCCACTTGTGCATCCCCAGATGCACCCCGTGACCGACCAGCCCCGCCGCCCCACCGATGGCCGCGCCCAGGCCGACGCTCTTCCAGTCGATGTTGTCGACGTGGCCTTGGCCCTTCTGGATGGCGCTGGCCAGGAAGGCGGTGAAGGCTTCTTCGGCGGCTTCGGAAGTAATGGCGAGCACGGCCTGGGTGGCGGCCTTGCCTAGGAAGCGTTCCAGGGTTTCGCGGACCGCGATGCGGCCCAGGGTCAGGATTTCCGGGACCAGCGGCGCGGTGAAGGGGTCGGCGATGGCCCAGAGGATCTCGGCTGCGGTGAAGGCGGTTTGGATGATGAGGGAGTACTGGGCGTTTTCCAGGTTGACCGCGTACTGGCGCAGCGACTCGCCCTGGTTGGCGACCATGGTGCCGAGGTCGCCTTCGAAGCCGCTGAGTTTCTGGCCCCAGCGGACGAAGGCCCGGCCTGCGGGGCCGGTCAGGTTGGTGTTGACGTTGCGGACCAGGTCCGGCAGTCCGCCGCCGGCCGCGGCGATCTGGCTGGACAGGTTCTGCCACTGATCAGCCTCGGCGAAGAGCGCCTCGGGATCGCCCTTGGGCCAGAAGTCGCCGCCCAGCAAGGGGAAGATCCACAGGATGCCCTCCGGTGGCTGCATGAATCCGTCCTCCTTGCCGGGACCCGCGCCAGACCGCCGATCCGCCCGTGTTCAGGGAATCAGCGACGTGTTGACAGGTTGTCGACGATGTTGTTGACAGGCCCGCCGCCGGTGATGTTGGCCAGCGCGTTGCCGAGGCCACGCCCCGAATCCGTGGCGTAACGCTCCGCGAGGTCGTAGTTCTCGGCCATGCCACCGGCCACGTCGCCGGTCACCCGGATCGCGGTACCCCAGCCGCCGACCACGTCCCGTACCCCGCCACCCGATCTGGTGAACCCGGCCAGGAAGGTCTTGGCGTTGTCGTTGTCGCCGACCAGCGGGGCCAGCCGGTTGCCGTCGACCAGGACCGCGAGTTGCTGGTGCAGTCGCATCAGGTGGTCGGCCTTGGTGTGGAAACCGCGGGCGGCCACCCGCAGCCCGTCCGGCACCACCTCGAAGTGCTCTTCGCCTGCCATGTGCTCCTCCTGTTTGTCCGGTGGCCTCAGGCCACGTCGGGTGCCTCGGGCAGCAGCGCGCCCAGGTCCAGTTCGCCGCGCAGCAACTTCTCCCCGGTCAGTCCGGCGGGCAGTAGCGCGCCGAGCTTCTGACCGGCGGTGCGGGCCGCCTTGGTCCGGGCCGCGTTCGCGGTCTTGAGGATCACCGCGGCCAGTTCGGCCGGGGTGAGCTTGTTGTAGGCGGCGGTGGGGAACTTGATGTCCTTCAGCTCGCCGTGCGGGCCGACGGTCACCGTCACCACATCACGCGGAGCCTTGGCCACCCCGGACACCGCGGCCAGATCACCGCGCAGGGCCAGTAGTTCGGCCCGCCTGCTCTGGTACGCGCTGAGGGCCTCGGCCCGCAGGTCGTCGTAGTTGGCGTTCATCGTGCTCCCTCTCATCCGACCGCGGCCAGGCCCTGGCCCAGCGGCAGTTCCTCCGCGCCGACCGGCGCGAGCGCGCGCAGGTCGGCGGCGACCAGGGTGCGAGTGGCCGCGGTGCGGGCCAGGGCGAGCGCGAGCTGGTGGGCGCCGCGCACACTGTCCACTCCGGACTTCGCCAGTTCACCGGCCAGCGCCTCGCGCACGTCCTCCGGCACCTCGTGGCCGCGCCGGGCCAGCGCCGCCACCGCGACCTGGGCCAGTTCCTCCACTGTGTACGGTCCGAGCGGCCAGGCGTGCCCGAAGCGGGCGGGCAGGTTGAGCAGTCCGGACAGCGCGCCGATCCGCTCCGGCTCGCCGAGCAGCACCAGCACCTGATCGCCGGCCCGCCGTGCGGTCTCGGTGAGCACCGCTTCCACCGCCTCGAACACCGGGTCGGCGGACTCGGCCAGCCAGTCCCCGTCCAGGTCCAGCACCAGCACCCCGCCGCGGGCCTGGGCCACCGCGTCGCGGGCCAGTGCCTCGGCCTGGCCGGGCCACTGCGGCCACAGCTCGGCGGCCACGTGCACCCGGTGCAGCACGCCGGTGCGGATCAGGCCGAGTTCGGTCAGTGACTGGGCGTACAGCCTGGCGAACTCGGTGCGGCCACTCCCCCGCCGACCGGTGATCACCAGGTCGGCGGCGTCGTCGGCACCCGCCCGGCGGGCCTTGGCCAGGCGTTCCAGGGTCAGCCGGGCGGTGGCCCTGGTCTGGTCCTGACCGGCGAGGGCCTCGAACCGGCGCCAGCCAAGGGTGGCGGCCACCGCTGCGGCCGGATCGTCCACAGTGGAGGCGTTGACCGCGCGGGCGGCGGCGGGCAGCAGGTCCAGTTCGGCCCGCAGGTCCGCCGCGGTGAGCCGGTTCAGCTCGGTGTCCTTGCTGGGTGGGGCGGTGGCGAACCGGGATGCCTGGTTGTTCACCATGGCCTCGAACAGTTTGCGGGCCACCCGGCCGTTGCCGAAGGTCTCGTTCTTGGGCACGCGTTCGTAGTACTCGCGGACCGCGGCCAGGCCGTCCTCGGTCAGCTCGTAGTAGTGCTTGGCGCACAGGCCGGTGGTGATGGTGACCAGCTCGTCCACCGAGTAGTTGGGGAACTCGATGGTGCGGGTGAACCGGGAGGCCAGGCCGGGGTTGGAGTCCAGGAACCGGTCCATGTGCGCGGAGTAGCCCGCCACGATGACGACCAGTTCGTCCCGGTGGTCCTCCATCATCTTCATCAGCGCGTCCACCGCCTCCTGACCGAAGTCCGGGCCGGAGCCGCCGGACTGGGCGGTCAGCGTGTACGCCTCGTCGATGAACAGCACGCCGCCGAGCGCCTTGGTGATCACCTCGGTGGTCTTGATCGCGGTGGAGCCGATGTACTGCCCGACCAGGTCGGCGCGGGCCACCTCGACCATGTGCCCCTTGCTCAGCACACCCAGCTCGGCCAGCACCGTGCCGTACATCCGGGCCACCGTGGTCTTACCCGTTCCTGGCGGACCGGCGAAGACCAGGTGGCGGCTCATCGGCGGCATCGGCAGGCCGAGCTTCTTGCGCTGCTGGGACATCCGGATCAGGTTGACCAGCCCGGTGACCTCCTGCTTCACCCCGTCCAGGCCGACAAGGCCCGCCAGTTCCCGCATGGGCTCGGACAGTTCGGCGCCCTCGGCCTCGACCGGTTCGGGGGTGTGCTCGGGCACGGTCTCGCGGACCACCGCGCGACCGGCCTCGCCGCGGCGCACGTGCTCCGGCGAGCCGATCTGGAACGGCTCCGCACCGGACTCGGTGACCTGGCAATCGGTCAGCTCGCCGCGGGCGCCCACGTCCATGGCCACACCGTGGCCACGCGGGGAGCGGATGCGGCAGTGGCTGACGGTCAGGGACGCGCCGGGCCGGGCGGTCAGGGCGTCGCCGGGGGCGTTGAGGATCTCGCTGTCCCGCACGGTCAGCGTGACCCCGTCCCCGGCCAGCACGCCACCGCCGCGCAACTGCACCGAGCGCAGCTCTCCGGCTGATGACTCCACAAAGGACAGTGCGGCGATGCTGGCCGAGTGGATCTCCAGGTCGGACAGCACCGCGCGGGAACTCTCCCTGACCTCCAGCGCGGCCGCGTCACCGGTGTCCACGGTGCCACCGGCCAGCAGCAGCTTGCTGTTGCCGGAGACCACGAAGCCCTGACCGACCTCGGTGAGCACCGGACGCTCGAACTTCGGCGTGCTCTCCCCGTCCACCAGCACCGCCACCGGCACCCCGGTGAGCACGCAGTCGGTCAGTCGCGGGGCGGCCTGGCCGGTGATCTGGATCGCGGCGTTGCCCGCGCCGGTGAAGGTGCAGTCCCGCAGCAGTTGCGCGGTGCCGCCGGAGATGTGCGCTGACTGGCCGCGGGCACCGGTGAAGCTGGAGTCCACAATGGACACCGTGCCGGTGGTGAGCAGGTAGAGGTCGATGCTGTCGCTGCCGGTCACGGTCAGGCCGGTGAGGCTGGCCGTGGACTGGCCTTCCAGCACCACGGCCGGTTTGCCCGCGCCGGTGATCTCGCACTGCTCGGCGGTCAGCTCGGCCGATCCGTTGGCGCACAGGCCGTTGCCGCGCGGCCGGAGCACGGTGCTGCGACGCAGGATCAGCGATCCGTGTTCGGCCACCACGATGCCGGAGGAGGCCGGTTCGACCACCTGGGTGTGTTCGATGGTGGAGGTCTGCGGGGAGGCGATGACCACGCCGACGCCGATGCTGTTGCGCACCACGCAGTCCCGCATGGCCAGCGAGCCGGTCTCGCGGGCCAGCAGGGTGGTCCAGGAGCCGCCGGTGATCTCGCAGCCGTCGAGTCCGGCCTGGCCGCGGACGATGTCCACTGTGGCCAGTTCGGTCTCGCCGGAGCCGAGGGTGAGTCCGCGCAGTTGCACGGCCTCGGCGTCGACTACCAGCACGCTGCCGGTGGCGGCCTGGACCCGGACGGTGCCGGGGCCCTCGGCGGCGATGATGGTGACCATCTGGCGCACCACCAGGTTCTCCGCGTACTGGCCCGGCTGGACGCTGATGGTGGCGCCGCGCGGGGCCTGGGCCAGTGCGGCCCCGATGCTCGGGTAGCCGCCCGCGCCGACGGTCAGGACTTCTCGGCTCATCTCAGTCCCCTTCAGACCAGGCCCGGCAGGGTGCCGAAGCGGGCCGCGGCGGCGGCGTCGATCGGGTCCGCGGGCTGGTCGGTGGCCCAGCGGTCCAGTTGCTGCTTGAGCGAGCGCAGCGCCAGCTCGTCGAGCGAGGCGCGGCTGGCGTCGATGCGGCCCTCGGCGTCGATCTCGGCCGCACCCAGTTCGCGCAGCAGGATCCGGCCGCGCTGGCCCTCGGCGGCCCCGGTGACCTCCAGGACCTTGAAGCTGGTGCCCGGCACGAACAGCACCCGGTCGGCGACCCGGCTGTCCTCGGGCTCCAGCAGGCGGGTCCGGCGGGCGGTCATGGACCAGACCACCAGGTCGGTGTCCCCGGCAGATCCGGCGTGCGGCCCGGTCAGCGCGTTGAGGAAGCCCCACTCGGTGACGGCGGCGTTGTCCCGGTAGAACTCCAGGCGCTCGGCGTCCACGGTGGCGGTGAAGACCGCCGCGCCGCGGTGCGAGGGCAGCCGGTTCAGGCCGGAGACCACGCAGCGTGCGAACGGGACGTGTGCGCCGACGGTGGCCGCGCGCAGCCCGGCGTCCACCGCGATGCCGCGCGGGGAGAGGTAGAGCCGCACGGCGACCGCGTCGGTGAGGATCTCGGCGGCGGAACGGGTCAGCGCGCCCTGGAAACCAGGGTGTTCGGACAGCACGCGAGCCAGGGCGTTGGACAGGGTGCCGTACTCGGCGCCCAGGTTGGTGCGCAGCCACTCGCGCTCGTCGGTGAGGCCGCGGTCGGGGATGAGCGCGGCGGCGGCCGGGGCGGGGGTGGGCAGCGCGCGGGCCGGACCGGCCGGGATCACCGGGGCGGCGGTGACGGCCGGCGCGGGGGGCACCGGGGCCGGGGCCTCGGTCGCCGGGGCCGCCACCGGCTCGACAGCCGCGCGGGCCGGGGCTTCGACCGCCTGGGCCTGCGGAGCAGCGGGCTCGACCGCGACGACCGGGGCGAGGGCCGCCAGGATCGACGGGGCCTCGGTGGCGGTCCTACCGACCGGTCGGTAGGGCTCCGCCTGCACCGGGGCCTGCTCGACCGGCGCGACCGGCGCCGGATCCCGCAGCGTCACCACGGCGTTCGCCGCGCCGCTGGCCCGCACCCCGTGCTCGGCCAGCAACTCCGCAGCCGCCAGCACCCTGGCGGATTCGCGGCTGGCCGTGTCCAGTCGTCCGAACATGTCGTTGGCCAGGAAGCGCATCCGCCCCGGTTCCGACTCACCGGCCGGGTCGAAGATCAGGTTGTTCTGCCGGGCGTCCAGGCGGATGTCGCGCAGGGCGGGCACATCCGGCGAGGGCACCGGGGAACGCAGCACCAGCCCGGCGGGCACGACCTCGATCACCGCGTCCGGCGCGGTCCAGTACACCGCGGGCCCGATCTCGGGCAGGTTGCCCACCGGGGAGCGGTGCGCCAGCACGATCGGCGGCAGTGCGACGCCGCGGCTGTCCCTTGCGGTGTGCAGCAGCTGGGTGGCGTAGGGCTGCCAGCCTGCGGACCCGTCCGGCAGCACCGTGCGCAGTTCGCCGGTGCCGGTGGGCAGGCCGGTGTAGGTGACGATGCCGGTGCCGAACAGGTCGGCCAGTGCCTGGCCCAGGGTGTCGTTGTTGGCGAAGGAGAGCGGGCCGTAGTGCACGAACCGGGTCTGGCGGCGGACCGGCTCGGCGAGCTGGATCCACAGCCGGGACACATCGTCCAGGGACAGCGGCGCGCCGCCGGGGCTGCCGACCACCACGGTCATCAGGTCCGGGCGCACCGGCAGCGTCTCGGCCAGCTTCACCCGCTGTTCGGCCTGGCGCGGGTCGTCACCGGCCGGGCGGATCCAGATGCCGCCGGGGATGGGTTCGGCCACGCCGCGCGAACTGGTCGGCTCGGCGTCGAGGGGACTGCCGTTCTCCCAGGTGGGCTTGGGGAAGCGCTTGGCCTCCCATACCGGCACCCGGCCCTTGCGGAAGCGCACCCAGCCGGTGCCCGGTCCACTGTGGACGAACAGGCCGCCACCCGCGGCGCGGGTGAGTGCGCCGTCGGGGGCGAGCACGCTGCGGCCCAGGCGTTCGGACAGCCATTGCCCGGCCAGCGCGGCGGTTTCCCGGTTGCGGCCGCCGATGACCAGCCGGATGCCTCGGCGGCGCGGCAGCACCTTGGCGACCTGGTCCCACAGGCCGATCGGCGAGTCCTCGGGCAGGTCCACCACCACGAGCAGGTTCTCACTGTCCGCGGCCACGGTGAGCGCGAGCGCGCGGGCCTCGTCGCTGAGTTTGCCGGGCTGGCAGAGGATGGTGGCGTTGCCGATGGTGTGCCTGGCCAGCCCGTGGTCACCGGCTGGTCCTCGTGTGGTCAGGACAGCCATGACTGGCCCCCTTCGGATGCGTGGTGGTCGACCTGGAGTGAGTACTCCGCGGCCTGTGGCCTGGTGGCGGGCTTGGGTGCGGTCAGGTGCACGATCAGCCCGTAGAGGAAGAAGCCGAGCCCGATCAGGAAGGTGATCCCGATGCCGACCAGGAAACCGGTCCAGGCGCGGCGGGCGGGGACCTCCAGCAGGCTGGGGTCGCCGAGCACCAGGGAGGCGCTCATCCGGCCCATCATGAACTGGTATGCCTCGACGTGGTCCTTCTGCGTCTGCATGGTTCAGCTCCCCATCAGCGAGGCGGCCCAGGCGTAGAACCCGAACAGCTCGACCAGCACCGGCAGCACCGCGACCGCGGTGAGGATCTCGGCCCAGTTGGCCAGGTGGCCCCAGATCGGCAGCAGCCGCTGGTGCACCGGGCGCAGCATGGCCAGCACCAGGGCCAGGAACACCCCGGACAGGCCGAGCAGGGTCAGCGTGCGGCCGAGCGCGCCGTAGCCGCCGACCATGCTGGTGGCCACCAGCGCGGAGCCGTGGAAACCGGCCAGCAGCAACGGGATCCGCTGCCAGACCCCGGTGAGGCGGGCGCCGCGGATCAGCGCGATCACCGCGAACAGGGCGGCCAGCGCGAAGGAGAACCCGTCGCCCGCGGTGGCCAGCACCGGCACCGCGGCGGCGTAGGCCAGGGCGGCGGCAACGGTGATCGCGGTGAGGAAGTCGTCGGCGTACCCGGTGCGGCGGGCCAGTTCCGCGGCGGGCGCGGGGTCGATCTCGCGGGGCAGCTCGGCCGCGGTGCGGGGTAGCTGCGGGCCGCGGATGTGCGCGCTGCGGATGGCCACGTGCGGGGCGAAGACCAGGCTGAGCAACAGGATCGCGCACAGCACCGCGGCCACCTTCGCCGGCGTCCAGGCCAGGAACAGGTAGGCGCTCTCACTGCCTACTCC
Organism: Crossiella cryophila; assembly: GCF_014204915.1. Classification (NCBI taxonomy): domain Bacteria; kingdom Bacillati; phylum Actinomycetota; class Actinomycetes; order Pseudonocardiales; family Pseudonocardiaceae; genus Crossiella; species Crossiella cryophila. The sequence goes on from NZ_JACHMH010000001.1 coordinate 6,906,580, forward strand.
GACTACCCCGGCCAGGCCGAGCGCGGTGACCGGCCAGACCGGGATGGCGCGGGCGAACAACGCGTGCCCGAGGCCGAGAATCCCCGCCGCCAGCACCAGGGCCAGTCCGCCGAAGAGCACCGGAACCGCTTGCAGCGCAAGGGTTGCCTGCCCGCCGCCAACCCCGATCGCCCCGGCCAGGGCGGCGAACACGCTGCCGCCGACGGTGGTGAGCAGGGTCAGCGGGGTGTTGTCGGTGCGGTACCCGGCGACCAGCGCGCCGCCGATCAGCAGCCCGGCCAGCACACTGCTGAAGAGCACGCTCACCAGCCAGGTGACCGGTTGCAGCACCACGATCGCGAGCAGCAGCAAGGCGAGTCCGGACAGTCCGGCGAACAGCCAGCGGTTGAACTCCGGTTGCCAGCGGTCGGCGCGGCGGTTGACCACGGTGGCCATGCCGTCGGCCACGTCGTCGAAGTCCAGTTCCGGCAACGCTTCGGCGGAGCGGCGCAGGTGGAAGACCTCGCCGTCGAGCCAGTCCAGGGTCTCCGGGGTGCCGTCGGGGTCCAGCGGCGGCTCACCGAGTCGCTGCAGGGACCAGGCGCCCTCGCCGGCGACCGGGCCGCCGGGGCCGGAGGTGTGCTTGAGCAGCACCGGCAGCAGGCTGGACACCGAGGTGGCCGAGGGCACCGCCAGGTCGGCGCGCCCGCCGGGGCCGTACACGGTGATGTGGCAGAGCTGGGCCGTTGGCGCGCTCATGAGTTCTCCCCGAACGAAGTGGCGGTGCGGGCGGAGGCGCCCACCAGGTCTGCGGTGTGGCCGGCGAATCCGGTCTGCACCAGGCGGACACCGCGGCGGGTGACCAGCTGGGCGCGGCCGGGCGGCAGCGTGCGCGGCCGGGCCTCGCCGAGGAACTTGCCCTCCTCCTTGGGGTAGGAGAACAGCAGGGCGGGCGTGCCCAGTTCCCAGAGGCGGCGCACGGCGGAGTCCATCATGGCCCGCATCGCGCCGGAGGTGCTGCGCGCGATGATCAGGTGCAGTCCGATGTGGACACTCTGGGCGAGCAGCGGCAGCAACGGTTCCAGCGGTCCGCCGGGCCGTCCGCCCGCGGTCAGCAGGTCGTAGTCGTCGACGATGAAGAACAGCCGGGGGCCGTCCCACCAGTCCCGGCGGCGCAGTCGCTCGCCGGTGATCTCGGTGCCGGGCAACCGTTTGGTCACCGAGGCCGCGGCCCGCTGGGCCAGTTCGTGCACGGCGTCGCCGGTGATGGCGTGCCCGGCCCGGTACTCCTCGGGCACCAGGTCGTCGAAGCCGCGGCTGGGGTCGGCGAGCACGAACTTGGCCTCGGCCGGACCGTACCGGCGCAGCACCGACTGGACCACCAGGCGCAGCGCGTTGCTCTTGCCGGTCTCGTCGTCCCCGAACACCAGCAGGTGCGGGGTGGCGCCGAAGTCGTGCCACACCGGGGAAAGCCGCTGCTCGTCCAGGCCGAGGTCAACGCGCACATCGCCAGCGGGGGCGTTGAGCGCCTCGGCAGGCAGCAGGTGCGGCAGCAGCCGGACCTCCGGCGCCCGCCTGCCGGACCAGAAGGTCTGGACCTCCTCGGCGAGGGTGCGGGTGGCGTCGGTGAGGTCCTCGGTGCCGGAGCCGCCGTCCATCCGGGGCAGACCGGCCAGGAAGTGGAAGCCGTCGGTGGTCAGGCCGCGGCCGGGTTGTTCGGGCACGGTGGCCGCCTTGCGGGAACCCAGTTCGGACTCCATGGCATCGCCCAGTCGCAGCTCGAAGCGGGTGCCGATCAGGTCGCGCTGCCGGGGCCGGATCTCCGACCAGCGGGTGGCGGCCACGATCAGGTGCACGCCGAAGGTCAGCCCGCGGGCGGCGAGTTCACTGATCCGGTCCTCCAGGTCCGGGTAGTCCTGGCGCACGCTGTACCAGCCGTCGACGAGCAGGAACACGTCGCCGTAGGGGTCGTCGATCTCGCCGAGAGCGCGCAGTTGCCGGTAGGCGGCCATGGATTCGATGCCGCGTTCGGTGAAGACCGCCTCGCGGCGCTCCATCACGTGCAGCAGTTCGGCCACCGTGCGCACCACCCGGTCGCGTTCCAGCCGGGTGGCCACCGAGCCGACGTGCGGCAGGCCGCTGATCGACATGATGCCGCCGCCGCCGAAGTCCAGTCCGTAGAACTGGATCTCCTCGGGGGTGTGGGTGAGCGAGAGGGCCAGCACGAGCGTGCGCAGCAGGGTGGACTTGCCCGACTGCGGCGCGCCGACCACCGCGACGTGCCCGTTGGCCGCGGACAGGTCGGCGAAGAGCAGTTCGCGCACCTGCTCATACGGCCGGTCGACCATGCCGACGGGCACCCGCAGGCGGCCGCGTTCGGCCGGGTCGGCCACGGTCATGCCGCGCACCGGGTCCGGCAGCACGCCGGGCAGCAGCGAGTCCAGGCTGGGCGAGGCGCTCAGCGGCGGCAGCCAGACCTGGCGGGCCGCGGGACCCGCGCCGTGCAAGCGGTTCAGGAACGCCTCGGCCAGGGTCTGCTCACCGGCGGCCGCGCCGAGCACCCGCTCGGGTTCGGCCTCGGTGACCGCGGTCTCGGCGGCGGGGAGCGCGAAGGTGTTGAAGGGCACCACTTCCTGGCTCAGCACCGCCTCGGTGGCCGCGCCGTTGGCGGCGGCGGGGACCGGTCCGGAGACGTAGGCGGCCTTGAACCGCACCAGGTTCGTCGTGTCGATCTTGAGGTAGCCGTTGCCGGGATCGGCGGGCAGTTCGTAGGCGCTGGCCGCGCCGATCACACTGCGGGACTCCATGGAGGAGAAGGTGCGCAGCGCGATCCGGTAGGACAGGTGACCCTCGACCCGGTTGATCCGGCCCTCGTCAAGTCGTTGCGAGGCAAGCAGAAGGTGCACGCCGAGGCTGCGTCCGAGCCGTCCGACGGAGACGAACAGGTCCATGAACTCCGGCTTGCTGGCCAGCAGTTCGGAGAACTCGTCCACCACCAGGAACAGCGTGGGCATCGGGGCCAGCTGGGCACCGGCCGCGCGGGCCTTCTCGTACTCGAACAGCGAGGGATAACCGTTCTCCCGCAACTGTTCCTGCCGCCGGGTCAGCTCGCCGTTGAGCGAGTCCTGCATGCGGTCGACCAGGGGCAGTTCGTCGGCCAGGTTGGTGATCACCGCGGAGGTGTGCGGCAGGTGCTCCATGCCGAGGAAGGTCGCGCCGCCCTTGAAGTCGACCAGCACGAGGTTGAGGATCTCCGAGGAGTGCGTGGCGGCCAGCCCGAGCACCAGGGTGCGCAGCAGTTCACTCTTGCCGGAACCCGTTGCGCCGATGAGCATTCCGTGCGGACCCATGCCGCCCTGGGCGGATTCCTTGAGGTCGAGTTCGACCACCTCGCCGTCCTCGGTGACCCCGATCGGCACGGACAGCCGGGCCCGCTGCGGCAGCCGGGGCCGCCACTGCGCGGCCACGTCGAAGGTGTGCACATCGCGGATGTTGAGCAGCGTGGTGAGCCCGAAGTCGGAGTCCAGGGGCTGCTCGACCAGGTCCACCGTGCCGGAGGTGCGCTTGGGCGCCAGCAGCCGGGCCAGGGTCTCGGCCTGCTCGATGCTCAGCGAGTCGGGTGCGGCCTCGGCGTCGCCGCCCGCACCGGCCGGGTAGCTGAGCTTGCCGTCGGACACGGTCAGCCGCAGCACCTGCGGGCCGCCGGGCAGCATGCCGGTGACATCCAGCAGCACCACGTTGCGCAGGCCCGCGCCGAGCAGCCGGGAGGAGTCGGGCAGTTTCACCAGGTGCGCCACGATCACCACCAGGGGTTCGGTGGCGCTGGGCGGCACGGACTTGTCGTGGTCGCCGCGGTCGTTGACCTCCGGGCCGAGCAGGTCGAACAGCTCGTTGTGCTCGGTTGCCACCAGCCGGGCCGGTCCGGCCGCGGTGCGCACGGTGGGATGTGCGTTGTGCGGCAACCATTTCGCCCAGTCCCAGGCCGGCCGTTGCTCCTCGGTGGTGAGCACCGCGATGCGCAGTTCGTCCGGGGAGTGGAAGGTGGCCAGCTGGGCGAGCATGGCGCGGACCAGGCCGGTGGCGGCGGTGCGGTCGCCGTCGAACTCCACGCTGGTGAAGCTGCGCAGGCCGACCGCGATCGGGATTCCGGTGACGGTGCGGTATGCCTCGCTGAAGCGGCGCAACGACACCGCGGTCAGCGGCTCCAGGTCCTCGATCGGTTTGGTGGTGGGCGGCACCAGTTCCAGCGCGGCACGCTGGGCGCCGAGTCCGACCCGCACCCGCCCGAAGTCCTCGTGGCTGGCCCGGCGTTCCCACACCCGGTTGCCGACGGCGAGGGACCACAGCGCGGAGGGCGCCGGGTTGTCCCACAGCACCGCACGGCGCTGTTCTTCCGCGGTGGAGCGGGCTTTGGCGCGCAGCTGGGCGATGTAGCGCAGGTAGTCCCGCCGCTCACCGCGCATCTTGCGCTTGCGGTCCGCGCCGGGGCGGCCCAACTGGGCCAGGCTCATCGCCATCATCGACACGCCCATGCCGCCACCGATGAGGTAGGTCATCGGCGAGGTGCCGCCGATGCCGGAGAAGCTGAGCACCATGATGATCGAGCCGATGCCCATCGGCAGCATGCTCACCGCCGAGGTGAAGTCCCGGCTCGCGGGCTCCCCGAGGACCGGCGGTTCCTGGAGTTCGATCTGCCCGGCTGGTTGCGCCGGTCCGGCCTGGCGCGGCCCGCGCTTCGCGGTGACCGTGCTCATCCCAGCACCCCGTTCCCGTGGTCGTCGCGGCCGCCCCAGGCGGATTCGTCCAGGTTGAGCAGGTCGGCGGCGGTCCGCTCCGGCTCGTCTTCGTCTTCGTCCTCTTCCGGCTCGGGTTCGGGCTCCGGCTCCGGTTCGGGGAGGTCGCTGCTGCACAGCAGTGGTTTCTCGTCGACCAGGTCGCCGTCGCGGCGGCGCTGGTAGGCGGCGAGTTCGATCTCGCCGTCGGCGTTCTCGTCGAGGACGTACTGGAGTTCGGTTTCCGGTTCGGTTTCCGGCTCGACGGGGGCGGGCAGGAAGGCGGGGAGCAGGGCGGCGACGCCGGTGTTCCAGGCGTTGACGTCCTCGCGGTCGGTGACCGGTCGCACGACGGCGACCCGGGGGGTGTCCGGGGCCGGGGCGACCACCGGGATGGCGGATGGGGTCGCGACCGGGAAGTGCAGGACCGCGGGTTCCGCGGGTTCCACGGGTTGCGCGGTGGGCGCGGGTGGCGCGGTGGGCGCGGGTGGCTCGGTCGGGGCGGGTCGCACGGTGGGCGCGAGTTGCGCGGTCGGGGCGGGTTGCGCCGTGGGCTCGATTGGGGTGGGCGTGAGATTGACCGGGATCTGTTCGGCGGGTGCCGATTCCGCCGGGCCCCACACCTGCTCGCCGCTCTGGACAAGCAGGTTGGCCGCCTCTGGGCGTTCCGGCTTGGACTCCGCCGTCACCGGCGGCAGCACCGGGCCGAGCACGACCGGCGCGCTCGGGGCCGTCACGGATTCGTCCACAGTGGACTCCTCGGACACCCAGTCCCTCGGCTTGTCGGCCAGGGTCTCGCCGGTGATACCGGGATCGCCGAAGCCGACGGGCAGTTCCTCGCCTTCCCACAGGTGCGCGTTCTGGTCGCCTTCCAGCAGACCGGCCGCGTCCGGGCGCTCACCCTGGTTGGCCTGGCCGCCACCGCCGCCACCGGCGGGCGGGGGCATGACCGGGGCGCCGCCCTGGTTGCCGTTGCCGCCGTTGGATCCGTTGGCTCCGCCGCCGGTTCCGCCGCCAATGCCACCATTGGCGCCACCGCCCGCACCACCGCCACCGCCACCGTTCAGGCCACCAAGACTGCCGCCACCGGAACCCCCGGTGCCGCCGCCGAGGCCGCCGATCGCCGGACCGTGCGCGCCGCCGCCCAGGCCACCGCCTCGGGTGTCGCCAAGACCTCCGCCGCCACCGGCGCCGCCGTGCGCGCCGCCGCCGTGGCCGCCACCGAGCAGGTCGCCGGCCCCGGGGGGCGGCGGGATCTGCAGGTGGTTGTTGCCCAGACCGTTGTTGCCCAGGCCGTTGTTTCCGCCGGAGCCGTTGCCCGTGCCGCCGTGGTTGCCGCCGAGCAGGTCGCTAGTGCTGGGCGGCGGGGGCACGTTGATGTTCGGGTTGCCGGTGCCGCCACCGTGGGTGCCGTTGTTGCCGGTGCCACCTTCGGTGCCGGGCGGCGGCGGGATCTGCGGCTTGGGCAGGTTGCCAACGCCGTTGTTGCCGCCGGTGCCGGGCTTGCCAGGGCCGTTGCCGCCACTGCCACCACCGATCGAGCCCGGGGGCGGGGGCACGTTGATGTTCTGGTTGCCCAGCCCGCCGATGCCACTGCCACCATCGGTGCCGCCAGGGCCGGAGCCGCCGGAGCCGGGGGGCGGCGGGATCTGCAGGTTCGGGATGTTGCCCAGACCGCCACCACCGCCACTGCCGCCACCGGTCGAACCGGGGGGCGGGGGAATGTTGGGCGGGGGGATCTGCAGGTTCGTGTTGCCCAGGCCGCCACCGCCACCGGAGCCGCTGCCGGAACCACCCGAGCCGGAGCCAGAGGGCGGGGGGATGTTCGGCGGCGGGATGTTCAGGCCGCCGTTGCCACCGCCACCATTGCCGCCACCACCGGTGCCGCCACTTCCACTGCCACCACTGCCGTTGCCGCTACCGGGCGGCGGCGGGATGTTGATGTTGTTGCCGTTGCCGCCCCCACCGCCACCGCCGGAACCGCCACCGGTGGGCGGTGGGACGTTGCCCAGTCCGGGCGGGGTGTTCTGGTTGATCAGCGAGGTGTCCGGCTTGGTCACCTGGGCGATGGGCAGCTTGTAGATGCCGTTGAGGGCCTGCGCGACCTGGCGCATCTGCTCGGTCATCGCGGTCACCAGCTCCGGCTTGGTGCTGATGTAGACCAGCCCGCCGGTGCCGATCGGCGCACCCAGCTTCCTGGCCAGTTCGGCGTACCAGCTGTCGATGTAGCGGATCGCGCCCTGCGCCCAGTCCAGGTACCTGCCGTCGTTGTAGAGCTGGACCGGCACGTTGTACCCGCTGGTCCCGCTGCCGGAGAGCTGGTCGGCCCTGGACTGGAAGGTCTGCGCCAGGGTGAACATCAGGATGCTGAACTTCTTGGCCGCCTCGCCCTGCCACGGGCCGTCCTTGCCCGCGACCGCGTCGGCCTGCTCCTGGATGCTCTTGGCGATGACCTCCAGGCGCTTCTGCGCGCCGTAGAAGGCGTTGGCGGCGTAGAAGAAGGACTCCGGGTCGGCGATGCCCTTGGCCCGGCTGGCACCGTCGGCGGCGCTGACCTCGCTGCCGCCGACGATGGAAGCCTCGATCTCCTTCCAGCCCCAGCCCGCGAAGTTGTCGTCGTGCTGACCGGCGGTGGAGGGATCACCGAAGGTGCCGCCGGTGTCGTGCACGACGCCGGGGGTGGCGTTGTTGTTTGGCTGAGTCATCTTCGCTGCCCGTTCCTCGCCGCTGCCGGGGTGAAGGGGCCGCCCTGCGGCGGCCCCGACCAACTAGTCGGTAGACCCGCCGCCCTTGGCGGCCGGGTTGCTGGCATCGCCGATGCCGATCAGGGTGTTGACGTCACCCATCGCGCCGGCCACATACCGGCCGTAGTCACTGACCGTGATGGAGTTCAGTTCCTCGGCCTTGTCGTAGTCGGCCGCGATCTTGCGCATCGCCGCCGCGGTGTCGGTGATGGTCTTCTTGCCGGTGATGAAAACCTGGGTCACGGTGTCGGTGAGGCGGCCCGGCGCGTTGATGCTGTTGGCCAGGTTCACCGCGTTCGGAAAGGACCCGGCCCGGACGTTCACGCCATTGAGCTGGGCGACCGAGACATCGATGAGCGGGATGAGCTGCTCGATGTTCTCCGCGAATTTCCGCAACGCGTCCGGGCTCACCTTGATCTGCGGCCCGCCCCCGTTTCCGGTGCCCCCCGGAACCGGCGGACCTTTCGGCCCGAGGTCGAACAGCGGCGGGTGGTCGTCCGCACTCGGCGGCGGAGTGGTGGAGGCTGGTGGGATACCCGGCATGGCGACGAGTTCCTTTCCGGATTGCGCGGAACCTCAGATCGCGCCCACGCGCAGCGCATAGGAGACGGCGTGCGCCCGGTTGCGCAGTTCCAGGCGGGACATGAGGTCCTTGACGATTTTCTTGATGGTTCGTTCCGAATAGCTGAGGCTGCTGGCGATCCCGGCGGTTTCCTCGCCCTGGGCGATCAGCCGGATCACCTCGACCTCGCGGACGGTCAGCCCGCCCGCCGCCAGCCCCTGGGTGGCCAGCAGGTTGGTGCGCATGAACCGGGTCTCCTCGACCAGCCAGCGGGTCAGGCTGGCAGGCAGGACCGCCTGACCGCCGTGGCTGGCGATCACGGTCCGGATGACCTGGTGGGCGGTGACATCCCGGTACGGCAGGATGCTGACCACCCCGGCGCCGAAGAGCTGCGCCAGGTGGCGTTCCCGCAGCGGGCCCGCGACCAGCACGATGCACTGGCCGGGGCGCCGCGCGGCCGCCGACATCGCGGCCAGTTCGTCGACCAGGCTGTCGGTGACCATTTCACTGAAGACCAGCAGCACGTCTGCGAGAGCGCTCTCACCGGCAGCGAGAAGGCGCAGTTCGCGCGGCAGCGCGAGCGCTGGTTCGAGCTGGTCGGCCAGTCGCCGGTCGGCCGCGTGCACGGCCACCGCGATCCGGTCCGACCCGGGGTGCTGTCCTGCCCTGACCTCATCCGCCCTGCTGACCGTGACCACGCTCATCGGTGGCGCCCTTCTCCCTCGTCGGCGCTTCCCGGTGGCGCCGTGACATCAGGAAACCGGGCGCCTGTCAACAGCTCATCAACAAGTCGTGACAGCCGCCGCAACGGATGAAACAGCAGGTCAGCCGCCCAGTGCGTTGACGTTGGACTGCTCGGTCCGCACGTAGACGTCGTGGATGCTCTGCGCGGCGCCGCTGGCCACATCCAGCGTCCTCGGCATGGCCTGGGCCGCGGTGTTCCACTTCTTCTGCTGGATGTCGTACTGCGACTGGGCCTGGCCGGTCCAGGTCTTGAGGGTGGCCTGCAGGTCGGCCTCCAGGGTGTGCAGCTCCCTGGTCACGTTGTTGGCGGCCTCCTTGGCGATGTCGACGAGCTGCTGGAGGTTGGCCGGGGTGACTCCGTATCCGGACATGGTGGTTCCTTCCTGATTTCTCGGGCGCGCTGACTCAGAATCCGGGCAGTTCGATGGAGGCGAAGTTGTCGTTGAGCGCGCGATTCGCCTGCTCAGCCTCGTCGGTGGACAGGTTGTGCGCCTTGGCGTATTCGACGGCGGCGACATCCACCGCGCGCGCCAGGTCCAGCAGCGACTTGAGAATGACGTCCACCTCGTCGTCGAACTTCTGCATCGCGGCGATGTAGGTGGTGGAGGCGTCACCGGTCCATTGGCCACGCAGGGAGTTGACCCCGGTGTGCACCGGTTCGAGCAGTTTGTGCACGTTCGAGTTCGCCTGGTCAAGGCGGGTGACCGCGTTGGTCATGTTCTCGAGGACGACATTGATTTCGGACGTGGGTGCTGACATGGCACCGACCTCTTTCACTCGGCGAATGGGGTTGCCACGAGCACAAGGACACAAGGCCGGAAATCAACGGGCAAGCCGGAACGCCCACTGGTGCACCCGGGGTACCGCTTCCGTTCACCTGGAGCACCACGGAGAGTGACGGCGCTAACAACAACGGCCAGGCACGCAACCCCGGCGCCCGCCACCACTCAAGGGTTGCTACGCGGGCAGCTCAGCCCCGTCCCGCAGCAGCGCGAACGCCTCGGTGAGCGCGGCCACCGCCTCCGGGTACACCTCCGCCGCCGACCGACCGGCCGCGATCTGAACCGAGTTCTCCCACATCAGCAACGTCTCCAGGGCCCCGGCCTGCACCGCCACCAGCCGCGCCCGCCGGGGCGGATAACCGGCCGCGACCAGCGCGTCGGCCAGTAGGGCCTCGGCGTCCGTGGCATAGCGGCGCAGCCGGGCGGCCAGGCTCTCGGTGCCGGTGATCAACCGGTAGAACCGGACCACCTCGGGCAGGTCGCACAGCCCGGTGTTCGGGTCCTGGCGGCGCAACGCCTCCAGCCAGCCCCGCTCCAGCGCGGCCAGCGGCGACTCCCCCACCACCCGGGCCCGCACGTACCGCGCCGACTCGTCCTGGTGGTCGGCGAAACGCTGCACGACCAGGTCTTCCTTGCTGGGGAAGTACTTGAACAGGGTGCGCTTGGAGACCTCGGCGACCGCGGCCACCTCGGCGACGGAGACCTGGTCGAAGCCACGGTCCAGGAACAGCTCGATGGCCGCCTCCGCGATGGCCTCGCGGGTCCGCTGTTTCTTGCGTTCGCGCAGCCCTGCCGGTTCGCCCATCGGCACATCCTAGCCAACTCGTACACCCGGGGCATAAGTAGACCTGGTATACCTTGATACCGAGTGGACCTTTTGAAGGGAGTGTCATGCGAACTCAGGTGATCGTCGTGGGCGCCGGGCCGACCGGCCTGATGCTGGCGCACGAACTGCGGCTGGCCGGGGTGTCGACACTGGTGCTGGAACGACTGACCGAGCCAAACCCGCAGTCCAGGGCGGGCAGCCTGCAACCACGCACCGCCGAGGTGCTGGACCTGCGCGGCCTGCTCACGCCACTGCTGGACGGCGTGCCCCTGACCGGCCTGATCGGCGGCCACTTCGCCGCCCTGCCGGTCCCCCTGGACTGCACCCCGTGGCAAACCCGCTACCCCACCCCGGTGCCCGTCTCGCAGGGACGACTGGAGGAGTTCCTGGAACAGCGGGTGATCGCGAACGGCGGCGAGGTACGCCGCGGCACAGAGGTGCTCGCCGTCAGCCAGACCGAGCACGGCGTCCAGGTCAACACCACCACCGGCGACACCCTGCACGCGGACTACCTGGTGGCCTGCGACGGAGCGCACAGCACGGTGCGCAAACACCTCGCGATGGCCTTCCCCGGTCAAGCCGCCACGATCCGCTCGGTGGTCGCCGACATCGTCCTCACCAACCGACCGGTAGGGACGTCCGAGGGCGGCAGGCACTTCAGCGAAATGGTCCGCGGCACCAACGACTACTGGACGGTCCTGCACCCACTGGGCGACGGCGTCTACCGATTCATGTTCGGCAGCCTCACCGAACCGAGCCCGCCCAGGGACCAGCCGGTCACCGAGGCGGAGACCCGCGCCGCGCTGCAGGCGGTGTACGGCCCGGAGATCGACCTGACCGAGATCCGCGCCGCCTCCCGCTTCTCCAACGCCTCCCGCCAACTGACCAACTACCGAGCCAACCGGGTGTTCTTCGCCGGCGACGCCGCCCACATCCACCTCCCGGTAGGCGGCCAGGGCGTCAACCTGGGCGTACAGGACGCGATGAACCTGGGCTGGAAACTCGCCGCCCAGTTGAGTGGCCAGGCACCCGAGGGATTGCTGGACACCTACCAGTCCGAACGCCACCCAGTCGCCGCCGGCGTACTGGCCAACACCCAGGCCCAGGGCGTACTGCTCAACCCGGGCGGCGCCGCGGAGGTGGCCGCACTGCGCGACCTGATGACCGGGTTGTTGCGACTGCCGGAGGTCAACCGGCATCTGTCGGGCATGGTGTCCGGGCTGGACATTCGCTATGACCTGGCTGATGGCGCGGAGGAGTTGGTGGGCCGGCGGATGCCTGACCTGGATGTGGTGAGTGGTGGTGGGGTGGAGCGGGTTGCCGGGTTGACTCACGCGGGTCGTGGGTTGTTGCTGCGTTTTGACGATGGGGGGAGCGCGGGTGTGGTTGGGGGGTGGGCGGATCGGGTGGATCAGGTGGAGGTGAAGGCTGATGGGTGGCGGGGGTCGGTGTTGGTTCGGCCGGATGGGCATGTGTGTTGGGCGGGGAGCGGGGATGGGGACGGAGGACTGGGTGCCGCGCTGACTCGCTGGTTCGGCGCGCCGACCGGACGGTAGGTCGGGGGCGCGGGCGGGGCAGGGGCTGACACCGCGCCCGACCGGACGGTAGGTCGGGACGCGCGAGGGGGCTGATTCAGCCGCCGACCGACTGGTGGACAGGGGCGCGCGGACTGGTTCGGCTCGACGCCCCGACCGAACGGTTGGTCGAGGAGTCCGCAGGCCGGTTGCAGCCCGACCGAACGGTTGGCCGACGAGACCGCGGCTCGATTCACAGCCCGACCGAACGGTTGGTCGGCGAGGGCGCAGCTCAACCCACAACCCGACCAAACGGTTGGCCGACAAGAGCACAGCTCGACCCACAGCTCGACCAAACGGTTGGTCGGCAAGACCGCAGCTCAACTCACAGCCCGACCAAACGGTTGGTCGGCAAGAGCCAGCTCGGCCCACACCCCGACCGAATGGTTGGTCGGCAAGGGCGCGGGGCGACACTTGCGGCCCAACCGAACGGTTGGCCGGGACGCACGAGTGGGCTGTTGCAATTGCCCACCGAACGGTAGGGCGTGACGCGGGTCGGTCGCCCCTGGCACTGGGTAAGCAGAGCGGCGCACCCCTGCCTGGCCCGCGGCCCGACCGAGCGGTTGGTTCAGATACAGACGCGCCGGCCGATCCCGCGCCCCGACCAATCGGTAGACAGGCGGGTGATGCGGGCTGACCGCCCCTACCGCTTGGCAGGCGAGCGGCCCGGCCCCGCCTGATTTGGCGCCCTGACCGAATGGTTGGTTGAGGCGTCGGGGCGGATAGATTCCGCGCCCCGACCGAACGGTAGGTCGGGGCGCGGATGCAGGCTGACCGCACCGACTGCCCCCACCGCCTGGCAGGCTGAACGGCACGACCCGCCTAACTCGTCGGCCTGACCGAACGGTTGGTCGAGGCGCTGGGCGCTGACCGATCCAGCGTCCCAACCGAACGGTCGGCAGGGGTGCGCGGCGCTGGGCGGTTCAGCGCACCGACCAGGCGGTAGGCGACGGTGCGCGATGCCGATGGTTCGGCGCACCAACCAAGCGGTAGGCAACGGTGCGCAATGCTGGTGGTTCGGCTCACCAACCAAGCGCTAGACAACCGTGCGCGATGCCGACGGTTCGGCTCACCGACCGAACGGTTGGACGGGAAACGCGACATGGGCTGACTCGACGTCCCGACCGAACGGTCGGCAGAGGCCCGCAGCACTGAGGGGTTGGGCGTCCGGGCCTGTGGTTGGGTGTCCCGGCCTACCGATCGGTCGGGACACCCAACGTCGGCTGGTTTCGTACCCCGACCAACCGGTTGGTCGGGGCGCGCTACAAAATCAGGTCGCGGGGCGGGGGCTGGTGGCCATGACCACGGTGGCCTGCGCGGTCCAGCCCAGCTTGGTGTACAGCCGTTCACCATCCGGACTGGCGAACAGAATGCCCGTGGTCGCGCCCCGGTCCACCGCCTCCGCCATCAGCTCCCCCATCACCACGCTGCCCAGACCCCGGCGACGGTGCGCATCAGCAGTCTCGATCTTGTCCGGGATCACATCCGTGCCGATCACCCCGGCCAACCCACTGGCGGCGACCTCCCCCGACTCGTGGCGCACCTCGGTCGAGATCACCCTTCCCGTCACCGTGGTCCGGCAGGTGTACCCGGTGGGAGCGGATCGCCGCGGATGCGTTGCCGCGTCCCGCGTCATGATCCACTCGCGGTAGCCCCGAATGGTGAGCCCAGCCGCGCGTAGGACCTGCTCGACCTCGTCCGGGTGGTGGGTGGGAACCGTGAGCAGGGTTGGTTCTTCTTGGGTGGCGACTACTTCCGCCAGGGGGCGGACGGAGTCTGGGGGTGCTTCGATGTGCAGGGTGATCAGCTCGCGGTGGCGGTCTGGTTGGGCGAGGAGGAAGTCCAGGGCGCCGTGGGACTCCAGGGGTGGGGTCCAGCCTCGGCATTCGCTCCAGCCTTGTTGCCAGCGGCGGATCAGTTCGGTCATGCGGGGATCATCTCTCAGGCGGGGGCCGGGGGTGGGGGAATTACGGGTCCTCGGCTTGGGCGCGTTCGGTGGCGTAGAGGCGGAGTAGGTCGTCGAGGGTGTAGCTGCCTGCGGGGGCGGCTCGGATGAGGTGTTGGGCGGCCAGGCGGTCGAGCATGTGGTCGGCGTCGTGGGAGGTGCCGTCGATGAGCGCGGCCACGGTTTCGCCGGAGAAGCCGCCGTGCACCAGGCTCAATCGGCGGAACAGGCGTTGGGTGGCCAGGTCCAGGGTGCCGTAGGAGTGGTCGAAGGCGGCGCGCAGGGACAGGTGTTGGTCGCTGTCGACCTCCAGTGCTGCCAGGCGGTTTCCGTTGTGTAGGGCCAGGACGTAGTCGGCTATGCGGTGGTGGGGGTGGTTGACCAGGTTGGCGGCGGCGGCGCTGAGCGCGAGGGGGAGGTGGGCGCAGAGGCGGGTTAGTTCGGCCGCGGCTTTGGGTTCGGCTCGGACTCGGTCGGGGCCGAGCATGCGGGCCAGGGCACGTAGGGAGTCGACTGGGCTGAGGACGTCCAGGTTGAGTAGGTGGGCGCCGTCGCTGGCGGCCAGGCTGCCTAGGCGGTGTCGGCTGGTGATCACCACGAAGCAGCTCGGGCTGCCGGGCAGCAGGGGGCGGATTTGGGCGGGGTGGGCGGCGTTGTCGAGTAGTACCAGTACTTTTCGGCTGGCGAGCAGGGTGCGGTAGAGGGCGGCTGCCTCGTCGGCCTCGGCTGGGACTTCGTCAGCGGGGACGCCGAGGGCGCGCAGGAATCGGGCCAGCACCCGGCTGGCCGAGACGGGGGCGTTGCCGTGCAGGTTGACGAAGAGCTGGCCGTCCGGGAAGCGGCCGCTGGCCCGGTGCGCCCAGTGCACGGCCAGGGTGGTCTTGCCGACGCCTGCCGCGCCGACGATGGCGGCGGCGTTGACCGTGCCCGCGCCGATGTTCTCCGCGCCGGCGAGGAAGGCGTCCAGCTGGGCCAGATAACGGTCCCGCCCGGCCAGGCCGGGGGTGTCGCTGGGGAGCTGAGTGGGCACCGGGGCGCCGGGATCCCTTGGTGTGGCACGGGAAACGGTGACGGGTGGCAGCGGCAGCTCGCCGCGCAGCACCCGCAGGTGCGCCTCCTGGATCTCCGCGCCGGGGCCCACGCCCAGTTCCTCGGCCAGGCGGGCCCGGATCTCGGTGAACAACCGCAGTGCCTCGGCCTGTCTGCCGCAGCCGGCCAGGGCGAGCATCAGCCTGGCGTGCAAACCCTCGTGCAGCGGCTCGTCGTGCACCAGTGGGCGCAGTCGTTCCACCGCGGGTTCGTGCCTGCCCAGGGCGATGGACAGATCGGTATAGGTGAGCAGCGCGGCCAGGCGGCGCTGGGACAACGCGATCGCGGCCGGGTGCTGCCGCAGCCGGGGTCCGAGGTCGACCAGCACCGGGCCGCGCCAGCGGTGCAGGGCCGAGTCGAACAGTTCCAGCGCCGCGCCCGCGTCCTCGGCGGCACGTTCGGCGTGATGCACGAGTTCGTCGAACTCCAGCAGGTCGAGTTGACCGGCTTCCACCGGCATCCGGTAGCCGTCGCGGACCGCGGTGATCACCGATCCCCTGGCCCGGCCCTCGCGGCCGGGTTGCAGGCCGCGGCGCAGCCGGGAGACGTAGGAGTGCACCAGTCCGGCGCAGGTGCGTGGCGGGTTGACGCCCCAGAGGACGTCGATGATCTCGTCCCGGGTGACCACCCGATCAGGTTGCAGGGCCAGCAGGCCCAACAGACATCGTTGTTTGAGCGGACCGATGTCCACTGGCCGGTGTGCCTGGTAGACGGTGAGCGGGCCGAGGATGTTCAGCCGCAGTGGCTTGCGGCCGCGTGGCGGGGTGCCGCCGCGTGGCCGGACCAGTTCCCGCCGGGCGCCGACTTCGGCCCGACCTTCCCGCAGTACTTCGCCTGATCTCCTGGTTAACGAACCATGTTCCAATGTCACGCCCGCAGCCCCCAGCCCTGGCGTTATGCCCTCCGACCACCGCACGACCTCAACAAGTGGCCAATACTGCCAGAGCGCGGACGCATTGACTACGCTTCTCCCCCGATCTCAGTTAGTTGATAGCATCGAAATAATCCGGTTATCGTGATCTTAAGGTTCACGCCGCACTGCCCTCCACCGCGTTTCCACTGCTGCAGCCGGGTGCAGCCAAATGCAGAACCTCCGGCAAAACCCCAGCTCAGAGCCTGTTGCAGTGCGGCAGGCAGACGGGTGACCGGCTCCAGTTCCGGTCCAGCCGGGCGGCCAGGCGATCTCGGTACGGTAATGACCGGGCTCCTTACCTGAAACATCGGCAAATTGGGGTGGCCGCGCATGGTTTTTGTGAACGAGCCAGTTGTGAATTCCACGGAGCTGACCGGGCGCGCGAGCGTGGGCGTGCACAAGGCCGTCGAGAATTTGTATACGCGGCAGCGCCCGGACGGCGCCTGGACGGACCGGCTTTCCTCCTCAACGGTCTCCACCGCACTGGGTTTGCTGGCACTGGCCAAGGCCGATCGGGAGCGGTACCGCGAGCGCCTGGAGCGCGGTATGGACTGGCTGCGTGCGCACCAGCGCGCCGACGGCGGCTGGAGCATGGCCGACGCGCACCCGCCGAGCAGCCCCGGCATGACCGCTTTCGCCATCGCCGCCTGCCACGAACTGGACCCCGAGGGCTGCCGCGAGCGGATCGCCAAGGGGTTCGCCTTCATCGAGGCCAACGGCACCGACGCGGTCATCCCCGGCATGCGCGGCCCCGGCCCGAAAACCTGGCCTGCCGCCGCGCCGTTCGCGCTGTCCCTGGTGGGGCTGCGGGACATCACCGAGCAGCCGACGCTGCCGGTGGAGGTGATGTTGCTGCCGCCCAGGCTGCGCAACAAGGTCTCCATCGGCATGCCCGCGGTGCTCGCCCTCGGCCTGATGCAGGCCAGGGTGTTGCCCGCCAGCCCGCCGCGCCGGCTGCTGCAACGCCTGGCCCAGCCGCGGGCGCTGGCCTGGCTGCGCGCGGTGATGGCGCCCAACGGCGGCGTGGAGGAGTGCCCGATGCTCTCCGCGCTGATCTTCCTCGGGCTGCAGGCCGCCGACCTGGGCCCTGACCTGCAACAGGGTTCGCTGGACTACCTCCTGGACACCCAGCGCGAGGACGGCTCCTGGGCGATCGACCGCGACCTGGAGATCGCGGTGACCTGCTACTCCGTGCTCGCCCTTGCCGAGCACACCGACGTCGCCGCCGACCCTCGGCTGCGGCCCACCAGGGACTGGCTGCTCTCCACTCAGTGGACCGAACCCTTCCGCCCGTTGAAGATCCCGGCGGGTGGCTGGTCCTGGAACGTGCCATCGGGCTGGCCGGAATCCGAGGACACCGCGGTGGTGCTGTCCACCCTCGGCCTGCTCGGCCTGGACCGCACGCACCCCGGGGTGGCGGCCGGACTGCGCTGGCTGCGGGTGCGGCAGAACCGCAACGGCTCCTGGTCGGAGTGGGTGCGCAACTCCTTCATCCTCAACGACAAACCGTGCACCGGGGTCACCGCGCACGTGCTGATGGCCATGCACCAGCACAACGAGCCGCGCTCGCGCTGGGCGCCGATCGACCGCGGTCTGCGCTGGTATGAGAAGGACCAGCTGCCGGACGGATCGTTGCCCTCGCTGTGGTTCCGGGACGGCACGCACGGCACCGCCAAGGTGCTGGAGACCTACGCCGAACTGGGCATCCCGCAGGATCCGGTGGCCCGGCGGGCAACACAGTGGCTCTGGGACAACCAGGCGCCCTCGGGTGGCTGGCCGTTGAGCGTGCAGACCAGCGCGCCGGGTGAGACCGCCGAGGAGACCGCGTGGGCGGTGTACTCGTTGCTGCGGGCCGGGGAATCGCCGTGGGACCCGAGGGTGCTGCGCGCGGTGGACTGGCTGCTGGATCGCCAGGACGAGCAGGGCAGCTGGGCGCCGTCACCGACCGGGCTGTACTTCGAGGACCTCTGCTACAGCGACGACCTGATCACGCACGCCTACACGCTGCGGGCGCTGGCGCGCTGGCTGCGGCAGGCCGAGCGGACATGACCGGGCTCCCGCCGGGTCCGCGCACACCGGTGCTCGCGCAGACCGTGCTCTCCGCGGTGCGGCCACTGGCCTTCGCCGAGTCCTGCCGCCGAAAATACGGGGATCTGTTCACCATCAAGGTCTTCCCGGTCGGCACGGTGGTGTGCGCGGCCGATCCGGCGGTGATCCGGCGCGCGGTGACCGCGGAGTCCTCGACGCTGCTGGCCGGGGACGCCAACCGGGTGATGGACTTCGTGGTCGGGCCGCGCTCGGTGCTATTGCTGGACGGGCCGGAGCACGTGCGCTGCCGCCAGGTGCTGCTGCCACCCTTCCGCGGGCCCAGTGTGGTCGCCTACCAGGACACCATCGCCGAGATCACCGCCGAGGCGGTGCGGGACTGGCCGGCCGGGGTGCCGGTGCGGTTGATGCCGCGGATGCAGCACCTGACCCTGGAGATCATGATGCGGGTGGTCTTCGGCATCACCGACCTGCGCCGGCTGGCCGGGTTGCGTGCGCTGGTGCCGCAGCTGCTGCACATGAACCCGGCGGTGGTGCTGTTCCCGTTGCTGCGCAAGGACTGGGGCCGCTGGAGTCCGGGTGGCAAGTTCGCCAGGGTGCGCAACGCGGTGGACGAGATCCTCTTCGCCGAGATCGCCCGACGGCGGCGCGAGGACACCGACAGCACCGACGTGCTCTCGCTGCTGCTGCGGATGCGGCACGCCGACGGGCAGCCCGCCACCGACGAGGAGTTGCGGGACAATCTGATCACCGTGCTCGCGGTCGGCCACGAGACCACCGCCACCACGCTGTCCTGGGCCTTCGAGCGCCTGGTCCGGCACCCGGAGTCGTTGGCCCGCCTGGAAAGCGAGCTGGACGGCGGCGAGTACGGCTACCTGGACGCAGTGATCAACGAGACGCTGCGGGTGCGGCCGGTGGTCGGCGACATCGCCCGGATCCTGGCCGCCCCGGCCACCATCGGCGGCTACCGGCTCCCCGCCGGGATCATGCTCGCGCTCTCCCTCGGCCTGCTGCACTCCAGTCCGGAGCGCTACCCGGAACCGGCGGTGTTCCGGCCGGAGCGCTTCCTCGATCAGCCGCCGGGACCGGAGTTGTTCCTGCCCTTCGGCGGCGGGCCGCACCGGTGCCTCGGCGCGGCCTTCGCCATGACCACCATGCGCACGGTGATCGCCACCGTGCTGGCGCGGACCCGGCCCCGGGCGGCGGCCCCGGGGGCGGAACGGCAGCGGGCACGTGGCCCGGTGCTGGCGCCCGCCAGAGGGGCGGAGGTGGTCCTGCACCGCCGCACGGCTTTCCGGACCAGGTGAGGAGCACAACATGCAGTCAGCTGATCCCCGACCCGAGCTGGTGCTGGCCGGGCTGGCCGAGGCCGCCGAAGAGAAGTTGCGCACCCGCTGGTCCCGCACGTCCAGCCTGCTGAGCACCATGTGCCACTACGCTTTGGTGCCCTCCGGCAAGTTGTTCCGGCCCATCCTGCTGCTGGAATCCGCCTGCGCGGTGGGCGGATCGGCGGAGATGGTGCTGCCGGCGGCGGTGGGCGCGGAGTGCGGGCACGTGGCCAGCCTGATCCACGACGACATCATCGACGGCGACGAACTGCGCCGCGGACGTCGTTCGGTGCACAGCCGGTTCGGCGCGGGCAACGCGATCGTGGCCGGGGACGCGCTGATCTTCGACCTGTTCGCCGGGCTGGCCGAATGCCGGTGGACCGGGGTGCCGGACAGCCGGGTGGCCGCCGCGCTGGAGGCGGTGGCCCGCTGTGGACTGGACCTGTGCCGGGGGCAGAGCATGGAGGAGGAACTGTGCCGGGGCCTGCGCTTCGACCTGGACTCCTACCTGACCATGATCCGGCTCAAGACGGCCGCGTTCTTCCAGGGCGCCTGCGAGAGCGGCGCGATCCTGGCCGGTGGCACGCCGGAGGAGGTGGAGGCGCTGTCCCGGTACGCCCTGGCGCTGGGCACCGCCTTCCAGATCCAGGACGACATCCTGGGCTACACCAACACCACCGAGGAGATGGGCAAGGACAACACCAGCGACAGCCGCAACGGCCGGCTGACCCTGCCGGTGATCCTGGCCTACCGCAACGGCGGCCACCCCGAGCGGCGGCTGTTGCGGCAGGCGCTGACCGGCGAGGAGGAGCTGGGGCACCGGCACGAGCTGATCCTGGACCTGCTGGACCGGACCGGCGCGCTGGCCGCGGCGAGCAAGATGGCCTGGCACTACGCCGAAGCCTCCGGCACCGCCCTGCTCCGCCTGCCGCCCTCGCCCAGCCGGGACCGGCTGGCCCTGTTCGGCCAGCTGGCCATCGACCGGGACCGCTAGCGGCGCAGGCTGGGGTGGTCGCGCCGGCGCATGAACGCCCGTGCCACCCCGGTCAGCACCACCGCGGGGGCCAGCACCGCCACCGCGAGCCCTGGCCTGCCGGACACCGCGATGAAGCCGGTGGCCAGCACCAGGCGCTCCCCCACCAGGATCTCGTGCGCCCGCAACGCGGCGAGCCGCGGAATCGGGCGCGGGGCCCGGGTGAGGCGGAGTTGGCAGAGTGCGCACAGGGGCAGGGCGAGGGCCAGGAACGGCCACAGCCAGCCCAGGTCCAGCCGATCGGCCAGCAGCAGCGGCCAGCCGACGGCCAGGGCGATCCAGAGTCCATTGAGGACAGTCAGCATCCGCAGCGAGGCGGCGTCGCCGTGGCGCACCGGGTAGGTCCGGTAGCCGCCTTCGCGGTCGCTGTCGGTGTCGCAGAGCGCGCCGACCAGGTTGGAGGCCGAATCGTGCAGCCAGAACGCCAGTGCCAGCGGCAGCAGCTCCCACGGTGGTATCGCGGTGCTCGCCGTGGTGCCCACCAGGAAGGCCAGTGCGGTCGGCACCCCGCGCATCAGGTTCCCGGCGATGCCGCGGGCTTTGAAGGTGCGGCTGTAGGAGATCCCGGAGACCACCGCGATCGCGCCGAGCACCAGGTTGAGCGGGTTGAGCACGATGGCGAACACCAGGCCGAGCACGATGGTCAGGACCATGCCGGTGAACGCGGTGCGCGGGCTCATCCGACCGGACGGGATGGGGCGGTGTGGTTTGGCGGTGGCGTCGAGTTCGCGGTCGAAGTAGTCGCCGCCGTACAGCGACGCGATCCAGCCGCAGGTGGGTGCGGCCCAGGCGGCGAACAACCGCCAGGTGTCCGGGTCGGTCTGGCCGAGGCGGGCGGCCAGCACGGCCCCGGCCAGGCCGACCAGCCCGGCGTAGAACATCGAGTCGGGGCGGCAGATCTCCAGGTGGGCCAGCAGGACCCGTCGGGCGTTCACACGGACTCCCTTCCAGGACAACGGTCATGACCCCGCTGGCGGTGATCGCCGGGGCCGGGGTGGCCGGACTCACCACCGCGGTGGCGCTGAGTCAGGCGGGCTGGCGGGTGCGGGTCTTCGACCGCGACCCGGTGCTGGAACCGCTGGGCGCCGGGCTCGGCCTGACCCCGAACGCCTTGCGTGCCTTGGATGTGCTCGGTCTGGGTGACGCGGTGCGGGACCGGGGCGCGGTGCAGGAGACCGGCGGCATCCGCCGTCCGGACGGCCGCTGGCTCGCCCGCTCGGACCTGGCCTTCATCCGGGCCCGCTTCGGTGACCCGGTGCTCGGCCTGCACCGCCGCGACCTGATCACCCTGCTGGCCGACGCGCTGCCCGCCGGAACCCTGCGCACCGGGGTCACCGTCACCTCGGCCACCCCGGGTGATGCCGACCGACTTTCTTTGGTGCGCACCACGATCGGCGAGCTGACCGCGAACCTGGTGGTGGCCGCCGACGGCATCGGGTCCAGGCTGCGGACAGCGCTGTTCCCCGAGCACCCCGGGCCGGTCTACGCCGGGTACACCAGCTGGCGGATGGTGGTGCCGATGCCGGACTATCCGGTCGCGGCCACCGAGACCTGGGGCCGCGGCACCCGCTTCGGCGTGATGCACCTGCCCGACGGCCTGCTGCACCTCTCCGCCAACTCGGTCGCCCCACCCCGGCAACGGGCCCGCGACGAACGCGCCGAGGTGCTGGCCCGCTTCGGGAACTGGCACGCGCCGATCCCGGAACTGCTGGCCGCGGTGCGACCGGGTGCGGTGCTGCACCACGATGTTGCCGAACTCCTCCGTCCACTGCCGACATTCCACAGTGGACGGATGGTGCTGGTCGGTGACGCCGCGCATGCCATGACCCCCAACATCGGACCGGCCTGCCTGGCCATGGAGGACGCGGTGACCCTCGGTCTGCTGCTGCCCGCGGCCAGGGTGTCGGAGCAGGCAGCGGCCCTGGCCGCATACACCGCGTTGCGCCTGCCGCGGGCCGTGGCGTTGGCCCGCCGGTCCCGCCGGGTGGGGCTGGCCGGGCAGTGGACCTGGCCGCCGGCGGTGGCTGCGCGCAACCTCGGTATCCGGCTCGGCGGGCTGCTGCCGAGCAGGGTCACCGCGCGGGCGCTGGACGGTTCGGTGGACTGGTGGCCGCCCGCCAGGCCACCGGCAGCGCGGTCAGCCCGCGGATGAGCTGCTGGGTCTTCCAGACCAGTTCGTCCTCGGGCACCGCCAGCCGCAGCTCGGGCAGGCGGGCCAGCAGCCGGTCCAGCGCGACCTGCAGCACCATCCGGGCCGCCGAGGCGCCCAGGCAGTGGTGCGGGCCGTGGCTGAAGGCCAGGTGCGGGTTCTCCGGGCGGTGGAAGTCGACCCGCTCCGGACAGCCGAAGGCGGCCGGATCGTGGTTGGCGGCAGCGGGATCCACCAGCACCGGCTCGCCGGCGCGGATGAGCACCCCGCCGACCTCGACGTCCTCGGTGGCGTACCGGGGCAGGCCCGCGCCCGCCTCCAAGGGCACCCAGCGCAGCAGTTCCTCCACCGCGGCCGGCATCAGGTCCGGGTCGGTGCGCAAGGCGTCGAGGAGGTGCTGGTTGGTGAGCAGTACGTAGGCGAAGTTGGGGATGTGCGAGGCGGTGGTCTCGTACCCGGCGACCAGCACGGTCATCGCCAGCATGATCAGTTCCGGTTCGGACAGGTCGGCCTCGCCCTTGGTGACCATCGCGCCGAGCACGTCGTCGGTGCGGTCGGTGCGGCGGCGGCGCAGCAATCCCTCCAGGTAGTCCCACATCTGCCCGGCGACCTCCTCGGATCGCTCGGGGCTGACCGCGGCGGACAGGGCCAGGTCCGACCACTCGCGGAACTGGTCCTGGTCCTCGCGCGGGATGCCTAGCACCTCCGAGATCACCGTGTTGGTCAGCGGCAAGGCGTAGCGGGCCACCAGGTCCTGCACCGGACCGGCCGCGAGCATGTCATCGAGGAGACTGTCGGCGACCTCGATCGTCCTGGGGCGCAAGGCTTCCGCGCGGCGCTGGGTGAAGGCGCGGGCGACCAGGGTGCGCACCCGGCTGTGCTGCGGCGGGTCCATGGTCACGATGCCGGTGGTGGAGTTGTAGGGCATGGAGCGCGGCACGTCCCTGCCGTGCATGGCCTCCCGGGAGAACCGCTGGTCGACCAGCACGAACTTGGCGTCCTGGTATCGGGTGACCAGCCAGGCCTGTTCGCCGAAGGGCAGGCGCACCCGCAGCACCGGTTCCTCCCGGCGCAGCCGGTCATAGAGCGGGTCCAGGCGCAGGCCTTCCACGGCGAAGGGGAAGGCCCGCGCCTGGGTGGCG
The DNA here is from genome assembly GCF_014204915.1 of Crossiella cryophila. Lineage (NCBI taxonomy): Bacteria > Bacillati > Actinomycetota > Actinomycetes > Pseudonocardiales > Pseudonocardiaceae > Crossiella > Crossiella cryophila. Next base: position 6,930,208 of record NZ_JACHMH010000001.1, read on the forward strand.
GGATCGGCGGTCATCGCAGGCGCCAGCCCAGCAGCTCGTCCGGCGCGTCGGCCCGGTCGAATCCGGCCGCGGCCAGTTCGGCGTCCAGCTCCGCCTCGGTGATCGGATAGGCGTCGATCTCCTCGCGTTCCTCGATCCCCGGCTCCTCGCCGACGGTGATCCGGTAGGACCAGCTCAGTCGCAGCACGCCTTCGCGCACCGGGCGGCCCTCGTACTCGATGTCGTAGCGGGCCCGGCCGACCTGGAGGCTGCCCGCGGCGGGCGGGATGGCCTCGGCGGAGGAGGGTTCGGGCCGGTCCTGCAACAACAATCCGCCGGGGTTGAGCGAATCAGCGCAGACCTGCCAGAGTTTCTGGCGTTCTTCCGGGGAGAAGCAGAGCAGCATGCTGATCAGCACCACCGCGTCCACCCGCACCGGCAACCGCACCGCCAGCGCGCTCATCGGCATGACGGTGACCCGGCGTTGCAGGTCGGGTCTGCGGGCCAGGCGGGACATCAGCACCGCGCGCATCGGCGCGGCCGGTTCCACCGCGAACACCTCGCCGGGACTGGCATCGGCGATGGTCTCGGTGACCAGTCCGGTGCCAGCGCCCATTTCGAGGACGCCGTTGGCGCAGTCGGCCACCGCCTTGGCCACCGCGCGCTGGGTGGGTTCCTTGTACGGCAGGGCGAAGAGTTCGTGGTACTGGGCCATATACGTGTAACGGTCAGTCATGGGATACCACGCCTCTCCGGTTGTCACTGAACATCTCCCGCGCCAGCCTGCCCATGTAGTAGACGATCTCCTCGTGGTTGGTGGAGGTCACGAAGTTGCGGGCGCCCGCCTTGTAGTACAGCGAGGTCTCCTGCTCGCCGACGGTGTGTGCGTAGGACTCGCCGCGGCGCAGCGCCAGGCACATCGCGGGCACGTCGCAGGCCAGCGTGATGTGGTGGCGAACGTGGAACAGGTCGCCCTCGACCTCCACCAGTGGCAGGGTCTCGTTGGCGTACAACGGCGAGGGCTCCCGGCCGGGGCTGCTGTAGGCGGGCAGGGTGAGCAGGTCGTACTCGAACGCGGTGTCCAATAAGGACGCGTGCTCGCTGGGCACCTGTGGCAGCAACGATTCCCGCCACCACCGGCGCAGCTCGTCCTTGGCCTCCACCGTGCCGTAGACGTACTCCACCACCGGGCCGAGCACGTCGGAGTCGGTGAAGGAGCTGTTCAGCCCGTGCTGGAAGGGTTCGGCGGCCGGGGCGGTGCTGCGCTCGAACCAGTCGATCAGCGAGCGGATGGCCTGGGACTGGGTGATGCCGCCGAGTTCGCGCAGCGGGCCCCACAGGAAGCGGAACACCGGGTTCTCCGCGACCAGGCGGGAGAAGAAGATGAACCGGTGCATGTACCGGTTGTCCTGCGGGGTCATCGTGTTGTGCGCGATGAGGTACATGAAGTCGTCGTTGTTGCCGCGCACCGTGATCAGCCCGTGCTTGGCCCGGTCCTCGGCGTAGGCGGTGTTGGGCAGGATCAGCATCGGGTAGACCGCGACCCTGGAGACGTGGTTGGCCAGCCGGTCATAGCCTTCCATGAAGGACTGCACGGTCTCCCCCGGCGCGCCCCAGATCAGTTCGGCGTAGCAGGCCATGCCTTCCTTGCCCAGCCATTCGGCCAGGCTCTCCCAGTCGTTGACCTTCATGTTGCGCCGCTGCATGCCTTCCAGCGCATCGGGATTGAGGGTTTGCAACGCCAGGGTGAACGAGCTGTGCAGCCCGGCCTCCTTCATGGCGCTGACGATCTGGTAGAAGAGCTTGGACTTGTTCTTGGCCCAGGAAGTCTCGATGCTCTTGGGGAAACCGAGCCGTTGCCGGATCTCGATGACGTCCTCGACGAACTCCAGGTCGATGGGCAGCATGCCGAAGTTGGCGTCGCACATGACGATGGTGTGCACCTTGTGCTTGGCGAACAGCTCCACCTCCTGGCGCAGCCGCTCCCGGGAGAAGGCCCGCACCCGCTGCCCGACCGCCCCGCCCCAGTAGCAGAAGGAGCAGCGGTACGGGCAGCCGCGGTTGGTCTCCATCAGGGCCACGTCGTAGCGGAAGTTCCCGTCATCGTCGGTGAGTTCCAGGGTGCCGGTGAGCACCGGGGAGGCGATGATGTCCAGGTCGTCGATGCGCGGGCGTTCCTCGGTGGTGACGAACCCGCCGTAGCCGGACTGGAAGGAGATGCCCAGGATGCCGCCGAGTTCGTTGCGCGCCTTGCCGTCCAGGTGCGCGTGCAGGATGTCGCGGAAGGTCAGCTCGCCCTCGCCGTTGACCACGATGTCCACGTCCGGGAACATGCCGAAGACCCGCTTGGCCTGATTGGCCACGTGGTTGCCGCCGAAGACCACCCAGCCATCCGGGTTGACCTGCTTGAAGGTCTCGGCCAGCGCGGCGAAGGACCGGTAGTTCCAGCCCAGCACGGAGAAGGCGATGATGTCCGGCGCCTGTTCGGCGAAGAGTTCGCTGGCCATGCCGAACAGGGTTTTGCCGCCGTCGAAGTTGATGATCCGGATGTCCATGGCCGCGGCCAGCCGTTCGTCCTGCAACGCGGTCGCCTTGAGGTACCCGGCGGCCAGCGGCATGGATTCCAGGGCCATCTCCCAGATTCCCTGCTGGATCAGCCACACCCGTGTCCGCGTCATGGGCTCCGTCCTCACCTCAGTGTCCGAAGTAGACAGTGCGTGCTCACCAGGCGACCGGCAGGGCGCTGGGGCCCTGGTCGAGCAGGCCGGCCCGTTGCGGCAGTTCGTCCACTGGCACCGCCAGCCGCAGGGTGGGGAAGGTCTGGGTCAGCGCGGTGAAGGCTTCCTGGAGTTCGAGTCGGCCGACCGCGGCGCCCAGGCAGTGGTGCACGCCGTGCCCGAAGGCCAGGTGCAGGTTGGCCGGGCGGGTGCGGTCGAAGCGGCCGGAGTCCGGGAAGCGTTGCTCGTCCCGGTTGGCGCAGGCCGGTGGCGCGATCACGGTGTCCCCTGCCTTGATCAGCACCTCGCCGATCCGGACGTCCTCCTGGGCGATCCGCACCAGGCCGCCGATTTCCGAGGCGTAGCGCAGGATCTCCTCGATCGCGCCGGGCACCAGGGACGGGTCCTCGACCAGTTCGAGGTAGTCCTGTGGGTGGGTGAGCAGGGTGAGCGCGCCAAGGCCGATGGTGTTGCCTGCGGTGACGTAACCGGCGATCAGGATGCTCTCGGCCATGGTGAGCAGTTCCCGCTCGTTGAGCCGGTCGTTGTCCTCCTCCCGCACCGAGATCAGGTCGCTCAACAGGTCTGGGCCGGGGTTGCGTTGCTTGTCCGCGATCAGCCCGGCGCAGTACTCGTCCAGGCTCTTGCCGGCGGCCATCACCTCCTCCTGGCTGAACGCGTCCAGCGACAGGATCGCCTCCGACCAGCGCCGGAAGTCGGCCTGGTCGACCACTGGCACGCCGAGCAGTTCGGTGATCACCCCGATGGACATGGGGAAGGCGAATATCTCCACCAGGTCCGCGGGCGGTCCGGCCGCGGCCAGGTCCCCGGCCAGTCGCTTGGCCAGGTCCTGCACCTTGGGGCGTAAGGCTTCCACCCCGCGCACGGTGAACGCCTTGGACACCAGCCTGCGCAACCGGGTGTGCCCCGGCGGGTCCTGGAACAGCGAGTCCTCGGTGGCCGCGGCCGCGCCGGGCGCGCGCACCCCGAAGCGCAGATCCGAGAGCACGAAACGGATGTCCTCGTACCGGGTGACCAGCCAGGCCGGTTCGCCGGAGTTGGTGGTGACCCGGCTGACCGGCTCCTGGGCCCGCAGCCGCGCGTACTCCACCGGCGGTTCGGTGACGGACGGGCGGGCGAACGGGAAGGGCGGTGCCCCCATCGGCGTCTCCTTCGTTACCAGGTCACGAGCAGGGCGGCGGGGCTCTGGTCGAGCAGGCCGGTGCGCATCGGGATGCGCTCCACCGGCAGCACGGTCCGCAGCAACGGGAAGGCCGAGCTGAGCACCTCCAGGGTCACCTGGAGTTCCATCCGGCCCAGCGCGGCGCCCAGGCAGTGGTGGATGCCGTGGCCGAAGGCCAGGTGCGGATTGTCCGGCCGGGTGATGTCGAAGCGGGCCGGTTCGGTGAACAGCTCCGCATCGCAGTTGGCCGCGCCCAGCTCGGCGAAGACGGTGTCGCCCTTGCGGATCAGCGCCGGACCCAGTGGCACGTCTTCCTTGGCGATGCGCATCAGGCCGCGTTTGCCGAACTGGCAGCGCAGGATCTCCTCCACCGCGCCCTCGATCAGCCCGGGATCGGCGACCAGGCGGTCGTACTGGGCGCGGTTGCTCAGCAGGGTGAGCATGCCGAGGGTGATCGCGTTGACCGTGCTGACGTGCCCGGCCACCAGCAGGGTGACCGCCATGGTGCGCAGTTCGCCGGTGCTGAGCCGGTCGTCCTCGTTGTCCCGCACCGCGATCAGCGCACTCATCAGGTCGCTGCCGGGCTTCTGGCGCTTGGCCTCGATGAGTTCGGCCACGTACCCGTTGAGGTTCTGCCAGGCCGCGCCGATCTGCTCGGGGGTGTGCGCGGTCATGCTGACCACGGCTTCGGACCAGGCGCGGAACTCGGCCCGGTCCGGCGCGGGCACGCCGAGCAGTTCGCTGATCACGGTGATGGACAACGGGAAGGCGAAGTCGGTGACCAGTTCGGCAGGCGGGTAGTCCGTGGCCATCGCCCCGGCCAGCCGGTCGGCGGTGCGCACCACGGCGGGCCGCAGCTCGGCCATCCGGCGGGCGGTGAAGGCCCGGCCGACCAGGCGGCGCAACCGGCTGTGCCCCGGCGGGTCCTGGAACAGCGACTCCTCCGGCCCGTCCTCGGCGTTGTCCCCGGCCGCGCCGGCGAAGCGGATGCTGAAGCGGGGATCGGCGAGCACGAACCGGACGTCCTCGTACCGGGTCACCATCCAGGCGTGCGTGCCGTTCTCGGTGATCACCCTGGCCACCGGGTTCTCCGCGCGCAGCCGGGCATAGGCCGCGGGCGGTTCGGTGATCGAGGGCTGGGCCAGCGGCAGCGACACCGCCGGGGCACGCTCGGGTGCGCTCATGCACGTCTCCTCACACCGCCGCCGGGGATCCGGAATCGAGTACTGACGCTAGAGAACGGCGCTGGTCATGCGGCTGCACCCGCACTGGAGCGAACCGGCGCCGCCGTCCAGTTCTGGTGCAGTCCGGCGCCAAGCGGACCGCCGTAGGGTCCGGGACCGACATCGCCTTGGGCTGTGTGCCCAGTGGACGGAGGCGCACCGAGATGACGACCGTGGCACTGGTGGAGATCCACTCCTGGCACAGCTTCCTACCGCTGGTATCCGGCTACCTGCAGAGCTACGCCCGCCAGGACGAGGCGGTCGCGCAGCGGTACGAGTTCGAGATCCTGTCCCGGCACACCTCCGACGGCCGGGTCAACCTGGTCGCCGAACTGGCCGAGCTGGACAGCGATATCTACGCGTTCAGCTGCTACATCTGGAACGGCACGCTGGTCCGCGAGGTGCTGGAGGACCTGGTCCGGTTGCGGCCTGACGCGCAGTACCTGCTGGGCGGGCCGCAGGTGATGAACCACGGCGAGGACTACATCCCGGCCGGGGCGCACAACGTGGCGGTGTGCAACGGCGAGGGCGAGATCACCTTCCTGGAGTACCTGCGCGAACTGGCCGCCGAGTCACCGGATCTGGGGCGGGTGCCCGGGTTGAGCTTCCGCCGGGACGGCCGGGTGACCACCACCCTGCCCGCGGCCCGGATCAAGGAACTCACCGAGGTGCCGAGTCCGTTCGTGGCCAACCTGTTCACCGATTCGACCTACCACGTGGCGGTGCTGGAGACCAACCGCGGCTGCCCGTTCCGCTGCGGTTTCTGTTACTGGGGCGCGGCCACCAACGACAAGGTGCACCGCTTCGAGATCGACCGGGTCAAGGCCGACATCGAGTGGATCGCCCGCAACAACATCTACGCGGTGATGATCGCCGACGCCAACTGGGGCCTGTCCGCACGCGATATCGAGCTGACCGAGTACATCGTGGAGTGCAAGGAGAAGTACGGCTTCCCGTACTGGGTGACCATCCAGTCGGCCAAGAACAGCCCGGAGCGGGTGTCCAAGATCGTGGACATCCTGTTGCGCGGCGGGCTGATCACCCGCCAGCCCATCTCGCTGCAGAGCGTCAGCGACGAGGCGCTCACCCTGATCGAACGCAAGAACATCAAGCGGGAGACCTACTCCGAACTCCAGGCCGACCTGCGGGCCCGCAACATCCCCTCCTTCATCGAGCTGATCTGGCCACTGCCCGGGGAGACCCTGGCGTCCTATGTGGACGGAATCGTGCAGCTGTGCCGCACCGGCGCGGACATGATCAACGTGTACCCGCAGCTGTTGCTGCACAACACGCCGATCTACGAGCAGCGGGAGATCTTCGGCGTGGTGACCGAGCGGGTGCCCAACCCGGTGGGCGAGGCCGAGCTGGTGGTGCGCACCAAGTGGGTCGACCGGGAGCAGTACGACGAGGGTGTGTGGTTCTGGTACGCGCTGCTGTCCCTGTACGACTCGCGCGGGCTGTACTTCGTCTCCAGCTACCTGGACCGCAACGGGATCGCGCCCTTCGACGAGGTGTTCAAGGCGGCGATCGCGTTCTTCAAGCAGCGGCAGGACTTCGAGCTGTGCCGCTACATCAAGCACTCGGTGGAGACCCTGGACCACTACGAGTACAGCAACGGCGGCCTGGTGGCACACCGGATCCAGCACAGCATGCGCCAGGACAACGACCGGCTGATGCACGAGTTCGCCTCCAGCCAGCCATGGTGGTCGGATCCGACCGTGCGCGCGCTGTTCGAGCTGGACATGGTGGCCCGGCCCTACCCCTACATCGAACCGGTGCAGGAACCCGGGGTTCCGTTGAAGGAGGTGGACATCTTCGAGCTGGGCGAGCACCACCTCACCGTGGACCTGCCGCCGCACCTGGTCGCCGAACTCATCGAGCGCAAGCTGCTGGACGATCCCGCCGTCCGCCGGGTCCGGCTGGACTTCACCGGCAAGAACAAGCAGGTCTGCGCGGATGAGGACGACGCGCTCGCCAACGGCCTGTACTGCGCCAACCTGCTGGAGCAGATGCTGGACATGCTGCCCGAGTACCAGGTCTGCGATGCCGCACTGACGGGAGAGACCCGATGACCACCCAGGACATGCCCGCCCTGCCCTTCGACCGTCCGACCATCCTGGACATCCCGCCGATGCTGCGGATCCTCCAGGCCGAGCGCCCGATCACCAAGGTGCGCACCATGATGGGCGATGAGGCCTGGCTGGTCACCCGCTACGACGAGGCCAAGTACCTGTTCACCGACCCGCGCCTGATCCGCTCGCACCCGGACCCGGAGAACGCGGCCAAGGTCAGCGAGTCGGCGATGATGGGCGGCCCGGTCGGCACCTACGAGACCGAGGACTACGACCACACCCTGATGCGCTCCCTGCTCGGCGGTTCCTTCTCCGCCAAGCGGATGCGGATGCTGCGGCCCCGGATCGGCGGCCTGGTCGACGACCTGCTGGACGAGATGGCCAAGAAGACCCCGCCGGTGGACCTGCACCAGGAACTCGCCTTCCCGTTGCCGGTGCTGGTGATCTGCGAACTGCTGGGCGTGCCGTATGAGGACCGCGAGCAGTTCCGGATCTGGTCCGAGGGCGCCGCGGACATGTTCAACGGCGAGCACTCGCTGGAACAACTCACCGAACTGCGTGCCTACACCGGATCGCTGATCGAGAAGCGCCGCAAGGACCCCGGCGAGGACGTGATCTCCGACATCGCCCGCGCCTACGACGAGGGCAAGCTGAACATGGACTACGCGGTCGGCCTGGCCACCGGCCTGCTCTTCGCCGGCCACATGACCACCGTGGTGCTGGTCGAGTTCGGCACCCTGCACCTGTTGACCTATCCCGAACAGCGCCAGCGGATGCTCGACGACCCGGCACTGGTGGAGCCCGCGGTGGAGGAGATGCTGCGGTTCACCGACGCCGGCGGCGGCAACTTCGTCCGCTACGCCCGCGACGAGATCAAGATCGGCGACGTCACCATCAACTTCGGCGAGGCGGTGCTGATCAGCGGCATCGCCGCCAACCGGGACCCGCGCTTCTGGGACGACCCGGACACCTTCGACATCGGCCGGGAGACCAACTCGCACCTGTCCTTCGGCAGCGGCAGGCACCTGTGCATTGGCGCGACCCTGGCCAGGGTGGAGCTGGAGGCGGTGTTCAGCCGGTTGTTCCAACGCTTCCCGACCATGCGGTTGGCGGTGCCGGTGGAGGAACTCGAACTCCTGGACAACCTGCTGCCGGGCGGGTTGGTGAGCCTGCCGGTCACCTGGTAGTCAGGTAGGCATGCATGGGGGCCAGACGATCGAGCAGCGCGCGGCGGAGTTCCACCGGGTGCACCGGACCAAGGACCTGGGCGAGTGGCGGTACTACACCGCGGGCGCGGGCGAGGCGGTGCTGCTGTTGCCCGGTGGCGCGGGCATCGGCATCGGCTGGCTGGATCTCGCGCTCGCGCTGCACCCCGCCTACCGCACGGTCACCGTCGACTACCCGCCGACCGCGGCCACCCTGGCCCAGCTCGCCGACGGGGTCCTGACCGTCCTGGACGCCGAGGGCATCGGCCGGGTGCACCTGGTCGGGCAGTCCGCGGGCGGCATGCTGGCCGAGGTGCTGATCCAGCGGGCGCCGGAGCGGGTGGCCTCGGTGGTGTTCAGCGGGACCGGGCTCTACGGCGCGGAGGACGTGGACCGGCTGGCGGGCAAGGTCGACGGGATCCGGAACACGCCGTGGGAGCAGACCATCGACGCCGCGCGGACCGCGTTGCGTGCCGTCTGGCAGGGCTCGGCCGAGGGTGAGTTCTGGATCGGCCAGGTCGAGGCGGGCTACCGGCGGTCCGGGCGGGATGGGCTGGCCAACTCCCTGGCCATGCTGCTTGATCTCGCCCGCGACTCCGGCGCACTGCGACCAGGCTGGGACGGTCCGGCGTTGTTCCTGGCCGCCGAGGACGACCCGTTGATCACCGCGACCCATCGGCAGCGGCTGCTCGACCTGCACCCCGGGCACACGCTGCGGCTCTTCCCCGACGGTGGGCACTCGCTGCTGATCACCCGGCCCGCCGACTACCTGGCCGAGATCAGCGCGCACCTGGCGGCCGTGGTCTGAGGCCGGGGGTCACACCGGGTACTGGCGGATCCAGTCGATCTCCATGCTGGCCGGTCGCAGGTCGTTCTCCTGTGCCAGGTCCAACTTGATGGTCGGGCGCATCCGGCGGGGTGGCAGCCGGTCCTGCTCCGCGGTGTGGAACCACTTCTCGCCGTTGACGTAGCCGGTGAGGCCGTGCTCGGTCCATTCGACCGCGAAGTGGTTCCACTGGGTCAGGTCGACCGCGCGCTGGGCGTTGTACCGGTCCGGGTATTTGCCGCTGGACAGGAAGAACTGCGCGCGTTGCCGTTCCGGGTCGAAGACCTCCAGGTAGACGATCTCGCCGCCGGCCGGGGAGTCGTTGGCGACCGGCCACAGGGTGAGCAGCGGGCGGTAGCAGGCGCAGCCGGGAGGGAGCCGGACGCGGGCTTCCCAGCGGCCGCGGAAGGTGCCTTCGTTGCGGGTCAGGTAGCCGGTGTTGCCGCTGGCGTCGCCGGTGATGGTCACCAGGTCGTCCCGGACGCTCACCCGCTCCGGGATTTGCTGCCCTCGGCCCTCGTGACCCGGTCTGGGACCGGCCGGGGTCCAGCCGTCCAGACCGGTGCTGAACTCGGCGGCGTGCGCCGGGATGCCCCAGCCGTACCGGTCGGCGGCGGTGATCGCGGCTCCGCCGGAGGTCTTCGGCCACCACTGGATGGCGATCACCAGTCCGGCGGCCAGCACCGCGGTCAGCGCGAGCGAGGCGGCCACGATCACCCGGGACCGGCGCGGCCGCCGCCTGCTCGGCGGTGGCGCGGGTACCGACCGAGCGGTCGGCGCGGGCGCGTCTACCGACCGAGCGGTCGGCGCGGGTGCGTCTACCAACCGTCCGGTCGGCGCAGGTGCCTCTACCGACCGTCCGGTCGGCGCGGGCGCGGGCCTGGGTGGTGCGGGCGCTGGTTGGCGCTTGCTCGGTGTGCTGGGTTCGTCGGCCGCCAGCAGGCGTTGGTGGGCCGCGCGTAACGCGGTGCCCGGCTCGATGCCGAGTTCGTCCACGATGACCCGGCGCGCGTCCTGGTAGGCCAGCAGCGCCTCGGCCCGGCGGCCGCCCGCGTCCAGCGCGTCCAGCAGACGTAGCCAGGTCGGTTCCTTGAGCGGGTCCTCGGTGGTCATCGCGCGCAGCTGGCCGATGGCCTCGCTGTGCCTGCCCGCCGCGACCAGTGCGTCGGCCAGGGTGGTGCGGGCCGACCAGCGCAACTCGGTCAGCCGGGCCAGTTCGACCTTGGCCGCCTCGATCTCCAGTGACTCGAACGGCTCACCGCGCCACAGCGCCAGCGCCTCGGTCACCAGCGCCACCGCACACGCCGGGTCCGCCGCGAGCGCGGCGCCTGCCTGGCCGATGAGGTCCGCGAAGGTCATCGTGTCGAGTTCGGCGCGGGCCACGGTGAGCCGGTAGGCGCCGGGCTGTCGTTCCAGGCGGTTGGCGTGCGTGTCGACCGGGGCGAGCAGTTTGCGCACCTGGCTCACGTAGCTCTTCAGGTTGCCCGCCGCCGACGGGGGCGGGCCCGCGGGCCAGATCGCCTCGATCAACTCGTCGTCGGGCACCCAGCGGTTGGCGTGCAGCAGCAGGGCGGACAACATCCGGCGGGGCTTGTCCGCGGCGAAGGCCAGCACCCCGGCAGGCCCGTGCACCTCGAGTACGCCGAATACCCGGAACAGCACCCTTGCCCCCTCGGACTCCGCCCAGCGCGGCCGAGCATCGCACAGCGAATGTGCGGGGCGGGAACACCGTCAGCTTCCTGCCGAACCGTCCCTGAACGCCTGCTGAACCCCGGATGCCCAGGGTGGGTCCTTCCCCGAGGAGGAGAGGCAACCCATGAGCGAGACCGTGCTCCGGTTGTTCGGCCACCTGGAGTTGTGGCACGCGGACCGGCCGCTACCGCTGCCACCGGCCAGACCCCAGGCCCTGCTGACCGCACTGGCACTCTGGCGCGGCCAGTGGTGCGATACCGACCGATTGGTAGGGACGCTGTGGGGCGAGCACCCACCCCCGTCCGCGCTGGTCAACCTGCGCGCCTTCATCTGCCAGTGGCGCAAGCTACTGACCCCCCAGAACACCCTGTCCATCGACAGTAGACGCGGCGCCTATCGCCTCAACCCTGGCGACACCGTCATCGACATCGCCGAGTTCGAAACCCTGCTCGCCGACGGCGACCGCGCCCTGGCCGCGGTGGACCCCGGCACCGCGGCCAGCCGGTTCGAGGCCGCCCTGGAGCTGTGGCGCGGCACGCCGTTCAGCGCGCTGGGGCTGTGCGCGCTGGCCGAACAAACCCGGCTGACCGAGCTACGGGACCGCGGCCGCTCCGGGCTGGTGACCGCGTTGCTGGCGCAGGACCGGCACGCGGAGGCGGTCACGGTGCTGCGCCAGGCGGTGGCGGCGCAACCGTATGACGAGCGGGTGTGGGCGCGGCTGGTGAGCACGCTGGAGGTGGCGGGGCGGCGGGCGGACGCGCTGGCGGCGTACCGGCACATCCAGGGGCTGCTGTGGGAGGAGCTGGGGATCGCGCCGGGGCGGGAACTCCAGGCCGCCCGGCTGCGGGTGCTGGCGCCGACCTCCTGAGCAGGCTCGACATCATGGTCATCGGTGCACCACCCGCTCTGCTTGACTGTCGCGGTGGACAGTAGAGACGACCGGTACATCGCCGGTGCACCAGCGCCGATCTCCGTGGTGACCGGCGCGGGCTCGGGCGTCGGCCGCGCGGTCGCCCGCGAACTGCTCGCCGCCGGGCACCGGGTGGCACTCGCGGGTCGCCGCCCCGAGGCACTGACCGAGACCGCGGGCGACACCGCACCCGACTCGGTCCTGGTGGTGCCCACCGACGTCACCAGACCCGAGTCGGTGGAGGCGTTGTTCACCGCCGTGCGCGAGCGCTGGGGCCGCCTCGACGTGCTGTTCAACAACGCCGGCGTCAACGCACCGGCCACTCCCCTGGCCGAGTTCACCCTCGATCAGTGGCAACGGGTGCTGGACACCAACCTCACCGGCGCGTTCCTGTGTGCCCAGGCCGCGTTCCGGCTCATGCGGGACCAGGATCCGCAGGGTGGGCGGATCATCAACAACGGCTCGATCTCCGCCCAGGTGCCGCGGCCGAACGCGATCGCCTACAACGCCAGCAAGCACGCGATCACCGGGTTGACCAAGTCGATCTCGTTGGAGGGCAGGGCTTTCGGCATCGCCTGCGGGCAGATCGACATCGGCAACGCGGCCACCGAGCTGACCGAGCGGATGAAGGCCGGGGTGCTCCAGGCCGACGGGTCGGTGGCGCCGGAGCCGACCATGGACGTGACGCATGTGGCCGAGGCGGTGCGCTACATGGCCGGTCTGCCCCTGGCCGCCAACGTGCAGTTCATGACCGTGATGGCCACGACCATGCCGTTGATCGGCCGGGGCTGACCGGACCTGCTCAGCACTACCAGCGGTTGGCGACCTGCGGGGCGATCAGCTCGTCGTAGACCTCGCGCACCGTGGCCAGGGTCTGCTCGTCCAGTGGCGCGAGATCGGCCGCGGCGGCGTTGCCGCGGGCCTGTTCGGCGTTGCGAGCGCCCGGGATCACCACACTCACCCCGGGCTGGTCGATGATCCAGCGCAGCGCGAACTGCGCCATCGTCGCCGCGTCCGGGACCAGCGGGGCCAGGCGCCGCACGGCTTCCAGGCCGGTGGTGTAGTCGACGCCGGAGAAGGTCTCGCCGACGTCGAAGGCCTCGCCGTGCCGGTTGTAGGTGCGGTGGTCGTTCGCGGCGAAGACGGTGTTCTCGTTGTACCGGCCGGAAAGCAGGCCGCTGGCCAACGGGACGCGGGCCAGGATGCCGACGCCCGCTGCCGCGGCGGCAGGCAGGACCTCGGCGAGGGGGGCCAGGCGGAGCATGTTGAGGATGATCTGCACGCTGGCCACGCCGGGGCGGGCGATCGCGGTCAGGGCTTCGGCCCTGGTCTCCACGCTGACGCCGTAGGCGGCGATCCGCTTCTCCGCGACCAGGGTGTCCAGGTTGTCGAAGACCTCGTCCGAGGAGAAGACCGCGGTGGGCGGGCAGTGCAGCTGGACCAGGTCCAGGGTGTCCACGCCCAGGTTGGTGCGGGAGCGGTCGGTCCAGGCGCGGAAGTTGTCCAGGGTGTAGTTGGCCGGGTCCTGTTCGACCCGGCGGCCCATCTTGGTGGCCACGGTGATGCCGTCGCCGTGGGAGGCCAGGAACTGGCCGACCAGGCGTTCGCTGCGGCCGTCGCCGTAGACGTCGGCGGTGTCGATCAGCGTCATGCCCGCCGCGGCGGCCGCCTCCAGCACGGCCAGGGCCTGGTCCTCCTCGACCTCGCCCCAGTCCGCGCCGAGCTGCCAGGCGCCCAGCCCGACCACGCCGACCTGCCTGCCGGTCCGCCCCAGAACTCGCTTCTCCACCGTGTTCCTCTCCATCACCAGGTGCTCGACTCCGCAAGCATCTCACGCAACGTAGCAACCCTTAGGACAATCCGGAACTTCGCCACCTCCGTGGGGTTAACCAGGTTGTCCGGCCGGATTTGCGCTGCTTACCATCGTGAATCAGCCACCGCACCGGACCCGGGAAGTCACATGTGCTCAGCCAGGATCACCCGCCGGGCCAGCGCATGACGGATACGCTGCGTGACGCGATTCGCTACCGGCTGCCGGACCTGGTCGCCCCGTTCCCACCTCCGCCGCGCCGGGCCGACTGGGCCGGTTTGCGGGCGCGGACCTGCCGGTGGGGCGAGCGGCACGGGGTGATCAGCCTGCGCGGGCGTGGGCGGCTGCTCGGGTCGAATCTGCTGGACCTGGGTGGCGCGATGCTGGGCGGCGCCGACCCGGGGCGGGCCTCGGTGCTGCTGGACTGGTTCCTGTGGATGCTGCTGCTGGACGACCGGGTGGACAACGGTCCGTGGGCGGAGCAGGACGGGCTGGCCGCCTTCGCCGTCGCGGTGGCCGAGGCGACCCGGCCGACAGCGCTCCCACCGCCGATCCGGCCGCCTGATCCCGCCGCCGCCGAGCCGATGAGCGCGGTGCTGGCCAACGACCTGTGGCCACGCACCGCCGCTCTGGGCGGGCTTGACTGGCAACGGCGGTTCACCCGGCACCTGGCCGAACATCTTGCCGCGCAAAGGGAATCGGTCCGACTGCGTGGCCTGCCGGACGCCGTGCTGCCGGAATCCGCCTACGCCCCGCTGCGTCGGGCGCTCTTCGGCGCGGACGTCTTCTTCGACCTCATCGAGGTGCTGGACGGTCCGGAGTCCGAACCGAACGAGTCCACCCAGCGCCTGCGGGAGTGCGCCGCGGACGCGATCGCCTGGACCAACGACGTGTACTCGCTGGAGAAGGATCTCGGCTTCGGCGAGTCGGCGAACCTGGTGCTGGTGCTCAGGAACGAGCTGGACCTGTCCTGGCAACAGGCCGTGGACGCCGCCGAGCAGGCGATCATGCGGCGCACCAAGGAGTTCGAACGCCTTGCGGCGCAAGCGGAAAGCTCGTTCCCGCGACGGCTGGGCGAGACGATCCGCGCCTCGCTGGACTGGCATCGGGACAGCAGTCGCTACCGCAGGCAGCAGGCCATTCCCGGTCCGGCGCTGGACCTGGTGGACAGTGCGCGCACGGTGCCGAGTCTGCTGTGGCCGGACTGCGAGCACGACCCGTACGCCTTCTATGCCTTGCTGCGCAACCGTTTCCCACTCTTCTACGACGAGCCGATCGACACCTGGTTGCTGAGTCGCTACGAGGACGTCCGCCTCGTCCTCACCGATCCCCGGTTCAACTCGGCCAACTACGTCTGGCAGCTCGCGCCGGTGGTCGGCCCCACCATCATGCAGATGGACGGCCCGGAACACAGCAAGCACCGCGCGGTGATCACCCCCGCCTTCCTCGGCAAGGCACTGGCCGGGCTGCGGGTGGAGGTCCAGCGGATCACCGACGACCTGGTGGCCGGGGTGCTGGAGCGGTTGCGGCACGGGCCGGTCGACCTGGTCGAGCACTTCACCCGGCTGCTGCCGCACCGCACGGTGATCTCCGTGCTCGGCCTGCCGCCCGCCGACGAAGCCCATTTCCTGCGCTGGTTCCCGACCCAGATCTCCTTCCTGGCCAACGATCGGCAGGACCCGTCCCTGTTCGCGCGGGGCCGCACCGTGCGCGCGGAGTTCTCCGCCTACCTCGACGACCAGATCGCCCAGCGCCGCCGGAATCCTGGCCCCGACCTGCTTTCCAACCTGTGTCAGGCCACTGTGGACGGACAGCCGCTGGCCGACGAGTTGATCAGGGGCTTCTGCGCCAACCTGGTCGGCGCGGGCAGTGAGAGCACCGACAAGGCGATGGCCTCCTACCTGGTCAACCTGCTGGAGAACCCGTTGGCGCTAAACGAAGTCCGGGCTGATCCGGCCGAGGTCACCCCGCGGGCCTGGGCGGAGAGCCTGCGGCGCAACCCGCCCTTCCACGTGGTCAGCAGGCAGACCAGCGAGGCGGTCGAGCTGCCGATCGGGCGGATCCCGGCGGGGGCCACCGTCGGCTGCGTGGTGGGCTCGGCCAACCGCGATCCGGTGCGCTTCCCCGACCCGGACGCCTACGACCTCACCAGGTTCGCCGAGGCCACGGTGGCCAGGGAGTTCACCGCCAGGGCCAGTCAGCTGAGCCTGGGCGCGGGCAGGCACTTCTGTCTGGGCGCCCGATTGTCCTTGGTGGAGGCCGAGATCGGCGTCGGCACCCTGCTGCGCGCCCTGCCCACCCTGCGCTGGGCACCCGGCTTCACCCCCCGGGAGATCGGCAGGCTGGTGCGGGCACCCGCGGAGCTGCTCGTGGTCGCGCCCTGAGTGCGGCGTGCTAGCTTGGAGGTGGTCGTCGGCGACGGCGGCCCCGGACGAGCGCGTCGTACCCGGCTTCGACAAGACGGCGCAGTGGGCAATGTCGGTTTCTTGCTGCTGCGAGGTGTCTGATGGCGTGGGTTGTGCTGGTCATTTCCGGTGTTTTCGAGGCGGTGTGGGCGGTCGCGCTCAGCGTGTCCGACGGTCTGCGCCGCCCGGTGCCGACGATCGTGTTCGTGGTGGGGCTGGTGCTGAGCATGGGCGGACTGGCCTACGCGTTGCGCCAGATCCCGGTCGGCACCGGTTATCTGGCCTGGGTGGGCATTGGCGCGGTGGGCGCGACCGTCTACGGCATGGTGGCCAACCAGGATCCGGTGACCGTGGCCAGGGTGCTCTGCCTCGGGCTGGTCGTGGCCGGTGTGGTGGGGCTGAAGGTGCTGTGACGCGGGCGGCCGTCGCGCAACGGCCGCCCGCGTCCTCGATCAGCCGGTCGGGAACTCGTCCGGAGTCCGCATGCGATCGCGGATCCAGATCCCGGCCGGCTTCAGCACGCCGGTGCCGGTGAAGTTGCTGCCTGCGCAGGTGCCGGGCTTGAACACCGCGCCGGAGCGGTTGTCGTCGGAGAAGTTCCAGTTCGTCCAGCCGATCTTGTTGGCCGCCAGGAAGTCCAGGTACTTCTGCGAGTAGGCGAAGTCGTTTCCGCCGTCACCGCTGGAGGTCTGGGTGCCGAACTCGGTGATGAAGATCGGGATCCTGGAGGCGGCCCGCTGCAACGAGTTGAAGTACTCGTCGTGGTGCGAGGCCGCGTAGAAGTGGAAGGTGTACATGAAGTTGGTGGCGTTGATCGGGTTGTTGATGATGTCGGACTCGTCGCGGCCGTCGGAGATGCCGAAGGAGCCCCAGCCGTGCGTGCCCACGAAGACCACGCCGTCCGGGTCCTGCGCGCGGATCACCGGGATCATCTGCTCCGCGTAGGTCTTGATCTTCGCCCACGCGGTGCCGTTGGGCTCGTTGGCGATGTCGTAGATGATGTTGGTCTTGTCCTTGTGCCGCTGGGCGATCTCGGTGAAGAAGGTCTTGGCCCGCGCCAGGTTGTAGTTCGGGTCGCCAGGGGTCAGCTGGTGCCAGTCGACCAGGGCGTACATGCCGCGCTTGGTGGCCTCCTCGATGTAGCCGTGCACCATGTCGGTGAACTTGCGCGGGTCGGTCTCGTAGCCGCCCTCCTGGATGTACATGGCGATGCGCAGGACATCGCCGCCCCAGTCGGTGGCCAGCGCGTCCAGCGAGGCCGTCTTCACGCACTGGCTGTACCACTGGATGCCGTGCGTGCTCATGCCGCGCAACTGGATCGGCTTGCCGTACTGGTTGCACAGCTTGACGCCACAGACGTGCAACTGCCCGTTGATGTCGGCCGGGCGGCCACCGCCGCCGCCCGTCGAGGTCTTGACCTGGATGCTCGCGCTCCAGCCGGACAGGTTGCCAGCGGCGTCCTTGGCCCGCACCGAGAACGTGTAGTTCGTGTTCGGGCTCAGGCCGCTGACGGTGGTGCCGGTGTCGGTCGGGTTGCCCGCGGTCACACCGTCCCGCTGGACCTCGTACCCGGCCACGCCCACGTTGTCGGTGGAAGGGTTCCAGGCCAGCGTGACGCTGGTGGCCGAGACCGCGGTGGAGCGCAGATTCCCCGGGATGGTGGGCGGTTCGGTGTCCGGCTCACCACTGGCGGTCTCCGCGTCCAGGCGGTCCAGGTTCGGGCCGCCGTTGGCCGTGGTCGCGGTGCCGCGGATCTTGTTGGCCCCGGCGGTCAGGGTGACCGAGGCGGTGGCGGTGCGCCAGGTGGTCCAGGCGCCCGTGCCGGGGAAGGCCAGTCCGCTGACCGCGGCCCGGCCGTTCACCGTGACGTTCAGCGGCCGATTGGCCGTGGTTCCGTTGGCGTAACGGAAGATCAGCGTGGCCGGTCCCGCCGTGGCGGCGTTGACCGTGAACTCCACGTAGCTGCCGGTCTCGTTGTCGTAGTTGACAAAGCCGGTGCCGGTGAACCCGGCGTGATTGGACTCGACCACGCCGTTGGAGATGGTCGCGGTCTCGGCCTGGTACTCGGTCGCGACCGCGACCGCGTTGGCCAGGGCTGGGGTTGGCGCTGCCAATGCCAAGGCCGCCAACAGGGCGAGTAATCGGGGGCGGAGTGCCACTTGTGCCTCCCAGTGAACTGACAGGGATGGGACGAGCAGCGGCGGTTAGTTAGGAAGGCTTCCTTTGTTTGGCCAGGATGTCAACGATTTCCCGGCAATCAGCCCAGGGCCGCGGTCAGCTCCAGCCACAGCGCGAGCCGCACCCCGGGGTGGCCAAGATCGATCCCGAACAGCTCGCCCGCCCGGCGCAGCCGCTGGCGCACGGTGTTCTGGTGCACGTGCAGGGTTTCCGCGGTGGCGCTGATGTCGCCGGAAGCCCGCAGGTAGGTGAGCAGGGTGTGCCCGTACTCGGTGCCGCCGCGCTCGTCGTGCGCGCGGATCCGCTCGGCCAGGCCGGTGCGCAGTTCGGGGCGGGAGGCCACCAGGTCGGTGACCCGGCGCAGCACGATCTCGGTGCGCAGCCCGTCCAGCTCGGCCAGGCCGGTGGTGCCGGTGCGGTGCAGGTGGGTCAGGGCCGCGTCGGCGTCGGCGCGTTGCGCGCACAACTCCGCCGGGGTGGTGATCAACGCGCCCAGCACCGCCCGGCACGGCCCGCGCAGACTCGCCCTGGCCCGCTCCAGGAGCTGTCCGGCGAAGATCACCGCCTGCGCGCGCTCGGGTTCGCCGCCGGGCAGCAGCAGGTAGAGCCGGTCCTGGGCCAGGGTGGCGGCCACCTCGATACCGAAGGCGCGCCCGGCCAGCACGGCCAGGTCGAGCAGGTGGCTGCCGGTGAGCCTGCGCTGGGTGGGTTCGGCCTCCGCCGGTGGCGCGAGGGCGAGCAGGTGGGCGGGCAGGTCCAGGCCGGTGGCGTGTTCGGCGGAGTCCAGTGCGGTGCGCAGGGCGGCGTTGCGGCGGTCCTGGTCGGCGTCGGCGTGCCTGCGCAGCTGCAACAGGTGCAGCGCGGCGAGGTGGGCGGCCTGGTGCAGGGCAGGCGCGCAGGCGGCCGGATCGACCTCGTCCTCCACCAGCATCCACAGCGAGCCCAGCACCTCCGGCCCGGCGCGGATGACCAGGCCGAGTCGGACCATGTCGCCGGGCCGGGCCACCCGGACCGGTTCCTGGCTGTTCCAGACCTCGGCGAGCAGGTGGTAGGGCAGCGCGTCCTCGGGTACCCGGCGGAGCAGGATGCCGCGGCGGCGGGTCTCGTCGATGCGCTGGCCTGCCAGGCTGGAGTAGGCCAGCACCACGTGGTCGGTGTCCATGATCGCCACCGCCCCGCCGACCAGTGCCGCGGTGGCGTTGGCCAGCGCGAACAGGTCGCCGGTCGGCACCGTGACCAGTGGCGCGATCAGCGGCGGGACCGGGCCGGAGGCGCTGGGGTCCGAGCGCAACACGGTGGCGCACAACAGTTGCAGCCGCGGCCAGGGCAGTTCGGCTGCCGCGTCCAGCACCGCCAGCCCGGCCAGTTCGCCTGCCGCGCGCACCGTGTCCACCGAGTGGCCCCTGCTCTTGATCACCAGCGCCGCGGCCGGTCCGGCGGCGGCCCGCTGGATGGCGGTGGTGAGCCGGAGCTGGCCGGGGACCAGTCCGATGCCCAGCAGCAGCGCACCGGGTTCGACCGGGGCCGGATCGGTGGTGTCCAGCAGTTCCGGCGTGCCCACCGGGTGGTCCAGGCCGTGTGGCGCGCAGACGACTCCGGCCAGTGCGGGGCCGAGCAGGTCGACCAGCTCGGCCAGGGTGATGCGGGCGGTGGTCACGGCTCCTCCTCGGCTGATGTCGGATCCGACATCGGGTGCCCGGTGAAGTGTGGCGGGACCGCCATTGTCCAGATTGACGCCGGGGTAGCAAGCTGCCAGCACCCCCGACTGCGGAAGGGACCACCCGTGTCCGGAGACGACGATGGCCCGCTAGCCCAGCGCCCTGGCAAGGTCATCGCGGTCCGGGCGCACCGGCCGGGCCACCCCTCCTACTACCTGAAACCGGCCACCGCGCTGACCGGCTCCGACCAGGTGGTGCTGCGCCCGCAGGGCTGCCTGGCGCTGGGCGTGACCGCGCGGTTCGCGCTGGTGATCGGCGAACGGGCCCGCCGGGTGCCGCGCGCGGAGGCGTTCGGGCACCTGGCCGGGCTGGCCGCGGCGCTGGAGTTCACCGTGTTCGACCTGCACGCCGCCGACGACGGTTCGGCCTTGCGCAGCAACGGCATCGACGGCTCCACCCCACTCGGCCCGGCGTTGCCCGCCATCCCCGCCGACCTGTCCGGGCTGGAACTGAGCTGCCACGTCAACGGCGAACTCGCGCACCGGGTCACCGCCGAGGAGCTGGCCTTCGACTTCGGCTACCTGGTCGCCGACCTCTCCCGCACCCTCACCCTGGAACCCGGCGACCTCATCCTCACCGGCGGCCCGCCGCGCGCCCCGCTGGTCGAGCCCGGCGACCGGGTCGAGGTCACCCTCACCGGCTGCCCGCCACTGCGCGCCCGCATCCGCCAGGACCCCGAACCCCTGGGCGTGCCCGGCGCCCAACCGGCCTTCGGCGAGACCGAACGCCAGGCCGCGCACGGCCCCGGCACCCTGGCCGCCGAGACCATCACCCGGCTGCGCGAGGTCAGCACCGCCACCGTGGCCGCCCAGCTCCGCCAGCACGGCGTGGCCGGCCACCTGATCACCGGCGTCCGCCCCACCCGCCCCGACCTGCGCCTGGTCGGCCTGGCCCGCACCCTGCGCTGCCTGCCGCTGCGCGAGGACGTCTGGCGGCTGGACCCCGCAGGCCTGGACGTGCGCGCCCGCACGGTGGAGGAGATCGCCCCCGGCGAGGTCCTGGTGATCGACGCCCGCCAGGACCCCGGCGCGGGCACCATCGGCGACATCCTGGCCCTGCGCGCGGCCGGCCGGGGCGCGGCGGGCATCGTCACCGACGGCCCGCTGCTGGCCGCGGACTCCTTCGCCGGGCTGCCCCTGCCGGTGTACCACCGCGGCGGGCACCCGGCCGGGCTGGAGGCGCGGCACGTGCCGTGGGAGTCCCAGGTCGCGGTGGCCTGCGGCGGCGTGCTGGTGCAGCCGGGGGACGTGCTGGTCGGCGACGCGGAGGGGGTGCTGGTGGTGCCCGCGGGGCTGGCCGAGGAGGTGGCGCGGTCGGCGGTGGAGCAGGAGGCGCGGGAGGGGTTCGTCCGGGAGCAGGTGCGGGCGGGGGCCGGGCTCTCGGGCTTGTACCCGATGAACACGGTGTGGACCAACCGGTTCCGGGCCGGCGGGGCCGAGCAGGCGGGCTAGACCAGTCCGAAGTGGACATCGCGGACACCAACGGGCACAGCGGGTTGCGGGATCCGGGAAGTGCGCGGAATGATCGCGGCGCCGGTCACCACAACCTGGAGATGATCACTGTGCGCACGATGTCCCCGCGCAAGGCCACCGCTGTGCTGTTGTGCGCCGCGCTCGGCCTGCTCGCCGGTGTCACCCCGGCCCAGGCCGCGCCGGCCGGCGAGTCCGCGCACTGCCCGCGCCTCGACCCGAGCCTGCCCTGGCACGGCGACAACCGGGCCAAGCTGCAGCGGATGATCGACGAACGCGGCACCTGCGCGGGCAAGCCCGGTCCGCGCCCGGTGGCGGTGTTCGACTGGGACAACACGGTGATCAAGAACGACATCACCGACGCCACCCTGGCCTGGGCGCTCAAGCACGACAAGATCCTGCGCCCCAAGACCTGGACCAGCACCAGCAAGTGGCTCTCCCCCGCCGCCGATCAGGCCCTCACCGCCGCCTGCGGCACCGGCACCCCGGTCGGCAGGCCGCTGCCCACCTCCACCAACACCGCCTGCACCGACGAGATCATGGAGATCCGCGAGCGCTCGCGGACCATGGGCGGCGCGGCGGCCTTCGTCGGCGACTGGAACCACCGCCGCACCGAGCCCTCCTACGTCTGGGTGCCGAACCTGTTCGCCGGGCACACCCCCGCGACGCTGATGTCCTTCGCCCGCAAGGCCCGCACCGAGCAGCTGCGTGCCCCCATCGGCGCGAGGCAGACCGTCGGCACGCACACCATCGCCGGCTACATCCGCTACTACGACCAGCAGAAGGACCTCATCCGCACCCTGCGACGGGCCGGGTTCGAGGTCTACATCGTCTCCGCCAGCGCCGAACCGATCGCCGAGGCCTGGTCCGGCGGCGTGGGCGTCGGCCGTAGTCACACCATCGGCATCCGCAACCAGACCCGGCACGGCCGCCTCACCACCGAGTCCCTCGGCTGCGGCGACGACCCCGAAGCGCTGCCCTACATCGACGGCAAGCGCTGCCTGGTCAACCAGGAGATCTTCGGTATCAAGGGCAAGGCGGCCTGGAACCAGCAGGACCCGGCGCACCGGATCGCGCTGGGCGCCGGTGACGCCGACACCGACGTCAGCTTCGTCGCCGACGCCACCGGCGCGCACCTCACGCTCAACCGCAACAAGCCCGAACTGATGTGCCGCGCCTACGACAACGCCGACGGCCGCTGGCTGCCCAACCCGATGTTCATCGACCCGATGCCGGCCAAGACCGGCCCGTACCCGTGCTCGACGGCGGGCGCGGTGCACCCTGACGGCACTCGCGGCCCACTGCTGCGTGCCGACGGCACCGTGGTCCCGGACCAGCAGGACCGGGCGCACGGCTAGGGCCGGTACTGCCGCTTGCGCCACGGCGTGCGGTACTGGGTCAGCGCCCGCTGGCCATCTGCGACATCGGCGTACTGCCCTGCTGTTCCGGCGGCACCGCTGGGCAGTGCGTGTCCGGCTTCGGCATGGTCAGCTCGACCAGATACCGGTCGGCGGCCCGCAAGGTGCACTGATTGCGGGCGTACACCCCGTGACCCCCACCGTCGTAGGTCAACAGCTCGGCGCTTCTCACCTGACGGTCCACATTGGTCGCCCAGTTGTAGCCACTCACCGGATCGTGCAGCGCGTTCATGATCAGCACCGGCGCCGGTCCGTGCAGCCTCGGCTTATGCTGTGGGTTTTTCGTCTCCGCCGGCCAGAAGGCACACAGCGAGGCGAATTTCCAAAGCATGCTGTAACGCAGGTGCGGCGCGGCCTTCTCCTGCCTGTCCCACAACTCTTGGAAGTGTCGCGCGGAGTCGATGCGCGTGTTCCAGTCCGCGCAGAACAATGCCGTCTCGTCGGGACTGGTTTTCTGTTTGTCGGGAAGGGTTTCCTGGCTGCGCGCTGCCACGTCCGCAGTGCCCCCGTCCCGCAACCTCGTCAAATACGTGGCCATCGATGGCCAGACCGGACCGTAGCCCCCACGGGTCACTATCTCGCTCAGCGCGGTCTGGGTCATCTTCTCGTTCGATCCGGGCCTGTGCAGCTCACCGCGCTTCGCGCGCTCGTACAAGGTATCGAACAGTGCAGGCAGGTCCTCGCCATGCAGCGCGCACGACTGGGTGTCCGCGCACCACTTCACGAACGCGTTGAAGCTGTCCTCCGCCGAGGCT
Source organism: Crossiella cryophila (assembly GCF_014204915.1). Lineage (NCBI taxonomy): Bacteria > Bacillati > Actinomycetota > Actinomycetes > Pseudonocardiales > Pseudonocardiaceae > Crossiella > Crossiella cryophila. The sequence goes on from NZ_JACHMH010000001.1 coordinate 6,953,768, forward strand.
GCCCCGGTGGTAACGAATTCCTCGGTGTCCAGGCTGTGGTCCACCACGCTGTCCAGCAGCAGAGCGCGAACCCGGTTCGGGAATCGCTCAGCGTACATCTGGCCGGTCAATGTTCCGTAGGAGAAGCCAAAAAGACTGACCTGCTCTTCTCCGAGACCCGCGCGGAGCACATCGATGTCGTTGGCCACACTCGCGGTATCGAGGTTGTCCAGCAGCGCGCCACTGTGCTGCCGACAGCTGTCCCCGAGTCGCTTGACGTAGCCGCGGACCCGTTCGAATTGTTCGGGCGTACCGTCCGGAACGAACTCAGGCATGTCACGAAGTAGCTCCATATCGCATCGCACACCCGCGCTGCGGGCGACACCGCGTGCGTCAAAGCTGACGATGTCGAACTTGGCGGCAATCTCGGGCGAGAACGGGACCGCGTTGAGCACGGTCGAGACGCCGGACACACCCGGCCCACCTTGCAGGTAGAGCAGTGAGCCGATTCGCTGTTCTGGACTGCCGGCCTTGCGTCGGACGACTGCCATCTGGATGGTCGCACCGTTCGGCTTCGACCAATCCACCGGCACTTCCACCGTGCCGCACTCCGCCTCCGGTTTCTCCGCACAAGGCTGCCAGTTGATCGGTGGCGCTGGTGGCGCGGCAGGCTCGGCGAACGCGGGCGCCGCCGCGAGCGTGCTCGCGATCGCTATCACGCCGATGAGCGGCAGAACTCGTCGACTCATGTGACTCCTCTCCGGTCCTACGCGGATCCAGCCTGCCCGGAGAAGATCACTCGCGGTATCGGGTTATCCCCGGATCGGCCCCCTAGGGCGTGTCCGCGAAGCCGGCTGAGGAGTGTGGCCAGCTCGATCATGGCCCGGTAGGACAGAGCGGTCTTGGCTTAGAACAGCATCCCGTTGATCACCCGTCGGTCACCCACCCGGGGACGGCCCTGCACCCCTGAAGCGGGCAGCAACGGCTGGATCATTCGAGGACACGCCCTAGTCCCGGAAGGTGCCGGACAGGTTGGCGGTATTGGTGCTGCCCGGCGACCCACGCCCGGCGGTCTGGGTCACCAGCTTCCCGTTCACCGTGCCGGTGGCGGCCATGGTCCCACCGCTGTGCCGCAGGCTCAGCTGCCACTCGTGCTTGCCGCCGCCTGCCGGCACCTCGACCGTCTTGCGCCAGGGCAGCTTGACCTGCTGCTCCTCGCTGACCTGCCCGTCCAGGGTGAAGGTCAGCGTGGCGATGACGGCAGAGCCGGTCACCTCCAGCTCCAGCACATGCGGCTTCGCCACCGGACTCGCCGAGGTCGGCACGGTCGTCACGCTCACCTCAGCCGAGGTCGGCGCCGAGGTGCCCGGCGGCGCCGGATTCCCGCACGCCCCAAGCAATCCCAGCCCGAGCACCAACCCGGCCGATCCCCTTCGACACCACCACATCACCCGGCAACCCTCCCCCGGCGTGATCACTCCGGCCACTCGACGGCAGCATCCTGCCAGCCCGCGGTCAGCCGACCCGACGCCACTCCGCCCGCCCGAGCCGCACCGCCGAGCCAGGGAACCCGAGCTGTCCCCCACTGGCCCGCAACGCCCGGTAACCACCATCGCCCAGGTCCACCAGGACCTCCAGCTCGCCACGGCAATAGGCCCGCAGCACGTGTTCCAGATCCCGCAGATCCTGCTCGTCATCCTCGGCGAACTCCATCGCCGCGGACCCATCCACATCCAGCAGCGCCCCACCCTGCTGCACCCGCAACACCAGCCGGTGCGGCGTGGGCCCGGTAAGTTCGACCTTGATCACCTGGTCCCCCCGGACCTGCGAGAACCGCACCTCGATCCGGTGCACCAGCCCCGCCTCAATCGCATCCCCGACCAACTCGGTAACCCAGGCCTCAAACTCAACGCTCACCGCCATACCCTAGGCCGAACACCTGGCGATGCCCGCGAGCGGTGTCCGCATACTCCCGGGCCCGGTGAATCAGGCCGTCCCGCTGCTCGACGACGAAGCAGTGGTCGTTGGCGAAGAACCGCACAATCGCCGCCCGCCCTACCAGGTGATGGGTTGTGCGGCTGATGTGCGAGTGGTGCCGCATCCGGCGGTCACGTTGGTACTGGGGTTCGGTGACGGGCCGGTGGTGGTAGGCGTCGCGAGTGGTGATCAGCGGCGGGGGAATCTGGTTGCCGGGTATTTGCGTGGTGGGTTGCGCTTGCGGAGCTGGATGGGGTTGTGGCAGCGGTTTCGGGGGCAGGTGGGGTTGGGGCCCAAGCGGGCGGCTCGGTTGGTTCGGTTTGATTGGGCGGTGCATCGGGAGGTGGTGGGGTTCAGCGGGGTTACGCCGGGGGTGGTGGCTGGGGAGGAGTGGTTGGCGGTGGATGGGTTGGCTTGGCCTGTGTGAGCAGGGCTTGCACGCTCGTTGCCCGGTGGTCGCCGAAGTCCTCGAAGATGGCCAGCGCTTCCTGCCAGCACTCGATCGCCCGAGCGGTCTCACCCATGTGACACAAAGAGATCCCCAACATCTGAAGGCATCTGGCCCTCCCATACGGGCGATACTCGTTAGTGGACAAGGATTGCTCGTACAAGGCAACGGCCTGCCGATGTGCCCTCAATCCCTGGTGAGCACGGGCCATCAGTTCGAGTGACCACGATTCGGCCAATCGATCAGGTGCTTGACGCTGGAGGACAACGGCGCGCTTGGCGTGACGGAGGGCCTGTTCGTAGTTGCCGAGCCCGGCGTGCGCCACGCTGAGGTGACTCTCGATGGCTCCTTCCTGTCGCCCGCGCTGGGCACCACCACTCAGGGGAAGCGCCTCTTGGAGGTAGTCGAGAGCTTCGACGTACCGTTCCTGGTGGTTGCACCAGTACCCGAGGTTCAGCAGTGCGCCCGCTTCGCGCCGCCGATCGCCCAGCTCTCGTGCCAATCCCGCCGCCCCCTGATACGCCTGGAACGCCTCTTCCAGAAGGGAAAGCTCCTGCAACGTCACACCCATGCAGTTCAGTGCGGCGACCTCGGCGACCCGATTACCGACACGTCGCGCCAGCTGCAGACGAAGCCGGTTGAGTTCCAACTCGTCGACGGCAGACTCCCGTGCGAACAGGAATCCCACCACTGCGGTGAGAAGCACGAGCGCGAGATCTTCCTCGGCACAGTCGGCGCTGCTCCGGGCAACGGCGACAAGATTGTCACGCTCCTCGGCCGCCCATCCCCAGGCGACAGCCGCCTCACTGAAAGTGATCACCGGATGAGCCGCGGTGGGTGTCTCCAGGATTGGGAACCAAGATGCGAGGGCGGGCGCGGCGACCTGGTAGGCGACCTTGGCGTGGTGGGCGTACCACTCGAACAGAATTCGTTGTAGGCGGGCACAATCCTCAGTCTCGACGAGTTCGGCAGCGTAGGCACGGAGCAAGTCGTGCAGACGGTAGCGATCCCGGGCTACCCGTTGCAGGAGGTGTGCGTCGGCGAGTGCGCTGAGCAGTCGCCGGGCTGGGTTGAGGCCGGTTTCGCCAAGTGCGGCAGCCACCGGCAGGCTGATCTCGGGGCCCGGATGCAGCCCCAGTCGTCGAAACATCCGCGCTTGCTCGTCGGCGAGCTTGCGATAGGACCAGTCGAAGACCGCCCGCACCGCCAGGGTCTGGTCCCCGGTGTCGCTGAGGATGTCCAGTCGGGCCCGATCTTCGGCCATCTCCGTGACGAGTTCGCCAACCGTCGCGTATGGATGGGCGGCGGCGATACGCAACGCCAATGGCAGCCGGGCGCAGTAGCGGATCAGCGCGGCGACCGCCAGGGGTTCGGCGGCGATCCGGGCTTCGCCGAGTGTTGTTCGCAGGAGTTGGTATGCCTCAGCGGGATTGAGCAGATCCAGAGTGAAACGGTTGGCCGCCTCACCGACCACCAATCCGGTCAGGCTGGACCGACTCGTTATCAGCACCATGCAGCCGGGACTGCCCGGCAGTAACGAACGAACCTGCTCGACCGCGTTCGCGTTGTCCAGCACGATCAGCACCCGCCGCCCCGCCAGCACCGACCGATACAACCCGGCCTGCGCCTCCACCCCCAACGGAATCCGTTCCGCCGCAACACCAAGTGCCTGGAGAAATCCCGCCAGCACCTCCTCCGGATTCGCCGGCGTGGCAGGACCGTACCCGCGCAGGTTGACGAACAGCGTCCCGTCCGGGAAGTGCTGCTGCACCCGGTGCGCCCAGTGCACCGCCAGCGTCGTCTTGCCGACCCCCGCGGTCCCGTCCACCGCCGAGATCACCACCGCCCCGCCCTCCGCCAGCAGGGCATCCAGTGCCGCCAGCTGTTCCGCCCGGCCGGTGAACCCCGGCACCGCCAATGGCAGTTGCCGGGGAACGACCGGTGGCGTTCCGGTGCCGGTGAAGGTCAGGTGGTGGATGGAGCCCGCCTGCACCACCGCGCCCGGATCGCCACCACGAAACTGGTTGTGCGCGCCCGGGGGGTCGGCCATGGAAGCCAGTGTGTCAGGCGGTGAAGACCACGTCGCTGCACAAACAATAGGACTGGTCCATGTGGCTGGCCTGCCAGATGGTGCACAGCAGGTGGCGGCCGGTTCGGTTGCCCGCGTTGACTTCCACTCGGTAGGCGCTGCTGGGGGCGTAGCGGCCGGTGTGGGTGAGCAGTTCCAGGTGGTCCCAGGACAGGGGTTGGGTTACCGGGTTGTAGCCGGGTTTGGTGGCGTAGACCTGGATGTGGTCGGCGCCGTGTTTGGCTTCGTCGGTCAGGGTGAGGGTGAAGCGGCGGGGTTTGGTGGCCGGCTGCCAGTTTCCTACGGCGTCCAGGGAGTTGTAGCGGCCGTTCTCCGCTCGGCCGCCGCTGCAGAGTTGGCCGTTGGGGATGTTGGCTCGGTGGTTGCCGTTGAGGTGTTCGCGGTAGAGGCCGTTCCAGTTCCACATGGTGGTGGGGTTGGCCTGCCAGGCTTGCCAGCACATGGGGTCGCGGGTGGCCATGGCGGGGTTGAGGTGGTCGCCGCCCCAGCGTTTCCAGCAGCCGTAGTTGCGGGTGGGTGGGTCGGTGACTGAGCCGTGGGCGGTCGCGATGCCGGTCAGCAGGCCCGCGAGCAGGGTGGTGATCGCGGTCAGGATCAAGAGTGCGCGGGGGGCGGATCTGTTGCGCGCCATGCCGTCCTCCTCTTTGAGGATCGAGGTGCAGGGGATTTCTGGGAGCGCTCCCAGAACTCACTGTAGCCAGCTTCGGCGGGAGTGGGAACCGACGGACGGCGGGGTGCGGGGTGGCGGGTTTCGGGGTGGCGGCCGTGCGGTGCCGAGGCTGAACGGCCGGATCGCTACTTGAAAAATTGGGCTGAACTTCTCCGAGACTGAACGGAGGTAGCGGTTCCGGCCGGCCCGCGGGTATTCATGTGGGCCGGAGGTGGCGAGGATGAGCCTGTCGAGCCGGATGTTGCTCGGCCGGGCCGCGGAACTGGCCCGGATCGATCCGTTGCTCGACGAGGTGGTCGCCGGGGCGGGGCACGCGGTGCTGCTCGACGGCGATCCGGGCTGTGGCAAGACCGCTTTGCTCGGTGTGGTGCAGGAATCCGCGCTGCACCGGGGAATCCAGCTCTTCGCCGGCTGTGCGGAGGAGATCGAGCAGCACCTGCCCTTCGCCGCGGTCTCCGGTGCGCTGGACCTGCGGACCTCTTCCACCGACTGGCGCCGGGCCACGATCGCGCACCAGATCCGGCACGGTGGGCGGCTGGCGGTGCCGGTGGCCGACCGGGAACTGGTGGTGGTGGTGGAGTCGATCCTGTCGCTGCTGGACGAGCTGTGCGTGGACGGACCACTCGCCCTGGTGGTGGACGATCTGCACTGGGCCGACTCCTCCAGCGTCCAGGTGCTGCACCAGGTGGGCAAGGCCCTTCGGGACCTGCCGGTGTTGTTGATCGCGGCGACTCGCTCCGTCCCGCGCACCTCGGCGCTGGAACGGTTGCGGCGCAGCCTGGTCAGCCGGGGCGGGGTGCTGGTGCCGGTGGGTCCACTGCCCGCGCCGGACGTGCGTGAGCTGGCCGAGCAGGCGCTCGGCGCGCGAGTGGGACCGGTGTTGCTGGAGCTGCTGGGCACCGCTGGCGGCAATCCGCTGTACGTGCGGGAGCTGCTGGACGGACTGCTGCGGCACGGGGGCATCGCGATCACCGGCGGCACCGCCGAGGCCACCGTGCGCCGGGCGCCCGGATCGCTGAGCGCGGCCATCCTGGACCGGCTGGACTTCCTCACCCCGCGCACCACCGAGGCGCTCGGGGCCTGCGCGCTGCTCGGGTCCGGGCACACCGTCAGCGAGATCGCCGTCGTCACCGGGCAGTCGGTGCCGCACACCACCTCGGCACTGGCCGACGCGGTGGCCGCCGGGGTGCTCATCGTCGAGCAGGACCGCCTGGTCTTCCAGCACGACCTGGTCCGGCAGGCCCTGCACGACGCGATGCCCGCACCCCTGCGCGCCGTCCGGCACCTGGAGGCGGGGCTGGCGCTGGCGGGCGCCGGGGTCACGGTGGAGCGGGTGGCCGAACAACTCGCCGCCGGCGAACCCTCCGGTGACGCGCGGGTGCTGGCCTGGCTGGGCGAGTACGCCGAGCAGCTCACCCTGCGCATGCCGGAGACCGCGGTGGCGCTGCTGGGCACGGCCACCGCGCTCGGCGATCCGGCCGACCCGCTGCTCCCCCGGCTGCGGGTGCACCTGGCCTGCGCGCTGATGCGCTGCGGGCAGGTCAGCGCGGCCGAGGACCAGGCCCGGCGGGCACTGGCCTCCCGGCCCGAACCCGCGGAGGAGTGCACGCTGCGCTGGCTGCTCGCGCACGCGCCCTACGCGGACGGGCGCCCCGACCTGGCGCTGACCGAGATCCGGCACGCGCTCGACTCCCCCGCGGTGTCCGCGCTGGAGGCGACCCGGTTCCGCGCCTTCGCCTCGGTGGTGCTGTTCACCCTTGGCGAGTTCGGCCGGGCCGAGGGCTACGCGTGGCAGGCCGAGCGGCAGGCCCGCGAACTCGGTGACACCCGGTCCCTGGTCGACGCCTACGAGACCCTGGCCATGGTGCACCGACTACGCGGGCACAGCCAGGACGCGATGGACTTCACCGCCCGCGCGCTGCGGCTGGCCCCGGCCGCGGAGATCACCGGCGACCGGCTGATCGCACTGCACCTGATCCGCGCCTACGCGCTGCTCGAACTCGGCCGGGCCGAGGCGGCCGAGGCCGAGACCGGGCTGGCCCGGCGGATCGCCGAGCAGCGCTGGGGCACCCTGGTCGCGCAGTGCAGGCTCGATCGCGCGGTGGTGTTGCTGGCCGGGGGCGACTGGGACGACGCGCTGGCCGAGGTGCGGTCCGGGCCGGAGCCGGATGAGCGGTGGGAGGCGTTGCCGCTGCACAGCCTGGCCGCGATCATCGAGGCGCACCGGGGCAACCTGGCCGCCGCCCGCGGTTACCTGGACGCGGTGGCCCGCACCGTGCGCCCCACCACCGGCGCGCCCTTCTACGAGTTCCTGCCGCTGTGGGCGCACAGCCTGCTCGAGCTGTGCGAACGCGGGCCGCAGGAGGCGCTGCGCCGGTTCCTGACCACCGCCGACCGCGGGCTGACGCCGAAGATCCGCGCCTCACTGGCCTGGCTGTTCCCCGGGCTGGTGAGCCTGGCCCTGGACGCCGGCAACCAGGTCCTCGCCGAGCGGCTGACCAACGACATCCGGGTGCTGCTCGGACCCGGTTCGGGCGCGGGTCTGCACGCGGTGGACCGGCACTGTCAGGGCTTGCTGCACCAGGATCCTGCCCCGTTGCGTGCGGCGGCCCAGCTGTACGAGGGGACTTCCTGGGTGCTGTTCCGGGCCCGCTGCGACGAGGACCTGGCCGCGGTGCTGGCCGCCACCGGCGATCCGGTCGCGGCCAGGGCGCCCTTCGACGCCGCGCTCGCGGTGTACCTGCGGCTGGGCGCGGACTGGGATGTGCACCGGGCCGAGTCCCGGCTGCGCGCGCACGGCGTGTACCGGGGCGCCAGGGGCACCCGCGGCAGGCCCAAGACCGGCCTGGTCAGCCTGACCGGGACCGAGCGCCGGGTGGCCGGACTGGTCGCGGCCGGGCTGTCCAATCCGGCGGTGGCCGAGCGGTTGTTCGTCTCCCGGCGGACCGTGCAGTTCCACGTCTCCAACATCCTGGCCAAGCTCGGCCTCAGCTCCCGGGTGGAACTGGCCACGCTGCTGGCTCGCGAACCCGACGGCGCCGGCAACCGTCTCCCGCGCCAAGTTACTGGCGAGTAACCCGCAATCTGGCCAGTGTTTCGCCTCGCCCACTGGCCGAACCTCTCCCACATCCCGGGTTCGTCCGCTCAGCCGTCGACAATCACCGAGGCCACCCTGTGCTTCCCGCGTCACTGGCGGAACTGCTGGATCCCCTCGTCGCGCAGACGAGTGAGTCGATCTGGCGTGAAATGGTGGCCAGGCCACCGATGTGCACCATGCCCGACTCGACTTTCCTGCGTGAAGGCGCGCGGCTGCTGATCGAGTTGTTCATCAGCGGCATCCGGGACGGCCGGCCACCGGGACCGGAACGGCTGGAGGTCTGCTGGTCGCTGGGCCGCAGGCTCTGCCACCACCGGGTGGCGGTAGAGGTGGTGCGCTGCTGTCTGGCGGTGGCCACCAAGGTGGTCTGGCAGCACGTGGCCGCGGTGAACGCGGGGCGGCACCTGGACTCGGCCGCGCTCGCCCGGCTCGGCGTGCAGGTGCTGGACTACATGGACGAGGTCGCCACCGAGGTGGTCACCGCGTACAAGGAGACCGCGGCCAGGATCAGCGACCGGCAGCGCTGCCGGCGGCAGCAGCTCCTGGAGGCGGTGCTCACCGAGGACTTCGCCGGGTCGGCGCTGGTCAGGGAGCTGGCCGAGCGCAACGACTGGCCGCTGCCCTCGACCATCGCCGCGGTGGCGCTGGCCGATCCGGGGGTGGGTCAGCACCGGTTGCTGATGCTGCCGCCGGACGTGCTCATCGACGTGGACCGCAGGCGGCCGGTGCTGCTGGTGCCCGATCCGGACGGGCCGGGGCGGGCCGCGCTACTGGCCAGGACGTTGCGCGGGTGGACCGCGGCGGTGGGCCCGACCGTGTCACTGCACCAGGCCGGGCAGTCGCTGGGCTGGGCCCGCGATCTGCTCGCGGTCACCACCGTTGACGCCGGACTGGTGCACTGCACCGATCATCTGAGCACGCTGATGTTGTTGCGGGACAAGGACCTGGCCCGGTTGCTGGTGCGCACCCGGCTGGCCCCGCTGCTGGCGTTGCGGGCGGACAAGCAGGAGTTGCTGGCCGAGACGCTGTCGCACTGGTTGCGGAGCGGGCAGGACACCGAGTCGGTGGCGGCCAGGTTGTACGTGCACGCGCAGACCGTGCGCAACCGGATCCGGCAGCTGCGGGTGCTGTTCGGCCCGGCGCTGGTGGAGCCGAGGGCGCGGCTGGAGCTGATGATGGCCTTGTCCGCGCGGAAACTGCTGCCCGCGCACCGGGACTGAGCCCGCCCGGCCGCCCCGGTCCGGTTCACCGGCCGGGCAGGGGTGGCAGTTCGTGCCGGAGGATGGCCAGTTCGGTGTCCCGCAACTCCGGTCCCGGCCGCAGGCCCAGTCGTTCGGCCAGCATGATCCGGCTGCGCCGCCCGGCCGCGAGCGCGTCCGCCTGCCGTCCGGCGGCGTACAGCCCGCGCATCAGCAGCACGCACAACCGTTCCCGGGTCGGCTCGGCCCGCACCAGTGGTTCCAGCTCATCGGCGACCCGGCGCTGCCCGCCCGCACACAGCTCGGCCACCGCCCAATCCTCCATTGTGGACAGGAACTCCTGGCGCAACCCGGCCACCTCCGGCCAGTTCCTGGTCATCGGCAGGTCGGACAGGGCGGGTCCGCGCCACAACGCGGCCGCCGCCCACAGCGATCCCGCTGCCGCCAACGGTTCCCCGGCGGCCAGTTCCGCCCGGCCCCGGCGGGTCAGGCGGCGGAACCGGACCAGGTCGAGATCGTCCTCGGCCACCCGCAGCAGGTAGCCGGGCGGATGGGTCAGCAGCAGGGGGGAACCCGGTCCGGCCGCCTCCGCCGCCAGTGCGCTCCGGAGTCCGCACACCGCGTTCTGCAGCATCTTGCGGGCCGTGCGCGGCCGGTTGCCCGGCCAGAGCGCGCCGAGCAGCTCGCCGGTGGCGACCACCGAGTTGTGCCGCAGCAGCAACAGGGCCAGCACACCCCGCTGGTAACCGGCGCGCACCGGCCGCACGCCCAGGGGTAACTCCAGTGCGCCGAGCACCCGAAACCGCACAGCTCCGCCATCTCCTTCGCAGGTCGGGGACTGGTGTCGCGTGTTCAGTCTGGCCTGGCCGGGGTGGCGCGGTCTTGTCACCGGACGCGCGTGCCGGGCGCGGATCCGGGTGGTTTTGTGTTGGCTGGACAACAAGTCCGGACGGCGGGAGTCAGCTAACGCGGAACTCCAGCAGGCAGCGCTGGTCGGTCAGGTCGGTCACCGCGTCCAGGGTCAGCCCGTGTGCCGAGCCCAGGGCGCGGAACTCCTCGACGGTGCGCTCCCGGCCGCCGAAGATCACCAGCATGGCCAGGTCGAACTCGGTGTCGGCCTTGCGTCCGGCGACCGCTTCGATGACCAGGATCCGCCCGTCGGCGGGCAGGGCCTGGACGCAGCGGGCCAGGACGCGGTGCGCGTGCTCGTCGTCCCAGTCGTGCAGGATGTCGCACAGCAGATACGCCTGCGCGCCGGGTGGGAGCGGGTCGAAGAAGCTGCCCGCACTGGCCAGGGCCCGGTCGTCGAGTCCCTGCTCGCGGAAGGTGTGGCCGGCCGCGGTCGCGGTGGGTTCGAGGTCGACCAGGTGGCCGCGCAGGCCGGGGTGGGCGGTCAGGATCGCGGCGAGCAGGGTGCCGACCCCGCCGCCGACGTCGACCAGCTCCGTGAAGCGGCCCCAGTCGAAACCGGCCACGATTCCCGGCACCTGCGCGCGGAAGCGGTGCGTCATCTGCCGGTCGAAGGACTCGCGCAGGTGCGGCTGTCCGGCCAGGTCAGCCCAGAAGTCGCGACCGTGTTTGCGGGCGTACCCGGCCTCGCCGGTGGTGACGCTGTGCAGTAGTTCGGTGAAGGCCAGGTCGGCGCGGCCACCGGCCAGGTCGAAGTGCAGGAAGTTGGTCAGGCCGTTGTCCGCGTCGGTGCACAGGGTCGCGCCGAACTCGGTGGTCCGGTAGCCGCCGCCGGTGTGTTCGAGGATCTCCAGCGTGGCCAGATGGGCCAGCAGGAGTTCCAGCGCGATCGGGGACAGCCGCTGCTCGGCGGCCAGCTGCCCGGCGGTGGCGGCGGTGCCGCGCAGGCGGTCCGGCAGGCCAAGGGTCACCGCGACCCGCAGCGCCATCGGGGTGGCCAGCCCGGCCAGTTGCCGGATCTTGACGACGTCGTGGTCACTCACGGAGATCCACGGTGGCACACCTGTCAACGCCAAATCGGTCCGCACCACACCCGGCGTGTAGAACGGACCCGCACAGTCGCCACAAGCCGGGAGGGAGCGCCGTGCCACGCGCGGAGCAGCCGCTGGAATCCGGTGACGGCGCCCTGACGCGCTTCGCCGCCGACCTGCGCGCACTGCGCAGGCTTGCCGGCGGCATCACCTACCGTGAGCTGGCGAAACTCGCGCACGTGTCGGCCTCCGTGCTGTCCTCGGCCGCCGGTGGCCGCACCCTGCCGAGCCTGCAGGTCACCCTGGCCTACGTCCGGGCCTGCGGTGGTGACGTGGGTGGCTGGGAACGGCGCTGGCACGAGGTGGCCGCCGAACTCGCCGACACTCCCCCGCCCGCGACCCCCGGCCCGGAGCCCTATGTGGGACTCGGCGCGTTCCAGGTCGGCGACGCCGCCCGGTTCTTCGGCCGGGAGCAGCTGGTCGCGGAACTGGACGACCTGGTGCGGCGGCACCGGTTCGTCGCGGTGGTCGGGCCGTCCGGCTCGGGCAAGTCCTCGCTGCTGCGGGCCGGGCTGCTGCACCGGGTGCGCGCCCGCGGGCTGCCCACCGTGCTGCTGACCCCTGGGCCGCGGCCGGTGGAGGAGTGCGCGGTGCGGCTGGCCGCGCTGACCGGCCGGTCGGCAGGCGACCTCGTCCGGGAGTTCGCCGAGCCGGGCGCCCTGCACCTGACCGTGTCGCGGGCGCTGGCGCACCGGCCGCCGGAGACCGATCTGGTGCTGGTGGCCGACCAGTTCGAGGAGTTGTTCACGCTGTGCGCCGACGAGGCCGAGCGCGGGCGGTTCCTGGCCCTGCTGAGCACCGCGGCCGGGGCGCCGGACAGCCGGGTGCGGATCGTGCTGGGGGTGCGGGCCGACTTCTACGAGCACTGCACCCGGTACCCGGACCTGGTGCCGGTGCTGCGTGCGGCGCAACTCGTGGTCGGGCCGATGAGCACCGCGGAACTGCGCGAGGTGATCACCCGGCCCGCGCTCGAGGCCGGTGCGGTGCCGGAGGCCGCGCTGGTGTCGCAGGTGATCGCCGAGGCGACCGGGCGGCCGGGGGTGCTGCCGCTGGTCTCGCACGCCTTGCTGGAGACCTGGCGGCGACGGCGGGGCAATGCGCTCACCCTGTCCGGCTACCAGGCCAGCGGCGGGATCACGGACGCCATCGCGCACACCGCGGAGACCGTCTACACCGGACTCGGCGGCGAGCGGCAGCTGTGGGCGCGGCAGTTGTTCCTGCGGCTGATCGCCCTCGGCGAGGGCGGTGAGGACACCGGGCGGCGGGTGCGCCGGGCCGAGCTGGACCTGACCGATCCGGCCGCGGCCGAGGTGCTGGACCGGCTGGCCGAGGCGCGGTTGATCGTGCTGGACGCCGACAGCGTGCAGATCACCCACGAGGCGCTGATCCGCTGCTGGCCGCGGCTGCGCGAATGGCTGGCCACCGACCGCGAGGGCCTGCGGCTGCACCGCCAGCTCACCGAGGCCGCGGCCCAGTGGGAGTCCCTCGACCGCGATCCCGGCGCGCTCTACCGTGGCACCCGGCTGTCCCTGGCCAGGGATTTCGCCGGGACGCACCGGCCGATGCTCACCGAGCGGGAGACCGGGTTCCTGCGGGCCAGCGTGGCCGTGCACGAGGACGAGACGGCCAGGGCGGCCAGGCAGAACCGCAGGCTGCGTCGGCTGGTGGCCGCGGTGGTGGGGTTCGCGCTGGTCGCGGCGACCGCGGCGGTGGTGGCCGGGCAGCAGCGCTCGACCGCGCTGGCCCAGCGGGACGAGGCGGTGTTCCGGCAGACCGTGGCCGAGGCGGACCGGCTGCGGGACAGCGATCCCTCGCTGTCCGCGCAGCTGCTGCTGACCGCGCACCGGCTGCGCCCGGCCGAGGACCGGGTGCGCACCCGGCTGCTCGGCACCCAGCGGACCGCGCTGGCCACCGCACTGCCGGGGCACCGCGGCAACGTCTACCTGACCACCTTCAGCCCGCGCGGCGACCTGCTGGCCAGTGCGGGTGAGGACGGCACGGTCCGGCTGTGGGACGTGCGCGACCGGACCAGCCCGCGCCAGCTCGGGCAGCCGCTGACCGGGCACCGGGGCTGGCTCAGCGCCGCGGTGTTCAGCCCGGACGGCCGCACCCTGGCCAGCTCCGGCAAGGACGGCACGGTGCTGCTGTGGGACCTCACCAACCCGGACCGCCCGCTCCGGCTGGGTGAGCCGCTGAGCACCGGCGAGGGCTCGATCTACCTGGTCGCGTTCAGCCCGGACGGCCGGATCCTGGCCGCGGGCAACGACAATCGCACCGTCCGGCTGTGGCAGGTCGCCGACCCGGCCCGCCCGGTGCCGCTGGACCGGCCGCTGGCCGGGCACACCGGTCCGGTGCGGTCGCTGGCGTTCAGCCCGGACGGGCGTTCGCTGGCCTCCGGTGGCGACGACACCACCGCGTTGCTGTGGGACATCAGCGATCCGGCCCGTCCGCAGCGCCGCGGCAAAGCGTTGACCGGGCACGGTTTCCTGGTGCACTCGGTGACCTTCAGCCCCGACGGCCGCACGGTGGCCACCGGCAGTCAGGACAACACGGTCCGGTTGTGGAGCGCCGCCGACGGCAGTCCGCTCGGACCGCCGCTGACCGGGCACACCGGCGGGGTCTGGTCGGTCGCGTTCAGCCCGCTGAACCCGGCGATCCTGGCCTCCGGCGCGGCCGATGGCACGGCCAGGCTGTGGAACGTGGCCAACCCGGCCACCGCCGCCCCGCTCGGCACGCCACTGGCCGGCGGCGGCGATGTGTACGCGGTCGGTTTCAGCCCCGACGGCGCCACCCTGGCCACCGGCAGCTCCGACCACCTCGTCCGGCTGTGGTCACTGCCCGCCGCGCAGCTGATCGGGCATCGCTCCACGGTCAACATGGTCGCCTTCACCAGGGACGGCAGGCTCGCCGCGACCGGGGCCAAGGACAACTCGGTCCGCCTGTGGAACACCGCCGACCCGGCCAATCCCCGGCAGTGGGGCGAGATCCCGGCCATCCCCGGCGTGCTCAAGTCCTGTAGTGCCTGCCGCACCTACAACCGGTTCAGCCCCGACGGCCGCACCCTGGCGGTGCTCAGCCATGCCAAGATCCTCCAGCTCTGGGACCTCGCCGACCCCGCCCGGCCAAGGCCGATCTCACCGGTGCTCACCCTGGGCACCCGGCACACCGCCGCGCTGGCCTTCAGTCCCGACGGCCGCACCCTGGCCACCGGCGACAGCGAGGAAACCGCGCAGCTGTGGGACATCAGCGATCCGGCCCACCCCGTGTCGGTGGCCAGGCTGACCGGACACGAGGGCTACGTCGGGCACGCCGAGTTCAGCCCCGACGGCAAGATCCTGGCCACCGCGGGCGGCGACCACACCGTGCGGCTGTGGCAGGTCGACAACCCGCGCGAACCCCGGCCGCTCGGCAAGGTCACCGGCCACCAGGGCGCCGTGGTCACGGTCGCCTTCAGCGCCGACGGCCGGTCCCTGGCCACCGCGAGCGCCGACCAGAGCGTCCGCCGGTGGCGCGTCACCAACCCCGCCGCCCCGGAGCAGATCGGCGAGCCCCTGACCGGGCACAGCCGATCCGTCTCCGCGGTCGCCATCAGCCCCGATGGCGCCACCGTGGCCAGCACCAGCACCGACGCCACCCTCCGCCTCTGGCACACCGGCCCGGCGCCGGGTCCGCTGGGCGAGCCGATCAGCACCGGCAACGGCGACGGCTACGCGCTGGCCTTCACCCCAGACGGCCGCCACCTGGCCACCGCCGACGGCTCCGGCGCCGTGCACCTGCTGGACCTGGACCTCGAACACGCCATCCAGCGGATCTGCGCCACCACCCGCGGTGTGCTGACCGACCACAAACGCGAACAACACCTGCCCGGCGTGGCCAACCCGCGCCCCTGCGGTTGACCAACCCGGGAATCAGCGGCCCGCCGCAACTGTTGCAATTGGACAGTGATCATCACGTTCTGAGGGGGCTGTTCATGCGTGCTGTCCGGATCCACCAGTTCGGCGGACCCGAGGTCCTGCGGGTCGAGGAAGTCGCCGAGCCGACCCCGGGCCCCGGCGAGGTGCTCATCCGCACCATCGCCACCAGCATCAACCCGGTCGACGACAAGACCCGCACCGGCGCCATCGGCGACGCCACCCCACCCCTGCCACTCACCCTGGGCTGGGACCTGGCCGGGGTGATCGTCGACGGCGGCACCAGCGAGTTCCGCCCCGGCGACCGCGTCATCGCCATGTCCCACCAACTCGCCACCACCCGCGGCACCTGGGCCGACCTGGTCGTCCTGGCCGCCGACGTGCTCGCCCCCGCCCCCACCACCGTCAGCCTCACCGAAGCCGCCACCCTGCCCCTGCCCGGTCTCACCGCCGTCCAGACACTGGACTGGCTGGCCGTCGCCGCGGGTGACCGCCTGCTCATCGCGGGCGCGGCGGGCGCGGTCGGCGGCCTGGCCGTGCAGCTCGCGCGCACCCGCGGCGCCCAGGTGCACGCGCTGGTCTCCCGCGAGGCCCAGCTGCCGGTGGTCAAGGAGTTCGGCGCGGAGTTCGCCACCACCGATCCGGCTGACCTGGCCGACGGCGGTTACGACGCGGTGTTCGACACCTTTGGCGCGTTCGTCACCGATGCGGTGGTCGACGGGGGGCGGTACGCCTCGATCGCCAGTCAGGCTGGGCCGGTGCCCGATCTGTCGGCGCGGGGGGTGCGGACGACGATCAACCAGGTGGTCGAGGACGGGGCTGGGTTGCGTGAACTCAGCGGGCTGGTCGACTCGGGGGCGCTGGTGTTGCGGGTGGCGGAGAGTTTCCCGGTGCGGGAGGTGCGGGCGGCGCACGAGCGGTTCGCGGTGGGTGGCGGGAACGGGAAAATCACGCTGACCTTCTGACCTGTCGGCCCCGGACACAACGAGTGTCCGGGGCCGGCATTCGCTACTGGGCTTTACTCAGAAGCACCACCCGAACTTGGCACAGCCCAACCATTTGGCCACCGATTTGGAGTAGTCCCACAGGCCTTCCGCCAGTGCCCGGGAATTCTCGTGCCGGTCAGACCGATAGAAGCTGTTGATCAGATTCCGGTAGATGTTGACCGCCATCCCCCGGATGTAGTGCTTGGCCAGATAGTTGGCCACCGCGTATCGGGCCACCGCCCGGGAAGCGCTGGCGGCGATCTTCCGGGCCAGCAGGCGCCCCGCCACCACCACTACCTGGAAAGCCAGCCGGGCGACAACCCACCAGAACTTCCCGTCCAGGTCGAGCTTGTTGATCGGGTCCGCGGCCGTGTAGTCGTAATCGTTGGCCGAACCCCCCTCAACCGGATCCACCGACAGGAACCGCCCCAGCACCGGCAGATAAGGCCGGGCGCCCATCTGCACAACCGCGAGTGCCCCGGCATGTTCATACGGCCGCTGATGCTGCCCAAGCCAGCCATAATCCATCTGCCCCGGCTGGTTGTCCGGCACATTGTCCGGCGCGACAACACCATCGGCCTTCACCGGCTCACCGAACGGCGTGTAGGTCCGCAACTCGCCGACCTGCTTGCCATCCACCCCGGTGGTCAGCGAGATGTCGCCGCGCACACTCGGGTGATCCCAGGTTGACGCCGCACCGCCCTTGAGCGTGTGCAGCACACCCCCTGGCAATGCGATGGACCGGGAAATCAGTCGCTTGTCCGGGCCGAGGGTGATTTCCGAAGTGTCCCCGTCGGCCGTATGGCCTTGCCGGACAACGCCGTTCTCACTGCTGTTGACCGCGGTGCGTTGCACGATGCGGTCGGTGGCGTCCCGGATGTAGCTGACCTCCGCCGGATCCGGACCCGTGGTGCGGGCGGAGATGTTGCGGTCCGCGCCGTCCCAGCCGAGCACGGTGGTGGCCGGGCCGCTGGTGAAGCCGGTGGTGTTGCCGCGGCTGTCGTAGCTGAATCCGGTCAGCGCGTTGGCGCCGATGGTCCTGGTGATGCGGTCGGCCGCGTCGTAGCAGTAGGCGGTGGTCGCGGTGCCCGCCGCGGTCTGGTCGTGCAGCCACATCCGGTTGGTGTTGCGGCCCGCGTTGGCCTGCGTGCCGCTGGGGCACTCGGCGTGGCTGTCGCTGGTGTAGTCGTAGCGGTACTTGTGCCCTGCCACCCAGGCTTCTTGCAACCGTCCGGTGGGATCGTAGCTGTAGTTCGGGCCGTCCGGGCGGGGGTCGACCCCACCCAGTGACTCGTCGATGACGGTGCCCGCGCTGGTGCGCTTGACGGTCGAGGCGATTTCCTTGCCGTCGCTGAGTTTCCAGGTGAGTCCGACCAGTCGGCCGCCGCGGTCCCTGGTCGCGGCCTTGAGTTGGGTGCCGTTGGCGTAGGTGGCGGTGGCCAGTTCGCCCGCCGCGTCGAAGCCGGTTTTGACCAGCACGGTGTCGCCGAGTTTGGACTCGGTCATCCGGCCCGCGTGGTCATGGCTGAACGTGGTGAACTGCGGTGGATCCGCGGCGTGCGGCAGGATCACCTTCTCCCACACCGCCCGCCCTGGGTGGTCGTAGCCGGTCTCGGTGCGGATCCCGTGCACGTCGACGTAGGCCACGGTCCGGCCCAGCAGGTCGACGGTGGTGCTGACGACGCCGGACTCGTCGCTGATCGAGGTGGTCAGCGCGTCACCGCCGACGGCGTGGTCGTGGCGCACGGTCCGGGCCGGGGTGCCGGGGAACTTGTGCTCGGTGACCCGGCCGCGACCGTCGTAGGAAAAGCACTGCCACGCACCGGAAATCGCCTTCGCGATCACCCGGCCCATGACGTCGTGGACCTCCTCGACCGTGCGGGCCTCGCCGGTGCCTGGGGTGGCCGAGGTGGTTGTCCTGGCCAGTCCGGATTGGCTGACGGGGTCGGACTGCGGGGTGCAGGGGTTGTCCCGGGTTTCGGTGTTCCCGTAGTAGCTGTAGGTGGTTTTCGCCCCGGTGGGCATGGTTTTGGCTGTCTTGCGCAGGAACCCTTCGCCGGGTTTCTCGTACCCGGTGCGGGTGCCGAGGTTGAGGCCCTTGGGGTCGGCTGTGGACGCGAGGGTCAGCCCGTAGGCCGGGTCGATCTCGCCTGCCGCGCCGCCGTGGTGGGTCTGCGTTTCCCGGCCGGGCACGCCGTCGGACTCGTAGTCCAGCACCGTGGTGGCCAGGCCGTAGTCGGGCCGGAGTTCACCGGCCGGCACCTCGACCAGCGCGCCGCCCTGCCGTTGCCAGCGCAGGTTGATGCCACGGGTGGCCCTGGTCTGGTTGCCGGTGAGGCCGTGCTGCAGGTAGTCGACCCGGAACCGGTGCTGGCCAGGGGACAGGTCGATGGCCCGCCTCTCGGCGTTCACCGGCCCGGCCGCGCCGACCTGCCGGGCGATGTCGCGCTCGCCCAGTGCGGTGTTGAAGATCGCGACTTCGTCCACAATGGACCGGGTCGAGCCGCCGACGGGACGGCGTCCGATCGCCAGCGGCACCGAGTTGGCCGCCGCCGGGTGCTCGAAGGTTGCCTCGCCGGACTTCTGGCCGTTGATGTAGAAGGTGACCTTGTTGCGGTCATCCCTGGTGACCACGACGTGGTTCCAGGACTCGTTCGCGATCTGCTTGTCCGACAACCGGTCCTGCCAGCCACCGGTGAGGCCGATCTGCCGGAAGTGCAGTCTGCCGTCCGGGGTGATGGCCAGTTCGTAGGGCATGCTGTCGTTCTCGCGGAACTTGCTGATCAACTCGTGCCAGCCGCCGCCCGCGTCGTTGCGATACGGCTTGACCCACATGGAGATGGTCAGCGGTCCGGTGATGTCGAGTGCGTCGTGGTCGGCGATGAGCGCCCGGCCGTTGGTGAAGTTGACGCCGCGGTTGCCGTCATCCGGCAGCGCGCCCTCGGCGTTGCGGCCAGGGTTGTCCTCGTAGCGCCCGTCCCGCCCGTTGCCGGAGGCGTCGCGGACGGTGTCGTCGCCGTCGCCGAGCCGCCAGTAGCCGACGGGTTTCTTCTCCAGCACGGTGGGCGCGTAGGTGCGGTCGAGCACCAGGTTGTCGTCGATGTAGACCCTGGCGCCGTCGGTGGCGTCGTTTTCCGTTGTCTGGAAGGTGTATCGGCCGTTGTCGGCGACCTTCACCAGTCCGGTCATCCGGCCGGAGAAGGCGCCGTTCGGGTCGATTCCGGGCGCCGGCGGGGTGGTGGTCCAGTCGGTGTTGGGGGCCGCGGTGGAGTAGGCGGCGGTCCGGCCGGTCATCGTGCTGTTGGCCCACCAGGCACTGGACAGGCCGGTGTGCCCGCCGTCGTAACGCGTTTCCTGCAACGGCATCTGGTCGCAGCCGGCCGGTGCGGGGTGGGTGGGATAGCGGCTCTCGTCGTAACAGTGCGCGGGAGCAGGCCCGAACTTCAGCGTCGGGTTGCCCTTGTCGTCATAGATGGTGGTGCTCCGGCGACCGCCCGGATCGGTCTTGGCCAGCTCCTTGTCGTCCTCGCCCCACTGGTAGTGCGTGGTGCGGTCGGTGGCGTCGGTGTCGGTGAGCATCCGGCCGCCCTTGTCATAGGTCACCCGGCGGCTCCACCTGCCCGCGGGCAGACCGCTGAGCCAGACCACGGTGGCCTTGTCCGCGCCGTAGTAGCCGTAGCCGCGCGCGATGCGCCGGCTGGGATTCTGGTTGAAGCCACTGGGTTCCGGCGACCGGATCTCCTTCACCATCCGCTGGTCGTGGTGGTAGTCGACCAGGTAGTCCACCGCGTTGGTGTTGCGCTTGTCCAGGTCGGCCCGGATCCAGTCCAGGGCCTGCGGGGTGCGCACGGTGGAGAGCAGGTGGTCGGCGTGGAAGCTCAGGTGCATCCACTCCTCGCCGGGGTTGACGAAGCCGGAGACCTTGCCGTTGTGGAAGAACAGCCTGCTCTTGCTGCCATCGGGGAAGGTGACCCCGCAGACGAAGCCCGGCGGCACCGGGTCCCAGCCTTGGGTGTCCGCGCATTCGCTGTCCCCGGCGTAGTGCAGGCCGAGCGAACGGTTCGACACCGGATCGGTGATCTTGGTGAGCCGGGCGATGGGGTTGGCCGCGTCGACCGGGGTCCACTGCATGGTGGCCGCGGCCGGTTTGCGGGCGTCGGTGGCCGAGGTGACCGATTCCAGGTTGCCCGAGGCGCTGAAGACATAGGTGGTGCCGTCGCCGTCGAGCAGGGTGAGTTTGCCCGCGCTGTCCCTGGCGAGCGTGCCGTACTCACCGGCGGGCGGCGCGTAGCCACCGTCGGAAAGCCTCGCATAGGCGTGGGACGCGCCTGTGCTGTCCACAAGGGACACTCCGGACTCGGTCAGCACGGCCTTGGTGTAGCCGTTGCCGCCGCCGTCGAAGTCCGCGCTCATCGACCAGCCCGGCGGCAGCGCGGGCGCGACCGGGGACAGCCAGGAGGAGGGCACCGGGATGAGGTGACCGCCTTCCCGCTGGGTCCACAGCTGCACGTGCGCGCCGCCGTTCCACTCCCGGTACTCCACCCGGATCGGGTAGGACTTGCCTGCCTCCAACTGGATCCCGGCCGCGCCGAGCCTTGGCGCGCTGCCCGGCGGGTACCAGTTCTTCCAGTCGTCGTAGAGCGGCTGGTTGTTGACCCACACCCGCATGCCGTCATCGTGCACGCCGCCCAGGAAGAACTTCCCGGTGTCGGGCACCTTGAGGTAGCCCTGCCAGCGAATCCGGTAGCCGTCGTCGCCGATCACCGCCGGATACGGCGAGCCGAGGCCCCAGTCGAAGGAGACCTGCGGGTCGGTGCGGACCAGCACCGGGACGTCGGTGTCCTTGATGCCGTCGGTGGAATCGCCGGTGAAGTAGGAGCCGACGAGCCCGGATTCGCCGGTGCCCTGGGAGTTGTAGGTGAACTCCACGCCGACGTCGCCGCCGACGGTCTTCATCTTCGGCGTGGTCAGCTTGGTGATCACGTTGCCGTTGGACAGGTTCACCGTCACCGGCCCCGAACTGTCCGTGGGCACCGGCGCCTGCGCGCCGAGGCGCATGTCCACCCGCAGCTTGCGCGAGGCGGCGTAGAAGGTCTCCTCCTTGGACGCCACATCCCTGGCGCGCACGGTCCAGGTGTAGCTGACCCCGTCCTTGAGCACCCCGGCCGGGACCGTCCACTGTGGAGTGCCCAGCCAGCCGGACAGCGCGACCAGCCCGGACCGGCCGTCCTCGCCGGTGGCGATGGAGAACTCGTACTGCACCTGGTCACCGTCGGGGTCGGTGACCGGGTTCGCGTTCAGCACAGGCTGTTTGGTGGACACGACCGCGCGGTCGACCGGTTCGGTCAGGCCGGGCACGGCGGGTTTCTGGTTTGTCGTGCGGAAGCTCCACACCGGCGAGTACACCCAGTCCGCGTGCCCGTCGGTGGTCCGGGTCTGCCAGAAGTACTGCCTGTTCCAGTCGAGTTGCCGCACCCGCGCGGAGTGCGCGTGGTTGACCCCGGCCGGCACGTCCACCCCCTCGGCGTCGATGGGCTTGCCGATGACGTCCTGGCTCTCGGAGAGGTAGAACTCCACCCGTTGGGCGTCCCCGTTGGGATCGCCGACGCCGACGCCGAAGGTGAATCCGGTCTGGTGGTAGGTGGCGCCGTCGTTGGGCGAGGGCCAGCTCAGCGTGGGCTGGTGCGGGGCGTCGTTGTAGTCGATGGAGAGCACCGGCGCGCCGCCCTGCTGGTTGGCCTCGGAGGCGGCCAGTTTCTTCCAGGCGCTCTGGCCGTCCGGGGCGTCCAGGGCGAAGCCGTGGTAGCCCCACCGGCCCGCGGTGAACTCACGCACCCAGTCGGTCACGCCGACCGCCGTCGCGCTGCCGCCGACACCCTGACCCCACAGTTCGGGCCTGCCCAGTGCGGGTTTGGTGTTCCAGGTGACGGTGTTGTGCTGCCAGCCGGAGTCGATCGGGCGGACCCGGAAGTTCGTCGGCGTCGACAGGTTGGAGTGCACCCAGAACACGCCGAGGTCGGCGCCCAGGATCTGCTTGCCGTGCATCGGGCCGAGGTCGAACCAGAGGTAGGTCTCGT
This sequence comes from Crossiella cryophila, assembly GCF_014204915.1. Classification (NCBI taxonomy): domain Bacteria; kingdom Bacillati; phylum Actinomycetota; class Actinomycetes; order Pseudonocardiales; family Pseudonocardiaceae; genus Crossiella; species Crossiella cryophila. Next base: position 6,976,201 of record NZ_JACHMH010000001.1, read on the forward strand.
TCCAGCCCGCCCCCGGCCAGTAGCCGACCTTGTTGATGTAGCCGTTGCCCGGCTCGTGGTCGACGGTGTAGTTGTTGCGCGGGAACTCGCTGCTCACATAGGAGTCCAGCGAGGTCTGGTCGAAGGTGCCGGGGTCCACGTGCACCGGGAACTTCCGCTCCGGCGCGTTAACCCACCCGGCGTCGGCGGCCAGCACGATCCGCCAGCCCTTCTTGGCGTCGCCTTCGAGGCGCTGCCGCACCGGGCCCTTGCGCCATTCGCCGGATGCCTTGTCCCGCACGGCATCCCACATCACCGCAGCAGGCACGGTGAAGGTCACCACCCCGGCGGCGTTCTTGACCAGCACACTGCCGTCCGGCCGGGCCTCGGGCGTCTGCCCGGCGGACAGGTGCAGCCGGAAGGTCCACTGTGGACTCTTGACTGCCCGGTGCAGCACGAAGGTCTGCTTCACCCCCGAGGCGGTGGTCTCCAGCTGCAGATCGACCCCGGGCTGCACCTCCCGGTAGGTGGCGACCGCGCCGTTGACCTCGGCGGCCTGGTCCCGCAGGCCCTCCAGCTCCAGCCGCGCCTGAGCCGCGGGCGCGCCCACGGTGATCGCCGCGCCGGGGTCGGTGCGGTCCGGCAGTTCCAGCGGCACCGCGGCGACCTTCGGCGCGACCACGCCGTTCTTGATCTCCAGCGTGGAGTCGACCGGCACCAGCTTCCCGGAGTTCTTCTCCGGCGCGTTCACCACGCCCTGGAAGATCTTCGCGGTCCTGGTCCCGTCCGGATTCCGGTAGATCGTCGCGGACGGGCGGCGTTCCACCACCTCGGACTTGCCTTCGACATAGCCGGTGCGCTGCGGTTTCGCCGGTGATGGCAGCGGAGCCGACCGACCGGTCGGGGCAGCCGCGTCCGCACGCCGGGAGAAGTCACCGGCCGGGTTCACCGGGGTGACCGCGTCACCCGCCTGACTGGGTAACTTCGGGATCTCCGCGTAGCTGCGCGGTTTCACCGGCGCGGGCGGCCGCCCACTGGCCGACGGCACCGATACCACCGAAAGACTCAGCGCGGCCGTGGTCAGCACGACCACAGCTCTTCGGAACAACGATGACCTTCGATTCGAACTCACTCTGACCTCGCGTCCAGTCGGCACCGGGGAGACTCGTCAGCGAACGGCCCCAGCACAGCGAAAACCGTGCTGGGAAAGGCGAATTCGTCGCAGGATCCACCAGGTCTCCCCCACTTCCCGGCAGATCACGGGGACCATATCCACGGCCCGGCCCACCCGCGTCCGTCCGATGAGGGAGGACGTTTCCCCCATGGGAGGGAGTCCGGTGCTCGCGGAATCGACGCAAACCCGCCATCGCCTCCCCCGAACGGCCGTTCGGCGGGCCCGCGATCTGTCGCACACTGGGCTGGCGGCCACCTGACCCCGAGGACACCGGCATGTCCGCCTTCAGCGACGCCCTGCGCACCGCCATCACCGCCCGCGGCCTGAGCCTGGCCCGCCTGCGGCACCACCTGCGGCACCGCGACCTCCCGGTCAGCGTGGCCACCCTGAGCTACTGGCAGAGCGGCGCCTGCCGTCCCGAACGCCCGGTCTCACTGCGTGCGGTGCTGGCCCTGGAGGACATCCTCGGGCTGTCCCGCAACTCGCTGATCACCCTGCTCGGCCCGCCCCGACCGCGCGGTAGGTGGCTGGACCACGTGCCGGGGTCACTGCCGCTGGACCGGGTCTGCCCGGTGCACGCCGACGTGGCCACCCTGCTGGACTGGATCCAGCACCGCCCGGACGGGGATCTGGCCTGGTTGAGCCAGCACGACCGGATCGTGCTCGGCCCGGACCGGGAGGAACGCGTCATCCAGGGTCAGGTGGTGCTCGCGGCGCGCCGGGACGGGGTGGACCGGCATGTCGCGGTGTACCACAGTGATTCGCCGCTGCTGCCCGATATCCGGGTGGCCCGGCAGTGCCGGATCGGGCGGGTGCGGGAGGACCGGGCCACCGGGCTCACCGCGGTCGAGCTGATCTTCGAGCGGCGGCTGGCGGCCGGGGAGACCTATGTCCTGGAATACGAACTGGCCTACAGCGCGGGCGGTCCGCTGGCCACCGAGTACCACCGAGGGGTGCGCTTCCCGATCCGCAGCTACCTGTTGCAGATCCAGTTCGACCCGGCCACGCTGCCCGCCCGCTGCCACCGGATCTGGCGGCCCGACATCGGCACCCCCTGGGCCGACCTCGCCGAACTGCCGCTGACCCGTTGGGGTGCGACACATCTGGTCCAGGCCGACGCCCGGCCGGGCGGCCACGGCATCCGCTGGGAATGGGAGTGACGTGGCCGCCCGGGATCACTCAGCCCGGGTCGTCCGGACCGTGGTTGGTCAGCGTCTGGCCGACGTTGCGCCGCACCGACTGGTGGGTGGCGTACCCGCTGTAGGCCCTGGTGCCCTCGCGGAAGTTCCAGCCGCCGATGGTCAGCCCGTTCAGCGCGGTCCACGCGGTGCCCTTCTTCACCGCGTAGTGCACGTGGTTGCTGCCCGCCGACCCGCCGCACGGGATCCGGGTGCTGGTCAGCCCGAGGTAGTCGCCGAGCTTGATCGGCGCGCCGTCCGGTTTGATCTCGTTGAGCAGGTGGTAGTACTCGGTGGTCCAGCCGTTGTCGTGGATGATCCGGATGTGCCCGCCGTTGCGGCACATCCAGTACGCCCGCCCGCTCTGCCCGGCCAGCACCCGCCGGTCACCGCCGTTGAGGTCCACCGAACTCCACGGCCGCGGCTGCCCGCTCCAACCGTGTGGCCCGCCGATCATCGTCCAGGCCACCCCGGCCGGGTAGGGCAACGCCAGCCCCGTCGGCGCGGCCGCGTTACGCGCGTTGGCCGCGAAGGTCGCCTTCTCCCCCGCCGACAGCACCGACTCCGGTGAGTCAGCGGCCAGCCCCGCGAACCCCCGATCGGTGTCCAGTGCGACTAGCCACCCCCGCCCGCTCCGCCGGGCCAGGAACAACCAGGCATCCGGCGCCGCCCCCTCGACCGCGGGCGCGGTGAGCACAGCGGACCCGAACACCCAGTCACCGGTCACGTCCCGCCGCCGCACATCCACCTCAGCCGCACGGCCCTGGGCGGTCAGCCCGGCGGCGGTGGCCGTCCGTTCGATCAGCATCGCCTGGACCACGGCCGGCTCCAGCGGGGCCGGGGCGGCGGTGGCCGGCAGCGGCAGCGCCGCCGCGAGCAGGGTGATCAGCGCGACCACCGTCACACGTCGTCTTCCCATTGCTTCGTCCTCTCCGAACCACAAACGCAGGGTGGGTTCGGCACCAGGCTCAGCGCGCCCGACAACCACCGTCAACGCCCGCCCCCAGTGCCCTGGACCTGGACGGCAACAGTCTGAAAGCAATCAGGAAATCCCCCTGATCAGAACGGCCCGGAAGCACGCGGAGCAGCAGCGGACCTGGCAATACCCTGATGTTCCAGCCGGGCAGCCCTACCGACCGATCGGTTGAACAGCGGCCGCGGGTTGTTTGTGCGGTGCCGGCGCCCCGACCGTAAACAACCCGCAGGCGGTAGACAGGTGCACGCCGCCGTCCGCAGCCACGGACGGACCGCCCCTCGGACTCCCCTTTCGCCCCGGTACACGGCGCCGAGTGGGCCGGAACGGCACTCGCTGGGCCGGGTCGGCGCCCCGGAACCCCGATCCGGCCCAGCGAATCCCCCCGGCGCGGACCACCCGCCCGCCGAGCGGTGGCCGGCCCGTAGTGGAATGGGCGCATGCGCAGGCGACCCACCATCGCGGTCGCGGTGCACGACGGGTACCACGGCTGCGGCACCGGCACCGGCTACGCGAACTTCGGCCTCCTGGACGCGCTCACCAGCCTGCTGCCACCGCGGGCGCGGCTGGTGCTGTCGCCGGTGTGGCTCGGCGCGCTCGGGTGGGAACGCCGCCGGGGAACCGGTCCTGCACGCGGTGCGCCCAGTGCACGGCCAACGCGGTCTTGCCGACGCCCGCCGTGCCGTCCACGGTGGAGATGATCACCGCGCCGAGACCCTCGTCCGCGCTGCCGCTCAGCAGCGCGTCGAGGGCGGACAGGTGTTCGCCGAAACGACACCCCCTCGGACGCCTCAGGTGAACCTCACCCGCACGGCCGCAGGCGGATGCGCTGCTCCAGGTACGTCAGCCGCGCCCCGCCGCCGCGACCGCCGCCTGACCGACCACGCCGCGGCTGGCCGGGTTCGTCACCGGCAACACCTCGAACGCCCTGGTCCCAGTGGACATCAGCCGCCGCGGCCGACCGGCCAGTCGCAGGGACGGCATCCGCTCGGCCAGTGCCCGGAACAGCACCTCCCCCTCCAGCCGGGCCAGGCTGGCGCCCAGGCAGAAGTGGATGCCGTTGGCGAAGGCGAGGTTGTCGGGTTCGTGTTGGCGGGTGAGGTCGAAGCGGTTCGGGGCGGAGTAGGCGAGTGGGTCGCGGTTGGCGGCGGCGATCAGGACGAAGACGACCTGGCCTGCCTTGATCACCTGGCCGGCGAGTTCGACGTCCTCGTGGGCAAGGCGGGCGGTGAGCTGGGCGGCCGGGTCGTAGCGCAGGGCTTCCTCGACCGCGCGGGGCGCCAGTTCCGGCTGGGCGCACAGCAGGGCCCACTGGTCCGGGTTTCGGAGCAGGGCGTGTACGGCGTTGCCGATCATGCCGACCGAGGTGTCGATGCCCGCTGCCACCAACAGCAGCAGCAGGGCCTGGGCCTCGGCGGTGGTCATCCGGCCCTCGGCCATGGCCGTCGCGAGCCTGGCGGGTACCTCGGCGGTCGGTGGGTTCGCGGTCAGCAGCCGGTCGAACTGGGCGGTCAGGTCGCGGCCCCTGGTCAGCAGTTCCTCAGCGTCGTGGGCCGAACGCACTCCGCCCAGGTTCGAGCCGACCGCCAGGCTGTACTCGGCCAGTCCCGACCGGTCGGTCGGCTGGATGCCCAGCAGGTCGCCGGTCAGGGCGACCGCGAGCGGGGTGGCCAGGTCGGTGATCAGGTCGAACTGGTCCTGGCCGGCCAACTGGTCCAGCAGGTCGTGCACCGTGCGTCGCAGGCCCGCGCGGTACTCGGTCATCCGGGCCGGGGCGAAGGCGGGGGCGACCACCCGCCGGAGCTGGGTGTGCTCTGGTGGGTCCAGCTGGACGATGGAGCGGGGGAAGTACCGGTTCACCGAGGTCAGTGGCAGCCGGCCGGGGGCGATCGGCACCCCGAACCGGCGGTCCCGCAGCACCTGCCTGGCCAGCTCGTAGGAGGTGGTCGCCCACGCCCCGCCCGGCTGCCGGTGCAGCGGGCCCCGGCGGCGAATGCGTTCGTAGAGCGGGTAAGGATCTTCCAGCGAGCGCCGCCAGGCCAGCTGGGCGAGCTGGTCGCCGCAGGCGCCGAGCACCCGGCCCAGCACGAACTCGGTGCGGATGCGCAGGCCAAGGCGCAGCGCCGCGGCGGTGCCCAGGTGAGTCACGGGATTCCCTTTCATCGTGAGCCGACCGGCTCCGGCGGCGAGGTGCGATACTCCTGTGTGGACACTCCGTCCAGCACGGTTTCCCTGTGCGCCGCCCATTTCGACCATAACCGCGGCCTTGGGCGCGATCCGCCTTTCCCGGACTTGATGATCCGATCGAGTGGACTGGTCCGGACAACACGTACGGTGTGGGGGTGGCGACGGCCGAGCCCGCGCGGTACTGGCGGCATCCGAGCGTGCCCGGGTTGGACCTGATGGCGGCCCGGTTCCGCAGGCACGCCTTCACCCGGCACAGCCACGAGACCTACGCGATCGGCGTGGTGCAGCAGGGATCCGAGGTGCTGCACGTCGGTTCGGACACCAGGGTGATCGGTCCTGGCGGGATCACCTGCGTCAACCCCGGCGAGGTGCACACCGGGCAGGCCACCGGCGCGGACGGCTGGGCCTACCGGGTGCTCTACCCCGGCCTGGACCTGGTCTCCACGGTGGTGCGGGAACTCGGCGGGCCCGCCGGGACACCGGCCTTCCTCGGCGAGCCGAGCTATGACCCGGACCTGGCGGCGGCGATCCTGGCTGCCCACCGGGCCGCCGAGCAGCAGGCCCACCTGAGTTCGGAAACCCTGCTGTACCAGGCGATCTCGCGACTCTGGCAGCGGCACGGCACCCAGGCCACACAGTCGCGGCCGGTGCGGGCGGGGGCGGGCAGGCTGGAACTGGCGCGGCAGGTGCTGCTGGCCAGGATGGCCGGGCCGCCGAGTCTGGACGAGCTGGCCGCCGAGGTCGGGCTGGGGCGGTTCACGCTGTTACGCGGGTTCCGGGAGCGGTTCGGGCTGCCGCCGCACGCCTGGCTCAACCAGGAGCGGGTGCGCCGGAGCCGGGAGTTGCTGGAGCGCGGGATCCGCCCGGCCGAGGCCGCCGCCGAGGTCGGTTTCGTCGATCAGGCGCACCTGTCCCGGCACTTCCGGCGCATTGTCGGCGTGGCGCCCGGCGGGTACCTGCGCTGGCGCGCGCAATAACGTACAAGACCGCGCTGACCAGCCGTTCCTATCGTGGCGATCATGTCACTGGACCCGAGCCGCGCGGAGCTGGCCGCGATGATGACGGCCACCACCGAGCTGACCGCCGACTTCCTGGCCGGCCTGCCTGCCGCACCCGCCTCCCGGCTCACCGGCGCGAAACCGTTCGACCCGCCAGCGGAGGAACCGGGTGAGTTCGCCGAGCTGCTGGCGGTCTTCCGGGAGGCCGCGGCCAACGCGGTGGACACCGCCGGACCCGGCTATCTGGCCTATTTCCCGGCCGGTGGGCTGATCTCGGCCTCGATCGGGGAGTTCCTGTCCACTGTGGTCAATCGGTTCACCGGGGTCGCCTCGACCGCGCCGGACCTGGTCGCGCTGGAGGACAGCGTGCTGGACTGGCTCTGCCGCGAGTTCGCCTTACCAGCCACCGCGAGCGGGCTGATCACCACCGGCGGCTCGCTGGCCACGCTGTCCGCGCTGGTCGCGGCCAGGCACGACCGGCTCGGCCAGCGGCATGACCGCGGCACGCTCTACGTCACCGAGCACACCCATCTCAGCGTGGCCAAGGCCGCGCTGATCGCCGGGCTGCGCCCCGACCAGGTGCGGGTGGTGCCGGTGACCGCCGAGCACCGGATGGACCCGGCCGCCGCCGAGTCCCTCATCGCCGCCGACCGATCGGTAGGCAAGGTGCCGTTCCTGCTGGTCGGCACCGCGGGCAGTACCAGCACCGGCACCATCGACCCGCTGGCCGAGCTGGCCACGATCGCCGCGCGGCACGGCCTGTGGTTCCACGTCGACGGCGCCTACGGCGGTGGTTTCCAGCTCACCGAACGCGGCCGGGTCAAGCTGCGCGGCATCGAACAGGCCGACTCGATCACCTTCGACCCGCACAAGACCATGTTCCTGCCCTACGGCACCGGGGTGCTGCTGGTGCGCGACCGGGCCACCCTGCGCGCCGCGCACACCGTGGACGCCAGCTACCTCCAGGACCTGCGCCGGGACCCGTGGCCGCCCGACTTCTGCGATCTGGGCCCCGAACTGACCCGCGAGTTCCGCGGCCTGCGGATGTGGCTGCCGCTGCACCTGCACGGCGTGGCCGCCTTCCGCCAGGCCCTCGACGAGAAACTCGACCTGGCCGCCGAGGTGCACCGCGAGTTGTCCGCACTGTCCGAAGTGGACGTTCCAGTGCGGCCGGACCTGACGGTGAACGTGTTCCGCCGCAAGCACGGCGACGACGCGGCCAACCAGCGCCTGCTCGAACGGATCAACGCCACCGAACGCATCTTCCTGTCCAGCACCCGGTTGCACGAGCGGTACCTGCTGCGGCTGTGCGTGCTCAGCCACCGCACGGACGCGGCCAGGGTGGCCGAGGCGATCGAGATCATCCGGATGCTGGGACGCGAGTGAGATCGACTGCTTCCCGCATCGCCGCCTTGCCGGGTGATCCGGAACGGCCTAGCGTCGGATAGGTCTGTTTTCCCTGCGGCAGATCGGTCGGCAACCACCCATGGCTGAGATCGTCTACCCCCCGGTCATCGCACTGGCGAAGACCATGTTCCGGGTGCTGGACATGCGGATCCGGATCGACGGGGCCGAGCACATCCCCCGCCAGGGCGCCGCGGTGCTGGCCAGCAACCACGTGAGTTACCTGGACTTCATCTTCGCCGGACTCGGCGCGCTGCCCGCCAAGCGGCTGACCAGGTTCATGGCCAAGAAGGAGGTCTTCGACAACCGGATCTCCGGCCCGCTGATGCGCGGCATGCACCACATCCCGGTGGACCGCAAAGCGGGCGAGGCCGCCTACGAGCAGGCGCTGGCCGCACTGCGCGCCGGCGAGGTGATCGGGGTGTTCCCGGAGGCCACCATCAGCCGCTCGTTCACGGTCAAGGACATCAAGTCCGGCGCGGTCCGGCTGGCCGCGGCCGCGGGCGCACCGCTGATCCCGATGGCGTTGTGGGGCACCCAGCGGATGTGGACCAAGGGGCGCCCGCGTGCGCTGGGCACCCGGCACCTGCCGATCACCATCCTGATCGGCGAGCCACTGCACCCCACCCCGGAACAGGACGCCACCGAGGTCACCGCGCAGCTGCGGGCCCGGATGGCCGAACTGGTGGACAAGGCCCAGCGCGACTACCCGGACCGCCCGAGCGCGGAACAGACCTGGTGGCAGCCCGCCCACCTGGGCGGCACCGCCCCCACCCCGGCCGAAGCCGCCGCCCTGGACACCAGGTCACCCGGTTAACGGCCCCGGCTGTGCCCGATGACAATCCGCCCGACCTGGTGGTCGGCGGCCAGCCACTGCACGAACGCTTCACCCGGCAGCTGCCCGCACTGGTCGGGCAGGTGCTGATCGAGATCACCCGGCGGGTGCCCGCCTACCGCCAGCTGCCTGCCGAGGCACTCGCCGGGGACATCAGCCAGGTCATCGAGACGGCCCTGCGCTCCTTCGTCGACCTGCTGCGCACCCGGGCCCTGCCCACCCGCGCCGAACTGGGTTTCCTGCGCGAGTCGGCGGCCCGCCGGGCCGAGGAGGGACTGCCGATCGACGTGGTGCTCACCGCGTACCACATCGGGGTCCAGGTCATGTGGGACTCGCTGCGACCGGATGCCCGGCCCGAGGAGATCCAGGACGTGCTGACCGTCAACGATCTCGCGCTGCGCTACCTGGAGGTGGTCGCCCCGGCGGTCGGCGCGGGCTATCTGGACGCCCGGCAGACCATGTTCGACGACGATCACTCCGCCCGGCACACCCTGTTGTCCTCGCTGCTGCGCGGCACCCCGGCCGAGATCGCCGCCGGTCAGGCCGGGTTGCGGCTGCCACCGTGTTACCTGGTGCTGGCGCTCTCGGTGGCCGCGCACCCGGACGAGACGGGGGACGGGGTGGACCCGGTGATCGCCGGACGGCGCAAGCTGCGCCGGGTGCGGGCCGAACTGGACCGGCAGATCCGCGGGCCGGTGCTGTCCACGCTGACCGCCGAGGGCGGCACCGCGTTGCTGCCCGGACCGGCCCCGGTGGCCGAGTTGACCGAGCGGGACTGGGCCTGGCTGGACCGGGTGGTGGCCGGGCTGAGCCGGGCCGCGGGCGCGGAGATCACCGTCGGCGCGGTGGCCGCCGAACCGGCCGGGGTGGCCGAGGCCGCCGCGGTGGCCGGGGAGGTCCTGGCCGTGGCGCAGCGGTTCGGCCGACCGCCAGGGGTGCACCGGTTGCGGGATGTCCTGCTGGAGTACCAGTTGTCCCGGCCCAGTGCCGCCCTGGACCAGCTCGCCGGGGTGCTGGAACCGTTGTCCGGCAACGAGGAGCTGGTCCAGACCCTGGCGGTGTACCTGCGTGCGGGCGGTCGGCGGGCGGCCGCGGCCGAACTGCACGTGCACCCGAACACGGTGGACTACCGGCTGCGCCGGATCGCCGAGCTGACCGGCCTGGATGCCACCAGTACCAAGGACATCGGCCTGCTCAAGGCCGCGCTGGCGGCCCGCTCGGCCACCCGCCGCTGACCGCTCAGCCGCGGGCGGCCGCCACGATCGCCTTGCCGAAGGCGGCCATGCCCTGCGCGTTGGGGTGCAGCGGGGCCGCCGGGCTGGTCGGGATCAGGCCCTCCAGGTAGCGCTGCGCGGGGGCGGCGCAGATGTCGTGGCCGACGGTGACCGCGGCGAAGTCCACGAACCGCGCGCCGCGCTGCTGGGCCTGGGTGCGGGCGGCCGCGCTGATCCGGTCCATCACGCCCTGCAGGTAGCGGCCGTCCCGCGCCCACACCGGCTGCACCGGGTGGCAGCCCTCCGGCCGGATGTAGGTGCCGTAGCCGGTGACCACGATCTTCGCCTGGGGTGAGCGCTTGCGGATCTCGTCCAGGGCCGCGCCGAACTTGGGCGCCCAGGCGTCCACCGCGGCGGCCAGCTGGTCCCGCCCGCCTGCGGTCAGCCGGTCCGCGCAGGACAGTCCGATCGGCTCCGGGAGCAGGTTGATGCAGGTCAGGGCCTGCTGGAACAGGCCGGAGTCGTTGGCGCCGATGGTGACCGAGACCAGGTCGGTGCTCGGCTTGAGCGCGTCGAACTGCGGGGCGATGAAGCCGAGCCGACGGCCGGCGAAATCGGCCGTGGTGGCCCCGGAACAGGTCACGTCCCGCAGGCTCGCGCCCAGCGCCTTGGCCGCCACCGCCGGGTAGTTCCGGTCCGAGCGCAGGCAGGCCAGGTTCATGTTCTGGTGCGGGATCAGCGGTCCGGCCGCGGCCGAGTCACCGAGGGCGACGTACTCCGGCGAATCCGCCTGCGCACCGGGTCCGACCAGCAGCGCGGCCGCTGTCATCGCCAGGGCCGCCGCCGCTCGCGCACGCATCCGCATCAGGACCTCCGTGATTCCGGGGTAACGGGGAGAAACAAACAAGTCACATGATGCGGGTCACACCGGGCTCTGGTGCTGAGGACTTTTCCAGAGTTGCCGGGCCGCTGTTGTGATCGAGCACAAAGGCTCAGCCGAAGGCGAGCAGGCCGAGGGCCAGTGCCGAGCCGCCGAAGACCACCGCGTGCCGGAGGTTTTGCAGCACCGGCATCACCCAGTGCGGGAAGGCCCGCTCGGCGGCGGTGAGCAGCGCGGACACCTCGATCCGGGCCAGCACCGGGTCGCCCTTGCGCGCGAAGGCGGCGGTGACCGAGCGGGCGGCGGTGAGCTGACTGTGCAGGATGAGGCAATTGCCGAGCAGCACGATCGACTGGAACACCCAGGTCAGCGGCGCGGCCAAGGAACCACCGGCCAGGTTGAGCGCGGCGAGGCCGGTCATGATCGCGGCCACGGTGACCGGGACGGCGGTCTCGTGGCCACCGGCGTCGAACCGGATCTTGTTGGCCGCGAGCACGGTGACCGGGACGCCCTGGCGGTCGAGTTCGGCCTCGGCGGCCCGCTGGGCGGCGGGGCCGTAGCGGTGCCGGACCAGCGGGATGCTCACGAAGGCCAGTGCGATGAGCAGCTGCAGGATGGCGATGACGCTGGTCACGGTGGGTGCTCCTGGGTCTCGACGGGGACTTGAACTAAGTGCGAGCGGACTCTAACCGCAGACTTGAACTAAGTGCAAGTACGGCGTGGGTCAAACCGAGACCTGCGCACCCGAAACGCTCCGACCGCCCGGACAGACACCTCCGGAGTGACTACCTGGGTCCTGCGCGCCGACGACCTCTCCAGCCATCTCCGCTGGCGCTGGCTGCTCACCGACGCCGACGGCCACCTGGTCGCCGACCACGAGGTCGACCTCGACCCGGCCAGTGCGGAACACGAGGCGTTCACCGACCTCGACGACTACCTGCGCCGCAACGCCGCACCCGATGACCAGGTGGCGGCCGAGACCGAGATCGTCGACTGGCTGGGCGACTGGCTCGGCACCGCGGTGCTCGGCCAGGAGATCGGGCACGCCATCCTGGACAGCGACCTGGACACCGTGCTGGTGGACCTGCCGCCACCGGCCGCCTTCCTGCTGGACCGGCCCCTGGAACTGGCCCACGTCGACGGCGAGTCGCTGGCCCGGCGTGGCGTGCGGCTGGTCTACCGGTGGCCGGGGGAACGCGAGGTGCGCAAGGAACCCGTCGGCGCGGAGTTGCGGATCCTGGCGTTGTTCTCCATGCCCTCGCGCACCTCCGTGCTCGCCCTGCGCCGGGAACGCCACGAGCTGGCCCGGCTGGTGCGGTTGCTGGCCAGGCAGACCGGCACGGCGGTGCACATCCGGGTGGTGCAGTACGGCGTCACCAGGGAACGGTTGCGGGCCTTCGCCGAGGAGTCACCCGGCTGGGACGTGCTGCACGTGGCCGGGCACGGCGAACACGGCCTGATCCTGCTCGAACACCCCGACGGCAGCGCCGATCCGGTGCACACCGCGGACCTGGTGGAGCTGCTGCGACCGGCCCGCCGGCGGCTCAAGCTGGCCGTGCTGGGCACCTGTCACTCCGGCGCGGCGACCGCGGCGGAAACGTTGCAGCGCCTGGGTCTGGCCGAACAGGCCGAGCGGTTCTCCCGGCGCTCCGGCGACGGCGTGGCCACGGTCGGACCGGCGGTGGGGCTGGTGGAGGCGTTCGGGGTGGCCGCGGTGGGCATGCGGTACCCGGTCGCGGACGAGTTCGCGATCACCCTGACCGGTGAGCTGTACCGGCGGCTGCTCAGCGGCATGCCCGCCGACCGGGCGGTCGGGCTGGCGGTGCCGGTGGCGGCCGGCCGGATCTGCGCGGACCGGCCCGCGTTGTCGGTGGGCACCCCGGCGTTGTTCGGCTCCGGCGCGATCGGGTTGCGGCTGACCCCGCCGGAGCGGGACGTGGAGCTGGATCCGTACCGGCAGCGGATGCCCGGATTCCCTGACGAGCCAAGGCGATTCGTCGGGCGCACCCAGCTGCTGATCGACGCCAGCAGCGCGCTGGCACCGCGGAGCGAGCGGACCGGCGTGCTGTTGCTGGGCATGGCCGGGGCGGGCAAGAGCACGGCCGCGGTGGAACTGGCCTACCAGCACGAGAACGGGTTCGGCGGCCTGGCCTGGTGGCGGGCGCCGGAACGGGAGACCGGCCCAGGCGAGGCGCTCGGGCTGCTCGCGGACGCGCTGGAGGCGCAGCTCCCCCGGTTCCGGATGACCGAGGCACTGGGCAGTGCCGCGGCCTTCCAGCGGTTCCTGCCCCGGCTGGCCGCGTTGCTGCGGGAGGAGGTCGTGCTGCTGGTCCTGGACAACCTGGAGACCCTGTTGTCCCGCAGCGGTTCCTGGCGCGATCCACAGTGGACAGACCTGATGGACGTGCTCACCGGGCACAGTGGCGCTTCCCGGGTGGTGCTGACCAGCCGGGTCACCCCGGCCGGGCTGGACACCGAGCGGGTGGCGGTGCTGCCGGTGCACGCGCTGTCGCTGGCCGAATCGGCCCTGCTGGCCAGGGAGCTGCCCAACCTGAAAGCCTTGCTGGACGGGGATTCCGGGCAGCCGATGCTGGTCCGCGAGGTGATCAACGTGGTGCAGGGCCACCCCGGCCTGCTGGAACTGGCCGATGCCGCCGCGGCCGATCCGGACCGGCTGCGCGACCGCCTGGACATCGCGCACGCCGCCGCCACCGTCCGCGGTGAACCCCTGGACTCCTTCTTCGCCACCGGCGCCAGCGAGCTCGACCCCGGCCAGTTCCTGCGTGCCCTCACCTCCTGGACCACCGGCACCCTGGCCGACCTGCCCGAACCGGCCCGGCGACTGGCGGAGTTGCTGGCCTGCCTTGAGGAGGACGACCGCCAGTCCGGCATCGTGGCCGCACTCTGGCCCCGGCTCTGGGAACCCGGCGAGGCCATGCCGCTGGAAGAACCCCTTGCCGTGCTACGGAATGCGGCCCTGGTGCAGGCGGACCCGGACCGCCGGATCACCCGCTACACCCTGCACCCCGGGGTCGCCGAGGCCATCCGGTCCGAGGTCCCTGCCGAGCAACGGTCCACATTGGACGATCTGTTCGGCGCACTGTGGTGGGCGATCTGCCAGGACCGGCTGAAGCGGGAGAACCAGGGCACCTCGACCACCGAGGTCGTGCACGCCGCCCTGGCCGCGGTGCCCTACCTGCTCCGGCTGGCCCGCTGGGGCGAGGTGGCCAGGGCGCTGCACCAGGCGCTGGGCCGGGACCGCGCGCCAGGCACCGCGGCCAGGGTGCTCGGCCACCTGGAGCTGTGCCTGGCCCAGGAACTCGACCCGGCGGACCGGCTGCTGTGCGAGGTGGTGCACGCGATCGCGCTGACCGCGGTGGACCCGGCCGAGGCGGAAACCCGGCTGCGCGCGGTACTCGCCAAGGCCGACGCCCAGGGCCAGTCCCGGATGGCCGCGGCCATCGCCGGTCAGCTCGCCGACCTGGCCCGCGACCACGGCCGCCTCACCGACGCGGTCGAACTGGCCCAGTCCCGCCTGTCCGGGTCCGCCGCCGGATCCTGGGCCGAGGCAGGCCACGAGGCCACCCTGCTGCAGAACCTGGCTCTGCTGGGCCGATCCGAGGAAGCCCTGGACCGCGCCATCACGCTGCTGGCCCACCTGGACACCCTGGCGCCCGACCCGGACGGTGTCGCGACCTGGCATGTGCTCGAAGTGGTCCTGGACGCCGCCTGCCGGGCGGCCCGCGGCCAGGAGGACTGGGCGGCCGCGCTGGAGTTCAACCAGCGCATCCAGCACAGCGAACAGCAACGCGGTGCGGGCAGGCACGAACAGGTCAGCACCCGCTTCAACGAGGCCACCCTGCTCGCCAGGCTGGGCCGCCGCAAGGAGGCCGAACGCCTGCTGCGGCACTGCCAGCAGGTCTTCCAGGACTTCGGCGACCTGACCCAGCTCGGCCGGGTCTTCAGCGCCCGCGCCCAGCTCGAACGCAGCCGCCGCCGCCCCGAACGCGCCATCGATCTGGAACAACTCGCACTGCGTTATGTCTACCAGCGCGCCGAGGTGCACAGCATCGCGGTCTGCCACCACAACCTGGCAGGCCACCTGACCGCCGCCAACCGCAAACCCGCCACCGCCATCGCCCACCTGCTCGCCGCCACCCTGCTCTGGCACACCACCGGCCACGACTCGGCCGGCGACGCGCTGGAGAACCTGTGCAGGCTGGTCCCCCGCCCGGCGGGGGCGGTGCTGCCACGGGACTTCGGTGAGCTGGCGGCCAGGGTGGAGGTGGTGCCGGGGGTGCGGTTCGGTGAGGTTCTCGCCGGGTTGCAGCCGGAGGCGGCGGAGCGGGAGTCCACACTGCGCGAGATCGCGGAGTTCGCTGAGCGGTATCTGTTGCTGGGCAACGGGATCAGGCCCGAGGAGTCCGGTTGACGGGGTCGGTTGTCCGGGGTTGACCGCGGGAGGTGGTGGACAACTCGGGGTGGTACGAGCATTCGCGGGGTCAGCTCGTTCCTCCACCAAGGGGAGAAAATGTCGGGGAACTCCACCTTTCGCCGCATTGCCGGTGTCTCCATGACCGCGGTAGCGCTGTCAGTAGGCACGGTCGCGGTCGCACCACAAGCACTTGCCGCGGACTGCGGCAACTACTCGACCTGGTACGGCGATTTCTACTACCGGAACTGCGGGAACTCCCCGTCCCTGATCCGGATCATGCACGAGAAGAACCTGGGCCCGGTTCCCTGGGGCACCAGGTGTGTCGGAGTGGGCAAGGAGATTCGGCTCGGCAACGCGATCAGCGGAGGCTGGCGCGCCCAGGAGCTTCAGGGACCCTGCCGACCCTGACCTGATGACGGCGATGAGCCCAGCCCGGACTGCCCATTCCCTGGCCAAGGCGACCGGCTCCATGGCGGTGGCCACCCTGATCAGCCGGATCACCGGCTTCTTCGCCAAACTGTCGCTGGCCTGGGTGGTCGGTCTGAGCGCGAACGCGATCAACGACTCCTACACGGTGGCCAACACCGTGCCCAACATCGTCTACGAGCTGTTGCTCGGCGGGGTACTCACCAGCGTCGTGGTGCCGACGCTGGTCCGTGCCAGGGCCCAGGACGCCGACGGTGGCGAGGCGTACGCCCAGCGCCTGCTGACGGTCGGCGGCACCGTGCTGACCGTCGTCACGGTGCTGGCCGTCTGCCTGGCCCCGGTGGTGACCGCGCCGTTCGTGGACAACACCGGCGGCACCGCCAATCCGGCGCTGGTCACCGCGTTCGCCTACCTGTTGTTGCCGGAGATCGTGTTCTACGGCCTGTTCGCGATGTTCGGCGCCGTGCTCAACGCCCGTGGTGTGTTCGGACCACCCGCGTGGGCCCCGGTGCTGAACAACCTGGTGCTGATCGCGACCATCGGCCTCTACTTCCTGCTGCCCGGCCAGATCGCCACCAATCCGGTGGAGCTGACCAACCCCAAGCTGCTCGTACTCGGGCTCGGCACCACCCTCGGCATCCTCGTGCAGGCAGGGATGCTGATCCCGTCGTTGCGGCGCAGTGGTTTCCGGCTGCGCTGGCGCTGGGGCTGGGATCGCAGGCTGGCCGAGTTCGGTGGGCTGGCGCTGTGGGTGCTCGGCTACGTGCTGCTGAGCCAGCTCGGTTATCTGGTGATCAGCCGGGTGGCCACCTCGACGGCTGCCGGTGGGATCTCGGTCTACACCTACGCCTGGCTGCTGGTGCAGATGCCCTATGGCGTGCTCGGTGTGTCCCTGCTGACCGCGTTGCTGCCCAGGATGAGTCACGCGGCGGCGATCAACGACCGGCAGGCGCTCGCCGCCGACCTGTCCCTCGGCAGCCGGTTGTCCGCGGTCATGCTGGGTCCGGTCAGCGGACTGCTCACGGTGCTCGGCCCTGCGGTCGGGGTGGCCCTGTTCAGCATTGGCGAGGGCAGCGCGGACGCGGACCGGCTCGGGCTCGCGATCACCGCTTCGGCGTTCGGGCTGCTGCCCTTCGGGCTGACCATGCTCCAGTTGCGCGCCTGCTACGCCATGAACGACGCCCGCACCCCAACGGTGATCAACCTCCTCATGGTGGCGGTCAGGATCCCGCTGTGCCTGCTCGCCGCCGACCTGCTCCCGGCAAGGGAAGTCGTCTACGGCCTGGCTTTCGCCAACGCGGTGAGCTTCGTCGTGGGCGCTGTCGCGGGCGAGCTGTGGCTGCGACGGCGGTTGGTGCCCTCGCGCGGCGAACGGACTGTCCGGACCTACGGTCGCGTCGCGGCCGCGACCGGGTGTGCCGTCGGTATCGGCTGGCTGGCGCGACTGGTGGTCGCCGGGTTCGTGCCGGGTGGTCCGGAGCACGCGCTGGGCGCGTGGATCTGGCTGGTCGGCGGTGGCGGCCTTGGGTTGCTGGGCGCGGTGGGCACGCTGGTCCTGCTGCGGGTGGACGAAGTCCGATCCGCGCTGGCCAGGTTCACTCCCCGGCGGAACTCCGCCGCCGGGCGAAGAAGTCCACGATGAACGCGTCCACCCCACGCCGCAGCTCCGCCAGGGTGCTCGCCGAGGCCGCCAGTTCCTGGGCCAGTTCCGCGGTCAGCGCCCGCCACCGCCGCGCCCAGACCGCCGGGTTCGCGCCGCAGGCCTTGGCGTAGGCCAGGGTGACCGGGAGGGTGGGCTGCCGGTGGCCGCGGGCCGCGTCGGCGAGCACCGTCCGGGAGAACCGGGCGCGCTCGGCCAGCAACCGGTACGGCGGGTTGCCCGCCCGCCGCCGGAGTTCGCGTAATTCCAGCGCGAACCGTTGCACCGGACCGTCGGCAGGGTGGATCGGGCGTTCTGGCCTGGGCATGGGTCCGACGCTGTCACCCGCGCAGGACCCATGCCCAGTACCATCCGACATCACTTCCGCATGAGTTCCTCACCCCCCACGACCAGCGCGCGACGTCGGCGAGCCCGCCAGGCCAGCACCAGGTCCACCGCCAGGAAGCCCAGCAGGGACACCCCGAACACCGGCAGCTGCCACATCACCAGCACCGCCGCCACCGCCAATCCCGCCAGCGCCACCGGATGCACGGCCCGCCAGCCACCCCGAGGGAACGGCCTGCCCAGCGCGAACCGATCCCTGGTCGGCCGACGGTGCCACCACATCCGGTAGCCCAACAGGATCATCGTGATCAGGGTCAGGCAGACCGCGGCGAGCAGGAGCTGGTTGGGCAGGCCGAACAGGACGCCCATGTGGCCGTCGATGCCCCAGCGGGCGAGTTTGGCGCCCAGCGGGAAGTCCTGGAAGCGCAGGGTTTCCAGGGGTTGGGCGGTGGCCGGGTCGACGGCCATGGCGTCCTGTTTCTGCGGCCAGCTGCCCTTGATCTGCTTGACCAGGTAGGCCTTCCCGGCGCCTGCGGGCAGGGTGATCTCGACCGGGCCGTCCAGGCCGGACTGGCGGGCGGTGGCCAGGACGCGGTCCGGTCCGATGTCCGGGCCGGGGGTGCCGGTGGGTTGCTGATGGCTGCCGTGCGCGGAGTGTTCGGACAGGCTGGTGGACAGGGTGGGGGTTTGCCAGGACAGTGCCTTGCGCAGGGCCGCGATGCTCTCCCCGCCGTACTCCGACCAGGTCAGGCCGGTGACGGAGAGGAACAGCAGCGGCAACGCGATCCAGGTGCCCAGCACGGCGTGCCAGGACAGCAACCCACGGCGGCCGCGGAGTTTCCGGTCCACCAGCAGCAGGCGCCGTCGGCGGGCGCGCTGGCGTTGCCACCACAGGATCAGGCCGCCCAGTACCACCAGCCAGAGCCAGCTCGCGGCCAGTTCGCTGTACAGGCGGCCGATATCGCCCAGGTGCAGGCTGCGGTGCAGCTCGTCCAGCCAGGTGCGGATCGGCGTGGCCTGGCTGGAGCCGTAGGTTTCCAGGGTGCCGCGGACCTGGGCGGTGTAGGGGTCGACGTAGGCGGTGAGCCAATGGCTGGGCGCCAGGTCGGCCCGGCTGAAGATGATCTGGGTGCTGTCCGTCTCGGTCGCGCCGGGGCGCACCCGGACCAGGGTCGCGCCGGGCAGGGCTGCCTTGGCTGCGGTGATTTGCTGGGACAGGGGTTGCGGGGCTCCGGCTGGGGTGACGAAGAGTTCCTGGCTGTGCACAACGCGTTCCAGTTGCGGGGTGAACACGTAGAGCAGGCCGGTGAACGCGGCGATCAGCAGGAACGGTCCAATGAGGACACCGGCGTAGAAGTGCAGGCGTAGCAACAGGGGTCGCAGCGTGCGCGACTGACTCGCGGGCGGCGCGGGGGTCGTCGCGGTGAGCTGGTTCGCAGTCATCCGGCTTCCTTAGCGGTGGAAGGGACTTCCCCAGGTAGTCGGGTCGGTGGCCCGAACAGTTCCACCGTTTTTCCAGGCCAGGGGGGCGCCCTCCCACCCGAGGTGGAGACCCACTCCCCCACCCGGTCCGGCCGCTCCCCCTCGGGTGGGAGGCCACCAGGGGCCGGACTGGAGATCGTTTTGGTGTGGGCGAACCAGCCCACTCGTCTGGGGAGGTTGTTGTGCACAGGTCAACACGGGTGCTGGGGGTGTCGATCGCGGTGACGGCGCTCGCGCTCACCGCCGGCTCGGCGCAGGCCGCGTCGCCGGAGCTGCCGAAGCGGGAGGTCAGCGTGACCGGGAACGCGCGGCTGGAGTACTTCACCAAGGCCGACGACGTGCGGATCAGGTTGGACGCGCACGCGGTGCGGGTGCAGGGCCAGCCCCAGCCGGAACGGGCCTGGGGCACGGTGCGGCTCTCGCACTACTTCGCCAAGGAGAACCTCACCCTGTGGGCGCTCGGCGAGGTGGACTGCGCCTCCGCTGGCGGCCGGTCGGCGACCGTGTCGGTGATCGTCAAGGACACCCACCCGCAGATCGCGGACTGGCGTGGCAAGCGGATCGGCTTCAGCCTGCACAGCGGCGGCGACGGCGAACCCGCCCGCGGCTGGACCACCGGCCCGGTCGAGGCCGACAAGCTGCCGAAATGCCTGGCGCCCGCACCGGAACAGCGGGTGCTCTCCGGTGGATTCCGGGTCAGCAGCCGACCGACGGCCTGATCCACTGGGCCGTTCGGGGTAACGATGGAACCTGATCGGTGCCCCCACCGGTGAGGAGACAGGGGCCGGTTCGTCGGCTCCTGTTTCCCGCCGAGGGGGTACACGGATGAACCGAAGAACACGGGGGCTGGCCGGGCTGCTGGCCCTGGCCGTCACGAGCACCGCGCTGACCGCGGCCACGCCAGCCACGGCCGCACCACACACCACCGGCACAACTGGCCCGGCGCACCAGGTCACGCTGATCACCGGCGACCGGGTGCAGGCCCGGCAACGCGCCGACGGCGACTGGAACCTGTCCGTCGAACCGGCCCAGGGCGGTGCCACGCTGAGCTACCGGCAGTTCCCGGTGACCCGCGCCGGCCGCACCGACTGGTACCTGGTGCCGCGCCAGGCCGATCCACTGCTCGCCGAGGGTGTGCTGGACCGCGAGCTGTTCAACATCACCGGCTTGATCCGGCAGGGCTACGACGACGCCCGCCAGGACACGGTCCCGCTGCTGGTGGAGTATCCGGAGGGCGGCACCCGCCGGGCCGCTGAACTCCGTGGGGCACGGGTGCAGCGTGAGCTGTCCAGCCTGAACGTGGCGGTGGTGGCCGAGCCCAAGGCGGAGGCGGCCGAGTTCTGGCGTGGGCTGACCGAGGGCGGTCCGGCCCGGCTGGCCGGTGGGGTGCGCCGGATCTGGCTCAACGGCAAGGTTTCGGTCGCGCTGGACACCAGCGTCGGGCAGGTCGGCGCGCCGGTGGCGTGGCAGGCCGGGTTCACCGGCAAGGGTGTCACGGTGGCGGTGCTGGACACCGGGATCGATGACACGCATCCGGATGTGGCCGGGAAGGTCAAGCACCGCAAGGACTTCACCGGCAAGGGCAACGTCACCGACGGCCATGGGCACGGCACGCACGTGGCCGCCACCGTGGCGGGCTCGGGTGCGGCCGGTGGCGGCAAGTACAAGGGCGTCGCGCCGGAGGCCGATCTCGCGGTGGGCAAGGTGCTCGACGACTCGGGCACCGTGACGGCCGATTCCGTCCTGCGCGGCATGGAGTGGGCCGCCGCCGAGGTCAAGGCCAGGATCGTCAGCATGAGCCTGGGCGGCGTCCCGACCGACGGCCTCGATCCGCTGTCGCAGGCGGTGAACACGTTGACCCGCAAGCACAACACGCTGTTCGTGATCGCCGCGGGCAACCTCTCCGGCCCCGGCTCGGTGATTTCGCCTGGCGCGGCCGATCTCGCGCTGACCGTGGGCAGCATCACCAAGTCCGGCGGCCGGTCCGACTTCTCCAGCCAGGGACCGCGCCTCGGCGACGGCGCGGTGAAGCCGGAGATCTCCGCGCCGGGCAGTGACATCGTGGCCGCGCGCGGGACCGGCACCGCCCTGGGTGAGCCGGTGAACGAGCGCTACACCAGCGTTTCCGGCACCTCGATGGCCACCCCGCACGTGGCCGGTGGCGCGGCCATCCTGGCCCAGCAGCACCCGGACTGGACCGCGGAGCAGCTCAAGTCCGCGCTGGTGGGCACGGCCGACCCGGTGGGCGACCTCAGCGTGTTCGCCGCGGGCACCGGCCGGATGGATCTCGGCAAGGCCGTCGGCGCCAAGGTGACGGCGACGCCGAGCGCGCACAACGCGTTCCTGAAATGGCCTGCCACCGCACCGGTCACCCGCACCGTGACCTACACCAACCCGGGCAGCGCGCCGCTGCCCCTCGGCCTGAAATTGGACCTGGCCGACACCGCGGGCGCACCTGCCCCGGCCGGGCTGGCCAAGCTGTCCGCCGGCTCGGTCACCGTGCCCGCGGGCGGCCAGGCGAGCGTGACGATCACGGTGACCCCGCGCACGGCCAAGGCCGGTAGTTACGGCGGCACCCTCACCGCCACCGGTGGCGGCGCCACCCTGCGCACCGCGGTGGGGGTGCACGAGGAAGGTGAGCACCACGACGTCACCGCCAAGGTGCTGCGACCCGATGGCGTTCCGGCCACGGTGGCCGACGGGGTCAGCATCGAGATCATCCGCCAGCAGGACGGCAAGCCGCACTGGCTGCGGCTGGACGAGACGCTCCGGCTCCCACCGGGCGCCTACACCGTGCTCGGTTCGCTGGACCTGCGCAGGCCAGGCGCGGAACCGGCGGTGGTCAGCTTCAGCAACCCGGAGATCCGGATCAGCAAGGCCACCACGCTGAGTTTCGACCTGCGCCAGGCCAAGCAGGTCCGGATCGGCACCGACCAGCCCACGGCCCGCGCGGGCGCCCTGGTCGCCCAGGAGCGGGTGCTGCCCAAGGACGGGAAGGCCCACACCTCGACCCACAGCGTGGATGCCAGGTTCGGCCAGCTCTTCAGCTACTCCACCCCCGGCGTCAGCTCGGCCGCCTATGGCTACGCGAACAGCGCGCGACTGCTGGAGCCGGACATCGAACTGTTCACCGAGGGCGCGCGGCGGGAGGAGATGGGCGCCAGGTGGTTCTCCGATTCCGCGCAGGAACCGGTCAACGCCAGACTGCCCTCGGTCTACGCCGGTGACGGCTCGGCGGCGGCGCTGGCCAAGGTCGAGGTCAAGGGCAGATTCGTGGTGATCAGCCCGACCGCCCAGACCGGCACGGACGAGTTGTACCAACGGATCAGCGCGATCAAGGCGGCCGGTGGCCTGGCCGTCGGGATCCACACCACGACGTCGCGCTCCCGCACGTCGCACGCCGCCACGGATCCGGCGGTGCTGCCCTCGCTGTACCTCGAATACCAGTACGGACCCAGGTTCGTCGAGTACGCCAAGACCGGCGGGCCGGTGTCCCTGCACACCCGGCAGGGCAGCAGGCACCGCTACGAACTGGCCTTCCCCTCCCCCGGCAAGTTCCCGGCCACACTCGACCATCAGGTCAATACCGCCGACCTGGCCGCGGTCAGCACCGCCTACCACGGGTATCCGGCGGACTCCCCGCCCAGGATCAGCGCCTCGATGGCCGCACTCGGCGGCTGGATCGGCGTCGGCGGGTCCGACCGGGGAGTCGCCTCGGCCGAACGGGTCGAGCATTTCACCCCCGGCGAGTGGGGCCTGGAGGTCCGCGGCCCGAGCTACCTCGCGGGCAGCCTGACAGGTCAGGCGAAGCTGGCGGCGGGCAAGTCCTACCGCATGGAGTGGAACAGGGCGGTCAACGGTCCCGGGTTCGCCGGCACCATCAGCAACGACCTCGGCCAGCACCACCCGTGGGCCTGGGCCACCGGCGAGGTCATGGACGTCACCGTGCCCTGGTTCACCGACGCCGCCGGTCACCCCAGGGGCAGTGATCAGTACGGCTACGTCGACAAGGGCACGACCGTGTTGTACGGCGACGGCGTGGAACGGGGCAGGCACAGCGAACCCGGCCGCGGCGTGTTCCTGCGCGGCAACGCCAGCGCCTACCGCCTGGAAGCCGAGATCAGCCGGGACGCCTCCTGGTGGCGGACCTCGACGAAGATCAGCGTGGCCTGGTCCTTCGCCCGGCCGCAGTTCATCACCGGCGCGCTGCCGTTGCTCGCCGTGCGCTACGCCCCACCGGTGGACCTGCGCAACCTGGCGCCGGGTGACCGCGAGTTCACCATCCCGGTGACCGTGCCCCGCCAGGACGGCCCGGCCAAGGCCACCAGCCTCACCGTCGACTACTCGGTAGACGACGGCGCGACCTGGCAGTCGGCCAAGGTCGCACCGGCCCCGACCGGTTGGTCGGTAACGGTGCGAAACCCGGCGAGGGGGTTCGTGTCCTTGCGGGCCAAGGCGTCGGAGGGGGCGAACGCGGTGGAGCAGACCGTGCTCAGGGCGTACGAGATCGGCTGATCCGCTAGTGGGTTGACAGGGAGTGCGCGGCCCCGGCGAGGCACAGGGTGACCTCGTCCTCGCCGGGGCCGCGCACCGCGCCACGGTGTGCCGAATCCTCGGTGTCACCGCCGGTGCGCTGGCCGCCGGATGGCTGGCCACCGTCACCGACGGACTGGGGCTGGGACTGGCGTTGGCACCCGCCGCGTTCGCGGTGTGCGTGCTGACCGGGGTGCTCATCGGCGAGCTGATCGCGGTGCCGGTCGGCGGGGTGGCGCGCAGTGCGCTGCTGGAGGTGCGCGCGGCCCGGAACTACCTGCCGCGGGGCCGGGTGCGCTGGGTGCTCGGGCTGGCCGCCACGTTGTTCGCGCTGCTCGCCGGGACCAGCCTGGCCGGGTCCGCCGACGATCTCGGCCGCGCCGGGCGGGCGCTGAGTGTGGCCTGCGCCAACGGCTCGACGCAGTCCGCGAGCCCCTGGCCGGGCACCTACTACGCGCTGCCGGTGGCCGCCGTGGTGCTCATCGGCGGCGGGCTGGCGGTGTTCGTGGGCCGGGTGCTGCGCGACCGGTCGCGGCCGGGGATCGAGGATCGCACCCGGGCCGCCGACGAGGTGTTGCGCGCGCGGAGCATGCTGGCGATCACCGGGGCCTGCGGGGTGCTGGTGGCGGCTCCGCTGGCCGGGACCGCGCTGTTCACCGGGATGGCCTTGCTGCGGCTGTGTTCGGCCAACAGCCTGCTGCCGGTGCTGGGCTGGGTGGCGCTGGCGATCGCCGGGGTGGCCGTGGTGGCGGGTCTCCGGTTCGCCGCCGACCTTGTGCCTGGGCGGTGATCCGGTGCCGCCCCGCATCCTGGTCAGCACCTCCAGCGCGATCCCGCCGTACGAGCAGATCCGGTCCCAGCTGGCCGGGCTGATCAGCGACGGCGTGCTCGCCGCGGACGAGCGGCTGCCCCCGGTCCGGCAACTGGCCGCCGACCTCGGCCTGGCCGCGGGCACGATCGCCAGGGCCTATCGCGAGCTGGAACAGGCCGGGTACGTGGTGTCCCGTCGCGGTGGCGGTACCCGGGTGGCCGCGGCGCCGGTGCGGGCCACGGCGGATCTCGCCACGCTCGCCGGGTACGCCGACGCCTATGTCGCCCAGGCCCGGCGGCTCGGGGCCGATGACGAGCTGCTCCTGGACGCGGTCCGCCAGGTGCTGCGGAGACCGTTGCCGGACTAGGCCGGACGGGTGGCGAGGGGAACCCGCACCCGGGGCCGGACAGAACTCAGGCAGGGGCCGCGTCCGTCGGCCCCGGTTGTGCACTGAGGGGGTCCATCGATGAGCCGAAGACGACGGATACTCGCCGTACTGCTGGCACTGGCCACCGCGGGCGCCACCCTGACGGTGGCACCACTGGCCGCCGCCGCACCGGCTGCCGCACCCGGCGCGTCCATCGCGGGCAGCGCGCACCAGGTCACCCTGATCACCGGGGACCGGGTGCGGGCACGGCAGGGGGCCGGTGAGGCCTGGAACCTCGCCATCGAGGCCGGGCAGGAGCGCGCGGCGGTCGGGTTCCGGCAGTTCCAGGTCACCCGCGGCGGTCGCACCGACTGGTACCTGGTGCCGTTGAGCGCGGAACGGGCGCTGGCCGAGGGGCGGCTGGATCGCGAGCTGTTCAACATCACCGGGCTGATCCGGCAGGGTTTCGACGACGCGCGCAGCAAGCACCTGCCGCTGCTGGTGGAGTACCCGGAGGCAGGGGCACGCGGTGCGGTGGCGCTGGCCGGGGCGACCGTGCGGAAGGACCTGCCGGAGGTGAACCTGGCCGCGGTGGAGGAGCAGAAGGAGCGCGCGAGCGAGTTCTGGCACGAACTCACGAACCCGGGTCCGGCCGCGTTCGCCGGTGGGTTGCGCAAGATCTGGCTCAACGGCAAGGTTTCCGCCTCGCTGGACACCAGTGTCGGCCAGGTCGGCGCGCCGGTGGCCTGGCAGGGCGGGCACACCGGCAAGGGGGTCACCGTCGCGGTACTGGACACCGGGATCGACGACAGTCACCCGGATCTGGCCGGGAAGGTCAAGCACAGCAAGGACTTCAGCGGTAAGGGCAACGTCAAGGACGGTGACGGGCACGGCACGCACGTGGCGGCCACCGCGGTCGGCACCGGCGCGGCCGAGGGCGGCAAGTACAAGGGCGTCGCACCGGAGGCCGATCTGGCCGTGGGCAAGGTGCTCGGGGACAACGGCAGCGGCAGTTTCGCCGACATCATCGCGGGGATGACCTGGGCGGCGGCCGAGGTCAAGGCCAAGGTGATCAACCTGAGCCTGGGCGGTGGCCCGAGCGACGGCACCGATCCGATGTCGCAGGCGGTCAACACGTTGTCCCGCAAGCACAACACGTTGTTCGTGGCGGCCGCGGGCAATGACGGCCATCCGGGCTGGGTGGCCAGTCCGTCCACCGCCGACCTCGCGCTGAGCGTGGGCAGCCTGACCAAATCCGGAGCCCGCTCGCCCTTCTCCAGCATGGGTCCGCGGGACGGGGACGGCGCGGTCAAGCCGGAGGTTTCCGCGCCGGGCAGTGACATCGTGGCCGCCCGCGCGGCAGGCACCGCCATGGGCACCCCGGTGAATGACCGCTACACCAAGGCTTCCGGCACCTCCATGGCCGCCCCGCACGTGGCCGGTGGCGCGGCCATCCTGGCCCAGCAGCACCCGGACTGGACCGCCGAGCAACTCAAGGCCGCGCTGGTGTCCACCGCGAACCCGGTGGCGGAGCACGGGGTGTTCGAGGTGGGCGCCGGGCGGCTGGACGTGGGCAAGGCGGCCACGGCGAAGCTGCACGCGTCGCCGAGCGGGCACAACGTGTTCCTCAAGTGGCCGGGCACCGCGACGCAGAACCGCACCGTGACCTACACCAACTCCGGCAGCACGCCGGTCACCCTCGCCCTGAAACTCGACCTCACCGGCGTCCCCGGATCCGCCAGTCCGGTCAAGCTCTCCGCGGACTCGGTGACCGTGCCTGCGGGCGGTCAGGCCGCCGTGACGGTCGGGTTCACCCCGCGTGCGGCCAAAGCCGGGAACTACACCGGCACCCTCACCGCCACCGGTGGCGGCACCACCCTGCGCACCCTGATCGGCGCGAACGAGGAGGGCGAGCACTACGACGTCGACGCCAGGATCCTGCGCCGGGACGGCAAACTCGCCACGCTGGCGGACCAGGGCCGCCTCTGGCTGAACAACCTGGCCGACGGCAGGCACTACCCGATCCCGTTCAGCGGCAGCACCCGGGTCCCACCGGGTACCTACCGGTTGGAAGGTTCGGTGCACACCCCGCGACCCGGTGCGGAGCCGAGCATCACCACCTTCGCCAACCCGGAGCTGCGCATCGGCAAGGCCACCACGCTGCACTTCGACGCGCGGCAGGCCAAGCAGGTCCGGATCAGCACCGACCAGCCTGCGGCCAGGGGCGGCTACTGGGTCTCGCAGATGTTCAGCCGGGACAAGCAGTCCGGGCAGATGCGGGGCGGGGGCTACGGGCTGAGCACCCGGTTCAGCGAGCTGTACAGCTGGTCCGCGCCCGGGGTCAGCTCCCCCGATTTCGCCTACTCCAACACCCAGCGGCTGGAGGAGCCGGAGGTCGAGCTGTTCACCGAGGGCCCGCGGCGCAGCGAGCTGTACGCGGGCTGGCTGCGCGGGGCGACCCGGGAGGCGCTGAACCTGAAGCTGCCCAGCGTGTTCGGTGCCGGCGGCACGGTGGAGGAGCTGGCCAAGGTCGACGCCAAGGGCAAGATCGTGGTCCTCGGGCTCGGCTCGATCAGCTATGACGAGGTGTACCAACGAATCCGCAACGTCAAGGCCGCCGGTGGTCTGGCCACCGTGCTCTACCCCGTCGATGAGGCGCCCTTCCGCGCCGGGGCGAGGTCCGACCGCGAGGAGGAGGTGGTACTGCCCTCGTTCAAGGTCTACGGGGCATCGGTGGCCAGGATCGCCGAGTACGCCAGGACCGGCGGCCCGCTCTCGCTGACCACCCGCACGGCCAGCAAGCACCGCTACGACCTGGCGTTCCCCTCCCCCGGCAAGGTCCCGGCCAAGCTCGACTACCCGGTCAAAACCGCCGAGCTGGCCGCGGTCACCATGGCCTACCACGGTTTCCGCGCGGACGATCCGGCCATCGTCGGCTCCTACGTCAACGCCTTCGGCGGCCAGATCGGCGTCAACGTGCACAACCAGGCGATCAGCTCCGGCGAACGGGTCGAGCACTTCACCCCCGGCGACTGGGAGATCAACGTCAGCGGTTACTGGGCGGCCTCCGGCAGCCTGACCGCCAGGGCGAGGCTGGAGGGCGGCAAGACCTACCGGCAGGAGTGGAACAAGGCGGTCGGCAGTCCAGGGTTCACCGGCACCACCAGCAACGACCTCGGCGAGAACCACCCGTGGGTCTGGGCCAAGGGCGACCTGATCGACGTGACCGTGCCCTGGTTCACCGACGCCGCCGGGCATCCCAGGGTGGTGCAGCCCGCGTGGGGTTATGACACGGGTTCGACCACCCTGTACGGCGATGGCCGGGAACTGGGTCGGCACGCCGAACCTGGCCGGGGCGTGTTCCTGCGCGGCCAGGCCCGCGAGTACCGCCTGGAAGCCGAGCTGACCAGGACCGCGTCCTGGTGGCGCACGTCCACGAGGATCCAGTCCGCCTGGACCTTCGCCAGTCCCCGCGACGGCGCGCTGCCACTGTTCAACGTCCGCTACGCGCCACCGGTCAACATCCACAACCTCGCGCCGGGCGGCCAGGACTTCACCATCCCGGTCACCGTGCCCCGCCAGGACGGCCCGGCCAAGGCCACCAGCCTCACCGTCGACTACTCGGTAGACGACGGCGCGACCTGGCAACAGGCCAACGTCACACCGCTCCCGACCGGTTGGTCGGTAACCGTGCGCAACCCGGCCAGCGGGTTCGTGTCCCTGCGTGCCAAGGCATCCGACGGCGAGGCGTCGGTGGAGCAGACCGTGCTCAAGGCATACGAGATCGGCTGATCCGAGTGGTGCAGGGGCCGGGCAGTCCGGCCCCTGCGCCACTGTGGACCGGCGGAAATCGAGTTCCCCCGGCAACCCCGGCGCCGCTAGCCTGCGCAGCACGGAAAGGGGTTGCCATGCACGAGGCCGTGCGCCGGGTCGAGAGCGTGTTGAGCGGACTGCCGCGCGCCGCCAGGATCCGCACCCTGACCGAGGACGTGCCCACCGCCGCGGCCGCCGCGGAGCTGGTCGGCTGCCCGGTCGGCGCGGTGGCCAACAGCCTGGTGTTCCTCGGCGACCACGGGCCGGTGCTCATCGTCAGCAGTGGCGCGCACCGGGTCGACCTGCGCAAAGCAGCGGCCGGGTTCGGGGTGGCCAAGCTCAGGCGGGCCGATCCCGAGGTGGTGCTGGCGGCCACCGGCCAGCCGGTCGGCGGCGTCGCCCCGATCGGGCATCCGGCCCCGCTGCCCACCCTGATCGACCTCACCCTGGCCGATCACCCGGAGCTGTGGGCGGGCGGCGGCGCCCGGCACACCCTGTTCGCCACGACTTTCGCCGAGCTGGTCGAACTGACCGGCGGCACCCCGGCCGATATCAGGAAGCAGTGACTTCCACCAGGAGCGGCATTCGGGCTTTCACCTATTTCGGTGATCATCTGAACCCATTAGGATGATCATCTGGCGCGACACGTTTAACGGCTAATGCCCGATGATCACTCTCAATTCCGCCCTTGCTAACTTGCTCGCGCACATCGGCGAATAAGGGAGCGGCGAAACGTGGCCAAGCAGCGGGCCGTGGTCATTGTCGGCGCGGGTCCATCCGGACTCGTGCTGGGCAACCTGTTACGGGCCAAGGGAATTGACACGCTCATTCTGGAAAGGGCCAGCCGGGACCAGGTGTGGACCCGGGCCAGGGCCGGATTCCTCAGCGCGCACAGCGCCCGGGTGCTCACCGAGCACGGGTTAGCCGCCGGAATGCTCCGAAATGGCCGATCCCACGACGTATGCGCGTTCCGGGATGCGAACGGTGAATTTACTCTCCGTTACGGCCAACTAGGTCGCGGCGAAGTGCATACAGTTTACCCGCAACAGCACCTGGTAACCGATCTGATCAGCGAATACCAGGACCGCGGCGGTGAAGTCAGGTTCGGTGTGACGGTCACCGATGTCGACCCACAGACCGCTACTGTCCGTTACCGTGACGTCACTGGCGACGGTGAGGTCTCCGGCCGGTTCCTCGCCGGCTGTGACGGTGGCAACGGGGTGACCAGGCGGGCCGTGGCGGCGGCCTCGGTCTCCCGGCACACCCGCGATCACGGCATCACCTGGCTGGCCGTGCTGGCCCAGGCGCCGCAGAGCATGTCGGCGGTCACCTATGCCTTGCACGACAACGGTTTCGCCGGTCACATGGCCCGCAGTCCCGAGGTCACCCGGTACTACCTGCAGATCCCGCCGACGGACACCCCGGAGGACTGGCCGGACGAGCGGATCTGGACCGAACTCGGCATCCGGATGCGCACCAGCGAGTTCGGCCCACTGCGCCAGGGGCCGATCACCGAGCGGGCGCCGGTGCGGCTGCGTTCGGACGTGCTCGACCCGCTCCAGCACGCCCGGCTGTTCCTGGCCGGGGACGCGGCCAGCCTGATCAGCCCGTCCGCGGCCAAGGGCGCCAACCTGGCGATCATGGCCGCCGAGGTGCTGGCCGGGGCACTGGCCGAGGCGTTGCTGCACGACGACGAACGCGGCCTGGCCGCCTACTCCCGCACCTGCCTGCCCCGGATCTGGCGGGCCCAGGAGTTCTCGCACTGGATGATCAACCTGCTGCACGGCCCGCTCGGCGCGGACCCGGCGGCGGACTTCCAGCGCGCGCTTTGCCGCGCCCGGCTCGACAGCCTGCGCGATTCCCGCGCCCACCAGGACTTCTTCGCCGAGAACTACGTCGGCATCTGACACCGTTGGAGCACACGATGACCTCGACCCTCACCCCCACCCTGGCCGGGCCGGATCTGGCCCGCCTGCGGGCGACGCTGGAACTGGTGCGTGCCAACGACACCGAGTCGGTGCTGGCCGCGGCGATGCCCTCGCTGCCGCCCGCCGAACGCGCCGCGCTGGCAGGGCGGACCCGGTTCGCGCACGCCGCCGTGCTGATCTTCCCCAACAGCCTGGACGGGCTGCGCGAACAGCTGGCCGCGCACGGCCTCGACGTCGGTGCGATGACCCCGAGCGTGGTGGTCCGCGACCGGCTCAGCCGCCGCTACGGGGTGCCCGCCGCCGAACTCCAGGTCGGCATCCTGCGCGCGCCGGTCACCGACGCCGCCGGGCAACCGCGTGAGCTGGAGATCTTCGCCATGGCCACCCCGCCGGAGCTGGCGCATCTGGCCGCGGACGAACGCCGCCACGGCCGGGAGAACCACGTCGCGCTGGCCGTGCCGGAGGCCGATCCGGTCATGCTCGCCGGGGTGCAGCGCACCACCGCCGCGCACCTGCGCCCCGACGGCGGCGGCTACAACCGGCACGAGAACTGCACGGTGCTCTACTTCCGGGACGCCCAGCACGCCAACCCGGCCTTCCACCGGCTGGAAATGATCTCCACCGGCGAGTTCCCGCCGCTGCTGGCCGCGCACCTGCGCGATTCCGCCCCCGGCCTCGGCCTGCTGCGCCTGCTCACCGGCGCCTGGGCCACCCAGGCGGTCGCCACCGCGGTCGAACTCCGGCTGCCCGACCACCTCGCCGACACCGCCGAGCTGCCCGCACTGGCCGCGGCCACCGGCACCCACCAGGACAGCCTCGGCAGGCTGCTGCGTTACCTGGCCACCCTCGACGTGGTGCGCGCCGTGCCGGCGGGCTACGCGCTGACCGAACTGGGCGAACTGCTGCGCACCGACGTCGACGGCTCGATGCACTCGCTGGCCCGGATGTACGGCGGGCCTTTCTACCGATCGTTCGGCGCGCTCACCGAGGCCGTGCGCACCGGCGAGGAGTCCTTCGCCAAGGTCTTCGGCGCACACCACTTCACCCACCTGGCAGGCGATCCCGAGCTGGCCGAGCTGTTCCACCAGTCGATGGCGGCCAGCAACGCGATGTTCAGCGAACTCACCCGCCTGGTCGACTTCGGCGCCGCGGGCACCGTGGTCGACATCGCCGGCGGCAACGGCGAACTGCTCGCCCGCGTGCTGACCGCCAACCCCACCGCCCGCGGCATCCTGTTCGACCTGCCCAGCGCCCTGGTCACCGCCGGTCCGACCCTGCAGCCGGTGGCCGAACGAGTCACCATGGTGCCCGGCGACTTCACCAGGACGGTGCCCGGCGGCGGCGACGTCTACCTGCTCTCCCGGGTGCTGCACGACTGGGACGACGCCCGCTGCCAGGACATCCTGGCCATCTGCGCGGCGGCCATGCCCGAGCACGCGGAGCTGATGATCATCGAACGGCTGCTGCCGGAGACCGGGCAGGCGGACTCGCTCGCGGTGCCGTGGGACATCCACATGCTGTGCAACGTGGGCGGCTGCGAACGCACCGAGGCGCACTACCGCGCGCTGCTGGCCACGGCCGGTTTCGAGCTGACCGGGACCACCCCGCTGCCGCTGGACGGCTTCCTGCTGCGCGCCCGCAAGGCGGGCTGAGCTTCGGCCGGGACAGCACGACCGCTACTCCATTCGTGTCGTGCTGTCCCGGCCGGACAGCCCTTTCGCGC
Source organism: Crossiella cryophila (assembly GCF_014204915.1). Taxonomy (NCBI): domain Bacteria; kingdom Bacillati; phylum Actinomycetota; class Actinomycetes; order Pseudonocardiales; family Pseudonocardiaceae; genus Crossiella; species Crossiella cryophila. The sequence continues at coordinate 7,008,525 of NZ_JACHMH010000001.1, forward strand.
AGAACCCCGCACCGGGTTCCGCCGCCGGGAGAACCTCCGATTACGTTGATCTCCGGACAGGCAGTCGCCGCAGGGCGGGACCGATGGGGGACAACACGATGGACCAGGCGCACGACCCGGCGAAGCGGTTCGACCGCAAGCGATTCCTGCGGATCGGCGGCATCGGGGCCGCGGCCTCGATCGTGGCCCCGGCGGCCACCGCGCACGCCGCACCGGCCGCGCCGGAGTCCACACTGGTCTTCAACGTCAAGGACTTCGGCGCCCGCGGTGACGGCAGCTTCGACGACACCCCCGGCATCGCCGCGGCGGTCAAGGCCGCGGCAGGCGGCGGCACCGTGTACTTCCCGCCGGGTGACTTCCAGGTCAAGGGCGAGATCCTCATCCAGGCCGACAACATCGTCCTGCGCGGCGCGGGCTGGGCCTCCCGGCTCACCCAGACCGACACCGGCGTCGCGGGCAAGGCCATCCTGCGTTTCGCCAACGCCACGGGCGTTGCGGTGCGTGAACTGAGTTTCACCGGGCGCGGCACCGAACACGTCGTCCTGGACGGGAACCGGAAGTACAACGGGGTGGCCGCGGTCCGCTTCGACAAATGCACGAACGTCACCGTGTCCGGCTGCCGGATCGCCAGGCACGCCGGCGGCGGCATCCGCTGGACCGGCTCGCTGCGCGGGGCCCTGTTCGCGGACAACACCATCACCGGCATCGGCATCGCCAACGGCAGCGATCCCGGCCCGATCGGGGCCAAGGACAACAACAACGACTTCGCCATCGGCCAGTGGGAGAGCAGCCCCAACGACAACATCGTCATCCGCGGCAACACCATCTCCGGCCACTGCTTCGGCATCGGCTCCGGTCACGGCAACGGCCTGGTGATCAGCGACAACGTCATCCACGACATCCCAGGCCAGCACGGCATGTACCTCTCGGCCCCCGGCGGCGCGCAGATCAGCGGCAACGTCATCCGGAAGGTGGCGCTCAACTGCGTCAACGTGCAGATCGCTTCCTCGGTCCAGGAGGACGTGTCCTCCCTGGTGGTCAGCGACAACGTGCTGTACGACGCCGCGGCGGGGGTCGTGCTCAACATCGCCAGCGAGGTGCCGAAGGCCGGGTTCCGGCAGCCGGTCATCGTGGGCAACTCGGTGCGCGCCGTGCGTGAGTACGGCATCGCGGTCAACCGCACCTGGAACGGCTCGATCATCGGCAACACCGTCTCCGGCACCGGCGCCTACGGCCTGCTGCTCAACGGTTTCAGCGGCACGGTGCGAGACAACACGGTGCAGAACACCAACTGGAACGGCCTGTACGTCGACCTGATCGGCGACACCTACTCCTCGGACAACGTGTTCACCGACTGCGCCATGAACACCACCAATGCCACGGCCGCGGACCGGCTGGCGTTCTACGTCAACGCGGTGAAGACCGACCCCGAAATCACCCCGCAACCGGTGCTGCACAGCGATTCCGACCTGCTGCACGCCGCGTCACCGGAACCGTCGACCCTGCGCAAGTGCCTGCACAGCAGCGCGGGCACCGGCGTGTTCCTGCGTGGCCTGGTCAACCGGACCAGCAAACCCTGGGAGTTCAAGGGCGAACTGCTGCACCTGGACTTCGCCTACTCGCGCACCGCCGACTTCAGCGACAGCGCGCACCTCTTCCCCAGCACCCCGGTCCACGGCCGTGGGCGGCGCGAGCTGTACGGCCTGCGGGACCCGAAGACCGCGGGCATGGCCGGGTCCTTCCAGCCCGGCGACACCTGCTGGCACGCCAGGCCCACCGCGGGCGGCACCCCCGGCTGGATCTGCGTCGCCGCGGGCGAGCCCGGCGAGTGGAAGGCCATGGCCCCGCTCGCGGTGTAGCGGCGCGGGACTCAGTCGGCGAGCAGCTGTTCGCGCAGGATGTCGGCGTGTCCACAGTGGTGCGCCAGCTCCCGCAACACCTGCAGGTAGACCCAGCGAAGCGTGCGCGGCCCGGTCCGGTGACCGGTCATGACGGTATCCAGCGGCAGGTCCGCGGTCACCGTCCGGGCCGTGGCGCACGCTTCCCGGTGGGCAGCGGTGACCGAGGCGATGGTGTCGGCGTCGGCGAGCCGGAAGGACTCCTCCGGGTTCGGCACCAGGCCCAGTTCCCGGCGGGACCGGCCGCCGACGCACTCCTCGAACCACACCCGCTGCATCCAGGTGACGTGCTTGAGCAGCCCGAGCACCGTGGTCGACGAGGAAACGAGCCGACGGCGGGCCTGTTCCTCGGTGAGTCCGTCCAGGGTCGCCTCGACGGCACCGCGGTACTCCTCGACGAACGCCGCCAGCTGGGTGCGTTCATCGGCCAGGGGCACGTCGAACGAACCCATCAGGACCTCCTCGGCTCGGGCACCGGGTCACGGTACCGGTCGCCAGCGGACTGTCGGACCCACGTGCGAGGCTGGCCGCACGAGCCAGGGCTACCTCCCATGGAGCACCACGCCGCCTCGCTGGAGCTGCCCGGGACCAAGGCGGCGATCGGCCGGGCCATGCCGTTGCCGACCGGCGAGTTCACCGGCCATGAACTGACCGTGGCCGGTGGTCTGGGCGTCTGAGCAGGCACTATCCGGCCGGGTCAACGGTGAGCAGATACCGGATGTGGCTGGTCTCCGGGGCCGGGACCGAGCGGCTCAGGTACCGCTCGTCCAGCGGCCGGATCAGCGCGCGCAGCTCACGGGCCGCCCTGGTCGGCAACACGTGCAGGGCCAGCAGCAACGCCTTGCGCCGCTCGACCGGATCGTCCCACTGGCAGCCAGGGCAGGGACAGTCCTCCGGCGCGTAGGTGGCCAGCGTGTGCCGGGTGCCGTGCACGAATCGGGACCAGCCGTCGAGTGCCTCGGCGATCGCACCCGGCTTGAGCCGGTCGCGTTCGAGTTCGGCGATCGCCCGCACAGTGCCCGCGGAAACCCCGGAGACCTGGGGGAACTTTCTTCCGAGCTGCCACCACGGTCGCGGGTGGGCGCGGAGCTGACCGGGGCGCCTACGCGGCATGGCCCTTTCGGATCGTCATGGCCGTCATCCTGCCACGAAGCTCGCGAAACCGGGAAGCCGTGGTCAGGAAAGCCGTAATCTCGGCCCGGCGGCGGCCGCGTAACGGGATTCCGGCTGGGCCGCAACTAGTGAACGTGAGCGAAACCATGGTCGAAGCACAACCGCCGCCCGGGACGCGACCGGCCGTCGCGAGCGGGCAGGCGAGTGCGTTCGAGACGATCTACCGGGCGAACTTCGCCGTGGTGACCGCGTTCTTCGCGCGGCGCACCACCGATCCGCAGACCGTCGCCGACCTCACGTCGGAGACCTTCGTGCAGGCGATCACCTCCTTCCGCACCTTCGACCCGGCCAGGGGCACCGCCCGCGGCTGGTTGCTGGGCATCGGACGGCACGTTTTCGCCCAGCACTGCCAACGACACAGCCGGGGCGCCGAGGTCACCGCCCGGCTGGCCGGTCACCGCCCGATCGACGTGGACGAGGCAGCCGAACTGGTGCTGCGCATCGACGCCGAACGCGCGGGCCGGGTCCTGCTCGACGGCCTGGCTTCTCTGTCCACTGTGGACCGAGAGGTGATCGAGCTGGTGGACATCGCGAGCCTGAGCCCCAAGGAGGCGGCGGTGGCCCTGGGAGTGTCCTCCGGCGCACTGCGGATCAGGTTGTTCCGGGCCCGCGCCAGGCTGCGCGGACTCGCCGAGACGTCAAGGGGTGAAAGCTGATGGGCACGTTCGAGGAACGGCTGCTGGGCAACCTGATGGCCGAACACGGGGCCGAGCTGGCCGAGGGGCCCGCACCCCGTCGACGCCGGGGTGTCCGTCCACTGTGGATCGCGGGGGCGGCGGCCGCGGTCGCCGGGCTGGTGTTCGCCGGGGTGTCGGTGCTGGGCGAGGGCCCGCCCGCCTTCGCGGTGACCAAGGACAACGACGGCAAGGTCACCATCACCATCAAGGAGTTCGGCGCGATCGACGCGCTGAACAAGGAGCTGGGCCGGATGGGCGTGCCGATGCGTGCCCTGCCGGTGACCAAGGACTGCAAGGACCGCATCGACCCCGCCCAGCAGGTCCCGGACATCCTCCGCTTCGGAATCGGGCCCAAGGTGAAGGAGGTCTCCTTCCACACCAATGAGGTCAAACCGGGCGCCACCCTGCTGATCGGCGTGAGCAAGCCGCTGCACGGCGGCGGCACCGAGCCCACCTGGACCCTCACCTTCCAGGTGCGCGGGCCGATCCCGGGCTGCCTGCTCTCCCCGGCCTGATCGACTCCAGAAACCCGTCCAGCAGGGCCAGTTGCCGCTCCGGCGGGAATCGGTCCGGGTCGAACAACGCCTGCACCACCAGTCCATGCGCGAACCCACCAGCGGTGGCGGCGAGATCCCCGGTGTCCGCGGACCCGGGGATCTCGCCCAGCTCCCGCGCGTCCTCGACATGCCCGCGCAACCGGCCCCGCCACCGCTCGTACCGGGCCCGCTGACTCGCCCCCAGCTCGGCGTCCCCCAGCGCGGCGTCCCAGAAACTGATCCAGACCCGGCTCATCACCACCATCTCCGGGGCCAGCGGCAGCACATCGGCCAGCGCCGCGCGCAACGCGGCCAGTCCCGGCGCCGCCCGCGGCTGCCGGACCCGGCCGGAGGTGCGCAGTTCCGCGATCTCGTAGGCGTACCGGACCAGCTCCCGCTTGCTGCGGAAGTAGTGCGTCAGCAACCCGGTGGACGCGCCAAGCTCAGCCGCCACCGCCCGCATGGTCAGCCCGCCGAAACCCTGTGCGGCCAGCACCCGCCACACCGCCTCGGAGACCTCCGCGCGTCTCGCCTCGTGGTCTCCTCTGGCCGGCATGCTGCTACGGTACACAACAAACGTTCTGCACCGAAACGGGGACCCATTGCTGACCCGCACCCTGACCGAGAACGCCGAACTGGCCGCGCTGGAACCCTGGCGGGCCAACGAATTCGCCAACCACGTCGACGCCGCCCGCGCGCACCTCGCGCCCTGGCTGCCCTGGGCGCTGACCGTGGTGGACACCGAGACCGCCGCCATGTTCCTGCAGCGCTACGCCGACGAACAGGCCAGGGGCAACGGCCGGATCCTGGGCATCTGGCTGGGCGGGAAACTCGTCGGCGGCACCCTGTTCCGGGTGTGGGACAGCCGGACCGGGGTGTGCGAGATCGGGGTCTGGCTGGCGCCGGAGGCGGTCGGGCGCGGGCTGGTGACCACGGCGGTCGGCGTGATGCTGGACTGGGCGTTCGGGGTGCGCGGGATGTCCAGGGTGGAGTGGCGGACCGTGCCGGACAACGCGCGCAGCATCGCCACCGCGGAGCGCCTGGGGTTCACCAGGGAGGGCGTGCTGCGTCAGTCCTTCCCGCACCGAGGGGTGCGGCAGGACGTGGAGGTGTTCTCGCTGCTGGCGAGTGAGTGGAAGCCGTCCTGAGCTGCGGCTACACGCTCAGGCGGGCCGGGCTGTGGGTGCGTTCCTCGATCCGCCGGGCCGCCGCGTCCACCAGTTCGTGCGACAGGTTGGACAGTGCCCTGGCCGCGGCGATCTCCTCGCCGACGCAGGCGTCCGGGGTGTCGGCGGGGTTGCGGCGGGCGTAGCCGTGGCCGCGCACGTCCGGGGCGCCGGAGCCGGTGAGGGTGGCGGTGGCCATGGTCCGGGTGCCGTCCTCGTCGAACCGCAGTTCGATCATCCAACGGTTTTCCATCGTGCTCACCTCGTTCGCGCTGCACGCGCGTGTTCGGTCACGGACTGAGCATCGTCTCGCCGCCTGCCGGGCCCGGCAACCGGGATGCCACGCCACGACCGGGTGGTTCCGACGCCTGGGCGGCCGGTTCTCCCTGATCGGCGGCAGTGCCGGGCCGTGCGCAGGCCCAAGACTGGATGGATGGACAGCTCGCCAGCGGAGGGCCACCCGCCCGTCGCCGTCTTCCGGGACCCCACCACGCCCGCCGCGCCGCCCCGGTTCGCCACCGGGGTGCACGATCACGCCCAGCTCGCCGCCAGCGCGCTCGCCGAGGTGGCCACGCACGCGCCGGAACCCTTACGCGGCAACGGGATCCGCCGGGCCATGGCGGCCACCGCGGACCTGGTCGCCGCGGTGTCCGGGCGAGTGGTGCACCTACCCGGCGAGACCCTGCCGACCCACTCACCCAGCGAGTCCTACTTCCGGGTGCGGGAGACCGTGCTCCCCGCCGAACAGGCCGCCCTGCACGGGGTCCTGGTGGTGTTGCGCGGCCTGGCCGACCTCGCGACGGCCCCGGTCTCCGGCGCGGACCTGGCCCTGGAACTGGCCGGGATGCGCCAGGCCCTGCTCGACCTGCTCGCCACACCCGCACCCGCGGCGGCGACCGCGCAGGAGCACCTCCCGGCGCCGGAACCGGTGCGATCGGCGGATCCGCACGGGGAGTGGCGCGCGCGGTGGATCATCGGGCACCAGGTGCACGTGCTGTTCAACGTGGGCGCGGCGGCCGCGGTGTTCGAGGCGGCCAGGCAGTTGCGGCGGGACGATCCGGCCGCGGCGGTGGCGGCGATGCGGCGAGCGGTGATCCAGGTGCGCGGGTTCCCGGCGGCGATGGCGCACGCCTGCGCGATGCCTGCCGAGCACTACCAGCGGGTGCTGCGGCCGACCATGGCGCCGCCCGCGGAGCCGAAGCCGTTGAGCGGTCGCATGCACCGCGGGTACAAGTTCTTCCGCACGGCCATCCGGGAACTGCTCACCGAACTACCCGAGCCCTACAACGAACTGCACGCCCGCACCCCCGGGCTGGCCATCGCCAGGGACGATCTCCTGGAGGCCGACCTGATCGACGCCGAACGGCACGCCACCCTGGCCTACTCGATGGTCTTCCTGCGGCACTCGATCGCCCAGCACCAGGACGGACCGGCCAACGCGGTGGCCGAGCTGCGGCAGATCCGGCACCGCCGGGCGGCGGCGTACGCGCCGCTGACCCGCTTCGGCGACCGGTACACCGCCGCCGCGGTCGCCGCGCTGCGCGACTGAGCACTGTGGACGGTCCGGGACCGCGATCCCGGACCGTCCAACGGGTTACCGGCCCACCGGCCGGAGCTGGTACAGCCAGCGGCCCGGCACCGACATCCGGTACCGCCCGGCCGGGCCGGTCAGCGTCGCCACGCCGGTGGCCGCAGCGCGCGGAAGGAGGCGTCCACCTGGGCGGCCGAGCCGTTCAGCCGCAGTTCCTCCGAGCCGTACAGCCGCCAGTCCCCCGGCCAGCTCCTCACCGGCCGAGGGCGAGCCGCGCCGATTACGGCGCCAGGAACGTGCTCAGCGCCGCCAGCACCTCCGCGGGCGCCTCCTCGGTGATCCAATGCCCGCACCGCGGAATCACCACACTGCGCACATCGTCCGCCGCCAGTCGCATGGTGTTCGCGATCCCCTCCCCCGCGCTCTCCCCGCCGCCGATGGCCAGCACCGGCAGGGTCAGCCGCGTTGCCTTGCGCCGTTCGTTCTGCGCGATGGTGGCCTCCAGCGCCCGGTACCACTCGAAGCTGCCACGCAACGCCTCGCCGTCCCTGGCCAGGGTGTTGATGTAGTGCCGGACCGCGTACTCGGGCAGTGGGCGGTAGGCCGAGGCGGCGAACTTGGCGCCGAAGTAGATCTGTTCGCGGCCCTGGACCAGACGTTCGTTGACCTCGCCGCCCAGGCGGTTGAAACCGAAGTGCCACAGGCGTTCGTTGGCCTTGGAGGTGCCCAGCAGCGGCGGGGACTGGGTCAGGCCGGGGATGATGGCCTCGGCCACGGCCAGGCGCTCGACCCGGTCGGGGTGGTCGGCGGCCAGGGCGTAGCTGATCGGCATGCCGGTGTCGTGGCCCACCAACGCGAAACGCGGGTGGCCGAGCTTGCTCATCAGCGCGACCAGGTCGGCGGCCAGGGTGCCGGTGTCGTAGCCGGTGCGGGGTTTGCCGGTCAGGCCGCAGCCGCGCTGGTCGACCGCGATCACCCGGAAGTCCTTGGCCAGCGCGGGCATCAGCAGGCGCCAGGTGTACCAGGTCTGCGGCCAGCCGTGCAGCAGGAGCAGTGGCGGGCCCTCGCCGCCGATGACCGCGTGCTGACGCAGGTCGCCGGTGTCGATGTAGTGACTGGTGAAGGTCTTGGTGAAACCGCGGGGCAGGTTCGGGGCCTGGGACACGGAACCATGGCCGGACGGCGCGCGACCGGATGGGGTGGCCGAAGCCGTTGGGGCGGTGGACAATCCGAACAGCAGCGCACCGGCGCCCGCGGCGCGGATCGCGTTACGCCGGGAGATCCCGGTGGGCTCGGCGGACATGGTGATCACCTTTCGTAGCAACGGTGGTGTCCCGGACCAGGACAAGGGTGAGCGCGGCGCCGAGCAGGGCGATCGCGCCGCCGAGCACGAACGCGGCGGTGAAGCTGCCGGTGATCTCGACGATCCAGCCGGTGGCGATGGGCGCCAGGATCCCGGCCGCGGCCGAGCACATCTGGACCAGCCCGGCCATCCGCCCGGTGTAGTGCGGCGGCACGATGGCCACGATCACCGCCAGGTACTGGTAGCTGGCCAGCAGGAAGAAGGTGGCCACGCACACCAGCAGCAGCGCGAGATCCGGCGAGTCGACGAACGGGGACGGGGCGAAACACACCGCCACCGCGGTCAGGCAGCCCACGATCATCCACTTGCGCGGGGTGACGAAGCTGCCGAACCGCCTGATCAGCCGGTCGGCCACCACCCCACCGGCGACCAGGCCGACGGTGGCGGTGATCCACGGGTAGGTGGCGATCGCGCCGAGGTCGGCCTTGGCCACCCCGCGCGCCTCCACCAGGTAGGTGGGGTACCAGGTGAGGAACATGAACAGCACCCAGGAGTAGGCGAAGAAGGCGATCGCCAGCGCCACCACCCGCCGATCCCTGGCCAGCGACCGGAACCCGGTGGCGGCACTGTCCACAGTGGGCGGTGCGTGGTCGGCCCGGATGTAGGCGAGTTCGGCGGCGTCCACGCCGGGGTGGTCCTCGGGCCTGTCCCGGCCGACCAGCCACCAGATCCCGCACCACAGCACGCCGATCAGACCCAGCAGCACGAACGCGGGCCGCCAGCCCAGGGTGCTGCTGATCCACACGATCAGCGGGGTGGCCAGGATCGGACCGATGGTGGTGCCGGCCTGGGCGGTGTTGAGCATGGTGGATGCCTGCCGGGCCGGGAACCAGTTCGCGGTGAGCTTGGCGCTGATCGGGCCCTGCGGGGCCTCGCCGATGCCGAAGAGCAGGCGGGCGAAGATGAACGTGGTGACGTCCCAGGCCGCGGCGGTGAGCGGGATGGTCAGCGACCAGCCGAGCATGCAGGCCAGGTAGGCCCGGCGCACGCCGAAGCGGTCCACCAGGAACCCGCCGATCAGCGCGAAGGGCGTGTAGGTCCAGAAGAACGAGCTGAGGATGATCCCCCAGACCACCGGCGAGAAGTGGTACTCGGCCAGGATGAACGGCGCGGCCACCGAGAGCGCGACCCGGTCGCCGAAGTTGATGATCGCCGCGGTGAAGTTGGCCGCCCACACCCGGTAGCGGATCCGGGTCACGGCCGCGCCCACTCGTCGCCGAGCAGCAACTCGCACAACGCGGTGGCACTGGCCGCGAGCAGGCGTTCGCCCTTGACCGGGGTGGCTCCGCGTGCGTCACCGGCCACGCCGGAGGCGGTGAAGTCCTTGAAGGACACCGCGAAATAGGCGGGGGCGGTGGACTCGGCCGGCAGCGTGATCGGCGGGCCGACCGCGGCGGGCAGGTGTTGGGCGCGCACCAGTTCCGGCCAGGCCGCCATGATCATCGAGGTTTCGCCCTCGCAGGCGTGCATCAGGCCGGGCTGGGCCTCCAGGGTGTCCTGGATTTCCTCACGGGCCAGGGTGAAGTAGTTGGTCAGGCCGATCCGGGCCGGCAGTTCCGCGGTCAGTTCGGTGACCAGCGCGTGCAGGGCGGTCATGTTGCCGCCGTGACCGTTGACGACCAGGATCCGGCGGAACCCGGCCCGCAGCAACGATTTGCACAGGTCCCGGAGCAGGGCGTGCAGGGTCGGCAGGGACAGGGTGAGGGTGCCGCCGAAGGCCATGTGGTGCTCGGCCAGGCCGAACGGGATCGACGGGGCGAGCACCACCGGCGCGCGCCCGGCCAGTTCCCTGACCGCGCGGGCACACACCTCGGTGGCCAGGAAGTCGTCCACGCCGGTGGGCAGGTGCGGGCCGTGCTGCTCGGTGGAGCCGATGGGCAGCAACACCACCGCTCCGGCGGCGGCGAGCGCGTTCAGTTCGGCCGCGGTCAGGCGGTTCCAGCGGGTTTCGATCACCTCGGGCACGGCGCCGAACCTAGGTCGGCCGGGGTGGTTCGCGCGCCCGTCGGATGACGCCATCCGACTACGTCACCCGGGATCCCCGCTGGTCAGGAAGGTCGGCCGCCGAACTGCCAGCGGTGCACCTCGATCGCGGCGTAGCGGTCAGGGGTCAGCACGGCCCGCGCCGCGGCCGGGTCGGCGGCCACCAGCAGCGCCGCCGTGCCCAGCCAGGTGACGCCGTCGTCGGCGAGCAGTGGGCCAAAGGCGATCAGCCCGTCCAGATCCGGCACCGCGAGGTCGGCGGGTTCGCCCTCGCCGAGGCCGAGCACCAGGTAGCGGTCGCCGCCGGTGCGGCCGCCGGGGAACTCCCACATCGTGCGGCCCAGCGCGTTCTGCCAGCGGCGCAGCAGCACATCCCGGTAGGCCCCGGCCTGGTAGCCGGGCTCGTCGAAGGCGAAGGCGCGGGCGGCGGCCTGATCAGGCAGGTCCAGGATGTGCAGGCTGCCGGTGGCGATCTCGCCGTCCAGGGTCGGGCCGCGGGCGATCATCCGCTCGGCGAAACCGTCCATATAGGACCAGTGCGCTTCCAGCAGCGCCATCCGCAGCGGCATCGAGCCGGGCCGGTCACGGTGGTAGCAGAGGAACTCCATCCACCCAGTCTTGTCGATCACGCGCCGCCGCACCGGTTACTCCGGCGACTAAGTCACCTGACGGATTCCGGCTGCGCCATCCCGGTCAGCACCATGAGTGAGCAATCAGGAACTCACCGTGAGGAGATCGACATGTCCGACGCGCACACCCCAGCGATCCGGCCGTTCACCGTCGACATCCCCGAGGCCGACCTGCAGGACCTGCGGGCGCGGATCACCGCCACCCGCTGGCCGGACCGGGAGACGGTCCCTGACCAGTCCCAGGGCGTGCAGCTGGCCACCATCCAGGAACTCGCCCGGTACTGGGTGCAGGAGTACGACTGGCGGGCCTGTGAGGCGCGACTGAACGCCTACCCGCAGTTCATCACCGAGATCGACGGCCTGGACATCCACTTCACGCACGTGCGCTCCAAGCACGAGAACGCGCTGCCGATGATCATCACGCACGGCTGGCCGGGTTCGGTGATCGAGCAGTTGAAGCTGGTCGAACCGCTGACCAACCCCACCGCGCACGGCGGCAGGGCCGAGGACGCCTTCCACCTGATCATCCCGTCCATGCCCGGCTACGGCTTCTCCGGCAGGCCGGCCGGCACCGGCTGGGGCCCGGACCGGATCGCCAGTGCCTGGGCCGAGTTGATGACCCGCCTTGGCTACACCCGCTACGTCGCGCAGGGCGGGGACTGGGGCGCCATCGTCACCGACCTGATGGCGGTGCAGCAGGCGCCGGGGCTGATCGGGTTGCACACCAACATGGCCGGGGTGGTCCCGGCGGAGATCGACCGGGCGATCCAGATCGGCAGCCCGCTTCCGGCGGGCCTGTCCGAGGAGGAGAAGGCCACCTGCGAGCAGCTGGATTACGTCTATCACAAGCACATCGGCTACGCGCAGCTGATGGGCACCCGGCCGCAGACGCTGGCCGCCGTGGCCGACTCACCGGTCGGGCTGGCCACCATCATGATCGACCACGACACGCCGAGCATGGCGCTGATCACCCGGTCCTTCGCCGGGCAGCCGGAGGGCCTGACCCGCGACGACGTGCTGGACAACATCACGCTGTTCTGGCTGACCAACACCGGGGTGTCCTCCTTCCGGCTGTACTGGGAGAACAAGTTCGCCTTCTTCGGCGTCAAGGGCGTCACCCTGCCGGTGGCGGTGAGCGTGTTCCCGGACGAGCTGTACCAGGCCCCGCACACCTGGGCCAAGGACGCCTACCCCGGCCTCATCCACTACAACCGGCTGCCCAAGGGCGGGCACTTCGCCGCCTGGGAGCAGCCGGAACTGCTCGTCGAGGAGCTGCGCACCGGCCTGCGCTCGCTGCGCTGACCAGGGCTGAGGCTGTCAAGTAATTCTTGCGGTCTCCTTACCGAACGGTCGGTCGGCGCCGGGAAAATCGCACCTCACCCGGCGTCGACCGGATCGTGGCAGGTCACGGCACCCCCGCTGATCCGGTGTTTGGGTCGATACTGGGGGCAGCCTGCCCGCCGGCAGGGTCACCTGCCGCGAGGAGGAGCCGCGTTGTCCCTGATCGGACGGCAAGCAGAACTCGAACACCTGGCCGGGTTGATCGAGGACATCCAGCACCGCGGTGGGGCCCTGCTGCTCTCCGGCGCGCCCGGTGCCGGGAAAACGGCTCTGCTGGCCGAGGTCAGGACGCACTGCGCGAGCGCGGGGGTTCGGGTGCTGGCCGCGAACGGGGTGCAGTCCGAACAGCAGGTGCCCTTCGCCGGGCTGCACCAGGTGCTCTACCCCGTCCGCACCGGACTGAACGGGCTGCCCGCGGGTCAGCGGGCCGCCCTCGGTACCGCGCTGGGCCTGGCCGACGGTGCGGCGCCGGAGGTGTGCCTGGTCGGGCTGGCGGTGGTGAACCTGCTGGCCGAGACCGCCACCACCGCACCCCTGGCGGTGCTGCTGGACGACGTGCAGTGGCTGGACCAGGCCAGTCAGGAGGTGCTGAGCTTCGTGGCCCGGCGGCTGTGCTCCGAACCCGCGGTGCTGATCGCCACCCACCGCGCGGGCGAGCCGTCCGCGCTCACCAGCGCGGGCCTGCCCGAACGCGTCCTGGACCGGCTGTCGGCCGAGGCCGCCGCCGCACTGCTCGACCGCGTGGCCCCCGGCCTGCCCGCACCGGCCCGCGCCCGAGTGCTCGACCAGGCCGAGGGAAACCCGCTCGCCCTCACCGAACTCCCTTCCACCGCAACGGAATCCAGCCCACTGGCGCTGACCCCGCGACTGGAACAGGCCTTCGCCGCCCGTGCGGACGCCCTGCCCGCCGCCACCCGGCACTGCCTGCTGATCGCGGCCCTGCACGAACACGGCGCACTGGCCGAGATCCTGGCCGCCGCCGGTCTCCAGCCAGAGGCGGGTGTGGCTGCCCTGCGCCCCGCGGTCACGGCCGGACTGATCACGCTCGACTCCGAGGTGATCGAGTTCCGCCATCCACTGGTCCGCTCGGCCATCGCCCAGTCCGCCGAACTAGGCTCGCGGCAGGCCGCGCACCTGGCCCTGGCCGAGGTGCTCTCCGGCCAGCCGGACCGGCGGGCCTGGCACCGGGCCGCGGCCACCCTGGGCCCGGACGAGCAGGTGGCCGCCGACCTGGAGGCCACCGCGGACCGGGCCCAGCGCCGCGGCGGCGTGGCGGCCGCGATCAGTGCGCTGGAACGCGCCGCGCACCTGAGCGCGGACCCGGCGGACCGGGTGCGGCGACTGTTGCGGGCGGGCGAACTCGCGGTCGACTCCGGCCACCGGGACACCGTGGACCGCGTGCTGGCCGAGCTGCGCGCACTGCCGCTGACCGCCCGGCAACGATCACTGGCCGCCTGGCTGCCCAGTGCCTTCGACGACGGGGTCAGCGAGGGCGCCGCCGGTCCCGGCGAACTGCTCACCCTGGTCGAACAGGTGCTCGCCGACGGCGACCTGGACCTGGCGATGCGGATCTTCTGGGGCACCGCGATGCGCTGCTTCTGGGTCGAGCCGGGCAGCGCGGTGCGCGCGCGGATCATCGCGGTGGCCGACCGGCTGCCGCTCCCGGCGCACGATCCGCTGCTGGTGGCGATCACCGCCTACGTGGCCCCGATCGACCGCGGCGATGTGGTGGTCGCGCGGCTGCGCGAATTGGCGGCCGAGGGCAGCGGCGACCCCATCGCCTACCGATACCTGAGCAGCGCGGCCCTGCAGGTGGGCGCGCTGACCGAGTCCGCCCGGTTCTCCGCCGCGGCGCAACCGGGTCTGCGGTCCGAGGGCAAACTCGCCCTGGTCGCCAGGGCGCTCGCGGTGCAGGCGTGGAGCTGCGTGCGGCTGGGCGACCTGCTCACCGCCGCCCCCGCCGCCGAGGAGGCCGCCCAGCTCGCCAGGGAAACCCGGCAGCCCTACATGTACGGCCTGGCCCGCGCGGTACAGGCGGAGATCAGCGCACTGCGCGGCGAGTACGAACAGGCGGAAACCCTTGCCGCGGAAGCAGAACAGGTCGGCCTGGCGGCCGCGGCCCGCCCGGTGCTGGCCAAGGTCCAGCTGGCCAGGGGCATCGCCGCCCTGGGCGCGGGCCGGTACGCCGACGCCTTCCTCGCCCTGCGCCGCGTGCACGATCCCGCCGACCCCGCCTACCAACTGGCCCTGCGCTGCTACCTGTTGCCCGAGCTGGCCGAAGCGGGCCTGCGCTGCGACCAGGCCGACGAGGTACGCAAGATCGTCGCCGACCTGGAGGCGGCCGCCCTGTCCACCTCCTCCCCCGCCCTCACCATCGGCCTGCGCTACGCCAGAGCCGTACTCGCCACCGACGACCGCGCCGAAAGCCTGTTCCGCACCGCACTGGAAGCAGACCTGACCCGCTGGCCATTGGAACGCGGCAGGCTCCAACTCGCCTTCGGCGAATGGCTACGCCGCCAGCGCCGCCCAGCCGACTCCCGCCCCTACCTGCGCGCGGCCCGCGAAACCTTCGACGCCCTCGGCATGCCCGGCTGGAGCGAACGCGCCCGCCGAGACCTGCGCGCCACCGGCGAGGCCAGCCCCGAACACCGCGAGGACGCCTACCACGACCTCACCGCACACGAACTCAACATCGCCCGCCTGGCCGCCGAGGGCCTGACCAACCGGGAAATCGGCGAACGCCTGTACCTGTCCCACCGAACGGTGAGCACCCACCTGCACCGGATCTTCCCCAAACTCGGCATCACCTCACGCACCGAACTGGGCGCGGCCCTCCAGCCCACCCCGGCCTGAACCGGCCGGACCACGTCGCGGGACGGGTCCGGCCGCGAGCCGTCAGTGCATGTGCACCAACGGTTTGCCCTCTTCGATCAGGTAGCTGGAGAGCATCTTGGTGCGCACCTTGCCGACGTTGCGGGCGTTGTGCACCACATTCGGCGGAATGTTGAACGGCTCCCCGGAGCGCAACCGCAACGCGGGCCGATCATCGAACTCGATCGAGACGTCACCCTGGATGATGTAGCCGATCTCCGGCCCGGGGTGGGAATGCCGACCGGACTCCTTGCCCTCGGGGATCTCCACCAGCGTCTGCACGATCTCCCAACCCTTTGCGGGGGAAGGGAAGCGCTGGAGTTCGGCCCGGGTTACGCCGTCGGTGGGGCCTGCGCCGATCGGGGCGGAAGTGCTGCTGCTGGAGGGAATCGGGTCACTGGTGGCGGTGCCCAGGGCACAGGCGGCGGCCAGGATCACGGTGAAGGCGGCGATGGAGCCGCGCAGGATGTGACGGCGGAGCGGCATGGGATGTCCTTGGGTGGGGGCGGGTGTCGGGGCCAGTGTTGTCGGCGGTTGTGGATGATTTGTTGTCAGGAGGTTCAGTCGGGGATGGGGTGGATTGGGTTGGCACTCAAGGAGGTGTCGGTGCGGAGGGCTGGTGTCCGGCGGGCCGCACACAGCAGCCAGTGCCGGCACACCCACCACCGTCACGGGTGGTGGTGGCCGGCACTCGGCGGCTGATCCCGGCAGTGCCTGCGCTCAGGCGGAGGCGGCCGCCACGATGAGATCCGCGACCACACCCGGCTGCGAAACCGCCACCGCGTGCGAGGCGTCGACCCGGCGCACCGTCGACCCCGCCCGCTCCGCCATGAACTCCTGCGCCGCGGCCGGAATCGCGTTGTCCCCCTTGGCGACCAGCGCCCACGACGGCAACTTGCGCCACCCGGGAGCCCCACCAAAAGGCGCCGCCAAGGCCTGTTCGGCGACTGGCCGCTGGGTAACCGCCAGGATCGCCGCGGTGGCCGCGTCGACGTCGCCTGCGAAGACCTCGGCGAAGTCGCCGGGCTTGATCGACAGCTTGGCGGCGCCCTGGTGGACGAGTGCGTTGGTGGTGTCCGGGCCGAGTTTGCCGCCTGCGAAGCGGCCGGAGAGGTCGAAGACGCTCTCGCCCTCGTCCGGCTGGAAGGCGGCGATGTAGACCAGGGCTTGCACGTTCGGGGTTTCGGTGGCGGCGCGGGTGATCAGCACGCCGCCGTAGGAGTGGCCGACCAGGACCACTGGGCCGGGGACGTTGTTGACCACTTCGGCGACGTAGGCCGCGTCGGATTCCACGCCGCGCAGCGGGTTGGCCACCGCCAGCACCGGGAAGCCCTGTTCCCGCAGCTTGGGGATCACTCCGGTCCAGCTGGACGAGTCGGCGAAGGCGCCGTGGACCAGGACCACCGTGGGCTTGTTGTCGCTCATGACCACTCCCTTGTAGAGAACGAACGTTCTGTCTCCTCAGAGACTAGGGAGCGGACTGAGGCCCGACAAGGTGACGAGCGCTACCTTGCAGAACGACTGTTCTTTCTTTAGGGTGGCGCGCCGGGTTGGCCGGCCGTGGGGCTAGTCGGTGTGGAGGACGATCTTGCCGCCGACCTGGCGGGTGAGCAGGGCGTTGATTGCCTCGGCGATGTGCCGCCAGGAGTGTTCGAGTTCGATCTGGCAGTCGAGCTTGCCCGCCGCGACCAGGGTGCTGAGGCGGATGAGGTCGCTGGTGCCGCTGTCGTGGGCGGCGGTCTCGTCGAAGCTGGTGAAGGTGTGGATCCGGGCGCCTGCCGAGCGGGTGAAGCGGGACATCCGGAAGCTGACCGACTCGGCTGGGTCCAGGGTCGCGATGTTGACCAGGATGCCGCGTTTGGCCAGGTGTTCGATGGCCGTGCCCAGGGTGGGGCCACCGACGCCTTCGATGATCAGGTCGAAGTCCCCGGTCAGCTCGGTCACCACCGCGCTCGCGCCCAGGCGCCTGAGCAACGGCTCGGCGGCGGGGTCGCGGACCAGGGCGGTGACGTGCGCGCCGCTGAGGCCGGCCAGTTGTACTGCCAGGCGGCCGACTCCCCCGGTGGCGCCGGTGATCAGGACCCGCTTGGCCAGCAGCAGGCCGCCGATCTCCAGCGCGCGCAACGCGGTCACGCCCGCGGTGGGCAGGGTGGATGCCTGGGCGTAGGAGACGGTGTCGGGGATCGCGGTGAGTCTGTTGGTGGGGATCGCCGCGAGTTCCGCCCAGGCGCCGACCCGGACCAGGCCGACCACCCGGGTTCCGGCCGCGGGGCCGCTGCCGTCCGCGGCGGGCTGTTCCACCACGCCTGCCGCATCCCAGCCGGTGACCGAACCTACCGGGCGGTTGGGCAGGCCGAGGACCTCGCCGCGGTTGAGCGAGAACGCCCTGACCCGGACGAGCGCCTGGTCCGGCAAGGGCGTGGGGTCCGCGACGGTGGTCAGTGCGACGTACGGGGCGACCGGCACAACGGCCAACGCGAGCATGCCGCGGACCTTAGCCGGACAACGGCCCGGCCCGGCGGGGTGCGCACAGGCCGGGCCGCCGCGCGGCTAGGCGCCGTCGGGCACCGGGGCGATCGGGCGGGCGCCGGACTCGCGTTTCACCCCGGACAGGGTGGAGGAGCCGAGGGCGCTTTCCAGTTGCTCCCAGCGGGTCACCAGATCGGACATCATCAGCATCAGCACGTCGGGGAAGGCGTAGAGGAAGATCTGGTAGCGGTAGTGGTCGAGGTAGAACATCACCACCTGCTCGCTGACCGCGGTGACCGAGGTGGTACGGGCGTTGAAGAACAGGTCGTAGTGGCCGAGCAGGGCTCCTCGACCCATCACCGCGCTTTCGTAGATGCCGCCGAAATCGACCTCGACCTCGCCGCCGGCGACCAGGTAGACGCCGTGTGCCTCCTCGTCCTCCCGGCAGATGACATCGCCCGCGACGAAGGGGATCTCGTCGAACATCGAGGCCAGGGTTTCCACCTCGGCGTCGACCAGGGCCTCGAACAGGTGCACGCCGTAGGGGTCGACGCTGTTGCGCAGGCAGGTCACCCGGTCCTGGAGTTCGCGGTCGGTGATGTGGGTCATCCGCATCCGCGCGAACCGTTTCATCCGGTCGATATCGCGGGCCTGCCGACGGGAGGTGCCGGTGCTCGGCGGGGTGTACAGGCTGGAATCCCCGCTGATCCGGGCGGCTTCCCGGCGGCCGGATTCATACGCGCTGTGCACGCAGCCCCAGTGATAGGAATTGGTGCCCTCACCGGCGAAGAACAATTGGTCGCCGACCGGTTCGGCGAGGGTGCCCATGTCCTTGGGCGAGGCGCCGACGCCAACGCAGGTGTAGGCGCCCCTGGCGAAGGGATCGCTGGACCAGCCGGTGCGGGAGACGTGTCCGGGCGCGGGGGCGTTGGCGCCGAAGATGTCCCGGACGATGGTGGTGCCGTAGTCGGCGACCTGCTCCTCGGACCAGGTTTCCATTTCCCGGCCGAGGGACGCGCCGAGCAGTAGCACCAGAATGGGTTTGCCGTGGGATTTCCACATGCTGATGACCACGGTGGGATAGCGATCGGTATCGCGGCACAGGTAACCGAAGACGTACTGCTCCTGCGGCCAGAACGCCTCGTCGAAATGCAGGGCGATCTTGTTCAGGGTGCCGAAGCCGAGCCGGGCGATGGCCGACTGCTTGGGCTCGGGCAGCGGCGGGTCGAAGGTCACCGTGGCGGCCTTGAGCACCCCCAGCGGCAGGGTGATGAGCACCTTGTCCGCGCTGAACTCGCCTTGGTCGGTGCTCACCCGCACCGGCTCGCCCTCGGCCGCGCTGATCCGGCGCACGACGTGGCCCAGCCGGACGTCGAGTCCCTCGGCGAGCGCGTTGACCACCGACTGGTAGCCCTGGTGCAGGATGCTGTCGCCGTAGCCGTAGACCAGGTAGCCGTCCTCCCAGAACTTGAAGGAGAGTTTCCCGGCGTCCTCGGCCACGTCCTCGCGCAGGATCACGTTGAGGTGGTAGCGGACCGCCTGTTCGTCCTCGGGCGCGAGTTGCCGTTCGGCGAGGATCCGCGCGAGGGCTTCGCCGAGCGGGAGGTCAGGGTGGTCTTTCTTGCGCGCGATTTCCGCGCGTTGTTCCAGTTCGTGCAGCACGCCGTCAGCCAGTTTCAAGGTGTGGCTTTTCCGGCTGTGATTGGCCCTGTTGTGGTCGGCGCCGTACAGGTCGAGATTGTCGAAACCACCGGTGTAGGAGCTGTCGCCGCCGATATAGCTGTACGGGATGCCCAGCTTTTCCACCAGCTCGGTGATCGGGTTTCCCTCGGTGCCGTGAATCCAGTGTGCGCCCAGGTCAACGCCGTCCTGGTCGGTCCAGATCCGGCCGCCGACGCGGTCGCGCGCCTCCAGGATGGTAACTGGGTAACCTAATTCGTGTAACGATTTCGCGGCAGTCAGCCCGGCGATCCCGGCGCCCACCACCAGCACACTCGGTAAAGATTCCGCAACATCTGACTGAGGTGGGCCATTCCCCGTGTTTTCAGGCATCGACAGATTATCGGTCCACTGACGTGTCTCCCGATATTCCCGGATCAATGCGATCGGATCTCATTTCACACTGCGCAGGTCGAGGGCGTGCCAGGTCAGCTCGGCGTTGTCACCGGTGGACCACCACAGCAGGTGGCCGCGGGCCTGCACGGTGCCAGGGTCGGCGGCGAGCACCGCGAGCCGGCGGCTGTGCAGGTCGTGCAGGGCGAGTTCGTCGCCGGCGCCGGTGTCCGCGCGCAGCGGCACGAACCGGTCCAGCAGGGTGACATCGGTGATCGCCGGGCGGTACTGCCCGATCCGGTGCCGGTCCCGGCCGTCCGGTCGTTTCATCTCCAGCCGCGCGGTGCCGCCCTGGCGGAGCACCTGGATCCGGCACCAGGCCGGGGTGCAGGCGAGCAGTTCGGCGCCCTCGGCCGGGACCCGGACCGTGTGCCGGGTGTCCAGGTCGATCAGGTCGGTCGGGCCGGGTTGTTCGATGGCCGCGTTCACCACCCACGGCCAGCTGTGCAGCGCGTACCGGCCGGGCAGGGTGATCGTGCCGACCGGCCCGCCGGTCAGCGGCACCGAGCGGATCTCCGTGCTGTGCGGGGAGATCGTCGCCCAGCTCACCTGTCCATTGTGGACGACCAGGTCGTGCTGGGAGTCCGAGTCCAGCAACGCGCCCAGCCGATCGGTCAGCTGCCGGGGCTGCTCACCGCGTGGGCCCGAGCGCCAGAGCGAGCCGACACCCGGGTCGGTCGCGGAGGTCTCCGCCCACACCAGTTCCCCGGCGGTCCCGGTCAGGCCGACGATCTCCGGGGACCCGGCCGCGGGCAGCTCGCGGATGGTGTGCGGTGGGCCGGATTCCGGGCGCAGCACCAGCTTCAGCCCGTCCGCGTCGGGTGAGCGGGCCAGTCCCACCGAGGTGGCCGGGTCCAGGTAGAGCAGCGGGGTGTAGATCGCGCCGTCGGCCAGGTTGCCGCCGCTGGTGCTGATCCTGGCCTCGGGCCAGGCCGCGGTCAGCGCGGGCACGGCGGCCTCGGCCGGGCGCCGTGATTCGGGCAGCAGCACCAGCGCGCAGACCGCCACCAGTGCCAGGGCCAGGCCGGTGGTGGTGCAGTCCCGCGGTCCGCGCATCGGCTGTCCCCTCATTCGTAGGCGTTGGGCGGGGCGGGCACCTGGCGCGCCGACTCGATGTGCAGGAACGGGATGGTCTGCCCGTTGACCTCGTCGGTGGCCGTCTCCGGCAGCCGGGTCCCGGTGACCTCCAGCCAGGTGTCCGGCGGCAGCGCGGGCACCCGGCCGCGCAGACCGATCTTGACCGGGCGGGCGTCGGAGGCGCAGCAGGTCAGCATCATCCGCACCAGCAACGGTTCGCCTGCCGGGCCGGTGGCCAGGAACCCGGTCAGCCGCACCCGCCTGCCGTGCAGCGAGCCGCCCTGGTCGAACACGGCGCGGGCGGCGTAGTCGAGCATGGTCACCGGCACCGGATCGCCATCGGGCAACGCCGGGAAGTCCGCCGCGGACCGGCCGTCGATGGCGGTGCCCGCCTGGTTCACCGCGCCCGAGCCCAGCGGTGGCGGCGCGAGCACCAGCAGCACCAGCGCGGGCAGGGCGAGCAGCCAGGCCACCCGGTGCCCATGCCCGTGCTCGTGCTCGTGCTCCCGGTGCCGCCAGGTGGCCACCGCGGTGACCAGCAGGAGCAGCCCAGCGGCGAGCAGGAACGGCCGCAGCCCCTCCTTCACGTAGCGCAGGTACTGGTCGGTGACGCCGATCCGCAGCACGGCCACGCCGAGCAGCACCAGGATCAGCGACTGCGCGGTCCGGTTCACGGCCACCCCCACACCAGCGCACCGGTGCCGGCCGCGACCAGCACGGCCACCACGAAGGTCGCCGGGGCGAACCGGATGGCGAAGGAGCGGCCGAAGGTGCCGGTCTGCATGGCGAACAGCTTCAGGTCGACCATCGGCCCGACCACCAGGAAGGCCAGCCTCGCGGTGAGCGAGAACTGGGTGAGCGAGGCGGCCACGAACGCGTCGGCCTCCGAACACATCGACAGCAGCACCGCCAGCACGCCGAGGGCGAGCACCGAGAGCACCGGCTGATCCGCCACCGCCTGCGTCCACCGCGCGGGCACCAGCACGTTGAGCGTGGCCGCCAGCGCCCCGCCCAGCACCAGGAATCCGCCCGCCGGCAGCAGATCGTGCCGGGCGGAGGCCCAGAACGCGGGCCACCGGGCCAGTCCGGTCAGCTCCGGCCGCCGCGGCAGTTTGATCCACTCGGTCCGGCCCAGCCGCAACCACAGCCAGCCCATCAGCACCGCCACCACCAGGCTGGCCACGCCGCGGGCCAGCACCATCAGCGGCTCGGCGGGGAAGGCGACCGCGGTCGCGATGAGCACCACCGGGTTGATCGCGGGTGCGGAGAGCAGGAAGGCCAGTGCCGCCGCCGGGGTCACCCCGCGCCGCACCAGCGCGCCCGCCACCGGCACCGAACCGCACTCACAGCCCGGCAGCACCACTCCGGCCGCCGCGGCCGCGGGCACCGCCAGCGCCGGGTGGCCGGGCAGGGCTCTGGCGAAGAACCCGGCCGGCACGAACACCGTGATCGCCGCGGACAGCAGCACGCCCAGGACCAGGAAGGGCACCGCCTGCAGCACGATCGAGACGAACATGGTCAGCCAGGTCCGCACCTCCGGCTGGTCCAGCAGCCCGGCCAGTTCGCCGCGGGAAAGCAGGGCCAGCAACAGGATCGCGGCCAGGACCTCCACCGAACCCAGCCGGCGCGGCCGGGCGGGCAGGGTCGCGGCGGGCTTCACGAGGCCGCCTTCGCCAGTGCGGCGGGTGAGGAGCCGGACCGCAGCGCGCGGGGTGCCCCGCTGCCGTCGGCTGGCACCGCGTGCAGGGTCGGCCTGCCGTCGGTGGAGCGGGCGTAGCCGATGGTGCCCGCGTCCAGCCAGGCCGGTTGGTCGTCCACGTTCGCGGTCTCGGCCAGTGCGGTCTCCACGCCGGTGGCCAGGCCGAGCACGTGCAGCCGCCACTGCTCGCCCACCCGCTTCTTGTAGGCGAGCCGGGTGCCGTCCGGGCTGAGCGAGGGGCATTCGGCGTTGTCCCGCACCGATTCCAGCCGCTTGGTGCGCAGATCGCCGCGCATCAGCCAGGTGCGGCCGCCGGAGGCCATGGTGGCGTAGAAGGTGCGATCGTCCGCGGCGAAGGTGATGCCCCAGAAGTTGCGGTCCGCCGCGTCCAGCACCTTTCCGTCCACAGTGGACTCGAACTCCTCCAGTGAGTCGTAGTGCTCGCCGGTGCCGAGGTTGTGCACGCCCGCGGTGGTGGAGAAGCCGCCGCCGAACAGGTAGGCGTCGCCGGAGCGGAAGACCGTCCAGGCGACCAGCTTGCCGGAGGCGGAGACCCTGGTGCGGCTGGGTGTGCCCCACACCCGCAGCACCTTCCGCTCGGTCAGTTCCGCGTCGTAGACCGCGATCTCGTGGCCGCCGGGGATGGCCGCCGGGCGCAGGCAGGCCAGGGTGCCACCGGCGGCGTAGGCCCGCTGGCAGGCCGGGCCGATGCCGAGCACCTCCCCCGGCGCGGCCGCGGCGACCTGGCGCACCCGGCCGTCCCGGTCGTCGACGTAGAGCACGCTGCCCGCCCGGCCCAGGTCCAGCGGCGGCCCCTCCGAGCCGGGCGCCGAGGCGACCTGCCAGCCCGCGTAACCCAGGCCACCGGCCAGGGTGAGCGTGATCAGCACCGCGCCGAATGCCTTGCCCCGCGCGGTCATGCCGGCCTGCCCAGCCGGGCGCCGATCGCGATCGCGGCGCCGAGCAGCACGGCCAGTCCGGCGAACGCGGTGGGCACGGTGGTGAACTGCAGGGCCGCGCCCACCGCGACCGCGCCTGCCGCGCGGGCCAGCGCCTGCGCGGTCTGCACCGCGGCCAGGCCGGTGGAGCGCAGCGCGGTGGGGAACATCGGGCTGACGTAGGCCATCAGCACCCCGTCGGTGGCCGCGTAGAACAACCCGTGCAGGCCCAGTGCGAGCGCGGCGCCCACCCAGCCGGTCGCGGCGAAACCGACCAGCAGGTAGGCGAGCAGCAGCAGCCCGTGCCCGGCCAGGAACACCCGCCACCGGCCGAGCCGGTCGGCGAGCCTGCCCACCGGGGCGGCGGCGAGCAGGAAGGTGAGCGCGGTGCCCAGCGGCAGCAG
Source organism: Crossiella cryophila (assembly GCF_014204915.1). Taxonomy (NCBI): domain Bacteria; kingdom Bacillati; phylum Actinomycetota; class Actinomycetes; order Pseudonocardiales; family Pseudonocardiaceae; genus Crossiella; species Crossiella cryophila. The sequence continues at coordinate 7,032,392 of NZ_JACHMH010000001.1, forward strand.
CGGCAGCACCCCGGCGGGCAGTCCGGCGCGTTGCTGGACGGCCACGTAGAGCACCATGTCGCCGATGGTCACCAGCCCGAGCAGGGCGGCGACCAGGCAGGCCCGGCGCACCCCTGGCGCGGTCAGGGTGGCCAGTGCGACCCGGGGCGCGACCCTGGCCCTCGGTGGTGGTGGCGCGGTCGGCGTGGGCACGAAGAAGACCAGGACCAGCACGCCGGTCAGGCCGAGGGCGAAGCTGACCGCGAACACCGCGTGGTACCCGGCGGCCAGCGCGATCAGCCCGGTGGCGACCAGCGGTCCGAGCAGCGCGCCGGTGGTGTCCATGGCCCGGTGCACGCCGAAGGCACGGCCCAGGGTGTCCGCCGGGGTGGCCAGGGTGATCATCGCGTCCCTCGGGCCGGTGCGGATGCCCTTGCCCGCCCGGTCGGCGGCGATGGCCAGGCTGATCCCGGGCAGCCAGCCACCGGCGGCCGGCAGGCCGAGTTTGGCCAGCGCGGACAGTCCGTAGCCCGCGACGGCCACGGCTTTCGGCTTGCCCAGCCGGTCGGCGAGGTAGCCACCGGCCAGCCGCAGCACCGCGGTGGCCCCGGCGTAGAGCCCCTCGATCGCGCCCAGGTGCAGGAATCCGACGCCGACGCCGTACATCAGGTAGAGCGGGAGCACCGCGGTGATCATCTCGGCGGAGATGTCGGTGATCAGGCTGACCAGCCCGAGACCGACCACGGTGGACGGCACCGCGCCGGGGGCCCTGGCCGGGCCGGTCGCGGCACCGCGAATGATGGACAGGTACATGTGCGTGAACTCCGTTCCACGGCCGGCCCCGGCCGGTGGGCGGGCGGCAACCCCCCACCGGCCGGGCTGTGCCGGATCAGCCGTTGACGATCTTCAGGTCGTCCAGCTGGGCCTCGATGAGGCTGGTGGCCCCGACATCGGCGGCCACCACCCGCACTCGCACGGTGCGGCCCGCGTAGGCGCTGAGGTCCGCGGTGGCCTGCTGCCAGCTCGCGGCCAGGTTGGCCGTGGCGCCCGCCTTCTCGAACACCGTGGTCGCGGTGGCGCCGTCGACCACCTGGACCCGCAGGTGGTCATCGGGGCCGGAGTCGTCGTGGGCGAAGTTGTAGGCGAAGGACAGGGTGGATTTCCCGGCGGGCAGGGTGATCGCCGGGGAGGTGGTCGTGGTGGTGCCGCCGTCGACGTCGTTGGCGCCGTAGGTGCTGCCCGCGGCGGCCGCGGTGACCAGGCAGTTGGCCCCGCTCGGCGGGGTGCCGGACTGCTTGACCTGGTTGGACTTGGTGGAGGTGGTCTCCGCGGGGTCGCCGCGCTCCCACTTGCCGCTACTGGCCGAGTCGCCACCGCCGGAGTTGGTGGTCCAGCCCTTCTCGGACTCGAAGTCGTCGGCGAAGACCGTGCCACCACCGCCCGAGCCGACGGTCACCGCCAGCGTCGCCGAACGGGTGCGGGTGCCCGAGGCGGCGTGCACGGTGACGGTGCTGGTGCCGTTGGCCGCCGAGGCGGCCGCGGTGAGGGTGAGTTTGGCGGTGGCCTTGCCGTTGGCGGGCGGGGTCACCGTGGCGGGGTCGAGTCTCGCGGTCACCCCGGCCGGCAGGCCGGTCGCGGACAGCTGGGTGGCCCCGGTGAAGCCGCCGGTGCTGGACACGGTGACGGTGGCCTCGGTGCTGCCGCCGGGGGTGACCGAGACGGCTGCCGGGGTCACGGCGGCGCCGAAGTCCGGGTTGCTGCTGGCCTTGTGGCAGCTGCCGGAGACCTTGTCGGTGAAGCTCTGCCCGGCCACCGGCAGGAACTCGCTGGTGTAGCCGGTGGCGGTGAGGGTCAGCTTGGCCACGCCGAAGGTCTTGGCGTTGCCTGCCTCGGTCGGACCCTTGGTGGAGCTGATCATGGCTCGCAGACCGGTGCCGCCGGTGCCCACCACGAGCTGGCGGATGCCGTTGGCCTCGTCCTTGGTGCCGTCGGGCCGGGCCGGGGCGAACCGCTCGTAGTTGTGGTCGTGCCCGGTGATCACCAGGTCGGCCTTGGCGTCGTAGAGGGCCTGGTAGAGCGGCTTCACCGAGACGTTGTCGCCGTGGTCGCCGCGGCTGAACAGCGGGTGGTGCCAGTAGGCGGCGGTGCACGGTTTGGTGTTGGCGGCCAGGTCGGCGCGCAGCCACTTCTCCTGCGCCGAGCCCGCGCCGCGGTCGATGTTGGAGTTCAGCGCGATGAAGTGCCAATCGCCGATATCGACGCTGTAGTAGCCCTTTCCGCGTTCGCCTGCCCTGGCGCCGTAGTAGTCGAAGTAGCCGGCCGCGCCTGCGGTCCGGTACTCGTGGTTACCAGCTGACGGAAACGTGCGGTCCTTGAACTTTCCCCAGTATGGGTCATAGTTCGACCGGTATTCAGACAATGAGCCGGAGCTGTAGGCGTTGTCCCCGGCGGTAATCACCGCGGTCGGATTGAATCCCTGGGTGAGGGTGGCGGTGCGGTCGCACTCCGAACCGCACATGTCGCCGACCGCGGCCACGGTGACCGCCGCCTCGGCCAGCGGCCTGCTGCCGACCTGGTAGGAATCCACCGCGAACCGGCTGGCCGGATCGCGCAGGCTGGGCGTGATCGTGACGCAGTCCCCCGGCAGCGCCCTGGTGTGGAAGGCCCGGCCCGGCCAGTGCCGCGCTTCCAGGGTCACGCTGCCACCGGCCGCGCCGGTGAGCTGAATCGAATCGGATCCGCGCAGGTCCAGACTGGTGAACCGCAGTCGAAGCCAGGTCGCTCCGGCCCGGCAGACCTGCTGTCCGGCGGAGTCGGCCAGGGTGCTCCCCCGGCCACCGGCTGCCACCGACATCCGCTCGGTCACCGTGCCCGGCTCCACGAGCTGGGTCACCTGCTCGACGGGATCGGAGGCGGCGGCGGCGACCAGCGCGCCGCCGGAGAGCATCAGCACACCCGCCACGGCGACTGGCGACCGCCAGCGCCGACTAGGTGGTTTGCGTCGCATTGTTACCTCTCCTGATCAAGGCGGCGGATTTTTCATCCGTTCACAGGGAGTTCAGGTGACGTTAACCTGGCGACTGATTCTGCGGTCGGCCCCACACGCTGTCAAGCAATCCACCTGGAAAAACGCGCGGCGAAGCCAAAGTTCAGATAGGTGAAATGTTCATATCCGCAAACCGAAATGGACTCGTTGAACCTACAACGAAAAAAGGTCGACGCGATCACGCAAAAGCGAGACCGGGTCAGCGGCCGTCGAGCAAACCGGCGGCCAGCGCGTGCAGCGCGGCGGCCAGCCGGTTGACCGGTGACGTGGTCGGCACGGTCGAGGCGCTCGAGCCAGGGGTGGATCCGGCGTTGCTGGGCGCTGGGCGGGTGATCGCCACCGCGGGTTCGGCGGGAGGTGGCCGAGCTGACCGCGCACTTCGCCGCCGGGCGGTTGCGCACGAGTGTCCACACGCGACTGCCACTGACCGAAGCCGTTGCCGCGCATCGGATCCCGGACGCCCGGGAGCAGCTCGGCCGGGTCCAGCTGGCGCACTGATCAGCTCACTCGACCAGTTTGCCCTCGCTGCTGACCTCCCGCATGAGCGCGGCGATCTCCGCCGGCACCGGCGGGATCGGCTCGCGGGTGATCCGGCCTGGCCCTGACCACACCAGGTTCACCCGCTGGGTCGGGTCCAGGTTCGGGAAGTCCGCGCGGTTGTGGCAGCCGCGGGTCTCCCGGCGTTCCAGCGCGGCCTCCAGGGTGGCGCGGGCGGCCAGCAGGGAGGCCTTGAGGTCGAAGGCGTGCGCGAGGTCCTGGTAGCCGGCCAGGTCGGGGTGCACGCCGAGGTCCTGGGTGCTGGCCTCGATCTCGCCGAGCCGGATCAGGCCCTCGACCAGGCCCAGTTCGTCGCGGACCACGCCGGCGTGTTCGGTCATGATGTCGCGCAGACCGCGTTGCAGGGCACGGATGTTCTCCGGGCCGTCGGCGGCCAGCAGTTCGTCCACCTCGGCGCGGGCCTCGGTCAGGGCGAGCGCGGAGCGTTGCTGCGCACCCAGGTTGGCCGAGTACTTGGCCGCGTGCTCGCCCACGATCCGGCCGTAGACCAGCAGTTCGATCAGCGAGTTGCCGCCCAGCCGGTTGGCGCCGTGCAGGCCGCTGGCCGCCTCGCCGATGGCGTAGAGGCCCTCGACGCCGGTGCCGTGGTCCTCCGGGCGGACCCACACCCCGCCCATCGAGTAGTGTGCGGTGGGCGCGATCTCGATGGGAGTCCTGGTGATGTCGAGCATCTGGAGTTCCAGCAGGGTCTGGTACACCCTCGGCAGCCTGCGCATGATCGTCTCGCGCGGCAGGTGCGAGACGTCCAGCCACACGCCGCCGTGCGGGGTGCCGCGACCCTCCTTGATCTCGGTGTAGGCGGCCAGCGCGACCCTGTCCCTTGTGGACAGTTCACGGCGGATGGGGTCGTAGCGCTCCATGAACCGCTCGCCGAGGGCGTTGCGCAGGATGCCGCCCTCGCCGCGGGCGGCCTCGGAGACCAGGGTGCCCGCCGCGGATTCCGGTTCGATCAGGCCGGAGGGGTGGAACTGGACCAGTTCGGGGTCGCGGATGCGGCCACCGGCCAGCACGGCCAGCCGGAAGGAGTCGCCGGTGTTCTCATCGCGCCGGGAGGAGGTGCGGCGCCAGATCCGGGTGTGCCCGCCGGCGGCCAGGATCACCGCGTCGGCGTGGATGAGGTAGCGGGACCCGGTTTCCTGGTCGAAGCCGTAGGCGCCGAAGACCACGTTGTCCCGCACCAGGATCCGGGTCACGTAACACCGGTCCAGCACCGGGATGTCCAGCTGGGCGGCCCGGTTGACCAGGGTGCGCTGGATCTCCAGACCGGTGTAGTCCCCGGCGAAGGCGGTGCGCCGGTGGCTGTGCGCGCCGAAGAACCGTTGCGAGATCCGGCCGTCGGCCTCGCGGGCGAAGGGCATGCCCCAGCGTTCCAGGTCCTCGATGCCGCGGGCGGCGTTCTCGGTGACGATGCGCACCGTCTCCGGGTGCGCGAGCAGGTAGCTCTCCTTGATGGTGTCCGCGGCGTGCTGCTGCCAGCTGTCCTCGGGATCCATTGTGGACAGTGCGGCGTTGATCCCGCCCGCGGCCAGGGTGGTGTGCGCGTCGGACTTGGCGCGTTTGCCGAGCACGAGCACGTCGATGCCGCGCTCGGCCAGTTCGATCGCGGCCCGCAGCCCGGCTCCGCCGGTGCCGATGACGAGCACCGAGGTGGCCAGCTGGATCTCGGCGGGTTGGCTCATGAGGTTCTCCGTTCAGGGGCGGCGGACCCGCGCGGGCGGCGGCCGCCCGCGCGGGGACGGGTCACTTGGCCAGCCAGTCCGACAGCGTGATCTGCCCGAGCAGCGAACCCTCGGCGGGCAGCAGGGTCTTCTCCGCCAGCTGGGTGCCGTAGTAGCGGGCGTTCGGGTCGGTGATCACCTTGCGGTCGTCGTCCCTGGCGGCCAGCACGGTGCGGATCCAGCCGTCCATGCCGAAGACCTCGGGACCGCCGATCTCCACCACGCCGTTGAGCGGCGCGCCGACCGAGGTGCGGGCCACCGCGGCGGAGACCTCGGCCGCGGCCACCGGCTGCACCCCGCCGTCGGGCAGGATGACCACGCCGTCGACGGTGGCGGAGTCCGCGATGCCGAGGCCGAACTCGAAGAACTGGGTGGCGTGCACCAGCGAGTAGGGCAGTCCGGAGTCGCGGATCAGCTTCTCCTGGGCCACCTTCGCCCGCATGTAGCCGGAGTCGGGGGTGCGCTCGGCGCCGACCACCGACAGCGCCACGTAGTGCCCGACCCCGGCGTCCTTGGCCGCGTCGATCAGGTTGGTGGTGGCGGTGCGGAAGAAGGCGAGCACGTCATCGTCGGCGAAGGAGGGCGAGTTGGACACGTCGATCACCACGTCCGCACCGGTCAGGACCTCCTTGAGGCCCTCGCCGGTGATGGTGTTCACGCCGGTGTTCGGCGAGGCGGCGACCGGGTCGTGGCCGTGTTCGCCGAGCCGGGCGACGACGTTCGAGCCGATCAGACCGGTTCCGCCGATCACGACGACCTTCATGACTTCTCCTTTTCGATCGCGTCCCGGTGGTTCCGGAACGCCCTTCGTCCAACTAGGACGGTTCGAGCGGCAGCTTTGTGACAGCGGGCGGTTCATCGCCGGTGACGAAGGCGGCCCTGGGCTGGGTGACCGCGGTCAGCGAGACGATGTCGCGCCCGAAGAACAGCGCGGCCAGCCAGATCGCGGCCACCCGGACCTTGCGTTCCCAGCTCGGCACCGCGAGCACGTGGTAGCCGCGGTGCAGCAGCCAGGCGGGCGGGCCGGTGAGCACGAGCCGCCGGTACTGGAAGATCCCTCGGCCCAGGCCGAGGGTGGCGATCGAGCCGAGGCTGTGGTGCAGGTAACGCCGGGGCTGCCTGCCGCGCAGGGTGGCGATGATGTTGCGCGCCAGGAGCTTTCCCTGCCGGAAGGCGTGCTGGGCGTTGGGTGTGGTGAGTGCGCCGGGCAGTGCCGAGGCCAGGTCGGGCACTGCCGCGTCGTCCCCGGCGGCCCAGGCGTCCGGCACCGGCTGTTCCTCGGTGCCCACCCGCAGGTCCGGGCGCACCACGACCAGGCCGCGGCCGTTGACCGGCAGGTCGGTGTGCCGGTGCACCACCGGGTTCGGGCCGTTCCCGGCGGTCCACACGATCAGCTCCGAGTCGAACTCCTCACCGGTGGAGAGCACCACGTGCCCGTCCAGCGCCGAGACCACGGTGGTGTCCAGGTGCACCCGCGCGCCGCGCTTCTCCAGCTCCCGCACCACCCAGCGGCCGGGCCGCTCGGTGACCTCGGGCAGGATCCGGCCGGTGGCCTCGACCAGGTGGAAGCTGAGGTCGGCCAGGGTCAGCGTGGGGTAGGACCGCAGCAGCGCGGTGGCCAGCGAGAGCACCTCGCCGAAGCCCTCCACGCCGGAGAACCCGCCGCCGACGAAGGTGACGGTGAGCAGCCTGCGCCGGGTCGGGCCGGGTGGCAGCGCGGCGGCCCGGTCGAAGGCGGTCAGGATCCGGTCCCGGATGGCCACCGCCTCCTCCACGTGCTTGAGGCCGATGGCCTGCTCGGCGATGCCGGGCACCGGGTGGGTGCGGGTGACCGCGCCCGCGGTGACCACGACCACGTCGTAACCGAGGCGGAACTCCGGGCCGTCCAGGGGACGTACCCGCACCTGCCGCCGGGCGTGGTCGATCTCGGTCACCCAGCCGGGCAGCAGCCGGGTGTGCGGCAGGTGCCTGCGCAGGGACACCGCGGCGTGCCGGGCCTCCACCGAGCCCGCGGCCACCTCGGGCAGGAACGGCTGGTAGGTCAGGTACGGCCGGGGGTCGATCACGGTGACCTCGGCCTCGCCCGGCCGCAGCCGCCTGGCCAGTCCGCGGGCGGCGTAGAACCCGGCGTAGCCACCGCCGATGATCAGGATTCGCTGCACGGCACGCTCCGTTCTGCTTGCTCCACCAGCTAGGACGACCTGGCCCGCCGGTTTGTGACAGCTCCGGGCACTTGACTTTGCCTAACCTGGATATTTAATGTCCAGGTTAGATCCGGCAAGCGAGGGGAGCGAACATGCGGCAGATCCCGACACCTGGAGACAGGCTGGCCGGACCGTGGGCGGAGGCCACGCCGTGGTGATCGCGGACCTACACTGTGGGCGAGATGAGACTGGGCAAGGGCGTCGAGTGGGCAGTGCACACGCTGCTCAACTTGAACATGGCCGAATCCGGGGCGCTGGGCACCCCGCAGCTGGCCCGCGCCCACGATCTGCCGCCCGCCTACCTGAACAAGCAGCTCCAGCTGCTGGTCAAGGCCGGGCTGCTGGTCTCATCCGTAGGGCCGCACGGCGGGTTCAGCCTGGCCAGGCCGGTCGAGGAGATCACCCTGCTCGACGTGGTGCTGGCCATCGAGGGCGACGAGCCGATGTTCCGCTGCGAGGAGATCCGCTGCCGGGGCACGATCGGCGAGCTGAGCCCTCGGCCGACCGGGCCGTGTCAGGTGAAATCGGCCATGCGCCGGGCTGAGCGCGCCTGGCACGAGGCGCTGGCCGGCCAGAAGCTGGCCGACATCCAGGCCGAACTGGACGAGGAGCCCGCGGTCCGCCGCATCGTCCGGTCCGCATTGGACTGATCCGTCCACAAAGGACGTTCCCGTACCGACTGCCGTTCCGGCCCGCGCTGAGCGATTGCCGGAAAGCGCTGTCCTACTTTGTCCTGCCCCAAAAACCCAAGGTGGAACAACGATGAGCACCGACCACTCGCACTCGATGCCCGGCCTCGGCTCGCCAGCAGCCCAGCCGGTGATCGAGGTCCTCGACACCGTGCCCGGCCCACCGCCGATCCCGGCTGGCGCCCAGGCGATGGCGCTGCGGATCACCCTGCCCCCTGGCAGCCCAGGCGCTCCCCCGCACCGCCACTCCGGCCCCGCCTACGGCTACGTGGTCCAGGGCGAGATCATCTTCGAGCTGGAGGGCGAGCCGGAGCGGATCATCCGGGCGGGCGAGGCGTTCTGGGAGCCCGGCGGCGACGTGATCCACTACCGCGGCGCGAACAACCTGGCCGACACCGAGACCGTGTTCGCGGTGACCCTGTTCAGTGCGCCGGGCCAGCCCATCCTCACCCTGGTCAGCCCAGAGGAACTGGCCCAGCGCGAGCATCTCCGGGCGCCCCGGCCCTGATCTCCCCCAGCTGATGCCGGGGGCGCGGAACCACCCGTGGGTGCGCGCCTTCCGGTTCCGTACCCCCGGCATCACCCCTTCGAGGCACTGATCGACAACGCCCCGCGAGTAGGATCGAGGTGAGTGGTGTTCTGGACCACGCAGGTGCCGCCGGCACGTGAGCGGGAGGACGTCGCACCCATGTCGGAGACCGCGAACGCGGACCTCGACCAGGCGTCCGCGGTGTTCAACGAGGTGCGCCCGCGGTTGTTCGGCATCGCCTACCGGATGCTGGGCAGTGCCCAGGACGCCGAGGACCTGGTGCAGGAGGTCTGGCTGCGCTGGCAGACCTGCGATCGCGCGGCGGTGCTCAACCCCGGCGCCTACCTGGCCACCGCGACCACCCGGCTGGCCATCAACGCCGGTCGCAGCGCCAAGACCCGGCACGAGTACTACCCCGGCCAGTGGCTGCCCGAGCCGGTCGACACCACCGCCGACCCGCAACTGGGCGCCGAACAGGATTCCGCGCTGGAACTCGCCGTCCTGCTGCTGCTGGAGAAACTCACCCCCACCCAGCGGGCCGCCTACGTGCTGCGCGAGGCATTCGGCTATCCCTACCCGCTGATCGCCGAGATCATCCAGGCCACCGAGACCTCGGCCCGCCAACTCGTGAGCCGGGCCCGCCGCCAGCTCGCGGAGGAACGGCGCACGCCCGCCACCGTGCCGGAACAACGCCGTCTGCTCACCGCGTTCGTGGCCGCCGCCCGCGAGGGCGATCTGCTTGCCCTGGAAGAACTCTTCGCCGCCGACGTGGTCAGCTACTCCGACGGCGGCGGGGTGGCCCGCGCGGCCCGCGTCCCGGTGCGCACCGCGAGGACGGTGGCCAAGTTCGTGCGTGCCTTCCACACCCGGTTCTGGGTCGGGGTGGAGGTCGAGTGGGTCCCGGCCAACGGGCACACCGGGGCGGTGTTGCGGCGGGACGGCGAGGTGTTCGCGATGATCACCGTGACGGCCTCGGCCGAGGGCATCCACGAGATCCACTGGATGCTCAATCCCGGCAAGCTCACCGGGTACGGGGCTGTTCGTCCGTCCGTTGTGGACGGTCACGGCTGAGGCGGAGCAGCACGCGCAGGGTGCTGCCAGCCGGACCGGTGTGCAGGCGGACCAGGTCGGCCAGGTCGTTGATCAGCCACAGGCCGCGCCCGGAGTGACCGGCCGGGTCGGGTGGCAGGCGCCCGGCCAGCGGGTCAGCGAGGTGGCCGCCATCGCTGGACTGGCAGAGCAGGTGACCATCGGCCGACCACAGGGCCAGTCGCGCGGTGCCGTCGGCGTGCCGGAGGGCGTTGGTGATGAGTTCGGTGGCGATGAGTTCCAGCTCCGGCACCCGGTTGGCGGCCAGGCCGAGGCGCTCGGCCTGCTCGACGACGAAGCGGCGGGCCGCGTGCAACTGGGTGACCGCGGTGATGGTGAGCACGGCGGCGCCCGCGGGTTCGGGCAGTGGTTCGTTGTAGCGGGCGAGCATGTCATCGGGGGCGTAGTCCGGACTGGGCACGGGCCGTCCGGACTGCCACAGCACCGGGTGGGTGGCACGGGCGTCCGCGAGCACCCGGGTGGGCAGCCGGGAGGAGTTGTAGGGGCACAGGATGGTCAGGTCGCGTTCGGCGAAGGCCAGGTTGATCAGTGCCTCGTGCTGGACGCAGGCCGGGTACTCGGCCTCGCTGCGTCCGGCCCAGATCGGCTCGCCGACGATCCGCGCCGGCTTGCCCGCGTGCCGGTCGGCGAACTGGCTCAGCACCTGGGGGATGATCCGCCCGGGGTTGCGGCCGGCCTCGGTCATGTCCAGCAGGAAGACCTCGCGGGCGAGTGGGCCCAGGGCCGCGCGCAGCACGGTGAGGCGGTCGCCGGGGACGGCCGCGGCCACCGGGAGGCCCAGGTGCAGCCCTTCGGCGAGGAACGGGACCAGGGCGGCGCGGTACTCGTGGTCGTCCCGGTAGAACACCGCGGGGTGGGTGAAGGGGCTGGTCATCCGGCCTCCTCCGCCCTGGGCTGAGCCCTTCCTACCTGAGCGGGAACCACCGTGTCCACTGAGATCGCCGGTCCGGGTCACGTGTAGACCGGCGCGGGCCGGGTACACCGGGGTCGACCACGCCAACTCAAGGAGATGCCGTGACGACCATCGAGAAGTCCGTGGACGTGGCGGTGCCGGTGAGCACCGCCTACAACCAGTGGACCCAGTTCGAGACCTTCCCGCGCTTCATGGAAGGCGTTGAGCGCATCACCCAGCTGACCCCCACCCGCACGCACTGGCAGACGAAGATCGGCGGAGTGGAGCGGGAATTCGACGCCGAAGTGACCGAACAGCACCAGGACGAGCGAATCGCTTGGTCCACAGTGGACGGTCCGCCGCATGGCGGGGTGGTCACCTTCCACCGGCTGGACGCGCACAGCACCCGGGTGCACCTGCAGATGGAGTACCACCCCGAGACGCTGACCGAGAAGGCAGGCGCGGCGCTCGGCGTGGTGCAGCACCGGGTGACCGGCGATCTGGCTCGCTTCAAGGAGTTCATCGAGAACCGGGGCGCGGAGACCGGGGCCTGGGAGGGAGACGTGCCGCGTCCCCCTCAGGTCGGTGAGACCGGGCAGCACGGCGGGACCGCGCCGCGGCCGGAGGTCCCGGGTCCGACCGGGACGCCCAAGCCGGGCGATCCGCCGCAGTACCGCCGGTAGGACAGCACCGGAGGCCCCGGCACCTGAGCGTGCCGGGGCCTCCGGCTTGGCCGGGCCAGGTGTGGGCTCACCCTGGTGGGGTAACCGGTGGCCATGGAACAGTCTGGCGCGCAGCGGCCCGAGGTCACCATCACGCCGTGTGCGGACGGTCCGCTGCTGGTACGCGGAGCGGTGGAGCTGCGCACCCAGGACGGTGAGCTGATCGACCCCGGCCGGGCCACCATCGCGTTGTGCCGGTGCGGCCGCTCGGCGATCAAGCCCTTCTGCGACGGCAGTCACAAGGTGGCCGGGTTCCGCGCGCCCAGCGGCCCGCTCCGCGACCCGCTGCGGCCGGAGCCGGACAGCGCCGGGTAATCAGGCGACCGCCGGGGCCGGGGTGGCCCGCAGCGAGGACTCACCGCGCTCCCATCGGGTGAGCAGGTGGGCGGCCATCAGGTTGTCCACCGCGAGCGCGCAGGCCGCGCCGAAGAGGATGCCCTCGACGGCATCCGGGTGGTCCTGGGCGTAACCACCGCACAGTTCGTAGGCGGCGATCTGCTCGTGCACGGCGTCGGCCTCGACGTGCTCGTCGTAGAAGCGGGTGGTCCCGGCGTCGTGGCCGAGGCGGCGCAGGCCGTTGCCATAGCGGCGGTTGGGCAGCGAGGAGGTCATCTCCAGCACCGCCAGGTGGCCCAGCAGGGCCGGAGTCCACTGCCGCCGCAACCCGAACAGGGACATCGTGTTGCTCACCGCCAGCGTCACCCCCGGCACCCGGTCGAGGAAGGCGCCGTAGGCGTCGTCCAGGCCCAGACCGCGCATCATGGTCCGGAACAGCTCGGAGTGCATCAGCTCGAACCGGCCGCCGCCGTACTCATCGGACTGGATCTCCACCAGCGCCGCCTTGGCCCGGCCGCCGATGCGCGGGATGGCCCAGCTGTGCGGGTCGGCCTCCTTGAGGTGGTAGATCGAGCGGTGCGCGACGAACTCGCCGAACTGCTCGGGCGATGCCTGGCGTTGCAGGTAGGGCGCGAGCGCGGGCCCGTCATCAGCCTCGATCAGCTCCTTGAGCGCGCCGGGCAGCACCTCGGGCGGCACCGCGGAGATGGGTGCGACGAGTCCGCGCAGGGCGGGCACGAACCGGTCCTCCAGGGTGCGGCGCAGGGCCAGCAGGGACGGTTCGGACTCCCAGGCGTGGTCGACCTCGGCGAAGCCGCGGTAGCTCAGCTCGTAGCAGATCCACAGGCTCAGCTGCAGGTCGTCGTCGTGCAGCACCGACTCAGGGGTGCCGGGCCGGGCCTGGTTCGCGAGTTCGGCCAGCGCGGCCGGCAGCGGTCGCGGTGGCTGGGTGAGCTGGGTGAGCAGGGCCGCGCTGATCGGACCACGGGGCTTGGGTGTGCGCACGGCTGGTGTCCTTTCTGGACTGACCAAGACCTCATAGGAGCTACCCGGCCACGGCAGGCGGCACACCTCGGCCGGGGTAGGTCACAGTGCGCGTCGCGCGCCACACCGGTCCCGCCCGCCGCCCGAGCCCGCTCCTGCACCTGTTCTGTACCCCGGCCCCCTCGGGTGCAGCCGCGCGCCAAGTCCGCCGCCAGCCCCGCGCACTACCGTGACGCCCACTCGCTCGTACGCACCGGAGGTGTCCCGTGGGCGCTGTGCCCGTGAGCCCGGCCCAGGCAGCGGCGGCGCGGCAGACCAGGTTGCCCTCACTGACCGGGATGCGGTTCGTGGCGGCGGTCATGGTCTTCGCCACGCACGGGATCTTCGTGAACGTGCTGGCCGACGAGGCGGTGCTGGCCGGGTACCGGGCGGTGGCGATCAACCTGGGTTCGGTGGGGGTGTCCTTCTTCTTCATCCTCAGCGGGTTCGTGCTCACCTACGCCGCACCGCCGGGAGACCCGCTGAAGCGGTTCTGGCGCAGACGGTTCTTCAAGATCTACCCCAACCACGTGCTGCTGTTCGGGGTGACCGCGTTGCTGGCCGGACTGCCCGCGCTGTGGCTGTGGCTGCCGAATTTGTTGCTGCTGCACGGCTGGTGGCCGAACTACCAGCTGATGACCAGCATGAACGCGGTGAGCTGGACGCTGTCCTGCGAGATGTTCTTCTACGCCATGTTCCCGTTGCTGCACCACTGGATCCGCCGCATCCGGCCGGACAACCTGGGGCGCTGGACGGGTGGGGTGATCGCGGTGACCATCGCCATCCCACTGCTGTCGCACTTCGTCATCCCGGTGGGGCCCAAGCCGATCGCGAGCACCGAGATCGGCTTGTACGAGCTGTGGTTCTCCACCCACTTCCCGCCCACCCGCGCACTGGAGTTCCTGCTCGGCATGCTGTGCGCGCGGATGTTGCTGCTGGGCCTGGCCCCGCGGATCGGGATGGGCGCCTCGACCGCGGTGCTGCTGGCCTGTTACGTGCCGAGCCTGTGGCTGCCGCCGGTGTTCACCCAGGTGGCGATGTGGACCATTCCGCTCGCCTTGCTGACCACCGCGCTGGCCAGGGCGGATGTGGAGGGGTCGTTCTCGCCGTTGCGGGGTCGGACGCTGGTGTTCCTCGGCGACACCACCTACGCGTTCTACCTGACACACGCGATGATCCTGGGCACGGTGACCTACAGCGTGCAGCGGTTCGCCGGGCCGGGCTCGGTCGGGCTCGGGGTGCTGGTGTTGCTGGGGTGCTTCGTGCTGGCGATGGGGGTGGCGGCGTTGTTGTTCGTGGGGTGGGAGCGGCCGATCATGCGGCGGTTCAGCCGGCCGGGGGTGGCGGTGGCGCGGAAGCGGTGAGCGGACGGCCTGTTTCGTCACGCTCGGCCAGCGGACGATCACCGATCCTGGAGCTAGATCAGACTTTTCTTTGCAGGTCAGGGCCGTGGTAGCGCTCTCATCCAGGGCTGTGAATACTCCCGGGAATGCGCTTTCAGCTCCTGGGTCCGGTTGCCGTGCTCGACTCGGCGGACCGGCCCATCGCCCTGCCGGGGGCACGGGCCAGGGCGGTGCTGGCGTTGCTGGCGCTGGCCGCGCCCGGGGTGGTGACGCGGGCCCGGTTGCTGGAGACGGTGTGGGTGGACGGGACCGCCAAGGATCCGGTGAACGCGTTGCTGGTGCAGGTGGCCAAGCTGCGGGCTGCACTGTCCACTGTGGAGGTGGAGCCGCGGTTGCTGTCCGAGCCCGGCGGGTACCGGCTGGTGGTGCGGCCGGGTGAGCTGGACGTGGCCGAGTTCGCCGCCGAACTCGCGCGGGGGAGGGCGGAACTGGCGCTGGGGCGGCACTACGCGGCCGCGACCATCCTGCGGGGCGCGCTCAACCGCTGGCGGGGGCCCGCGCTGGCGGGGCTGGAGCTGGCCGGTGGCGAGCGGGCGCGGCTGACCGAGCAGCGGCTGGCCGCGGTGGAGGCGGTGGCCGAGGCGGAACTGGCGCTGGGCGAGCACACCGCGTTGATCCCGGAACTGGCCGCGCTGACCACCGAACACCCGCTGCGGGAGCGGCTGGCCGGACTGTTGATGACCGCGTTGCACCGGGCTGGACGGCGACCCGAGGCACTGCACGTCTACGCCTCGCTGCGGGAGCGGCTGGCCGAGGAACTCGGGGTCGAGCCGGGGGCGGAACTGCGGCACCTGCACCTGGACCTCCTCCGTGCCGAACACGGGGAATCGCCGCAGCAGCAGGGGAATCTGCCGCTGCCGCTGGGTGGGCTGATCGGGCGGGAGCACGAGCTGGCGGGGCTGACCGGACTGCTCGACCGGCACCGCCTGGTCACGTTGTGCGGGCCCGGCGGGGTGGGCAAGACCCGCACCGCGCAGGAGGTCGCGCATCGCTCGCGCGGGCCGTATCCGGACGGGGTGTGGCTGGTGGAGCTGGCCGCGTTGCCCAGGGACGGACAGGTCGCCGAGGCGATCAACGCCACCCTGCTGCCCGAGGAGGGCGATACCGGCGCCGGGCGGGCCGGGCCGGTGCTTGACCGGTTGCTGGCCTACCTGCGGGACCGGGATCTGTTGCTGCTGCTGGACAACTGCGAGCACGTGGTGGCCGACGCGGCCGCGGTGGCGCGCACCCTGCTCGGGCACTGTCCCCGGGTGCGGGTGCTGGCCACCAGCCGGGAGGCGCTGGGCGTGGCCGGGGAACGGCTCGCCCCGCTGCGGCCATTGCCGGTGGCGGCGGCGGTCACGTTGTTCCGGGACCGGGCCGAGGCACTGGCCCCTGCCCTGCCCGCCGACGCGGCCACCGGTGCGGCGATCCGGCGGGTGTGCGCGCGGCTGGACGGGTTGCCGCTGGCGGTGGAACTGGCCGCGGCGCGCACCCGGCTGCTGCCGGTTGCCGAGATCGAGGCCCGGCTGGATGACCGGTTCCGGTTGCTGGACAACACTTCCCGGCACGCGCCTGCCCGGCACCACACCCTGCGGGCGGTGCTGGACTGGAGTTTCGAGCTGCTGCCGGAGGTGGAGCGGCGGGTCTTCGGCGCGCTGTCGGTCTTCCACGGCGGGGCCAGCCTGGCCGCGGCGGAACTGGTGTGCGCGGAGCCGGATCTGCCGCCCGGTGCGGTGCTCGGCGTGCTGGCCAGGCTGGTGGACAAGTCGTTGCTGACCCCGGTGCCGGCGCCCGGCGGCACCCGCTTCCGGATGCTGGAGACGATAAGGGACTACGCGCGCTCCACTGTGGACGGTGAGCGGGAGATCGAGCTGCGGGACCGGCACGCGCGGGCGATGCTGGCGCTGGCCACCGAGGTCGGCGAGCAGCTGGCCGGGCCACGCCAGCACGAGCTGATGACCAGGGTGCTCGACGAGCTGCCGGACCTGCGCGGCGCGAGCACCTGGCTGCTCAGCCGCAAGGCGAGCACCCGCGCGCTCAGGCTGCACGCGCTGCTGGGCTACTTCTGGTACATCAGCGGCCGGGAGGCCGAGGGCTGCGAATGGCTCGGGCGGGCGGTGGACTGCCACGACGCCCACCCCGAACCCGACGCCGAGTATCCGCTCGCGCTCGCGTTGGGCTGGCTCGGCTGGTTCGGCAAGCTCTCCGGCGGGCTGGCCGACCCGTGGGCCGCCGCCGAACGGTTGCGCCGGATGTGGCTGACCACCGACCACCCGATGCTCAAGCGCGGCACCGCGGTGGCGGTGGCCGCGCTCGCCGTGCAGCTGCGCGCGCCGGCGGAGGCGGCGGTCTGCCTGGCCGAGGCGGAGACCGCGCTGGCCGCGGAGACCAGGCCCTGGCTGCGCTCGGTGCTGGACGGCGTCTGGTCGGAAAAACACCGCAGGGACGGCAATCTGGCCGCCGCGATCACCGCCGCCGAACGCGGGCTGGCCTTCTCCGAGCGGGCAGGCGACCACTTCGGCATCGTCTACTCCCAGCTCCGCCTCGGCGATGCCGAGGAGCACGCCGGGCACCTGGCCAGGGCGCGGGCGCGCTGGTCGGCGGCCAGGGACACCGCGGCGGCCGGGCACGCCCCGGTCAAGGGCGGCTACGCCCAGCTGCGCCTGGCCTACCTCGACCTCCAGCTCAGCCCGGACGAGGCGGCCGGTGGGCTGATCGCGGTGCAGCGCATCGCCGAGGAACTGGCCGCCGACGACCTGCGGGCCGCGGCCACCAACCTGCTCGGCCTCGCCTACCGCCGCCTCGGCGAGACCACCGCCGCCCGCGCCGCCTTCCGCGCGGTGTGCGGGCAGAGCCGGGCGCACCCGATCCGGGCCGCGGTGGCGGCGGCGCACCTGGCGCTGCTCGAACCCGGCGCGGACCGGTGGGTGGCGCGGTCGCGGGAGGCGGTGCGGGCGGTCACCGATGTGCTGCCAAGGGCGGCGCTGCTGGCGTTGCTGCGGCGGGAGGCCGAGGCCGTCTGCCTGGACCCGGTGCGCGCGGTGCTGCCCGCGCACCCGCGCACCACCGCGCTGGCCGCCCTGGTCTGACTCAGACCCGTGCGCCCACCAGCAGGTTCTCGATCAGGGTCGCGGCGGTGACGCCTGCGTCCTTGGCGCGGTAGCCGGCGGCCAGCCCGGTGGCGCTGGCCGCGTAGCCGGGGTTGGCCAGCAGCGTGCGCACCGCCGCCCGGATGGCCCGCTCCGAGGGCTTTCCGGTGCGCAGGTTGATCCCGGCGCCGGTGCGGGCCACCCTGGCGGCCACCTCGGGCTTGTCCTCGCTGCCCCCGGCCACCACCAGCGGCACCCCGTACGAGAGCGCCTTCTGCACGCCGCCGAAGCCACCGTTGGTGATCATCGCGGACAGCTCGGGCAGCAGCCGGTCGTGTGGCAGGAACGGGGCCAGCAACGCGTTGCGCGGCGGGTCGGGCACCTGGTGCGCGCCGGTGCCCGCGACCACCAGGACGTCCTCCTCGGCCAGGGCGCGCAGAGTGGGCAGCACCAGGTGGTCCAGGTCGGTGTCGGCCACGGTGCCCTGGGTGACGTGCACGATCGGCCGCCGGGCCGCGGCCAGTTCCGGCCACCAGGCGGGGAGCCGGGCGGGCGGCGGCGGGTCCAGCAGCGCGCCGACGAACTTCACCTGCGGCGGCAGGGTGCTGCGCGGGTGCTCGAACTCGGCCACCCCGTTCTGCAGGTGCAGGTGCCGGGACACCGAGCCGATCGCCCTGGCCGCGGGTGCGGGCAGGCCGAGGGCGCGGTGCAGCTGGTCGCGGTGGGCCAGCACCGGCCGGAACACGATCCGGTCCAGCACGAACCGCAGCGCCTGGTCCCGGAACCGGTGCAGTGGGCTGGTGCCGGGGGCCAGGCCGGGGCCGAAGGGCGGCACGTCCGGGTCGGGCAGCATCAGCGGGCTGGTGCCCACGCTGATCGCGGGCGGGCCGCCTAGCAGGTCCAGCACGGCCGCGCCACCGTAGGAGCTGTCGTAGATCAGTGCGTCTACCGACCGGTCGGTAGAGAGTGCGCGCAGGTCGGCGACCTGAGCCGGGATCGGGTCGAGGAAGATCCGCCTCATGTCGAAGCGCAGCTGGGCCAGGCCGCGCAGCCTGGCCCGCTCCGGGAACAGCTCGTCGATGGAGCGGCCGAGGTGGTCGTGTTCGGCGTTCATCGGCGCGAACCCGGCGCCGGTGGCGGTGATCCGCTCGGCGAAGACCCGTCCGGTGCACCAGGTGACCCGGTGCCCGCGCTCGACGAGGGCGCGCGCGATGGGCAGCAGCGGGCCGACGTGGCCCGGCACCGGCATGGTGGCGAAGATGATCTGACGACTTCGGGTGCTGCTCGACATGGCCGCACCAGATCAGCCGCGGCTTTCCGGATCCTTTCCGCGCACGTCAGCCGGGGTGGCGCCGGCGTGCGAGGATGCGCGCGTGCGAGTGCTGTTGGTTGAGGACGACGAGCCGATCGCCGAATCGCTGCGCCGGGGCCTGCGCCGCTACGGCTTCGAGGTCGACTGGGTGCGCACCGGCGCCGAGGCGCTGGCCGCGGCCGAGGCGGAGCTGGTGCTGCTGGACCTCGGACTGCCGGACACCGACGGGCTGGACGTGTGCCGGGAACTGCGGGCGCGTGGGGACGTGCCGATCATCGTGATCAGCGCGCGCAGCGACGAGGTCGACCGGGTGGTCGGGCTGGAGATCGGCGCGGACGACTACGTCACCAAGCCGTTCGGCGTGCGCGAGGTGATCGCCCGGATGCGGGCCGTGCTGCGCCGGGTCCGCCCGCCGGAGGCCGCCGCGCAGGCCCAGCCGGACCGGTACGGGCAGCTCACCCTCGATCGGCGCGGCCGACGCTCCTATTTGGACGGTGCGGAGGTGTTGCTGACGCCCAAGGAGTACGACCTGCTGGCCTTCCTCACCGAGGAGCCGGGCGCGGTGTTCACCAGGGAACAGATCATGGAAGCGGTCTGGGACGCCAACTGGTTCGGTCCAACCAAGACCCTGGACGTGCACATCGGCTCGCTGCGGCGGAAGTTCCCCGGCGCCTTCGCCATCGAGACCGTGCGCGGGGTCGGCTTCCGGCTGGTCGTCTCCGCATGATCCGCCAGCTGGTCGCCAGCTACGTGCTGCTCATCGCGCTGGCCATCGCCGCGTTCACCGTGCCGGTGGCCTTCACCCTCACCGCCCAGCTGGAAGGCGACCTGGAACTGTCCGTGCGCCGGGAGGCCGACACGGTCGCGCTGCTGCTGGCCGCCCCGGACGAGCCCTCCCGGCAGGCTCTCGACCGGTTGGTAGGCGCGTACCAGCAGCAGACCCTGGGCCGGATCGAACTGCTGCCAGCCGACTCCCCGGAAGCCAAGGCAGGCACCAACTCCGCGCGGTGGACCCACTCCCCCGTGCTCGGCGCGGACGCCCTGGTGCTCACCGTCCCGGCCCGCCGACCGGACGGGACCGTCGCCGGTTCGGTGCGGGTGCACTACCCGGAGGCCCCCCTCGAACGGCGGCTGTGGCAGATCTGGGGTTTCCGCGCCGCACTGGCCATCGGCGTGCTGGTGGTGGCGGCCGCGGCCGGTGTGCTGGTGGCACGCAGGCTGACCCGGCCACTGCGGGAGCTGACCAGGATGGCCGCCCGGTTCAGCGACGGCGACCTGCGCGCCCGCTCGGCCGAGACCGGCCCACCCGAGACCCGCACCCTGGCCCGCACCCTCAACTCCGGCGCGCAACGACTGGGCACCCTGGTCGACGCGCAACGCGCCTTCGTCGCCGACGCCTCGCACCAGCTGCGCACCCCGCTGACCGCGCTGCGGCTGTCCCTGGACAACATCGGCGAGGAGGTCACCGACGAGCACACCCGCGAGGACGTGGACACCGCCACCGCCGAGGTGGTGCGGATGAGCAGGCTGGTCAACGGTCTGCTCGCACTGGCCAAGGCCGAGGGCCAGGTCGCCGCGCCGGAACCGGTCGGCGTGGCCGAGCTGGTCAGGGACCGGTTCGAGGTGTGGACGCCGGTGGCCGCCGAACGCGGACTGCGGCTGCTGGCCGAACTGCCCGAGGAGGACCCGCACGCGCTGGCCGCGCCCGGCCACCTGGAACAGGTGCTGGACAACGTGCTCTCCAACGCCATCGAGGTCTCCCCCGACGGCGGCGCGGTCACCGTGCGCGCCACCGCCGAGGGCGACCGGGTGACCCTGGTCGTGCTGGATGAGGGACCCGGCCTGTCCGAGGCGGAACGGGCCAGGGCCTTCGACCGGTTCTGGCGTGGTCAGGGGCTGACCGGCCGGGGTGGCTCGGGGCTGGGCCTGGCCATCGTGAAGCAGCTGATCGCCGACGCCGCCGGGAGCGTGCGGCTGGAACCGGCTCCCGGCGGCGGACTGGCGGTGTGGATCACCCTGCGGGCGGCGGGGCGCGGGGTTACTTCTCCGGCATCGCCGAGGAGTGGTGGGTGACGATCAGCCACTGGCCGCGGACCTTCTCGTAGACGTAGCTGAAGCGAGCGTCCACAGTGGACCCGTCGCTGAAGCTGAAGCGGTAGGTGCCGTTGCTGGTGGCGGTGTTCCGGTCCAGCACGGTGATGGTGGAGCTGAGGATCCGGCCGCTGGGCCGCTTGGTCAGGAAGGTCTCGAAGTAGCGCACGATGCCCGCCCGGTTGGTGCGCACCTCGTTGGAGACTGTGGGCAGCAGCACCGCGTTGGGCGCGTACAGGTCGGCCACCACGTCCGGCTTGCCGGTGGCCAGCGCGGCGTTCCACTTGCCGAACAGCGCCGCTACCTCCCGCTCGGTCGGTTTGCCGCCGAGGTGCAGGCCGACCTCCCAGCCGGGCGCGCTGCCCGCGGGCTGGGGCTGGGCGAGTGCGGTGCCGGTGAACGCGGTGGCCGTGACGGTGGCCAGTAACGCGGTGCTGACCGCCGCGACCCGAACACCCTTGCTGATACGACGCATTGTTTCTCCTCTGTCCCGCTCAGTGGTGCTGATCTCCACTTTCGAGTGAGGCGGCTAGCGTCAGGACAGGCGATGGACAACGCCGAGTAAGGACATCACCAATTCGTGGAAGTGGGCCGGGAGAAATCCGGTCGCGTGACCCGGACCGGTGGCCGAGGATGTGGCCATGCAGGCGATCGTCCAGTGCGTCCAGACCTCGTGGACGAAGCTGTCCAGGGGCGGGCCCGAGGCCGCCCGCCGCAACGCGGCGCCGACCGCGTTCCCGCTGCCGTCACGACGACCGCCGTTCGTGCACGAGGTCCGGATGGACGAGCAGGGCGACTTCCAGCCGCGGTTCGACATCCGGGACGAAGAGCGCCCGGACTCGCCGGTGAAGCTGACGGCGGCCGACGGGCTGCTGCGGGTGCGGGTCGAGGTGACGCCGTACGGGATGCCGCGCCGCTGGCGACGCCCGCCCGCGCGGCGGATCGGACCGGGTGAGTGGCTGCGCTGGCAGGTCAACTACCGGTTCGTCGGCTGTTGCAGCGGCGAGTGGAACTACCGGCTGGACACGCTCAACATCGGCTACGGCGTCGAGGGGGCCGAGGTCTTCCTTGGCACGCCAACGCACATCGTGGACGAACGGGCCGAGCTGTTCTGACCCGCACCGGATACGGTGACGTGTGACTGACGAAGAGGCCGACTGGAGCGGGCGTCTCGACCGGCTGCTGACGGAGCCCGGATTCCTCGCGGCCGCCTCGGTGCCCGCGTTGCTGCGCCGCCGTCAGCACACCACGGACCCGGCGACGCTGACGACACTCGCGGCGGTGGAACTGGCCGCCAACGCCTGGCACTCCGATGCCGACCGCCTGGACGCCCTGCACGTGGCAGCGCTCAAGGTCGGCCATCACCCGCTCGCGGACCGGCTGCGCCGACCGAACGGTTGGCACGCGCGCAACGCGCTGTGGCGCGGCACCCCACACCTGGTGGTGGAGCACAGCAGTGCCTATCCGCATCCCCTGGCGGCGGTGCCGATGCCGGACGGCTCCATGCTGCTCGCCAGCACCGGTGCGGGATACGTCGTCCGGCTGCGGGATGTCAGCACCGGTGAGCCGCGAGCCGAACTCCGCGGCCACACCGGGACCGTGCAAGCGCTGACCTCGCTGGTGCTGCCGGACGGGACCCTCGTGCTCGCCAGCGCGGGCGAGGACTGCCTGCGGCTGTGGCACCCGGCCACCGGTGAGCCGCACAGCCGGTTCGCCTACCCGCCCGGCGTGGACAAGGTGTACGACCTGGCGGTGCTGCCGATGCCGGACGGCACGGTACTGCTCGCGGGCGGCGGTCCCGGCCAGGCGGTGCGGCTGTGGGATCCGGCCACCGGCGAACTGCGCGCCGAACTCCTCGGCCACACCAACACGGTCTGGGCACTGGCGGTGCTGCCGATGCCCGATGGCCGCACCCTGCTCGCCAGTGGCGGCGACGACGGTGTGCTGCTGTGGGACCCGGTCACCGCCACCCGCTGCGACCTCCGGTTCCCGCTGCCCCAGTTCAACCGGGTGTACGCGCTGACGGCGCTGCCGATGCCCGACGGCACGGTGCTGCTCGCGGGCGCGGGCCATGACTACCACGGCAACCCCATGCTGAGCTTCAGCGAGCCGTGCGTGGTGCGGTTGTGGGATCCGGTCACCGGTGAGCTGCGCCGGGAACGGCACGGGCACCTCGGCCCGGTCCGCAGCCTCACCGCTGTCCGGGCGCCCGGTGGCGGCATGCTGCTGGCCAGTGCGGGCGAGGACCGGGCGGTGCGGCTGTGGGATCCCGCGACCGGGACCGAGCACAGCGCCCTGGAAGGCCATCCGGGCCGGGTGCACACCCTGGCCGCGGTGCCGACGGCCGACGGCGGCACCCTGCTCGCCACCGCGGGCGAGGACAGCTTCGTGCTGCGCAGTGCGGTCCGGCTCTGGGACCTGGCCGCCGGTGGCCCGCGCGGCACCGGCATCGGGCACACCGGCGAGGTGCGCGCACTGGCCGCGCTGCCGATGCCCGACGGCTCCACCCTGCTGGCCAGCGGCGGTGCCGATCACGTTGTGCGGCTGTGGGATCCGGTCACCGGCGAGCCGCACCGGGAGCTGCCCGGCCACGAACTCCCGGTCGCGGCGCTGATCACGATGCCGATGCCGGACGGCGGCACCGCCCTGCTCAGCTCGGACAGCCGGACGGTGCGACGCTGGGACCTCGACTCGGGCACGGCGGAGACGGTGGCGCACGTGTCCCGGAAGGAGGACGGCGGGCATGAGCAGGCGGTGCTGGTGCTGCCGGATGGCACCCGGCTGCTCGCCCGCGGCGCGTGCCAGATCCGGGACGGCTACGACTACGACGACGACTCGATGGACAAGTACGAGAAGTACGTGGACCTGCTGGAGGTCGGCAACCCGGCCTTCGACGGCGAGTACAGCTACGAACTCAACGGGCACAACACCGAGAACATCGGCGCGCTGGCGATCGTGCCGGTGCCGGACGGCGTGCCGCTGATCGCCAGCGCCGAGGACGACGGCATCCGGCTGTGGCACCCGGTTTCCGGCGAGCTGGTGCGCAGGCTCGACCACCGCGACGTGCACGCCCTGGCACTGGTGCCGGGACCGGACGGCGGCACCCTGCTCGCGGCCGCCGCGGGCAGCCAGGTACGGCTGTGGGATCCGCTGACCGGGTTGCCGCACAACGAGTTCAGCGTCCCCGAACACTCGATCTGGGCGTTCGTCGCGGTACCGGCTCCCGACGGCGGCACCCTGCTCGCCACCGCCGGACAGGATCGCGTGGTGCGGCTGTGGGATGCGGCCACTGGAGAACTCCGGCGCGAGTTGACCGGCCACACCGCCGGCGTGCACGCCCTGACCACCCTCACCCTGGCCGACGGCACGGTTCTGCTGGCCAGTGGCAGCGCGCACGGTGAGATCATCGTGTGGGAGCGAGGGAGCGCCGATGACACCGCAGGTTGAGCCGCTGGACAGTGATTTCCTGCAGGACCCGTACGCGGTGTACCGGCGGTTGCGGCAGCGCGGGCCGGTGCACCGGGTGGAGATCTGGGGCGGGGTGCCTGCCTGGCTGGTGACCCGGTACGCCGAGGCCAGGGAGTTGCTCGCCGATCCGCGGCTGGCCAAGGACCACCTGCGGGCCGAGCGGTTGTTCCCGCCGGGGTTCGCCGGTGGCGCGCGGTCGGGGTGGAACGCGAACATGCTGCACACCGATCCGCCCGACCACACCCGGCTGCGCAGGCTGGTGAACAAGGCGTTCGCGGCCAGGGCGGTGCAGCACCTGCGGCCGCGGATCGAGCAGGTCACCGACGAACTCCTGGACACCCTGGACCCCACCGGTCCGGTCGATCTGATCCAGTCCTTCGCGCTGCCGCTGCCGATCCGGATCATCGGGCTGCTGCTGGGCGTGCCGGAAAGTGATCATGAGCGGTTCACCGAGTGGAGCGAGCCGTTCATCGACTCCAGGGCCTCGTTCCGGCGGGGTTCGGCCGAGCGGGAGCTGGCCGAGTACCTGCCCCGGCTGCTGGCCGCAAAGCGGGCGAACCCGGAGCCGGACCTGCTCTCCGAACTGGCCGCCGCCTCCGCCGACGGCGACCGGCTGACCGAGGCCGAGTTGCTGACCATGACCTTCCTGCTGATCCTGGCCGGCTACGAGACCACGGTGAACCTGATCGGCAACGGCGCGCACGCCCTGCTGACCAACCCGGCCAGACTCGCCGAACTCCAGGCCAGGCCGGAGCTGCTGCCCGCGGCGGTGGAGGAGTTCCTGCGGATCGCCAGCCCGGTCAACATCGCCACCACCCGGTTCACCACCGAACCGGTGCGGATCGGCGAAGTGGAGATCCCGGCCGGGGAGTTCGTGCTGATCGGGCTGCTCGCGGCCAACCACGACGAGGTCCAGTTCACCGGCCCGGACGAGCTGGACTTCACCCGCGCGGTCAACGCGCACCTGGCCTTCGGGCACGGCATCCACTACTGCGTAGGCGCCCCGCTGGCCCGGCTGGAGGGTGAAGTCGCGCTCGGGCGGTTGCTGGCCCGGTTCCCGGGGATCGCTTTGGATGCGGACGCGCCCACCCCGGGACGGCGGCAGAGCACGTTGATGCACGGGCTGACCGCGTTGCCGGTGCGGCTGACGGCGGCGTAAGTCGGCGGTTAGGCCGGGTAAAGGGCTGGCTCTGGCGCGGGCGAGTACAACGTTGCATAGTGACGGGCGGGAGATCTGGGGGACTCCACGGGGGACGACCTTTCGCGCCCTGCGGCGCCGGCATCTCCGCTCGCCTGTCGTCAGCATCGAGGAGATCATCCGCATGCGCAGCACCTCCCTGTCCCGGCGCGCGCTCATCGCCTTCGCCGCGGCCACCGTCGTGACCAGCCTGCTCGCCCCCACCGCCGCCGCCGGTGCGGAGTGCACCTGGCAGGTCGAGAAGCTGCCCGTGCAAGACGGCATGGACTGGAGCAACCTCCGGCTCACCGGGGTGGACGCCCAGGGCAACGTCTCCGGCTTCTTCAGTCCGGAGCGCAAGAACCACACCCTGGTCCGCTGGACCGCCGACGGTATGGAGATCGTGCCGCGGCCCGAAGGCGTCGACGCCTTCGTCACCATCGCCGGGAACGCCTCCGGTGTGGTGATCGGCCGCGTGTACCGCCCCGGCGCCCCCACCGGCTCGATGACGCACACGCCCGGCGCCGGCTATCGGGAACTGCCGGACCCGGCCGGGTACGAGGTGCTGAGCGTGCTGGACATCAACGACCGGGGCGATGTGCTCGGCAAAGCGCAGCTGCCGGGCTCGCCGCTACAGCAGGCCGCCGTGGTGTGGCCTGCCGACGGCGGTGCTCCCCGGGTCATCGCCCCGGCCGAGGTGCGGTACCCGGAACCGGTGGCCATCGGCGAGGACGGCACCGTGCTGCTCGACTCCCACGACACGGCGTGGCTGTGGCGCGACGGCGTGCTCACCAAGCTGCCCGACCAGGGATCCTCGGTCGACCCGCGCGCGCTGACCAGGGACGGAGTGATCTTCCGCAGCCCCTACTCGCCGCGCGCCTCCTGGCTCTGGCGGGAGGCGACCGGGGCGCTGGAGAGGTTCTCGGTGGACGGTGCGGTCGAAGCGGTCAACACGGACGGGCTGGCCGCCGGGGTGCTCGACGACGGCAACTACACCGCCGCCGTATGGCAGGGCACCCGGTTCCTGGCCAAGCTCCCGCTGCTGCCCGGCAGCTACGAGAGCCGGCTGGGCGCGGTCGGCGCCGGTGGCGTGGTCGCCGGGACCTCCGGGCCGCAGCCGGTCCGCTGGGCCTGCCGCTGAACATCGCGGAGGGCGCGTAAACAAACTCGGCGTGACGTGTGTTGCGGACCCCTGGACGCGCTAACTGTTACATGCTGTAATTCCGGCCTGTCGGGGGTCTCGCACAGTCGTGCCGAGGCGAGTTGCTGTCACTGAGCCGTGGGGTTTCTTCTCGTGCGCCTTCGTTCTGTCCTGTCCGCGTCCCTGGTCGGCGTGTTCGCCGTGCTGACCTCCGGCCTGCCGGTCGCCGCCGCCGCTGATGAACCGCCGCCCCTGGAGGAGGAGTACGACTACCCCGGGGCGGACAAGATCTACCAGGAGAAGGGCATCCGGCTGAAGAAGGGCGACGGGAAGATCACCCTGACCGACTGCCCGCGTACCGGTGTCGAGGGTGTGCTGGCCGTGCAGCGGCGCACCGACGGATCGCCCAACCAGGCCGGTCAGTACTGCTTCAAGCTGACCGGGAACTCCGGGTTCATCACCATGGAGCTGCCCAAGGCCTACTTCGCCAAGGGCCTGTTCACCACCGATGTCGTGCTGCGCACCGCGACCGAGACCAAGACCGTGCGGCTCAACGCCCAGGACTGGACCCCGATCGGCGAGGGCACCGGCGGGCCGGACGCGACCCTGCTCGAGTTCCGGGTGACGGCATGAGGATCGCGTCCAGGCTGACCGCGGCCGCGCTGGCGGTCGCGGTGCTCACCGGGGTGGCGGGCGCGCCACTGGCGCCCGAGGCCGCCGCCGCGGCGCCGTTGCCGCCCACCGACCGGGCCAAGGCGTTGCAGTTCCTGCGTACCGGCGGGCCGGGCACGGCCAGGGCGGCCGAGGCCGCGTTGCTCGGTTCCGAGGCCGATGTCCGGGCCTTCCTCAGCACCGGGCAACCGGCCGCGACCGAGGAGGACGACCGGGTCCGGCTGGCCAAGCTGCTGGCCGCGAGCGGACGCGGTGTCCGCGAGGCGGGCAGCCGGGCCATGGGCGAGGGCATCACCAAGGTCAGGGAGTTCCTGGCCGGTGGCTGGGTGGCGCCCTCGCGGGAGGACCAGCGGGTCCGGATCGGCCAGCTGATGGCCGTCGGCGGGCGGGCGGTCAACGAGGCCGGGCAGCGGGCGCTGGCCGGTGACGACGCCGCCAGGCAGACCTTCCTGGCCACCGGGGTGCAGCGGGCCCAGGAGGAGGACGACCGGGTCAAGCTCGCCCAGATCATGGCCGCGGGCGGGCCGGAGGTGAAACGGACCGCGCAGGTCGCCATGGGCGGCGGGCTGCCGGAGATCCGGGACTACCTGGCCGTCGGCCAGCACATCGCGCGGGAACGCGATCAGGAGGCGCTGACCCTCACCCAGCTGGTGGCCGCGGCCAAGGAGGCGGGCGCGCTCGCGACCGCCGAGACCGAACTGGCCACCGAGGCATCCGATCAGGCGGTGCAGGCCGCCGAACTGGCCAAGGCCGCGGCCGAACTGGCGGCGAAGGAAACCGCTGCCGCCAAGGACTCCGCGACCGCGGCGTCCAACGCGGCGGGCCGGGCGGCGGACGCGGCCGGGCGGGCCGCGGTGGCCGCACGGACCGCGATCGGCGCCGCCGCCACCGCCAACCAGGCGGCCAGGGTGGCGGCCAATGCGGCCGCCCGCGCGGCGAGTGCGGCGGTACTGGCCAGCCAGGCCGCCTCGCGCGCCTACCAGGCTGCGGCCAACGCGGCCACCGACAGCGCCTCGGCGGGCCTGGCCCGCAAGGCGGCCGAGGACGCGGCCAAGGTCGCCCTCGAAGTGGACGCCGCGGTGGTCGCGGCGGACGCGGCAGGCCGGGCGGCGACCGCCTCAGGTCAGGCAGCGGCGGCGGCTGGCGGGGCTTCGGCCAACGCCGAACTGGCCGCGGCGGCCGCCGAGCAGGCGGCCGGACAGTCCAATGTGGCCGGTGCGGAGGCGGAGCGGGCCAGGCGGGCCGCGGCCACCGCGCGGGCGGCGGCGGGTGCGGCCAAGCGGGCCGCCAACGACGCCTCGACGCTGGCCTCGGATGCGGCGAAGGCGGCGTTCGCGGCCAAGGCGCACGCCGAGGACGCCGCGAGGCACGCCAGGGCGGCGGCCGCGGCGGCGGCCGATGCGGCCGAGCACGCCGGGGAGGCGGCCAACGCGGCCAGGAAGTCCAGCGAGCACGCGGGCAACGCGGTCAAGGCGGCCGAGACCGCGGCCAAGGCGGCCCAGTCCGCCGCGGACGTGGAGAAGACCGCGCGGGATGCCGAGCAGAACCGGCTCACCGCGGAGACCGAGGCCAAGAAGGCCGACGCCCGGCTGGCCAAGGAGGCCTGGCTCAACCGCAAGGAGTCCGAGGACTGGGCCAGCGTCGAGGGTAAGCGGACCGAGGCCGAGACCAAGCGCCTGC
Organism: Crossiella cryophila; assembly: GCF_014204915.1. Classification (NCBI taxonomy): domain Bacteria; kingdom Bacillati; phylum Actinomycetota; class Actinomycetes; order Pseudonocardiales; family Pseudonocardiaceae; genus Crossiella; species Crossiella cryophila. The sequence goes on from NZ_JACHMH010000001.1 coordinate 7,061,213, forward strand.
TGGCCGAGGCTTCGGCGCCCGGTGTCGAGCTGGCCGTGGTCGCGGCCAAGGGCCGACAGGCCGCCGCACACCTGACCCGCTCCGGTGGCGCCTGGACCAGGGCGTTCGCCTACAGCGCGCTGGGTGGCACCGAGTACGAGGTGCGCGAGTTCGTCACCAGGCAGCGCCAGCTGGCCGGTGAGCTGGATGACCGGTCCAGGGTCGAGTACCTCGCGATGAACGCGCCGAGGACCGCGCAGCGCACGGCCGCGGCCACCGCGCTGGGTGGCGATCACGTCGCGGTGCTGGACTTCGAGCGCACCAGGGCCTACCCGGGCAAGGAGGACGACGACCGGGTCGCGATCGGCGTGCTCATGCACAACGGCGGCTCGGCGATGAAGGACGCGGGCAACCGGGCGCTCAACGGCACCGACGCCGACCGCACCGAGTTCCTGTCGCGCGGTCAGCACGTCGCCGCCGAGCAGGACAACCGGATCCGGGTCGCCCAGCTGATGACCGCGGGCAAGGCGGAGGTCAAGGCGGCCGGTGCGATCGCACTGGAGGGCCCGCCGAGCATGCTGGTGGACTTCCTCCAGGTCGAGCACCTGCGGGCACAGCGCCGGGACCAGGACACCACCGCGCACGAGGCGCGGGTCAAGGGTTACGTCGCCGACGCGGCCCGGTTCGCCGCCACCGCCCAGGCCGACGCGGCCGAGGCGCAGCGGGTGGCCGCGGTGGCCAACAAGGCCGCGGAGGCGGCCGATGAGTACAAGCGCCAGGCCGCGGCGTCCGCGGCGCAGGCGCAGGGGCACGCCGACGACGCGGCGAAGTCCGCGCGGGACGCGGAGGCATCGGCGGCGCAGGCCGCGCAGTCGGCCAGGCAGGCCAGGGAGGCGGCGGCTTCGGCGCAGCGGGCCTCCTGGGCGGCGGACAGTTCGGCCGCTGCCGCCTCCACCTCGGCCGCGGCGGCCAAGGCATCGGCCGCTTCGGCCGCGGATTCGGCGGCCAGGGCACGGGCTTCGGCCGAGGAGGCCAACGAGCACGCCTCGGCCGCGGCCAAGGCGGCCAGCGACGCGCTGGACGCCGCGCTGGCCAAGGAGAAGGCGGCCAGCGGCAGCGGGATCAACGCCGATGAGGACGGGACGGACATCGGTCCGCCGCCGAGTCCGCATCAGGAGAAGTCCGACGCGATCACCGAGTTCCTGGCCGCGCACTGCACCGAGCACACCATCGAGTGCGCCCAGATCGACGGCAGGGCCAGGGACAAGGCGATGGTGGTCACCGTCGCCAAGGCCTGCCTGAAGAGCCCGCTGTGCCGGACCCGCGCGGACCTGGAGTGGCTGCTCAACACGCTGGCCACCAAGTACGAGCAGGAGATCAAGGAGGCTTTCGACAAGGGCCTGGACGCCGCGGAGGCGTTGAGCGACCTGGTCAACAAGAAGGTCTTCCGCGAGCTGAACGAGCGGGTCAGGGAGAACGCCCGCGACACGCCCCCGCTGGACGGCTGGCTGGACGCGCGGGCGCTGACCAAGGTGCCGGACCACTTCGGGCTGCCCGGCCCCAACAAGAAGGGTGTCGGACTCCGGTGGGTGGATGAGAAGAACCCCAAGGGCAACTTCATCCGCATCGACAAGGGCAACCCGAGCAGCGACTACCCGTCCCAGCGGGTCGACCACGTGCGCATCACCGACAATGGTCAACTCGTCAACCGGAAGGGGGAGAAGCTGCCACCGGGGACGAAGGTCAGCAGCGATGGTCTGGGCACCCACATCCCGCTTGAGGAGTGGTTGCAGTGGAAGGAATGGAACAAGAAGTGAGGCAGGTCAGGTTCCCTGGGCTGCGGTTCCAGGTGCTGGCCGCGGTGCGGGCACTGGCCGATCGCGAGTACCAGGAACGGGTGTGGCTCGACCTGAGCAACGTGGAAACGCTCGACGAGTGCGTGCACGTGCTCTTCGACGACACCGAGGTGCTGTCCGACCCGGCGTCCTCGGTCGGGGAGATCCTGCACGCCAACGAGGTCGAGCCGCTGCGGCAGGCCGGGCTGGTCTTCGACGCGCTGATCACCGACCTCGGTGACGTGCGCGACGAGGTCTACCTGGCCGATCCGCGCTGGCCCGGTGTGCTCGCCAAGGCCGAGGCGGCCTGGGCGGTCATGACGGCCAACGAGGCCGTGCTGCCGGTCGACCTTTCGGGCTGAGCATCGGGCGGTGGCGTGCTCCGGCGCGCCACCGCCCGTTCGCCGCTCAGCTCGGCGCGGCCGGGCAGCTCGCGGTCGGTGTGACCTGGTCGAGCAGGTACCGCTCGACCCCGGCCCGGACGCAGTCGGTGCGTGGATAGGCGGTGTGGCCCTGGCCTTCGTAGGTGAAGAGCACGGTCCGGTGCGGGGCCTGCCGGTGCAGTCCGACCGCCCAGGAGTAGCCGGTGGCGGGATCGTGTTCGGGGTTCACCAGCAGGATCGGGTCGCCGGGGGCGAGCTGGAGCGGGGCCGGTGGGTTGTTGGCCTTGGCGGGCCAGCCAATACAGCTCAGCGCGGCCTCCTGGGCCTCCGGGGAGTAGCGCAGGTGTGGGGCGGCCTGGCGCTGCGCGGTGACCAGACGCTGCCACTCAGCGAAGTTCGCGACCCTGGGCAGCCAGTCCTGGCAGAACACCGAGGGTCGCGGGTGTGCGCGCAGGGACTGCCTGGACTCCGCCGCTGCCACGGGATCGGCGGGGGTGCCGGGGCGCAGGGTGGCCAGCCAGCCGGCGAAGCGGGTCCACTCCACCCGGATGAAGGCCGCGTAGGCCTGGTTGATCAGGTAGTCCGGGGTGACGCCGGTGACGCCGTCGGACTCCACCAGCCTGCCCGCGTCGGCGGTGGTGATCAGCTCGGACCAGCGCGGCAGCACCGGGCGGCCGTGCAGGGCGCAGCGGGTATCCCGTTCGCACCACCGGGCGAACTCGGTCAGCGAGTCCTCGCCGTTGGCCGCGGCGGTGGTCAGGAAACGGGGCAGCGTAAGGCTGTGGTCCATGTTGCCGTCCAGGACCATGGCGCGGACCCGGTCGGGGTGGTGTTGCGCGTACTGGGCGCCGATCAGGGTGCCGTAGGAGGCGCCGAAGTAGTTGAGCCTGCGCTCCCCCAGTGCCGCGCGCAGGGCGTCCATGTCCCGCACCACGCTGAGCGTGTCGGCATGGTCGGCGATCGGCCCGGAGTGCCGGCGGCAGTCGGCCCGCAGGCGCTGGTTGTACGCGGCCAGCTGCTCGAACTCGGCCTGGTCGCGGGGTGCGTTCCGGGGTTCCTGGGCGAGGATCTCGTCCGAGCATTGGATCGGCTTGCTGCCCGCGACGCCGCGTGGGTCGAAGCCGATGATGTCGAAGCGGGCCAGCACATCCGGACCGAACAACCGGTTGGATCCGAGGGCGAGACTGACCCCGGAAGCACCTGGGCCACCGGGGTTGACCAGCAGCACGCCGATCCGGCGGGCCGGGTCGGTGGCGCGGCGGCGGGCCACGGCCAGCGGGAAGGTCTCCCCGCCGCGGGTCACCGGCAGGGTCAGGGTCGCGCAGTCGGCGGTGCGATCCCGTTCGCAGGGCTGCCAGCCAAGAACATTCGTGGCGCCCGCCGGGACCGCCGGTGTCAGTGCGGCGGCTAGGGTGAACACCAGGGCGGTGGACCGGAATCGCCTGCGGCTGCGAGGTGATCTCATGGTTCTCCATTGTGGACTCGGTGGGTCCGGACACGGTGCACGCCACGGCGGTGCCCGATGACCGTGCTGACCAACCGGGCGCTCAACCGGGCCGCCCTGGCCCGGCAGCTGCTGCTCGACCGCGCCGACCTGCCGGTGCTGGACGCCGTCACGCACCTCGGCGGATTGCAGGCCCAGGAACCCCAGGAGCCCTTCATCGGGCTGTGGTCGCGGCTGCACGCCTTCGCTCCCGCGATGCTCGACGACCTACTGACCGGTCGGCAGGTGCTGCGCACCCACCTGATGCGCGGCACCGTGCACCTGATGACCACCGCGGACCCCCTGGCCTGGCGGTCCCGGCACAACGCCATGCTGCGCCAGCGCATGCTCGGGGTCTACCGCGCCGACCTGGCCGAGGTGGACCTGGACGAACTCGCCGCCGCGGGCCGGGCGGTGCTGGCCGACGGCGAACCCCGCGCCAGGCCCGATCTGGCCAGGGCGCTGCTGGACCGCTGGCCGTCTGCTGGTCACCGGGCCCTCGGCGAAATGCTGGTCACCGCCCTGCTGCCGATGGTGCAGATCCCGCCGCGCGGGTTGTGGCGGGCCAAGGGCGGCGCGCGCAACGTGTTGCTCGCCGACTGGGTGGGCCGGGAGATCGACCCGCTGGACGAGGATCCCACCGACCCGGTCGGTCAGGACCTGCTCCGCCGCTACCTGGCCGCCTTCGGCCCCGCCGCCCCCGCCGACCTGCGGGCCTGGAGCGGGCTGGCCGGACTGCCGGCCGCGGTGGCCGCCCTCCGCCCGGAGCTGATCAGCTTCCGGGACGAACGGGGCCGGGAACTCCTGGACCTGCCCGAGGCCCCGCGCCCCGACGCCGACACCCCGGCCCCGGTGCGCTTCCTGCCCGCCTTCGACAACGCGATCCTCGGCTACCAGGACCGCACCCGGATCATCGACGACGAACACCGCAACCTGTCCGTGGCCGGTGAACGCGTGGTCCTTGTCGACGGCCGGGTCGCCGCGACCTGGAAATCCGTCGAGGGCACCGTGCTCGTCACCCCGCTGGGCAAGCTGGCCAAGGCGGACCGGACCGCGGTCGCCACGGAGGCCGAGCAGGTCGCGTTGTTCCTCTCCGACAAGGAAAGCAGCCGGGTGAAGTTCGGCTGAACCAGCTCAGCCGGTGCTGGGCAGCCACTGCTCGGTGGAGCGGTGGCGGCCCAGCCCGACCGCGGCGAACTCGTCGTGGTGTTCGCCCTTGACCACCCCGAGGTGCCGCAACGCCTGGGAGATCGGGCTGCCCAGCGGTCCCGACTCCTCCTTCTCGGCCAGGTGCACCGGACCGAGGACCACCTGCCCGCCGTCCCACACCTGCGCGGTCTGCGTGCCCGCCCCGCCGAAGATCTCGGCCTCGACGAAGGCCACCGGCCCCAGTGCCGAACACGCGGCCAGCGCCGCGCCGAAGCCGAGCGGAGCCCGCCAGAACACGGCGAGTTCAGCGGCTCCGGGGATGGTCGCCGCCTTGATGAACTCATAGGACACGGGCAGCAGGAACAGGTCCTGGCCAAGGGGCACGGCGTGCGCCTCCGCGACCGGGCCAACGAGTGCCAGGAGCACGGGTTCCACGGCGATGGCCGCGCGCAGGGTGTACATGTCGCCATTCTCGGCTGGCTGCCGAGGACGGCCGCGAGCGGGGGCGGCGCTGAGCCCTAGGCGTCGCGGTGCCGCAACCGCAGGGCCGCCACCGTCACCGCGGCCGCCACCCACCCGGTGAACACCAGCGCGCCGGTGACCGGGGTCAGCAGCGCCGGGTCCTGCACGCTGTGCGTGAACGCCTCGATCGCCTTGGCAGGCAGGAACTTCAGCACGGTTTCCTGCCAGGACAGCGGCAGCAGGTCACCGACGTTGGGCAGCAGGAACACCACCGCGATCACCGCGGTCACCCCGGCGGCGGTGCCGCGCAGGATGGTGCCGAGGGCCACGCCGAGCACCCCGATCCCGGCCAGTGCGGCCGCGGTGCCGATCACCCCGCGCAGTGCGCCCGGATCGGTCAGTGCCGTGGTGGCGCCGCCGTTGGCGGTCAGCACCGCCATCCCGGCCAGGAAGGCGGCGGCACTGGCCAGCAGCATCACCGGGAACACCGCCAGCAGCACCGCGGTGATCTTGGCGAAGAGCACCGGCAGCCGGGCGGGCACCGCGGTGAAGACCACCCGGACCAGCCCGGTGGCGTACTCGGTGCTGACCAGCAGCACCCCCAGCACGCCGATGCCGAGCCCGGCGAACTCGGCGCCGCTGAGCACGCTGGCCACCGGATCGCGTTCCACCTTGGCCATCTGCATGGTGCTGCGGATGGAGAGCAGCAGCACCGCGGAGAACATCGCGACCACCGCGTTGAGCAGGCAGACCGCGCTGGAGCGCACGCTGATCAGCTTGATCCACTCCCCGCGCAGCACCCCGGCCGCGGTGAGTCCGGTCGTGCTCATCAGGCCGCCTTCGCGGTCGAGGTGCCCTGGTACTGCACGGCATCCGCGGTCAGCTCCAGGTACGCCTCCTCCAGCGATGCCTGCTGCGCGCTCAGCTCGAACAGCGGGATGCCGAACTGCGCCGCGCGCCTGCCGATCTCGGCCGCGCCCAGCCCGGTCACCTGCAGCACTCCGTTGCCCTGCGGGGTGATCACGACGCCGGGGCCGTGCAGCAGCGCGGCCAGCTCCCCCGGCCGCGGCGTGCCTGCCAGGACACCGCGGGCCGCCGAGGCGACCAGTTCGGCCACCGGCAGGTCGGCCACCAGCCTGCCCCGGCCCATGATGATCAGGTGGTCGGCGGTGAGCGCCATCTCGCTCATCAGGTGCGAGGAGACGAACACCGTGCGACCCTCGGCGGCCAGATCGCGCAGCAGGTGCCGGATCCACCGGATGCCGTCCGGGTCCAGACCGTTGACCGGCTCGTCCAGCAGCAGCGTGTGCGGTTCGCCGAGCAGTGCGGCGGCGATGCCCAGGCGCTGGCCCATGCCGAGGGAGAACTCGCCGGTGCGCCGCCGGGCGACCTCGGCCAGCCCCACCAGCTCCAGCACCGCGTCCACCCTGGCCGCCCGGATGCCGTGGGTGGCGCCGAGCGCCAGGAGGTGGTCCCTGGCCGAGCGGCCGGGGTGGGTGGCGCGGGCATCCAGCAGCACGCCGACCTCCCGCAGCGGCGCGGACTGGGTCCGGTAGGCACGCCCGTTGACGGTGGCCGCGCCCGCGGTCGGGGTGTCCAGGCCGACGATCATCCGCATGGTGGTGGACTTCCCGGCGCCGTTGGGGCCGAGGAAACCGGTGACCACGCCGGGCCGGACGGTGAAGCTGAGCCGGTCCACCGCGGTGGTCTGGCCGTAGCGCTTGACCAGGTCGGTCACCTCGATCATCGGGTGCTCCCCTGGGTGACGCGGTCGCCGGTGAACACGATCGACATCATCGGCGCCTTGGCACTGCCGGTCATGGTGTCCCCGTCCAGGGAGGCGATGCAGGTGAACCGCATCGGGAACGGCGCGGTGAGCCGGGCGGTGAAGCGCAGCGCGCCGTCGCGCAGGGTGCCGTTCTCGATCGGCACGCCGTCCAGGGTGCCGGTGGGTTCGGTGGTGCTGGTGTCGAGCACCAGCGCGAACTTCCGTTCCCCGCTTGGGGTGCGGAAGCGCAGTACCCAGGTGACCGCCACCGGGTGGCGGCGGCGGTACTCGGCCGCGGCGGCCAGCGCGTGCTGGTGCTCGGCCAGGGTGTCCGGGATGTCGGCCGGGTCGAACTCCTTGGTGGCGAAGAACCGGTCCATCGCGTCGTTGGCGCCGAGGGCGTGTTCGCCGCCGCGGGCCAGCATCACCTTCTCGTAGCGCTGGATCGCGCTGTCCACAGTGGACTCCTCGGCCAGTGCGCGGGCGAGTTCGGCGCCGTCGAGCATGGCCAGGTTCACCCCGAAGCCACCCCACGGGGTCATCAGGTGCGCGGCGTCGCCCAGCAGGGTCACCCCTGGCCGGTGGGTCCAGGTGAGCGGGGCGGGCAGGGCGTGGATGGGGCGGTTGACGAACTCGCCCTCGTTGTCGGTGATGAACGGCAACAGATCCGCGGACCAGTCCGCGAACTCGTCACACAGGAACCCTTGCACCGCAGCACGATCGGCCAGGTCGATGCCGGCCTTGGCGGCCCAGTCCAGGTCGGTGCGCAGGGCGACGTACCCACGGACGTGCCCGTTGCTGTTGCGCTGTCCGATGATCGCCCGTCCGGCGTTGTCGTTGGCGAACATGTGCCCGTCGCCGACCAGCTTGGCGATCCGCGGATGCCGCCGGTCCACCTCGTCGAAACGAACCTCCACAAAGGACACCCCGCGGTAGACCGGGGTGGCCGGGCTCAGCAGCGGGCGGACCCGGGACCAGGCCCCGTCCGCGCCGACCAGCAGGTCGGTTTCCACGACGGCGCCGTTGCCGAACTCCAGGCGGCGCCTGCCCGCGCCGAGGGAGGTGGCGGTGTGCAGTTTGTGGCCCCAGCGCACGGTTCCCGGCGCGAGACTGGCGGCGAGCATGCCCCGGAGCTGGCCGCGGTCGATCTCGGTGGCGGCCTCGTCCTGCTCCTCGGGCACGAAGCCGGCCAGCACGGTGCCGTGCTGGTCCAGCCGGGTCTTGGCCTGTCCCTCGGGCCGGGCCAGCGCCCGGAACTCGGCCAGCAGACCGGCGTCCTCCAGGGCGATCTGCCCGGAGTCGGCCTTGAGGTCCAGGGTGCCGCCGGCGTCCCTGGCGTACGGGTCGGCGTCGGTGTCGTACACCGCGACCTCGATGCCGCGCCGTTGCAGCACCCGGGCGCACAGCAGTCCACCGGGCCCCGCGCCGATGATCGCGATCCGTGTCTTGGCCATGGCCAGCCTCCTAGTTTCAGTAGCTATAAAATTACCGTAGCAGAAAAAATGCTGGGGCTGGACTATGCTGGGGTCATGGAGGCGCGAACGGTGAACTGGACGGCGCTGCGCGGCCCGGCGGATCAGGCCCCCGCCGCCGAGGGACTGCGTGAGCGCAAGAAGCGGCAGATGCGCCAGCAGCTGTCCGACACCGCGACGATGATGTTCATGGAGCGCGGTTTCGAGGCCGTCCGGGTCACCGAGATCGCCGAGGCATGCGGGGTCTCGGAGAAGACCGTCTTCAACTACTTCCCCACCAAGGAATCCCTGGTCCTGGACCGCTGGGAGACCACAACCGCCTCCCTGCGCACCGCCCTGGCCGACCGCGCGACCACGCCGGTCGAGGCGGTGCGCCGGATCCTGGCCAGCGAACTCGACGACCTGCTCTCCTGGCTGGCAGCCCAGGCCGATCCGGCGGAGACCCGGGTCCAGGTGCGCCGTTTCTTCGCACTGGCCGGGGCCACTCCAGCGCTGCGCGCGCACCAGCGGGACGAGCTGGACAAGGTGGTCACGGTGGCCGCGGAGATCCTGGCCGAGCGCTCCGGACTGGCCGCCACCGACCCGGAACCGCTGATCGCGGCCACCGCGCTGCTGGGGCTGTGGGAGGTGCACCACCGCGCGCTGCGGCGGTGTCTCGACGGCGAGCAGCCGCCCGCGGAGATCCGGGCGCTGGTGACCGAGGAGGTGGGGCGCGCGGCGCGGGTGGTCGAGTCGGGCGTCAGCTCACTGCCCGGCTAGGGCTTCCAGCTCCCGCAGGCGTTGCTTGAGGGCGTGCGCGCGCTGGTCGCCGAACTCCTCGAAGATGGCCAGCGCGCTCCGCCAGCACTCCAGCGCCACGACGGCCTCGCCGAGGTGCCGCAACGACTCGCCAAGGGTGTCCAGGATGGCGGCGTGGTAGCGCGGGTCGCCGAGGCAGGGCTCGACGACCAGGGCGCGCTTGCACAGCTTCGCCGCCTCGCGGTGTTCACCGGCGCCCTGCCTGGCCCTGGCCAGCGCGTGCATCAGGTATGCCTCGGCCTCGCGGTTGCCATCCGCCGGCAGTAGGGACAGGCTGCGTTCGGCGTGCGCCCGCGCCTGGTCGTACTCCCCCAGCCCGTGGTGCACCGCGCTGAGGTGGTACTCGATGAAGCTCTCCAGGTGTCCGCGCAGGGCGCCCGAACTCAGCGGCAGCGCGGCCCGCAGGTGCTCCCGGGCCTGGAGGTACCGCCCCTGCTCGACGCATACCGAACCGAGGTGGCACAACGCCATCGCCAGCAGCACCGGATCGCCCAGTTCCTCGGCCAGGGTCAGCGCGGCTTGGAACACCTCGGCGGCCTCCACCCACTGGACCAGGCCCCGGTGCGTCTGCCCGAGGTGTTGCAGCAGGTGCCATTCGGCGGTCCGGTCGCCGAGTTCGCTGGCAGCGGCCAGGCCGAGGCGGCACACCTCGATGCCGTCCTCCCAGCGTCCACGCAGCAGCAGCGCGGGCACCGAGGTGGTCGCCAGGCGGACCACGATCCCGGACAGGCCGTGCTCGGCGGCGGCTCGCACGCCCGGGACCGTGTTGACCAGTTCGTCCTCGGCCCAGGCCCAGGCCTGCTCGGCCCCGGCGAAGGTGATCTCCGGGCCGACTCCGGTCTCGGCTCCCGCCACCGCGTGCCAGTCGGCCATGTCGGGACTGACCGCACGGAAGGCCAGTTCGCCGTGGTGGGCGTACCAGCCCAGCAGATCCCGGCGGGCCTGGTCGCGGTCGGCCGGGGAATCGTCCAGGTCGGCGCGTTCGGCGGCGTAGGCCCGCAGCAGGTCGTGCAGCCGGTAGCGGTCCCGCCGCATGGGTTCGACCAGGTGGCCCTCGGCGAGCACGTCGAGCAGCCGCTGGGCCGTGGGCAGATCCAGGCCCGCGAGCACGGCGGCGGCGTGCAGGCTGATCTCCGGCCCCGGGTGCAGGCCAAGCCGGCGGAACACCCTGGCCTGGTCGTCGGTGAGCCGGTGGTAGGACCAGCCGAAGACGGTGCGCACCGCGGTGCGGGCGTCGGCAGGGACGCTCAGCGCGTCCAGCCGGTCCGGATCACTGCCCAGTTCGGCGACCAGTTCGGCGAGGGTGCGGTAGGGCCGGGTGGTGGCGAGTCCGGCGGCCACCCGCAGCGCCAGCGGCAGCCGGGCGCACTGGGCGATCAGGGCGAGCACCGCCCGCGGTTCGGCCTCGGCTCTGTGCCCCAGCATCGCCCACACCAGCGCCACCGCCTCCGGTTCGGTGAGCAGGCCCAGCCTGATCCGGACGGCGCCCTCACCGGCCACCAGCCCGCCCAGCCCGGCCCGGCTGGTCACCAGCACCACGCAGCCCGACCCGCCGGGCAGCAACGGCCGCACCTGGTCGGCGGTGTCGGCGTTGTCCAGCACGATCAGCACCCGGCGATCGGCCAGCAGCGTCCGGTACTGCCCGGCCCGCGCCGTCAGCCCCGGCGGGATCCGGCTCGGCAACAGCCCCAGTCCGCCGAGGAACTCGCCGAGCACCTGGGTGGGCGAGGCCGGTTTGCCCGGCCCGTAGCCACGCAGGTCGGCGTAGAGCGTGCCGTCGGGAAAGCGGTCCTGGACGCGGTGCGCCCAGCGCAGGGCCAGCGCGGTCTTGCCAACGCCCGCAGGCCCGTCCACCGCGGCGATCACCGACGGGTCACTCGCGCTTGGCAGTAGCGCGTCGAGTGCGGCGAGTTGCTCGGTCCGGCCGGTGAAATCCGGCGCCACCCAGGGCAGTTGGCGCGGCACCGGCAACGGCCCCTCCGCCGCGTTCAGCGACAGGTGTCCGATCGACCCGGCCTGCACCAGCGGACCGTGCACCTCGCCGCTGGTGTCGTTGTGCGTGCCTGACGGCTCACTCATCTGCCCAACTCTGGCAGTGGCGGACCCACTTGAGCAGGGATGTCTGGAGCAGTTCGCGGGGTGAGCCGGTCGCGCAGTTCGCGCCGGTTGGCCACGCCGAGTTTGAGGAAGATGTTGGCCAGGTGGTACTCCACGGTCTTCGCGGTGACGTAGAGCTGGGCGGCGATCTCCCGGTTGGTGTGGTTGAGCCGCACCAGATGCGCCACCTGCCCCTCCCGCCTGGACAGTCCGGGCACCGCGGTCCCGGTCCGCGGCGCGGCACTGGGCGCGTGCTGTTCCAGCAGGGCGGCGGTGCGTTGCTCGAACGGGGTGGCGCGCAGTTCGGCGAACCGCTCGCGGGCGCTGGTCAGGTAGGGCACCGCCCTGGCGACCTGTCCGTTCCCGGCCAGCCACCGCCCGTGCCCGGCCTCCAGCAACGCCTGACCGAAGGACCGCCGGGGCGCGCGGGCGTCCAGTGCGTCGATCTGCTCCGCCGCACCTGACTGCCCGCCATCGAGGGCCAGGTCCAGGCGCAGCAGGGTGGGTGCGAGGTAGTCGACCCCGGCGGCCAAGGCGCGCAACGTGTTCAGCGCCTCGGTGGCCTCGGCGTGGGCTCCGGTCCCGGTCAGCGCCTCCACCAGCAGCGGCCGCCACCACAGTTCCCACCAGCTGTAGGCGCCCTCGCCGGGCGCAGGCTGGTCCCGGCGGAGGGCGCGCAGGGCGGTGAGCATGTCCGCCGGGCGGTCCTGGGCCTGGTGCAGGGTGGCCTCGGCGATGGCCGCGTAACAGCGGTCCTGTCTGGTGCCCAGCCGGTGCGCGTGCGCCCAGGCCGCGCGCACGTGCGCGGCGGCGGTGGCCCACTCGCCGCGTCCGGCCGGGACCAGTGCGGCGATCATCTGCCGGAGCACGTGGTGGTGTTGCTGTTCGTCCGGATCGGCCAGTGACAACGCCTGGTGCACCAGGATCGAGGCGTCGTCCCAGTCGCCGCGGACGTAGTTGATCGCGGCCAGGTAGGAGTGCGGGGTGGCGCTGGAGAGGGTGTACACCCCGGCGCGGTGCAGGCGGGCGGCCTCGCGCAGGTCCGGTTCGGCCTCGGCGAAGCGGCCGAGCATGGTGCGCAGCGCGCCGCGGCAGGCCAGTGAGTCCAGGCGTTCCGGCGGCACCCGGGCCGGATCGGTTGGCAGGTCGGCGAATTCGGCCAGTCCGCCGCGCAGGCCGTCCAGCCGGGACCGGGACACCACGAGCAGCACCCGGACGAAATCGGCCAGCCGCACCGGCAATCCGCCCAGCCGCAGGGCCAGCCGGGCCGCGTCGATGGCCGCCTGGTTGGCCCCGTTCCAGGTGTGCGCGCCGGCCAGACCCGCCGCGGTCACCGACCGGACCCAGCCGTCGTCGGTGCACCGGTCCATCGCCTCGGTGAGGTGCCGGAGGGCACCGGCCAGATCGCCTTGCGCGAACACCGCCACCAGCCCCAAAGCCAGTGACCGCAACGCACTCGGCGCGCACCGGTCGGCCTCGGCGCGCAGGGCGAGCGCGGAGCGGCGTTCCGGGCCGAACAGGGTCTGCACGCAGCAGGTGAGCAGCCGCCGCTCGTAGTCGGCCCGCCCGCCGGAGAGTTCCGCCGCCCAGCGCAGATAGCGGGCGGCCAGCAGGTGCTGCCCGAGGGTGGCGGCCACCGCGGCGGCGGCGTCCAGTTCCTCGGCCAGGGTGGGATCGGCGGCGGTGGTGGCGGCGACCCGGTGCGCCCAGCCGCTGACCGGATCGGTCACCTCGGCCGCCCGCCGGTGCAGGGCCACCCGCCGCTGTACCGGGATCAGGTCGTAGATGGCTTCCCGTTGCAGGCCATGGGTGATCCGGAACAGCCGGGAGGGCTGCCGGGCGGTCTGGCTGAGCAGTCCGGAGACCAGTCCTGGTCCGATGGCCGTGGCCGCGTCCTCGATCCCGGCCACCCCGGCCGCCCGTGCGAGGGGGCTGTCCTCGTCCAGCACGGCCAGTGCCGCCAGCAGCGCGCGGGTTGGTTCGGGCAGCCGGTCCAGCATCGCGCGCACCGCGGTGACCAGCGAACTGGGCACCGGCAACGGCAACTGCTCGTCGTCGAGCACATCCGGCGGCAGTTCGTGCAGCAAAGTCCTGATGTGCAAGGGATTCCCGCCCGCGTGCGCGCACAGCCGCTCGGCCGCGCCACCGGGCAGCGCCTGCCCGCGCAGGGCCAGCGAGAGCGCGCCGACCTCGGCGCCGGTGAGTCCGCCCAGTTCGAGGGTGACCGCGGCCGGGATGCCGCGTTCCAGTTGGTGCAGCGCGTTCTCCGGGTCGTACTCGGCCCGCCCGCGCCGGATCAGCACGGTGAGCACCTGGTCCGCGCCCATCCGGCGGAGCAGGAACCCGAAGGCGCGGGCCGAGGCCGGATCGGCCCAGTGCACATCGTCGACGACCAGCGCGACCGGCCGGTCCGCCTGCAACACCGAGAGCACCGCGAGCAGTTCCGCGCCGACCGCGAACGGACTCGCCCCGGCCGGGACGGCCCCGGCCAGCACCGGCGCGGACCGCCGCAGGGCCGGATCCACCCGGCGCAGCAACTGTTCGACGAGTCCGAAGGCCAGCACCGACTCGGCCGGATCGGCGGTGGCGTCCAGCACGGTGAACTCCGGCGCCTCCGGACCGGCCAGTGCGCGCCGGACCAGGGTGGTCTTGCCGATCCCGGCCGGGCCGACCACCCAGACCGTCTGCGGCCGCCCGGCAGGCACCCGGTCGAAGACCTCGAACAGCCGGGCCAGTTCGCCGTCCCGGCCGCAGAACACCGGGCCGGCGGCGGCCTCCACCCAGTCCTGCACCGCGCCCACCCCCCGTGCCGATTCGGGTCAACGGAGATCGCGCGCCAGCGCCGGACATTGTCCGGAGAACCAACCGTTTTCGCACTTCAACGCACCTGTGAAGGCAACCTCCGAATTCAAAAGTAGCGGTCGGCCAGACCTGCGGACAAGCACAAAGCACGGCACGAAAGGGTTGTCGAACAGCCCAGGAACGACCACTCGAACAGAGCAGGAGAACCTGCCGGGAAGGCACCCAGCGCGACCACCCGCGAGCTGCTCCCGGCAAGGCCACCGGGACGTCCTATTGACCGCCCCGAAAAGCTCAGTGCACCCCGGCCTTGAAGGTCTCCAGCAGCCGCTTGACCATCTCGACCACGTAGGTGGCCCACTCGACGTACCGGCCGAGCAGGGTGTCCAGCTGGATCTCGCCCACCCGGCTCCAGTTGAGCAGCCTGAGCACCTGCCGCATGTCCTCGGTCAGGGTGGGCGCGGTCTCGCTGCGCCGGAGCTGGTCGGTCTTCAGCGTGGCCAGGTCGAGCGCGATGGCCATGGTGCGCAGGGTGGTGGTCAGATCGCGGGGCAACTCGCCCAGCGCCGTCTTGTGCCGGGACAGCAGGATGAGCACATCGTGCGCTGAGCCGTCGGTGGCGGCGGTCCGCCAGTCCGAGATCGCCGGGAAACTCAGCACGCTCAACGCGAGCGCGCACAACCCGTGCAGCTCCGGCAGTCGCTCGTGCGGCACCCGGTCGGCCGCCCAGCCCCGGAACCGGTCCACCCAGGCCCTGGTCAGTTCCACCGGCTGGGACCTCAGCAGCGCCGGATCCGCCCGCCGGGCGCTCGCCGCCCGCAACCCCGCCTGCGCGGTGATGAAGGTGTGGATCACGTTGTTGGTCAGCAGGATCGCCTGGGTGGGCGGGGACAGCGACTGGAATCGGCTGTACAGCTCAGGATTCTCCACGTAGACGTCCGGATCGGTCAGCGTCCGGCGGAACCGCTTGAGGTCCTCGATGTAGCGGTAGCCGTCCGCGTCCAGGGCGGAGCCGTCGTGCTGGGGGTTCCGGGTGCCCGGCGACCGTCTGCTGCTGCTCACTCCCCGGCAGTTGAGCAGCAGCAGCCGGAGGTCGGGCACCTGGTTGAACAGGCCCCGGCAGTCCTGGTGGTGGACTCCGGCGCTGAGGCGTTGCGCCAGGCATTCCGCCGGGGTGGTGCACAGGTAGGTCTCGTCGGTGACGAAGTAGACCTTGGCCGCGGTCGAGTCGGTCACCGCCTGCAGCCTGCGGGCCAGCGATTCGTCGTCGACCTGCTTGCTCAGCCGGTAGTTCGGCATCTCCTCGGGTTCGCTGATCGGCGCGAGGTGCGCGGACAGCGCGCTCAGCGTCAGCGCGGTGAGCGCGTTGTGCCCTTCCAGGGTGTAGAAACCGACCTCTCTGCCGACCGGGCAGAAGGTGGTGGCGCCGGTCGGGTCCGAGCCGTGCGCGATCACGAACGCCGAGCCCTCGGCGTTGGCGTCGTGCTTGCCGAGGTACCGCGCGACCCGGACCCATTGCGGTAGCTGGTCTTCCTGACTGGTCGCATCCACTTCCATGGCCGTGCTCCGTTCTCGTGTGCCGGCTTGCCGATCCGATCGTGGCCGCAGCGCGGTGGCCAGTACGGGCAGCGCCGGGGTCCGGTGGGGCAGCGGGTCAGCCCGTGCTCCTGGTGTTGCCGGTGACGTAGGCCGCCGCCGAGCAGGGGCCGCCGGTGTTGCGGCAGTCCACCGCGAGCACCACCCGGCTCTTGGGCCCGAACTCGATCGGGCGGACGAAGTGGTAGTCCAGGTCGCGGAAGTTCTCCAGGTTGACCCGCAGCAGCACGTCGTCGTCGCGGCGCAGTTCCAGGGTTCCGGTGTCCGCGCCGGGGTTCTGCAGGATGATGTCGGTCAGCGCGAGGACTTTCCCGTCCTCGATCTTCTTCTCCGCGGTGCCGGATTTACCCGGTGGCACGGCGGTCTGGATGCGGAAGTCGGTGGCCGGTCCACCGGTCTGGCCACCGGGGTGCGCGGGCCCGAGGGTGAGCGGTGGCGGGTGGATCTGGTCGATCACCTTCTGGTCCACCCCGGCCGCCTTGGCCGCGACCTTGGCGAGTTCGCCAGCCTGGTCGGCCTTGCGTTGCGCGGCGGCCAGGGTCGGGGACAGTTCGGCGCGGTGCGCGTCCACCTCGCTCTTGGCCGCGGCCGCGGCGGCGTCCCTGGCCGCGGTGGTGACGTGCGGGCGCAGCACGGTGAAGTACAGCACCAGGATGGTCACCGCGGCGGCCAGCAGCACCGCGGCCGCCGGTAGCAGCCAGCGCGGCAACAGCTGTTCCTGCAACATCGTGCCGTCCAGTTCGACGGTCTCGCCGCCGCCGAAGACCTGCACCTGGAACGGGATGGTCCGGTTCGGCCCACGCAGGAACCGGCGCCTCGGCCGGGCGCGCACCCGCAGGAAGGTCGCGCTGCCCGGTTCCGCCTGCCAGGACTCGGGTTCCACCCGCAGGCGGAGCTGATCGTCCGGGTCCTCGGCGAAGACCTGCACCGGCAACTGGTGGTTGCCCAGGTTGTCCACGGCCAGCTCGTACCGGGCCGAACGACTGCCCCTGGCAGTGCGCGGCACCAGCTCGGCGGCGAGTTCGGTGAAGGCGGCCACCGTGACCACGCCCTCGGCCACCGTCGAGCCCTGCTCGTCCTCCTGGGAATGCACCCGCAGCCCGAAGTCGACCGGCCCGGCCCGTACCGCGGCCGAGCGCGGCGGATTCAGCACCAGCTCGACGGTCCCCTCCTCGCCGGGGAACAGGTTCAGCGTGGCGGGTTCGACGGTGGCCCACCCGGACAGCTCGCCCACCACCTCCAGGGTGAGGTGGTCGACCACGGTGCCGGTGTTGGTGACCAGCACCTCGCACCCGGCACGCTCGCCCGGCACGGCGGTCAGGTCAGCGGTGCTCAGCGACACGGAAACGCCCATGTGCTTACCCTGCAACGCATTCGCACCCACCGGCAGCGCCGGGTGAGGTACCCGCTCGGGCAACCGGGCCTGCCCCGACGGGCAGCCGGTGCACCCCGCCGCGGGCAGCAGGGCTGACTAGCGTCGGCCGGTGACGCGAGGAGGTCCACGGTGCGCCGTCCGGTCACCACCGCGCTGGTCGCGGCCCTGCTGCTCTCGCCACCCGGCGTGACCACCCGACTGAGTTCGTCCACTGTGGACGTAGCACTGTCCGCCGACGGCCGGTACGCCGCACTCGTCAGAACAGAACAGAATGGACAGTCCAATGTGTACATCCAGGACAACCACTCCGGCACCCAGACCCTGATCAGCAAGGGCCACAACGGTCCCGCCAACGGGGACAGCCGCCTGCCCTCGCTGTCCGCGGACGGTCGTTACGTCGCCTTCGAGACCACCGCCTCGAACCTGGGCACCACCGACACCGACCCCCTGCCCGACGTGGTGGTGTGCGACCGGGAGGGCGGCCCGTCCTGCGTGTACGCCGGACGGCCGAAGTCCCCGTCGCGTCCGACCGCCTCGCACTCCCCCGCGCTGAGCGCCGACGGGAGCGTGCTGCTGTGGGTGCACGCCCCCGTACTCACCTTCTCCCTCCAAGCCGCCAACGGCACCCAGCTCGCCCGCACCCGCCTGGACAAGGACCAGGCGGGCCGACTCCAGCCGCCAACCCGATTCGAGCTGGTGGACACCGCGCCACCGGGCAGCACGGCCACCGGCGTGGGCCGACCCGCCATCTCGGCCGACGGCAGGCACGGCGCGGTGATCACCGGGTTGCGCGAGCAGCCGGAGACACTGGTCGCCCTGTCCCTGACCGGCGGCCAGCCAACCCGCCTGCACTCGGGCGGACAACTCGGCGACCCGGTGCTGTCCGGGGACGGCGCGAAGGTGGCCTTCACCGCGGGCCGACGGGTTCTGGTGCACGACCGCGGCACGGGGACCTCCCGGGACGTCACCGGCGAGGGCACCGAGCCCACCCTCTCCACGGACGGCCGCTACCTCGCCTTCGTGACCGCGGCCAACGTGGTCACTCGCGACCTGATCCAAGACGAACGCCGTACAAAGGCCGGACTGCCACCCCTGCCCCCGGCACTGACCTCACCCTCGATCCGCCAGACCTGCCCCGACCCACCCTGCCCGGCCAACGGCCCAAGCCGCGCTCCCCGGCTCGCACCCGACGGCTCAGCGGTCGCCTTCATCTCCACCGCCACCGACCTGGTCGAGGGCACCGAGCCCGGCGGCACGTTCCTCCGCCGCTTCACCCCCACCCTGACACCGGACCCAGCCCAGGTCACCGCACATGGAGCCGATCCCACGGTGGCCGTGTTGCGGCACAACGGTTTCGGCCCACTGCCGATCACCGGCGTCCGCGTGACAGGCGACTTCGAGGTCTTCCCAGCCGAGACCTGCTCGGCCCGAATCCTGCACGCGGGCGAGGAATGCCTGGTCTCGGTCCGTTTCCACACCCGCCCCTCCACGGACCGCACCGGTAGGCTGGAGGTGCAGACCGCCGGCGGCCTGGTCGTGGTGCCGCTATCCGACGGCCCCGGCGGTCCGGGTGGCCTGCTGGCCCGACCGTCCGAAGTGGACTTCGGCCCGGCCCTGGTCACCACCCCGGGCCAGGAACGCACCGTGGACCTGCACAACACCGGCACGGTCCCGGTCCGCACCCACCGCGTCGCCCTGGTCGACGGCGGCCCCCACTTCTCCCCCGGCGACTACGCCCTGACCACCACCTGCGACCAGCTACCCGCAGGCGGCACCTGCCCACTCCGGATCCGGCACACCCCACTCGGCATGGGCCCCCGCCCCGCGGTCCTGGAGATCGAACACACCGGCCGCGGTGGCCGCGAACTCGTGCTGCTGACCGGCGCGGGCACCGCCGGAGTGGTCACCGCGAGCCCCGCCGTCGGCCGCCCCGGCTCGGTGATCACGTTGACCGGACACGGTTTCCCACCCGGCGCGCCCGTGACCATCACCCTGGCCGGCGGCCCGGAACGAACCACCGCGGTACCCGGCCCCGACGGCACCTTCCGCGCTCCCCTGCTGATCTTCCCCAGCGGCAGACCGGGCCTGCGCACCCTGTCCGCGATCTCCACCGCGGGCTCGCCACCGGTCAGGGCCGAGCGTCCCCTGCTGGTGCAGCCGGGTTCGCTGACCCCGCCGGATCTGGTCACCCGCCGCTGACTACTTCTTGCGCACGAACAGTTCCAGCTCGGTCAGCGCGAGATGTTTGCCGTTGATCGAGCGGTGCAGATCGGTCACGTGCACCTGCACCGAGTTGACACCCTGCCCGTTGCTCAGCCCGATCTCCTGCGGCTCCGGCCGGTCCGGCACCTCGACGTCCTCGGTCCGGTTGGTGGAGTAGACCAGGTGCAACCGCTTGGGCCGATGCGTGCCCTGGAAGTCCTCCTTGGCGCCGGGGGTGACCAGGAGGCGGTCCAGATCGGTGCTGCTGCTGAAGGTGAGCACCAGGGCGGGCGGCACGGCGGCCTCCGGCGCGGCCCAGTAGGTGTTGCTGAACGCGTCCACCGCGCCCAATGCCGGGTGGTCGGGGAGCTGGGCAGTAGCGGTGACCGAGGACGGCCGCACCGGTGAGAACTGCGGCCGAATCCAGTTGAGCACCCGTTCTCGCGCGCCGGACACCTGCTGGTTAACCCACTGACTCACCGGCGGGAACACCGCGTAGGCGAGGGTCAGCACCGCCAGCAGGATCCCACTGGCCAGCCGCAACTTGGGCAGCACGGAGTCCTTGCCGAACCGCCGCGTCCGCCGCACTCCCCGCCTGCCAGGCCGGGCACCCGCTTCGAGGACCTTGCGCCTGCGCCGGAACAGCCGCCGCCACCAGGGAGCGCGGACGATCTCAGCCTCGGCCAGGCTGGTGGCGCAGCGGGCGCAGAACTTGCGAGTGGGTGGGTTCGGGTGGCCGCAGGCGCCGCAGATCAGGTCGCCGGGGGTGGCCTGGCGGGGGGTGGGGCGGGCGGCGACCGGGGTGGTGGGGCGGGGGGCTTGGGGTTGCTGGGGTTCGGGTTCTTCGGGGTGCGCGCCGGGGGCCACGGGGGCGACCAGGGCGGCGGTGTTGTCGGGGAAGGTCGGCGGTGTGGGGCGGGCGGGTGGCAGGTCATCGTCGAAGCTGGGCAGGGCAGGCCGTTTGGGCGGCTCGTCGGCGAGGTTCGGCAGGGCGGGCTTCTTCGGTGACTCGTCGGCAAAACCGGGCAGCTGGGGGCGGGCCGTCGACTTGTCCGCCGGATCAACCTCGCCAAAGCCCGGCAGAGCGGGCTTCCTTGGCGGCTCGTCATCGAAGCTCGGCAGGCCGGGCCGCTTCGGCGGGTCGTCGTCCAACGGCGCGTTCATCAAATCGTCCAGCGACGGCCCCGGCGGCGCCTCCTCGACCTTCGCCTCGGCCTTGCGCGGCTCCTCCCGCGTCCCCACATCCAGATACATCCACTCCTGCGCCTTCGCCTGCACCCGCGCCCAGAACCCCGGCCTGGCCTCCTCCTCCGCCGGTTCCGCCGCCACCGGAGCCGGCCGCGGCGTTGGCTTGACCACCTCGCCCGTCCACTCCAGGAATCCGGCGCAGGAACCGCAGAAGGTGTCGCCGTCGGTGTTGGCGAAACCGCATTTACGGCAGACAATCATCCTCGACCACCTCGACTCGGTGTGGCAGGTGCGCGGGTTTGACCGCCGCCACCACCGTGTCCACCAGGTCACGGAGGTCGGCGGCGGAGGTGGGCAGCTCGATCAGCAGCCACGGGGTGGGCTCGCCGGGGGCCGGCGTGCCGGGGGTGGTGCTGCCGGACACGCCGCCGTTGTCGGTGACCCGGACCGGGTGCCCGGTCAGGGCCACCAGGTGTTCGCGGATGCCGTACACCGTGCCGCGCCAGCGGTACAGCTCGATCGCGGTGCGCAGCGCGTGCCTGCGCCGCTGCTCCGGCAACCTCGCTTCCAGGCTCACCCCGGCCCAGCTCGCCAGCCAGTCCAGGAAATCCGCCGGCGCGAGCAGTGGGTCCAGATAGGACGCCAGGTTGTCCACTGTGGACAGAATGGGGGCCAGCACCTCGTCAAGGCCCGCGGTGAAACGCATGGTGAACTCGTCCTCCTGGAACACCGCGGGCAGCAACTCGCCCAGCGGGTGCGGGGAGGCCAGGCCGGGCAGCACACCCCGGCTCATCGCCGGTCCACCCGGATCTGGTGCTGGTAGGAGAAGACCAGGCTGCCCGGTTCGACCTGCACGCTTCGCGCCTCGCCGCCGCGTTCGCCGGTGACCGGGTTGGCCCCGAACAACCGCACCTCGGCGACCAGGTCGACCGACCGTAACTGTTGCAGGGCAACGAACACCTCGCCCTGCTGCACCGGCCGACCGAACGGCCAGCCGGTGCCGTCCGGGCCGCCGGAGAGCGGGTTGAGGAAGCTGTGCAACGCGGTCAGCGCTTCCTCGCGCACCTGATCGGCCACCGCCCCCGGCAACGGAACCAGCCGGGCCACCACGGTGATTCCCTTGTACCGCGGTGGTTCCACCACCACCCGCACCCCGGCCACCCGCACCTCGGCCAGCCTGCGCACCACCCGCTCCACTGTGTCCGCGCGCGGCACCAGATCCTCGAACCGCAACCGGCCCAACGGATTCGCCGCCGAGGGCACCACCAGCAGGCGCAGCTCGCCGTCCGCGCCGGGCACGCAACGCACCCGGCTCAGCTCGGGCGCCGCCTCGGCGGCGAGCACCTCGTAGTCCTCGGCGGTGACCGCGCGGTCGCGGCTGCGCAGGGTCTGCGGGCCGCGGGCCTTGGCCTGCTCGACCGTCTCGCCGTCCACCCCGCCTTGCGCGGCAACCAGGTTCTCCACCGCGGCGACGAACGGGATGGTGGCGGTGAGCGCCTGCAACGCACCCCTGACCACGTTGCCACGCCTGCCGCCGCCGGTGGCGTAACGGGTCATCCGCACCGCGGCCCCGGCCGCGGGCACCGCGCCGAACTGACGCACCCCGCCGTCGCGCTGGCGCAGCAGCGGCCCGAACTCGACCACGCCACCGGCGGCGTCCAGCACGAAGTGCCGATCCTCGGGACCGCTCTCGGCGAAGTGCGCCACCCGCTGCCAGCGCGTCCAGCCCTCGGCCGAGCCGACCTCCAATACCAGTTCGCCCGCCTCGGCCAGCACCGGCGGCCGGGCTAGCTGGAACCGCTGTCCGGCAACACCTTCGGCCTCACCCAGTACCTCGTCGCGGACCGGCTGGGCGTGCACCGCGCCGACCGTGCCGCCCACCGTGCCCGCGGTCAGCCCGCGCAGCACCGGCGAGGCCCGGTAGGCGGGCTGCCCGGGTTCGGCCTCGACCACCCTGGCCCGCACCCACCCGGCGCGTTCCCCGTCCAGCACACTGGCCTGGTGGGTTTCCGGCAGGTGCAGCACGATCGCGCCGGAGCGGTTCAGTCCGCCGGTCTCGTCGGTGGACACCGGGCAGTTCACCCAGTCCGCGCCGTCCCACGCCTCCCACACCAGCGGTGGCCGGTCCGGGTCCACGCCGACACCCTCGATCTCGCAGCTCACGTCCAGTCGCACCGCGCAGCAGGGCACCGGTTCGGTCAGCGCCACCAGCAGCAAATCACCCGGCGCGGGTGGACTGGCGAAGGCCGGGCAGGGCTGTTCCAGTCGCAGCCGGGCCGTGTGATCAACGCTGTCCTCGCCGTCGATCTCCTTGGTGTGCAGGGATTGCAGGGCACACGGCAGCAGGTCGAGGTCGCGGGTGGTGCTGAAGACCACGGTGTCCTCCGGGTTGCCGCCCAGGGTGCTCACCTCGGTGCCCTCCGGCACCCGGACCGGGGCGGTGGCCGGGGCGGAGAGCCAGCAGGTCGCCGGCGCCCGCGCGGCCACCGGCGGGAACAACCGCACCCCGATCAGCTCCAGGAACTTCACGTACAGCCGGTCGGGCACCCGGTTCACCCGGTACAGCAACACATCGGTGAGGTAGGCGAAGGTCTCGATCAGCGTGACGCCGGGATCGGAGACGTTGTGGTCCGTCCACTCCGGACAGCGCCGCATGACCAGCCGTTTGGCGTCGTCCACCAGGTCCTGGAAGCGGCGGTCGTCCAGGTTCGGCGCGGGCAGGGTCATCGCGGGCCCCTCAGTAGTCGGTGCCGTCGTCCGGGATGGTGTAGAACGGGAAAACCAGGTTTCGTGGATCGTTGGCGCCCTTGGGCAGGTACTGGATGTCCAGGTACAGCACGGTCGGATCGTCCGGATCAGGCGTCACCTCGACCGCGGCCACCTCCACCCTGGGTTCCCAGCGCTGCAGCGATTGCCGCACCTCGTGCGCGAGTTCGGCGGCGGTCTGCGCGTCCGCGGTCTGGAACACGAAGTCCCGCAGCCTGCTGCCGAAGGCGGGCCGCATCGGCCGTTCGCCGGGGTAGGTGGCCAGGATCAGCCGCATGGCCTGTTCCAGCTCCTGTTCCCGGCGCACCAGCGCGATCCCGCCGGTCGGGCCCACCCGCAGCGGGAAAGCCCAGCCCGCGCCGATGAACCGGTCCATCATCTCCTCGCCCATCCCGCCACCACCTCAGTTGAGCTTGATCGCGCTGCCCTTGATCTCCACCACGCCATTGCTGGCAATGCGGACCATCTGTGCTGCCTTGAGAGTCAGGCTCGCGCCACCGTCCACAGTGACCGTCCCATTAGGACCGGCCTTGATCTGCACGTTGCCGGTGGCCCCGCATTCGATGATGATCGACCCGGCGCCGGAGGCCGGTTGCGAACGCAGCGCCACCGTGCCCTTCGCGCAGTCCAGCGAGAGCACCACGTCCTCCTGCTGCCCGCCGAGCACTACCTTGGAGGTCCGCGCCTGCGCGTCGTCCTCGAAGGCGAGCTGGTTGCCGGTCGGGGTGGCGATCCCCCGCCGCACCACCGCCCCGGTTTGCCCGGACACCCGGACCGGCGCCCCGCCGAGGCTGTAGCGGGTGTCCTGGTTGACCAGCCCGCCCAGCACGTAGGGCCGTCGCAGGTCGCCGAACTCGAAGCACACCAGCACCTCGTCCTTGACCTCCGGCAGGAACATGGTGCCGCTGCGCGCACCCGCGCCGGGCAGTGCCACCCGCGCCCAATCCGACTCGTAGCCGGGCGAGAGCCAGGGCAGGCTCACCTTGACCCGGTTGCGCCGCAACGGATCGCTGACGTTGCTGACCACCCCGCACACCACGCCGGTGAACCGCTGCGGTTCGGTGCGCGCGGCCGAGGTGAGGCCGTGCAGGGAGCGGTCCTGTCCACCGGAGACCACGAATCGCACCTGGTAGCCGCCCTCGGTCTCGTCGAAGACGTGCTGGGCGCTGCTGATCGCCCACCAGCCCTCGAACTGCCGCGGCACCCCCTTGATCCGCACCAGCCCGCCCGCGATCACCGCCGGATTGCCCAGCGCCCAGCCCTCGGCCTCGGCGTAGCCCGCGGTGAGCTGCCCGGCAATGGCCTCGGCCACCGATTCGGCCACCGCACCCGCGGTCACCCCCGCGGCCAGCGGCCGGTCCACCACCACGTGCGCGGTCGGACTCGGCGGCTTGCCGCCCTTGCCGGGACTGGCCTTGGTCCACTTCCCGGCGTCGGCGAAGATCCGGGCCAGGCCCTCCGGTGAGTCATCGGCGATGGTCGCGGTCCCGGCCCGCGCGCGAGCCGAGCCGATCCGCACCTGGTTCGCCCACGGATCCCACACCCGGACCTCCACATCCGGGGTGAGCGTGGCGCCGGTCATCCGGGGCAGGAAGGTCAGCAGGTCGTTCTTGAAGGTCAGCTCGGTGACCTGTCCGGAGACCGCCCTGGCCAGGCCCAGCAGGGGTTTCCCCGGTGGCGCGGGCTTGCGGAAGAAGAACTTGCCGCCGGCCACGCCGGTCTCGTAGCCGATCTCCCTTGCCCGGCAGCGCAGGAAGTCCCAGTCGGTCTGGGCCACCTGGGCCAGGTGCTCGTGCAGGTGCGTGGTGGGCTGGATGAAACCGATGTCCAGGTCGTGCTCGCGGGCGATGGCCGCGGCGATCTGCGAGTCCAGCTTGTGCAGGAAGGTCCGGGTGCGGGTGGCCCGCTGCAACCGGTGCGCCTTCTCGTAACCCCGCAGCACGGTCAGGATGGCCTGGTCGGCGCACCTGGCCTCGATCGAGGTGATCTCGCCGCGGATCAGCAGTTTGCCGTCCTTGCCGTCGTGGATGCTCACGGCACTGCCGATACCGAACCGGTTGCGGTCGACCAGCCAGCCCTCCGGGTCGTCGAAGACGATCTCGAACATGCCCGGCAGGTTCACATCGGTGTCCACCACCACCCGCCGGATCCGGGCCGCCACCTCCGCGCTCAGCGGTGCGGGCGCGGACGGCCCGATCTCCACCCTGGCCCGCACGGTCACCCCGTCCGGCGTGTTCCCCAGCACGCCAAGGGATCTGGTCATCCCGCCGCCTCCTCGTGCAGTTCCTCGGCATTGGGCAGGTAGAGCGTCTCGCCAGGGCGCATCCGCAGCGGATCGTCCACTTCGTTGACCTCGGCCAGCCGCCGCCACTCCCCTGGCCTGCCGTAGTGCTCCAGTGCGATGCCGGGCAGGGTTTCCCGCTCCGACACCGAATGCCCGCCGCGGCCGGGCGGGCCGCCGGAGGTCGGGTTGGTGGGCATGGTGGAGGCCAGGCTGGGCACCTCCTGCAGTTCGAGATTCACCTTGGCCCGCACCGGGATGCCGACCGGGCTGAACCGGGTGTAGCTGATGCCCGCGTGTTTGAGGTGCACCTCGTACCAGAACCCGGCGATCGGCGGGCCCCAGTTGAAGGTCAGCCGGGGCAGCCTGCTGGTGTAGTCCTTAAACGGCCTGCTCACCAGCCCGCCGATCTTCTTGCCCAGCCCGCCGGACAGCGATTTCACCGCCAGCGGCACCGCACCGGCGGCCAGCATGTCCAGCGCGCCGCCGCCGGGGGTCATCCAGTTCAGCAGCTGATCGCACTTGGCCTTGGTGTCCGGACCGTCGAAGATCACGTTGTCCACCGAGATCACCGGCGGCTCGGATCGCTTGAAGTACAACGGCGAGGAGCCGATCGGCGGGGTGGCGCCGAGGGCGGCGGAGTTGCCGTGGAAGCGCCATTCCACCGAGCGGCGCATCCGGATCTGCTCGGGGTTGAAGTCGAAGAGCACCAGTCCTGGCGAGGGCGGCATCCGGCACACCAGCTGCGCGCGCACCCGGCGTTCGGCGATCCGGTGGTAGGAGTCGGACATCAGCGTTTCCTCCCGGTCACAGGAATCCCTCGTGCACCAGTTCGAGCTGCTCGATGGCGATCTCGGCGCCCTTGGCGTCCAGTTCGGGGCCGCGCCAGCTCCTGGGCAGCACGTTGCGCAGCGACCAGCTGCTCACCCGCGTGCCCATGCTGTCCAGCAGGGTGATCTGCGCGGTGCCGCCGCGGTAGACGCCGTAGCCGTTGACCCAGTTCTCCACCAGCCCGGCCAGCCACTGCTGCACCCTGGCCGAGTCCGCGGCGGTCATCGCGCGTTGCAGGGTCACCGGCGGGTAGTCCACGCACTTGGGCAGGAAGGACTTGGCGTCGTAGTTGCCGCCGTCGATGAAGGTCTCGTTCTCGAAGGTGACCGCCAGTCCCTTGCAACTGCGCCAGCCACCGAGGTCGATCCCGTCGACGGCGACCTGGAACCGCATTGCCAGGCCGAGCCGGGCGTTGCTGGCCAAGGACATCGTGGCCGCCTCAGCCGAGCTGGATCTGGTCGTCGAGGAAGCCGCGGTGCACCAGCTCCAGGGTCTCCAGCGCGACCTTGCTCTGCATGGCCTCGAACCCGGCGATGGACCACTTGGCGGGCATCACATCCCGCAGTTCCCACTCCATCACCCTGGCCCCGTTGGCGTCGAAGAGCACCACCGAGCCACCGTGGTTGCCGTGTTTGAAGGAGGTGGCCGAGAGCCAGTCACGCACCTTCTGCGAGTCCTGGCAGGCCGCGCGTTCGAGTTTGATGGTCTGGTACTTGGTGTTGCCGGGGAAGTACCAGCGGTCGTTGCCGGCGTCGCCCGCCCGGTACTCCACCACGTCCCAGCTCACGTCCAGGCCCTGCACCTTGGACCAGCTGCCGAGGTTGTGCGCCCCGTGGTCCATGATCACCTCGAACCGGTTGGCCATCGCGATCCGGGCTTCGGCGCCGATTGCCATGGCTTGCCTCCTGTTCTAGCGGAAGTCCGACAGCCGCCCGGCGCGTTCCCGGCCGATGAGCAGTTCCTCGCGCAGTGCGCTGCGCACCCGTTGGTAGAGCTTGGAAAAGAGCTGGTCGAAGTTGAGATCCGCGCTCTCGTTCTTGCCGTCGTTGCGTTTGGCCTCCACCTCGGCCGCCTCGGTGGCGGCCTCCGGGGTCTGGTCGATGCCGTAGGGGCTGAGCAACGACTGGGTGAGCGAGGTCTTGGTGCGGTGGGCCATCTCCCGCCAGGAGGAGTACTCCTCGACCAGCGGCGGCTGTGCTTCCGGCACTTCGGCGGTCTCGGTGTCCACCGGCTCGGGCGGCGGCTCGGGTGGTTGCTCCGGCGCAGGCCAGAACCGGCCGAGCCCGACCTTGTGCACACCCCGCCGCAGGTACTCATCGGCGGTCCCACGTTCGTCCTCGGTGAGCCGGTTCCCCGACACCGTGCCGAGCAGGTCTCCGACCACACCCCGCCGCATGTCACCCCAGGAGGTGTATTCCTTGACCAGCAACGAACTTTCCTCGGCCTCGGTGGACAGGAACGGCTTCAGCACCTCCCCCATGGCCTCGACCTCCGCCGACCCGGCCTCCCGCCCGCCACCCTCGGCCCGGATCTCGTGCTCGACCATCTTCTTGGCCATATCCCGGATTTCCGCATCCGACATGCCCACCCGGCCGGTCACCCCACCGGACTCGCGCACGATGGCGAACCAGCGTTTGAGGTCCTCCGGACTCGGTTCGGCACTGCTGTCCTTGGCCCGGGACTCGTTCTCGGCCAGTTTCCGCGCGATCTCCTCGATCTTGTCGTAGGGCAGCTCGTGCTGCACCGCCCCACCCGAGCCTCGAACCGGCGGGGCATGCCGCAGCGGCGGTGGCTCCACTGCCGTCCCGACCGCCCACTCACCGCCCCGCACCGCGTCGAGTTCCAGCGCCATCCCCGGCGCGGAGTCCTCGGCGGGCAGTGCCGAACCGAGATTGCGTTGCTGCACCACGTGGGTGAGTTCGTGCCCGAGCAGCCCGCGCGCCGACGGTTCGGTCAGCGGTCCGGCTTCGGCGGGCAGGAAAACGGCACCGTCCCGAGTGAATGCCCTGGTGCCCCGGGCGGCCGCCTCGGCGGTGACTTCGGGTCCTCTGTGGATGGTCACGGTGGACACGTCGGCGCCGTGCGCGGCGAACCGGGCGGCCAGGCCCGGTGGCACCCGCTCCGAGGACACGGGTGGCCGGGAGATCGGCGCCCCGAGGCCGAGCCTGCGGGACTGGCCCAGGTTGGGCCGGTGTGGCGGCAGTGGTCGCGCGGCTGGTCCGGGCGCGGTTGCCGACCGGTCGATTGGGACGGGCGCGGTCACCGACCGGTCGGTTAGGGCGGGCGCGGCTACCGACCGGTCGGTCGAGGCGGGCGCGGCGGGCAGCATGGGCAGGGTCGCGCGGAGCCAGGCCGGGGGCCGATGTGGCTGCTCGGGTTCCCTCGGCTCCGCCAGGTAGCGCGGATCGGCCCGCACCAGCGGCACCGGCTCGGCACCCGCCACGGTCGGCACCATACGCCGCACCGGCGGCGGGAGTTCCAGTGGCACCAGCGCTTCCGGCGCCGCAGGCTCGCGCCGGACCACGGCGATCCCCTCCGCCGTTCCCCTGGTCACCTCGGCGGATCGTCGGCGCGGCAACGGCGGGTGGATCAGTGGCCGGAGCGCACCCAGTTCCACCGCGCCGGTCAGCGGCGGGGCCAACCGGATGGTCGGCCGCAGCACCGGCACCCGCCGCCACTGCTGCCGCGGCCGCGGCACCACAGCGGCCACCCGGTGTTTCCACGGCCACGACCAGCGCATGCCCGGCTCCCTTCCTGCTCATTCGGCGGCGGCGAGCCGACCGTGGATGTGCCCGATCTCGGTGATCACCCTGGCCCGGTCCGGATGCTCCATGTCCACAATGGACTCGAACGGCCAGTGCAGGTAGTAGGCGACGTACGCGACCTCGGCCCACAGCCGGTCGGCCGCGTACGTCAGGATCCCCCCTGGGCATCACCGGCGACGTCCACCGAGAAGTCGCCGCCGCAGCCGGGGCAGCTCACCGCGACCTCGGTGTGCCCGTCCTGGTTGATCCGGCGGTACAGGTCCTGCAGGAAGGCCAGGTCCGAGGCGAACAGACCCTCCACCACGAAGGTGTCCACTGCGGACAGTGCGCCGAGCCGGGTCACCGTGCGCTCCAGCAACAGCACGGTCAGGTAGGCCGGGTTCTGCCGCACCCGCGGATCGGTCTGCGGGGCCAGCTCGTCCCGCGCGGTGGCCAGTCGCATCACGCCCTCGCGGTGGGTGGCGCCCGAATCGTCCACATAGCCGCGCGGCAGGGTGAACGGGTACTCGGTGCGCAGCGCCGCACTCATGGCGCCACCCGCTGGATGTGTTCGCAGACAATGGTGACCGACTCGGTGAGCACGTCGTTGGAACCGGCCCGCAGCGCGCCGATCTCCAGCTTGGCCGGCCAGGCGTTCTCCAGGTAGTAGCGGGCGACCGGCTGGCCGTCGAAGTTGTACATCACCAGCGAGCAGCTTTTGCGGGCGGCCACGATGTTGCCGGTGAGCACGGCCTCGTGCCAGGCCCACAGCTGCATGCCGCCGGTCTTGCCGCGCTTGAGGATCACCGTCGGCGGCTTCTTGGTGCCGGGCAGCTTCTTGAAGCCGACCTCGCGGTCGGAGGAGTACATGTAGTCCACCGGTTCCACCGAGGTGGTGATGCCGGTCAGCTCGGTGAAGCAGGCCAGTTCATAGCCGTCCACCGTGATGGAGAAGCGCGCCGCGGTCAGCGCGTCCTGGTTCTGGTTCGGGCCGAGTCCCATCATCGTCGTTCTCCCTACTCCTCAAGCCCGGCGCCCTCGGCGTACTGCGAGATGCGGAACACCACGAACTCGGCTGGTTTGACCGGGGCGATGCCGATCTCCACGGTGAGCACGCCGTTGTCCCGGCTCTCCTGCGGGTTGTTCTCCTCATCGCACTTGACGTAGAAGGATTCCCCCGGCGTGCGGCCGAACAGCGCACCGTCCCGCCAGACCCCGCGCAGGAACATGGTGATGGTGCGTTTCACCGAGTCCCACAGCTTCGGGTCGTTGGGCTCGAACACCACCCAGTTGGTGCCCTGCAGGATGGACTTCTCCACGTAGTTGAACAGCCTGCGCACGTTGAGGTAACGCCATTCCGGATCGCTGGACAGCGTGCGCGCGCCCCACACCCGGATGCCCTGGCCGGGGAAGGACCGTAGACAGTTGAGCCCGATCGGGTTGAGCAGATCGTGTTCGCCCTTGGTGATGGCCAGTTCCAGCGCGACCACGCCGCGCAGTTGTTCGTTGGCCGGGGCCTTGTGCACGCCACGAGTGGCGTCGTTGCGTGCCCACACCCCGGCCAGGTGCCCGCCCGGCGGGATCTCCTTGGTACGCCCGGACAACGGGTCTATCACCTTGATCCACGGCCAGTACAGCGCCGCGTACTTCGAGTCGTAGCCGGCGAACTCGGTGCGCCACTGCTTGACCTGCTGGGCGTTGAGCCCGGCCGGGCTGTCCAGCACGGCCACCCGGTCGGCCATCAGCTCGCAGTGCGCGATCATGGCCAGCTGCACGGCTTTCACGCCCTCCTCGTCGAGCAGCCCACGCTGGTGCGCGGCCATCAGGTCGGGCACGCACAGCATGGTCACGTCGTCCACCGCCTCCAGCCCGGCGAACCCGGTGCGGTCGGCCGCGTCGCCGACGTAGTCCCGCGCCGACACCGCGGGCGCCGCGGCCCGCACTGCCAGGGCCACCTCCGCGCCCTTGACCGGCACGACGAGCTGTTCGTCCTGGAGTTCTTGCACCGCAACGAGTTTGGACCGCCGCAGCGCGGTGACCACATAACCGGGTCCGGGGCGCACGCTGAGGTTGTCGTGGGTCTCCTCGACCTTGCCCGCCTTCTTCACCACCAGCTTGAAGCTGTCCTCGCCGCCCTTGCCGGACTCCTGCACCGACACCGAGATCTCCGCGTCCACCCCCGGCAACGCCTGCAACCGCAACGGTGGCGCGCCCGGCCCGGCGGGCAGTTCGGCCACCGCGGCACCGCGTTCGGCACCGCCGATGCGCACCACATAGGCCCGGCCGCCGCCGTTGAGGAAGTAGCCGTACACCGAGTGCGCGAGGTAGGAGCCCTCGACGAAGCCGCCGAAGGTCTGGCTGAACTGGGTCCAGTTGGTCACCAGCACGGGCTGGTCGATCGGTCCCTGCTCGGCGAACCCGAGGAAGGCGGCCACCGCGGTGCCGACGCCCTCGATCGGCTTCGACCCCGAGGACACCTCCTCGACGTACACCCCTGGTGACAGGTAGTTCGGCATTGGTCCTCCTGGTTGTGGACCGGGCGGTCCGTCCGAGCATCACAGCGCGGGACCCACCCGCTCAGGTGCTGTTCAGCCCGCCACCCGGGCAACCCGCCCTGCCTGTTCGGGCACCGCGCACCGCCCACCCGGCGGCGGCGCACGCGCCCAGACTCGCGGTGTGATCACCGATGTCGACCAGGCCGTGCGGGCCGTACTGACCGAGGCCCTGGGCGGCACGGCCCTGGTGGAGTTCGCCCTGCCCACGGACCCGCCCGAAGACCCGGTGCTCGCACTGCTGCTGCGCGACATCCGGGCCGAGGCCGGCGGCTCGGACTGGACCGACATCCGTGACGAGACCGGCCGGGTGGTGGGCAGGCGGCCTCCGGTGCGCCGATTCCGCCTAACCTACCTGCTGTGCGCCCAAGCCCGGGAGCCCGAACAGGAGCACCGGCTGTTGGAGATCGCGCTGCGCACCCTCACCGCGCACCCGACCCTCGCCATCCCCGCCCTGCCCGCCCAACCCGCCACCCTGGACGTGGGTGTGCCGGTGGACGGCCCGCTGCCCGGTATCGGCCTTGCGGTCACCGGCCCGCTGGTGCCGGATGTGCTGACCGCACTGGAATCGCCAGTCGAATCCCTGGACCTGGGCACCGGCGGACCCGCCACCAGGGCCGTGCATCCGGGCCCGACCCGGTGGCGGCAGGTCAGGTTCAGATGAGGCCCTCGCGCATGGCGTAGGCCACCGCGTGCGACCGGTTCTTCAGGTGGAACCGCGAGGTGACGTCGTGCAGCACGTTCTTCACCGTGCGCTCCGAATAGGACAGTCGAGCCGCGATGTCCTTGGTCTCCAGGCCCTGCGACACCAGCCGCAGCACCTCGGCCTCCCGCCGGGACAACCCGGTGAACCCCGCGCCGTGCGGGGACAGCAGGTTCCGCTGCATCCGGGCCACCTGCTTGAGCAACCGGGCCAGCATCTCCGGCGGCAACGCGGCCTCACCCCGCGCCGCCCGCCCGACCACGTCCGCCAGCCGTTCCGCCCCCGCCTCGGCCCGCCGCAGCACCGCGCACACCCCGAGGTCCACCGCGGCAGGCAGGTCCACACTGTCCACTTTGGACAACACCAGCACCACCCGCCGGCACCCCCTGCCGTGCAGCCTGCGCAGCCCGGCCGTGACCTCCTCGTCCATCACCTCGGCGGCGACCACCCCCACCACCTCGGGATCGATCGCGGCCTGCTCGACCACCAGCAGCCCCGGCTGACCGCGCAACGCCGCGGCCAGTCCGGTGCGCAGGATCGGGTCGGACGCGTGCACGCACACGGGGATCCGGCCGGTCATGGTCACCCACCTCCTCGGGAGTTCCTCCCCAGGAATGCTCCCGGCCCGGCACGCGCAGGTCCCTGGGGTCAGACCCCAGGCGAATCCCTAGTCTTGCCCGCACGGGCAACTCGGCGGGTGCCCCGCGTTTCCCCCGGAAAAGACCGCGTCGGGGTGGCCGAATTCCGCCACCCCGACGCGGACCTATTTGTGCCGCGCTATCCGCACATGGACGGCGCCATCACCTCCTGCGCACTGCCCCAGCCCGCGCACCGGAAACCGGAGTGCCCGAACCAGTTGTGCCCGAATTCGTGCGCGGCCAGCAGCGCGCCGTCCCGGACCCCGCGCATGAACAGCGCGATCCGCTGCCCACTGCCCCAGTTGCAGCCGACCACGTTGGAGCCGCCGCCGCAGCCGGTGATGTAGCTGTTGGTGCACTGCACCGGCGTGCCGGCACCCTCGGTCAGCCCGGCCCACGCGGCCGCGCCCCGCCTGATCGCCGCCGCGTACGGCTGACACGAGGCGGTGATGTGGTAGCTGCGCCTGCTGGGCACCGGCCATGCCTGGACACCAAGTGGCTCCGCCGCGGTGTCACGCTGTCCAGGCTCGATGCTGATGACCGAGGTCGGGTGCCCCAGCGCGGCCGCCACCGGGGCCGACTCGGCGCTGACCATGACGCCCGCCTGGGTGACCGGCCCCAGTAACGCCATCGCCGAGACCGCGGCGGCTATCAACCCATATCGCATGAAGAGACTTCTGATCATTGTCAAGTCCTCACTCGCAGGGAAGTAAGTGCAGGGACCTGGAAGCCTCCAACAGCGATCCCGGAGCGTCCACCCGCGAAAAGTCGGAAGTATTTCGACGAGTAATCCGGATTCAACCTCCGGTCAGTACCGTGCCGGTGGCCACGATCTGCCCGGTCGGCGCCGGCGCCGGGTCGTTGCAGGTCTGCACCCGGTCCCCGGAGCGGGCCACCGGCTTCCCCCCGGCGAGCACGGTCGCACTGCCCAGCAGGACCACCCCGCGGTTGGTCGGCTGGTTGGCGAAGCTGCCGTTGGGCGGGGTGTGCGGCGGGTTGTTGGTCGCCTCGCTGCCCACGGTGGCGATCGGCCGGCCGCCAACGAGCACCGTGGCGCAGCAACCGCCGGTGATGGTTCCGTTGAACGGCAAGGACATCGGGGTCGGCACCGGACCGCCGGCCGAGGGCACCAGGACCACGTGCACGTCTACGCCGACCACCCGGTCGCCGAGCTTCGCCACTGGCATGGTCACGCCGCTCACGGTAGGCGCGCCGGTGCTCCCGTCCGGTGCCCGTCCGCGCACCGGGCCGGGCACTCCGGCTTGCCCCAGCCGGTGCCCGGCGGCCCCGAGCGAGCGGCAGTCGGGGCGGGCAGGCTGGGGATGGGAGGTGGTGGTGGTGTGGCTGGAGGTGGACGAGCGGATCGTGTTGCGGTCCCTGGAGGAGGCGGATCTGCCTGCGCTGTACGGGATCGTGGCCGCCGAACGCTCCCGGCTGGCCGGCTGGTTGCCGTGGGTGGACCAGGTGTGGTCCGCGGAAGACCTGCGGCGCCGGCCGGCCGCGCACACCGCGCTGGTGATCGAGGTGGACGGGCGGGTCGCGGGGTCGGTCACGGTCATGGTGAGTCACGCCGACCGGGTGGCCGCACTGGGTTACTGGCTGGCGGCGGACTTCTGCGGGGCGGGGGTGCTGACCCGGTGCCTGCGGGCGTTGCTGCGCAGTGTGTTCACGGGCGGCGGGATCAACCGGGTGGAGATCCGGGTGGCCGCGGACAACCTGGCCAGTCGCCGGGTGGCCGAGCGGCTGGGGCTGGGTCATGAGGGCACGTTGCGGCGGGCGGCGGTGCTGGGCGGGCGGGTGCGGGACGTCGAGGTGTACGCGGCGCTCGCGGGCGAGTGGGCAGCACCACCCGTCTGTGCGAACGGATCACCTTCCTGACCGCTGCCCGGCGCGCCCGGGGTGACCGATCCTGGGGCCTCGTCCGGCCGAGGGGATCCGCCGCCATGCGCCTGTCCGTCGTCCTGCTGTCGCTCGCCCTGACCACCACCGCCTGCACCGTCCGCGAACCGGGGCCGCCGGATCCGGGTGGGCGGCGGATCGCGGTGATCGCCGGGCCGCTGGCCGATCCGTTCTTCGCCGCGCTGAAGTCCGGCGCCGAGCAGGCCGCCGCCGATCTGCGGGTGCAGATGGACTACCTGGCCCCGGCCGCCACCGCCGAGTTCGGCGCCGAACTGGTGCGGTTACTGGGAAACGCGGTGGCCAACGGGGCCGACGGGATCGCGCTCGGCGACTACTTCCCGGAGCAGCAGGACCCGGGGATCCGGGCGGCGGTGGCGGCCGGGCGGACCGTGGTGCTGATCAACAGCGGTGAGTCCTCCTGGCAGGCGGTCGGTGCCACCGGCTACGTCGGACAGGACGAGCAGCGCACCGGAACCCTTGCCGGACAACGACTCGCCGAGGCGGGTGCGCGCCGCGTGCTGTGCGTGAACCACGTCCCGGGCAGCCCGGCCACCACCCAGCGTTGTGCCGGGCTGGGCACGGCGTTGCGGGCGGCGGGCGGGGCGGTCACCGAGTTGCCGCTGGCCAGTGCGGAGGCGACCAACCCGACCGCCACCCAGCAGGCGATCAGCGGTGCGCTGACCGCGGATCCGGCCCTGGACGGGGTGTTCACCCTCGGTTCGTCCTTCGCCGAGCAGGCGTTGCGGGCGATCGGGCCGGAGCGCCGGGTGCGGGTGGCGACCACGGATCTGTCCACCGGGGTGCTGGAATCGGTGCGGGACGGCCGGATCCTGTTCGCGGTGGACCAACAGCCTTACCTGCAAGGCTATTACGGTGTGCTCATCGCGGTGCAGCGGCTCGCCCACGGCCTGCGCCCGAACGCGCCGGTGCGCACCGGACCCCTGGTGGTGGATCAGGCCAACGCCGCCGAAGTATTGGCGCACAACCGGGATCGCGGGATCCGCGGCGCGAAATGACCCGCCGTCCGGAACTCCGCATCGGCCTCGGCCTGCTCGCACTGGGCGTGTTCTTCACCCTGGTGTGCGGACCGGATTTCCTGCTGCGCCCGCAGTGGCTCACCCTGGCCGCGGAGATCGGGGTGGTCGCGATTCCGTTGACGCTGCTGGTGATCGCGGGCGAGTTCGACCTGTCCGCGGGCTCGGTGCTGGCCGCCGCCGGGATGACCACGGCGATCGCGCACGGCCACTTCACCACCCCGCTCTGGGCCGCGGCACTGCTCGCGCTGGCCGTCGGCGCGCTCACCGGCCTGCTCAACGGGGTGCTGACCGTGGTCACCGGCCTGCCCTCGTTCCTGGTGACCCTGGTGTCGCTGCTGCTGGTCGCGGGCGGCACGCTGGGGCTGTCCAGGGCGATCACCGGCAGCGGCGGGGTGAGCCTGCGCCCGGCCGGGCCCGGCACGGTCGAGGCGGTGGTGCTGGCCTGGGTGCTGCTCGCCCTGGTCGCGGGCCGGCTGCTCGGGCACACCCCGTTCGGCAACTGGGTGCTGGCCACCGGCGGCGACCGGACGGCCGCGCGGGCGCTGGGCGTGCCGGTGACGCGGGTGCGGATCACCCTGTTCGTGGCCACCTCGACCGCGGCGGCACTGATCGGGGTGGCGCAGGCGATCCGGTTCGCGGGCGCGGATGTGGCCCGTGGTCAGGGTTTCCTGTTCGTCTGCCTGACCGCGGTGGTGATCGGTGGGGCGGCACTGTCCGGCGGGCGTGGTTCGGTGACCGGCGCCTGCCTCGGGTCGGCGCTGTGCGCGGTGCTGTCCGCCGGCGTGGTCCAGGCGGGTTGGGGCAGCGACTGGGCGCCGCTGCTCTGGGGTGCGTTGCTGCTGGCCGCCACCGCGGGACAGCACGGGGTCAGACGGTCGCGCTCCGGTCGGCCTTGGTGAGCAGGGCCAGCAACGGGGTGTCCTGGAACGGGAACTCGGCGAGTTCCTTGCTCAGTCCGCGTTCGGCGGCCTCGAACCGCGCGCCACCGCGGTGCGCGACCAGGCTGATCACCTCGTCGCTGAAGTGCCCGCCGCCGTAGCCGCGCAGGTGCCGGGCGGCGTCCAGCGGCCGGAACCCGGTGGGGACCATCGTGCGCAGGCTGCCGATGTCGATCACCCAGGCCGCGGTGATCACGGTGTCCCGGTCCTGTTCCGGCAGGGACGCGGCCAGCTTGGTGACCCGGCGGACCACCTCCTGCACCCGCCGCCAGCCGCGCTCGTCGCCGTGCGCCATGATCTGCCCCAGTCCCGCGGCCTCGCGCACCGACCTGGGCGCCATGGCCGTGTCCCAGGCCAGCTGCGGATCGTCGCCGACCACCTCCCGGCAGTAGAACTCCGGGGTCGCCCCGGTCGGGACGAGCGTTGCCAACCGATCGGTCGGCCGGACCGGGCCGCCGTAGTGCAGCGTGCCCCTGACCAGCACGGCGACCGGCCGGTCCTGGCAGGTCACCAGCCACGGGCGGTGCAGGGTGGGCAGGTAGTGCGGCAGGTCGATGGCGGCGAGGGCGTCGGCGACCCTCGGATCCGCGGCGACTTGGACGGTGCGGCGGTGGTACTCCGCGTCATCGCCCATGTTGATTGAGCGACGGTCCACGACAATGTCCATGCTGGTGAGTATCGCTCGCATCTCAATCTGCCCCTGCGGCGGCACCCCCGACTTGACCAGCTAAGTTAGGCCGACCTAACCTCCATTAGGTTAGCCTAACCATCCTGGGGGATGACTGTGAACGCGTGGAACACGACCGGTGTGGCCGTGGTCAGCGGCGCCGCCCGGGGCATCGGCGCCGCCGTCGCCGATGCCCTGGCCGGCCGCGGCGCCAGGGTCGCACTGCTGGATCTCGACGGGGACGCGGTGCGCGAGCGGGCCGCCGCACTCGGTGAGCACGCCACCGGCCACGCCGTGGACGTGGCCGACGCCGCGGCGGTGGAAGCCGTGGTGGCCCAGGTGGAACAGGACCTCGGACCGGTGACCGCGCTGGTCAACGTGGCCGGGGTGTTGCAGGCCGCCCCGGTGGCCGAACTCGACCCGGCGGTGTGGGCACGCACCTTCGCGGTCAACGTGGACGGGGTGTTCCACCTCTCCCGCGCGGTGACCAGGCGGATGGCGCAGCGCGGCGCGGGCGCGGTGGTCACGGTGACCTCCAACGCCGCCACCGTGCCCAGGGCCGGACTGGCCGCCTACTGCGCGTCCAAGGCGGCCAGCGCGATGTTCACCAAGGTGCTCGGGCTGGAACTGGCCGGGCAGGGCATCCGCTGCAACGTAGTCGCGCCCGGCTCCACCGACACCGACATGGGCCGCGCGCTGTGGGGCGCGGGCGGCCAGGCCGGGGTGATCGCGGGCGCGCCGGAGTCCTTCCGGGTGGGCATCCCACTGGCCAGGGTGGCCGACCCCACCGACGTCGCCGACGCGGTGCTCTTCCTCCTCTCCCCCGCCGCGCGGCACATCACGATGCAGGAGTTGTGCGTCGACGGTGGCGCCACGCTCGGGGCCTGACCGCGACCGGAGACACGACAACCATGTGGCCAGACGAGTTCGCCAGCCGCTACCGCGAGCTGGGTTACTGGCGCGGCGAGACCTTCGGCGGACTGCTGCGCGAGTGGGCCGGGCGCTGGGGCGAGCGCACCGCCGTGATCGACGGCGAGACCCACCTCAGTTACGCCGAGCTGGACCGGCGGGCCGACCGCCTCGCCGCCGGCCTGCACGGCATCGGCGTGCGCGCCGGGGACCGGGTGGTGCTGCAACTGCCCAGCACCGCGGCCTTCTTCGACGTGATCTTCGCCTTGTTCCGGCTCGGCGCGCTGCCGGTGTTCGCACTGCCTTCCCACCGGGCCAACGAGATCGGCTACTTCTGCGCGCACAGCGAGGCCGTCGCGCTGGTGACCACCGACGTGTTGGACGGCTTCGACCACCGCAGCCTGGCCGCGGTCGCGGGCAACGCCAGGGTGATCATCGCCGGTGATCCGGGCGAGCACACCGCGCTGGCCGACCTCTACACCGACCCGATCCCGTTGCCGGAGCGGGATCCCGGCGAGCTGGCGTTCCTGCAACTCTCCGGCGGCAGCACCGGCAGGCCCAAGCTGATCCCACGCACCCACGACGACTACCTCTACAGCGTCTGGGCCAGTGCGGACATCTGCGGGCTGAGCACCGAGACGGTGTACCTGTGCGCGCTGCCGGTGGCGCACAACTACCCGCTGTCCTCCCCCGGCGTGCTCGGCGTGCTCTACGCGGGCGGCACCGTGGTGCTGTGCCCACGCCCCGATCCGGCCACCGCGTTCGCGCTGATCGAGCGGCACCGGGTCACCATCACCGGGGTGGTGCCGCCGATCGCGTTGGTGTGGCTGGAATCCGCCCGCCGCAGCACCCGTGACCTGTCCAGCCTCCAGGTCCTCCAGGTGGGTGGCGCCAAACTCGCCGAGGAGGTGGCCCGCCGGGTCCGGCCGACCCTGGGCTGCACCCTGCAACAGGTCTTCGGCATGGCCGAGGGACTGGTCAACTACACCCGCCTGGACGATCCGGAGGAGGTCGTGGTCAGCACCCAGGGCCGCCCGATCTCCGCGCACGACGAGGTCCTGGTCCTCGACGAGGACGGAAACCCGGTGCCCGACGGGGAAACCGGGCACCTGCTGACCCGAGGTCCTTACACCATCAGGGGTTACTGGCGGGCCGAGGAGCACAACGCCCGCGCGTTCACCCCGGA
Organism: Crossiella cryophila; assembly: GCF_014204915.1. Taxonomy (NCBI): domain Bacteria; kingdom Bacillati; phylum Actinomycetota; class Actinomycetes; order Pseudonocardiales; family Pseudonocardiaceae; genus Crossiella; species Crossiella cryophila. The sequence goes on from NZ_JACHMH010000001.1 coordinate 7,100,950, forward strand.
CGGCTTCTACCGCACCGGCGACATCGTGCGCCGGGACTCCGACGGCTACCTGGTGGTGACCGGCCGGGCCAAGGACCAGATCAACCGCGGCGGGGAGAAGATCGCCGCCGAGGAGGTCGAGAACGAACTGCTCGCCCACCCCGCGGTGCACGACGCCGCGGTGGTGGCCATGCCCGACCGCTACCTGGGCGAGCGCTCCTGCGCGTTCGTCGTGCTGCGCCAAGGGGTGCCCGTCCCCGCGGCGAACACGTTGCGCGAGTTCGTCCGGGACCGCGGCCTGGCCGCCTACAAGGTGCCGGACCGGGTGGAGTTCCTCGACGAGTTCCCCACCACCGCGGTGGGCAAGACCAGCACCAATGACCTGCGTGCCGCGTTGCGCGCACGCCTGGAGAGGGGATGAACACCATGGGCCTGCCCGCGATCAAGCCCTACGCCTTACCCGAGCCCGAGGAGCTGCCCGCGAACCGGGTGGACTGGCGGGTCGACCCGGCCCGTGCCGTACTGCTCGTGCACGATATGCAGAACCACTTCCTGGACGCCTTCCCGCGCGCGGACTCCCCGCTGCCGGAGGTGCTGGCCAACATCGACGCGCTGCGCAAGCACTGCACAGCAGCGGGCATCCCGGTGGTCTTCACCGCCCAGCCCGGCGGCCAGAGCCAGGACGAACGCGGTCTGCTGCTGGACTTCTGGGGCAACGGCCTGCCGCCGGAACAGCGCGCCGAGTCCATTGTGGACGAACTCGCGCCGGCGCCGACGGACATCGTGCTGACCAAGTGGCGGTACAGCGCGTTCGTGCGCACCGACCTGGCCGAGTTCCTCGGCGAGCGGGACCAGCTGATCATCACCGGCGTGTACGGGCACATCGGGGTGCTGACCACCGCGCTGGACGCGTTCATGCGCGAGGTCAAACCGTTCGTGGTGGCCGACGCGGTCGCCGACTTCTCCCGCGCGGACCACCTGTCCGCCCTGCACCACGTGGCCCAGCGCTGCGGGCACGTGCTGACCACCGCGAACCTGGTCGACGCCGTGCTGGGGGTGGCCTCGTGACCACCGCGGCCCTGCGCGAGCAGGTGGGCGAACTGCTGGGCCGCCCGGTCACCGACGAGGAGGACCTCCTGGCGGCCGGGCTGGACTCGATCCGGCTGATGGTGCTGGCCGAACGCTGGGAGTCCGAGGGCGCGGACGTCTCCTTCGTGACCCTGCTGGAGAACCCGACCGTCGCGGCCTGGGCGCGGCTGGTCGGCAACTGAGCGGCCCGGAGGTCGGCGGGACCCGCCGACCTCCGGGCGGATCAACCGCACTGCATGGTGCACCGCGCGGCCTCGAACCGGCCCGCGGCCAGGTCCTCGGACCGGATCACCCAATACAGTCTGCCGACATCGCCCCAGCACATATCGGCCTCCTCGCAACTGTCGATCTGGGCGAGTAACACCCACCGCGCCGCCTCCTCGGCGAAACCCGGGTCCGACCAGGAACCCGCGAACACCTGGTCAGCCAGTTCGTTCTCCACCGAACCCTGCACCGGCGCGGCGAAACCGCCGACCTGGTGGAACGGGCCTTCCTCGACCTCCCAGCGCAGCTCACCGAACACATCGGTGCCCGAGCGCCCCGGACCAAGCACGGTCTGCACGGCCTCGGCCAGGGTGGCCCCGCTCGCCGTCCGGGTCTGGTCCAGCAGGTGATGCTCGCGCTCCGGGGCGGTGGCCACGACCTCGGTGAAGAGGTCAACACTCGGGTAGGGGTCGATACCGGGCGGTGCCGTTCGTTCGGTGACCGCCGTGCCCTCCGACACGAAGATCACCCGGCTGCCCTCGATGTTCTCCACCAGGGCCGAGTCGGGATAGCCCGGCTGGTGTTCGCCGTCGAAATAGAAGAACAGCAGCGTGCCCTCGGCAGGCAGCGGGATGCTCAGGAACTCCCGCGGCAGTGCGGCACAGTCCACCTCGGCGATGAAGTTGAGTGGCCCATTGTCCGGCCAGCTCGGCCAGTCCATCTCCGGCGGCAGCGCCGGATTCCCACCCAACCGGCCCACCCGCGGCCCCGGCCCGGCGAAGGCGAGCCGGATGCCCGGCTGGAACAGCTTGATCCAGGTTTCCGCGGCCTCGGCGGGCAGGCGGTCCCTGGCAACCGCGCTGAGGCGGTCCGTCCACATCGTCACGGCGCACAACGTACCCACGCCCACCGACAGTTCCACTCGGCGGTAATTCGTTGATTGACGAGTCATTCTCCCCGGATTAGGCTCCGGCGGCGATCTCGACCTGCCCAGAAGGGGTGTCTGGATTGGCGTCGAAAAGTGAGATCGGCCAGCGAGTCAGGAAGTACCGGCGACTGCGCGGAATGAGCGTGCGCACCACAGCCCAACTCGCCGGTCTCTCCCCGGCATTCCTGTCCATGGTGGAGAACGGCGAGCGGATACTGGACCGTCTTTCGCACATCCAGGCCATCGCCACCGCACTCCGGGTGTCGCCCGCCGATCTGATCGACTCGGCATGGGCCCCCGCGGTTGCCAGGGGCCCATGGGTCCGAGATCAGGAATTGACCGGTGAATGCAGGTACCCGCCGAGCACGACATTGGCCCACCAGGTGCCGGACCCGGAGGCGTAGAAGACGTCGGTGAGGTCGTATCCGCTCATGTCGCCACCGCGGGTGTACACCACGTGCTTCTGACCATCGGCCGGAATGGGGTCACTGGTGAAATTCAGATAGGTCGCCACTCGACCACCCGCACCCAGCTTGACCTTGAAGTAGTTGAAGTACGGATTGGCGTGGCACAGCGCCAGCACCCGGTCCACCTCGGCCGTCCAGGTGCAGAGTTCCTTCGGGGTGCGGTGGACCCGGTTGTTGCTGGTGGACTTGGAAGTGTCCCACGGCACCCTGGCGTCCTCATCCGTGGTGCCGGTGCTGCCGTAGAAGACGTCACCGGTGGTCGCGTTGCAGAACGGCGGTGAGTCGTCGACGGCGTTACGGCTGGACGAGCTGTAGGTCCAGCAGCCCTGCGTCGACTGGAGCTGCCAGGATGAACGCGGCGCCGAATCGGCCAGTCCGTCGCGGCGCAGTTGTTCGGTGAAGTACTGCTCACCTCGGGTCGGGAAGAACGCGGTGCTCTGGTTCGGCCGACTCCAGTTCAGCACCACGAACATCCCGTCGGTACTGTCGCACGGGGTGCGGTACCAGTAAACCCAGGATCCGTCATTGGCCCGGACGAAACTGTCCGTGGCCTGCGTGATCGACTCCTGCACAATGGACATGAACTGGTCGACCGGGAGTGGCTGACCACCTCGGCAGACTGTTTCGCCACGGTGGTTGTAATAGGCGTGCTGGACGATCCTGGGCAGCATGTTGACGAGGTCGACTCCCGGTGGTTGCGGGGCGCGGTGATAGCCGGGTGCGGCCCAGGCCTTTTCGGCGGATCCCGGCGCGAACACCAGCACCGCGGCGATCAGCGCGAGAATTGCGGGCAGCAGGCAGCGACGGACAAGACGGCGACTCATGTGACTCCCGTTCAAGCGAACCTGAATGTTCGCTCGCCGACGGTAGTCAACCTGATACCGAATATGTTCACGCTGGTGAACACCGCTACAGCAGCCGGGCGATCCGTTCCTGCGCCGCCGGACTGGCCAGGTCGTGGTGACCGAAGTCCAGGTCGTGGTTGACGATCTCGCCGGTGACATGCGCCGCCCAGTCCGCGTGCGTGGACAGCAGTTCCGCCCGGTCCCTGGTCGCGGTGCCGAACACCAGATCCCCGTGGTGCACACCGAATTCCGCGCCCGCGATCACCTCGGCGGCCGCCCGCACGTTGGCGGTCACCACCGCCGGGTCCAGGCCGGGTGGCAGTGGCTGTTCCAGGTGCCGGGTCAGGTCGGCGACCGGCGGTTGGCCGCGCCAGCGGGTGCCGGGGTAGGCGTCGAGCAACACAAGCTGGGCGACCTGCTCGCCCTGGGCGTGCAGCCGGACGGCCATCTCGTGCGCGATCAGGCCGCCGAGCGACCAACCGACCAGGTGGTAGGGACCGTGCGGGCGCACCTTGCGCAGTGCGGTCAGGTGGAGGTCGGCCAGTGAGGCGAGGGTGTGGCCGGTGAGGTCGGGGCATTGCAGGGCATGGACCTCGCGGTCCAGGTGCGCGGCCAGACCGGCGTAGCACCAGCCGAGGCCACTGGCCGGGTGCACACAGAACAGCGGTTCGCCGCGCCCACCGGTGCGCAGCGGCAGCACCGGGGCGAACGGGTCCACCGCGGTCTCCTGGGCGAGCAGACCGGCCACCGTCGGGGCGGCCAGCACGTCGGCGACGGTGACCGGACGGCCGAGCACCTCGGCGGCCTGGGCGGCGAATCGGGCGGCCAGCAGGGAATGGCCGCCGGCGGCGAAGAAGTCCTCGTCCACGCCGAACTCGGGCAGACCGAGCAGTTCGGCCGCGGCAGCGCACAGCTCATGTTCGACCGGGGTGCTGGGCGCGCGGGCCGGGCCGCGGTCGAGCACCGGGTCCGGCAGTGCGGCCAGGTCGAGTTTTCCGTTGGGGGTCAACGGAAGTGCGGGCACCGGCAGCACCGCGACCGGCAGCATGTGCGCGGGCAGTGACCGGGCGGCGTGCGCACGCACCTCCGGTCCGGTGACGCCGGGGTCGGCGAGCACGTAGCCGACCAGGTGCGGTCCGGCCACACCCTCACGCACGGCCACCGCGGCGGTGCGCACGCCGGGGCAGCCGACCAGCGCCGCCTCGACCTCACCCAGCTCGATCCGGAACCCCCGGATCTTGACCTGGTCGTCGGCCCGGCCCAGGTACTCCAGCACCCCGTCCGCCCGCCAGCGCACCAGATCCCCGGTGCGGTACATCCGTGCGCCGGGCACCCCGTGCGGGTCGGCCAGGAAGCGGTGCGCGGTCAGCGCGGGCCGGTCCAGATAGCCCCTGGCCACACCCTCACCGCCGAGGTACAGCTCGGCCACCACCCCCGGCGGCACCGGACACAGCCGGTCGTCGAGCACGTAGGCGCGCACGCCCGGGTCCGGGCGGCCGATCGGCACCGGGCCCGGCTGGCTGGGATCGCAGTCCCACAGGGTGGCGTTGACGGTGGTCTCGGTGGGGCCGTAGGCGTTGACCACGCGATGCCGCGCGCCCCACCGCCGAACCACCTCCGGCGGCACGCGTTCGCCGCCGACCACCAGGGTGAGTTCCGGCGGCAGGGTGATCTCCGGCGGGAACATGGCCAAAATGGACGGTGGCAGCCCGGCGACGGAAATTCGTTGCTCTCGCAGGTAATCCGCGAGTCCGGCGCCGGGGGCGCGCAGCTCCGCGGGGATCACCACCAGGGTGCCACCACTGAGCAGAGTGCCGACCAGCTGCCAGAACGCGGCGTCGAAACTCGGCGAGGCGAAGTAGAGCACCCGCTGCCCGGCAGCCGAGCCGAACGCCAGTTCCTGGGTGGCCACCAGCTTCGCCACCCCGCGATGCGGCACCACCACGCCCTTGGGCAGCCCGGTGGATCCGCTGGTGTAGATGACATAGGCGGCGTGGTCGGGACTCAGCGAGACCTCCGGCCCGGTGCCAGGCAGGGTGGCCAGTCGGCGCACCACCTCGGGATCATCGAGCAGGATCGTGGGCAGGTCGGCGGGCAGGTGGGCGGCCAGCTCGGTGGTGGTGAGCAGGACCCGAGGGCGGGCATCGGTGATCAGGTGGGCGAGCCGGTCGGCCGGGTAGTCCGGGTCCAGCGGCAGGAACGCACCGCCGGCCTTGAGCACGGCGAGCTGGGTGGCCACGATGTCCAGGGTCCGCGGCGGCGCGATGGCCACCACGGTTTCCGGTCCGATCCCGTGTTCCCGCAACAGGTGCGCGATCCGGCTGGCGCGGTCGTCGAGTTCGGCGTAGCTGTGTTCGGCGCCGTCCACCGCGACCGCGATCGCCTGCGGGGCAAGGCGAACCTGGGCGGCGAACAGCTCGGGCACGGTGCCGGGTTCGGGCGTGCGCGCGGGGTGGTTCCAGTCGTGCACAATCCGCTGGTGCTCGGCTTCGGTGAGCAGCGGCAGGTCGCCGACCGGCCGGTCGGGTTCGGCGGTGAGCAGGGCCAGCAGGTGGGCCAGGCGTTCACCGAAACCGCGGGCGGTGTCGGCGTCGAAGAGGTCGAGCCGGTGTTCCACCAGTCCGGAAAGGCCGTCCTGGCCGGGAGTCTCGCTGAAGGCGAAGGTGAGGTCGAACTTGGCCGCACCCGCACTGATCGGAGCCAGCCGGGCACTGAGCCCACGATCCAGGACGGTGTCCGCGCCGGTGTCGGTGCGATGACTGAGCATCACCTGGAACAACGGAGTGCGCCCAGGCGTACGCGGCGGATTGACCGCCTCCACCACCCGCTCGAACGGCACATCCTGGTGATCAAAAGCGGCCAGCGTGCTCTCCCGGACCCGGGCCAGCAATTCCCGGAAACTCGGCGCGCCACCGGTGTTCACCCGCAACACCAGCGTGTTGACGAAAAACCCGACCAGGTCGTCAAAAGCACTGTCACCCCGCCCCGCGACCGGCGTGCCCAGCGGGATGTCGGTGCCCGCGCCAAGCCGGGTACACAGCGTGGCCAGCGCGGCTTGCAGGACCATGAACGTGGTCACGCCCGCCTCGCGGGAGAGTGCCCGCAGGGCGCGGTGGGTGGCCGGTGGCACCTCGAAGGTCACCACACCACCGAGATCGCCCTGGCCACGCGGGCGGTCGGTGGGCAGGGCGAGTTCGGCTGGCAGGCCGGCGAGTTGCTTTCGCCAGAAGTCAAGCTGGCTAACAGCTTCACCGTCGAGCAGCTTCTCCTGCCAGGCGGCGTAGTCCGGGTAGCGGATGCGCAGTGCGGTCCACTGTGGACCGTGTCCGGACCGGCGGGCCTGGTAGGCGGCGGCCAGGTCGTCGAGCAGTGGGCGCAGGGACCATTCGTCGGCGGCGATGTGGTGCAGCAGGAGCAGCAGCACGTGCTCGCGCTCGTCCACCCGGAACAGACTGGGCCGCAATGGCGCTTCGGCGGCCAGATCGAACGGACGCCGGGCCGCGTTGGCCAGCGCCGTGTCCACATCGGACACTGACTGCGGTTCGAGGTCGAAGTCCAAGTGTGACAACACGTTTGGGGCTGGTTCGCCGTGTGCGGCAGGCAGCAGGGTGCGCAGGGGTTCGTGCCGTCCGGCCACATCGGACAGTGCGACGGCGAGCGCGGACACGTCCAGGGGGCCGGTCAGGCGCAGGGTGAGCGGCATGTTGTAGGTGGCCGCGCCGGGGTCCAGACGCTGCAGGAACCACAGGCGACGCTGGGCATGCGAGAGCAGCTGCCGCTCCGGCGCGGGCTCCGGCCGAGGACGGGACCGGCCGCCGTGCTCGGCCAGCCAACCGGCCAGTGCGGCGGGGGTGGGGGTGTCGAAGAGGATGCGCAGCGGCACCTCGACGGACAAGGTGGCCCGGATACGGCTGAGCAGCCGGGTGGCGAGCAGCGAATGCCCACCCAGGGCGAAGAAATCCTCGTCCGGACCGACCTCGGTAACGCCGAGGACCTCGGCGAACAGGGTGGTGATCAGGTCTTCGGCGGCGCCGCGCGGTGGACGGGTGGGGGTGATGGCGGTGGCGGGTTCGGGGAGGGCGGCGTGGTCGAGTTTGCCGCTGGGGGTCAGTGGCAGGGCGGGCAGGGTGAGGACGGCCTCGGGGACGAGGTGACTGGGCAGGCGTTCGGCGAGCCAGGCCCGCACGTCGGGGAGATCGCCGACCGGCAGTGCGCTGCGGGACAACTCGGCGCTGGGCAGGTCGCCACCGGACGAGTCACCGCCGAGCTGCTTGCCGCAGGGCAAGTCACCGCCGGGCAGGTCGCCACCGGGCAGCGGGCCGAGGGGCAAGTCACTGCCGGACACATCACTGTCGGACAGGTCACCGCGGGAGAGGTCACCGTCGGGCAAGTCACCGCCGGACAGATCGCCGCCGGACAGATCGCCACCCGGCAAGTCACCACCGGTCAGCGGGCCACGGAGCAAGTCACCGCCGCGCTGCTTGCCCGCAGGCTGTTCTCCCCCAGGCCGCGCACCCTTCGACCGCTCACCCCCGGGCAGGTCATCCCGGGGCACGACATACGCGATCAGCCGTTGCCCGCCGCGACCATCCGGCCGAGCCACCACCGCGGCCAGCGCAACCCCCGGGCAGGCCAGCACCGCAGCCTCCACCTCCGCGGGCTCCACCCGGAAGCCACGAATCTTCACCTGCCGATCCGCCCGCCCCGCGAACTCCAACTGCCCGCCCCGCAACCGCACCTGATCGCCAGTGCGATACATCCGGTCCCCCGGCGCGCCAAAGGGGTCGGCCAGGAAGCGGGTCGCGGTCAGGCCTGGCTGGCCCAGGTAGCCGCGGCCCACTGTTGGGCCGGCCACGTACAGCTCGCCGAGTGCGCCCGCGGTCGCTGGGCGTAGCGCCGCGTCGAGTACGTAGGCCCGGAGTCCGGGAAGTGGGGTGCCAATTGGCGCCGCGGCGTCGACCATGGCTGTTAGGTTAGCCTAACCAATATCTGGAAGGTGCTGGTATGGCCGAGTTCCCCAACCCGCGACGACTGCCCGCGGTGCCGCCGCACAACCGGCGGCCGACCCCGCCGCCGCTGGCCGAGAGTCCGCGGGTGCGGGCGTTGGCCGGGGCGGACTCGGCGACCCTTGCCGCGTTCTGGCGGCAGGTCGAGGGTGAGGGCACGCCGCTGGTCGAACCGGATGCGGATGACGAGTACCGGATCGTGACCTTCCTGTGGCGGGATGCCGGGCAGGGCGCGGTGTTGTTGCATGCCAACAAGCTCACCGATTACAACGACCTGGGGCCGAGTTTGCTGCGGCTGTTGCCGGGGACGGATGTGTGGCACCGGAGTTACCGGCTTCGGGCGGACTGGCGTGGTACCTACCAGCTCGCGCCGCTGGCGGAACCGCCCGGCGCGCCGGAGGTCTGGCGTGGGCCGGAGCGGGCGCGGTGGCGGGAACTCCAGGCGCTCGCGGTCAGTGATCCGCTCAACCCGAGCACGCTTCCCAACAAGTTCGGGGGGCCGGCATTGTCCCTGGGTGAGCTGGCGGACGCACCTTCGCAGCAGTGGTCTTTTCCGCGTCCCGACCGACCGGTTGGTAGATTGACGGAGCACCGATTTGACAGTGCGGTGCTGGGTAACTCACGCGAGGTCTGGCTGTACCGGCCGACGGGCGCGGAGCATGCGGACCTGCCGTTGCTGGTGCTCTTCGACGGTGAGGTGTGGGCCGGGGACCTCGGGGCCACGCACACGCTGGACAACCTCATCGCCGAGGGCGAGATCCCGCCGATGGCCGCGTTGCTGGTGTCCTCACTCGACCTGCCTTCCCGGGTGGTGGAGCTGGCCTGTGACGAGCTGTTCCTGCGCATGCTCACCGAGGAACTGCTGCCCTGGGCTGGACGCCAACTGCCGCTGACCAGCGACCCACGCCGCACCGTGGTGGCCGGGCAGAGCCTGGGTGGGTTGACCGCGGCCTTCGCCGGACTGCGCGCGCCGCACCGGTTCGGCAACGTGCTCGCCCAGTCCGGTTCGTTCTGGTGGCCCAGCGGCACCGCCTACGAGGCCGGGGCCCAGTGGCTGACCCAGGCGGTGGCCGCCGAGGACAAGCTGCCGGTGGCCTTCGATCTGGAGGTCGGGCTGCTGGAATGGGAACTGCTCGAACCCACCCGGCGGCTGCGCGATGTGTTGCGCGCCAAGGGTTATGACCTGTCCTACCGCGAGTTCCACGGCGGTCACGACTCGGCCTGCTGGCGGGGCGGACTGGCCGACGGGCTGCGCGCGCTCACCGCCCGCTGGGCCACCGCCGAGAAGGAGGCCACCCGTGCCTGACTCCCCCCGCCGCCCGCTCACCGCCGCCCAGCGCGGGATCTGGTTCGGCCAGCAGCTCGCCCCGGACAGCCCGGCCTACAACACCGCCGACGTGGTGGAGATCCGCGGCGAGCTGGACACCGCCCTGCTGGTCGAGTCGATCTACACCTGCCTGACCGAGACCGAGGGCCTGCGCGCGGTCTTCGGCGTTGGCGAGGAACCCTGGCAGGAGACCGGTCCGCTCCCGGTGGTGCGGGTGCTCGACCTGTCCACCGAGGCCGATCCCCGGGCCACCGCGGCGAAACTCCTGGCCGAGGACCTGGCCACCCCGGTCCGGCTGGACGCCGGTCCGCTGACCGCCCAGTTCGTGCTCCGGGTCGGTCCGGCCGAGCACTGGTGGTGGCAGCGGGCGCACCACATCGCGGTGGACGGCTTCTCCTGCGCGCTGCTGCTGCGCCGGGTCGCCGAACTGCACACCGCCCAGGCCGAGGGCCGCGAACCCGCCCCGGCACTGACCTCGGTGACCGCCGCGCTGAGCGTGGACGCCGCCTACGCGAACTCCCCGCAACGCGTCGCCGACCGCGAGTTCTGGCTCGCCGAACTGACCGACGCGCCCGCACCCGTCTCACTGTCCACAATGGACTTCAATGTTGGCGCGGGACTGGCGCTGCGGCTGGCCATCCCGGTGCCCGCCGACCTGGCCGACGCGCTCAAGGCCACCGCCACCCGGCTGTCCCGGACCTGGCCGGAACTGGCGATCGCCGCCGTGGCCGGGCTCACCGCGCGCAGGCTCGGCGTGGACGAGGTGCGGATCGGCCTGCCGGTGCTGGCCCGCTCGGCCGCCGCGGACATGCGGATCGCGGGCACCCTGATGAACATCGTGCCGCTGCGGCTGCCCACCCCGCCGGGGGTGAGCCTGGCCGCGCTGGCCGAGTCCGTGGCCGACCAGCTCCGCCGCACCCGGCCGCATCACCGCTACCGGCATGAGGACCTGCGCCGGGACACCGGCGGCGCCGGGCTGTTCGGGCCGGTGGTCAACGTGCTGCCGTTCGCCACCACGCTGCGCTTCGGCGCGGCCGAGGCGTTGGCGCGCAACGTCTCCGCCGGTCCGGTGGAGGACCTGTGCGTGGCCTTCCGGCAGCAGCGGGACGGTCTGTGGCTGGAACTGGACGCCCACCCCGAGCGCTACACCGCGGCCGAACTCACCGCCCTGCAAGAAGAACTGCTCACCCTGCTCTCGCACAGCGCGGCCGAACCGAAGACCCCGCTGCGCCCGGCGGCCGGCCCCGGGGCCTGGCGGCTGGACTCCCCCGCGGCGCCCCCGCTGTACCCGCTCGCCGAGGTCTTCACGCACGACCTGGGCACCATCGCCGTGATCGAGGGCGACCGCGAGTGGACCTACGGCCAGCTGTGGGCCGGGATCTGCGGGGTGGCCGAAGCGTTGCGGCACCGGGGAATCCGGCGCGGCGACCTGGTCGCGGTGGACCTGCCGCGCGGAGGTTCGGCGGTGATCACCTTCCTCGGCGTGCTCCAGGCCGGAGCGGCCTACCTGCCGCTGGACCCGGCCGCTCCCCCGGCACGCAGGCAGGCCGTGCTCGCCGACGCCAAGCCCGCGCTGGTGCTCACCGCCCCGGACGTGGCCGCCCTCGCGCCCGCCCCGGCCCGCGCGCCGTGGTGCCCGGCCCCGCACGACCTGGCCTACGTGATCTACACCTCCGGCACCACCGGCACCCCCAAGGGCGTGGCGATCGAGCACGGCGCGCTGTCCGCCTTCCTCGGCGCGGCGGCCAGCCGGTACCGGATCACCGCCAGGGACCGGGTGCTCCAGTTCGCGCCACTGCACTTCGACGCCAGCGTGGAGGAGGTCTACCTGGCCCTGGGCGCGGGCGCCCGCCTGGTGGTGCGCACCGAGGGCGTGGAGTCGGTGGCCGCGCTGCTCGCCGAGTGCGCGGCGGCCGGGATCACCGTGCTGGACCTGCCCACCGGGTACTGGCACGAGCTGGCCTACGCGGTCTGCGCCGGCGAGCTGAGCCTGCCGCCCTCGGTACGCCTGGTGATCATCGGCGGGGAGGCGGCCGCGCCGGAGTGGGTGCGGCGGTGGCGGACGAGCGTGCCGGGGGTCGCGCTGGTCAACAGCTACGGACCGACCGAGACCACGGTCGTGGCCACCACCGCGGTGCTCAGTGGCCCGGCGTGAGCGCGGGCAGATCGGCCGGGGTGCGCGGGTAGGCGTAGAGCGCGGCGCGCTTGTGCGGCAGTTCGACCTCGCCGAGCAGGCCGCCGCCGGTCACCACGGCCACCGCGGCGTCCAGCCTGCGGGCCACCCGGTGATCGGCGGCGGGGTCGGTGACCACCCGGCGGCAGGCCGGTTCGGCGGCGAACACCGCCGGGATCAGCTCCAGCCAGAACTTGTAGGCCAGGCCCTGCCCGGCCACCTCCGGATCGCCGATCGCGCCGTGCAGCCCGAGGTCGTGCGGCAGCGCCGGGTAGTGCGCGGCCACCACGTCGCGGGCCGCCCGGTACAGCTCGACGTAGCCGATCGGCCGGTCGTTGAGCCGCACGATGAACGGGCGGCAGTAGGTCCCGGCCAGCTGCGTGCGCAGGGTCGCCGCCCAGCGCTCGCGCGGCCATGCCTGGTCCCAGAACCCGGCCACGTGCGGCAGGTTCATCCAGCCGTGCACCAGGTCGAGATCCTCGCCCTGCGGCAGGGCCGGGGTCATCGACCAGGGTGCGGTCAGGGCAGGCAGCGGCGGCGGCCCCGCTGCCAGCACCCGCTCGGACAGGCCGGTGTGGATCTCCCGTGGGCAATGTGTCCGTGTGTCATCCACCGTGCTCACTCGCGTCCCCTCAGTTTGGTTAGCCTAACCTAACTTGAAGGACGGCAAAGAGCCACCCGATCGGATGACAAGAAACCGTTAGGTGACCTGTGGGACCGGTCGCAGTGCCGGGTGCAGCCAGACGAAGGCGGTGGCCAGCCCGCAGGCGATCACCGAGGCCAGCACCGGGAACACCGGATCCACGCCGTAGAGCGCGGTCCCGGCCAGCGGCCCGATCACGAAGGTGGAGCCGGTCACGGTCTGCACCAGCCCGGCCACCGAGCCCTGCTCGTCCGGACCGACCAGCAAGGTCGGCGCGGTCGCGTACCCCGGCACGGCCAGCCCGATCCCCAGCGCCAGCAACGCCATCGCCCCCGCGATCAGCCACAGCTGCCCCGCACCCAGCAGGCCCAGCAACGCGAGCAGTGCGATCGGCGCGCCCACCCGCAGCAGCCGGGCGGCCGGCCAGCCCAGCTTCGGCACCAGCACCCCCTGCACCAGGATCAGCACCACCCCGGCGCCGAAGGAGATGATCCCGGTGGCGGTCACGGTCTGCTCGGCGGTGAGCCGGAGCCGGTCCTGCACCAGGAATCCCAGCAGCACCAGCACCATGCTGAGCGCGAGGTAGAGCCCGAATCCGCTCAGCAGCACCGGCCACAGCCGTCGATCCCAGGGCCGCAACGCCGTCCGCCTGCCCGCCTCGGGCCGAGCCCGCGCGGCAGGCGGCCCACCCGGAATGGCCACCACGACCACGATCAACGCCACCGCGGCCACCGCGGGCGCGGCCCACACCGGCCCCAGCAACCCGGCGAACCCCAGTGCCCCACCGAGTGCGGGCCCCAACGCGATGGCCAGCCCCTGCATCGCGCCGATCTGCCCGATCCCCTTGGTCCGGGTCCGCTCGTCCGTGGTGGCCGCCGCGATGATCGCGACCGCCGCCACCGGCACCGCGCCGACCCCGGCGCCGAAGATCACGCTGCGGGTGAGCAGCATCAGCGCCAATGTGCCGCCCGGACTGAGCACACCGGCGAGGGCGGCCTGGGTGACACCGGCGAAACCGACCAGGCCGAGCACCGCCAGTGCCGAACCGGCCAGCATCACCGGCCGGTGCCCGAACCGGTCCACCGCCCGCCCCCACCACAGCGCGGTCGCGGTGAAGACCACCGCGGCGCCGGTGACCACCAGACCGATGGCGATCTCGGCCAGCCCCACCTCGCGGGCCAGCGGCGCGAGCACCGGGGACAGCGCCTGCTGCGCGGTGAACACCGCCAGCACCCCGAACAACAACACCGGCAACCGCACGCCATGCCCGGCCCCGGCCGCAGCCGACCCACCCGCGCCCGCCACGCCTGCCCCACCCGCACCCGCGCCCGGCTCACCCGCACCTGGCCCGCTCGTCCCCTGCACGTCCACCCGAAACCCCAGCCCCTCCACCGGGCGCCCGCCCCCAGCAGACGCGACACCAGGGTGTTAGGTTTGCCTTACCTTCCCCGGACTGTCAAGCAGACCCCGCCCGAAGCCGTCAGACTGACCCACACCAGAACCCGGGGAGCAGTCGTGGCGAAACGTCGATGGGCGGACCTGACCAGCACGCAACGCGGTGGGATCGTGGCGCTCGGCCTGGTCCAGCTGACCCTCGCGAGCCTTGCCTGGCGCGACCTGTCCCGCCGCCCCGCCGAGCAGGTGCGCGGCCCGAAACGCCTGTGGGCCTTGGCCATCGGGGTGAACTTCGCCGGTCCGCTGGCCTACTTCCGCTTCGGCCGGGTACGCGCCGGTGCTCACCGCCCGGACTGACGTTCCCGGAACGCGATCATGTTCATCCGGTTGCCGCAGCGCACCGTGCAGAACCGCTTGAGCCCGTTGCGCGAGAGGTCCAGCAGCAGCCCGGTGCAGTCCGGCGCGGCGCACACCCGCAGCCGCCCCATCTCGTCCATCCGGATCACGTCGATGAACCCCAGCGCCGCCTCCACCCGGATCCGCTCGGCCAGCGGGGCCTCCGGGGCGGTCGCGTGGATGTGCCAGTCGTGCTCGTCGTGCCGGATCAGGTAGGGCAGTGCCCGCGCCTCCCGGAGCATCCGGTTGACCACCTCCACCGCGTCGTCCCGCTCCAGGGTCCAGACCTGGCGCAGCAGCTCCCTGGTGACCCGGACCTCGCGGAGTTCGGCCTGGTCGTGGTCGATGCGGCCGGAGTAGGTGTGCCGGGCCAGCAGCTCGGCCAGCTGCTCGACCGTGGCCAGCTCATCCGTGCCACTGCGCGAGGCCCCTGGATCGGTGTTGCCGAGCACGACCACGAACTCCAGCGCCTCCTGTGTGTCAGGGGCAAAATGCAATTTGACTCCTCACAGTCGGCGGACTTAGCGTCAGGGCCGTAGCAACTTTAGCCCATGACACACCGCCGGGAGGCGCCATGCAGCTCGCTCCGACGTCCGCGGGACTGACCGCGGCGGCCGTCTCCGTCGTCTCCTTCGGCACTTCCGGGGCGTTCGTGAAACCGCTGCTGGCCGCGGGCTGGTCGCCCGCGGCCGCGGTCGCCGCCAGGGTCCTGGTCGCCGGGCTCGCGCTGCTGCCGTTCACCCTGCACGCCCTGCGCGGCCGCTGGGACGTGCTGTGGCGGGGCCGCTGGCGGGTGCTCGGCATGGGCCTGGTCGCGGTCGCCTTCACCCAGCTCGCCTACTTCGCCGCGCTGACCCGCATCCCGGTCGCCACCGCCCTGCTGATCGAGTACCTGGCGCCGTTGCTGCTGGTCGGCGCCACCTGGGCGGCCACCCGCCGCAGGCCGGGCGCGACCGTCCTGGCCGGTTCCGCCC
This sequence comes from Crossiella cryophila, assembly GCF_014204915.1. NCBI lineage: Bacteria > Bacillati > Actinomycetota > Actinomycetes > Pseudonocardiales > Pseudonocardiaceae > Crossiella > Crossiella cryophila. Next base: position 7,116,376 of record NZ_JACHMH010000001.1, read on the forward strand.
TCGCGGTCGGCGGCCTGGTCCTGGTCATCGGCCCCGGCGCGGTCCAGGCGGTGGACCCGCTCGGCCTGCTCTTCGCCTTCGCCGCGGCCATCGGCTGCGCCGCCTACTTCGTCATCGCCGCCCGACCGGCCGACGGCCTGGCCCCCACCGCCCTGGCAGGCACCGGCCTGCTGCTGGCCGCGGTACTGCTGCTGCTCGCGGGTGCCCTGGACCTGCTGCCGTTCACCGCGCACTTCGGCGAGGTCACCGTGCTGGGCCAGGCCGCGCCGTGGTGGGCGCCGCTGCTGGTGGTCGCGATCATCGGCACCGCCATCGCCTACGCCACCGGCATCGCCGCCTCCAACCTGCTCGGCGCCCGCCTGGCCTCCTTCGTCGGCCTGCTGGAGGTCGTCTCCGCCTCGATCTTCGCCTGGCTGCTGCTCGGCGAGGAACTCACCCTGCTGCAACTGGCGGGCGGGGCGCTGATCCTGGGCGGGATCGCCGCGGTGCGGGCGGAACGGCCGGCCGCACCGGCCCCCGAACCGGTGGTCTGCCTCGCCTAGTCCGCGCGGGCGCTCGAACCAGAACGAGCGGCTCCGGTTGTCCTGCGGGCAGTAGCCCCGGGCACCCATCCAGGCGGTGATTCAGAGCGCGGCCAGCACCGTGGCGCGCTCCTCCGCCGACAGCCGCAACCCCACCTGGGAGGTGTCGGCGAAGACGAGTCGCAGGTACGGGACATCGCCGCCGACGTCCTCGGCCTGCGGCCGGGCATCGGCCACGCTGTGCCAGCGCAGCGCGAAATCGTCCTCGTCCTCCTCCAGCAGCGCGACCGTGGCGCCGTCGCTGACCACCCACCGCTCCAGCTGTTCGATCTCCTCGTCGAAGCCGACGAACCGGCCCGCGTCGGTGTGGGTGAACCCGGTGGGCGGCATGTGCCGCCCCTTCGCATCCGCCCCGTCGGCGCCGCCGAACAAACCCTCCAGGAGACCGAGCGCGACCGTGAACGCCATGCCCACCTTGCGCCGCAGGCCATGGCCCCGGTTGACCAACTCGGTGCTGGGCACCACGGTCAGCGGGGTCAGCACAACCGGCGGACCGAAGGTGGGCACCAGCTCCGCCAGCGCGGCGCGCACCCGCGCCTCTGGTTCCTGCGATTCCATGTCACCATCCTGCCGGAGACCGCGGACCAACGCACCGGTGCGGGTGTGCGGGGCACCAGCGAATATGAATTTTCGTTCACATCCTCGTTATCGAGAAATTCACAATGTGGGAGGCCGACTTTCCCACATCGATCTTGAACAGTATGCTTGGCTTGAGCCAATAGGAGGGATGTGCGGTGCGCCGGGTGGTACTCGCGATCGTGTTGAGCCTGATCGGCGTGCTCACGCCGATCTGCGAACTGCACGTCGCCGAGGCCATGGTGCGTTCGGCGTCCGGCTCGCACAGTCCGGACCCGGCCAAGGAGCCGCAGAAACCGGCCAAGGAACTGCCGAAAAAGGAGAATCACAAAGAGGATTCGCCGCGGAAGAACACGCGGGAGACCCTGCTCCGGCTTGAGCTGCGGCGGCCCCGTCCGGCGAACGAAGTCCTGGTCGCACAACGGTCCGCGCTGCTCACGCGACCGGTCCAGGCTGCCCGTCCGGCGCAGGACCCGGTCGAGCACCTGCGTGACTTACGCACTCAGCCCGCTTTGCAGGTGTTTCGGAACTGATCGGCACGCACATCGCCGAACAGTCGAATACACACAATGCACAGCGAGGGATCACATGGATATCCGTCGGTTGATCGAACGCGCCCGCGAACACCCCATCCGCCGTTCGAAGGACACCGGACGCACTCTTGCCGCCGGTCAGCAGCCCACCGCCCTGTTCATCACCTGCGCGGACTCGCGCATCGTGCCTGCCGCCATCACCGGGGCCGAACCGGGCAGTCTGTTCGAGTTGCGCACCGCGGGCAACGTCATTCCCGAATATCGTCCGGACGAGTGCTCCAGTGAGATGGCCACCATCGAGTTCGCGGTGGTCGGGCTGCGGGTGCCCGAGATCATCGTGTGCGGCCATTCCCATTGCGGCGCGGTCAGCGCGCTGCACGGCGCGGCCCTGGACCACCTGCCGACCATGCGCGGCTGGCTCTCCCGCCACCACCGGCTGCCCGAGGCGATCACCTCGATCGACCCGGCCCTGCGCGCCGAGGGCCAGCAGCACCTGCTGAACCAGCTGCGCGCGCTGGAGACCTACCCGTTCATCCAGGACCGGGTGCGGGCCGGCGAGCTGCGGGTGCACGGCTGGTTCTACGACATCGAGACCGGCGACGTGCTCACCCCGGCCGCGGCCACCGCCTTCGGACCGCTGTGAGCGCGACCGTGACCAGGACCATCGACCGCCTCGACCGGACCGCCGCCCCGCCGGCCAGGCCCGGGTGGCGGCGGACCTTAGGCCCGGACCTCGGCGCCTCGCTGGTGGTGTTCCTGGTGGCGCTGCCGCTGTGTGTCGGCGTCGCGGTGGCCTCCGGGGTGCCAGCCGAACTCGGCATCGTCACCGGCATTGTCGGCGGCATCGTGGTCGGCCTGCTGCCCGGCAGCACCATGCAGGTCAGCGGGCCGGCCGCGGGGCTGACCGTGCTGGTGGCCGACGCGGTGGCCAAGCACGGCCTGGCCGCGCTCGGGCTGATCGTGCTCGGCGCCGGGCTGCTGCAGATCCTGCTCGGCGCACTGCGCTGCGGCACCCTGTTCCGGGCCATCTCCCCCGCCGTGGTGCAGGGCATGCTGGCCGGCATCGGACTGGTGCTCATCCTCGGCCAGCTCTACCCGCTGCTCGGCGGCCGCCAGCCGGTCGGCACCTGGGACAAGATCGCCGGACTGCCCGGCCTGCTCGGCTCCGCCCTGACCACCACCCCAGGGCTGAGCGCGCTGGCGGTAGGCGCGCTCACCCTGGTCGTGCTGACCCAGTGGCGGCGTGCGCCGAAGCGGCTGCGGGTGGTGCCGGGTGTGCTGGTCGGCGTGGTCACCTCGGCCGTGGTGGCCCTGCTGGCCGGACTGGACGTGCAGCGGATCCAGGTGGGCGACCTGCTGCGGGAGATCCAGCTGCCGGACTTCTCCCTGCTGGACGCGGGCATTCTCGGCTCGGCACTGGTGTTCGCGCTGGTGTCCTCGGCGGAGAGCCTGTTCAGCGCGGCCGCGGTGGACCGCATGCACAGCGGGCCGCGCACCAGGTACAACCCGGAACTCATCGCCCAGGGCGTTGGCAACACGCTGTGCGGACTGCTGGGCGCGCTGCCGATGACCGCGGTGATCGTGCGCAGCGCGGCCAATGTGCAGGCCGGTGCGCGGACCAGGGCGGCCCGGGTGCTGCACGGGGTGTGGCTGCTGCTGTTCGTGGCACTGCTGCCCGGCCTGCTGGCCTACCTGCCGACCGCGGTGCTGGCCGCGCTGCTGGTGCACGCGGGCTGGAAGCTGCTGGGCGTGCGCGGGGTCGCGGCCATGCTGCGGGCCGACCGGGCCGAGGGCGCGATCCTGCTGCTCACCGCCGGTCTGATCCTGGCAACCGACCTGCTCACCGGCACCCTGGCCGGTCTGCTGGCCGCGGTGCTCAAGACCGCGTGGGACGTCTCGCACCTGTCCGTGCAGGTCACCCCGCACGGCCCTGAGGACGAGGTGGTGGTGCTGCGCGGCAACGCCACCTTCCTGCGCCTGCCCCGCCTGCTCGCGGTGCTGGAGGGCCTGCCGCTGACCAAGCACGTCCGGCTGGACCTGCGCGGCCTGCGGCACCTGGACCAGGCGTGCGAGCAGGCCATCGAGCACTGGGCGGCCCGGCACCAGGCCACCGGGCTGGACGTGGAGGTGGTCAAGGAGTGATCCCCGGCGCCCTGGCCCGACGGGGTAAATCAGGTGAGGTCAGGGACAAACCCTGATGGCGGGCCGCCGGGCCGCGGGCACAGTGGTGGTGTCAAGGGAGTTCCGCAGCACGAGGAGAATCATGAGCGAGTCCAAGCCCGAGTCCGCCCCTTCCGCCGTCGACTCCGTCGTCGACGCCGTTCGCGGGCTGGTCAACGAGGGCATCAACCGTCGCGTGGTCGTGCGTGACAGCAAGAACGACGTGCTGCTGGAGGTGCCGGTGGCGCTCGGGCTGGTCGCGGCGCTGGCCGCGCCGGTGGCGATGACGATCGGCGCCGGGGTCGCGCTGGCGGGCAAGTGCGGGATCAAGCTGGAGAACCGCCAGCAGCCCGGCGCCGCGCCCGCGACCACGGTCGACGCCGAACGGGTGTAGTCGGCAAGCAGGCCCTGGCCCCACTGCGCACGAGCAGTGGGGCCGGCCGCACGCCGGGAACCCATGCCGCAGACTGCTGTACATGAGCACCGACGGCATCGCCGACGCCTACAACGACAGCAGCGTGCTCTTCCGGGTGCTGGGCGCCCTCGGCTGGGGTGATCTGGTCAACGTCGGCTGGCTGACCTGGCCCACCCTGCCACTGGCGATCGGCGGCCTCGGCCGGTTCCAGCGCAGGCTGGTGCGCAACTCACTCGCCCTGCTGGAGGCGCGGCCGGGCGAGGTCGTGCTGGACGCCTGTTGCGGGCGCGGGCTCACCACGGCCTGGCTGGCCCGGCAGGGCTGCCAGGCGCTGGGCGTGGACATCCAGCCCGAGCAGATCGCCGAGGCCAGCGCCCGGTTCGGGCACCAGCCGGGCGCCGGCTTCGCCGTCGCCGACGTCACCGCTCCCCCGCCGCGGGCCGGTGCGGTCGAGCTGTCCGACGGGTCGCTGGACCGCATCCACTGCCTGGAGGCCGCCTTCCACTTCGGCCCGGCGGGCAGGCAGGCGTTCCTGACCCAGGCGCACCGCCTGCTGCGTCCCGGCGGCAGGCTGGTCCTGGTCGATTTCACCTGGCGCACCAACGATCCAGGGACCATCGCCACCCTCGACCCGGACCGCCTGGTCCGCGACACCTGGCACTTCGCCGAGTTCGAGCCACTGGACCGCTACCTCAGCACCGCCGCGGCCACCGGTTTCACCGTGCACGCGGTGCACGACTGGACCCCGCACGCCCTGGCCCATTACGGCCGGGTGGCCCCGGTGCTGCGCCGGATCCTGTCCACCGGGGCCGGGCGGTGGGCGGCCCGCCGGTACCGGCCGGCGCTGGCCGGGCTGACCGAGGCCGACTGGCGCCAGCTGATCCGGATCATGGACGCGCATATGACCGGACTGGTCGCGCCGTGCCGCTACACCGCCCTGGTCCTGGACAAACCGGCCTGACCCAGCGCGGCTGTGCGAGGATTTGACCATGACCTCGGTCCCGGACCGCATCGCCGACGACATCGAGCGGGAGATCCTGGCGCAGCGACTGGACTCCGGCGCCCGGTTCGCCTTGCGCACCGAGCTGATCGAGCGGTTCGGGGTCAGCGCCAGCGCGATGAACGAGGCCCTGCGCATCCTGCGGGAGCGCGGCGTGGTGCAGGTCAAGCCGGGCGCGCAGGGCGGGGTGTTCATCGCCCAGCCACCGCCGCAGGTGCGGCTGGGCGTGCTCGACCTGTGGTTCCGCGGGTTGCAGGTCGATGCCGTGGAACTGTTCGAGGCGCGCTCGGCGCTGGAGGACAGCCTGTCCGGGGTGGCGGCCGAGCGCGCCACGCCTGCGGACGCCCGTGATCTGGACTGGGCGCTGGAGGAACTGCGCGAGCGGCGGGCGGATCCCCGGCTCTACCTGGAGGCCACCATGCGCTTCCACGGGGTGATCGCCCGCGCCGCCCGCATCCCGGTGCTGGCTGGCATGTACGAGTCGGTGGTCACGCTGCTGCGCGGGGCGCTGGTGCGCGCGGAGTTCGCGGTGCCGGACGCGCAGGCGGCGCTGGCGCGCAACATCGAGGTGCACGCCCGCCTGGCCAAGGCCATCGCGGCAGGCGACCGGGAGGCACTGGCCGCCGCGCTCGCCGACCACCGGGTCGACCTGGTGCGGCTCGGGCAGCCCGACCGCTCACCCGGTCGTGATTCGCGCTGAGTCCGGCGCGTCCTCGGTGAGGAACCGCTCGACCAGCTCGATGAACCTCGGCCCCTGCTCGATCTGCACCCAGTGCCCGCAGCGGGCGAAGACGTGCAGCTGCGCGCGGTCGATCAGTTCCAGCAGCCGCAGCGAGTTCGACAGCGGGATGACCCGGTCGTCCCGGCCGTGCACGATCAGCACCTCGTGCGGCAGGGCCGCGATCGCCTCCTCGGGCACCGTGGCCCGCACCCACTACCAGGAAACCCTGGGCATGGACGCCGTGCACGAGCAGGACGGCCGCGTCTACCTCAAGTCCTGGGACGAGGACGACCACCACTCGGTGGTGCTTGAGGAGGGCGGCGTCGGACTGGTCAAGATCGGCTACAAGGTCACCGACGGCACCCTGGAAACCGTCGAGGACCGGGTGTGTGCCTTCGGGGCGAGCTACCAGCGCATGGCCAAGGGCGACAACGCGGGCGTCGGCGACGGGCACGGCTGGGACTGGCCCGCTGTTCAGCGGGTGGTGATCCGGCTGACCTGCCGGCACCGCGAAACGCCTCGCCGGGATCGCGCTCGGGCTGCTGTGCGCGCCAGTGACGGCCGGAACCCTGCTCTCCGGCGAACCCGTCTCCGCGCCGATCGCCGGTATCGACCCGTACACCGCCGCCGCGCAGGCAACGGCAAGCCGCACCGTTCACCCTGACCCCGATCGGCAGGCCCGTGCCTCCTTGAAGCGCGGACTCCCCGCACCACCCGGAGGATCTCCCTTACCTGGCGATGAACAGCGCGTTCGTGCGCGTCGCCGGAAGCGGGAGGTTTCCCTCTCCGCACCGGACACCCCGGAGCCACCTGACGACGCCACCACACCACACCGGACGGAACGACCCGCACCCGCAAGGTCGGGCAGGAAGGCACGGCGCACTGGCGGCAGCTCACCCCGGCCCGGTTCATCTACAAGTCCCTGGAACTGACCGTGGCGGCGGTGTTCCAGGAGAAAAGGGCGAAGTCCTCGCCGCCTACCTCGGCGGAATGCGGTTCGCCGCTGTCGGCGCCGGAACGCCGAAGAACCGCCGGGCCGAGATCAGCTCGACCCCGCGAGGCGATATCCGTGCGCTGTGCGTCGACCGGACAGACACCGTGTCCGATACCGAGAGCTACAGCCACCGCCGCTACCTGCCGCGCGCCGAGGTGTCCGAAACCCAGGATTCTCAGTTCTCGCGAACCAGGGAAGCTCGGTGGGGGATGACGTTCTCCGCACTCGCACCGGCGAAGGGCCGGAGCTACGTCGCGGTCTGGCTGACCAACGATCCAGCTGTGCTGCTCGGTGCCGCGGCGATCGCCACGGCGGCACTGGATGTGCTCGGAGCGGAGGAGCCTGCTGGTGACAGCTGAGGAACCGCCGCGGGCAGCCCGGGGTCTGGGGGCTGCGTCGTGCGCGGGAGCCGTGGCTGACGGCGTGGTGTGTCGCCAGTTCAGGCCGTCCTGTGGTCAGGGAGTGCAGCGGGTGACAGTGCCTTGGCTGGCGGGATTGAAGGTGCAGGTCGCGCCGTCGAGCCCGAGCGCGCCGCCACCGTCGACGATGGCCTCCTCGACGTTGCTCGGCCCGGGGTTACTGCCCTGGGCCGGGGTTTCCGTCTCGAAGTTGTAGCGGACCCCGCCGTTGAGGGTGATCTTGTCGACCCCGAGTCCGCCGTTGACGACCCCGAAGGTCGGGTCGACGTCGGGGTCGAAGTCGTTCTCTCCGTTGGCGGCGCCGCCGGGTTCCTGGGAGAACCGCGAGTCGGAGTAACCGCCGGTGATGGTGATGGTGTCGATACCGGCACCACCGTTGACGGTGCCGACGTTGGCGGGGGTGCCGATGTAGCCGATGCCCCTGAACCCGCCGCGCACGCTGATGGTGTCGGCACCGGTACCACCGTTGACGGTGCCCGCGTTGCCGAAGTTGTTCCCCTCCGGGAGGGTGCCGCCGTTGACGATGATGGTGTCGTTGCCGTCACCGCCGTTGACTTCGCCCGACGCACCGTTGCCGTCGGCGCCGTAGTTGGCGTTCTCGGGGACGTCGCCAACGATGATGGTGTCATTGCCGAGGCCGCCGTTGATGGTGCCTTCGTTGGCTGCTCGGGTGTCACTGACGTTGGTGTTCAGCTTGGCGAAGAACTTGTCGTTTCCCGCGCCGAGATTCACGATGTCCTTGGTGCCGTCGTCGCCCAGCAAAACGCCGCCGAAGAACACGTCATCATCCCCGCCCAAGGCGTTGACTGTCAGCGGGTACTCACTGTTCTGCGCCAAAGTCGCGTGACATTTGATGACGTCGTTTCCCGCCGTGCCGTTGATCGTGACGCGCCCCAGCAGGAGTGTTCCGGTGGTGAGGACGCCGTTGACAGTGCACATCGGCGGCGGCGCGGCCGACGCGACCGGCGCGGCCGGCGCGGCCGCGATAGTGAACATCAGGGGCGCGCACGCCACCAGAGCGAGTCGGGGAATTCTGGAACCCATCTTGGGCCTCCTTCGACAGAAGGAAGTGAGCATAATCATGGAAGTGTGAACGCCCACCCTTTCGAGGAATTTCTCCCATTTTTCCCTCGGTCGAGGGTCACCCACACGAGTTATCCCACTTCGTTACACGATCCACCGATATTCACCCTTTTGCCAGTGTGCGCACTGCCAAAGGTGCACATTGACCATATTTGCGGAAGCGACCAGTGCCCCGGCCACGACCGCCGATGACGCCGAGGAGTTCTCGGCCGCCGTGCTGAGGGAGTTGGGCCGGGGAAACCCCTGACGGTCGCCGATCCGGACCGCTGTCCAGAAGTGGGCGGAGCCCGAGGCGTCGCAGTGGCTGATCGTCGACGATGAACGCCTGGGTGACCGGAGAATTGACGCTCGGCAGCGCCATGGGGAACACGCTGATCGTGAAGAGCAACCCGCTCCAGCTCACCTGGCCGAAGGCGGATTGGACGGTTTCCGGGAGGAACAAGAGCGGCAGGTGGCACACCGCCCACGCGGCGCCCGGCGCCATTCCGGTCTGGACGCGGTTCAGCGACGCGCGCAGCCGCGGCTACGCCGTGCCCCGCCACCCCGGCTCCTCCGACAGCGGACCCGCGACCAGCATGCCGATCAGGAACGGCACCGGTGCACCCATGGTCGCGATCAGGGACTGCCCGCCGGCGAGGCTGATCTCGGGGCCGCCCAGGAGCGGTCCGAGCAGGGCGGCTCCCAGCACGGATCCCGAAGCCGGCACCAGCAGCGGCGGGGCCAGCACAACCTGGCGCCCAGCCGGAACCGCACCGTGTGCGCGGGAGCGGGCAGGCGGCTGCCGCGGCGGATTCGCACCACGATCGCGCCGATCGCCAGGCCGAAGCCGCCGAGCAGATAGGGAATGGCGGTGGGGAAACTCGTCGGTGTGCCGCCGAGTGCGATCGCGGTGGACCAGCATGACAAGGTCACGGCGAAGGTGACGACAAGAAGACGGCAAGGTCAGCGCGATACCGGACTGGGGCCTGGGCATTCATATTTTCCACTCTTTCCAGGCATGCCGAACAAGCCCTTCCACGGGATTCGGCGAATAACTTTTCGAGGTCTATCAGCCGGAACGGTCGAGTTTGCGCGCGAGCCAATCGGACACCTGTATCAGCAGGTGGGCGAGGTCGGGGATCCGGTGGATCTCGGCCCCACCCGGAACGAGCCCGCGGATCTCATCCAGGTCGGCGGGGCCGACCTGGATGTCCTTGTCCTCGGTGATCGCCAGGACCGGGAGGCCGATGGCGGCCAGGGCCGGGCGCGGGTCGTGCGCGCGCAACTCGCGCATCCATCGGGCGTTCACCGGTATGCCGGTCACCCGCACCACGTCCGCGTTCGTCCTGCTGCTCCGGCTCATGTGCCGGGTGAACAGAACCCGCGCCAGGGGCCTCAGCAGGGCCGGGAGATCATGGGTGATCCGCTCGACCTGCCACCGCACGGCCTCCGCCCCGGGACGGGCGAATCCGGCGAGCAGCACCACGGCCGCCACTTCCTCTTGCGCGGCAAGGGACATCGAGTGCACGGCGCCCGCTGTGGCCGACCACGCCGAGCACGTCGGCCCGGATGCCGGCTCGTCCGGCCAGGACGCGCGGCGCGGCGGCGGCATCACGCTGGTTGCCCAGGAAGCCGGTCGAGCGCCAGTCACCGGTGGCCAGCGGCGGTCCGGGTGCCGTGTGGGTCCGCTTGGTGTTGGCGTCGCGGTCCGGCCTGCCGGATCCGGGCAGTAGCAGGACGGCCGGGTGTGGGCCTGGCCCCGTGGGCAGGGTCAGCGTGCCGTGCAGCGGCAGTCCATCGTCCACGGTAGCGATCAGGTGCGTGTCCACGCGTCACACCTCCCATCATTGTCAATTTTGCGCTGGACCTGGAGGCTGCGCCGGATCGGCGAGGGCACGGAGGTCGAGCAGGAATGGCGACTGCTGCGCGCCGATCCCGTGCTCGGCGACACCCTGGCCGAGCTGACCGCGCTCCGCGACTACATGATCAGCAGCGTGGAGACGACGCTGGTGGCGCTGGCCGGCTGGATCAGCGAGCGTGGTCGCCGACCTGCCCGGTCAGACACTGCTGCACGAGCGGCCCGAACCGGGTGACCAGCTCCTCCACGGAGGCCGAGGCGATCGGCTCGATCCGCACGATGTAGCGCGCCACCGCGAGCCCCAGGATCTGCACGTTGACCATGCCCGCGCGCAGGGCGGCGTCCGGGGTGTCGAGCAGGGCGGCGAGCCGGTCGGTGATCTCCCGGTCGATGAACTCGCGGAGCAGGGTCTCGGACTGGTTGTCGGTGGGCGCGGAGCGGGTCAGCATCACCAGTGGGGTGCGCTCGGAGTTGTCCAGGTTGTCCAGCAGGGTGCGGATCACGCGCTCGCCGATGCCGTCCAGGCCGTCGGTGAAGATCGACTCGATGGCGGGCGGGGTACTGGCGGACATCTCGATCGCGGCGGCGAACAGGCCCTGCTTGGTGCCGAAGAAGTAGAACACCATCGCCGGATCGACTCCGGCCGCGGTGGCCACCGCGCGCACGGTCGTGCCGCCGTAACCGTGCCTGCCGAACAGGTCGCGGGCGGTGTCCAGGATCCGCTGCTTGCTCTCCGCGCCGGACCGCCAGCGGCCGGGACGACGGTGGGTGCCTTCTTCTGTCATGACCGCGCAAGCCTAACACCTGTTTCTTCATCGCTTGGTGGCGTTTCACCCGAATCGTCCGTAGGGTGTTCTTCATCAGGCGGTGAAGAAAGGTGGCTGGGGCATGAGGGTGATCGTGGTCGGCGCGGGCGTCGGCGGGTTGACGCTGGCGCAGGGGTTACGTCAGGCGGGGATCGAGGTGGTGGTGTACGAGCGGGACGGGGAGCTGGGCCGTCCGCAGGGGATCAGCCTGCACATCGACGAGCGCGGCGCCTCGGCACTGCGGGCCTGCCTGCCGGCGGCGCAGGTCGCGATGGCCGAGGCGACCATGGGCGGACCACGCGAGCAGACCCTCACACTGTCCGAAGTGGACGGTTCGCTGGTCGTCGCGAGCAGGCAGCCCGCCGACGGCCTGGCCGGTCGGGCGCGGCCGGGTCGGCAGGCCCATCGGCCGTTGCTGCGCGCGGTGTTGCTGACCGGGCTGGAAGACGTGGTGCGCTTCGACTCGGAGGTCACCCGGTTCGAGCAGCGACCGGACGGCACGGTCCGGGTGTGGTGCGCCGACGGCCGCACGGACACCGCGGACGTGCTGGTCGGCGCGGACGGGATCGGCTCGGCCATCCGCCGCCAGTACCTACCGGACGTTCGGGTGGTCGACACCGGACGGCGCATGCTCATGGGCGCGACCCCGCTGCGAGCGGTGGCCGGCACCGGCCTGCCCGACCTGATCGGCGACAGCCCCGCCAGCCTGCGCGCGGGTGACACGATGCTGGTACTGGGCGTGCTGCGGTTCACCGAATCCCCCGCCACCGCAAGGAAAGGCTGGCTGCCCGGCCTGTCCCCCAACGCGGTCGCCGGGGTCGAGGACTATGTGATGTGGGCCCTGCCCACCACCCAGGATCGCCTTGGTGCGGCCAAAAAACCGGCTGAGGTCTGGCACCGGGCCACCGAGTTGATCACGGACCTGCCCCCGGCGCTGTGCGCGGTACTGGCCCAGGCCTGGCCGGAAGCCACTGTCGCCCTGCGCATCGGCACGATCCCGCCACCGCGAGCCTGGCCCGCCAGTGCGGTGACCGTGCTCGGCGACGCCATCCACCTGGCCCCTGGCTTCGGCGCCAACCTGGCCATGCGGGACGCCCACCACCTCCGCGACGCCCTTGCCGAGGCCCACCACGGCCGCAGCACCCTGCTCGACGCGCTCGCCGGCTACGAGAACACCATGCGCCGCACCAGCTTCACCCCGGCGAAGGCGAGCGCATGAGCCTGTCCCTGCTGACCCAGAAGTCGGTCTCGTTGTTCACCGCGATCGGCGGCTGGCGCACGGTCGCCGAGGGCGTCGCCTCGCGGGCGTTGTTCCTGCTCGCCTACCTGCTCTCCGGCCAGGTGCTGACCTCCGCGCTGGTGGCGGTCGGCGGCGTGCTGGTGTTCGCGGCGGTGCGGGTGTTCACCGACGGCAAGTACTGGCAGGCCGCACTCGGACTGGTCATGGTCGGGATCTCGGCGGCGCTGGCCGGGAGCACCGGCCAGGCGGTCGACTTCTACCTCCCGGCCGTGCTCATCCAGTCGGCCGGGACCGCGGTGTTCCTGGCCTCCATGCTGGTGCGCTGGCCGGTGATCGGACTGGCGGTCGGCGCGGCCCGCGGCGAACGATTCGACTGGCGGCGGGATCCGGCCCAACGTGGGCGTTATCAGCTGTGCACCGCGATCTTCGCGACCAAGTTCGGCCTGGCCACGGCCGTGCTGATTCCGCTGTACCTGGCCGATCAGGTGACCGGGCTCGGCATCGCCGCCACGCTGCTCGGCGGTGCGCCTGCCGCGGGCGCCTGCGTCTACCTGTGCTGGCGGATCCTGCGCGGCCCGGCCGAGGTCACACCGCCGCGGCCAGTCGCGCGGCAAGGCTGCTGACCGCCGCCCGGAGTTCGGGACCGCCCTCGACGCGGAAGTCGAACGGCATCGCCGAGAGCCACTCACCGGCGACCATCGCCGGGTTGCTGGTACTGCCCACCAGCAGGCAGCGCTCGCCGTCGAGTGGCTCCAGGCGCCCCATCGGCGGCGTGACGAATCGCGCCACCTCCTCGTACGGCGCGGCGAAAACCACCCTGGTCTCGAACTCCCGGCCGGTGCCCAGATGCGCCTCCAGCAACGGCACGGGATCGAGTTCGGGCGGCGGCTCGAAGGTCTCCGCGCACTCCGCCACCGAGGCGACCCGGTCGATCCGGTAGGTGCGCACGGCGTTGACGCGGTGGGAGTGGCAGAGCAGGTACCAGAGGCCGTGCCGCACGACCACGGCCCACGGGTCCACCTCCTCCAGCCACTCCGCACCGGCCCGGCTGCGGTAACCCAGGCGCACCCGGCGCCGCCGCGCCACGGCGGTGACCAGTGCGATCGTCCACTGTGGATCGGGGCGGGGCAGGCGGGTCGGCGCGGCGGAGGCGTGCCGCCGGATGGTCGCCGCAGGCGCGCCGACGTGCTCCGGCAGCGCCCGGATCAGCTTGCCCAGCGCGTCCCCGACCGGACCGGTATCCACCGGGTGGCTGCCGTCGAGCACGGCCATGACCAGACCGAGCGCCTCGGTGGCGGTGAAGACCAGCGGCGGCAGCCGGATGCCGCGCCCAAGCCGGTAGCCGCCGTAGGGCCCGCGCACCGACTCCACCGGGACCTCGGCCTCCCGCAGCATCGCGACGTAGCGCCGTGCGGCGCGCGCGGTCACCCCGAGCTGGTCGGCGAGCCGGTCGGCGGTGATCCCCGGGTGCTCCTGGATCAGCGCCAGCACCCGGAGCGCACGCGAGGCGGGACTGACAGCGGCCATGACCCCAATCTAATGCGGAACGGATTCGTCCTGAACCACCGCTACGGTGCCGCCAGTCGCCCACCGCGATCCGAGCAGTCAGGAGTGAAGCAGATGGCCGAGGTAGTCCTGTTCCACCACGTCAGGGGACTCACCGAAGGGGTCCGTGAGTTCGCCGAGGCCCTGCGCGGCGCAGGGCACCTCGTGCATACCCCGGACCTGTTCGACGGGATCCTCCCCGAGAGCCTCGAAGCCGGGCTCGCGCTGACCCGCGAACTCGGCGACGAGTTCGACCGGCGTGCCGACCGATCGGTAGGCGAGCTGCCCGCGGAACTGGTCTACGCGGGCTTCTCCGCGGGCGAGGCGGTAGCCCAGCGCCTGGCCCAGACCCGGCCGGGCGCGCTGGGCGCCCTGCTCTACGAGTCCTGCATCCCGGTCACCGGCGAATGGGCTTTCGGAGCGTGGCCGAAGGATCTGCCGGTGCAGATCCACGGTGCCGAGGACGACGAGTTCTTCGGCGAGGACCTGCCCGCGGCCCGCGAACTCGTCCAGCTCGCCGGGCCGGATCTGGCCGAACTCTTCGTCTACCCCGGGAGTGGTCACCTCTTCACCGACAGCTCGCTGCCTGCCCACGACGCCGAGGCCACGGCGCTCGTACTCGAACGCTCAGCGGCATTCCTCGCCCGACTGGACGGTCGGTAAGCACCTCGACGGGCCTGCGTCAACGTCCGACCGACGGATTGACACACCTGTCCCCAAGGTTTGCACTGTTACTCCGCCGCCAGCGAAGAGAGCGCTCCCACTGGAGGTTGCTATGCCATCGAGGGCATCCCGCCTGCGCAGCCTGCTCGCCGCGACGCTGGCCATGGTCTGTGTTTCCGCTCCGCTGTCCGCCGCTGCCGCGCCCACCGGGTGGGTGCAGGTGTGGGCGGATGAGTTCAACCAGCCGCAGGGCACCGGGCCGGATCGCAACAAGTGGAACATGGAGATCGGCAACGGCTCGGACGGCTGGGGCAACAAGGAACTCCAGTACTACACCGACCGCACCAACAACGCGGTGGTGGACCAGGCGGGCAACCTGGTGCTCATCGCCTGGCGGGAGCAGTGGGGCAACTGCTGGCACGGCGGGGCCTGTCAGTACACCTCGGCGCGGATGACCACCCGCGGGAAGTTCGAGCGGGCCTACGGGCGGTTCGAGGCGCGGATGAAGTTGCCGGTCGGGCAGGGCATCTGGCCGGCGTTCTGGATGCTGGGCAACGACATCGACACCGCGCGCTGGCCCAACTGCGGCGAGATCGACATCATGGAGAACGTCGGCCGCGAGCCCTACACCGTGCACGGCACCATCCACGGGCCCGGCTACTCCGGCGCGCAGGGCATTGGCGCGTCGAAGAACTCCCCGGACGGGCGGCGCTACACCGACGGGTTCCACAACTTCGCGGTGGAGTGGTCGCCGACCGACATCAAGTGGTTCGTGGACGGGCAGCTCTACCAGCAGCGCACCGCGGCGGATCTGCGGGGCAACCGCTGGGTGTTCGACCACCGGTTCTTCATGATCCTCAACCTGGCGGTGGGCGGTAACTGGCCGGGCAGCCCGGATGGCAGCACGGTGTTCCCGCAGCACCTGGTGGTGGACTGGGTGCGCGTGTTCGAGTGGCGGTAGCACTCCGGCCGGACACCCTTGTGCGGCAAGGGTGTCCGGCCTGCCGCTCAATGCCGGGCGAGTAACGCGGTGATGGCGCCACGGTCCCTGGCGGTCGCGCAGACCACCCGGTCCGGGCGCACCAGCGCGGCCCGGATCTCGTTGCCGCCCAACCACTCCCCCAGTTCGCTGTCCGGTTCGACCGGCACGACCGTGAGGTCGGCCGCGGGCTCGGGCACCGGGTCCAGGGTGAGCAGGGCGTAGCCGTCGCCGAGGGTGTCGTCGAACCAGTGGCCGTCGCCGAGTGGCGGCTGCGGGCAGAGGCGGCCGACCGGCGACGAACCACGTGGGTGCAGGCGTAGTCGCGGTGACTCGTGGGCGAGGGCGAGCCGTCCCACGCCGGGGAGCCGGGCCAGGCCGCGGACGAGCAGGCGGCGCAGGGCCGCGGTGCGGCCGCTGCCACCGGTCAGCGCCCAGCCCACGGCGATGGCCGCGCGGATGAGGCTGACCATGTGCGGATCCCGTTCAGACTGGTAGGTGTCGAGCAGCTCGTCCCCGGCTTGACCGCGCAGCACCCGGACCAGTTTCCACACCAGGTTGTGCGCGTCCCGCAGGCCGGAGCCCAGGCCCTGGCCGATGAACGGCGGGGTCTGGTGGGCGGCGTCACCGAGCAGGAAGACCCGGCGCTCGCGCCAGTGTTCGACCACCTTGGCCCGGAAGGTGTAGTGCGTGCTGCGCAGCACCTGCACCTCGGCGAACGCGTGCTCGTCGAACCAGGGCGCGAGCAGCCGGGCCAGACCGGCCGGGGTGGTGAGGTCGGCGAGGTCGTCGGTGTCCAGGACGCGCAGCTCCCAGCGATAGCGGTCCCCCACCAGGTGCATGAAGGTGGCCGCGCGGCGCGGGTCGCAGACCTGGTGCACGCCGCCCCACATCGGCAGCGGCTTCGGTGCGCGGACGTCCACGACCAGCCAGGGCTCGGTGAAACCCAGGTCGCGCAGGCGGAAGTCGAGGGCGGCGCGCACGGTGCTGTTCGCGCCGTCACAGCCGAGCACGGCCGCCACCCGGACCTGGTGATCTTGGCCGTCGCGCTCGTAGCTCACCAGCGCGCCCTCGGACAGGTGGGCGATTCCGGTCACCTCGGCGTTGCGGCACAACGTGATGTGCGGGGAACGTTCGGCCGCCTCGGCGAGCAGGGCCTCCAGGTCGGGCTGGTCGAACATGGACGCCTGCGGGTGGCCGTGGCGGCCGACCGGGTTGTCCCGGCGGAACTGGGCGAAGGTGCGCAGGCCGCCGTCGAGCAGCCGCAGTCCCGGCATCGGGCGGCTGATCCGGCGGAAGCCCTCGGCCACACCGGCTTCCTGGAGGATGCGCACGACCTCGCCGTCCAGGTGCACCGCGCGCGGGAGGGGGTATGGCGCCGGATGCCGTTCCAGGACAAGGCAGTCGACGCCCCGGCGGGCCAGCAGCAGGGCGGCGGTCAGTCCGACCGGGCCTGCCCCGACCACGACCACTTCGGTCACCGGTGCTCCACCGGGGTGCACTGGGTGCCCAGGTCCAGGGCGCCGTCGTCGGTGCCGATCGAGGCGGTGATCAGGTCGCCGTGCTGGAGGTAGTCGGTGTTCTTGGCCTGTCCCTTGAGGAAGAGCCGCCATTTCAGCGCGGGCGGCAGCAGTGCGGCGAGGCGTTCCACCGGCTTCGGCGGTGCCTTCAACGCGGTGCCGCCGGGGGTGCCGGTCAGCAGCAGGTCGCCGGGCGCGAGTTCCTGGAAGCGGGCGAGCAGGGTCAGCGCGCGGGCCGGGGGCACGATCAGGTCGGCCAGGGTGTGGTCCTGGCGGGCCGCGCCGTTGACCCACAGCCGCAACCGCAGCCGTTCCAAGTGAGCGAAGTCGTTGTCCGCCAGCAACACCAGGCGTGGGCCGAGCGGGGTGAAGGTCGGGTAGGACTTGCTCTCGTAGAACTGGCCCTTGGTGAGCTGGACGTCGCGGGCGCTGATGTCGTTGGCCACCACCAGTCCGGCCAGGTACCGCGGCAGGCTCGCCTCGGTCACCGCGGTGCCGACCGGCAGTGGCGCGCCGAGCACCAGGCCGAGTTCGACCTCGTAGTCCAGCAGGGCAACGTGTGCCGGACGCACGACTGTCGCATGTGGACCGCTGATCGAGCCGGATGCCTTACGGAAGAAGGTGGGCGGCACAGTGTCGGGGTCGAAGCCGGAATCCCTGGCGTGCGAACGGTAGTTGACCATCTGGGCGACCACCCGGCAGGGCGCGGTGATCGGCGAGAGCAGGTCAAGTTCAGCGACGTCCACAGTGGACTCGTCTACGGCGGCACGCAAGGCCGCGCGGTCGGCGAGCAGTTCGGCGGTGGTCCGGGCGGCGGTGGCCACCTTCGCGGCGCGGCCGGCGCCGGGCAGTTCGACCCACCAGCCCTCGGCGGTGCGCAGGACGGTCGTGGTCATCGGGACATCGCTTTCTTCAGGGCCAGCAGCCGGGTCACGGTCAGTTCGGTGTCCTCGGCACGCAGTGCGGCGTAGACCTCGCGCAGCATGGCCGGAGACGGTGTGGCGCCGAGGAAATCGCGGGTGACCGGCGGTCCCCACTGGGCCAGACCGGAGGCCGACATCGGCGCCCAGCCGGGTTCCAGGGAGGCGTCGAACAGGTCGCCGTCGGCGAAATGCTCGACCATCAGCCGGTCCGGGTCGCGCCAGTAGTCGAAGAGCTGACTGCCCTGGATGTGGCGGCCGATCCCCCAGGTCCGGCGGTAACCGCGTTCGGCCAGGTACTCCCCGCCCGCAGCCAGCGCGTCCAGATCTGTTACCTGGTAGGCGGAATGCACGTACCCGCGCTCGGGGCCGAGGTGCATGGCCAGGGTGTGGTGGTCGGCGGCGGTGGCGCCGCGGTCGCAGCGCAGGAAGACCATGGTCGGGCCGAGATCACGCTGGCCGGGCAGGAACAGGAAGTCGCTGGCGATCATCCCGAGGGTGTCCAGGTACCAGTCCAGCGCGGCCAGGAAACGGGGTGTCTGCAGCACCACGTGCCCGAGCCGCTGCACCCTGGCCGGTTCGCGCACCGGGCGCTGGGCGGCGTTGATCCGCAGTGGCGAGCCGCCGGTGTTGTGCGGCAACGGTGATTGGCCGGGCAGCAGTGCGCCGACGTCCGCGCCGTGCACCACCCCGACCGGGATGCCGGTGGGATCGACCAGGTCGACCACCCGGCCCGCCCGTCCCGGCCCGAGCGGCCGCACCCGGGTGCCCGCGTGCCGGGCGAGCCGGTCCAGGTCGGCGCGTTCGGCCGCCTGGAAGACCGGGCCGACGAAACGTGAGCGCGGGCCGCGGCGGATCACCACCGCGTCGGTGCCCGCCAGGGTGCCGCGCAGCCGCAGTTCGTCGGCGGTGCGGGCGGCGACGGTGAAGCCGAAGTCACGGGCGAAGGTCTCCGCCCGGTCCAGGTCCGGCTTCTCGAACACCAGCCAGGCCAGGTCGAGCACCTTCACCACCGGGTTCCCGGCCCGTCCGGGATGCTCGCCGCGGCGGGCGCCGTCGGGACTGTGCAGGTCCCGGTGGGCCGTGGCCGGGGGCTGCTCAAGCGTCATCGGCCAACCTCCTGATTGCTGATTCCATCACTTCTGATGAAACTATCAATCACAAGGACAGTCCGGGTCAAGCGGTGAGCGCGGCCTCGGCCCGCCGTTGGTCGTGCTCGCCCAGCATCCGCGTCACCGTGGCCGCCGCGCAGCTCGCCGGTGAGGAACTCCAGCCCCACCTCCAGCGCCCGCAGCCGCCCGGCCGGCGTCGAGCCGCACCACGTCGACGACTTCATCGAGGCGACGAGCGCAGCCAAAGTCAGGCTCTGCCTGATGTATGAAACCCCTGCGGGGCCATACCCGCAGATTGCAGGGGATGGCCCCGCAGGATTTCACCTACTGCCGACTCCCATCTGATGCCACTATCGATGGCACTGGCTCCAGTCAGCCGTGGTGGGCGCGGAGATACTTGGTGTTGTCGTTGAACTCGCCGATACCGGGCGCAGGCAAGTCCATGGTGCGGGAGTGATCTGTGGCGGTCCGCTGGGTGAACCGGCCCTTGTCGCAGCCGTTCCAACCATGCACTGAGGACAGGTTGAGCTGCCACCACGGAGTCATCTTGATCCGGTAGCCATCCTTGTCGCAGTTGCCCTTATCGCCGTACACCTGGTCGTTGGCACGCCCGTACTTCTCGTCCTCGTAGAGGGAGACCAGGTGGGTCTTGGCCAGGGGCTCGATCTCCTTGAGCTTGGCGGAGGCCTCGTTCAAGTCGGAGCCGCACACGGTCAGCGGGTCCTTGTCGTCGTCGGGGGCGTCCTTGACAGCCAGCATCGCGCAGTACTGGTCTGCCGGGTGGTCGGCCTTGTCGGCCAGCACATGCGGGGCCACATAGGGCTTCGGGCTGGGGTCGGTGGCGAGGATGTCCCACAGGTCCCTTGGGTGCAGGCCGCTGGCCGCGGAGGCGGTGCCCGTCATGCCAAGCGCGGCCACGACGGCCAGCGACACACCCAGGGCCTTCTTGGCGCCCATGCTCTTGATCAACTTCATAAGGGCATGCTGTCAGCGCAGGCCGGTCCGAATGTTGCTTCCCGGTCGGCCCTTCGTTGCCGATTCGGTTCCGGATGTTGCTTCCCGGTCGACCTTTCGTTGCCGGCGGATTCCAGGGGTGGTTGCCACACAGGTGATCAACTGACTTCGGTCGTTAGGGGTCGCGACTCATCGGAACGCGTTGTGTCACATGGCTTTTCCGGACGGCAGGGCGTGTATGGCTGACCTGTGGGGCTGGTCGTGTTCGTGGTCGGAGAGCAGGCTTGCGATGGCACGGATGTTGTCGTTGAGTGTGTCCCTGCGGCTGAGGTGACGGGTGAGGCTGCGCCAGTTCTGAAGATGGGCGATGGTGTGCTCGACTCGGGCTTGTCGGCGAGCAGGTCGATCTGGCGGTGTCGGTGTTGATCACCAACTACAACCAGACGCTGCAGGTGCTCTCCCAGATCGGACGGGTCAACCTCGGTGACGGCCAGGGCACGGTCGGGGTGGGCGGGTTTGCCCACGAGCCGGCAGAACTCCGCGCGCTGTCCCAACCACTTGTCCGGGGTCAGCAGGTAGGTCGCGGGGCCGGAGTAGCGCCGCGAGCCGGGCACGTGCACTTCGCCAGTGCGCAGCCCATCGCGCAGTCCGAGCAGGGTGCACAGCTCCCAGTAGTCCCGGTAGGCGCTGGTGCTCCCGGACTTGCGCGCGGTGTCGAGGTCGCCGCGCCACCGTGCGGGCACGAACCCCTCCAGCGCCCCGTCGGGAACGCGCCGCGCGCCGGTGGCGTTGAGTTCGCGCAGGATCTCCACCGCCTCCAGCAGACCGGCCGCCGCGGTCCCACCGGCGAACGAGACGGCGTCCAGGACCTGCGCGGTCAAGCGGCGGCCGACGGTGGCCAGGAACCGGTGCCGCCCAGCCGGGAGCACTGACAGGTCCAGGGCGTCGGCACCCAGGCCGCGCGGGAACTCCAGCTTCGCGACCTCCGCCTTGATCGCGGCCGGGGATGCCTCGACCGTTCGCGAACACCTGCGCCGCCACCCACGCCTCCAGCCAGTACCCGAAGATCCCCAGTTCAGAAGCCTGTCGAGCCATATCCGCCCGAAATTTCCTGAGTACTACGGCGACCCCGTCAAGCCGCAGGTGATGATTTCATCAGAAGTGACATCCCCGTAGGATCGCCGTCATGACGACCCGCCTCGACCGCCGCAAGACCGAGACCCGGCGCAAGCTGCTGGACGCGGCCAGGGCCATGCTCGCCGCGGGCACCGCGCACCAGGCGAGCATCCAGGAGATCACCGACGCCGCCGATGTCGGCTTCGGCTCCTTCTACAACCACTTCCCCAGCAAGACCGAGCTGTTCGGCGCCGCGGTCGAGGACGTCCTGGAGGAGATCGGCGGGCAGCTCGACGAACTGGGCAGCAGCCTGCCCGACCCCGCCGCGGCCTTCGCGCAGTCCGTCCGTCTGGCCGGGCGGCTCGCCCGCCAACGTCCGCAGATCGCCCAGGTCATGGTGCGGCACGGCGTGGCCTACCTGGACTCCGAGCGCGGCCTGGCGCCCAGGGCGTTGCGGGACATCACCGCCGGGATCGAGTCGGGCCGGTTCCGGGTGGCCAACCCGAAACTGGCCATGGCCACGGTGGCCGGGTCACTGCTGGCGGCGCTGCACCTGTCGCTGACCGACCCGGACTTCGACGAGGACGCCGTCTACGACCAGCTCGCCGAACAGTTCCTGTGCATGCTCGGCATGCCGCAGGCCGAGGCCCACGCGCTGGTCGGCACGCCACTGCCGGTGCTCACGCCGGAGCGGTGAACACGTAGGACCCGGCGGGCAGGAAGTACGTGCCGGGCGCTGACGGCACTGCCTCGGCCGGTGCGCTGATGGCCGCCGACCGATCGGTCGGGACGCGTACCGTGGCCGACACCCCGGCCGGGATGGTCACGCGCAGGGTGAGCGTGCCGCCGGAGATCGACCAGTCGCTGGCGGCCGCGCCGTACGGGGTTTCCAGCGCCGACTTCGCCGAGGTGAGGCCGCCGCCTGGGCGGGGAGCGACCAGCAGCGCGGAGTAGGCCGGGTCCGCTGGGGCGAGCCCACCGACCGTTCGGTAGAGGAAGTCGCCGACCGAGCCGAGGCCGTAGTGGTTGAAGGAGTTCATCCCCGGGTCGTGGAAACCACCGCCCGGCCGGATGCCGTCCCAGCGCTCCCAGATCGTGGTGGCGTCCTTGCCGATCATGTAGCCCCAGCCGGGGAAGTCCGGTTGCAGCAGCACCCGGTAGGCCAGGTCGGCGTGCCCGTGCCCGGCCAGCACCGGCAGCAGGTTCTCCACCCCGAGGAAGCCGACGCTGAGGTGCCCGCCGGCAGCGGTGACCTTGGCCGCGAGCCGGTCTGCCACCGACCGCACCCGATCGGCGGGGACCAGGCCGAAGGCCAGCGCGAGGACGTGCGCGGTCTGGCTGCCTGTACCGACCGTTCCGTCGGCGGCGATGAACTTCCGGGTGAACGCGGTGGCGACCTGGTCGGCCAGTGTGCCGTAGCGGGTGGCTTCCGCGGTGCGGCCGGTGGCCGCGGCCATCCTGGACAGCAGGCGCGCCGACCAGCTGAAGAACGCGGTGGAGACCACGTCCCGCGCGGTGTCGTCGTTGACGTTGAGCCAGTCGCCGAAGGTCGGGCGATCCCGGATCAGGTCGGGACCGGCGGTGGACCGCAGGTAGTCGACCCAGCGGACCATCGCGGGGAAGTGCTTGTCGATCACGCCGGTGTCGCCGTAGCGCTGCCACAGGGTGTGCGGCACGATCACGCCCGCGTCACCCCAGCCCGCCGAGCCCGCCCCGGTCAGCACGCCGGGTGCCACGTCGGTGAACGCGCCGTCGGGGTGTTGCGCGTCGACCATGTCGTCGGCGAACTTGCCGAGCAGGTTGCGCACGTCGAGGTTGAACGCCGAGGTGCCCGCGAAGATCGCGATATCGCCGGTCCAGCCCAGCCGTTCGTCCCGTTGCGGGCAGTCGCTCGGGATGGACAGCATGTTGGCCCGTTCACCCCAGAGGATGTTGTGCTGCAACTGGTTCAGCATCGGGCTCGAGGTGCTGAAGGTGCCGCTGCGGGCACCGCTGGTCCACATCGCGCGCCCGGTGAGGGTGCCGGTGGTCGGCGCGGCCGGCAGGCCGGTCAGCTCCACGTACCGGTAGCCGTGCACGGTGAACCGGGGCTCGTAGACCTCCGGCTTTCCGTTGCCCGCCAAGATGAAGCGGTCCGTGACGGCGGCCGCACGCAGGTTGTCGGTGTAGATGGTGCCGTCGGGGTTGAGCACCTCGGCGTGCCGCATGGTCACCGTGGTCCCGGCCGGTCCGGTCACCTCCAGGCGGTTCCAGCCGCTGAAGTTCTGGCCGAGGTCCAGTACCCACACGCCCGGCTTGGGCTGGGTGATGGCGACCGGCCGGAACTCCTGCTGCACCCGCACCCCGTTGTCCGCCTGGGGAACCAGGTTCGGCTTGGCACCCGTACGCACCCCCGCGCCCGGCCAGCCGCGGTCGTCGAATCCGGGGCTGTCCCAGCCGCCGGCCTCGGCGCGGGCGTCGTAGGTCTCGCCGTGGTAGAGGTCGTCGGCGCGGATCGGTCCGTCGATGGTCTTCCAGCTGCCGTCGGTACGCACGAGGGTGCTGGTGCCGTCGGGGTGGGTGAGGTGGAGCTGGGCGGAGTACCAGGGCTGGGTGCCGTAGCGCTGGGCGCCCGCGATGCCGATGCTGCCGGAGTACCAGCCATTGCCGAGCAGCGCGGCCAGGGTGTTCTCGCCCTGGCGGATCTGCCGGGTCACGTCGGACACCTTGTACTGCAGGCGTTTTCCGTAGTCGGTCCAGCCTGGGGCCAGCACTTCGGTGTCTACTTTGGACCCGTTGAGCCTGGTCTCGTGCAGGCCCAGCGCGGTGCTGAGCAGGTTCGCCCGCACGACCGGCTTGCTCACGGTGAAACTCTTGCGCAGCAACGGGGCCGGGCGACTGACCGCCACCTTGGACTCCCACGGGCCGCCGCCGTAGGTCGCCAGCGCCCGCGCGGCAGGCCACCCGCTGTCGTCGAACCCTGGCAGCTCCCAACCCGCCGGTCCGGTCTGATCGGACTTCCAGCCGCTGTCGGTCACCACTGACTGTCCACTGGGGACAGTAAGACTGGCGATCACCCCGGCCGGGCTCTGGCTGGTGTTCTCGGCGCGGATGGCGATGGTGTTGGTACCAGCTTTGAGTTTGCCCGTCAGATCCAGCACGGCCGCCCGTTTCCACGAGTCGGGCGCGCGGTCGGCCGAACTCACCTCGACGCCGTTGACCCACACGGACGCGGTGTCGTCGCCGGTGACCACCAGGGTCGCCTTCGCGGGTGCGGCGGCGAGGTCGAAGGTGCAGCGGAAGTGCCGGGTCGCGGCCGGGACACCGGCGAGCGGATCGCCCTCCGGGTACCAGATCCAGCTCGCGCCCGCGAGGCTCGGGGCGGTCCCGGCACTGCCGATGAACTCGCCCGACCACTCGGTCGAGGGAGTACGCAGGCTGGTCTCGAAGCGCTGGGTCGCACTCCAGCGGCTGGCCCTGCCCTGGCCGTCCCAGACCCGCACCCGCCAGGTGTAGGCGGTCAGCGAACCGAGTGGCGGGCCGTCGTAGGGCACGTCGACCTGCTGGGTGGCGGCGACCCGGCCGCTGTCCCAGACTTCGCGACCGGCGGCGGAAACTACCACCTGGTAGGCGGATTGGCGTTGCCGCGCCTGGGCCGAGGCCAGTTTCCAGCCGAAGCGCGGTCGCGCCGGGTCGATGCCCAGCGGGTCGCGCCGGTGTTCGACGGTCGCCTCGGCCACGCTCAGCGGGGAGCCACCCGCGGGACCGGGCGCGGTGATGCCCCGACCCCAGGGCGCGATGCCGTAGCCGCCCAGGTCCGCGACGCTCCCCCAGTCACCGTCGGCAAAACCGGGCTGCTCCCAGCCTTCCGGGACGGCCTGGGTGGACTTCCAGCTGCCGTCGGTGACCAGCTCGGTCGTCCCCGACGCGGTGGCGATGTGCAGGCGGCCGAGCAGTCCGGCGGGCCCCATCGTGTTGCGGGCGGACACGGCGAGGGTGTTGCCGCCCGCGCGCAAGGCCGGGCGCAGGTCGACCACGAGCGCGGTGCGCCACGAGCCGGGGTCGCGGGGCGAGGAGGCAAGGGGTTTGCCGTTGAGCCACACGTCGACCATGTCGTCGGCGGTGACCACGAACCGGGCGTCACGGACCGCGCCCTCGGCGACGGTGAACGTCTTGCGGAAGTAGCGGGTCGCCGCGGGTGCGTCGAGCTGTGGCCTGCCCTCGGCATGCCAGACCCAGTGCGCGCCGGACAGTTCGGCGAGTGGGGCGGCGTCCACGGGTGGTGCCGCGGAGACAGGGAGGACCAGCAGTGCCGCGAATGCGGCGGTGACGGCTCGGGTGAACGTCGAGAACGGCATGGGGCGCTCCCTGACTGGCTATTGAAACGTTTCAACACCGTGGGGTTGCCACGATAGCCAGCGGGAGCACCGTTGTGTGGGTCTGACCGGACCCGGCCGCGATCACCTCATCAGCCACTCCCGCACCAGATTCGCGGTGGCCGGGGCGTGTTCCTCCATCAGGGTGTAGTGGTCGCCCGCCGTGGTCCGCGACAACGAGCCGGGGGCCACGTCCGCGATCGCGCCCGCGATCAGTGGCACCTCGGCGCGCACCGACAGCACCGGCACGGGCAGTGCGGCGGGGGTGAATTCGGCGAACAGGTCGCAGTTCCAGGCCATCGCGGACAGGCCGGTGCCGGTGAGGTCGCGGATCAGGTCGGTGCGCTGGGTCATGCCCGCCATCAGCGCGGTGACGAACTCGGGCATGCGATCGGCCGGGGGCAGGTAGGTGTCCAGCAGCACCACCGATTCCAGGGCCGCGCCGCGGGCCAGCAGCAGCTCGGCCAGGCGCAGCGCGAGCAGGCCGCCGGAGGAGTAGCCGATGAGGCTGAACGGGCCATCGGTGTGCTTCTCGATGCGGTCGGCCTGGACCTGGGTGAGGACTTCCGCGGAGGCGGCCAGGGGTTCGTCGTCCAGGAAGCCGGGGGTGGTCAGGACGTCGATGGGGTGGGCGCCGTCGAAACCGGCGGCGAAGCGGGCGTAGGAGTGCGCGCCGGCCAGGGGCACCAGCGGGGTCAGGCAGATCAGGCGGGTGGGGGCCGGGCCGGTGCTCAGCGGGGTGATCGCGGGGGTGCCGGGATCGGTGTGGAAGCGCGGGCGGTTGCGGGCCACCGTGCGCAGCAGGTCGAAGCCCCGCGCGCCGTCGCCGTCGTTGATGGCGTTCAGGCAGAGCTGGGCGACCAGGTCGGTAACCGGGGCCGGGGCGGGCTCGGCGGCCGTGGGGGTGCCCAGCAAGTGGCGGGCGAGGGCCCTTGGGGTGGGGTGGTCGAAGGCGATGGTGGTTGACAGGCGTTGTGCGGTGGCCGCGCCGAGGCGGTTGCGGAGTTCCACCGCGGTAAGGGAATCCAGGCCGAGCTGGGTGAACAGGGCGTCCGGGGCGACCTCCTCGGGGCCGGTGTGGCCGAGGACTTCGGCGGCAGTGCTGCGGACCAGGGTCAGCAGGCCCTCCTCGGTGCTGGGCGGGGTGGCGGTGCTCGCGGTCCGGCGGGTGCCGCGGACCAGTGCGGAGAGCAGCCGGGGCGGGGTGGGCTGGAAGGCCGGGAGGTGCAGGCGAGCCGCCATCACCTGCGGGTCGGGGGCGGTGACCAGGGCGTCGAACAGGGCCAGGCCCTGGGACTCGGTGAGCGGGAGCAGGCCGGAGCGGGTCAGCCGGGTGCGGTCGATCCCGGCGGTCATCGCGCTGGGCAGGTCCCACAGGCCCCAGGCGATGGCCACCGCGGGCAGACCGTGCGCGTGCCGGTGCTGGGCGAGTGCGTCCAGCATGGCGTTTGCGGCGGCGTAGTTGCCCTGGCCCGCCGCGCCGAACACGCCCGCTGCCGAGGAGAACAGCACGAACGCGGCCAGGTCGAGGTCGGCGGTCAGCTCGTGCAGCAGCCGGGCGGCTTCGGCCTTGGGGGCGATGACCTTGGCCAGGCGGGCGGGGGTGAGGTCGGCCAGCACACCGTCGTCGAGGACCCCGGCGGCGTGCACGACCGCGGTCAGCGGGTGCTCGGCCGGGACGGCGGCGAGCAGGGCGCGAACCTGGTCCGGGTCGGTGGTGTCGGTGGCGGTGATCGCGACCCGTGCGCCCGCCGCGGACAGTTCGGCCTGTAGCTCGGCCGCGCCGGGTGCGTCCGGGCCGCGGCGACCGGCCAGCAGCAGGCTGCGCACCCCGTGCTGGTGCACCAGGTGGCGGGCCAGCGCGGCGCCCAGTCCCCCGGTGCCGCCGGTGATCAGGACGGTGCCGTCCGGGTCGAGTGCGCGCGGGACGGTGAGCACGACCTTGCCGATGTGCTTGGCCTGGCTCAGATACCGGAAGGCGTCCGGGGCGCGGCGCAGGTCCCAGGTGGTGATCGGCAGTGGGGTCAGCTCACCGGTGGCGAAGAGGTCCAGCAGTTCGCGGAGCATCTCGCCAATGCGCTCGGGGCCCGCGTCGGAGAGGTCGAACGGCAGGTAGCCCACCTCGGCCGGTGGGTTGGCGCGCAGGTCGGTCTTGCCCATCTCGGCGAACCGACCGCCCGGTCGGAGCAGGCGCAGTGAGGCGTCGACGAACTCCCCGGCCAGGGAGTTGAGCACGGCGTCCAGCTCGCTGCCGGCGAAGGCGTCCGCGAAGTCCAGGGTGCGGGAGGAGGCGAGGTGATCGCGGTCGACGCCGAGCGCGGCCACGGCGTCCTGCTTGCCGGGGCTGGCGGTGGCGTAGACCTCCGCGCCGAGGCGGCGGGCCAGCTGGATGGCGGCCATGCCGACGCCGCCCGCGCCGGAGTGCACCAGGATCCGTTGGCCCGGCTTGAGTTCGAGGAGGTCGTGCAGGGCGTAGTAGGCGGTGAGGAAGACCGCGGGCACGCTCGCGGCGCGGACGAAGTCCCAGTCGGCGGGCATCCGGGCCAGCAGCCGGTGATCGGTGACGGTCTCGGGGCCGAACGCGCCGGTGACCATGCCGAACACCCGGTCGCCTGGCTGTAGATCGCGCACGCCCGAACCGGTTTCCAGGACTACGCCCGCGGCTTCCACGCCGAGCCGGGTCAGGTCGCCGGGGACCATGCCGAGGGCGATCAGCACGTCCTTGAAGTTGACCCCGGCGGCGCGCACGCCGATCCGCACCTGTCCCTCGGCCAGTGGTTCGGTCGGGATCGAGGTCAGGGTCAGCTCGTCGAGGCTGCCGGTGGTGGAGCCGGTGAGCAGCCAGGGTTCGATGGGTGGGGTCAGCGCGGGTGGGCGGCGGGTCAGGCGGGGGGCGAGGTAGTCGTTGCCGCGCAAGGCGAGTTGGGGTTCGCCGGTGGCGGCCAGGGTGGACAGTTCGGTCGCGGCGAGCGGGCGGTTGGTGTCCAGGAGGATGAACTGGCCGGGGTGTTCGGATTGGGCACTGCGCAGCAGGCCCCACACTCCGGACTGCTCAATGGACACGTCCTCCCCTGGGCGGACGGCCACCGCGTCGTGGGTGATCACCATGAGTCGTTCGGTGCCAACGGAACTCAGGGCGTCCTGGACGACGGACAGGGCTTCGTCCACTGTGGACACTTCGACTGAAGTGACCGGGTCGCCGGGTTCGACGGGTTCGGGGACGGTGGCCCAGCGTTGGGTGAACAGGGAGTCGGTGGGCAGGGCGGCCGCGGTGCTGGTGAACGGGCGGGTGCGCAGGCCGTCGGCGGTGAGCACCAGTGCGCCGGTGGCGTCGGTGGCGGTCAGGGCGGTGCGGTCGGGGCCGGTCGGGGTCAGGCGGACGTGTAGTTCGCGGGCGCCACGGGCGTGCAGGCGGACGCCGGTCCACAGGAACGGCAGGCCCGATTCGGTGCCACCGGCGAGGGTGATGGCCTGGCAGGCGGCGTCCAGCAGGGCCGGGTGCAGCTCGAAACCGGTGGCAGGGAGGGTGTCAGGCAGGCTGACCTCGGCGTGCAGGTCGGCGCCGTGTCGCCAGGCCGCGCGCAGGCCCTGGAAGCCGGGGCCGTAGCGGTAGCCAGCGGCGTCGAGTTCCGGGTAGAAGCCTGCCAGGTCAACGGGTTCGGCGTCCGCCGGTGGTGTGGTGGACGACGGGGAAACGGGGCTGGCGGTGGCGGTGAGCAGGCCGGTGGCGTGCCGGGTCCAGCCGTCGGCGCCGTGGCTGTGCACGGCGAACGGGCGGTCGCCGGACTCATCGGCGGCGTGCACGCGGACCTGGAGCCGGATCTCGTTGTCGGGCAACGGGAGTGGTGCTTCCAGGACGAGTTCGGCCACGCCTTGGCAGCCGGTCTCGTCGGCGGCACGTACGGCCAATTCGAGGAACGCGGTGCCGGGCAGCAGGCAGGTCTGCCCGATGCGGTGCTCGGCCAGCCAGGGCTGGGTGCGGGCGGAGAGCGTGCTGGTGAACACCACCTCGCCGGTGCCCGCGATCTCCTCGGCCGGGCCGAGCAGCGGGTGGGTCTGGCCGGGCCGCCGGGACGGCAGCGCGGTCGGCCAGAACCGCTTGTGCTGGAAGGGATAGGTGGGCAACCCGACCACCCTGCCGCCGGGCAGCGCGGGCCGCCAGTCGACCTCGATGCCGCGGTTGTGCGCCTCGCCGAGGCAGCGCAGGAACCGGTCCAGGCCGCCGTCCGCGCGGCGCAGGCTGGCCAGGGTGTGCGCGGTGGTGTCGAGGGCCTCGGCGGTCTGTTGCAGGGCGGCCGCGAGCAGTGGGCGCGGGCTGATCTCCAGGAAGACGGTGTGGCCTTCGGCGAGCAGTTCCCTGCTGGCCTCGGCGAAGCGGACCGGCTGGCGCAGGTTGCGGTACCAGTACTCGGCGTCGAGTCCGGCGGTGTCCAGCCGGGCGCCGGTGACGGTGGAGTAGAAGGGAATCGCGGTGGGCGCGGGGCGGAGGTCGTCGAGTTCGGCGAGCAGGTCAGCGCGGGCCGGGGTGACCGCGGAGGTGTGCGACGCGTAGTCCATCGGCACCCGCTTGGCCGTGGGGAAGGCCGCCTGTACGGCTTCGAGTGCCTGGTTGGCACCGGCGACGACAGTCGAGGACGGTCCGTTGTAGGCGGCGATCTCCACACCGTCGAAGGAGATCTGGTCCGCGGGCGCGGGCACGGACAGCACGCCGTGGTCGCCGGAGAGCCGTTCGGCGATGACCCGGCTGCGGCGGACCACGGCGACGGCGGCCTGTTCCAAGGTGAGTGCGCCGGCGACGCAGGCCGCGGCGTACTCGCCGAGGGAGTGCCCGACCACCGCGGCCGGTTCCACCCCGTGCGCGCGCCACAACCTGGCCAGCGAGACCATCACCGCGAACAGTGCGGGCTGCACCAGGTCGGCGCGGCGCAGGGCTGCCTCGTCGCCGAGCACGGCGAGCAGGTCCCAGTCGGCGACGGTGGCCATGGCGCGGGCGCAGTCGGCCATCGCCGCGGCGAACACCGGGGATTCCTCGATCAGCTCCAGTCCCATGCCCGCCCAGCTGGAACCCTGACCGGGGAAGACGAAGACCGGCTTCGCTTCCGTGCCGACCGACCGGTCGGTAAGGCCACGGGTGAGCGCGGTGAGTCCGGCGCGCAACTGCTCGCGGTCCTGACCCACGACCACCGCGCGGTGGGACTGGTGGGTGCGGGTGGTGACCAGGGCGTGGCCGAGGTCGATCGGTTCGATGTCCTGATCCAGCAACGGCAGCAGGCGTTGTGCCTGCGCGGCCAGGGCGGCCGGGCCGCGACCGGAGAGGACCAGCGGGATCGGCCGGGACTCGACGGCCTCGCGGGCGGCGGGCGGCGGTGGCTGGTCGGCTTCCAGCAGGACGTGCGCGTTGGTGCCGGAGATACCGAAGGCGGACACCCCGGCCCGGCGGGGCGCGCCGGTGTCCGGCCAGTCGGTGTGCTCGGTGGTCAGGGCCAGGCTGCCCGCGGACCAGTCCACGTGCGGGGAGGGCTCGCTGACGTGCCTGGTGGCGGGCACGGTGCCGAAGCGCATGGCCAGCACGGTCTTGAGCACGCCCGCGATGCCCGCGGCGGCCTGGGTGTGGCCGAGGTTGGACTTGAGTGAGCCGATCAGCACCGGCCGGTCCCGGTCCTGGCCGTAGGTGGCGAGCAGGGCGTGCGCCTCGATCGGGTCGCCGAGCGGGGTGCCGGTGCCGTGCGCCTCCACCACGTCGATGTCCGATGTGGACAGTCCGGCCGCGCTGAGGGCCTGGCGGATGACCTCCTGCTGGGCGCGGCCGTTGGGTGCGGACAGGCCGTTGGACAGACCGTCCTGGTTGACCGCGCTGCCGCGCAGCACCGCCCACACCGGGCGGCCCTGGGCGCGCGCGGTGGACAGCCGTTGCAGCACCAGCATGCCGGCGCCCTCGGCGAAGCCGGTGCCGTCGGCGTTGGCGGAGAAGGACTTGCACAGTCCGTCGGGGGCCAGGCCGCCCTGCCGGGAGAACTCGGCCAGCCCGGCCGGGGTGGCCATCACGGTCGCCGCCCCGGCCAGCGCCGTCGTGCACTCGCCGCCGCGCAGGGACTGGGCGGCCAGGTGCAGGGCGACCAGGCCGGAGGAGCAGGCGGTGTCCACGGTGACCGCGGGGCCTTCCAGACCGAGGGTGTAGGCGAGGCGGCCGGAGAGCACCGATCCGGCGCTGCCCATGCCCACGTGCCCGGCGACCTCCTCGGCGCCCGCGTGGGCGAACAGCGCGTGGTAGTCCTGGCCGGTGCTGCCCAGGAACACGCCGGTGCGGCTGCGGGACAGCGAGTCCGGGGCGATGCCCGCGTTCTCCAGTGCCTCCCAGGCGAGTTCCAGCGTCAGGCGTTGCTGCGGGTCCATGGCCAGGGCCTCGCGCGGGCTGATGCCGAAGAACTCGGCGTCGAATCCGGCGGCCTCGTGCAAGTAGGAGGCAGTGGTCACGCAGTCCGCGGGCAGCGCGTCCAGGTCCCAGCCACGATCGGCCGGGGGTGGGGTCGTGGTGTCGCGGCCGTCCAGGAGCAGTTGCCAGAGTTCCTCGGGGGTGCGCACGCCGCCGGGCAGGCGGCAGGCCAGGCCGACGATGACCACCGGGTCGTGCTCGCCTACCGACCGGACGGTTGGGACGGCAGGGCCGCCGGTGGTCTCGGTGAGGTGGGCGGCCAGGGCGGCCGGGGTGGGGTGGTCGAAGATGACCGTTGCGGGCAGGGACAGGCCGGTGGCGGCGTTGAGGCGGTTGCGGAACTCCACCGCGGTCACCGAGTCGAAGCCCAGTTCGCGGAACGGCCGGGACACCTCGATCCGGGTGCCGGAGTCGTGCCCGAGCACGGCCGCGACCTGGGCGCGCACCACGGTGAGCGGGTCGGCGGCCAGGGCGGGCGCGGGCTGGGTCGCGGGGATGGCGGCGACCTCGGGGATCTCGGTGAGGGCCGGGTTGGGGCGCACGGCGGTGAGCGCGGTGTAGTAGCGGTCCCACTCGATCTCGGCCAGCACCAGCGTGGTGTCGCCCTGTTCGACGGCGGTGCGCATGGCGGCGAGCGCCTCGGCCGGGTCCATCTCGGGCACGCCGTGCCTGCGCGCGGTCTCCCCGCGCTGACCGGTGCCCATCCCGCCGCCGCCCCAGACTCCCCAGGCGATGGCGGTGGCGGGCAGGCCGAGGGCGTGGCGGCGGTGCGCGAGGGCGTCCAGGTAGGCGTTCGCCGGGGCGTAGCTGCCCTGGCCGGGTGCGCCGATGGTGCCTGCGAGGGAGGAGAACAGGATGAACGCGTCCAGGTCCAGGTGCGCGGTCAGCTCATGCAGGTGTTGCGCGCCAACGGATTTCACCGCGAGCACGCGTCGCAGGTGGTCGGGGGTGAGGGTGGTCAGTGCGGTGTCGTCCAGGACGGCGGCGGTGTGCACCACCGTGCGCAGGCCGGGGTGGGCCGCGATGACCTCGGCCAGTGCGGCGCGGTCGGACACATCGCAGGCCAGCACGGTGACGGTGGCGCCGAGGGCGGTGATCTCCGCGGTGAGTTCGGTGGCCGCGGCCGGGCCGCGGCGGTTGAGCAGCACCAGGTGTTCGGCGCCCTCGGCGGCCAGCCAGCGGGCGACCTGGCTGCCCAGTCCACCGGTGCCGCCGGTGATCAATGAGGTGCCGCGCACCTGCCAGCCGGTGTGCCGTTCGGGGCGGGCCGGGGCGCGGCGCAACCGCCTGCCGTGCGCGCCCGCGCGGTCGATGCGCACCTGGTCCTCGTGATTCGCACCGGCCAGCACCGCGGCCAGCCGGGTGCCCTCGGCCTCGCCGAGCGGGCCGGCCAGGTCGATCAGGCCGCCCCAGCACTCCGGGGTCTCGAAGGCGGCAACCCGGCCGAAGCCCCAGGTGAGCGCCTGGGTTTCGGAGGTGGTGGCGGCGCGGGTGAGGCACCACAGCGGGGTCCGGGTGCCGGTGAGCTGGTGCAGCAGGCGCAGGGTGCGGGTGAATCCGCTGGGCACGCCGGGGAAGCCGGGTTCGGGGGTCTCGTCGTGACCGAGCAGCGCGAGCACACCCGAGTACCCGGCCAGGGCGGCCGGGTCGACCTCGGCGCTGGTGCGCAGCAGTGGGCGGGCGCCGTGACGGCGCAGGGCGGTCAGCACGCTGTCGGAGTAGTCGTCGGGGGCTTCGGTGACGACCAGCCAGTCGCCGGTGAGCACCGGATCCGGGTTGAGGCGTAGCGGGGTCCAGCCCACCTGGTAGCGCAGCCTGTCAAGGGGCGCGTTCCGCGTCTCTACCGACCGGTCGGTAGGGCGAACCCAATGGTGGGCGCGCTGGAACGGGTAGGTGGGCAGGTCGATCACCTGGGCCGGGGCCAGCGCCGGGGTCCAGTCCACCGGCAGTCCGGCGGTCTGCGCGGCGGCGAGTGCGGTGAGCCAGCGGTGCGTGCCGCCGTGCTCGCGGCGCAGGGTGTCCAGCACCCCGCCCGCCTCGATCACCGCGGTGAGCACCGGGTGCGGGCTGATCTCCAGGAAGGTGACCGGGCCGTCGGCGGCCACCGCGCGGGTGGCCGCCTCGAAGCGCACGGTCTGGCGGAGGTTGCGGTACCAGTAGTCGGCGTCCATGGTCGCGGTGTCGATGCGGGCCGCCTCGACCGTGGAGTAGAGCGGGATGTCGCTGCCACGCGGGCGGATCGTGGCCAGTGCGGCCAGGAGTTCTTCGCGCAGCACGGCGACGTCGGGGCCGTGTGAGGCGTAGTCGACGTCGATCCGCTTGGCGTCGGGGAAGGCGGCCAGCACCGCGTCCAGGGCCTCGGTCTGTCCACATACGACGGTGGAGCGGGGTCCGTTGACCGCGGCCACGGTGACCCCTGGCAGGTCGAGTCGTTCGGCTGGCACGGGCACCGAGACCATGCCGCCGCCGCGACCGGCGAGCACCCCGGCGATCAGTCTGCTGCGCGCGACCACCACCAATGCGCCCTCGGCCAGGGAGAGCGCGCCGACCGCGCAGGCGGCGGCGATCTCACCCTGGGAGTGCCCGATGACGGCGGCGGGCCAGAGGCCGTGCGCCTGCCAGAGCCGGGCCAGCGACACCATGATCGCCCACAGCGCGGGCTGCACCACCTCGACCCGGTCCAGCGCGGACTGCTCGGCCAGCACCCGGCGCAGCGACCAGTCCACGTGCGCGGACAGCGCCTGCTCGCAGTCGGCCATGGCCGCGGCGAACTCCGGCGACTCCGCCCACAGCCGCAACCCCATGCCGAGCCACTGCGAGCCCTGGCCGGGGAAGACGAACACCACCCGGTCCGCCGCACCGACCGGCGGCACCGGGGTGTCCCCCACTGCCAGCGCACGCAGTCCGTCCAGGGCCTCGGCTCGGGTGGCGGCGGGCAGCACCGCGCGGTGCGGGAAGCGGGCCCGGGTGGTGGCCAGGGTCAGCGCCACGTCGGCCAGGTGCTCGTCGTGGTCAAGGAGGTGCGTGTGCAGCCGGTTGGCCTGGGCGCGCACCGCGGCCTCGGTGCGGCCGGAGAGCAGCAGCGGCACCGTCCCGCACTCCCCCGACTGCTCGGTCGGTTCGGGTGTGACGGATTCCAGGATCACGTGCGCGTTGGTGCCGGAGATGCCGAAGGAGGACACCCCGGCGCGGCGCGGCCGGTCGTGTTCGGGCCACGGCCGGGACTCAGTGAGCAGCCGGACCGCGCCGGTGTCCCAGTCCACGTGCCGGGACGGGCGGTCCACGTGCAGGGTGGCGGGCAGCCGGCGGGCCTGCAGGGCCAGCACCATCTTGAGCACGCCGACCAGTCCGGCGGCGGCCTGGGTGTGGCCGAGGTTGGACTTCACCGAGCCCAGCCACAGCGGTTCGGCCCGGTCCCGGCCGTAGGTGGCCAGCAGCGCGTCCGCCTCGATCGGATCGCCGAGGGTGGTGCCGGTGCCGTGCGCCTCCACCGCGTCGATGTCCGATGTGGACAGTCCGGCATCGGCGAGGGCACGGCGGATCACGTCCTCCTGGGCCGCGCCGTTGGGTGCGGACAGGCCGTTGGAGGCGCCGTCGGAGTTGATCGCCGAGCCGCGCAGCACCGCGAGCACCCGGCGTCCCTGGCGGCGGGCCTCGGACAGGCGCATCACCAGCACGGCGGCCACGCCCTCGCCGAAGTTGGTGCCGTCGGCGGCGTCGGCGAAAGGCTTGCACCGGCCGTCCCCGGCCAGCCCGCCCTGCTTGGCGAACTCGACGAACCCGTGCGGCGCGGACAGCACCGACACCCCGGCGACCAGCGCGGCCGTGCACTCGTCCTTGCGCAGTGCCTGGGCGGCCAGGTGCAGGGCGACCAGGGAGGAGGAGCAGGCGGTGTCCACGGTGACCGCGGGTCCGCGCAGCCCGAAGGTGTAGGCCAGGCGGCCGGAGGCGACGCTGGGCGCGGTGCCGGTGGCGATGTAGCCCTCGGCGGCGGCCGGGTTGTCCAGCAGCCGGATCAGGTAGTCGCCGGGTCCGGAGCCGACGAACACGCCGATCCGCTGTTCCCGCACCGAATCCGGGGCGTGCCCGGCCCGTTCGAGGACCTCCCAGGCGGCTTCCAGGAGCAGCCGCTGCTGCGGGTCCATCGCGGTGGCCTCACGCGGGGAGATACCGAACAGGTCGGCGTCGAAACCACCGACGTCCGGCACGAAGTAGGCGTCGGTGGCGAAGGGCCGCAACGCTTCCAGGTCCCAGCCGCGGTCGCCGGGGAACGGGGTGCGCGCGTCGGCGCCGCTGTCCACCTGCTGCCACAACTGTTCCGGGGTGTCCACGCCGCCGGGCAGGCGGCAGCTCATGGCCACCACGGCGATGGGTTCGGTGGCGGCATCGGTGAGGGCCCGGTTGCGTTCGCGCAGCCGCTCGGTTTCCTTGACCGAGGACCGCAGTGCGTCGACGAGGCGGTCTGGGGAGACGGTCATGTCGGTCATCCTTCGGTGCTGGCGGAACCGGCTGCGCCCAGCGCGAAGGACACCAGCCCTTCCACGTCGAGGTCGTCGATGGCGTCATCGGCCAGGCCACGCCCGGACTCGGCCGGTTCCGGTGCGGGCACTGGTTCGGGCTCGGCGGTGGGGAACAGGTCGGCGGCGAGCTTGCGGGCCAGCGCCTCCGGGCTGGGGTGGCTGAACACGGCGGTGGCCGGCAGGCGCAGGCCGGTGGCGGCGTTGAGGCGGTTGCGCAGTTCCACCGAGCTGAGCGAGTCGAAGCCGATCTCGGTGAAGGCACGCACCGGGTTCACCGCGTCCGCGCCGCCGTGTCCGAGCACCGCGGCGGTGTGCGCGCGGACCAGGTCGGTGAGCACCCGCAGCCGGTCCGGTTCCGGCACCTCGGCGAGCCGGGCCGCGCTGGCGGTCTCGGTCACCGGGGCCTGCGCCACCACCCGGCGCACCCGGCGGCGGATCACGTTGCGCCACAACGGCGGCAGCTCCTGCTCACCGGTCAGGTCCAGGTCGATGGGCAGCAGCAGTGCCTCGTCCCGCGCACCGGCGGCGTCGAACAGGCCCAGTGCGGTGCCGGTGGCGAGTGCGCGCACGCCGGAGCGGGCGATGCGGGCCCGGTCGGTCTCCGACAGGGTCGCGGTCAGTTCGCTGGTCTCCGCCCACAGTCCCCAGGCCAGGGACTGCGCGGGCAGGCCGTCGGCGGTCCGGCGCTGGGCGAGGGCGTCCAGGAAGGAGTTGGCCGCGGCGTAGTTGGCCTGCCCGGCGTTGCCGGTGACCCCGGCAGCCGAGGAGAACAGCACGAACGCGGCCAGGTCGGCATCCCGGGTCAGCTCATCGAGCACCGCGGCGCCCTCGACCTTGGGCCGGAACACGGTGTCGAGGTCGGCCTCGGTGAGGGAACCGACCAGTCGGTCGGCGAGCGCGCCCGCGGCGTGCACGACCGCGGTCAGCGGACGCCGGAGGCCCGCCAGCACAGCGGCCACCGCGGCCCGGTCGGCGACATCGCAGGCCGCCACGGTCACTGTTTCCGCGCCGAGTGCACGCAGTTCCTCGACCAGTTCCGGTGCCGCGCCGCGGCGGCTGAGCAGCAGCAGGTGCCGGACGCCGCGCGCGGTCACCAGGTGGCAGGCCAGGATCCGGCCCAGGGTGCCGGAGCCGCCGGTGAGCAGCACGGTGCCCTCGGGATCCCAGACGCGGGCCGTGGTGAGCACCACCTTGCCGATGTGCTTGGCCTGGCTGACATGTCGCAGTGCCTCGGTGGCGCGGCGGGCGTCCCAGGCGCGCACCGGCAGCGGTGCCAGTTCCCCGGTGGCGAACAGCTTGCCGAGCAGGGCGAACATCTCCTCGATCCGGTCCGCCCCGGCGTCGAGCAGGTCGAAGGCCCGGTAGCGCACGTGCGGATGCGCGGCGGCCACGGTCCCGGGGTCGCGGATGTCGGTCTTGCCCATCTCCAGGAACCGGCCGCCGTCGGCGGTCAGCCGCAGCGAGGCGTCCACGTACTCCCCTGCCAGGGAGTTGAGCACCACGTCGACGCCCTTGGCGGCCTGGAAGCGGAAGACGCGTTCGAAGGCGGTGTTGCGGGAGGAGGCGATCCGGTCCACGGCCACCCCGGCGGCGGTGAGCGCGCC
This sequence comes from Crossiella cryophila, assembly GCF_014204915.1. Taxonomy (NCBI): domain Bacteria; kingdom Bacillati; phylum Actinomycetota; class Actinomycetes; order Pseudonocardiales; family Pseudonocardiaceae; genus Crossiella; species Crossiella cryophila. Next base: position 7,154,462 of record NZ_JACHMH010000001.1, read on the forward strand.
GTGCTTGGCCGGGCTGGCGGTGCCGAACACCTCGGCGCCGAGGTGGCGGGCGATGCGCACCGCGGCCATGCCGACCCCGCCGGCGGCGGCGTGCACCAGCACCTTCTCCCCCGCGCGCAGACCGGCCAGGTCGACCAGGCCGTAGTAGGCGGTGAGGTAGGCCACCGGCGCGGCCGCGCCCTGGGCGAAGGTCCAGCCGGCGGGCAGCGGGGCCAGTGCGCGGTGGTCGGCGAGCGCGACCGGTCCGGCATAGGCGCCGGTCACCAGGCCCATCACCCGGTCCCCGACGGCGAACCGGGTGACCCCGGGGCCGATCTCGGTGACCACGCCCGCCGCTTCGCCGCCTACCGGCCGGTCGGTAGGCGGTACCACGTCCAGGGCGACCAGCACCTCGCGGAAGTTCACCCCGGTGGCGCGCACGGACAACCGCACCTGTCCGGCGGCGAGTGGGGCAAGCACCTCGGGTGCGGGCACCGGGGTCAGTTCGTCCAGGGTGCTCGCGGTGGCCAGGTCGATGCTCCAGGCCGGCAGGTCGGGCGGGGTGAGCGCGGGCGCCGGGTCGTGCTCGGCCAGCCGGGGCGCGAGCAGCCGGGTGCCACGCACCGCCACCACCGGCTCCTCCGGGCGGAAGGCGGTGGGCGGCAACGTGCGTGGGTCGGCGTCCGGGTCCAGGTCGATGATCAGGAACCGTCCGGGGTGCTCGCTCTGCGCACTGCGTACGAAGCCGAGCGCGGCCGCGGCGGCCGGGTCGGGGCCGCCGCGCTGACCGGCCGGGCAGGCGCCGGTGGTGACGAAGACCAGAGTGGCCTTGGCGAAACGCTCCTCGGCCAGCCAGTCCTGCACCGCCTTGCGCACCCGCTGGGTCAGTGCCAGGGCGTCCCTGGCCGGGTTCCCGATGCGGGGCACCAGGTTCAGCAGCACGTACTCCGGCGCGGTCGGCGCGCCGAGTTCGGCGGCCAGCGAGCCCAGACCGGCGTACCGGTCGGCGTCGAGCACGTCGAAGGGGCTCAGTTCGGATTCCAGGCTGCCGGGCAGCACCGCCACCCTGGGCTCGGGCCGCACCGTGTCAGACAGCTCGGTCCAGTCGTGGCGGAGCAGCTTGCCGGTGGCCGCGCGGTGGGTGGCCACCGGGACGCCGTCGGCGACCATCCGGGTGGCGAACTCGCCGATGTCCAGCACCGGCTCACCGACCGGGTCGGTGGCCAGCAGGCTCACGCTGCTCTCCCCCAGCCGCCGCAGCCGCACCCGCAGCGAGCGCGCGCCGGTGGCCGAGACGGTGAGGTCCTGCCAGGTGAACGGCAGGAAGGTCTGTCCTTCGGCGAGGCTGCCGTGCGCCATCACCTGCAACGCGCCGTCCAGCAGTGCCGGGTGCAGCACGAACGGCTCGCTGGGCGCGGCATCGGCCAGGCTGATCTCGGCGTAGCGGTCCGCGCCGTCCACCCAGATCCGGCGCACGCCCTGGAACAGCGGGCCGTAGACCAGGCCGTCTGAGGCCAGCAGCTCGTAGAAGTCGGCGGTGTCCGCCTCGACCGCACCGGGCGGTGGCCAGGTGTCCCAGCCGGGCTGGGCCGGGGCGGGCTCCGCGGCCAGCACGGCGGTGGCGTGCAGCACCCAGCCGCCCCTGCTGCCCTCGGGCCGGGAGCGCACCGAGACCTGGCGGGTGGTGCTGACGTTGACCTGCACGTCAACACGTTCCGCGCCCTCGAACACCAGCGGGGTGTGCAGGGTCAGCTCGGCAACGCGGCCGCAGCCGGTCTCCGCCGCGGCCCGCAGCGCCATCTCGACGAATCCCGCGCCGGGGAACATGATCGCGCCGAGCACGGCGTGATCGGCCAGCCACGGGTGGGTGGTCAGCGAGAGTGAGCCGGTGAGCAGCAGGTCACCGGTCTCGGCCTGTTCCAGCACCCCATCCAGGAGCCCGCAGCCGGGGTCGGCGTCCGCGTTGGTGAGCCAGTAGCGCTCACGCTGGAACGGGTAGGTGGGCAGGTCGACGAACACCGGCGAGCGGTCAGTCCACAGTGGACTGAAGTCGACGCTCGCGCCGCCGGTGAACGCGGTGCCCAGTGCGCGCAGGAACTGTTCTGGCCCACCGGCCTGGCGGCGCAGGGTGCCGGTGGTGGTGGCCGGGACACCCAGCTCGGCCAGCAGGTCGGCCACCCCTGGGGTGATCACGGGGTGGCTGCTGACCTCGACGAAGGTGTCGAAGCCCTGTTCGGCGAGTCCGCGCACGGCGTGGTCGAGGCGGACCGGCTCACGCAGGTTGCGCAGCCAGTACTCGCCGTCCAGTGCGGTGCCGGGCAGGTAGCCGCCGGAAACGGTGGAGTAGAACGGGATCGTCGTCGCGCCGGGTTTCAGGTCGGCCAGCGCGGCCCGCAGATCCGTGGCGAGCAGGTCGACCTGGGCGGAGTGCGAGGCGTAGTCGACCTCGATCCGGCGGGCCTGCACGCCTGCGCGGTCGCAGTGCGCGAGCAGTTCGTCCAGGCCGGGGACCGCGCCGGAGACGACCACGGATTCCGGGCCGTTGACCGCCGCGACCGACAGTCCGGAGCCGAGGCCGGTCAGCAGCGTGTCCACCTCGGCGGCGGGCAGGGACACCGAGACCATGCCGCCGAGTCCGGCGAGCTTGTCCGCGATGAGCCGGGAGCGCAGGCACACCACCCTGGCGGCCTCGGTCAGGGTGAGCGCACCGGCGATGTGCGCGGCCACGATCTCACCCTGGGAGTGCCCGACCACGACCGCGGGTTCGACGCCGTAGGCCTGCCACAGCCGGGTCAGCGACACCATCACCGCGAACAGCGCCGGTTGCACGACGTCCACCCGGCGCAGTGCCTCGGCGTCGGCGAGCACCTCGAGCAGCGACCAGTCGACCAGCCCGGCGAAGGCGTCCGCGCACGCGTGCAGCGACTCGGCGAAAATGGGCTCTGCCAACAGGTCCACGGCCATACCCGCCCACTGCGCGCCCTGACCGGGGTAGACGAACACGGCTTCGTGCGGGCCGCTGCGGGTGGTGCCGGTGATCAGCGCACTGCTGGGCTGGTCCTCGGCCAGTGCGCGCAACGCTTCCCGCGCCTGGGTCGCGTCGGTGGCGATGACCACCGCGCGTTCGCGCAGGGTGGCGCGGGTGGTGTGCAGGGCTCGGGCGAGGTCAGTGAGCCCGCCCTCGGTGACGACTCCGGCGAGCTGCCGGGCCTGTGCGCGCAGGGCTTCGGGGCTGCTGGCGGACAGGGTCAGCGGCAGCACCGCGGCTTCGGGTCCTGGCACCGGGTCCGACTGCTCGAACTGTTCCAGCACAAGGTGTGCGTTGGTGCCGGAGGCGCCGAAGGAGGACACCGCGGCCCGGCGCGGGCGGTCCAGTTCGGGCCACGGGCGGGCCTGGGTGAGCACGCTGACGCCCTGCCAGTCCACTGTGGACGATGGCGTGTCCACGTGCAGGGTCCTGGGCAGCAGCCCCGCGCGCATGGCCTGCACGGTCTTGATGACACCGGCGACACCCGCGGCGGCCTGCGTGTGCCCAAGGTTGGACTTCACCGACCCCAGGTACAGCGGGGTGCCGCCGGGCCGCTGGCCGTAGGTGGCCACCAAGGCCCCGGCCTCGATGGGGTCGCCGAGCACGGTGCCGGTGCCGTGGCCCTCGACCAGGTCCACATCGCCGACGGAGAGCCCGGCCTTGGCCAGCGCGGCCCGGATGACGCGCTCCTGGGCCTTGCCGTTGGGTGCGGTCAGGCCGTTGGAGGCGCCGTCGGAGTTGATCGCCGAACCGCGGATGACCGCGAGGATCCGGCTACCGGCGGCCTGGGCGTCGGAAAGTCGTTGCAGCACCAGCAGTCCGGCGCCCTCGGACCAGCCGGTGCCGTCCGCGCCCTGCCCGAAGGACTTGCACCGCCCGTCCGCGGCCAGGCCGCGCTGCCGGGAGAACTCCACGAACGCCGCCGGGGTGAACAACTGGGTGGCGCCACCGGCCAGGGCCAGGTCGATCTCGCCCTGCCGCAGCGATTCGCAGGCCAGGTGCATGGCCACCAGGGAGGAGGAACAGGTGGTGTCCAGGGTCAGCGCGGGTCCCTCCAGGCCGAGGGTGTAGGCGATCCGGCCCGAGGCGACGCCGCCGGAGTTGCCGGTGCCCAGGTAGCCCTCCAGATCAGCGGGCGTACCGACCAGTCGGTCGACGTAGTTGTGGTACATCACGCCGGTGAACACGCCGCTCTGACTGCCGCGCAACGAGTCCGGCGCGATACCGGCCCGTTCCAGTGCCTCCCAGGCCAGTTCCAGCAGCAGCCGGTGCTGCGGGTCGGTGGCCAGCGCCTCACGCGGGGAGATGCCGAAGTGCGCGGCGTCGAAGGCGTCCCCGTCGGTGAGGAAACCGCCCTGGCTGACATAGGACTTGCCCCGGCTGGCCGGATCCTCGTCCAGCAGGCCGTCCAGCTGCCAGCCTCGATCGGTGGGCAGCGAGGTGATCGCGTCGCGTTCCCCGGCGACCAGCTCCCACAGCTGTTCGGGTGAGCTGATCCCGCCGGGGAAACGACAGGACATGCCGACGATCGCGATGGGTTCCCTGGCCGCGGCCAGGCGTTTGCGGGACTCGGCCAGCTCCGCGGTGACCCAGCGCAGGTGGGCGATGAGTTCTTCCTCGTTCGGCATATCAGGACCTGTCTGTGAAAGAGGGGGCGGGCGCGTTACTTGTGCATGCCGAGTTCGGTGTGGATGAACGCGAGCAGCTCGTCGGCGCTGGCCTCCCGCAGTTCGGTGGCGGACTGCCGGTCGGGGCTGGCGGTGCTGGTGTGCTGGTGCAGCTGGGCGATCCGGCCGGTCAGCCTGGCCAGCAGGGTTCCGTCGGTGCCTGGCGCGGTCAGGGTGGCCTCGATCAGGTCGAGGGCGTTCAGCAGTGCGGTTTCGGTGCCGTGCGTGCCGCCGAGTTCGCCGCTGAGTCGCTCGGCCAGGGCTTCCGGGGTGGGGTGGTCGAAGATGATGGTCGGCGGCAGGCGCAGGCCGGTGGCTTGGTTGAGCCGGTTGCGCAGTTCCACCGCGGCGAGGGAGTCGAATCCGGACTTCAGGAACGGCCTGCGCGGGTCGATCTGCTCGCCACCGGCGAAGCCGAGCAGCGCGGCCGCGTGCTCCCGCACCAGGTTCAGCAGCTCACGCCCGCGTTCGGCCGGGGTCAGCGCCGCCAACCGATCGGTCAGGCCGGGTTCGGCGGTCACGGCCGCGCGGCGACGGGTTGGTTCGGGTGCGGCGCGGCGTAGTGGAATGGCGACCGGTTCGGTGCCGGAGACCGCGCGGTCGAACAGGGCCAGTCCCTCCACTGTGGACAGTGCGCCGACCCGCTGCGGGCGGCCGGTGACCGGGGCGGTGAGGGTGGTGGCCTGCTGCCAGAGGCCCCAGGCCAGGGAATGTGCCGGCAGGCCGAGGGCGTGCCGGTGGGTGGCCAGGGCATCCAGGTAGGCGTTGGCGGCGGCGTAGCTCGCCTGACCCGGTGAGCCGAGGATGCCCGCGGCACTGGAGAACAGCACGAACAGGCGGAGATCACTGTCTCGGGTCAGCTCGTGCAGGTGCCGGGCGCCCTCGGCCTTGGCGGCCAGCACGGTGCGCAGGCGGTCGGCGGTGAGCGCGGTGACCACCCCGTCGTCGAGCACGGCGGCGGCGTGCACGATCCCGGCCAGGCCGGTGATGCCGTCGAGCACCCTGCTGAGCTGCTCGCGGTCGCTGACGTCGCAGGCGTGCACCTGGGCGCTCGCGCCTAGTTCGGCCAGCTCGGCCACGAGTTCGGCCACCCCCGCAGCGGTGGGGCCGGAGCGGCTGAGCAGGACCAGGTTCCGCACGCCGTGGGTCCGGGCGAGGTGACGGGCCAGCAGGGCGCCCAGGCCGCTGGTGCCGCCGGTGATCAGCACCGTGCCGTCCGCGGGCAGCTTGGGGAACTCGCCGTCCTGGTCGGCCGGGACCAGGTTCGGGGCGAGGGCCTTTCCGTTGCGCAGGGCCAGCTGTGGGGCTCCGGTAGGCACGGCGGCGGCCGGGTGGCCGTCGTCGTCGAGCAGGGCGAGGCGGTCGGGATGCTCGGCCTGGGCCGCACGCAGCAGTCCCCAGACCGGGGCCTGGTTGAGTGCGGTGACCGGGTCGTGCGATCCGGTGGACACCGCTCCCCTGGTGCGCACGACCAGGCACTGTGGACGGTCGGCGGCGAGGTGTTCCTGCACGACGGCCAGCACCTGGGCGGTGATCTGCACCGGATCGCCCTCGGTCGGACAGTCGTAGCTGATCGTGTCCACAGTGGACTGACCGGCGAACTCGGTCCAGTCCAGGCGGGAGAGCAGACCGTCGGTCGCCGGGCCGAGGGCATCCGGGCGGACCGGGCGGGAGTGCAGGCCCTCGACGGTGAGCACCGGGTTGCCCGCCGGATCGGTGGCCAGCAGCGAGAGGTCGCCGGTGATCCGCACCCGCAGCGAACGCGCACCGGCGCCGTGCACGCTGACACCGGTCCAGGCGAAGGGCAGCAGGGTCCTGCCGGGTTGGCGTCCGACGTGGGCGGCGACCTGGAGGGCCGCGTCCAGCAGAGCGGGGTGCAGCACGAACTCGCCGGTGGCGTGCTCGGGCAACTCGACCTCGGCGTACCAGTCATCCTCGGCCCGCCACACCGCGCGCACACCCTGGAAGACCGGGCCGTAGACCAGTCCGTCACCGGCGAGATCCGGGTAGAACTGGGTGAGGTCAACGGGTTCGCCGGGTGGCGGCCAGGTCAGTGCGGCCGGGGCGATGGGGCTGTCGGTGAGCTGGGCGCTGGCGTGGTGGGTCCAGGTGTCGCCGGTGGCACTGTGGATTTGCGCCTGGCCGTCGGTGGTGATCCGCACCTGGATGGCCACCTGGCCCTGCTCGGGCAGGACCAGCGGGGCGTGCTGGGTGAGTTCGGCCAGCACCGGGCTGCCGATCTCATCCCCGGCACGGATGGCCAGTTCGACAAAAGCCGCGCCGGGCAACAACACCGAGCCCAGTACCGCGTGCTCGGCCAGCCACGGGTGGGTGGTCAGGGACAGCGAGCCGGTCAGCAGCACGTCACCGCTGTCGGCCACCCGGACGGCCGCGCTCAGCAGTCCGTGGTCGAGCGCGGCGAACCCGGCAGCACCCTTGGCAGCACTGGGTTCCAGCCAGAACCGTTCCCGCTGGAAGGCGTAGGTGGGCAGGTCGATGACGCGGGTGCCCTCGGGCAGCTCCGGCGTCCAGTCCACCTCGACACCGGCGGCATGCGCGCCGCCGAGGGCCCGCAGCCACTGACGGACGCCGCCCTCGTTGCGGCGCAAGGTGCCGAGTGCGGCGACCTCGGTGTCCCCGGCGATCTGCTCGACCGCGGTGGTCAGCACCGGATGTGCGCTCATCTCCAGGAAAACCCGGTGTCCGGCCGCGATCAGCTCGGTCACCGCACCCTGGAAGTCCACGCACACCCGCAGGCTGGTGAACCAGTGCCCGGCGGTCAGGTCAGTGCCGTCCACCGGCCCGCCGGTGGCCCCGCAGTACACCGGGATCTCGCTCGTGACCGGCCGGATCGGGGCCAGTGCGGCGAGCAGGTCGGCCCGCAGCGAGTCCACGGCCGCGGTGTGCGAGGCGTAGTCCACCTCGATCCGGCGCACCCGCTCGTGCCGGTCCACCAGCGCGGTCACCGCCTCGGCAGCGCCGGATACCACCACGTACTCCGGACCGTTCAGCGCCGCGATCTCCAGGTCCGCGCCGAAGGGTGCGATCAGCTCCCGCACCGCCGCCAGCGGCAGCGCCACCGAGGCGATGCCACCGCGCCCGGCCAGTTCCCGCGCGATCAGCTTGGAACGCAGGCAGATCACCCGCGCCGCGTCCACAAGGGACAGTGCCCCGGCCACGTGCGCGGCGGCGACCTCGCCCTGGGAGTGGCCGACCACCGCGGCCGGTTCGACCCCGCGCGAACGCCACAGCTTGGCCAGGGACACGTGCACCGCGAACAACGCAGGCTGGACCACGTCGACCCGCTGGAGCAGCTCGGCGTCGGCGAGCACCTCCAGCAACGACCAGTCCACGAACTCACCGAACGCCTTGGCACACTCCGCCATCGACTCCGCGAACACCGGTTCGCCCAGCAGTTCCACCGCCATGCCAACCCACTGCGAGCCCTGGCCGGGGAAGACGAACACCGGCTTGCCATCGGTGCGGACCTCGCCGGTGACGAGGTCGGCGTGCGGCCGCCCGTCGGCGAGGTCGACCAACCGGTCGGTCAGTTCGGCCGCGTCAGCCGCGATCAGCACGGCCCGCCGGGTGAAGTGGGTGCGGGTGGTGATCAGGGAATGGGCCAGGTCGGGCAGGGCGACCGGCTCGGCCAGCCGGTCCCGCAGTCGCCGGGCCGGGCCGGTGAGGTCGTCACGGCCGGAGACCAGGAACGGCGCCAGCGTGGCGGCGGGTTCCGGCCGGACCGGTTCGGGTTCAACGGCTTCCAGGATCACGTGCGCGTTGGTGCCGGAGACCCCGAAGGAGGACACCGCGGCCCGGCGCGGCCGATCCAGCTCAGGCCATTGGCGGGCTTCGGCGAGCACCGCGATGTTCTTCCAGTCCACTGTGGATGTTGGCGTCTCGGCGTGCAGGGACTTGGGTAGCAGGCCCGCGTGCAGTGCCTGCACCATCTTGATGACACCGGCGACGCCGGCGGCGGCCTGGGTGTGCCCGAGGTTGGACTTCACCGACCCGAGGTACAGCGGCTCACCCGCCCGTTTGCCGTAGGTGGCGGCCAGTGCGCCAGCCTCGATGGGGTCGCCGAGCACGGTGCCGGTGCCATGGCCCTCCACCAGGTCGACGTCGGCGATGGTGAGTCCGGCGTTGGCCAGGGCTGCCCGGATGACCCGCTCCTGGGCCTTGCCGCTGGGCGCGGTCAGGCCGTTGGAGGCGCCGTCCTGGTTGACCGCCGAACCGCGGAGCACCGCGAGCACCCGGCGGCCGGCGGCCTGTGCGTCGGAAAGTCGTTGCAGCACCAGCAGTCCGGCGCCCTCGGCGAAGCCGGTGCCGTCGGCGTCCCCGGCGTAGGAGCGGCAGCGCCCGTCGGCGGAAAGCCCCTGCTGGCGGGAGAACTCCACGAACAGCTTGGGCAGTGCCTGCACCGTGACGCCACCGGCCAGTGCCAGCTCGCATTCACCGCGCCGCAACGAGTCCGCGGCCAGGTGCAGAGCGACCAGGGAGGAGGAGCAGGCCGTGTCCACGGTCAGCGCGGGGCCGGTCAGGCCCAGGGTGTAGGCGATCCGGCCGGAGATGACGCTGGCCACGTTGCCGATCAGGTTGTCCGCGACATCGGTCAGCGTGTCGTAGCCCTGGTAAGAAGCGCCGACGAACACGCCGACCGCCTTGTCCTGCAAGGTCTCCGGCACGATCCCGGCGTGTTCCAGCGACTCCCAGGACACCTCAAGTGCCAGTCGCTGCTGCGGGTCCATGCCGCGGGCCTCACGCGGGGACACCCCGAAGAAGCCGGGGTCGAACCCACCCGCGTCGGCGAGGAAGCCACCGCGGGCGGTGACGCTGTCCCCCGGTTCGAGCCGCCAGCCCCGGTCGGCCGGGAAGTCGGTGATCGCGTCCACCTCGTCGATCACCAGTCGCCACAGCGCGTCCGGGCTGTCCACCCCGCCCGGGTAGCGGCAGGCCATGCCGACGATCGCGAGTGGTTCGGCGCTGGGGTCCTCCAGCTCGCTCACCCTGTTACGCAGCGTGTGCAGTTCCGCGCTGGCCTGGCGCAGGTAGGCGCGCAGCTTGTCCGTCTCGGTCATCGCCGCCTCACCAACCGACCGGTAGGGAGCTGACCCCGTTGACCAGGCGGGCCGTCCGCCACGGCACTTCCTCGGCAGGCACCGTCAGGTGCAGGCCGGGGAAGCGGCTGATCAGCGCGCTGAGCACCAGTTGCAGCTCCACCCTGGCCAGCCGGGCGCCGAGGCAGTGGTGCGCGCCGTGGCCGAACGCGATGTGGTTGGCCGCGTCCCGGGTGAGGTCGATGGTCGCGGCGTCGGGGAAGACGGTCTCGTCCCGGTTGCCGGCGGCCATGTGCACCACCACGACCTCCCCGGCCCGCACCAGGGTGCCGCCGAGTTCCACGTCCTCGATCGCCATCCGCGGGAAGTTCCCGGCCGAGGCCAGCGGGGTGTGCCGGAGCAGTTCCTCCACCGCGCCTGGCACCAGTTCCGGCTCGGCGACCAGCCGTTTCCACAGCTCCGGCCGGCTGAGCAGCTGGAAGAGGAAGTTGCCGATCTGGTTGGCGGTGGTCTCGTGCCCGGCCAGCAGCAGGGTCATGCCGAAGACGACGAGTTCGGTCTCGTCCAGCCGGTCGTCCAGGTCGCGGGCCTCGACGAGTTTGCTGAGTAGGTCCTCACCTGGCTGCGCGCGACGCTGGGCGATCAGCTCGGCGAGGTAGCCGATGAGGCCGTCCCTGGCGGCGATGATCAGGTCCAGGTCCTCGGCGTTGACCGACATGATGTCGTCGGTCCACTGGGCGAACCTGGAGTGGTCCGCCACCGGCACACCGAGCAGGCTGGAGATCACCCGCACCGGCAGCGGCCAGCTCAGCGCCGAGGCCAGGTCGGCGGTGTTCCCGTTGGCCGCCATGGCATCCAGCAGCGTGTTGATGGTCTCCTCGACCACCGGGCGCAGCGCGTCGACCTGCCGGACGGTGAAGGCCCTGGCGACCAGCCTGCGTAGCCGGGTGTGCTCGGGCGGGTCCATGGACAGGATGGACATGTCGGTCTCGATGGCCGGGGTGCTGCGTGCGACGTCCTTGCCCAGCACCGCGGTCCGGCTGAACCTGGGGTCGGCGAGCACCACCTTGATGTCGTGGTACCGGGTGACCAGCCAGGCCGGGTCGCCGTAGGGCATCTGGATCCGGGTGAGGCCCTCGGCGGCGCGGGCGGCCTGCAGGCCGGGGTGCTCGTCCAGGCCGCGCTGTTCCCCGAAGGGGTAGTTGTGCACGGGGCATTCGCTGGCGGTCATGGGGTTCTCCAGTAGGTCAGGACTGGGCGTTGGCCTGGTCGATGAAGCCGAACAGCTCCTCGTCGGAGGCGCTGTCGAAGCGGGGCACGTCCGCCGGCGCCGGTCTGCCGCGCAGCAGTGCCTCGACGCCGCCACGCAGGACGCCGCCCTCGTCGTTGTCCAGCAGGGCCGCCAGACTCGCCAGCAGCTCCGGCACCTCCGGTCCGGCCGCCCCGAGCCGCTCGGCCAGGTGCGCGGCCAGCGCGGTGGCGGTGGGATGGTCGAAGACCACGGTGACCGGCAGGGCCAGGCCGGTGATCTCGGTGAGCCGGTTGCGCAGCCGCACCGAGGCCAGCGAGTCGAAGCCGAGTTCGCCGAAGATCCGCCGCGGGTCGACCGCACTGCCGTCCGGGTGGCCGAGCACCGCGGCCACCTCCGCCCGCACGATCTCCCGCAGCCGGGCGGCTCGTTGCTCCCCGGTCAGTCCGGCGAGCGGGTCGGCGGCCACCGGCTGGATCACCGGTACCGGGCGGGCCTCGGGCAGATCGTGCAACAGCGCGCCGAGCCCGTCGCGGGTCTGGGCGGGCACTCGCGACCAGTCGGCGTTGAACACCGCGAGGGTCACCGCCCGCCGGTTGAGCGCGTGGGACAGGGCTGCCAGGGCGGCGGGCACCGGCATCGCGGTCAGGCCCATCCGGCGCAGGCGTTCGTCGCCGACGACGTGCGTGGCCAGACCGTCCCCGGCCCAGGCGCCCCAGGCCACGGACAGGGCGTGCTCCCCGGCGGCGTGCCTCCGCTGGGCGACGGCGTCGAGCATGGCGTTGGCGGTGGCGTAGGCGCCGAGCCCCGGCACGCCGAACACCCCGGAGATCGAGGAGAACAACACGAACGCGTCCAGGTTCCGACCGCGGGTCAACTCGTCAAGTACCTGGGCGCCAACGGCTTTCGCCCGCAGGACCTCGGCCAGGTCCTGCTCGGTGAGGGTGTCCAGGACACCGTCGGCCAGGCTGGCGGCGAGGTGGAACACGTTGGCGGGTGGGTGTTCGGCGAGCAGCTCGGCCATCCGGTCCTGGTCGGCGACGTCGGCGGCCACCAGTACGACCTCCGCGCCGAGTTGCTCGCAGTCCACCCGGAGTTGTTGCGCCCCAGGGGCTTCGGGACCCCGTCGGCTGACCAGGACGAGCTTCCGGGCACCCTGGCTGGCACACCAGCGGGCCACCTCGGCGCCAATCCCACCGGTGCCACCGGTGATGAGAACGGTGCCCTCAGGGGTCCACGTCCGGGTGGGGGTTTCCGGGGTGAGGCGGGTGAGTCTGCGGCCAAGCAGACCGTTGGCACGCAACGCGATCTGCGTTTCCTCCGGCTTCCCGGCGAGCAGTGCGCGCAGCCGGTCGACGGTGGCTTCGTCGAGTTCTGCGGGCAAGTCGACCAGGCCACCCCAGATGCCGGGGTACTCCCAGGACGCGACCCGGGCCAGCCCCCAGACCCCGGCGGCGTCCGGATTCGGTGCGGCATCGGCGGATCCGACGGCCACGGCGTTCCTGGTGGCGATCCACATCGGCAGGCCCAGTCCCGCGTCGTCCACGGCCTGCACAAAACGCGCGGCCGCCGCCGGAGTGGCGGAGGCGAGCAGGATGCCGTCGGCGGCGTGCACGCGCAGGGCCGCGGCTACCTCGGCTCGACTGCCATCCGTCACCGCGGTGGCACCCAGGGCGGTGGCCAGGTGGTCATCGCCCACAACGAGCCAGCGGCCGAGTTCCGTGGTGTGGTCCGGTTCGGGCAGCGGGACCCAGTCGATCCGGTGCCGCCAACGCTCGGCCGGGTCACGGCGGGGCGTGACCCACAGGTGGCTGTGCTGGAAGGCGTAGGTGGGCAACGGGACGACCCGGCCGTCCGGGTGCGCGGGCCGCCAGTCCACGGTGACGCCATGGGTGAACGCCTCGGCGAGGGCGCGGTGCAGCTGGTCCAGGCCACCTTCGTCGCGGCGCAGGGTGCCGAGCACGGCCGGGGTGGGGATGGCGCTGGTGAGCACGGGGTGCGCGCTGGATTCGATGAACACGTCGAACCCGTCGGCGAGCATGGTGGTGACCGCGCCGTGGAAGTCCACGCGCTCGCGGAGGTTCTGGTACCAGTACTCGGCATCCAGGCCCGCGGTGTCGAACCGACCGCCGGTCAGCGCGGAGTAGTACGGCACCGCGGCCGCCCTCGGAGTGATCCCGGCCAGGGATTCGAGCAGTTTCGCGCGGATGACCTCGACGCCGGCCGAGTGCGAGGCGTAGTCCACCTCGATCCGCCGGGCCCGACCATCCGCGGCCAGCAACGACTCCACCCCGGCGGTTGGGCCGGACACCACCACCGACTCCGGCCCATTCACCGCGGCCACCGACAGTCCGTGTGTCGCGGACAACTTCTCGGCCTCCGCGACCGGAATCGGCAGTGCCACCATGCCACCCAGCCCGGCCAGTTCCCTCGCGATCAGCTTCGACCGCAGGCAGACCACCCGAGCAGCGTCCACAAGCGACAGTGCCCCGGCCACGTACGCGGCGGCGATCTCGCCCTGCGAGTGGCCGACCACGCCCTCCGGTTCCACCCCGTACGAACGCCACAACCGGGCCAGGGAAACGTTCACCGCGAACAACACCGGCTGCACCACATCGACCCGGCGCAGGGCATCAGCGTCGGTCAGGACGTCGAGCAGCGACCACTCGACCAGCCCGGCGAAGGCATCCGCGCACTCCCGCATGGACTCGGCGAAAACGTTGTGCGCCAGCAACTCCACCGCCATCCCCACCCACTGCGAGCCCTGCCCGGGGAAGACGAAGACGGGGCGGGATCCGGTGGCCTGGACGACGGGGCCGCCCTGAGCGAGCCGGGTCAGCTCGTCCTGGTTGAAGACGACGGCGCGGTGGTCGAAGGTTGTGCGGGTGGTGGCCAGGGAGTGGCCGATGTCGACCGGGCGGAGGTCGGGGTGTGCGGCGAGGTGGGCTGAGAGTCGGGCGGCCTGGGCACGCACGGCAGCCGGGGTTCGGCCGGACAGGGGCCAGGGTGCGGACGCTGTGCCGGCTTCGTCGTGGGTCGCGGCGGGTTCCGCCGGGCCCTGTTCCAGAATCACATGCGCGTTGGTCCCCGAAACCCCGAACGACGACACCGCCGCCCGCCGCGGCCGATCCAGTTCCGGCCACGCCCGAGCCTCCGCGAGTACCCGCACACTCTTCCAGTCCACTGTGGACATCGGCTCGCCAACGTGCAGCGTCCGCGGCAACACCCCGTGCTGCAACGCCTCCACCGTCTTGATCACCCCGCCAATCCCCGCAGCTGCGGCCGCATGCCCCAGGTTCGACTTCAGCGACCCCAGCCACAGCGGCTGCTCGCGATCCTGGCCGTAGGTGGCGATGAGCGCGTTGGCCTCGATTGGGTCGCCCAGCGTGGTGCCGGTGCCGTGCGCCTCGACCAGGTCGACCTCCTCGGGGGTGAGGCGGGCGTTGGCGAGGGCCTGGCGGATGACTCGTTGCTGGGCGGTGCCGTTGGGGGCGGCCAGGCCGTTGGAGGCACCGTCCTGGTTGATCGCACTGCCGCGCAGCACGGCGAGAATCCGGTGGCCGGCGCGGCGGGCGGTGGACTGGCGGGTGAGGACCACCAGGCCGACGCCTTCGGCCCAGCCGGTGCCGTCGGCCTCCTGGGCGAAGGCCTTGCAGCGGCCGTCGGCGGCGAGGCCGCCCTGGTGGGTGAATTCCTCGTAGGCGAAGGGGGTGGCCATCACCGCGACGCCGCCGGCCAGGGCCAGCTCGCTCTCGCCGTTGCGCACCGACTGGGCGGCCAGGTGCAGGGCGACCAGGGAGGAAGAACATGCCGTGTCCACGGTGACCGCGGGGCCCTTAAGGTCCAGGGTGTAGGCGATGCGGCCGGAGAGCACGCTGGACAGGCGGCCGGTCATCACCAGGCCGCCCAGTTCGGCGGTCTCGCCCTCGGCGGTGGTGAGGTAGTCCTGCTGGGAGGCGCCGACGAACACGCCTGCTGCTGTGCCGCGCAGGGCGGTGGGGTCCAGGCCGCTGCGTTCCAGGGCTTCCCAGGCGGTTTCCAGGAGTTGGCGCTGTTGCGGGTCCATGGCCAGGGCCTCGCGTGGGCTGATGCCGAAGAACTCCGGGTCGAACCTCGCCGCGCCGTCGAGGAAGCCGCCCCTGGTGGTGGCGCTGATCCTGGCCAACTCGTCCAGGTCCCAGCCGCGGTCGAGCGGGAACTCGCCCACCGCGTCGCGCTCCTCGGCGACCAGGCGCCACAGCTCGTCGGGGTCGGTGACGCCGCCCGGGTAGCGGCAGGCCATGCCGATGATCACCACCGGATCGCCGTCGTCGGCCACCGTGCGCCGCACCGGGGTCTGGTCCTGGGCGCCTGCCAGGTAGGCGGCCACGGCGGCGGGGGTGGGGTGGTCGAAGGCGAGGCTGATCGGCAGGTCCACGCCGGTGGCCGCGCTGAGCGAGCGGCGGAGCTGGGTGGCGGTCAGCGAGTCCAGGCCGAGGTCGGTGAAGGCCCGGTCCAGCGGCACCTCGGCGGCACTGCGGTGTCCGAGCACCGCGGCCACGTGTGCGCGGACCAGTTCCACCAGGTCGCGTGACTCGGCGGCGGGCAGTTCGACCGGGGTGACGGCCGGGTCGGTTGGCCAGAACCTGGTGCGCTGGAAGGCATAGGTCGGCAGGTCCACCCGGCGCGCACCGGGGAACACCGCGGCCCAGTCAACCGCGACCCCGTGCAGGTGCGCGGCGCAGAGCGCGCGGGCGAACCGCTCCGGCCCGCCCTCCCCACGCCGCAACGTGCCCAGCGCGGCGACCGGGAGACCCAGCGCGGCCGCGGTCTGCTCCACCCCCGTGCTGAGTACCGGGTGCGCGCTCATCTCCAGGAAAACCTGGTGCCGCGCGCCCAGCAGCGCGCTGACCGCACCGGCGAAGTCCACCGGCTCACGCAGGTTGGCGTACCAGTAGTCGGCGTCCAGGCCGGTGGGGTCGAACCGTTCGCCGTGCAGGGAGGAGTAGAACGGCACCTCCGCCGCACCCGGCCGCACCGGCGCCAGTCCGGCGAGCACCGCGTCCCGGATCCCGCCGACCAGTGCGGAGTGCGAGGCGTAGTCGACCTCGATCCGCCGGACCCGCTCCGCACTCGCGTCCAGCGCGGCGATGGCCTCGGCGGTGCCGGACACCACCGCCGAGGCGGGCCCGTTGACCGCCGCGATCGACAGCTCAGCCCCGAACGGCGCGATCAGCTCCTCCACCTGGGCCAGCGGCAACGCCACCGAGGCCATGCCGCCGCGCCCGGCCAGTTCCCGCGCGATCAGCTTCGACCGCACGCACACCACCCTGGCGGCGTCCACAAGGGACAGTGCACCGGCGACGTGCGCGGCCGCGATCTCCCCCTGCGAGTGGCCGACCACTCCCGCCGGTTCCACCCCGTAGGACCGCCACAATTTCGCCAGCGACACCATCACCGCGAACAACGCGGGCTGCACCACGTCGACCCGCTTCAGCGCCTCCGCGTCGGCGAGCACCTCCGGCAGTGACCAGTCCACGAACTCCGCGAACGCCGTCGCGCACTCCTCCATCGACTCGGCGAAAACGGGGTGCGCCAACAACTCCATCGCCATGCCAACCCACTGCGAACCCTGCCCCGGGAACACGAACACCGGCGCGGTCCGGCCCAGCACCCGGCCCAGTTCCAGGTCCGCCGACGGCTCCCCGTCCGCCAGCGCGTGCAGTCCGGCCGTCGAGGTGACCAGCGCGCGGTGCTCGAAGTGGGTGCGTGTGGTGGCCAGCGAGAACGCCACCTCCCGACCGGTCGGTTGGCGCTCGGACAGGTACGCGGCCAGCGCACCGGCCTGGGCACGCAGGGCGGCGGGGTCCTTCGCGGAGAGCAGCCAGGGCGCCGATCCGTCCACAGTGGACTCGACTAGGTCCGGTTCCGGGGCCTGTTCCAGGATGAGGTGGGCGTTGGTGCCGGAGATGCCGAAGGAGGACACCGCCGCGCGGCGCGGCCGGTCCAGCTCGGGCCAGGGCCGGGCGGTGGTGGCGAGTTCGACCCGGCCAGCCGCCCAGTCCACCTTCGAGGTGGGCGCGGTGACGTGCAGGGTCGGCGGCACGATGCCGTGTCGCAGCGCGCCGACCAGCTTGATCACCCCGCCTACTCCCGCTGCCGCCTGGGTGTGTCCGAGGTTGGACTTCAGCGAACCCAGCAGCACCGGGGTGTCCCGGTCCTGCCCGTAGGTGTCCACCAGCGCGCTTGCCTCGATCGGATCGCCCAGGGTGGTGCCGGTGCCGTGTGCCTCGATCAGGTCGACCTCGGCCGCGCGCAGGCCCGCGTTGGCCAGTGCGGCGGCGAGTACCCGGCGTTGCGCGGAGCCGTTGGGGGCGCTGAGTCCGTTGGACGCGCCGTCCTGGTTGACCGCGCCGCCGCGGATCACCGCGAGGATGTCCCTGCCGTGCCGCTGGGCCTCGGAAAGGCGTTCCAGCACCAGCAGTCCGGCGCCCTCGGCGAAGCTGGTGCCGTCGGCGTTGTCGGAGAAGGACTTGCACCGGCCGTCCACGGCGAGGCCCTCCTGGCGGGTGAACTCCAGGAATGCCTCCGGGGTCGGCATCACGGTGACGCCACCGGCCAGGGCCAGTTCGCAGTCGCCGGTGCGCAGGGCCTGCACGGCCTGGTGCAGTGCGACCAGGGAGGAGGAGCAGGCGGTGTCGATGGACAGCGCCGGGCCTTCCAGGCCGAGGGTGTAGGCGATCCGGCCGGACAGCACGCTGCAGGTGTTGCCGGTGCTGGCGAAGCCCGGCGGCAGCTCCTCGACCTGGTCCAGCACCGAGCGGTAGTCCTGGTGCAGTGCGCCGACGTACACGCCGGTGCGGCTGCCGCGCAGCGCGGCCGGCACGATCCCGGCGCGTTCCAGGGATTCCCAGGCCAGTTCCAGCAGCAGGCGCTGCTGCGGATCGGTGGCCAGGGCCTCGCGCGGTGACATGGCGAAGAAGGCCGGGTCGAACTCGGCGGCGTCGGGCAGGAAGCCGCCGAAGCGGGTGCTGGCGCCGACCTCGCCCCAGCCGCGGTCGGCGGGGAACTCGGTGATCGCGTCCCGGCCCTGTGCGACCAGGTCCCAGAGCTGGTCCGGGGTGGCCACCCCGCCGGGGTAGCGGCAGGCCATGCCGACGATCGCGATCGGCTCACTCGCCCGTTCCTGGTGCTCACGCAGGCTCTGGCGGGTGCGCCGGAGGTCGGCGGTGACCTCCTTGAGGAAGTGCCGCAGCTTGTCCTCGGTGCTGGTCATGAGATCCCGAACTCCTTGCCGAGCAGCTCGAACATTTCCTCGTCGCTGGCCGCGCCGAGATCGGTGACGTCCTCGGGTCGCGTGACCTCGGCGAGCAGGGCGGAGAGCCTGCGCACCACCTGCTCGCGCACTGCCGCCGCGCCGGTGAAGCCGCCGACGGCCTGCTCCAGCCGGGTCAGCTCGGCGAGCAACGGGTCTTCCACCGGCGCGGCCGTACCTACCAACCGTTCGGTCAGGTGGTTGGCCAGGGCCTCGGCGGTGGGGTGGTCGAAGACGATGGTCGGGGCCAGCCGCAGGCCGAGCAGGGCGCCGACCCGGTTGCGCAGCTCCACCGCGGTGAGCGAGTCGAATCCCAGGGTCTTGAACGGCCGGTCGGCCTCCAGCACCCGGCCGTCGGCGTGCCCGAGCACCGCGGCGGCCTGGGCGGCGACCAGGCTGGTCAGCTCGGCGATCCGGTCCGCCGCACGCATCCCTACCAACCGGTCGGTAAGCCCGGCTGCCTCAGCACCCGCCTGCCTGCGCCCGGTGACCCCGGCCAGCGCCCACAGCAGGTGCGGCGTCGTACCCCCGGCGCGCAGTACCGGGAGGTCCAGGCGCAGGGTGGCCACGGCGGGTTCGGCGCAGGCCAGGGCCGCGTCGAACAGGGCCAGGCCCTCGGTGGCGGACAGTGCGGGCAGGCCGGAGCGGGCGATCCGGCGCAGGTCAACGGCGGTGAGCGCGCTGGTCATGCCGCTGGCCTCGGCCCACAGGCTCCAGGCCATGGCGGTGGCGGGCAGGCCCTGTTCGTGCCGGTGTTCGGCGAGGGCGTCCAGGAAGGCGTTGGCGGCGGCGTAGTTGCCCTGGCCGCCGCTGCCCAGGACCGCGGCGGCGGAGGAGTAGAGCACGAAGTCGGCCAGGTCCAGGTGCCGGGTCGCCTGGTGCAGGTGCCAGGCCCCACCGGCCTTGGCGTGCAGGCTGGTGGCCAGGCGTCGCGGGGTGAGCGAGCCGATCACCCCGTCGTCGAGGACGCCTGCGGCGTGCACCACCGCGGTCAGCGGGTGTTCGGCGGGGATACCGACCACCAGGTCGGTGACGAAGTCCTGATCACCGATGTCCCCGGCGGCGACCCGTACCCGCGCGCCCTGGGCGGTCAGTTCGGCCACCAGCTCGGCGGCGCCGGGTGCGGCCGGGCCGCTGCGGCTGGCCAGCAGCAGGTGCCGGACTCCCTTGGCGGACACCAGGTGCCGGGCCAGGGTGGCGGCCAGGCCGCCGGTGCCACCGGTGATCAGCACGGTGCCGTCCGGGTGCCAGCGGCGGGGCATGGTGAGCACCACCTTGCCGATGTGCCGGGCCCGGCTGATGTGCCGGAACGCCTCCCGGCCGCGGCGCACGTCCCAGGTGGCCACCGGCAGCGGGTGCAGGATGCCTGCCCGGAACAGCTCGCCGAGGTGGCCGAGCCGTTCGCGCATCTGGTCGGGGGTGAGTTCGGCGAGGTCGAAGGCGCGGTAGCCGATGCCGTCCGGAACCTGCTGGCGGATGTCGGTCTTGCCCATCTCGGCGAACCGGCCGCCCCTGGGCAGCAGCCGCAGCGAGGCGTCCACGAACTCCCCGGCCAGCGAGTTGAGCACCACGTCAACGCCCCGGCCCCCGGTGGTGGCCAGGAACTTCGGCTCGAAGTCCAGGGTGCGGGAGGAGGCGATGTGATCCTCGGGGATCCCGGCCTCGCGCAGCACGTGCTGTTTGCCCTCACTCGCGGTGGCGAAGACCTCCAGGCCCCAGTGCCGAGCAAGCTGGATGGCGGCCATGCCAACGCCTCCGGCGCCCGAGTGCACCAGCAGCGACTGACCTGCCCGCACCTGGCAGAGGTCGAGCAGCCCGTAGTAGGCGGTGAGGAACACGATCGGCACCGAGGCGCCCTGCGTGAAGCTCCACTCCGGCGGCATCGGCGCGAGCATCCGGTGATCGGTCACCACCAGCGGCCCGAACGTGCCGACCCCGATGCCGAACACCCGGTCGCCGGGCTTGAGATCCACGACCTCGGCGCCGGTCTCCAGGACCACACCGGCCAGTTCGGCGCCCAGCGGGGTGTCCGCCCGCTTGTTCATGCCCAGCGCGTCGAAGACATCGCGGAAGTTGATGCCCGCGGCCCGCACCTCCACCCGGACCTCATGTGCGGCAAGGGGTTCCTCGGCACGCGGCCAGGGCACCAGGTCCAGGTCGTCCAGGCTGCCCTTGCGGGTGGTCTCCAACCGCCAGGCGGTCCCGGCCGGCGGGGTGAGGGTGCCGGGTGCGGCCAGGCGGGCGGCGAGCAGCGTGCCCTCGCGCACGGCGAGCTGCGGTTCGCCAATGGCCAGGGCGCGTGCGAGCAGGTCGGGTGAGACCTCGGGGGTGTCGCTGTTCAGGAGGACGAACCGGCCGCTGTTCTCCGTCTGCGCGGACCGGACCAGCCCACGCGCGGCGGCCACGGCCGGGCCGTATCCGTTGGTGTGGAACAGCAACGGCGTCTCGGTCAGGTGCTCCGCGGTCAGCCATGCCTGAAGCAGCGCCAGCACCCGTTCGGTCAGTGCCTGGGCCGCCTCCGGACCTTCGTCCTCAGTGGACAGTCGAACCAGGGCGGCCTGCGGGGTGTGCGTGGGCAGGGTCCAGGTCGCCGGGTCGAGTTCGGTGACGGCGCGGGTGGCCGGTTCGGTGGCGATCGGCTGCCAAGCGATGCGGTGCAGCGGTGCGCTGGCGGGGCGGGCGGTGGTGTGGCGGCGCAACACCAGGGAACGCGCGGTGAGCACGAGTTCGCCAGCCGGGTCGGTGGCCAGCAGTTCCACCGTGTCCGCGCCGATCCGGCGTAGCCTGGCCCGCAGCGCGGTGGCACCGTGGGCGTGCAGGCGGACACCGGTCCAGGCGAAGGGCAGCACCCCCGCACTGCCGAGCAGGCTGGTGGCGTGGAGCACGGCGTCCAGCAGGGCCGGGTGCAGGCCGTGGGCGGTTGCGTCGGCGCGCACCGGTTCGGGCAGCGCGACCTCGGCGTAGGCGGTGTCCCCGGCCAGCCAGGCTGCGGTCAGGCCCTGGAAGGCCGGGCCGTACCCGTAACCCTCGGCAGCCAGTCCCGGGTACAGGCCCGAGACGTCCAGCTGTTCGGCCGCCGGTGGCCAGGAACCCAGTGCGGCCAAGGGTTCCTCGTCGGTTCCGGTGGACAGCGTGCCGGTGGCGTGCTCGGCCCAGCCAGCGCCGGAGTCGGCCAGCACCCGCAGCGCACGACGTCCGTCGGTGTCGGGTCCGGCCAGGCGCACCTGCACCCGGACCGCGCCATCCGTTGGCAGCACAAGGGGTGTGGCCAGCACCAGCTCGTCCACCCGGTGGCAGCCGACCTCGTCCCCGGCGCGCACGGCGAGTTCCAGCAACGCGGTGCCGGGCAGCAGGACGGTGCCGTCAACCGCGTGGTCGGCCAGCCAGGGGTGGGTGGCCAGGGACAGGCTCGCGGTGAACAGGTGCCCGTCCCCACCGGCCAGTTCGACGCCGGCACCCAGCAGCGGGTGCCCGGGATCGGCGAGTCCGGCCGCGGTCACATCGGCCCGGCTCGCACCCGCCCGCGGCCAGCACCGGTCCCGCTGGAAGGCATAGGTGGGTAGATCCACCGGGCGTCCGCCTGGGAGGACTGCCCGCCAGTCCACTGCTGCCCCGTGGTGACCGGCGGCGGCGAGCGCCCGGTGGATCTGGTCCGGGCCGCCGTGGTCACGGCGCAGCGTGCCCAGGGCGGTGAGTCCTGTGCTCTCGGCGAGCGCGGTGACCAGCACCGGATGCGCACTGGACTCGATGAACAGGTCAAATCCGTTGTCCGCCAACGCGGTGACCGCGCCGTGGAAGTCCACCCGCTCGCGGAGGTTGCGGTACCAGTACTCGCCATCCATGCCTGCGGTGTCGAAGCGGCCACCGGTCAACGCCGAGTAGAACGGCACCGTGCCGGACTGCGGCCGGATCCCGGCCAGTGCGGCCAGCAGGGATTCACGGATGGCTTCCACCGCAACGGAATGCGAGGCGTAGTCCACCTCGATCCGCCGAGCCCTGCCATCCGCGGCCAGCAACGATTCCACGCCGCCCACCGGACCCGAGACCACCACCGACTCCGGCCCATTCACCGCAGCCACCGACAACCCATGCTCGGCAGCCAACAGCTCAGCCTCCGCAACCGGAACCGGCAGTGCGACCATGCCACCCAGCCCGGCCAACTCCCCCGCGATCAGCTTCGATCGCAGGCACACCACGCGCGCAGCGTCCACAAGTGACAGTGCCCCGGCCACATACGCCGCCGCGATCTCGCCCTGCGAATGGCCGACCACTCCTGCCGGTTCCACACCGTACGAACGCCACAACTGAGCCAGCGAAACGTGGACCGCGAACAACACCGGCTGCACCACGTCAACCCGCTGGAGCAGCTCGGCGTCGGCGAGCACATCCAGCAGCGACCAGTCCACGAACTCACCGAATGCCTTGGCGCACTCGGCCATCGAATCCGCGAACACCGGCTCGGCCAGCAGTTCCACCGCCATGCCAACCCACTGCGAACCCTGCCCTGGGAACACGAACACCGGCCGGGCGGACCTGCCAGCTCCGCGCACCAGGGTGATCGCGGCGGACTCCTCGCCCCGGCCCAGTGCGGTGAACGCCGCCAGCGCCGCCGCCCGGTCGCCGACCACGATCGCGCCGTGCTCGAACCGGGTGCGGGTGGTGGCCAGTGAATAGGCCAGGTCGGCTGCGTCGAGTTCAGGCCGCTCGGCCAGGTGTTCGGCCAGCGAACCGGCCTGGGCTTGCAGTGCCGCTGGAGTCCGCCCGGACAGCAGCCACGGCACGCTCGCCGGTGCCTCTTCCCGTTGGGAGGACAGGTTTTCCGGGGCCTGCTCCAGGATCACGTGTGCGTTGGTGCCCGACACCCCGAACGAGGACACCGCCGCCCGGCGCGGACGACCGGTCTCCGGCCACAGGGTGTTGTGCGCCAACGGGACCACCGCACCGGCAGACCAGTTGATCCGCGAGGACGGTTCCTTAAGGTGCAGCAACCCCGGTAGCATCCCAGCTCGCAGCGCGCCGACCATCTTGATCACGCCGCCAACCCCGGCCGCGGCCTGGGCGTGGCCGATGTTGGACTTCAGCGAGCCCAGCAGCAGTGGCTGGTCCCGATCCTGGCCGTAGGTCGCCAGCAGCGCACCGGCCTCGATCGGGTCGCCGAGCACGGTGCCGGTGCCGTGTGCCTCCACGGTGTCCACTTCGGACGGTGCGAGTCCGGCGTTGGCCAGTGCGTGCCGGATGACCTGTTGCTGGGCGGCGCCGTTGGGTGCGGTGAGGCCGTTGGAGGCGCCATCGTTGTTGATCGCCGAACCGCGGATCACCGCGAGCACCCGGTGCCCGGCCCGCTCGGCGTCGGAAAGCCTTGCCAGCACCAGCATTCCCGCGCCCTCACCCCAGGCGGTGCCGTCGGCGTGTTCGGCGAAGGACTTGCACCGGCCGTCGGGGGCCAGGCCGCCCTGCCTGGTGAACTCCAGGAACGGTGCGAGGGTGGTCATCACGACCACCCCGCCGGTCAGCGCGAGCGAGCACTCGCCTGCCCGCAGCGCGCGTACCGCGTTGTGCAGGGCGACCAGTGAGGCCGAACAGGCGGTGTCCACGGTGAACGACGGGCCTTGCAGGCCGAGGGTGTAGGAGATGCGGCCGGACATCACGCTGGCCCCGCTGCCGGTGCCGACGTAACCGGCCACGTCGTCCGCGGTGTCGCGCAGCAGTTCCGGGTAGTCCTGGGCGCAGGTGCCGACGAACACGCCGGTGTCGCTGCCGCGCAAGGAGTCTGGTGCGATCCGGGCGTGTTCCAGGGACTCCCAGGCGGTTTCCAGCAACAGTCGCTGCTGGGGGTCCATGGCCACCGCCTCGCGCGGGGAGATGCCGAAGAACTCCGGGTCGAACCGGTCGATCCCGGTGAGGAAACCACTCGCGCTGGTGGCGAGCTGGTCGCGCACCGCGGCCAGGTCCCAGCCCCGGTCCGCCGGGAACTCGCTGATGGCGTCCACATTGGACTCCGCGAGCCGCCACAGCTGCTCCGGGCCGGTGACCCCGCCGGGGTAACGGCAGGCCATGCCGATGATCGCGATCGGCTCACTGGCCCGCGCCTGGTGCTCGCGCAGGGATTGACGGGTGCGCTTGAGATCGGCGGTGACCCGGCTGAGGTAGTCCCGGAGCTTCTGCTCGCTCATTCCGCACCCAACTCTTCCTCGATCAGTTGGAACAGCTCGTCATCGGAGACCGGTTCGGGCCCGGCCTGTTCGCCCAGCAGGGCGCTCAGCTCGCGCACCCGCTCGGCCAGCCTGGCCCGGCCCGCGCCGTCGGCGATCCTCGGCAGGGCGGCGGCGACCTGGTCCAGCTCGCGCAGCAGCACGTCCACCGGGTTGCCGGCGCCGGTCTTGCTGGCCAGGAACTCGGCCAGGTCGGCGGCGGTGGGGTGGTCGAAGGTGATGGTCAGCGGCAGGTCCAGGCCGGTGCGCTGGGCCAGTGCGGTGCGCAGTCGCACCACGGCCAGGGAGTCCATGCCGAGTTCGGCGAACACCGCCTCCGGTGGCACCTCGGCCGCGCTGGCGTAGCCGAGCACGCGCGCGGTCTCCCGGCGCACCACCGACCGCAGCAACCCGGCCCGCTCGATCTCGCTCAACACCGCCAACTCAGCCAGCAGATCGGGTTCCGTGGCCACTGGCTCAGCCTCGACAATGTCGTCCACTGTGGACAGCCAGAATCGCTTGCCCTGGAACGCGTAGGTCGGCAGCTCCACCGACCGTCCACCCCTACCGGTCAGCACCGCGGACCAGTCCAGTGCCACCCCGGCGGCGGAGAGTTCGGCCAGCGCGGTGGTGAGTGCGGTGACCTCGGGCTGGTCGCGGCGCAGCGCGGGCAGCACGACGGTGGCCGCCGGATCGGCGAGGGATTCCTGCGTCATCCCGGCGGCGATCGCGTCCGGGCCCAGTTCCAGCACCGCGGTCACCCCGTCCGCCTCGGCCGCGCGCACGCCGTCGGCGAAGCGGACCGTGGCCCGCACGTGCCGCACCCAGTACTCGGGATCGGTGAGTTGGCCGGGCTCGGCGATGGCGCCGGTCAGGTTGGACACCAACGGGATCCGCGGCTCCGCGTAGCTGATGCCCTGGGCCACGGCCCGGAAGTCGGCGAGCATGCCGTCCAGGTGCGCGGAGTGGAAGGCGTGACTGACCCGCAACGCACTGGTGCGCCGCCCGGCCGTGCGCCACTTCGCCTGGATCCGCTCGATCTCGTTGGCATCTCCGGAGATCACCACGCTGCGCGGCCCGTTCACCGCGGCCAGGTCCGCTCCTGCACCGAGATCCGGCGCGAGTTCGGCTTCGGTGGCCTCGATCGCGGCCATCGCACCGTCCGCGCGCTGGGCCTGCATCAGCCTGCCCCTGGCCGCGACCAGCGCGCACGCGTCCGGCAGGCTGAGCACCCCGGCCAAGTGCGCCGCGGTCAGCTCGCCGATCGAGTGGCCCAGCAGCAGGTCCGGGGTCACGCCCCACTGATTCACCAGGCGGTACAGCGCGGTCTGCATGGCGAACAACGCGGGCTGGGTGTACTCGGTGCGCTCCAGCACGGCCGGGTCGGCGTCGAACACGAGTTCGCGCAGCGGGCGGTCCAGGTGCCGGTCGAACTCCGCGCACACCTCGGCGAAAGCGTTGGCGTAGGCCGGAAACGCCGCGCACAGTTCGGCACCCATACCGGACCGCTGGCTGCCCTGTCCGGAGAACACCATGGCCAGTCGCCGCGGCCGGGCCGCACCCGTCTCGGTCGCGAGTTCGCCAGAAGCCAGCAACTCAAGCTTGCCCAGCAACTCATCCCGGCTCGCCCCGACCAGCACGGCCCGGTGTTCCAGCAGCGCGCGATGCCGGGACAGCGACCAGGCAACGTCCACAGTGGAGTGTTCCGGCCGGTCGGCGAGCCAGGTGTGCAGCCGGGCGGCCTGGGCCCGCAGGGCGGGCGTGCCGCGTGCGGAGAGCACCCACGGCAGCACCGGCGTGCGCACCGAGGGCGGTTCCGGTTGTGACGCGGGGACTTCGGGGGCCTGTTCGAGGATGGTGTGCGCGTTGGTGCCGCTGATGCCGAAGGCGGACACCCCGGCCCGGCGCGGGCGTCCGGTCTCCGGCCACGGGGTGGCCTCGGTGGCCAGGGCGATGTCGCCGGCGGTCCAGTCCACGTGCGGGCTCGGCTCGTCCAGGTGCAGGCTCCTGGGCAGCACGCCGTGCCGCAGCGCCAGCACGGACTTGATCACGCCCGCGACACCGGCGGCGGCCTGGGTGTGGCCGAGGTTGGACTTCACCGCGCCCAGCAGCAGCGGGGTGTCCCGGTCCTGCCCGTAGGTGGCCAGCAGGGCTTGCGCCTCGATCGGATCACCCAGTGCGGTGCCGGTACCGTGTGCCTCGACCATGTCCACTTCGGACGGTCGTAGTCCGGCCGCGGCCAGTGCCTGCCGGATGACCCGTTGCTGGGCCGGGCCGTTGGGGGCGGTGAGGCCGTTGGAGGCGCCGTCGGAGTTGACCGCGCTGCCACGCACCAGCGCGAGCACCTGGTGCCCGTTGCGGCGCGCGTCGGAAAGCCGTTCCAGCAGCAGGATTCCGGCGCCCTCTGACCAGCCGGTGCCGTCGGCGCCCGCGGCGAATGCCTTGCAGCGCCCGTCCGGGGCCAGCCCGCGCTGCCGGGAGAACTGCACGAACGCGGTGGGAGTCGACATGATGCTGATGCCACCGGCGAGCGCGAGGCCGCATTCGCCGCTGCGCAAGGCCTTCACCGCCTGGTCCACCGCGACCAGTGCCGAGGAGCACGCGGTGTCCACGGTGACCGCGGGTCCGGACAGCCCCAGCGTGTAGGACACCCGGCCCGACAGCACGCTGGCGGCGGTGCCGGTGAGCAGGTAGCCCTCGACGTCCTCCGCGGCGGTGGTCCGGCCGCGGCCGTAGTCCTGGCCGTTGGTGCCGATGAAGACTCCGGTGCGGCTGCCACGCTGGGCGGTCGGGTCGAGCCCGGCACGCTCGAACGCCTCCCACACCACCTCCAGGAGGATCCGCTGCTGCGGGTCCATGGCCAGTGCCTCCACCGGCGGGATGCCGAAGAAGGCCGCGTCGAAGCGGTCGGCCTGGTGCAGGAAGCCGCCGGTGCGGGCGTAGCTGGTGCCAGTGCGGTCGGGGTCGTCGTCGTGCAGGCGGTCCAGGTCCCAGCCCCGGTTGTCCGGGAACGCGGAGAGCACCTCGCCGCCCTCCTCCAGCAGCCGCCACAGGTCCTCGGGCGAGTCCACGCCGCCGGGGAAGCGGCAGGACATGGCCACGATGGCGATCGGGTCGTCCAGCGGGGTGGCGGCGGCGGTCTCCGGCCGGGTCTCGGTGGCCCCGGCGAACTCGGTGATCAGGTGGGCGGCCAGTGCGGCCGGGCTGGGGTGGTCGAAGACCAGGGTGGTGGACAGGGTCAGGCCGGTGCGGGCGGCGAGGCGGTTGCGCAGGTCGACCGCGGTGAGCGAGTCGAAGCCGAGGTCGCGGAAGGCCCGGTCCAGGTCGAGGTGGCCGGGGTCGGCGTGGCCGAGCACGGTGGCCACCTCGGCGCGCACCAGGTCCAGCACCAGGCGGGCGCGCTCGGACTCGGTGGCCGCGCGCAGGCGTTCGGCCAGCGCGGACCGCCGCCCGGTCCGGCGTACGGGCACCCGGACCAAGCCGCGCAGCAGGGCGGGCAGTTGGTCGCCCTGGGCGCGCAGGGCGGCCAGGTTGAGCCGCACCGGCGCGACTACCGAACGGTCGGTAGACAGTGCGGCGTCGAAGAGCGCGAGCCCGTCCTCGGGGCTGAGCGGTTCGATCCCGGCGCGGGCCAGCCGGGCCAGGTCGGCTTCGGCGAGCTGGCCGGTGACCCCGCTGCTGGGCGCCCACAGGCCCCAGGCCAGCGAGATCGCCGCCTTGCCCTGTTCGCGGCGGGTCTGGGCGAGGGCGTCCAGGAAGGCGTTGGCCGAGGCGTAGGCGGCCTGGCCGGCGTTGCCGAGCAGCCCGGAGTAGGAGGAGAACAACGCGAACAGCGCGAGGTCGAGATGATCGGTCAGCTCGTGCAGGTTCAGCGCGGCGGTGATCTTGGGTTCCTGCACCCTGGCGAGCTGGTCCGGGGTGAGCGAGGCCAGCACGGCGTCCGCCACCACGCCCGCGGTGTGCACCACGCCGACCAGCGGGGCCTCGGCGGGGACCGAATCGAGCAGTGCGGCCAGGGCGTCCCGGTCGGCGGCGTCGCAGGCGGCGATGGTCACCCGTGCGCCGAGGGATTCCAGTTCCGCGCGCAGTGCCGCGGCGCCCTCGGCTGCCGGGCCGCGGCGACTCGCCAACAGGAGGTGCCGCACGCCGTGCGCGGTGACCAGGTGGCGGGCCACCAGCGCGCCGAGCACGCCGGTGCCGCCGGTGATCAGCACGGTTCCGTCCAGCGCAGGCGTGTCTACCGACCGGTCGGTAAGCGTGCTGAGCCGGGGCGCGAAGGCCTGACCGTCCCGCAGGACCAGTCGTGGTTCGCCGGTGGCGAGGGCACGGTCGAGGTCGACGCTGCCGTCGGATTCCAGCAGCACGAACTGGTCGGGGTACTCGGTCTGCGCGGAGCGCACCAGACCGCCCACCGCGGCCGAGGCGAGGTCCTCGCCGGTGCGGACCACCAGGCGGGCGCCTTCGGCGTGCGGTTCGCGGATCCAGGTCTGGAGCAGTTCCAGGGCGCGGGTGGTGGCGGCCAGCGGTGTCTCGCCGGGTGGCAAGTCCGCGTAGACAACCTCGCCCGGTTCGCCGGACTCGGGCAGCCGCACCGGGGTCAGCACCACCTCGTACAGCGGCAACGCCTGCTCGCGGGTCCGGTCGAACCGCACCCCACCGACGGTGGCGACCACCGCGCCGTCGAGGTCGGTGAGCAGCACCGAGTACTCCGCCTTGTCTACCGGCGCTAGACGGGCCCGGACCGTGGTGGCCCCGGGCAGGTGCACCCGAACCGCACGCCAGGACACCGGCTGCCCAGCGACATCGAGCGCGGCGAACACGGCGGCCAGCAACTCGGGGTGCAGCACCCGTTCCGGGGTGTCCTCGGGCAACACCGCCTCGGCGTACACGTCCGAGCCGTCTCGCCACACCCGGGTCAGCGCGGCGGGGGCGTCCGCGGGCAGTTCCAGCTCCTCGGTGGGCCAGTCACCATGCACCACCACCGGTTCCCGGTCGGTGGCGGAGGCCGAGGCGATGGCCACCCGGGTCCACGGCAGGTCGTCGGCGGCCCGGGAGAACACCGTGATCGCGCCGTCGGCCGCGGCGCGCACCTGGATCCGCCCGGTATCCAGGTGCGCGTCCTGCCGCAGCTCATCGACCCGGTCGAACCCGGTCAAGGCCGCCACGTGCAGCACTAGGTCGAGCACCGACTCCGGCGAGGCGGCCTCGGTGAGGCTGCCGGTGAACACGGTGTCCTCGTTGCCCGCCAGGGAGATCATCGCACTGAGCAGCGGGTGCCCGGCAGTGCCGAGCCCGGTCAGTGTGGGGCC
This sequence comes from Crossiella cryophila, assembly GCF_014204915.1. Lineage (NCBI taxonomy): Bacteria > Bacillati > Actinomycetota > Actinomycetes > Pseudonocardiales > Pseudonocardiaceae > Crossiella > Crossiella cryophila. The sequence continues at coordinate 7,184,236 of NZ_JACHMH010000001.1, forward strand.
GCCCGCGGTGCTGGGCAGCCAGAAGTGACTGTGCTGGAAGGCATAGGTGGGCAGCTCGCACCGACCGGCCCCGGCGAAGACGGCGGTCCAGTCGACCGGGACGCCGTGCTCGTGCAGTGCGCCGAGCGCGGTCAGGAAGTGGTCGGTCTCGGTGTCGCCGCGGCGCACCGTGCCCTGGGCCAGCGCGGTGACCCCGGTCGCCTCGATGGTCTCCTGGACACCGGTCAGCAGCACGGGGTGCGGGCTGCATTCGACGAAGGTGTCGAAGCCCTCGGCCAGCAGTGCCCGCACCGACGGCTCGAACCGGATCGGCCGCCGCAGGTTGCGGTACCAGTACTCGCCGGTCAGCTCGGTGGCGGCAAGCCAGTCGCCGGTCACGGTGGAGTGGAACGGGATCGCCTCGGCGTTGGGGCGCACGGGTTCCAGCAACCCGAGCACCCGCTCGCGGATCAGCTCGACGTGTGCGGTGTGCGAGGGGTACTCGATCGGCACCCGCCGCGCCCAGACACCTTGCCGCGCAAGCTCTTCGGCGAAGTTGACCAGTGCTGCCTCGGCACCGGCCACCACGGTGGAGCTGGGCCCGTTGAGCGCGGCCACGCTCAGTTCGGGGAACTCCGCCAGCCGCATTTCCACCTCGGCCAACGGCAATGCGACCGAGAGCATGCCGCCGAACCCGGTCAGTCCCTCGGCAATCGCCTTGCTGCGCAACGCAACCGCGCGCGCCGCATCAGCCAGTGACAGCGCCCCGGCCACGACCGCCGCGGCCATCTCACCCTGTGAGGTCCCGACCACCGCGTCCGGCACCACCCCGACCGACTTCCACAGCGCGGCCAGCGACACCATGACCGCGAACAGGGTGGGCTGCAGGATCTCGGTCGGTTCGAAGTCGCCGGACCGCAACACGTCCAGGAGATCGAAGTCGATATGCGGCCGCAACGCCTCGGCGCACTCGGCCATGGCACCGGCGAACACCGGTGAGGTCTCCAGCAGTTCCACGGCCATCCCCGGCCACTGCGGTCCCTGCCCGGGAAAAACGAAGACCACCTTGCGCGGTCCGGCCACCCGGACCTCGCCGTCGCCCTCGGCCAGCTCACGCAGCTCATCGCGGAGCTGGCCGACCGACTTGGCCAGGATGGTCGCCCGGTGCTCGAACGCGGTCCGCTCGATGGCCAGCGACGCGCCCAGTGCGGTCAGCTCGTCCTCGGCCGCCAGTCCCCCGGCCAGTCGCCCGGCCTGGGCCCGCAACGCCGCTGGTCCGCGCCCGGAGACCACGATCGGCACCGAGGTCAGCGCGACCGGCCCGGCCGCAGCCACGGGTGCCGCCGGTTCCGGCGCCTGTTCGATGATCACGTGGGCGTTGGTGCCGCTGATGCCGAAGGAGGACACCGCCGCCCGCCGCAGTCCCTCGGGCCAAGGCCGGGCCTCGGTGAGCAGGGCCACCGACCCCGAGGACCAGTCCACCAGCGGCGAGGGCTCCCGCACGTGCAGGGTTTCCGGCAGCAGCCCGTGCCGCAGCGCGAGCACCATCTTGATCACGCCGCCCACCCCGGCCGCGGCCTGGGTGTGGCCCAGGTTCGACTTCAGCGAGCCCAGCAGCAGTGGTTCGGCGCGGCCCTGCCCGTAGGTGGCCAGCAATGCCTGCGCCTCAATGGGATCGCCCAGGCGGGTGCCGGTGCCGTGCGCCTCCACCGCTGCGATGTCCACAGTAGACAGACCGGCGGTGGCCAGTGCCTGCCGGATCACGCGTTGCTGGGATGGACCGTTGGGCGCGGTCAGGCCGCTGCTGGCGCCGTCGGAGTTGACCGCGCTGCCGCGCAGCACGGCCAGCACCCGGTGCCCTTTTTCCTGGGCCCTGGACAGGGTTTCCAGCACCAGCACGCCAACACCCTCCGACCAGCCGGTGCCGTCGGCGTCGGCGGCGAAGGAGCGGCAGCGGCCGTCGGTGGACAGACCGCGCTGACGGGAGAACTCCACGAAGGTGCCAGGGGTGGACATCACCGTGACCCCACCGGCCAGTGCCAGTTCGCAGTCGCCGTTGCGCAGGGCCTGGGCGGCCAGGTGGATGGCCACCAGGGAGGAGGAGCAGGCGGTGTCCACGGTGACCGCGGGGCCCTCGAAGCCGAAGGTGTAGGCGATCCGGCCGGAGAGCACGCTGGCGGTGGTGCCGGTGAGCCGGTGCCCGTCGGTGGCGCCGGCGGAGTACTCCAGCGGCGGCCCGTAGTCGTGGTACATCACCCCGGCGAACACGCCGGTCCTGCTCCCCCGCAACGATTCCGGCCGCAGCCCGGCGCGTTCGAGGGCCTCCCAGGAGGTCTCCAGCAGCAGCCGCTGCTGTGGGTCCATGGCCAGGGCCTCGCGCGGGGAGATGCCGAAGAACTCCGGGTCGAAGGCCGCGGCCTGGCCGAGGAAACCGCCCTGGTCGCTGTAGGAGGTGCCGGGGTGCGCGGGGTCGGGGTGGAACAGCTCGCCCAGCCGCCAGCCCCGGTCGGCCGGGAAGTCGCCAATGGCGTCCCCGCCACGGATCAGCAGCTGCCACAGGTCTTCCGGCGAGTTGACGCCGCCGGGGTAGCGGCAGCTCATCCCGACGATGGCCAGCGGTTCGGTGGCGGCGGCGGTGAGTTCCTGGTTGCGCCTGCGCAGCTTGCTGACCTCGCGCAGGCTGTCCCGCAGTGCTTCGGCGACCGCGGCGGTGGAGGGGTCGGTCATGGGTCTGGTCTCCATGGTCTGCTCAGGCGTCCAGGCTGCGGCGGGCGAACCGGACCAGGTCGTCCAGGTCGAGGCCGTCCAGGTCGTCCTCGCCCGGCTCGGCGGGGGCCTGCGGCGCGGGCAGTCCGGCCACCAGGGCGAGCAGGGTGTCCAGCACCCCGGCCGAACGCAGGCGTTCCACCGGGAGGGCGGCCAGTCCGGCCCGCAGCACGGCCTCGTCCACGGGCTCGGGTGCGCTGGGGCGCAACTGCTCGGCGATCAGCCCGGCCAGCCGGTTGGGCGTCGGGTGGTCGAAGACGACGGTGGGCGGCAGGTTCAGGCCGGTGGCGCGGTTGAGGCGGTTGCGCAGTTCCACCGCGATCAGTGAGTCCACGCCCAGGTCCCGGAATCCCCGGTCGAGGTCGAGTTGCTGGCCGGGGCCGTGTCCGAGGCTGCCCGCGAGTTCCCGGCGGAGCAGGTCCAGGGGGTCGGACCCGGCCGCGGCCGCCGGTGCCGGGACGACCGGGGCCAGTGCACGCAGGCGGGCCGCGTCCAGCTGGACGGCGACCAGGAGGGCGGTGTCCAGGCGCAGTGCGGCGTCGAACAGGGCCAGACCGTCCTCAGTGGACAGTGCGGGCATGCCGATCGCGGCCATCCGGTCCAGTGCGGCCGGGGACAGTTCGGCGGCCATGCCGGCCTCCGCCCATGGCGCCCAGGCCAGCGAGGTCGCGGCCAGGCCGCGGGCCCGCCGGTGGGCGGCGAGGGCGTCCAGGAAGGTGTTGGCGGCGGCGTAGTTGGCCTGCCCGGCGTTGCCGAGCACCCCCGAGGCGGAGGAGAACAGCACGAAGGCGGCCAGGTCGAGATGTTCGGTCAGCTCGTGCAGGTGCCAGGCGCCGTCGACCTTGGGGCGCAGCACGGCGGTGAGCCGGTCCGCGGTGAGGTTGTCGAGCACGGTGTCGTCGAGCACGCCCGCGGTGTGCACCACGGCGGTGAGCGGGTGCTCGGCCGGGATCCCGGCGAGCAGCGCGGCCACCTCGGCCCGGTCGCCGACATCGCAACGCCGCCAGGTCGCGCCGGGCAGGTGCACCGGGGTGCGGCTGGCCAGCAGCAGGTGCCGGACTCCGTGCTCTTCCCGCAACCGTTGTGCCACCAGGGTTCCGAGCGCGCCGGAGGCCCCGGTGACCAGCACGGTGCCCTCGGGATCCCAGGTGCCGGGCCGGGCGGTGGCCTGAGCGCGGACCAGTCTGGGGGCGAGCAGTTTGCCTTGGCGTACCGCGAGTTGCGGCTCGTGCGCGGGCAGCGCGGCCACCAGTTCCGCGATGCGGTCCAAGTCGGTGTCGGTGTCCAGCAAGACGAACTGGCCGGGGTGCTCGCGCTGGGCGGACCGCGTCAGGCCCCACACCGTTGACGCGGCCAGCCCAGCGCCCTGCTCCCCGGCGGTGGTGCTGACCGCGCCGCGGGTCACCAGCACCAGGCGGCCGGGGTTGGGCCGGGCGGCAGTGAGCCAGTCCCGGATCAGTTCCAGGGCCAGGGTCGCGGCGGTGTGCGCCGCGCCGGGCAGATCGCCGGCCGGCGTGATCTCCACGACCACCGGGTCCGCACCGCCCGGTCCCGGCTCGACCGGGATCCAGTCCACGGCCAGGAAGGGGTCCGGTCGCTCGCCGAGGTCGGCGGTGCGCACGCTCATCGCCTCGATATCGGCGACCGCCGCCCCGGCACGATCGGTGAGCCGCAGGGATATCGCGTCCGGACCGGTGCGGCGCAGCTGTGCGCGCACCGCGGTGGCCGACCCGGAATGCACGGTGATCTGCTGCCAGGCAAAGGGAAGCCTGGTGCCCTCGAACAACCCGAGCGCTCCGCCGCCGTGCAGGCAGGCGTCCAGCAGCGCCGGGTGCAGCAGGTAGCCGGTGGCGTCCAGCTCGCCGGGGAGTTCGACCTCGGCGACCACCTCACCACCGTTGCGCCAGGCCCGGGTGACGTTCCGGAATCGCGGCCCGTACTCCAGTCCACACTCCGCCAACTGCTCGTACAGGTCCACTGTGGACAGTTCCGGCCCGGCGGGGATGACCGTTGCGGCGGTGGGCGATACTGGGCCGAGGGTGGCGGTGACGTGCCGGGTCCAGGTGCGCTCCGCACCGGCCGGACGGGAGTGCACGGTCAGCGCGCGCCGCCCGTCCGCGTCTGCCTCGGCCACGCCAACGCGCAGGTCCACCGGCTCGCGCAGCACCAGCGGCGCGAGCACCAGCAGTTCCGCCACGCCCGGCAGGTCGAGCACGGATCCCGCGTGCAGGGCCAGTTCCACGAACAGGGTGGCCGGGACGACCACCGCGCCGTGCACCACGTGATCGGCCAGCCAGGGCTGGGTCCGGGTGGACAGGGTGCCGGTGAACTCCACCGCCTCGCGGTCCGGGTGGGTGATCAGCGCGCCGAGCAGTGGGTGGGTGGCGGGGCGCAGGCCGACCGTGGCCGGGGAGGCCGCGGCCGGCGGGTCGAGCCAGTACTTGCCGCGCTGGAACGGATAGCTGGGCAGTTCGACCGGCTGAGCCGGGATGCCCTTGAACACAGTGGTCCACTGTGGACTGTGTCCGCGGGTGTGCAGTTCGGCGAGTGCGGCCAGCAGGGTGGCGGGCTCGGGCCGGTCCCGCCGTTGCGCGGCAACGCAGGACTCCGGGTCGAAGGCGGTGAGTGCGGCGTCCGGGCCGATCTCCAGGAAGTCGGTGGCACCCAGCGTGCGCAGTGCGGTCACGGCGTCGGCGAAGCGGACGGTCTCGCGGGCGTGCCGCACCCAGTACTCGGGGTCGCCCAGTTCCCCGGCCTCGCCGGTCACCGTGGAGACCAGCGGCAATGTCGGCGGGTGGAAGGTGAGTTCGCTTACGACAGCACGGAAATCGGCCAGCATCGGGTCCATCAGGCTGGAGTGGAAGGCATGGCTCACCCGCAGTCGCCGGGTGCGCCGACCGCGTTCCTCCCAGCGGGCGCGGATGTCCTCGACGGCCCGCTCCGGTCCCGCCACCACCACCGAGTCCGGCCCGTTGACCGCGGCGATCTCCGCGCCCTCGGCCTGGATCTCCGCCTCGGTCGCGGCGATCGCCGCCATCGCGCCGCCGGGTGGCAGGGCCTGCATCAGCGCGCCCCTGGCGGCCACCAGCCGGGCCGCGTCGGCCAGGTCCAGCACCCCGGCCACGTGCGCCGCGGCGACCTCGCCGATCGAGTGCCCGGCGAGCAGCGCGGGGCGCAGGCCCCAGGAGTCCAGCAGCCGGAAGAGCGCGACCTCGAAGGCGAAGATCGCGGGCTGGGTGTAGGCGGTCTGGTGCAGCCGCTCGTCCTCCCCGGCCATCAGGGCGGCGAGGTCAAGATCGAGGTGCGGGGCGAACGCGGCGCACACCCGGTCCAGTTCCCGCGCGAACACCGGGAACCGCTCGGCCAGTCCGGCCCCCATACCCGCGCGCTGACTGCCCTGCCCGGTGAACAGGTAGGCCAGCTCACCGCCGGTCGTGGTGCGCACGTCGCCGGTGGTCAACTCCGCCAGTCCCGCGAGCAGTTCGACCCGGTCGCCGCCGGTCACCGCGATCCGGTGTGACAGGTGCTGCCGGGCCGTGGCCAGGGCGTGCGCGACATCGGCGGGCGCACTCGCAGCCAGCACAGGTGCCAATCGGCGGGCCTGGTCGAGCACGGCGCCCGGGGTGTGTCCGGACAGCAGCAACGGCAGCACTTCCGGCGAGGACTCCCCTGTCACCGGTGCGACGCCCTCCAGGACCACGTGCGCGTTGGTGCCGGAGATACCGAAGGAGGACACCGCGGCCCGCCGTGCCCGGTCCAGTTCCGGCCACGGGGTGGCCTCGGTGAGCAGGCCTACCCGGCCGGCGGACCAGTCCACGTGCGGGCTTGGTTCGGTCACGTGCAGGGTGCGCGGCGCGAGCCCGTGTCGCATGGCCAGCACGGACTTGATCACCCCGGCGACCCCGGCGGCGGCCTGGGCGTGTCCGAGGTTGGACTTCAGCGAGCCCAGCAGCAGCGGCACTTCGCGGTCCTGGCCGTAGGTCGCCAGCAGTGCCTCGGCCTCAATGGGATCGCCCAGTGCGGTGCCGGTGCCGTGTGCCTCCACCAGGTCCACATCGGACGGTCGCAGGCCGGCGTCGGCCAGTGCCTGCCGGATGACCCGTTCCTGCGCCGGGCCGCTGGGTGCGGTCAGGCCGTTGGAGGCGCCGTCGGAGTTGACCGCGCTGCCGCGCACCAGTGCGAGCACCTGGTGCCCGTTGCGGCGTGCGTCGGAAAGTCGTTCCAGGACAAGCATTCCCAGGCCCTCGGCCCAGCCGGTGCCGTTCGCGCCCGCGGCGAACGCCTTGCAGCGCCCGTCCGGGGACAGGCCGCCCTGCCTGCTGAACTCCACGAACATGCCGGGGCCGGACATCACCGTCACACCACCGGCCAGTGCCAGCGTGCACTCGCCCTGGCGCAGTGACCGCACGGCCAGGTGCAGTGCCACCAGGGAGGAGGAGCAGGCGGTGTCCACGGTGAACGACGGGCCTTGCAGGCCGAGGGTGTAGGAGATGCGGCCGGACATCACGCTGCCACTGGTGCCGGTGAGCCGGAAGCCCGCGCCGCCGGGGGCGGCCTCGTCCAGGCGCGGGCCGTAGTCGGTGGCCATGGCCCCGACGAACACCCCGGTCCGACTGCCGTGCAAGGATTCCGGCACGATCCCGGCCCGCTCCAGGGCCTCCCACACCGACTCCAGCAGCAGCCGTTGCTGCGGGTCCATCGCGGCGGCCTCGCGCGGGGAGATGGCGAAGAAGGCGGGGTCGAACTCGTCCACGCCGGTCAGGAATCCGCCGCGGTGGGTGCTGGTTTCCAGCTCCGCCAGGTTCCAGCCGCGGTCGGCCGGGAACTCACCGACCGCGTCGCGTTCCTCGGCCAGCAGCTGCCACAGCTCGTCCGGGCCGCGCACGCCGCCGGGCAGACGGCAGCTCATGGCCACGATCGCGATCGGCTCGTCGGCGGACTCTCCGGTCAGCTCGATCCCGTTGTCCGGCAACGCATCGCCGAGCAGTTCGACCAGGTGCCCGGCCAGTGCGGCGGGAGTCGGGTGGTTGAACAGCACCGCGGCGGACAGGGCGGCGCCGGTCGCGGTGGCCAGCCGGTTGCGCAGTTCGATCGAGGTCAGCGAGGTGAACCCGAGTTCCCGGAACGGACTGCTGGGATCCAGCGCGCCGGGCTCGGTACCGAGCAGGTAGGCGCCATGCTCGCGGACCAGCCGCAGGGCCTCGGACTCGGTGAGGCTGGTCGGCCGCTGTGGTTCCGCGCGTTCACCAAACCAGTGCCGGGTGCGCTGGAAAGCGTAGGTGGGCAACGGAATCCGTCGGCCGCCGGTGAGCAGCGGCGCGAAGTCCACCGGCACCCCGGCCACGTGCGCCTCGGCCAAGGAGTGCGCGAACCGGTCGAGGCCACCGTCCTCCCGGCGCAGCGAACCGACCACGACCGCGTTGTCCAGGGTGTCCCGCACCGGCACGACCAGGCCGGGGTGCGGGCTGCACTCGATGAAGACGTCATGTCCGGCAAGGGAAAGCTCGCGCACCGCGGGTTCGAAGTGGACGGTGCCACGCAGGTTCTGATACCAGTACCCGGCATCCAGGTCCTCACCACGCACCCAGTCCCGGGTGACCGTGGAGTACATCGGCACGGTCGCCGGGCCTGGCCGCAGATCCGCCAGCGCATCCAGGAGGTCCGTGCGGACGGCGGTCACCTGCGGGGAGTGCGAGGCGTAGTCGATCGGCACCACCCGGACCCGGATCCCCTGTCCGGCAAGGATGTCCAGGAGTTCGCGGACCGCGGGCGCGTCGCCGGAGACCGCCACCGAGCGCGGCCCGTTGATCGCGCCGATGCCCACGCCCGGCGGCAGCAGCGGTTCGACCTCGGCCAGTGGCAGCTCGATCACGCCCATCCGCCCGGTGTCCGGCAGCGCACGCACCGCGCGGCTGCGGGCGACCACCACCCGCGCCGCCTCCGCCAGGCTCAGCGCCCCGGCCACGCAGGCGGCGGCGACCTCGCCCTGGGAGTGGCCGAGCACGGCGTCCGGGTGCACCCCGTGCGCCTGCCAGAGCCTGGCCAGCGACACCATGATCGCGAAGGTGGCGGGCTGCACCACGTCATCGCCCTGCAGCGGCCCGTCCAGCACCTCGAACAGGTCCCAGGACACCCACCGGGACAACGCCTGCGCGCACTCCCGCATCGCGGCCGCGAACACCTCGGACCGCGCCAGCAGCTCCCGGCCCATGCCGGCCCACTGCGATCCCTGGCCGGGGAACACGAACACGGTCCGCCCGGTCTGGCGAGCCACCCCGAGCACCGGTCCCGGCGCGCCCTCGGCCAGTGCGGCCAGCCCGGCCCGGTCGAACACCACGGCGCGGTGGTCGAACGCGATGCGGGTGCGCGCCAGCGAGTAGCCTACGTCCACTGTGGACGGCCGGTGCCGGTCCAGGTGATCGGCCAGCTTTCCGGCCTGCGCCCGCAATGCCCGCGGGTCACGGGCGGAGAGCAGCCACGGAGTCAGTCCGGCCTCGGGCACCTCCGGCCGACCGGCCTCGGCCGGGGCTTCGGCGACCAGGACGTGGCAGTTGGTGCCGCCCATGCCGAAGGAACTCACCCCGGCGATCAGCGGCCCGTCCGGTCGCGGCCAGTCCGTGTGCCGGGCCTGGACCTCGATGTTCAACTCCGCCAACGGGATGTCCGGGTTCGCGGTGCGGAAACCGCTGTTGGTCGGCAGGCTTCGGTGGCGGATGGCCAGCACGGTCTTGAGCAGCCCGGCAATGCCGGCCGCGCCCTCCAGGTGACCGATGTTGGTCTTGACCGAGCCGATCCGCAGTGGGTTTCCCGGCGCCCTGGCCGACCCGTACGCGGCACCCAGCGCGGCGGCCTCGATCGGGTCGCCGACCCGGGTGCCGGTGCCGTGGGCTTCCACGTATTGCACGGATTCCGGGTCGATCCCGGCATCGGCGCAGGCCGCGCGCAGCAGGGCGGTCTGGGTGTCCCGGTCCGGGGTGGTCAGCCCGGCGGTGCCCGCGCCGTCGTTGTTGACCGCCGAACCCAGCAGCACCGCGTGCACCAGGTCGCCGTCGGCCAGCGCGTCCGCGAGCGGCCGCAGCAGCAACACCACCCCGCCCTCGCCGCGGACGTAGCCGTTGGCGCGTTCCTCGAAGGCGTGGCAGTGCCCGTCCGGGGACAGCACGCCGAGCGCGTCGACCGCGCGCGTGGTGGCCGGGTCCAGGTTCAGGCCGATCCCGCCGACCAGGGCCCGGGAGATCTCCCCTCGGCGCAGGCTGTCCAGGGCCAGGTGCACCGCGACCAGCGAGGAGGACTGTCCACTGTCGACGGTCAGGCTGGGCCCGCCGAGGCCGAGGAAGTGCGAGACCCGGTTGGCGATCATGGCCCGGTGCCCGCCGGTCAGGGTGTGCGCGTTCGCCGGGACGGCGGCCCTGGCGAGCGCGGCGTAGTCGTCGGCGATGACGCCGAGGAACACCCCGGTGTCGCCACCACGAGGTTCGGCCACCGAAGCACCGGCGGATTCCGTTGCCTCCCAGGCGAGTTCGAGTGCCAGGCGTTGCTGCGGGTCCATGGCCGCGGCCTCGTCCGGGGTGATACCGAAGAACCCGGCGTCGAACTGGTCCACTGTGGACACGAACGCGCCGTGGGTCAGTGCGGCGGTGGCGGGCCAGCGCCCGTCCGCATCGTCCCGGACCGCGCTGCCACCCTCGGTGAGCAGGCGCCAGAAGCGCTCCGGGTCCGGGCTGCCGGGCAGTCGGCAGGCGATCCCGGTGACCGCCACCGACCTGGCGAAAGCAGCCAAGACCCACTCCTCACAAACGAGTTCCGGACGAATGCGGACAGCCGGGAACCAGGTCCCCGTACATCGAATTCCTCACATCAAGGCGACGTCGCCTCGGTATGACCAAACGCTATCCACCGGCGTCCGAACGCAACAAATCATTCTCGTCAATTCGAGCCATCACCCACCACCATACCGGACAAAACGGACACCCTGGAGCGACAAAAGTGCACTTCAACGCAATCGGGAGCCCCAGAGCCGTGACCGGAATCCGCCACTCGACCAGGTGAGCTGAGAGCTTTCTCAGAAATAAATTCAGCTACTACTGCGAAATACGTTACACCGGGATGTCCGGAACCGGACTCACAATCGATTGGCGGCTTCCCGCACCCGTTCCCGCAGCCAGCGGTGCGCCGGATCCGCGGTGCTGCGCGGGTGCCAGTACATCGCCTCGCTCAGCTCCGGCATCGGCGCGCGCAACGTCACCGTGCGCAGCCCGAGGCCCGGCCCGAGGAAATCGGCCAGCCGCCGCTGCACGATGGTCACCATCCGGGTCCCGGGCAGCAGGTGCATGGCGCTGACGAAGGTCTCCACGGTGGCCACCACATTGCGGTGCACGCCGCTCTCGTTGAGCTTGGTGTCGGCCAGCGCCGTGCGCGGCCCGCAGATCATCACGTACGGCAGCTCGCCGAGTTGCTCCGCACTCAACTCGTCACCGACCTCGTGATTGTCCTTGTCCACCACCGCGACGAAGGTGTCGGTGAACAGATCGACCCGGGGGAAACCGTCCTCGTCACCGGCGATGCTCGGCGGCCAGATCAGCATGTCGCACCGCCCCCTGCGGAGCTGGTCGACGAAACCGGCGTGCAGCCCGCCGATCGCGATCCGTACCCGCGGCGCCTCCTTGATCAGCTCACCGATCAGCGGCCGCAGCAGCACCGTGCTGATGTAGTCGCTGGCCGAGATCGCGAACACCCTGGTGCTGTTCTCCGGGTCGAACTTGCCCGCCGACCCCAGCACCACGCCGATACCGGCCAGCAGCTCGGCCACCGGCTGCACCAGTGACTCGGCCAGCGGCGTGAGCACCATCGCCCGCCCGTCCTTGACCAGCAGCGGATCGTCGAAGATCCGCCGCAGCCTGGCCAGCGAGGCACTCATCGCGGGCTGCCCGACCTGCACCCGCTCCGCCGCCCTGGTCACGTTCTGCTCGACGAGCAGCGCGTTGAGCGGGATCAGCAGGTTGAGGTCGACGTTGCTCAGGCTGGTCGTCATCCACGCTCCCGGTCCGGATCCGCGACCGAGGCTACGGGAACCCGACAGGCGGGAAATCCACTGTTATCAGAGCTGATCCGGCTGCCGGACCAGCGCGGCGAGAATGATCTCCCGCGCCGCCCGGACCGTGTCCGCGAAGGCGGCGGGCTCCCGCCCGATCCGCTCGGCACCCGCGCGCATGGCCCCGGAGAGCAGCTCCACCACCAGTCGCACGTCACCGACCTCGCGGAACTCGCCCCGCTCGACGCCGTCCCTGACCACCTGCTCCACCTCGACCACGATCAGGTGAAACGGATTGTCCGGCCCGACCGGCAGGTCGGCGACCGGTTGGCCGGAACCGGGCCGGAACATCAGGTGCAGGGCCAGGTCCGTGGACGCCGCCAGCACCACCTCGACGATCTCCCTCAGCCGCGCCGCGGCCGGCTCCGCACTCTGCCCGGCAATCGCGGCCACTCGCTCGACCGCGGGCCGCGCCGCCCGCCGGGTCAGCTCCTGGACCAGGGCGGCCTTGTCGCGGGCGTAGTTGTAGAGCGTGTTGCGCGCGAGCCCCGTGCGGGCCGCGATGTGCCCCATGGTGATCGAGTCGTAGTCCCGTTCGAGCAGCAACTCCCGCATCGCCGCGGCCAGCCCGGCCCACACCATCTCGTGGTGCTCCTCGATGCTGCCACCCCGGATCCGCGGCATCAGCCCGCCTGCCCGAGCGCCATCGCCGCCAGGTGCGCGTTCACCTGGTGCGATGGCGTGAGCTTCACCCTGGTGAGCCGCCAGCCGGCCGCGGTCCGCACCGCCTCGTTGTCGTAGCAGCCGACCACCAGCCAGCAGTCCGGCCCGTCCCCGGCGAGTTCGGCCGGCAGCCAGTGCTCGGCGCGGACGTGCGCGTGGATCTTCGCGGTGTCGCCGTCGATGTCGAGGACGGGACCGGTGATGGTGTGGTGGGTGGCCGCGAAGGGCGTGAACGAGGCCCGGAGGATCTCGAGGTAGTCCGCCAGCGGCAAGGTCGTCGGCGGAATCCCGGCCACCGCCTCGAAATCGATGGTCAACGGGTCGGTGAACACCAGGCCGGGCCGCTCGGTGAAGTCCTTCAGGTCCGCGATGTCGGCGTACCGGCCCAGCAGTTCGACGAGATCGGCGCGATCAGCGAGCACATCCATCGGGAGCCCTTTCCCTACTTTATGCGACAACCTGTCGCAAAGATTACGACGGAGTGTCGCAACAAGCAAGCTCAGGCACCGCGGGCGGCTTGACGCAGCAGCCGGGTGACGACGTATCGGGCGTCCGTGCCAACGCCGCGCAGGCTGGCCGAGGCCGGACTCCGCTGGAGTTCCAGGCCGGCAAAACCGAGGCGTGGGTGCACAGTGGACAGTCCGGCGCGGTGCAACGGGCGCTGATCGCCGTCCAGAGCGCCGAGCGGGCCGAGATAGGGCAGGTCGGGGCGGTAGCCGGTGGCCAGGATGATCACGTCGACGTGCTCCTCGCGGCCGTCGGCCCAGGTGACGGTGGAGCCGTTGACGTCGGTGAACAGGTCCCGACGGTCGGGGCGGCCCGCGGCAAGGGCGGCACGGTAGGGGCCGTGGTCCAGGACGGGCTGGGTGAAGTTCGGGGGGAAGAACCGACCGATCGGTAGGCGGTCGATCCGGGTGTGGTGGAACCAGAAGTGCAGGTCCTTGCCGAGGGGACGCTGGTTGGTGAACTTGACCGGGATGCGGCTGGCGAGGGTGACCGTGGCGTGCTCGGCGAGTTCGGCGGCGATCTGCACGGCGGAGTTGCCCGCGCCCACGACGATGACCCGCTTTCCTTGGTAGGCAAGGGGTTCGCGGTAGTCGGCGACGTGACACAGGGTGCCGGTGAAGGTGTCCAGGCCGGGCAGGTCAGGGCGATGCGGGCGACCGAAGGCGCCGGTGGCGGCGACCAGGGTCCGGGTGTGTAGTTCGGCGCCGGCCGCGGTGCGGACCAGCAGGTGCGGGCCGTCGGTGGTCACCCCGGTGACGCGGGTGCCGATGCGGAGATCGATGTCCAGGCGGGTGGCGTAGCGGGCGAGGTAGTCGACGACCTCGTCACGGTGCGGGTAGCGCTCGGGGTCGCCGCCGAAGGGCAGGCCGGGCAGGGCGCTGTAGCGGGCCGGGGAGAACAGGGTGAGGCTGTCGTAGTAGCCGGGCCAGGAACCGACCGGTCGGTCGGCCGCTTCCAGCAGCAGGGGGCGGGCGCCGCGGGCGCGCAGGGCGTGGGCGGCGGCGAGGCCGGACTGGCCGCCGCCGATGACGATGGCGTCGTGGAGGGTCACCGCCGCAACATATCCTCATTTCATGAAATGACGCAACGTGTGGGATGATGGCGGCATGAGCGAGACCGAACCCGCCTGTGGTGGGGCCGCTGACCTCAGTGACGCGACCCGCCGCTTCCTCAAAGCGCTGGCCAGCGAGCATCGACAGCAGACGATGATGCTGTTCCACGGCGGCATCGAGCTGTCCGTCGGCGAGGTCGCGCAACGGCTGAACGCCGGCCAGTCCACCGCCTCGCAGCAGCTCACCATGCTGCGCGAGGCAGGCATGCTCACCTCGCGCCGAGACGGCAAAACGGTCTACTACCGCGCGGATCCGGCAGGCATCGGCGCAGCCCTGACCGAACTACAGGCCTACCTGGCGGTCTGCTGCCCCTAACCCGCCCGCGTGTTGGCCGTTGTCGTACACAGTCTTGGCCGAACTGGTACGCCGATCGGCCAACACACCGTCCATAACGGCCAACACACCGTACGAGAACGGCCAACACGCCGACCGCAACGGCCAACACGGTCGGGCTAGCAGGTGGCTGGGTCGCAGCCGGTCTGGATGGAGCCGCTGCGGCGTTCGATCAGGGCGGTGTCCCGCCAGCGGCCGTCGAGCTGGGCGATGCGTTCGCGGATGCCGACGGTGCGGAATCCGGCCGAGCGGTACAGGGCCAGGCCGGGCTTGTTCTCGGTGAGGACGGTGGTCTGCAGGGTCCACAGGCCCGCGGTGTCGGCGGTGGTGACCTGACGATGCAGCAGTGATTTGCCGACGCCGCGACCACGGAGATCGGCGCCGACGTAGAGCGCGGACTCGGCGACCCCGGCGTAGCTCTCCCGCGGTGAGACCGGGCTGAGCGCGGCCCAGCCCGCGACCTGGCCGTCGACCTCGGCGACCCAGCGGTGGCCGGGCAGCCACCTGCGGTCCAGGACCTCCCGGCGCGGGACCTCGGTGTCGAAGGTGGCCTCACCGGTAGCGATGCCCTCGCCGTAGATGCGGCGGACCGCGGGCCAGTCGGCCTCGGCCAGCGCGCGCACGGTGACGTCGGCCGGGAGGTTCTCCGGGCAGCAGGGGCGGGCGGCCAGGGCGCCCATGACCACGTCGGCGGCGTGCGGCAGGCCGGTGCAGCAGGCCTCGTTGACCGAGACCAGGGTGGTGGTCCCGGCCTTGCGCAGCCGCACGAAACCGACGTCGGCGAGCTTGCGGACGTGGTGCGAGCAGGTGGGCTGGCCAATGCCGATCTGCTCGGCCAGCACGCCGACCGCCACCTCACCGGCCACCGCCACCGCGTGCAGCAGCCGCACCCTGGTCGGGTCGGCCAGGCAGGCGAACCAGGTGGCGTACCGGGTGGCCTCGTCAACGGCCAGCCGGTCTGCTGCGGTCTGCTCGGTCGCGGTCACCCGGACAGTATTGACGAGAATCGATGCTTGCGTCCAATCATCGACGTTTGTAGATTGACAAGCTGTATCGACAGTCATCGATCCAAGGGGTGGGCATGAGTGATTTCCCGGTAGTCGTGGTGGGAGCCGGGCCGGTGGGCCTGGCCGCAGCCACCGAACTTCTCGAACGTGGTCTGACGCCGTTGGTCCTGGAGTCCGGGGCCGTCGCGGGCGCGGCGGTGCGGCAGTGGGGGCACGTCCGGCTGTTCTCCCGCTGGGCGGAGCTGGTCGCCCCGGCCGCGGCGCGGTTGCTCGCGCCGACGGGCTGGCAGCACCCGGCGCACGCGGACTACCCGACCGGCGATGACTGGGCCAAGGGCTACCTCGAACCGCTGGCCGCGGTGCTGGGCGAGCGGGTCCGATTCGGCGCGACGGTGATCGGGGTGACCCGGCGCGGCCGGGACCGGATCGTGGACGCGGGCCGGGACACCGAACCGTTCGTGGTGCACACCCGGGCCGCCGACGGCACGGAAAGTCGTCTGCTCGCCAGTGCGGTGATCGACGCCAGCGGCACCTGGACCACCCCGAACCCGGCTGGCGCCGACGGCCTGCCCGCCGCCGGTGAACGCGCGGCCGCGGACCGGGTGACCTACCGCGGCACCGCACCGGAGCGGCTGCGGGAGCAGCACGCGGGACGGCACACCGTGGTCGTCGGCAACGGGCATTCGGCCTTCACCGCACTGATCGACCTGGCCGTACTCGCCGAGCGCGAGCCGGATACCAGGGTGAGCTGGGTGCTGCGGCGCGGCGTCACCGACAGCACCTTCGGCGGCGGCGATGCCGACCAGCTACCCGCCCGCGGCCGCCTCGGTCAGCGGGTCAAGGACGCGGTGGCGGCCGGACACATCACCGCGGTGCCCGGCTTCCGCACCGAGACCGTCGAAGGCCACGGTGAGGCCGTGGTGCTGGTCGCCGACGACGGCCGCCGACTGGCTCCCGCGGAGTCCGTGCTGGTGCTGACCGGGTTCCGGCCGGACCTGTCCTGGCTGTCGGAGGTACGGCTCGATCTGGACCCGGTGTTGCAGGCCCCGGTGGCCCTGGCCCCGCTGATCGACCCGAACGTGCACTCATGCGGCACGGTCTACCCGCACGGCGTCGCCGAGCTGTCCCACCCGGAGCCGAAGCTGTTCCTGGCCGGGATGAAGAGCTACGGCCGCGCCCCGACCTTCCTGGCCATGACCGGTTACGAGCAGGTGCGCAGCATCGCGGCCGAACTCGCGGGCGACCACGAAGGCGCCCGTCGGGTCGAGTTGTCGCTGCCGGAGACCGGGGTGTGCGGCGGCTCCGGGCTCTACGACTCAGCCGAGGACGCGGCCGAGGGTGGTTGTTGCGGCGGCCCGGCGGAGCCGGAGCTGCTGGCGCTGCCCGCGATCGGCGCCCGGACCGGCTGAGGTGACCGGCGGGCTGGCGCTCCGGCGACACTTCGGGGGGTCGTCGGAGCGCTCTGCCTGACCGAACTGACCAGCCGGGGGGTGTTGTTCTACGCGTTGCCGGTGCTGTTGCCCGCCATCGTGGCGGACACCGGCTGGTCAGCGGCCACGGTCACCGGCGCCTGCGGTCGGGGTGTTGCCGGCGGCGGCGGGGGTGGCCTGGTGGTCGGATGGGGCAGCCCACCGCCCGCGCAGCCACAGGCTGACGTACACCAGGCCCACCAGCACCGGCACCTCGATCAGCGGCCCAACCACCCCGGCCAGCGCCTGACCGGAGGTGACGCCGAAAACGCCGATCGCGACCGCGATGGCCAGCTCGAAGTTGTTGCCGGCGGCGGTGAAGGCCAGGGTGGTGGTGCGCTCGTAACTCAAGCCGGCGACCTTGCCCATGGCGAAGGACCCGATCCACATCAGCGCGAAATACACCAGCAGCGGCAACGCGATCCGGGCGACATCCCACGGCCGGGAGGTGATCGTCTCGCCCTGGAGCGCGAACAGGATGACGATGGTGAACAGCAAGCCGTACAAGGCGATCGGGCCGATCTTCGGCAGGAACCTCGACTCGTACCACTCGCGGCCCTTGCGCTGCTCCCCCAGCCTGCGGGTGAGGTAGCCCGCCGCGAGGGGGATGCCCAGGAAGATCAGCACGTACTGGGCGATGGTCCAGGGCGAGACCTCGAGGCCGGTGGTGGTCAGGCCCAGCCAGCCGGGCAGCAGGTCGAGGTAGAACCAGCCGAGCACGCCGAACATCACCAGCTGGAACACCGAGTTCAGCGCCACCAGCACGGCGGCGGCCTCGCGGTCGCCGCAGGCGAGGTCGTTCCAGATGATGACCATCGCGATGCAGCGGGCCAGGCCGACGATGATCAGGCCGGTGCGGTACTCGGGCAGGTCCGGCAACATCAGCCAGGCCAGGGCGAACATCAGCGCTGGGCCGAGAATCCAGTTGAGCACCAACGACAACACCATGGTGCGGGTGTCGCGGGTGACGGTGTCCAGGCGGTCGTAACGGACCTTGGCCAGCACCGGGTACATCATCAGCAGCAGGCCCACCGCGATCGGCAACGAGACCTCGCCGACCTTCACCGCCTCCAGAATCCCTTGCAGGCCAGGGATGAACCGGCCCAGCAGCAGACCGGCGAGCATGGCCGCGGCGATCCACACCGGCAGGAAACGGTCCAGAAAGGACAGTCGGCGTACAGCCTCGGCGGTCATCAGCAGGGCCTCCTGGCCTGGGGGTGACGCTCGGCCCGGTCGGCCAGTTCGGTCAGCGAAGCCGCTGCGGCGCGCAGGGCATCGGGGCGCAGCGAGTAGTAGGTGAACTTGCCGCAGGGCTCGGCGTCGACCAGCCCGGCAGCACGCAGGGCCCGCAGGTGGTTGGAGATGTTGGCCTGCTTCGCGCCGGTCTCCTCGACCAGGTGGCAGGTGCACAGTGACTCCGTCGCCAGCAGTTCGAGGATGCGGGCGCGCAGTGGGTCGGCGATCAGCCGCAGGATGTCCGTGTCGAGTCGCATCAGTCGAGAGTGTTACATCATTCTCCGCTGATGTGAAGTCCGGCGCCGGCGCGCAGCACCTCGTTCATCCGGTCCAGCGCCGCCGGTTCGATCCGGTACCAGCTCCAGGTGCCGCGGCGTTCCCGGTGCAGGATGCCCGCGGCGACCAGGATCTTGAGGTGATGACTCAGCGAGGACTGCGGCATGTCGAAGCCCTCGGCCAGGTGACAGAAACAGACCTCTCCGTCGGTGGACTGGCGGACCAGGGCGAGCAGTTGCAGCCGGACAGGGTCGCCGAGGGCCTTGAACAGCGCGGCGGCCTCGGCGGCGACCGAGGGGTCCAGTCGCGCCGTGCCAGTGGGCTGCACCGACACCACCCCGTTCCGCCGCTCCGTGATCCTTCGGTCGGCGCCCATGATGCCAGCACGGACCGGCCCTCATCCAGGCTGGATTGACAAATGTCGATCCAACCTGGTGTGCTTCCGCGGTCCGAGGGCCGTGTGGAGCCGATGAGGAGAACCCGATGAGCCCCATTCCCGAGGTGCTGTTCGTCTGCGTGCACAACGCCGGCCGCTCACAAATGGCCGCCGCCCTGCTGCAGCACTACGCCCTGGGCCGGGTCGCGGTCCGCTCGGCAGGCTCCGCGCCCGCGGAGAAGGTCAACCCCGCCGCGTCCGACGCCCTGGCCGAGTGGGGACTGGACATCACCGCGGAGATCCCGACCAAACTGTCCACTGAGGACGTCGAAGCCGCGGACGTGGTCATCACCATGGGCTGCGGCGACACCTGTCCGGTGTTCCCCGGCAAGCGGTACCTGGACTGGGCGCTGGAAGACCCTGCCGGACAAGGGCTCGCGGCGGTGCGGCCGATCCGGGACGAGATCGATCACCGGGTCCGCGCACTGCTGGGCGAGCTGCTGGATTCCTGAGATTCGGTGACGCCGGCGTCTTACCGAGGTCCACCCGCCCGCGCGGCCGCCATCGCGAGGGCGGCGAGCAGCACGGCGAGTCCGATCAGGCCGTAGCCGAGCGCACCAGCGGCCACCGCGACCGCGCCGACCAGCAGTGGGCCGCCGGCGTCGCCGAGTTCCCTGCCCACCTCGGCCGCGCCCATGGTCTGGCCGAGTCGTTCGACCGGGGTGCCCGCGGCCAGGTGAGCGAAGCCGATCGGGGTCACCAGGCCGGTTCCGGCGCCGATGAGGATCGCGGCCACCACCAGCGCGGCCACACCGGGCAGCACTCCGGCCAGCGCCATGCCCGCCGCGGCCAGGGTCAGACCGAGGG
This sequence comes from Crossiella cryophila, assembly GCF_014204915.1. Lineage (NCBI taxonomy): Bacteria > Bacillati > Actinomycetota > Actinomycetes > Pseudonocardiales > Pseudonocardiaceae > Crossiella > Crossiella cryophila. The sequence goes on from NZ_JACHMH010000001.1 coordinate 7,203,918, forward strand.
CCATGCCGGGGCCGTCGCCGATGTGACCCGCGTCGCGGGCGCGGCCGACGCGGGGCTGGACCAGGGCGGCGGTGGCGGCCAGCAGGGAGACCAGGGCGCCGGTGGCCAGTGGCCCCAATCCGTGTTCCGCCCCGGCCACCGGCAGGAAGCCCACGCCCACCGAGAGCGCCGCGGTGGCCCCGGCCAGGGCCAGGGTGGGGCGCAGGAAACCGCCGGTGCCCAGGCGGCGGGCCAGGTCGAGCACGGTTTGCCGGGTGCGGGGCAGGGGTGGCACGGCGGGCACGGCCAGCACCACCCAGACCGCGACCGCCACCGCGAGCAGGCCCAGCGCGCCGAACAGCAGTGGGTAGCCGCCCAGGGTGATCAGGATGCCGCCCAGCACGGGGCCGAGGGTGTAGCCAAGGCCCTTCCAGGCTCCGTAGCCGCCGAAGGCCCTGCCCTGCGCGGATTGCGGCGTCAGCCGGGCCACCAGCGCACCGGCCGCCGGGGAGAAGGCCGCCGCGGCGGCGCCCTGGCCGAGGCGCGCCACCCCGACCAGTGCCGGGTTGCCCGCGAGCACGAAGGCCACCGAGGCCACCGCGAAGGCCAGCAGGCCGCCGAGCAGGACCGGCCGCGGCCCGACCCGGTCGGCCAGCGAGCCGAACACGGGTTTGAGCACCACCTCGGCGCCGTCGTAGACGGCCAGCAGCAGGCCAAGGGTGAGCAGCGAGGCGTGATCGGTGTAGCCGCCAAGGCCCGCGGCGATGCTGTGCGCGCCGAAGGCGGTGACGAAACCCGCCGCGTAGAGGGGGAACATGGGGACTACATCTGGTGCAGGGCTTGGAAAACCTGCTCGGTGTAGTCGGCCAGTCGGTCGGCGCAGTGTTTGAGGCGTGCCTCGGCCTCCTCTGCGGCCGGAGCGCCGAACAGGTCACGGGCCTTGATGTCGCGGTGCCAGCGGCGCAGGCGCTCCAGGCTCTGCTCTTCCTCCTCCAGTTCGGCCATCGTGAACTTGCCGATGCGGATCTCCTTGGCGATCTCGGCCTCGAACTTGCCGCAGTCGGCGAGGAACTCCGCCCATTCCTCGGTCCGCTCCGCGGTGAACAGCGCCGTCAGGCGGGCCGTGTCCGGCTCGGCCCGCCCCACCGCGTCGAGCACCAGCACCTCGCCCGCACCGCGCTGGGCCAGTTCGATCACCCGGGTCACCCCGTCGGCGAACACCGGCGCGTCCGGCACCACCCAGGAACCCTGTCCCAGCGACAACGCCCCGATCCGCCGCAACTCCCGCCACACCGCCACCCGATGCCGGGACGGCTCAGCCGGAACCCGCACCACCAGCACCAACCACCGGGAGGCAGCACACCGCTCTGTCACAGGGAGGAATGTAGCAGCTGTTACATCGCGAGCGGTGTCCCCCGGGCGGCGCGGATGGCGTTGAGGATGACCAGGACCTCGGCCAGCTCGTGCACGAACACCACGGTGGCCAGACCCAGCACACCGAAGGCGGCCAACGGGATCAGCACCCCGATGATGGCCAGCGACAGACCCACGTTCTGCAGCATGACGCGGCGGGCATGCCGAGCGTGGGCGAGCAGTTGCGGGAGGTGGCGGAGGTCCTCGCCCATCAGCGCGACGTCGGCGGTCTCGATGGCCACGTCGGTGCCCATGGCGCCCATGGCGATGCCGACCTCGGCGGTGGCCAGTGCGGGGGCGTCGTTGACGCCGTCGCCGACCATGGCGATCCGGCGATTGCCACGGAGCCGGTTCACCAGGGCGGCTTTGTCCTCGGGCAGCAGGTCGGCGTGCACGGTGCTGATCCCGGCCTCGGTGGCCAGTGCGGTCGCGGTGCGGGCGTTGTCGCCGGTGAGCATGGCGACCTCGATGCCGAGCCTGTGCAGCCCGGCGATGACCTCGGATGCTTCGGCGCGGAGTTCGTCGCGCACGGCGATCGCGCCGAGCAGGATGCCGTCGCGTTCGATGAGCACGACGGTGGCTCCGGCTTCCTGGAGGCCTTCGACCTCGGTGTGCAGTGGGCCGGGGGCGATCCAGCCCGGTTTGCCCAGGCGCAGGGTGGCGCCGCCGAGTACGCCGTGCAGGCCGTGGCCGGGGACCGCGGTCACGTCGGTGGCGGCGGGCACCGTGTCCACGGCGGCCAGGATCGCGCGGGCCAGTGGGTGTTCGCTGCGGGCCTCCAGGGCTGCCCCGGCGGCGAGGATCTGTTCGCGAGTGGCGGATCCGGCGGGGTGCACGGCCACCACGCACGGGCTGTTGCGGGTGAGGGTGCCGGTCTTGTCCAGCGCGACCACGCTGATCCGGCCCAGTTCCTCCAGCGCGGCCCCGCCCTTGACCAGCGCGCCCTGTCTGCTGGCCGCGCCGACCGCGGCGACCACGGTGAGCGGGATCGAGATGGCCAGCGCACACGGTGAGGCGGCGACCAGGACCACCAGCGCCCGTTCCAGCCACAGCAGCGGATCACCCAGCAGCGCGCCGAGTCCGGCGATCAGCACCGCCAGGATCATGATCGCGGGCACCAGCGGGCGGGCGATCCGGTCGGCCAGGCGTTGCCCGCTGCCCTTGCGGTCCTGGGCCTGCTCGACGATGTGCACGATCCGGGCCAGCGAGGAGTCCGCGGCCAGCGCGGTGACCTCAACCTCGATCGCGCCGCCGCCGTTGATCGCCCCGGCGGGCACGACATCGCCGGGCCCGGCCTCCACCGGCACCGACTCACCGGTGATCGCGGACAGGTCCAGGCTGGTGCGTCCGGCGCGGATCACGCCGTCGGTGGCCGCTCGCCCGCCGGGCCGCAGCAGCATCCGGTCGCCGAGCACGAGTTCCGCCGGCGCCACCTGGACCTCGGCGTCCGCGCGCAGCACCGAGACGGTCGGCGGCACCAGGTCGAGCAGGGCCCGCAGGCCGCGGCGGGTGCGCACGACGGCGTAGTGCTCCAGGCCCTCGGCGATGGAGAACAGCACGCCGAGCAACGCGGCCTCGGTGAACTGGCCGAGCGCGACCGCGCCGATCGCGGCGATGGTCATCAGGGTGCCGACGCCGATCCGGCCACGCACCAGGTCGCGGAGTGCGCCGGGGACGAAGGTGGCCGCGCCGGTCACGGCGGCGGTCAGCGTCAGCCCGGTGCCGACCGGGTCGTCGCCGATCAGCCGGCCTGCGGCGAGCAGCACCGCGGCGAGCGCGGCCAGCTGGAGTTCCCTGACCTGCCATAACCGGCCCGGGTCGGCAGCAGGGGCGGCCTCCGAGGGACCACAACACGCGTCGGACATCGTTCAGCCGCGCACGATCGCGGGTGTGGCCTGGGTGCCGAGCACCGCGCCGACCAGCATCCGGCCACGCTCGGTGAGGGAGTACATGACCAGCCGCCCGTCCCGGCGCGAGCCGACCATCCCGGCGTGCTTGAGCTGCCGCAGGTGGTGCGAGGTCAGGTTCTGCGCCTGGCCGACCACCCAGGACAGGTCGCACACGCACAGCTCGCCGCCGGAGTACAGCGCGGCGGCCATGGTCAGCCGGGTCGGATCACCCAGTGCCCGCGCGGCCGCGGCGGCCGGTTCGACCGCGGGCAGGTCGGGCAGGCCGGCCCGGATCTGCTCCGCGTGCGGCAGGTCAAGGCACAGCAGGTCGCACTCGTCGGCACGGTCTACACTCACATCGACAAACTAACAGACGTTGATATGACGGGCGAGGGTCGGGACGGCGAGGTAGGCTGCCCGCAGGCGAGTTGGGTCGCCTCCGGGTCCGCGGAAAAGGCTGAGCCTGCCCAACGTAGGCGGGTAAACCCTGGTCAACCCACCTCCTTTCACCCCGTCACGCGGACCACGGGGACATGGAAGGAGGTCGTGATGACGACCGTCCCGCTGCCCGAACGACCCGATCTCGGCCAGCTCCGCAAGCAGGCCAAACAGCTGCGCCGGGCCACCCCGGACGGCACCCTCGCCGACGCGCAGCGCACGCTGGCCCGCCGGTACGGATTCGCCAGCTGGCCACGCCTGCAACGGCACGTCGAGGCCATCAACTCCCGCACCTGGGTCTACACCGAGCCCACCGGCACGGAATCACCCGCGGCCCGCTTCCTTCGCCTGGCCTGCCTGAACTTCGCCGAGGACGCCCCCGAACGACCGATCGAGGCGGCCCGGTTTCTGCGGCGCCACCCCGAACTGCCCGAAACGAGCGTGGCGGTGGCCGCCGCGTGCGCCGATGTCCCCGCGCTGCAACGACTTCTGACCGCCGGGGCCTCGGCGACCAAGCCCGCCGCGCCCTTCGACTGGCCGCCACTGATGTACCTCGCCTACGCCCGCCTCGAGGTGAGCCAGCACAACACCCTGGCCGCGGCGCGGCTGTTGCTGGACGCCGGGGCCGACCCCAACGACGGCCGGTTCTTCCTCGGCCTGCCAACGCCTTTCACCGTACTGACCGGCGCGCTGGGCGGCGGCGAGGACGACCAGCCACCGCACCCGCACGGCATCGCCCTGGCCCGCCTGCTCCTGGACGCGGGCGCCGACCCCAACGACGGGCAGAGCCTGTACAACCGCATGTTCGACGAGCGGGACGACTTCGCCGAACTACTGCTGGAGTTCGGCCTCGGCCAGGGCGACGGCGGTCCGTGGCACCGACTGGTGCCCGACCTGCTCGACTCACCAGCGGACATGGTGCGCGGACTGCTGAAGTGGGCGGTCACCCACGACCAGCGGCAGCGGGTGGCCCTGCTGGCCAGGCACGGCGTCGACGTGGTCAGCCCACTCGCCGACGGCGCCACCCCGCTGGCACACGCACTGCGCAACGGCCACCGCGAGCTGGCGACGTTGTTGCGCGGCCTGAACGCACCCGAACCGGAGCTGAGTCCCGTGGACGCCTTCGTCGCCGCGGCCCTCGCCGGGGACCGGACCGCGGTCGAACACACCCCGGCCCACGTCGTCGAGGCCGCCCGCACCGCCCGGCCGGGTCTCCTGGTCTGGGCCGCGGCGCAACATCGTCCCGAGGCGGTGCGGTTGTTGGTGGACAAGGGGTTTGACGTCAACGCACGCGGGCGTGGCGATATGCCGCTGGAACACCCGTGGCAGACGGCGCTGCACACCGCGATCCAGGTCGGCGACACCGAGGTGGTCCGGTTGTTGCTGGAGCTGGGCGCGGATCCCGGCATCCGCGACCGCAACTTCGACGGCGACGCCAGGTCGTGGGCGGAGCACTTCGGCCGCACCGAGGTGCTCGAACTGCTCGGCGGGTAACCCGGACCGTGCACTTGCCCTGTACCCGGGTACAGGGTTCATGCTGAGGTGGTGCGTACCGGAGAGCTGGCGGAACAGGCCGGGGTGAACCCGCAGACACTGCGGTACTACGAGCGCCGCGGCCTGTTGGCCCCGCCGCGGCGCTCGACCTCGGGCTATCGGGAGTACCCACCGGAAGCCCTGTCCCGGCTGCGGTTCATCAAACGCGCCCAGGCACTGGGGTTCACCCTGGACGAGACCGAGGAGCTGTTGCACCTGGCCGACGGCGGGCCCGCGTCCTGCGACAGCGCACGGACGCTGGCCACCGCCCGGCTGACCGACATCGAGGCCAGGGTGGCCGACCTGACCAGGATGCGGGACTCGCTGAGCGACCTGGTCACCCGGTGCGATCTACCCCGCCGCGACCGCGCCTGCGGGCTGCTGCACACCCTGGGTGAACAGACCGGAGAAGCCCGATGAAGTTGCGGATCCTGACCGTCCCGGACTGCCCGAACCTCGCCCCGCTCAAGGAGAACCTGGCGGCGGCACTCCTCGGGCGCACGGACGTCACCGTCACCGCCGAGGTCGTCAGCACCGTCGACCAGGCCACCCGCACCGGCATGCGGGGCTCGCCAACCCTGCTGGTCGACGGCGTCGACCCCTTCGCCAACCCCGGCCAGCCACCCAGCGTGTCCTGCCGCCTCTACCGCGACGAGCACGGCAATCCCAGCGGTGCGCCAACCTCGTCCCAACTCCGCGCCGCCCTCGCCCCGACCGGCGACACCACCTCCCCGGCGACGGACCTGCAGAGGTGGCGCGCCCGCACCAGCCCGACCGACCCGGTCGACCGCGCGGTGCACCAGGCGATCCTGCACGCCTTCGCCGGCACCGGCCAACCCCCGTCTCCCGAACGGCTGCAACGGATCGCGGCGGCCAACAACACCACCGCGGACCCGATCCTGCGGCGCCTGCACGACCTGGACGCGGTCCGGCTCGACCCGGCCGGGGCGATCCGGGTCGCCTACCCGTTCTCCGCGACCCCGACCCGCCACCAGGTCCGGCTCGCCACCGGCCGGACGGTGTCCGCCATGTGCGCCATCGACGCCCTCGGCGTACCCGCGATGCTCGGCATGGACGCGACCATCACCTCCCGCGACCCGGTCACCGACGAGCCGGTGACCATCACCATCCACAATGGACAGTACAGCTGGGAACCGGAGACCGCGGTCGTGTTCGCCGGCGCGGCCGCCGGCGCCGGACCGTCAGTGGACTTCTGCTGCCACCACCTCAACGCCTTCACCGGCCCCGCCAGCGCGCACCGCTGGATGAGCCGGCATCCCGGCGTTCCCGGCGAACTCCTCGACACCGCCACCGCCGAACGCCTGGGCCGCCACCTCTTCGGCGCCCTGCTCCAACAGCACTGATCGAGCGGTCACCACGCGTTGCGCACCGGCTGGGCCGCAGACCGGCGCCGTTCTCAGATCAGGGCGGGCGTGCCGGTCTCGATGAACGCGGTGCGCGCGGCCACCGCCACCGCGTGGTCGGCGAACCGCTCGTAGTACCGGCTGAGCAGACTGGCGTCCACGGCGGCGGGAATCCCGAAGGCCCAGCGGTGCCCGATCACCTGGAACAGCGAGCGGTGCAGCTCGTTCATCTCCGCGTCCGCGGCATCCAGGGTGCGGACCAGGACCGGATCCCGTTCCCGCACCACCTTTCCGGTGGTTCCGGCCATCCGGACCGCGATCGAACCCATGAGCTGGAACCGGGAGCGCAACGGCGCGGGCAGCACCGGGTCCGGGTGCCTGCGCAGCACGGCCAGCGCGACGTGGTGGGCCAGATCCCCCATCCGCTCCACGTGTTCGGCCGAGCGCAACACGGTCACGATCACCCGCAGATCCCTGGCCACCGGCGATTGCAGGGCCAGCAGCGTCTGCGCGTCCTGCTCGATCCGGGTCCTGGTCTGGTTGACGATCACGTCGTCGGCGACCACCCCTTCGGCCAGCCGCGCGTCCCCGGTGGCCAGTGAGTCGGTGGCGCGACTCATGGCGACGGCGGTCAGATCGCACATCCGGGCGAGCTGGAGCACCAGCACGTCCAGCCGGTGGTGGAACGAATCCCGCATGGGTCACGCCTTTCGAGGTCATCGGCCGTGACCTCGATGCAATCCGGTCCGCCGACGCCAGGCAAGATGTGGCGGGCCGAACTTACGCGTTCCTTCCGCCGCACCGGTTGTCGGTGTCCTTTGGGATCATGTCCGCATGGATTTCCACCTCGACCCACCCACCGGCGTCGGCCCGCTGCGGATCGGCATGCCCCGGCGGGAGGCGAACACCGCGCTGGACTCGCTCCGGGATCCCACCGCGCTCTCGCCATCGGACCGGCCGGGGCAGCACATCTTCCGGCCGAGCGGCCTGATGATCAGCATCCACTGCCTGCACGACCAGCTCCAGGCCGTCGAACTGGCCCGGCCGACGGACCCGGGCGACCGGGTGCTCTTCCACGACGTGGACGTCTTCGCCCTGCCGGCCCGCGAGGTGGTCGGCCGTCTGCGTGCGCACACCACGATCGAAGCCGATGAGGACGATGACGCCGCATTCCTCGCCCCGGACCTGCTGTTGAGCTTCTGGCGTCCGTTCGAGGCCGACGACGACCCGGCGGAGGAGCAGGGCCACTACTTCACCACGGTGCTGCTGGCCCGGCCCGGTTACTACGACACGCCCGCGGAGGCCGAGGAACGGCTCAGCCGGAACTCCTAGACTGTCGCTGATGGACGGCGGAGGGACACGATGCGGTGAAGGGTCAATCATCGCTGCCGCCAACCGTTCCGCCGACGGTAAGATGGTCGAGCCGGGAGCCGGGAGCCGGGAGCCGGGAGCCGGGAGCCGGGAGCCGGGAGCCGGGAGCCGGGAGCCGGGAGCCGGGAGCCGGGAGCCGGGAGCCGGGAGCCGGGAGCCGGGAGCCGGGAGCCGGGAGCCGGGAGCCGTTGGGACACCCTGCACCCCGAGCGTGAAGTCCTTGTCCTCGCCCGCAATCCCGCCGTCCTCAACCGCATGTGGGACGTCCTCCCCCTGCTGCTGACCGACCGCCGGATCTCCGTGACCTTCGCCATCGACCACGGTTCCGCCTTCTCCCACCGCATCCGCGACCACCTCGCCCAGGCCGGCGCCCGCACCCTGGACTGGGAAACCGCCATCACCCGGCGCTACGACCTCGCCCTGGCCGCCAGCGACAACGGCGACCTGCATCGCGTCCGCGCCCCGCTGATCCTGCTGCCGCACGGCATCGGCTACCACCGCCGCTCCCCCGGCGACCCCACCTCGATCTCCGGACTCCGCCGCTCCGCCCTGGTTCGCCGCAACCGGATCATCCCCAACACCCTGGTGGTCGCACACGATCACCAGCTCGCGGTGATCGCCTCGGTCGAACCCCGGCTGCTGCCAAGGACACTCGTGGCCGGGGATCCATGCCTGGACCGCATCCACCGCAGCGAGCACCTCCGACCCGCGTACCGGACCGCGTTGGGCGCCGACCGGCGGGAACTCGTCCTGCTCTGCTCAACCTGGGGCAAGAACTCGCTTTTCGGCGCCTGCACCGACCTGCCCGCGCGGCTCCTCGCGGCCCTGCCCGCGGATCGCTTCCGCTGCGCGCTGGTGCTGCATCCCAACGTGTGGACCCAGCACGGCGCCCTCCGGATCAACGCCCTGCTCCGCCGCGCCACCGACGCGGGCCTGCTGGTCGTCCCACCCGAGCAGGGCTGGCAGGCCGCAATCGTGGCGGCTTCGCTGGTGATCTCCGACCATGGCTCGCTGACCAGCTACAGCCTCGGTGCGGGCCGACCACTGCTACTGGCCACCGACGGCGGTCCCGAGGTCGTGCCCGGCTCGCCACTGGATCACCTGCGTAGCCGAGTTCCCTTGCTACGACTGGACAAACCCCTCGCCGCGCAGATCGAGCAGGCCCTGATACCCAACCCGGATTCCGCCGTCGACGCGGCGGCGATCTTCGCCAGGACCGGGCAGTCCGCGGCCATCCTGCGCACCCGGATGTACACGGTGCTGGACCTGCCGGAGCCAGCCTGGCAGGCCCGCCCCGATCCCCTGCCCACCCCCGAGATCACCCTGACCGAGCCAGACGCACTCCGCGTCCAGATCGACGGCACGACCACCCTGACCATGCGCCGATTCCCAGTCGTACTAGGCGAACCGGAGCCGCCCGGTCACCTGGCGGTCAGCGAGCACGCCACCGACCCGGAACTCCTGGAACGGGCCGCGGTCGTGTGGAGCGCGACCCGGCACGAGCACCCGGCGGACGCGGACGAGTGGGGCGCGGCGACCCTCCGGCGCTGGCCCGGCGCCCAGCTCGCGGTGACCGAGGTCGAGCCCGGTGCGATCGTGGCCTTCCGCCGCAACGGCGACCGCGTCACCGTCCAGGCCACCGTGCCGCGATCGGTGGCCGGATCCGCGCTGTACCACTGGATCCTGCACGGACAGCCGAGCGTGGAGCTGGCCATCGAGGCGGGCGCGAACTCGGGTGTGCTGCGCTGGTAGCCGGTCAGGCCGTGGCGGGCAATCCGGCGAGTTGCCGGGCCACCCTGGCGATGGTGGCCGCGCGCGGGCTGCCCATCCGCTCGAACATCCCCGCGGCCCGCTCCCGGAACTCAACGCCGACCGCGCGGTCGGCCCGCCGCTCCGCCAGCTCGGCGAGCCCGAGCAAGGCATCCGCCGCAGGTGCGGTGGCACCGCGTTCCTCAGCGGTGGCAAGCACTTCCGCGTAGGCGTGTTCGGCGGCCCGGTCCGCGCCGGAGGCCGCCAGCACCACCGCCGCGCTGAGTTGGACCTTCAGCAGGACAGAGGTGGCATCGGTGCCAGCCAACAACTCCCGGGAACGCCCGAAGGCCAGCAACGCTTCCTCGTACCGTCCCAAAGCACCCAATGCCCGGCCCACCATCATGCTCTGCAACGCGGTGCCCCGGGTCAGTCCGAGCCGCTCATTGATCTCCAGCGCGGTGCGGAAGCGGCCAAGGGCCTGCTCGGCGCGGCCCTCGCGCAGCAACACGTTCCCGGTGAAGTCCTCGACCGAGCCCAGCAGCCGATCCCAGTCCCCGGCCAGTTCCCTGGCCCGGTCCAGGTGCTCGTGGGCCTCGGCGAAGCGGCCGAGTTCCTGGTACGCCTTGGCCAGCAGGCACCGGCAGCGGGCCTCGAACCCGGCGTTGCCCAGCAACACGGCCGAGTCCACCGCCAGCTTGCCCGCACGTACCCAGGTGGCGAGTGGTTTGGTGGCGTCGAAGAGGGTGTACGTCGCCTCGAACAGCTGGCAGACCTCGGTGTGCCAGCCCTGTTCCGCGGCGGCGGCCATGATGTCGACCAGGTTGGTCTGCTCCCGCCGCAACCAGGCCAGGGCCGTGGCGGCCGGAATCGCCACCGGCGTGTCGTCCAGCACCGAGGCCGGATCGGTCACCCGCAGCGGTTGCCTGCCGTGCACGGCCACATCCGCGGCCGCCGCGCCGATCAGCCACCACCGGACCGCCTGACGCAGGGCGGCGATCCGTTCGGCCTTGCCATCCTCGACCTCGGCCACCCGCAGCGCGTGCACCCGCACCAGGCGGTGCAGCCGGTGCACGCCACCGGGTTCGGCCTGCACCATGCCGGTCTGGCACAGCTCGTCCAGGTCGCGGCGCACCGCGCGCACCGGCTGATCGAGCATGGCCGCGAGCACCTCGACGCCGAAGTGCGCGCCCACCAGCACACTCAGCAGCCGGTACAGCCGTCGCGCCGACTCCGACAGGTCGTCGTAGACCCGGTCGAACATGGCGAAGACCTTCGCCCGAGCCGACCGTTCGGTAGACGGATCCCCGGGATCGAGGTCGGTCTCCCGCAGGTCCTCGACCAGCTCGCCCACTTCCAGGTGCGGCCGCGCCTTCAGCCAGGCCGCGGCCACCCCCAGCGCCAGCGGCAACCCGCCGCACAACGTCACCAGCTCGACCACCGCGGCCCGCTCCGCTGCCACCCGCTCGGCCCCGCACACCTTGGCGACCAGGCTGATCCCGTGCTCGACCCGCAGTGGTTCCAGCGCGACGTCGAGCACCTCCCGATCCTGGTACAGCTCGGCCAGGATCTCCTGCCGCCCGGCCGAGACCAGCACCAGGCTGCCGGCCGAGTTCGGCAGCAACGCGGTCACCTGGGCCGCGTCCCGGACGTCGTCGAACACCGCGAGCAACCGCAAACCCTCGCTCAGGGAACGGAAAAGCGCGCCCCTGGCCTCGAACGAGGCCGGGATCCGGGACTCGGGCACCCCGAGCGCGGCGAGGAACCTGGCCGCGGCCTCGCCAGGCGAGTTGCCCTCCGTGCCGTACTGCACGTGCAGCACGCCGTCGGGATACCTCTCCCCCAACTGCCAGGCGGCCTGCCGCAGGAACGCGGTCTTGCCCATGCCCACCATGCCGTGCACGGCGGCGACCATCGGCCCGGTGCGACCGCCCAGCGGCGTTCCGGCCAGCTCACGCACTCGCGCGAGTTCCTCGTCCCGGTTGGTGTAGGTCTCCGGTGGCCTGGGCGCCTGCGCGGAGACCAGCTGCGGCAGTTCCGGGTCCGCGGGCGCGCCGGAGAGGATGACCGAGTTGATCACCCCGGCCTGCACGACGCTGTGCGCCGTGCCGCTCACCTCGTTGCGCACCCGATCACCCCGCACGGTCCACCCCCGGTCGTGCCCACCACGTTGGGCGACGATCACGGTACTGGACGCGACCGGGCCGGGCTCCCCGACGCGGGCGGGAAGCGCTGGGAGATGCTGTGGCCATGACGGAAACGTTGTTGTTCTCCTACGGCACCCTGCGCCAGCCCGAGGTGCAGCAGGCGGTGTTCGGGCGGGCGCTCGACGGGCGGGCCGACGAGATCGCGGGTTACCTGCTCGGCGAGGTCGTCATCACCGATCCCGCGGTGATCGCCACCAGTGGCAGCGACCGGCATCCGGTGCTGCGGCCCTCGACGGCGGCCGACGCGGGCGTGCCGGGCACCGCGTTCAAGATCACCGAGCAGGACCTGGCCGCCGCCGACGCCTACGAGGTCGAGGACTACACCCGGGTGCTGGTGCCACTGCGTTCCGGCGATCAGGCGTGGGTCTACGTCCTGGCGGGCACGTGACCCGGACCGGATCTTGCAAATGTCGAACGAGAACTACGCAAAGAGTCGCTTGACTTTCGTCAATCTTTGACGGGACCGTGAGGACCACGCCGCCAGCATCAATGTTGATCTGTTCGCGGAGGTCTTCATGGCCACACCCTGCCCACGGCACCGTCGCCTGGCCCTGGCCGCGACCGTGCTGTGCGGACTGCCCTTCCTGGTCTCGACGGCGGGCGGCGCGCCCCCTGCGCACGCGGCGCCCGCCGTCGAGCCGCCGATCTTCCGGGACATCCGGTACGGCTTCGCCGAGCGCGCCGCCGACCTGGTCTCCCGGCTCACCCTGGCGGAGAAGGTCAGCCAGCTCAGTACCAACCACGGTCCCGAGATCACCCGTCTCGGGGTGCAGCAGTACACCTACTGGAACGAGGGCCAGCACGGGATCAACCGGCTCGGCGCGGCCACCAACCCGCCGGTGGCGCCGGAGGCCGTGCACGCCACCAGTTTCCCCACCAACCTCGCGGCGAGCACGTCCTGGGACCCCGCGCTCATGCATGCCGCGACCACCGCGATCTCCGCTGAGGCACGGGGTTTCCTGGACAAGTCGCTGTGGGGTGTCGGCCAGAACAACCTGGGCCGCTCGGCGGCCAACTACGGCTCGCTGACCTACTGGGCCCCCACGGTCAACATGCATCGCGACCCGCGCTGGGGCCGCAGTGACGAGGCATTCGGCGAGGATCCGCACCTGGCCGCGCGGATGTCCGAGGCGTTCACCAACGGCTACCAGGGCAGCAACCTGAACGGGGTGCCGGAAAGCCCTTACCTCAAGGTCGCGGCCACGGCCAAGCACTACGCGCTCAACAACGTGGAGAAGGACCGCACCGGAGTCTCCTCCGACACCACCGACGCCAACCTGCGCCAGTACTACACCGAGGTGTTCCGCCGCCTGATCGAGAACGCGGGCGTGTCCGGCCTGATGACCTCCTACAACGCGGTCAACGGCACCCCGGCCGTGGCCAACACCTACACGGTCAACCAGCTCGCGCAGCGCACATACGGCTTCGGCGGCTACGTCACCTCCGACTGCGGCGCGGTCAGCACCGCCTACCGCGCCCCGGTCTGGGGCCACAACTGGGCGCCGCCGGGCTGGACCACCAACCGCGCCGACCAGCAGGCCCGGTGGACCAACACCGCCACCGGCGTCACCGTGTCCGGCCAGGCAGGCGGGCAGGCGCACGCCCTGCGCGCGGGCACGAACCTGAACTGCCCCGGCGAGGAGAACACGCTGCCGGTGATCCAGGAGGCCATCAGCGCCGGCCTGCTCAGCGAGGGGGTGATCGACAACGCGCTGGTGAAGGCGTTCACGGTGCGGATGCGCACCGGCGAGTTCGACCCGCCAGAGCGGCAGCCCTACACCCGGATCGGCAAGCAGGTGATCGAAAGCCCGGCGCACCACGACCTCGCCCGGAAACTGGCGGCGAACTCGTTGGTACTGCTGAAGAACGACCCCGTGCCGGGGCTGAACCGGCCGCTGCTGCCTGCCGATCCCTCGGCGCTGAACCGGGTCGTGGTGCTGGGCGACCTGGCGGACAAGGTCACCCTGGGCGGCTACTCCGGCACGCCCAGCCTGCGGGTCAGCGCGGTGGCCGGGCTCACCGAGCAGATCAAGGCCGCCAACCCCGGCGCGTCGGTGGTCTTCGACGCGGCGGGCACCTCCACCACCGCGACCGGACCCGCCGTGCTCAGCCAGCAGACCCAGGACCAGATCCGGGCGGCCGACCTGGTCGTGCTCTTCGTCGGCACCGACCACCAGACCGCGGGCGAGGGCAAGGACCGGGACAGCCTCGCGTTGCCCGGCAACTACCACTCGCTGATCACCCAGGCCGCGGCGCTGGGCAACCCGCGGCTCGCGCTGGTGCTCCAGTCCGGTGGCCCGGTGCGGATCGAGGACCTGCGCGACCGGACCCCGGCGGTGGTCTACAGCTCCTTCAACGGGGAGAGCCAGGGCGCGGCGCTGGCCGATGTGTTGCTGGGCAAGCACAATCCCAGCGGACGCCTGAGCTTCACCTGGTACCGGGACGAGGGTCAGCTGCCCGCGATGTCCAACTACGGCCTCACCCCGGCCGAGACCGGTGGGCTGGGCCGCACCTACCAGCACTTCACCGGGACGCCGAGCTACCCGTTCGGTTTTGGCTTGAGCTACAGCGATTTCAGCTACTCGGCGGCCACCATCGACCGGGACGCGGTGACCGCGGACGGCACGGTGAGCGTGTCCTTCACCGTGACCAACACCGGCCGGGTGCCGGGGGCCACCGTGGCCCAGCTCTACCTGAGCAGCCCGGTGAAGAAACTGGTCGGCTTCCAGAAGACCGCCGTGCTGCAACCCGGTGCCGCACAACGGATCTCGCTGCCGGTGGCGATCGCGGACCTGGCGTACTGGGATGCCCAGCGGATGCGGTCGGTGGTGCGCGAAGGCGCCTACGTCTTCCAGCTCGGCAGGCACGCGGGCGATGCCGCCGCCACCGTACGGACCACCGTGCGCGGTGCCATCACACCCAAGGTCCGTCACGTCACCGTGCAGCCGGAAGCCGTGCTGTACAACGCGGGTGAGACCCTCGACCTCACCGGCAAGAACCGGTGGATCAAGGACAACACCAACCCGGCCAGGGAGAATCGCAACCTGGCGGTGACCGCGGACAACGTGGTCGAGGCCGTGCACAACGATCAGTCCTTTGTGGACATCAAGACCGCCCAGGTGCGCTATGCCTCCAGCAACGAGGCGGTGGCCACGGTCAGCCCGGCCGGGCTGGTGCGCGCGGTCAGCGACGGGGCCGCGACGATCTCGGTCACCGTCAACGGGGTGACCGGCACCGCCCCGATCCTGGTCCGCAACTCACTGCGCCTCACCGTCCCGCCGATCACCCTGCCCGGCGGGAAAGCCAAGGCGGCCACCAGTTTCGTCAACGGCGGCGACCGCGCCATCTCGGGCCTCGCGCTCACGGTGAGCACACCCAACGGCTGGACGGCCAGGGCGACCACACCGTCGACCTTCCCCACCGTGCCCGGCGGCCAGACCGTGCGCACCGAATGGGAACTGACCCCACCGGCGGGCGCGATCCCGGCCAGTCACGACTTCGCCGCCCAGGCGAGTGCGGGCGGCCGGACCTGGTCCGCGACCGGGCAGACCTCGATCCCGCACGCCTCACTCGCCGCCGCGCTGAACAACCCTGGCGTCAGCGAGGACGCCAATCCGGCCACCGGAAACCTGGACGGCGGCGGGCTGAGCTACTCCGCGCAAACCCTGGCCGCGGCCGGGATCCGGCCGGGTGGCCAGGTGGACCGCGGCGGGATCGGCTTCCGCTGGCCCAGCGCCACCCCCGGCCAGCCGGACAACGCGGTCGCGAGCGGCCAGTCCGTGCTGATCTCCGGGACTGGCAACCGGATCGGCGTGATCGGGTCCAGCACCTACGGCGCGACCTCCGGTGCGGGCACCATCGTCTACACCGACGGCACTGTCCAATCGTTCGCGCTGGCCTTCAACGACTGGTGGTCGGCCGAGGGCAGACCCGGCAGCGAGATCGTGGCCACCTTCCCCTACCTCAACAGCTCGGGCGGCAGCCAGCCCAACCGGGTCAGCCTGTTCTACTCGGTGCTGCCCCTGCAACCGGGCCGAACCGTGCAGGCGGTCATCCTGCCGAAGGTCAGCGCGACCGCGGTCAGCGGCGTGCCCGCCATGCACGTCTTCGCGATCGGGATCGGGTGATCACCATGCGCGCACTGTTCCTGACCCTCGTCCTGCTGCTCACCCTGACCCCGCCCGTCACCGCCGCACCGGCACCAGGGTCGAACGTGCACCTGTTCTACTACCCCTGGTACGGCAATCCCGCGGTGTACGGCGAATACCGGCACTGGCAGCAGGGCGGGCACACCCCGCCAACGGACGTCGGCGCCGACTTCTACCCGGCACTCGGCGCCTACGACTCCGGCGACTTCACCGGCACGGTCGAATCGCACATGGCCTGGATCCGCGGTTCCGGCGCGGGCGTGCTGGTCTACAGCTGGTGGGGCCGGGAGTCCTATGAGGACAGACTGGCCGAGGGGGTGCTCGCCGCCGCCGCTCGCAACGGCCTCAAGGTGGCCTGGCACCTGGAGCCCTACGGCGGTCGCACCGCGGCCTCCACGGTGGCCGACATCGAGTACCTGATCGCCAGGCACGGGGCCAGTCCGGCCTTCTACCGGGCGGCCGAACACGGGAACCGGGCGGCCTTCTACGTCTTCGAGAGCCTGCGCATCGCGGACTGGTCGGCGCTGGACCTGGTCTCCGACAGGGCGATCGTGCTGGCCCAGACCACCGACGTGTCCAGGGTCGCGCACTTCGGCGGCATGTACACCTACGACGGGATCGCCGGGCTGACCGCGCCGGGCTGGGCGGGCGCGGGCGCGTACTGCCGGGCCAACGGCCTGGTGTGGGCCCCGTCGGTGGCCCCGGGTTACCTCGACAAGCGGGCGAATCCCGGCAGTGGCACGCCGATCGTGGACCGCCGGGAGGGCGCCACCTACGACCGGCAGTGGAACAACGCGCTCGACCCGGCCATCGGCGGGCGGCCGCACTGGGTGTCGGTCACCTCGTTCAACGAATGGCACGAGGGCTCCCAGATCGAACCCGCGGACGGCACCCCGCCACCGGGCCACGGCTACCTGACCTACGACGGGGCCTACGGCAGCCGCGGCCCGGCGGCCAGCACGGCGTATCTGGAACGCACCCGGTACTGGGCCGCCCGCCTGGCCGCGCGCGACCGGAACGGCGGTGGGTGAGGTCTACTCGACGGCGCGGGCATAGCGCCTGCCGAGCGCCCGGACGTGCTCGACGAGTCCGGGCGGCTCGGTGACCTGGAAGTCCAGGCCGAGCATGCCGATGTAGACCGCGATCATCTCCAGGCTGTCCGCACCGGTCACCAGCACCGAGGTGGAATCGTCCACCGCCTCGACCACGCCGACGGCCGGGTTGATCCGGGCCAGCAGGTCCTGCGCGGGTGCGCGCACGGTGATCCGGGCGTGCACCCGCCAGCCCGCGACGGCCACATCCCGCAGCACGAAGCTCAGGTAGTCGCCGCCGGGCAACGGCACCGGCGCGAACCGGCGGCCGGTCGGCATCCGCAACCCGATCCAGTCCACCCGGTAGGTGTGCCAGGCCCCGGTCTCCGGACCGCGCGCCACCAGGTACCAGTACCGCTCCCAACTGACCAGTCGGTAGGGCTCCACCAGCACCGGCCAGTCCCCGAAGGGCGCCGAGGCGTCGTTGCGCAGCGGCGCGTCGGTGTCCCTGGCCGGGGCCGTGTAGTCGAAGCGGAGCAACTCGGTGTCCCGGACCGCGGCCGCGATGGTGGCCAGCACGGCCGCGTCCACCACCGGCTGCACCACGTTGGTGCCGGTGTTGTCCGGCCCCTCCGAGACCGCCGCGCGCAACGCGCTGACCTGCCGCCGCAACCGGTGCGGCAATACCTGTTCGAGTTTGCCCAGTGCCCGCGCGGCGCTGTCCTCGATGCCGGCGACGCCGCGTCCGGCCCGCAGCCCGACCGCGACCGCCACCGCCTCCTCGTCGTCGAGCAGCAACGGCGGCAGCTTGGCCCCGGCGCCCAGCCGGTAGTACCCGGTGGGCCCTCGGGTGGCCTCGACCGGGTAGCCCAGCCCGCGCAGCCGCTCGATGTCGTTGCGGATGGTGCGCCCGCTGACCTGCAACCGCTCGGCCAGCTCCGAGCCCGGCCAGTCCGGCCGGGACTGCATCAGGGCCAGCAGGGCGAGCAGCCGGGAAGAGGTGTCGAGCATGAAAAAACTATATAGGAACCGAACGTGCCTAATAGGTACCTAGAGTCTGCGTCATGACGAACTCCACCGAGATCCGCCCCTTCCGCATCGACGTCGCCCAGGCCGACCTGGACGACCTCAACGACCGCCTCGCCCGCACCCGGCTGCCCCGTCCCGCGCCCACCGACGACTGGGAGTACGGCACCCCGAACAGCTACCTCAGCGAGACCGTGGAGCACTGGCGGACCAAGTTCGACTGGCGCACCCAGGAGGCCCGGCTCAACGAATTACCCCAGTACCTCACCGAGATCGACGGCCAGAACATCCACTTCGTGCACGTCCCGTCCGCGGAGCCGAACGCCACCCCGCTGTTGCTGCTGCACACCTACCCCGGCTCCTTCATCGACTTCCTGGACATGATCGGCCCGCTCACCGACCCGGTCGCGCACGGCGGCAATGCCGCGGACGCCTTCTCCGTGGTGGTGCCCTCGATCCCCGGTTTCGGCTTCAGCACCCCGCTGAACGGCCGCGGCTGGACCATGCGCAAGGTGGCGGAGACCTTCGACCAGCTGATGCGCCGCCTGGGCTATGACTCCTACGGCGCGCACGGCAGCGACGGCGGCGCGATGATCTCCCGCGAGCTGGGCCTGTTGCAGCCGGAGGGTTTCCTCGGCCTGCACGTGCTGCAGTTGTTCTCCTTCCCCTCCGGCGACCCGGCGGAGTTCGAGAAGCTGGAGCCCAAGGACTACGCGGCGCTGGAGCACCTCCAGTGGTTCCAGTCCGTCGGCGGCTACAACCAGATGAACGGGACCCGCCCGCAGACCATCGGCGCCGCCATCGCCGACTCCCCGGTCGGCCAGCTCGCCTACAGCGAACTGTTCAACAGCTTCGGCAACGGCACCAGCCTGGTCACCACCGAGCAGATCCTGACCCAGGTGTCGCTGTACTGGTTCACCAACACCCAGGCGACCGCGGGCCGCTACCACTTCGAGGAGGCCAAGGCCGCGGCGGAACCGGTGGTGAACACCTCCCGGACCGGGGTCGCGGTCTTCAAGGACGACTTCACCACGATCCGGACCTTCGCCGAACGGGACAACTCGAACATCGTGCACTGGTCGGAGTTCCCGGACGGCGGGCACTTCGCGGCAATGGAACGGCCCGAGGTGCTCGCGGGCGATCTGCGGGTGTTCTTCCGCGCCTGATCGCGGATTCATCGGCCACCTGCCCGATTACGGCAGGTGGCCGACCACCGCGAATGTCACCCGGGTGCATCCTTCCGCTGGCGGTATGACGGCGGCGGAGTTCACCCGCTAATGGTTGCTGGCCAATGTGACTTCCCATCTGAGGCTGGCGTGAGCACGGACCGGTGATGTCCAGCCGGGCCGACCCCGGCCGAGAAGGGCCGACAATGCCGCCGATCCTCACCGAGGCGCTGAACGTGTTGCGGCGCCACAGCATCACCTACGTCGAACCGGTCATGGCGATGCCACCCGGACTGCACGAGACCATGGCAGGCACCTACCTGCTGATGCGCGGCATCGACGAGGTGGAAGACCACCCCTCCCTTGCCCCACAACGGAAAGTGGCCCTGCTGGAGGGCATCAGCAAGGCGATCCAGGGCCGCCTGACCCACTCCGCCCTCCAGCACACCTTCGCCGCCGACGCCGAGGCACTGCCCGAGGTGTCCCTGCGACTGGCGGACTGGGCGTCCCTGCTGGCCGACCCGATCGCCGCCCGGATCCTGGAGGCATTCGCCACCATGGCCGAGCGGATGGCCGACTGGTGCGGACAGGACTTCCGGATCAGCACCGAACGGGACCTCGACCAGTACACCTACGCGGTGGCCGGATCGCTCGCGCTGATGCTGGGTGACGTGTGGGCCTGGTACGACGGCACCCAGGCCAACCGGGCCTGGCTGCTCGGCTACGGCCGCGGCGTCCAGGCCGCCAACATCCTCGCCGACCAGGAGGCCGACCGCGAGCGCAGCGTCAGCTTCCGGCCCGAGGGCTGGACCCTGGCGCACCTGCACGACTACGCCGAGCGGGAACTGCGGCTGGCCGACCGGTTCTACGCCGCACTGCCGGCGAACTCCCCCGCCCGCATCTGGTGCGAGAAGCCCCTGGCCCAGGCTTGGTCGGTGGTTGGGGCGGTCGCGCTGGGAGGTGGACGATGACCCAGTTGTTGCTGTCCTCCGTGCACGAGGTCCGCCGGGCCGCGCGGCCGATCCTCGACCGCACCAGGCAGGAGCTGGCCCCGGCGCTGAGCGAGGCCGTGCGGGAACTGGACGGTCGCGAACCCATGCTCGGCCGGATCATCGGCTACCACCTGGGCCTCAACGACGCCGACGGCCACCCCGAGGCGGGGGATGACGGCGGTATCGCGGGCACCATGTGCCTCACCGCGCTCGCGGCGCGGGCGGTCGGTACCGACTCCGCCCTCAGCACCGCCTGCGCGGTGGCGATGGAGCTGGCCAAGGACTACACCCAGCTCCAGGACGACATCATCGACGACGACCCGGTCCGCCGGGGCCGGGCCTCGGCCTGGCAGGTCTTCGGCGTCGGCCCCACCATCCTGGCCGCCGACGCCACCAGGGCACTCGCGATGGACCTGCTCGCCGCGCAGCAGCCGCACGGGACGGCCGCGATGTGGCACCTGCAGGCGGCCCTGGACCGGTGCACCATCGGCCAGGCCCAGGACTTCGCCACCTCGGCCCGGCCCTGGCGCGGCCCGAAGGCGGTGTCGCTGGAGGAGTACCGGGTCATCGCCGGGAACAAGACCAGCGCCATCCTGAGCTGCGTGCTCTCCCTCGGCGCGGTGGCCAACGGCTGCGACGCCGACACGGTCAACCGGCTGCGACAGGCCGGCCGGCACCTCGGCATGGCCTGGCAACCCCTCGACGACATCCTCGACCTGTGGTGCGAGCAGACCGAGGGCGACCTCCCCCAGGGCTGCAACGACCTCGCCCAGGGCAAGAAGACCTTCCCCGTCATCGTGGCCCTGGCGGCCGCCGCGCACGCGGAGCCGCTGGGCGCGCTGCTCGCCGCCCGGCCGCGCACCGCCGATCAGGTCAGGGCCGCCGCGGACCTGATCGCCGCCGCCGGCGGGCGGGCCGCCGCCGAGGCCGAGGTCCGCGACCACTTCCAGGCGGCGATGACCGTCCTGGCGGGCACCTCGCTCGAGGAGTCCACCCGTGCCGACCTGATCACGCTGGCCTGCATGATCGGCATCCGCGGCAGCAACCAGACCCTCACCATCGCCTTCCCCACGCCGACGCGATCACCGGAGGTGGCGCCGTGACTCCCCGGCACAGCTTCACCATCCCGAAGTTGATCGCGCCCTACCCGGTGCTCATCCACCCGGGCCGGGCGGCGGCCCACCGCCTGCTGGTGGAGTGGAAGGCCAGGTACGGACTGACCGCCGAACCCGGTCAGGAGGAGGCGGTCTACGACTTCAGCGGCCTGGTCGCGAGCATCTACCCGCTCGGCGACGACGCCGAGCGACTCGCGCACACCGCCCAGTCCACGCACTTCACCGAGGTGCTCGACGACCACTTCATCGAGCGCCCGATCCGGGACGGGCAGCTGCACATCGCGACCGACCACGCACTGCGGATGGTCGAGATCACCGAGGACCCCTTCGCGGAGATCACCGAGGACATCCCGCTGTACCACGCACTGGCCGACCTGTGCCGGCGCATGGTGACCCTGGCCGGCTGGGAACAGCTGGAACGCTGGGCCAGCGGCATGTGGGGATTCTCCTTCGGCGTCCTGGTCGAGATGGCCTACACCACCACCCGCACCCTGCCCGGCGCCGCCGCCTACGGCCCGCTGCGGGAACGAACAACCGGCTTCTACCCCTGGTTCAACGACCAGATGATCGGCTTCGTGGCCGGACGGCACATCCCCGCCGAGGTCCTGGCCCAGCCGGCGGTCCGGACCATGCGCAAACTGTCCTCCAAAATCATCGGCTACTACAACGACATCAGCGCCTTCAACGCCGAACCCCAGCCCGAACAGGCCATGGCATTACCCGCCGTCCTAGCCAGAGCCCACAACTGCTCCCTGCAGGACGGCCTGGAGCAGGCGGCGGAACACTGGTACGACCTGGTCGCGGAACTGACCATCGCGACCGACCGCGCCGGGCACAGCGAGAACGAACACATCCGTTTCCTCGGC
Source organism: Crossiella cryophila (assembly GCF_014204915.1). Lineage (NCBI taxonomy): Bacteria > Bacillati > Actinomycetota > Actinomycetes > Pseudonocardiales > Pseudonocardiaceae > Crossiella > Crossiella cryophila. The sequence continues at coordinate 7,226,205 of NZ_JACHMH010000001.1, forward strand.
CTCGCCAGCCGGCACATGGTGGCCGGGTTCGTGCACTGGGGCGACAACCTCACCCAGCGCTATGCGTCAACTGACTCGAACCGGTGGACCGACACCCAGCACGACGAAGTCGTTTATCGGCAATGACTAGGTGATCGCGTTCGCGCACGATCAGGGTGAACTTCCCGGAACACCGGCGACACCCGGCTTCGCCGCAGGGGCACAGGTGGGCTGATCCACGGACCTGGTGCCCACCCTGGCTACGGCTACCCCCAGGAAACCGCAGGTGAGGACAAGCAGGAAGGCCAGCCCGACCAACGCACGCTCGTGGCGGCGGGGAGGCCCGCATACCGAACCCCAGCTATCGCCATCTGGTGCGGCCGACGGAGGCGTGGCAACAGTCACCGCAGCAATTCTCCATTCTCGACACGGAAATGATTCGCGAAAAACACACTATTCCGCCCACCGCGTCCGGAATAGCCGGAGAATGCCAACAAAGCGGCAACCAAAGTAGACCGTACGCACAACCCTGGCTTATTGCAATTCTACCCGGCGCACGCTAGCAGGCTTGACCATTCTGCACACTGTCCCCCCAACAGGGGAACCGACTGCCGCACAAGAGGTCGTTTGCCCATAAGCTGCGGCCGCACCGATACCGAGTTCCGCGACATCCTCGCCCGCTGCCAGATGAGAAATGACCAGGAGCGGTTCACACAGCTCTACCAGACGCTGTGCCCCCGGGTCCTGGCCTACGCACTGCACCGCGTCCCACCCGATACCGCGCACGATGCCGCCGCGGAAACCTTTCTCATCGCCTGGCGCCGACGCGCCGACCTGCCCTACGGCGAACGCGAACGGGACACGCTCATGCACATCGTCTGGGACGGGCTGACCACCCGGCAGGCCGCCCACGTCGTGGGTTGCTCGGTCACCGCGTTCACCGTGCGCCTGCACCGAGCGCGTCGCCGTTTCGCTGACGCACTCGACCGGGCCGACGGACCCAACCCGCTCCAGGAAGCCACCGTTCTCACTGAAGGGACCCGTGCCCGATGAACGACCACACCACCCGGGCCATGCGGCGCCTGGCCACACACAAACTCGGCGAGCCGCAGCCCGGTGGGCCACCTCCTTGGGAGCACAGCGATCCCGGTTTCGAGGTCGACCAGCCGACATCGTCGCGGGGCAGCGCCAGTTGCCGACTGGCTTTGCTGGCCGCGGGTTTGACCGTGATCGCGGTCGCCGCCTCGACGGTGGTGGCCAACCAGCTGCCGCAGCCCGTGGCGGCGACCCCGCCATCGCTTAAGTTCCAGCCAGCGGCCCAGCCCGGCGACGCCACCACCCTGCTCCGGTCGTTGTCCGCGCCCAGCCTCGACCACGGGGCACGGGGGAAGTCCGCTATTTCCGCAACCGTCTGTGGAGCTTCAGAACAGCGGTGGCGACCGACATGACCGTGCTCGACGCGGGGCTGGCGGACCTCGCCGACCAGCCGGGTCTGACCCGGAGGGCGACACCGTGGATCGCGCAGGCCGCCGTGTGGTCGCGGTGTCCGCGCGCTGGGCGGACAAACCCGACGCGCGGTTCCCGAGCGAACGCCGGTATCTGTTGTGCAGTCCCGAAACCGGTCTGGTGCTCGCCGTGGATGACGTGGCGCTGGCCGTCAACACCGAGAGCACCGGGGTGGCGGTGCCGACACCGTCCACTGTGGGCTACGAGCTGTGGGACGACACCGCGTACGTGCGGGACTCCCAAAGCCGGCCGTAACCCGCCCCCGCCGCGAGGCCGAACAGCTACTCGCCGTCCAGGAATCCCGCGTGGTGCGCCAGGATCGCGGCCTGGGTTCGGTTTTCTACTTTGAGGGTGGTGATCAGGCGGGAGACGTAGGCCTTGACCGTGCCCTCGGCCAGGTACATCCGGTGGGCGATCTGCGAGTTGGACATGCCGGTGCCGACCAGGCGCAGGAGTTCGTGTTGCTGTGCGGTGAGTTTGTCCAGGCGGCGGCGCTGATCCGGTGGGATCCGGGAGGGCTGGTCGGCCCGGTCGCGGCAGATGTTGACCAGGTGGGCCGTTGAGGCCGGGGCCAGGACGGTGCTGCCCGCCGCGACCAGGCGGATCGCCGCGACCAGCTGTTCGGGTGGGGCGTCCTTGAGGAGGTAGCCGACGGCGCCCGCCCGCAGGGCCTCGGTGACGCCCTCCTCGGTGTCGAAGGTGGTCAGCACCAGGACGATCGGGGGGTTGGGCAGGGCGCGCAGTTGCCTGGTCGCGGTGATGCCGTCCATGCCGGGCATCTGGATGTCCATCAGCACCAGGTCGGGGGTCAGCGCGCGGGCCTGGGCCAGTGCGGCCACGCCGTCGGCCGCCTCGCCGACGACGGTGATGTCCTCGGTGGCGCCCAGCAGCGCGCACAGGCCGAATCGCACCAGCGGTTCGTCGTCGGTCACGAGTACCCGGATCACTGCCAACTCCTCTGCTGTCCGGCTGGATCGTTGAGTGGGACCGAGGCCAGGACCTGCCAGCCGCCGTCCTCGGTCGGTTCGGCGTGGAAGCTGCCGCCGAGCAGGCAGACGCGTTCACGCAGGCCGATCATCCCGAAACCGGCGCCCGCCACCTTGATCCGTCGGCCGGGCACGGGCGAGGGAGCGTTGCGCACCAGGGTTTCCAGCGTTCCGGCGGCGATGGCGACCCGCACCTCGGTCCTGGCCGCCGGGGCGTGCTTGATGACGTTGGTGAGCGCTTCCTGGACGGTGCGGTACGCCGTCAGCGCGATCTCTGGCGGGACGGGGTCCGCCGCGTTCGTGGTGAAGGTGATGTCCAGGCCCGCCGATCGGGCGTTGGCCACCAGCTGTTCCAGGTCGGCGAGGCGGCGGCCCGCGATCACCGAGTCGTCGCCGGTGCGCAGCGCGCCCAGCACCTGGCGCAGGTCCCGCAGACCGGCCCTGGCGGTGTCGCCGATGACCCTGGCCACCTGCCTGCTCTCCGGCTTCACCCCCGGCACGAACTCCAGTGCGCCCGCGTGCATGGCGATGGTGGCGATGCGGTGCCCGAGGATGTCGTGCATCTCGCGGGCGAGCCGGATCCGTTCCGCCGCCTTGGTCTGGGCGATCTGGCGCTCGCGCTCGGCGCGCAGGGTCACGATGCCGCGTTCGTAGGCTCGCGCGCCCAGACCGAAGACGACCGGCATGAGCACGTAGAAGGCCGAGGTGAGCAGGTCAGTGGTCACCGAGTGCCCGGTGCTGCCGGGGAGCAGGGCCTTGAGCGGGATGACCACCGCGCTGGTGATCGTGATGATCGCCGACCGGTGTCGCCGCTGGTAGGCGGCGAGGCCGAAGAGGGCGAAGAAGACCGGCGTGCGGGCGCCGTCGATGATCAGTCCTGCCATGGCCAGCACCGCCACGGCCAGCGGAGCCTGCCGCCGCCACAGGAAACCCAGCGTCACCAGGAACGCGACCGCCGCCGCGGGTACCGCACCACTGAGCAGTCCGGTTGTCGGCGTGAGGGCGTTGTCCAGCGATCCGAAGCCCACCAGTCCGGTGATCAGGAGATCGGCGAGCGTCCACCGGGTCCGGCCGACCGGTTTCATGAGCGCGGAGTACCAGCGCTCGAAAGCGTCCGGGGCAGCAGGGGGCGTCACGGGAATCCTCGATCAGGAACTGTCCAATTCACACGAAGTGCGGCCATCGGATCGTACGCTGAGTAATCATGCCTCGTCAAACCATGCCAGGCGGACACTCAGCGTGACAACGAGGGTCGACAACCCTGTCTACTTTTGGTGATTATCCGACATCTCCGGTTGCCTCGTAGTTGACATTGTGAACACGGATGGCGAATACGCTGACCCGGCAAATGCAATCTGATGATCGAACTTGATCGGAAAAACATAATGCCGTCAACAATGCGTCAGCTCCTTGGTGCTGCCATCACCACTCTCGCCGCCGCCAGTAGCGTCCTGCTGCTCGATTCCCCCGCGAGCGCTGCGACCGCCAGCAGCTGGGGCCTTCGGTGTGTCCCCGGAGGTATCGAGGTCCAGCTCGACCTCACCGGCTTCAACGAGGGCAACCGGCTGGAAGTCGCCTACAAGAAGGCCAAGGCGACCGGCTCGGGGCAGGTGGTGCTCCGCGAGAACTTCAACTACTGGATTTCCCGGAAATTCGAGGTGAAGCCGGGTGCGCTGAACGAAATCTATTCCTTCTCCCTCAGTGTCCAGTCCAAGGGGAGGGACACGCCGATGGTCTGGGAGAAGCGCGTCGGCCCCTGCGAGCAGCCGCCGCCCCCGCCGACCACCACTCCGATGACGACGACTCCGGCGACCACGACCACCACGATCCCGGCGACCACGGCCCCGGCCAGCTCGACCACAACGGCCAAGGAGACGTCGAAGCCGGCGGCCCCCGCCCCCAAGCCGGAGCCAGGGACCAAGCCCACTGACCAGGAGGTGAAGAAGAACGGGCTGGCCAACACCGGTGCGAACCCGATCATGATGCTGGGACTCGCGGGTGGGCTGCTCGCGGGCGGCGGGGGCATCCTGTTCACCCTGCGCCAGTCCCGCCGCCGGAGTGGTTCAGCGTGAGAAAGCTCATCAGGCGCGCCCTGGCCCTGCCTGCCTGTCCGCTCCTGGCGACCGGGGCCGTGCTCGTCACCACGCTGGCACTCGTGGATCCCGGATCCACCCCCGCGATGCGTCCCGGCGACTGCGTTGCCGTGATGCGGCCGGCAGGCCTGAAGTCAGCAGGGCAGGCACAGGATCTGGAAGTTGGCTCCTACACGTGTGTTGACCAGCGCGGTGCGGTCGCCAATCCGGTAGCGCGCTGTCCGTCGTGCGAGGTTGTGGCCAAGATGTGGGCTGACCGGGACTACGCGGGCGCCAGCGTCGAGATCAAGATCGACGCCGGCAGTGACTGCGACCGGGATGGTTACCGGTGGGATCACCTGCCGGCGGGCTGGAACGACCGCGTTTCCTCCTACCGCACCTACAAGTCCTGCCGCCATTCCGGGGTGTACGAGAACATCAACACATCCGGCTACTGCGAGACCCAGCACGACGACGTGGCCTACGTCGGCGATCTCATGAACGACCTGATGTCCTCGTTCCGGCTCCAGTCGGAGAACCGAAATTGCCGGGCTGACCTCACCTGATGTCGTGGCGGGAGGAGACGTTGAGCTTGCGGCACACCTTGGCCACGTACTCCTCCACCGTCCGCCGCGACAGGAACAGCGTCTCCGCGATCTCCCGGTTGGTGTGCCCACCCGCGACCAGCCGGGCGATGTCCTGCTCCCGTGGCGAGAGCTGGCTGCCGTAGCCGCGTCTGCCGCGCGGTGACGGGGTGGCGATGCCGGTGCCGCGCAGGTGGTGGCGGCAGCGGGCGGCGTCGACGGTGGCGCCCAGGGCGTCGTAGGTCTGGGCGAGCGTACCGAGTTCGGTGGCCCCGGCCTGTTCGGCGAGCTGGGTGGCGCGGTAGGTCAGGCCCAGGCTCTGGTGTTGTTCGATGGCGGAGCGGTAAAGGTGTTGGGACTGCTGGTGATTGCCGGTGGCGGCGGCAAGGGTGGCCTGGCAGGCGGTCAGGGTTGCCTGGGCGTAGGGGGCGTCGGTGCCGGACAGGCCGTTGGTCAGTTCGGCGAGGAGGTCCTGCACCGCGTCGACCTGGCCGGTGGACAGGTGGCAGGCGACGGCTTGCGGCAGCACCTCGCCTGCCCAGGCCCAGGCGCCCTTGGCGCGCAACAAGGACAGGCCGTGTGCGGCGTGCCCGGCGGCGGCAGTGCGGTCGCCCCGGCTGAGCAGCATGGCGGCCAGGCCGCCCGCGGCGGCGATACGTACCGGCATGGTGGCGGCGATCGGGTGGGGACCTAACGCCGCGTGGAAACTGTGTTCGGCGCGGGTCCAGTCGCCGCGGGCGGTGCCCAGCCAGGCCTGGGCCAGGTGGAGTTCGGTGGTGACCGGCGGCAGGTGCGCGTAGGTCTGGACCAGCTCGGTGATGCGTTCGTCGAGTCCGTGCCAGTGGCCGGTCAGCCAGTCCAGGCGGACGGCGGTGGCCTCGGCGGTGCCGGTCACGTACGGGGCGCCGACCCTGGCGGCCAGGGTCAGGCCGGTGCGCAGGTAGGCGCGGGCTCGGTTGTGGTGGCCTATCCAGGAGCAGGCGTCGGCCAGGTTGCAGTGCGCGCGGGCCAGCTGGCGGATTTCCTCCGGGTCGGTGACCTCGGCCGGGGAGGGCAGTCGGTCGGCGTGGGTCCAGGCGGTGGGGTCGCCGGTGATGAGTCTGCCGCCGAGGGTGGTGGCCAGGACTGCGGTGCGCAGGGTGCGGGTGGGCAGGTGGTCGAGCACGCCGTCGACCCGGTCCAGTAGTGCCTGGTGTTCGGCGATGGGCGCCGTGCTCAGGTAGGGCACGGCCAGCACCGCCATGCCGCGGGCGATCCGGTCCGGCTGGTCGCCGAGCTGGTCGATGGCGTGCGCGATCTCCGCCTCGGCGCGGTCCGGTTCGCCGGTGTCGCGGAGCAGCAGCAGGCCGAACCACAGCCGCACCTCGCCGCGGACCTCGGTACTGAGCCGGGGATCGGCGAGCAGGTCCTCGATGAGGGTGAGCACCGCGGGATCGTGCAGGCCGGTCAGCGCGGTGGTGCACAGCTTGGTGGCCAGGCGGTTCACCTCGGCAGGCCGCACGTCCTCATCGGTGAGCACGGCGGAGAGCAGGTCGACCGCGGTGGGCAGGTCGCGGTTCAGGATGGCGGCGTCGGCGGCTGATTCGCTGTGCCGCAGCCATTCCGCGGTCAGGCCGGCCGACCTGGCGTGGGCTGCCAGGCGGGCCAGCGGTTTGTGGTCGAGGCGGGCGAGCACGCGCAGGGCGCGCTGGTGGAGTTCGGTGCGGCGCGGGCCGGGCAGGGACTCGCGGACGGCGCGGGCGGCCAGTGGGTAGCGGAATCCGTAGCGGTTGGGCGGGTTCTCGACCAGCACGGCCGCGCGCACCAGGGTGACCAGGTGGTCCGGGTCCGACTCGCCCGCGACCGCGGCCAGGGTGTCGACCGGTTCCGGGACGTCCAGCACCGCGGCGGCCTCGGCGAGTGCGCGCGCCGCGGCTGGCAGGTTACGCAGCCGCTCCTGGACGGCCTCGGCGACCAGGACGGGCACCCCGGGCCCGTCCGCGCGCAGCAGTTGTTCCACCACGAACGGGATTCCCGCTGTTTCGCGCAGCACGGCCTCGGCGGTGAACCGCGGGCCGGGCATCGTGTTGATCAGCGCGCGCACCTGGTCCACGTCGAACGGGCGCAGGACCAGGTGTGCCCCGGTCACGCCGGGTGGCAGGCGCAGGGCGTGGCCGAGTGGGGACTGGCCTTCGAGGTCCTCGCGCCGGTAGGTGAGCACCAGGGACAGGCCGGGCGGCGGGTCGGCGAGCAGGAAGCGCAGCACCTGGCGGGTGCGCTCGTCCGCCCAGTGCAGGTCCTCCAGCACGAGCACCGTGGGGCCCAGCGCGCCGAGCAGCTGCCGGAACGCGCGGAACACCCGGTGCCGTTCGGCTTCCGGATCGCCCAGCGGCGGCGGGGCCGGGGGCAGCCGGTCGGCCAGCTCGGGCAGGTGGTCGCGCAGCGCGCCGGTCACCGGGCCCGGTTCGCGCAGCCAGTCACCGCAGTGGCTGAGGCAGTCCAGCAGCACGCCGTAGGGGAACGGGTCGGGCAGTGGCTGGCAGGCCGCGATCAGCACCTGGGTGGGTGCGCAGGTGGCGAGTTCGGCCACCAGCCTGGTCTTGCCGATGCCCGCCTCGCCCTCCACGAAGACCACCGCGGGCGGCCGGGCGAGCGCGGCGCGCAGGGCGGCCAGCTCCGTGTCCCGGCCGATCAGCGGCGCTCCGGTCATGGCTCGGAGCGTAGGTGCGCGGCGGTGACCGGCAGAAGGGCCGCGGCCAAGTCCAGTACCCCTACGGGGACTTACCACGGTTGTTCCCCCTCCCCCGACGCCCAATGGTGATGGCCGAGCGCTATGCGAGAAGGAGGAAACCGATGCGCAGACTACGAAGTACCGCGAGCCTGCTGGCGGTGGCCGCGGTCGCGATGGCCACCGTCACGGGGGTGGCCACCGCCCAGCCGGAAGGCACGGTCGTGCAGGCCAGGGAGCACCACGCCGGGAGTTACCTCGTGGTGCTCAAGGACGGTGCCCGCGCCGCCGCGGCCACGCTCACCCAGCGCTACGGGGGTGTGCTGGCCGAGACCTATTCGGTGACGCTGAACGGGTTCGCCGTCCGCGAGCTGTCCGAGCAGCAGGCCAGGCGACTGGCCGCCGACCCCTCGGTCAAGGCGGTGCACGAGGACGGCACCACCAGGGCGGTGGCCGGGGAGCAGCCGAACCCGCCGTCCTGGGGCCTGGACCAGATCGACCAGCGGACCACCAGCCTGGACAAGAAGTACGCCTACCCCAACACCGCGGACGCCGTCACCGCCTACGTGATCGACTCCGGCATCGGCATCAAGCACCCCGAGTTCGAGGGCCGGGCCAGCCACGGCTACGACTTCATCGACAACGACAACGACGCCAGCGACTGCTTCTGGCACGGCTCCCACGTGGCAGGCACCATCGCGGGCAAGACCGTCGGGGTGGCCAAGAAGGCCAAGGTGGTCGCGGTCCGCTCACTCAACTGCGGTGGTTCCGGGCCGGACTCGGCCACGGTCAGCGCGCTGGAGTGGGTGGGCAAGAACGGCGTCAAGCCCGGCGTGGTCAACCTCAGCCTGGTCATGGACACCGTGGGCGTCGGCGACGAACAGGTCAAGGCGTTGGTGGCCAAGGGATTCGTGGTCGCGGTCGCGGCGGGCAACAACGGCCAGGACGCGTGCACGGCCAGCCCCGGGCGCACCCCGGAGGCGCTCACCGTGGGCTGGATCAACCAGGGTGGCGGTCGCAGCGGGAACTACGGCCGCTGCGTTGACCTGTTCGCCCCCGGCGGCAACATCTACTCCACCGACCACACCGGCAGCTTCCGCACCGGCAGTGGCACCTCGATGGCCTCCCCGCACGGTGCGGGCGGTGCCGCGCTGTACCTGGGCGCGAACCCGGGCGCGTCCCCGCAGCAGGTGCGGGACGCACTGGTGGACAACGCCACCCCGGACCTGGTGACCAATCCGGGCGCGGGTTCGCCGAACAAGTTGCTGTACACCGGATTCATCGGCGGGGGTCCGCCGCCGCGCTGCGGTGTCAAGACCAACGACGAGGATGTGTCCATTCCGGACGCCGGGTCCGCGGTCGGCAACACCGTCGTGCAGGATTCCTGCCCTGGCAAGGCTTCCGCGACCCTGCCGGTCCGGGTGGACATCGAGCACGGCTACACCGGCGACCTGGCCATCGACCTGATCGGCCCGAGTGGCGCGGCCTATCCGCTGCACCAGGCGGGCGGCGTCGGCGAAACCGGTGGCGTGCACCGGAGTTTCACCGTGGACGCCGCCCGCGAGGACGCCAACGGCACCTGGCGGCTGGCGGTGCGCGATGTGTACCGCTTCGACACCGGCACCCTGACCGGCTGGTCGATCACCTTCTGAGCCACCACCCTGCTTTTCCTTCCCCTGCACTGCGAGGAGCACGATGCGAACACCACGTCTGGTCATCACGATCTGCCTGGCCCTGGCCGCGCTGACGCTGCCGATGGCCTCCGCCGCGGCCGCGCCGACCGACCGGATCAGCGACGCCGTCACCCCGACCGACCAGCTCAAGACCGGGGACGTGGGCGCCCAGGTGGTCAACGGGCAGCGCACCACGGTCAAGGAGAACCCGTTCGTCATCGCGGGCCTGCGGGCCGGCGGCGGCGGTCCGCAGGGCCAGTCCTGCACCGCCGCGGTGGTGGGCAAGCGCAAGATCCTCACCGCCGCGCACTGCATGATCGACGTCGGCGGCGCCAAGAGCTACGTCTACGGCGACGACGACCTCACCTCGCCCGGCGGCGAGACCTTCCGCACCAAGGTCGCCTCGCACAAGGTGCACCCGCGCTACACCGGCCCGAACTCCTGGCAGACCGGCTACGACGTCGCGGTGATCACCACCGAGGACGACCTGCCCGTGCCGGAGAGCCAGTGGGCCAAGGTGGCCGGTTCCGGCGACAGCGCGCTGACCGCGCCCGGCAAGTCCGGCACCGTCGTCGGCTACGGCAAGACCGCGGCCAGCGGTGGTTCGGGTGTGCTCTACAAGACCACGCTGCCGGTCAACGACGCCAAGAACTGCCAGGTCTTCAACATCAAGGTCAACCCGGATGTGATGGTGTGCATCGGCTTCGACGACGGCCGCACCGCCACCTGCTCCGGCGACAGCGGTGGTCCGTACACAGTGGACGGAGTGGTGGTCGGGGTCGTCTCCTGGGGCGCCAGTGGCTGCGACCGGTACAGCATCATGGCCCGGCTGACCAACGAGATGGGTGACTGGGCCCGCAAGGAGATCGGCGGCGGCCAGCCCGGCGAGGGCAAGTTCACCGTGGGCCTGTCCCCCGCCGCCGGCAAGGTCGAGCCCGGCAAGCACATCTCGACCAGCGTCACCAGCAAGGCCGGCGAGCCGGGTCCGGAGAAGCTGGAACTCAGCGCCGCCGGCCTGCCCAGTGGCGCCACCGCCACCTTCCAGCCGACCTCGGTCACCACCGGCGAGGTGGCCAAGCTGACCTTCGAGACCGCGACCAGCACCCCGAAGGGCACCTACCAGATCACCGTCACCGCCAAGGGCACCTCCGGCTCGAAGACCGCCGGGTACACCCTGACCGTCGGCGAGGGCGGCTCCACCGAGGGCCCGAAGCCCGCCGCCACCCCGGCGGCCGGCACCGTCTCGCCGGGCGGGTTCATCAACAGCACCATCACCGTCAGCGGCGGCACCGGCCCGATCAGCCTCAGCGCCACCGGCCTGCCGTCCGCACCGATGTTCCTGCCCTCGACCGTCAACCCCGGCGGCAGCTCGCGGATGAGCATCGCCGCCCCGTTCCAGCGCGGCACCTACAAGATCACCGTCACCGCCACCGACAGCACCGGCAAGACCGGCAGCACCGAGTACACCCTCACCGTCGGGTAACCATCCCGGTCGGGCCCGTGACGGCCACCGTCGTCACGGGCTCGACAGGCGGGATCACGGTGCGCGACTATGCTGCCTCGCAGGTCGTTGGTCGAGTCGAGGGGGAAATCAGTGCGCACCAAGCGTCTGTCCACAGTGGCCGGTGTCGGGCTCCTTGCCATTGCCTTGTCCGCGGTGGTCCTGCCGGGCACCGCGAGCGCGGCGGACCCGGTGCTGATCACCAACTCCGGCGGCTACTCGACCCAGCCGTCGGGCACCGACCCCAAGGACAAGGTCAATCGACCACTCGGCGCCCAGGTCACCATCCCGGCCGGGCAGACCCGCTACCTCAACAGCAAGCTGACCGTGGACAACGTGCGGGAGATCAGCGAGGTCTCGCACCTGGTCCTGTGCAGGCGACCGGGCCAGCCTGCCGAGGTCGCCCGGCTGATCAGCGGGCAGAACGTGCTGACCGGCGGCGCGACCAGCCTGCTCACCCGCGGCTTCGTGACCGCGCCTGCCGACAGCCTGCTGCACTGCGAGGTCTACGGGCAGTTCGTCAACCACACCGCGAACCAGCCCGGCCGCCTGGAGGTGATGCCCTCCTCCTACATCCAGGACATGCACGGCCCCACCGCCGCGGTGCGGCAGACCTTCAACGCCAAGGTCCTGGTGAACACCAAGGCGCGGGTGAACTCGGTGTCGTTCACCGCCCCCGCCGGCGCCACCGCCGTCCAGGCGATCAGCGACCTGAACGTGACGGTCTGCTACGGCGAGGACGAGGAAGGCGAACGGAAACTCTGCAAGCGCTCGCTCAAGGCCCGGATGGACGGCCGGAGTTCACTGGTGGGCACGCAACTGGTGATGGAACAGCTCGCCGCGGACGGTTCGGTCTGCAAGACCACCACCAACGGCGACCTCGCCGGCGTCAACGTCACCACCACCATCCACCACTTCAAGATCAACAAGTACCTGATCAACGTGCCCATCGTGGCGAACTGCTCGCGCGACTTCGTCTTCTACACCAGGGTCACCGCGAACTCGGGCAGCAACTCCTTCGTGGTCGAGGGCAACAACCAGAGCGTGGGCGCGGTCTTCGTGCCCTGATCAGCCCGGTTCGGCCAGGCTGTCCAGGTGGCGGCGGAGGTGGTTGGCGATCTCCGCCGCCTCCGCCGGACTGATCGCGTCCGGGCGGTGGTCCACCCGCAGTGCCAGTTCCGCGCCTTCCTGCCGGGCCACCAGGGACAGCGGGTAGTGGGTGCCGTCGTTGACCTGGATGTCGCGGACCCTGACCTCGCCCAGGTGACTGAAGGCGGTGGGGTCCAGGGGGTAGTTGTGGAAGACCAGGTGGGCGGCGAAGAGGTGCTGGTGCCCCAGGTCCTGGGCGGTGGCGGGCCAGCCGAGGTGGTGGTGCGGCAGAGCGGTCACGTGGTCGGTCTGCAGGCGGGTGGCCAGGGTGAGTGGGGGTTCGCCGATTTCCGGGCGGGCGCGGACCGGGATGATGTTGGTGTGCAGGCCGATTCTCGACTCCATGGCGGGGATTTCAGGGGTTCGGCCGGAGACCGTGGCACCCAGCAGCAGGTCTTCGGCGCCGGTGAGGTCGTGCAGGGTGAGGGCCCAGGCGGTGCGGACCAGGGCGCCCAGGGTCAGGCCGTGGGTGCGGGCGGTGCGGAGCAGGGCGGTGGTCTGCTCCGCGGTCAGGCGGAGGGGGTGTTGTTGGGGCAGGAGGGCGGGGTTTTCGGCCTGGGGTGGGGCGAAGAGGGTTGGTTTGGCGCCGTCGAGGAGTTCGGACCAGGTTTGGGTGGCGGTGTCCCGGTCCTGGTGGGAGAGCCAGGTCAGGTGGTCGGCGAAGGCTGGGGCAGGCGCCAGCGGCTGGCCCGCGTAGTGGCGAAACAACTCGCTGAACAGGACGGAGAGGGACCAGCCGTCGACCACGGCGTGGTGCAGGCTCAGCAGCAGCACGTGCCGGCGCTGGGCCAGGCGCATCAGGTGGGCGCGCAGCAGGGGCGGATTGGCCGGGTTGAAGCGGTGGGCGCGGTCGGCGGTCACTACTTCGTCCACTGTGGACACTTCGCTGGTCTGCCAGGGTAGTTCCGCTTGCGCCACCACGAGTTGGGTGTCCTGGTCGGGGAAGCAGGCGCGGAGCGCGGGGTGGCGGTCGACCAGGGACTGGCAGGCGGCGCGCAGGCGGTGCTGGTCCAGGTCGCCGTCCAGGTCGAGGAGCACCTGGACGGTGTAGACGTCCGGGCCGTGGTCGGTGCGGGCGGTGTGGGTGAGCATTTCCCGTTGCAGTGGGGTGACCGGCAGGACGTCGGTGAGGTGTTGGTGGGACTGGGTGAGCTGGTCGACGCGGGTCTGGGTCAGGTGGGTGAGGGGGAAGTCGGAGGGGGTGCGGCCGCCGTGGCGGAGCTGGGCCAGGGTGGTCAGCTCGGTCAGCCAGGTTCTGGCCAGTGCGGCGGCCTCGTTGTGGGTGAGGCGGGTGCGGTCGTAGGAGAGGGTGGTGGTGAGCACTGGGCCGTCGGGGGTTTCCTCGGTGAGGGCGTTGAGTTCCAGGACGTGGGTGGGGGTCATCCGGGGGTCCTGGGCGCCGCCGAAGGCTCGTACCGGGAACTCGCCGTCGCCGACGCCGAAGCGGCCTAGGTAGTTGAACAGCACCTGCGGGGCCGGGGCGTCGGCGAAGGCGCCGCCGACGTGGCGCAGCAGGCCGTAGCCGAGTCCGTCGCCGGGGGTGGCGGCGAGTTGTTCCTTGACCTGCTTGATCGAGGCGGCCGGGTCGGCGGCGGGGATGAGGGCGACCGGGTGCAGGTCGGTGAACCAGCCGATGGTGCGGGAGAGTTCCGCGCCGGGCACCGCCTCCTGTTCGCGGCCGTGGTTCTCCACCTCCAGCAGCACCGGCGCCAGTGGGGTGTCCCGCCAGCTGTTGAGGGCGCGGGCGGCGGCGGTGAGCAGGACCTCGTGCACGCCGGTGTGGAAGGCCCTGGGCACGGTGGTGAGCAGGGCTTCGGTGGCCTCGGCAGGCAGCGTGACGATGAGGTCGCCGCGGCCGGTCGCACCGGTGGGGGCGCCGAGTCTGGGGTCCGCGGTCGCCAGGACCTGCTGCCAGTGCTCCTTCTCGACCGAGCGGTCGGCTGCGGTGAGTGCGGTGGCCCAGCGGTGGAAGGAGGTGTGCGGGCGGGACAGCGGCTGACCGGCCCAGGCGGTGGCGAGGTCGTCGGCCAGGATCCGCCAGGACACGCCGTCCACCACCAGGTGGTTGGCCACCAGCAGCAGGCGGCCGGGTGCGCCGGGCTGCCAGATCGCGCCGAAGACCTTGCCCTGGGCCGGATCCAGCCAGGACACCAGGTCCGCGTAGTGGTTGTCCGGGTCGTCCTCGACCTGGCGCAGGAACACCGGGGCGGACTCGGACACGTGTAGTCGCCAGTGCTCGTCCAGGCGGGCGCGCAGTAGGTCGTGACTGTCCACAACGGACTGGAGCAGGTCGGTCAGGCGGTCGGCGGTCAGGTTGGCGGGTGTGTGCAGCAACACCCACTGGTGGTAGCCGTCGATCGGACTTTCCTGGGCGGCCAGCCAGCGCAACATCGGCGTGAGCGGCACCGGGCCGACGTCGGCGGCATCCGTCTGTCCACTGTGGACTTCCTCGGCGACCTCGGCCAGTGCCGCGGCGGTGCGGTGGGTGAAGACCTCGCGCGGGCTGATCAGCAGTCCGGCGGCGCGGGCCCTGGCCACGAGCTGGATGGCCAGGATGCTGTCCCCGCCCAGGCTGAAGAAGCTGTCCGCCACGCCGACCTCGGCCAGGCCGAGCACCTCGGCGAACAGCGCGCACAGCCGGCGTTCCCGGTCGGTGCGCGGGGTGCGGGAGAGGTCAGCGGCGACGCCGTAGTCGGGGGCGGGCAGGGCACGGCGGTCGGCTTTGCCGTTGCGGGTCAACGGGATCTGCGGCAGCACCACCACCGCGGCCGGCACCATGTGCTCGGGCAGCAGGTCCGCGAGGTGGGCGCGCAGCGTGAGCGGGTCGAGTGCCGCGGACCCCTTGGGCACCGCGTAGCCGACCAGGCGTTTGTCGCCGGGGTTGTCCTCGCGGACCACCACCACGGCCTGGGCGACCTCGGGGTGGCGGCCGAGGGCGGCCTCGATCTCGCCGAGTTCGATCCGGAAGCCGCGGATCTTGACCTGGTCGTCGGCGCGGCCCAGGTACTGCAGACTGCCGTCCTCGGTCCAGCGGGCCAGGTCGCCACTGCGGTACAGCCGCTCCCCCGGCGCGCCGAACGGGTCCGGCACGAACCGGGCGGCGGTCAGCTCGGGCCGGTTGAGGTAGCCGGGGGCCACGCCGGGCCCGGCCACGTGGATCTCCCCCGGCATGCCGGGCGGCACCAGTTCGCCGTTCGCATCCAGGAGGTAGACCCGCAGGTCGTCGATGGCCCGGCCGATCAGGCTGCCCGCCCCCGGCACGCAGTCGGCGCGGCTGAGCGCGAGCTGGGTGACGTGCACCGTGGTCTCGGTGATGCCGTACATGTTGACCAGCACCGGCGCGTCCTCGGGATGCCGGTCGTACCAGTCGGCGAGCCGGGTCAGCTCCAGTGCCTCGCCGCCGAAGGTGACCGCGCGCAAGGCCAGTCGCGCGCCCAGTTCGGGTTCGGCCCGGTCGGCGGCGATGAGCTGGTAGAAGGCGGACGGGGTCTGGCTGAGGATGGTGACCCGCTCCTCGACCAGCAGGCGCAGGAACTCCGGTGCGGAGCGGGTCACCGCGTGCGGGACCACGACCAGGCGGGCGCCGTGCAGCAGCGGGCCCCAGATCTCCCAGACGGAGAAGTCGAAGGCGTAGGAGTGGAACATCGTCCACACGTCCCCGGCGTGGAAGCCGTAGAGCCGCTGGGTCGCGGTGAACAGGCGCACGACGTTGTGGTGCGGGATCGGCACGCCCTTGGGGTTGCCGGTGGAGCCCGAGGTGTAGATGACGTAGGCCGGGTCGGCTGGGGTCAGTGGCCGGGTCCGCTCGGCGTCGGTGATCGGGGTGCCGGGCAGGGCGGACAGGGCCAGCCGGACGTCCTCGGCGTGCAGCGGGAGTGCGCCGGGCAGTGACTCGTCGGGGGCCAGCACCAGTGCGGGTTTGGCGTCGTCGAGCAGGTAGCGCACCCGTTCGGCCGGGTAGCCGGTGTCGATGGGCAGGTAGGCGGCACCGGAGTTGAGCACGGCGAGCATCGCGGTGATCAGGTCCAGGGAGCGTGGGAAGGCCAGGCCGACCAGGTCGCCGGGGCCGACGCCGTCGGCGATCAGCAGGCGGGCCAGGCGGTTGGCGGCCTCGGCGAGTTCCCGGTAGGTCAGCGACTCGCCCTCGCAGCTGACCGCGATCCGGTCGGGGTGCTCGGCGGCGCGGGCGGCGACCAGGTCGGCCAGGGTGGCGGGCGGGCTGGTGGTGTGCCCGCCCGCCCAGTCGCCGAGCAGGCGGTCGCGTTCGGCGGCGCTGAGCACGTCGGCCGCGCCGATCGCGCGTTCGCCCAGTGCGCTGAACTCACGCAGGTAGCGCTGCAGGCGCTGTTCCAGCACGGCGACCTCGGGGCCGGTGTGCAGGGCCGGGTTGGCGTCCAGGGTGACTTCCAGGCCGTGGCCGTCGTTGCGGTCGTAGACGATCACCGACAGGTCGTCGGTCGCGGTGCCGGAGAGGTAGTGCGCCTTGGCCGGGGCTTCGCCGAAGCGGACGCCGTAGCTGAAGCGCATGATGTTGATCCGGGTGCAGAACAGCCGGTCCTCCTGGGTGAGCGCGCCCTGGTCGCGGCGCAGTCCGGCGTGCCCGTAGTGCTGGTGCGCCAGCACCTGCTTGACCCGCGCGGAGACGTGCGCGAGCACCTGCGGCACGGTCATCGACCGGTTCAGGGACAGGTGCAGCGGCACCACGTTGGCCGACATGCCCGGCGCGGACCGGGCGGCGCTGGAACCGCGGGCGGCAGTGGGCAGGCCGAGCACCTGCTCGCCGCGGCCGGTCATCCGGTGCAGGAAGGCGGCCACCGCGGCGATGATCACCGTGGTGGGCGAGGTGCCGGCGAGTTTGGCGGTGCGGGCCAGGTCCGCGGTGATCTCCGGCGGCACCTGGCTGGTGCTGCGCAGGGCCAGCCGGGCCGGGGCGGCCGGGCGGGTGGACAGGCTGACCGGTTCCGGCAGGCTGACCCCGTAGCCGGTCCAGAACTCGCGGTCCTTGGCCCACTGCGCGGAGCCCTGGTAGGCGGCATCGGCGGCCAGGAGCACCGACAGCGGCTGGAACGGGCTCTCGCCGGCGTCCAGGCCCTCGGCCAGGCGGGTGTAGATCTCCCCGGCGCGGCGGGCGAGCAGGGCCACGGTGTAGCCGTCGGCGACCAGGTGGTGGTAGCAGTGCACCCACAGGTGCCGGTCCTCGGCAAGGCGCAGCACGGTGAAGGTGAACAGCGGTCCCCTGGCCAGGTCGAACGGCCGTTCCAGCACCACCCGCAACCGTTCCTCGGCCATGCACGGGCGTTCCCGCAGGTCCACCACGTCCAGGGTGAGGTCCACCTCGGGCGCCACCGTCTGGTGCACGCCGTGCTCGTCGGCGGTGAAGGTGGCGCGCAGGCAGTCCGCCTCGGCCACCAGCAGGTGCAGGGTGCGCTCGAACAGGTCCAGGTCCAGCGGGCCGGTGATCTCCAGGTACTCGGCGACGTTGTGCGCGAGGCCGGTGGGGTCGAGCTGGTGGGCGTACCAGACACCGGTCTGGGCACTGCTCAGCGCGAGCGGGGTGGCACGGAACGCGGGCACGGCGAAACTCCCTCGACATGGCGTAATTGCGGCGGCAGAGCGTGGAGAGGAAGTCCGGACCTTTTCTCCCTGCGGTTACCGAGGCTATTCACCGCACCGAAATCCCAGAACCCACGAATTCCCTATGCGCCCCATCGCAGATCCAAATAGTTGCCCTGACCTGCGAAGTTCCCGCGAACTCGTCGGCGTGTTGGCCGTTGTCGTACACGGTGTTGGCCGAACTGGGACACCCATTCCGGCCAAGACACCGTCCATAACGGCCAACACACCGTACGACAACGGCCAACACGGTGGTGGGTGCGCGGCTAGGGTTGGCGGGTGTCTGATGACTGGGGCAGGGCTGATCTGAACCTGCTGCTCCCGCTGAACGCACTGCTCATCGAGCGCAATGTGACCAGGGCCGCGGAACGCATCAGCGTGGCCCAGCCGTCGATGAGCGCGATGCTGGCGAAACTGCGCAGGCATTTCGACGATCCGCTGCTCATCCGCGAGGGCAGGGGCATGGCGCTGACCCCGCTCGCGGAGTCGCTGGCCGGGCCGGTGCAGGCCGCGCTGGTGGCCGCGCGGGCGGTGCTCACCGCGGGCAGCCGCTTCGACCCGGCCACCGAGTCGCGCACCTTCAGCGTGCTGGCCAGCGACTACGCCGCCACCACGCTGCTGCGCCCCGCCCTGCGCGGATTGCTCACCGAGGCGCCGGGGGTGCGGCTGACCGTCGAGCCGCTGCGCGCCGACCTGGTGGAGGTGGTGCGCAGCGGCCGGTGCGATCTGCTGCTGTGGCCACTGCAACTGCCCGAGCAGGAGCTGCTCCAGTTCCCGCACACCCCGCTGTTCGAGGACGAGTTCATCGCCGTGGTGGACCGGGACAACCCGCTGACCGGACCGCTGACCAGGGCGGATCTGGCCAGGCTGCCCGCGGTGGAGGTCAACGGCGTCGGCGATCGGTGGGCCGTGCCCAGGGGCAAGCTGGCCGAGCAGGGGCTGCGCCAGCCCGCCGCGGTCACCGTGGAGTCCTTCACCCTTGGCCTGCAGATGGTGGCGGGCACGCACCTGATCACGCTGACCCAGCGACTGCTGTTCGAGGCGCTCGGGCCGGGCCTCGGACTGCGCGAGGTGCCGATGGCCGAGCCGGGACCGAAGCTGACCATCGCCGGGTTCTGGCACCCCAGGCAGGTGCTGGACCCGGCCAATCAGTGGCTGCGCGCGCACCTGGCCAGGGTGGCCGCCGGGCTGGGCGGCGTCAGGCCGTCTTGATCGCGCCGCCGTCGATGAGGTGGTCGGTGCCGGTGATGCTGCCCGCCAGCGGTGAGGCCAGGTAGCCGACCAGGGCGGCGACCTCCTCGGGCTCCACGAATCGGCCCGTGGTGAGCCCCAGTCCGGCGGGCAGCTGGGCCAGGAACTGCGCGTGCGGCACGCCAAGCGAGCGGGCCAGGTCCGCGCCGTAGCCGTCCGGGGCCTCCCACATCGAGGTGCGCACCGGGCCGGGGGAAATGGTGTTCACCCGCACGCCCAACGGGGTGACCTCCTCGGCCAGTGCCTTGCCGAACGCGGTCAGGGCGGCCTTGGCGGTGGTGTAGGGCATCGGCCCGGCGTGCGGCATCCGGGCGCCGTTGGAGGAGATGTTGACGATCACGCCCTTGCGCCGCAGCAGGCTGGGCAGGGCGGCGCGGGTGGTGCGGACCGCGCTGAAGAAGTTCAGCTCGAACAAACGCTGCCACAGCTCGTCGTCGAAGGTGGCGAAGCCGCCGGTCTGACCGCCGTCGCTGTCCCCGCCGCCGACGTTGTTGACCACCAGGTCGATCTCGCCCAGCTCGGCCAGCGCGCCCTCGACCAGCCGGGCCGGTCCGTCGGCGGCGGACAGGTCGACCGGGATCGCGACCGCCCCGGAGGCGGCCAGTTCCGGGGAGACGGTGCGCGAGCCCGCCACCACCCGCATGCCCTCGCCGATCAGCGTGGTGACGATGGCCAGCCCGATGCCCCGGCTGGCGCCGGTGACCAGGGCGGTCTTGCCGCTCAGTTGCATGTCCATCTAGCCAGCTCCTTCTAGTCGCATCCGTATAGACCCTGCTAGCGCTCTAGTTGCGACACTAATGTTGCAACTAGAGCGCGTCAAGGAGTCGCCCTGTACTGTTTCCCCGACAAGGAGGCTCGGTGACAGAGCAGGCTGGCTTGACTGGGCAGGAGTCGGCACGTCCGGCCGGGCGGGCGCGACGGGCGGATGCCGAACGCACCGTGCAGGCGATCCTGGAGGCGGCCGAGCGCGTGCTCAGCGCCGACCCCTCGGCCTCCATGGAGCAGATCGCCACCGCCGCCGGCGTGGCCAGGACCACCGTGCACCGCCGGTTCGCCACTCGCGACGTGCTGATCGACGAGCTGACCGCCTGGGCCGCCCAGCGCTTCGGCGAGGCGGTGCGCCGTGGCCGCCCGGAGACCGCGCCGCCACTGGTCGCGCTCTACCAGGTGACCGCGAACGTGCTGGAGGTCAAGATCGGCTGGGGGTTCGCGATGAGCCGGACCTCAGCGGCCGATTCCCAGGTCGCGGGCGTGCACACGGGCGTGCGTGAACAGTGCGACCGGCTCTTCCTGCGGGCCAGGGACGCCGGGTTGTTCCGGCCCGACGTCGATCTGGACTGGGCCCGCCGGGTCTACTACGCGCTCATCCACGAGGCGGCCCAGCAGCCCGAACCGACCGACACCGACACGCTGGCCACGCTGGTGGTCAACACCCTGCTCCGCGGGATCGGCGCGAGCGGCGGGCTCTGAACCGCCGCGCTCAGACCAGGAACCGGTAGGCGGTGGTGCCCGGCGCCACGTGCTGGATGTGCAGCGGGGACTCCTTCATCCGCGCCCACAGCCGGTCGTAGTCCTCGGCCCGGCTGATCTCGATGCCGACCAGCGCGGCCCCGGTCTCCCGGTTGTCCCGCTTCTGGTACTCGAAGAGCACCACGTCGTCGTCCGGGCCGAGCACGTCGTCCAGGAACCGGCGCAGCGCACCGGGTTCCTGGGGGAACTCGACCAGGAAGTAGTGCTTGAGGCCGCGGTGCACCAGTGAGCGCTCGACCACCTCGGCGTAGCGGCTCACGTCGTTGTTGCCGCCGGAGAGCAGGCACACCACGGTCTCGTCGGGTTCCACGGTGATCTCGCTGACCAGCGCGGCCGAGGCCAGCGCACCGGCGGGTTCGGCGATGATGCCGTCCACCTGGTAGAGGTCGAGCATCTCGGTGCACACCGCGCCCTCGGCCACGGTGAGCAGCTCGGCGCCGCTGTCCCGGACCATCGGGAAGGTCAGCTCGCCTGCCCGGCGCACGGCCGCGCCGTCGACGAAGGAGTCCACCTCGGGCAGGGTCACCGGTCCGCCACCGGCCAGCGCCGCGATCATGCTGGCCGCGCCCGCCGGTTCGACCCCGATCACCCTGGTGGCCGGGAAATGGTCCCGCAGCCAGGTGCCGACCCCGGCGAGCAGGCCGCCACCGCCGACCGGCACGATCACCACGTCCGGCGCGCCGCCGAGCTGACGCAGGATCTCCAGCCCGACGGTGCCCTGGCCGGCGATGGTGCGCGGATCGTCGAAGGCGGGCACCAGCACGGCGCCGGTGGCCGCGGCGTGTTCCTGGGCGAGTGCGGCCGCGTCGTCGTAGGTGTCCCCGTCCACCACCAGGCGGACCTTGCCCTGGCCGAGTGCCTCGATGCGGTCGCGCTTCTGCCGGGGCGTGGTCCGCGGCACGTGCACCCGGCCCTCGATGCCGAGGCGGCGGCAGGCGTAGGCCACGCCCTGGCCGTGGTTGCCTGCCGAGGCGCAGACCGCCCCGGCCCCGGTGAACTCGGTCTGGGAGAGCAGGTTGAACGCCCCGCGCAGCTTGTAGGAGCGCCCGACCTGGAGGTCCTCGCGCTTGAACCACACCCGCGCGCCGGTGCGCTCGGACAGCCGCTGGTTGACCTCCAGCGGTGTGGTGCGGGCGACCCCGTCCAGCCGTGCGGCGGCCGAGGAAACCTCTTCAGCGAAGGACATGGATCCCATTCTCGTGCAGGTCTGGCTGGGGTTTTGCCTGGTGTGGCGCGGGGCACCGTCCATTGTGCACCCGAGGGTGCGCCCGCTCACATGGTGATGATGGTGAAGACCGCGCCGTGCGGGTCGGTGAGCACCGCGGAGCGTCCGAGCACGGTGTCGGTGGGCCGTCCGGTGACCCGGCCGCCGAGCTGACCGGCCCGTTCGGCGGACTCGTCGCAGTCCCGGACGGCGAAGTAGGCCATCCAGTACGGCGTGGTGATCTCGGGGTGGCCGGGGCGCATGCCCGCGACCGTGCGGCCCTCGATCCGCCACTGGGAGTACTCGACGTCACCCAGCCGCCGGTCCCTGGCCTCCCAGCCGAACACCTCGCCGTAGAAGGCCTTGGAGCCGTCGGAGTCGCCGGTGCTCAGCTCGTTCCAGCAGAGCGTGCCGGACTCGTTGAACAGCTCGCAGCCGGGCATCTCCCCCGGCTCCCACACGCCGACCTCGGCCCCGGCCCGGTCGGTGAACACGCCGATCCGGCCGGTGTCGGCGACCTTCTTGGCCGGGAAGAGGACCTGGCCGCCCGCTGGTTCGACCCTGGCGGTGGTGGCCTCGGCGTCGTCGACGAGCACGAAGGTGCGCCAGGCAGTGCGCTGGCCGGGCGCCAGCAGCGGTCCGGCGCCCGCGACGGCCTTGCCGCCCTTGGTGAACACGGTGTAGCCGCCGGCCTCCGCTGGGGCCACGCGCGCCGACCAGTCGAACAGGCCCATGTAGAAGGACCGGGTCTGCGCGAGGTCCGGGGACCGCACGTCTATCCAGCCCGGGGTGCCCGGTGCCACTGCGCCCATGTGTGCTCCTGGTGCTCGTGCGTGCTCGTTCTCGGCACATCTTCTCAGCACGCACCGAGGTCAGTTCGTGACGGGGCGTGAGAACTGGTTGCGGGTGGGGCCCGCGGTGGACGGTACGCGGCCGTCCCGGGCGGTCGAGCAGCCGGTCCGGCACCCGCCGGATGGCGGTGATCAACTGCGCGACCTTGTGGTTTCGCCCGGGTTCGCTGACCCTGGATCACTCGCTCGGGTGAGGGAACGCGACCACTGGGGAGGAACGCGCATGTCCGCACTCCAACTTCCGCTCAACCGTCCCAATCCACTGGCACTCGCGCCGCTGTACCAGGTGCTGCGCCGGGAGACGCCGGTGGTGCCGGTGATTACCCCGGCCGGCGACCCGGCCTGGCTGGTGCTCGGCTACGAGGAGGTGAAGCAGGTCTTCGCCGATCCCCGGTTCGGCCGGTCCCATCCCGAGCCGGAACGCGCGGGCAGGTTGGCGGAGTCGGCGATGGGCGGTGGCGCCGCCGGTGATCACGAGACGGAGCAGGCCGAGCACGCCCGCATGCGCAGGGCGCTTGGCCCGGCGTTCTCGGTGCCGCGGATGCGTCGGCTGACGGACCGGATCCAGGAGCTGACCGATCGCTGCCTGGACGATCTCGCGGCCGCGGACCAGCCTGCCGACCTGCACCGGCTGGTCTCGTTCCCGTTGCCCGCACTGGCCATCAGCGAACTGCTCGGCGTGCCTGAGGCCGACAGCGCGCATTTCAGCCGCCTGTCCAGGGACCTCGGGCTCTTCGACGATCCGGCGGCCAGTCAGGCCGCGCTGGCCGAGTTCGCCGCCTACACCCTCGGCCTGGCCGCGGCCAAACGCGCGCAGCCGGGTCCGGACGTGCTCTCCGACCTGGTCGCCGACCCCACCATCACCGATGAGGTGGTGGCCCAGCTGGCCATCGCGCTGCTCTTCGCCGGGCACGAGACGACAGCGACCCGGATCGACTTCGGCGTGCTGTGGCTGCTGTCCGATCCGGCCCGGCGGGCGGCGTTCACCGCGGACCCCGACGGCCAGGTTCAGTCCACAGTGGAGGAAGTACTGCGCCTGTCCGCACCGCACGGCCTTGGCCTGCTCCGCTACGCGCACGAGGACGTGGCGATCGGCGGGGTGACCATCGGGCGCGGGGACATGGTGCTGGTGTCCAACGACGCCGCCAACCGGGACACCGCGGTGTTCCCCGACGCCGAGGAGTTCCAGCCCGGCCGGAAACCCAATCCCCACCTGGCTTTCGGCCACGGCAGGCACGTCTGCATCGGCGCCAACCTGGCCCGCGCCCAGCTCCGGATCCTGTTCCCGGCCCTGTTCCGCCGCTTCCCGAACCTGTCCCTGGTCGCCGGGGTGGAGGACCTCCCGCTGGTGACCAACGACCTCACCGGCGGGGTGGCCGAGGTGCTCGTGCGCTGGTGACCGAACTCGGTCGCACCTGTCGCGGACTCGCTCTAGGCTGGCCGGAATGGACGTGTCGACCATTGCCGTGCCCCACACCCTCGCCCACCTCAAGCCACTGCTGCCCCCGCCTCCGGCCCGCATCCTGGAGGCGGGGTGCGGCAGTGGCGCGCTGGCCGCCGCGCTGATCGGACTCGGCTACCGGGTCACCGGCGTGGATCGCAGTCCCGACGTGGTCGCCGCCGCTCGCGAGCGCGGGGTGGAGGTGATCGAGGCCGATGTCAACGAGGTCTCCGGCGAGTACGACGTGGTGCTGTTCACCCGGTCGCTGCACCACGCGGAGGACCTGGACGGCACCCTGGCGCACGCGGCCACCCTGCTCGCGCCGGGCGGGCTGATCGTGCTGGAGGAATTCGCCTGGGAACGGGTGGACCAGCCCGCCGCGCACTTCTACTACGACAACCGAGCCCTGCTCGTCGCCACCGGCGTACTCAAAGCCGAGGTGCCCGAAGGGGACCCGCTCAAGGCCTGGGTCGCCGGCCACGACTTCCTGCACCGGGGCTCCGACATGCTGGACGCCCTCAGCCGAGTCGGCACCAATCTGTCCACAGTAGACACCCCGATGCTGTGGCGCCTGGTATACGGCCGTTCCGGGATCTGGACCGACCCCGCCACCCACGCCACGAGCGCGCTCAACGCGATCCACCAGTCCGAACAACGACGGCTGGACGCAGGCATGATCCCGTCCATCGGCCTGCTGGCCACCGTCCAGCGCTAACGCCGTGTTGGCCGTTCTCGTACGGTGTGTTGGCCGAACTGGACGGTGTGTTGGCCGTTCTCGTACGGTGCTTTGGCCGTTCCGGACGGTGTTGGCGTTCCGGGTGTACCAGTTCGGCCAAGACTGTGTACGACAACGGCCAACACGCCGTCTTTCGGACTACCCGCGGAGCTGGCCGCGGACCGCGCCTGCCGGGTATTCCGTGTTGTGCACGTTGACGTAGAACTGGCCTGGCGTGCGCTTCAGCTCACGCGCCAGTGCCGGGTCCACGTCGGTGCAGGTGCGACTGCGACCCTCGACCGGGGTCTTCAGGTGCAGGGCGACCGGACCGGCGGTGCCGGACTTGCCGCGGTGGATGTGTGCGGCGGTCGGCGCGCCGATCCGGCTCACCGACAGGGAAACGCAGACCTCGCGGTGGCCGATGCGCACCTGGGCGGTGCCGCGGCCGTCGGGGTCGCCGGGGCCGGGGACCTCGGCCGCGCCGGTCAGCCAGGCCGACCGGTAGCTGCCGCCGCCGAGCAGGTTGCCCAGGTCCAGATCGATACCGATGCCAATGCCGATTCCGATGCCGACATCCGGTCCGCGGTCACGGTCCTGGGCGGTGGCGGCGGCCGCGCCGGGGGCGGCGGCGAGCAGCGCCAGGCAGGCGGTTGCTGCCGGGATTGCGAGGGTGCGGATGGACATACGCATGCGGAACGACCTCCGTGATTGTGTTGCCATTGCGTCGATCTGGCCTACGCGTCCGATGATCAGGGCGCGAAGGTCAGACCGGTCACACTGCTCAACAGGGGGGAGATGACGCCGGCCCGGCCGGTGGCCAGGTTGATCCGGACGAGCAGGGTCAGGCCGTGCACGCGCACCACGGCGGCGGCACGGTAGTCCTGGGGCCGGAACGGCCCGGCGCTCGCCTTACCCGAGATGTCGAAACCGTTGACCGCGCTGATGTTCAGGCCCAGCCTGCCGATCGCGGTGAGCTGACCGGTGTTGGGCGAGACCACCGGGGTCTCCCCCGGCAGGCTGCCCTGCTTGACCAGGGTGTCCCGCGCGGAGTCCAGGCCGTACAACGCGGTGCTGGTGGCACCGGCCACGCTGTTGGTGTAACCGGCGGCGGCCACCTTGGGGGCGGGGCCGCCTGCCGGGTAGCTCAACGGGGTGTCGGTGCCCGCGATGGCGCCGGTGTCCGGGTGCAGGCGCAGGTTCTCCCCCGCGTCGGTGACCACCCGGATACGGTCCACGGCTGGGTTGAAGTCGAAGCCGACCGCCTTGCCGCGCAAGGAGATCGGGGCGCCGGTGGCGGTCGCGGCGCCGGTGGCCGGGTTGATCCGGTAGAGCCTGCCCGCCTCGGACAGGGTGTAGAGCGCGCCAGTGGCGGGACGGGTGTCCAGTCCCACCAGGCGTTCGCCGCGGGCCAGGCCGGTGATCCGCTTGCGCTGCTTGGCCAGCAGCGGCAGGTCGGGGTCGTGCCGGGTGAGCACGCCGTCGTTGGTGAGCAGTAACAGATCCCCGGACCGGGCGGCGGCCGGGGCGGCCGCCGCCGTGCCGGTGGTGCCGGCCAGGACCGTGGCCAGCACGGTCGCGCCGGTCACCAACAGGCCGGTGGTCTTTCGCATTCCCACTCCAGTGGTTGAGGGTTGGCGCGGATCCGTTGCCTTACTTGGGCATCAGCACCGAGTCGATCAGGTAAACGGTGGCGTTGGCGGTGTGCACGCCACCGCAGATCACGTTGGCGTCATTGACCTTCAGCGCGTTGCCGGAGCCGGTGACCTTGACCATGCCGGTCTGCACGGTCTTCTGGTCGCCCGCGATCTTGTCCGGCGCGATCTGACCCGGCACCACGTGGTAGGTCAGGATCTTGGTCAGCAGCGCGTCATCGGTCTTGAGCTTCTCGATGGTGGCCGCGTCGATCTTGGCGAAGGCGGAGTCGACCGGCGCGAACACGGTGAACTCACTGCCGTTGAGCGTGGAAACCAGGTTGACCTTCGGGTTCAGCTTGCCGGAGACCGCCGCGACCAGTGTCTTGAGCAGCGGGTTGTTGCTCGCGGCCACGGCCACCGGGTCAGCAGCCATACCGGCAACCGAACCCGGGCCCTGCGGAACCTGCTGGGCATAGCCCGAACAGCCGGAGCCGACCAGGTCACGGGCCGGATCGGCCATCGCGGCCGAGGTGGGGGCGGCGCTGGAGGCGGGGGCGGCCGAGGTGGTGCCGGAGTTGCCGCCGGCCATGTCACCGGAGCCACAGGCCGAGGCGACCAGGGCGAGGGCGGCGACGCCGAAGGTCATCGTGCCGCGACGAATGCTGCGCATCATGACTGTGCTCCATCTCGTGTGCTGAGGCGTCTGTCCGAAGTGGACTGTTCAACGCCGGACATGAGGTTGTTCGGCGCTGGTTCACCGCCGGATCGACCCTCAGGCCAGTCGAGACCTTTTCGTTACATTCGACGTCGCGGCCGAACCGAACCGCCTCGGGGCGCGAACACCTCGCATGCCCCACTCGGACAACCTGATGAGGACCCCGTGCTCACACTCGCGTTGATCGGGCTCATCGGCGGGCTGGTCACCGGCATCTCGCCGTGCATCCTGCCGGTGCTGCCGGTCATCTTCCTCTCCGGCGGCGCGCAGAGCGCCCGCACCACACCGAACTCCGGGGACGCCGCGGGCGGCGGTGTGGCCACCGCGGCGCCTCCGGCACCACCGGTCTCCAAGGCAAGGCCCTACCTGGTCATCGCCGGGCTGGTGGTCAGCTTCTCCCTGGTCACCCTGTTCGGCTCACTGCTGCTCTCCATCCTCGGCCTGCCCCAGGACGTGTTGCGCTGGGGCGGCATCGTGGTGCTGGCGCTGATCGGCATCGGCCTGATCGTGCCCGCCTTCGAGCACCTGCTGGAAAAGCCGTTCAGCTGGATCCCGCAGCGCCGCCCGGACGCCGCCCGCGGTGGCTTCCCGCTCGGCCTGGCCCTGGGCGCGATCTACGTGCCGTGCGCCGGACCGGTGCTCGCCGCCATCTCGGTGGCAGGCTCCACCGGCAAGATCGGCCTGGAGACCGTGGTGCTGACGGTGACCTTCGCGGTCGGCGCGGCCACTCCCCTGCTGATCTTCGCACTGGCCGGGCGCCGGGTCGCCGAGCGGGTCAAGGCCTTCCGCAGGCGCCAGCGCGGTATCCGGATCACCGCGGGCATCGTGATGCTCGCGCTGTCCCTCGGCCTGGTCTTCAACCTGCCGCAGCTGCTGCAACGGGTCATCCCGGACTACACCAGCGCCTTGCAGGACAAGGTGAACAACTCCGATCAGGTGAAGAAGGCGCTCAACCTCGGCGGTCTGGTCAACGAGCAGAACAAGGACCTGGACAAGTGCACCGAGGGCGCCAAGGAGCTGGAAAGCTGTGGCACCGCACCGGATATCACCGGCATCCAGCAGTGGCTCAACACCCCCGGCGGCGCGGGGGTGGACCTGAAGCAGTTGCGCGGCAAGGTTGTGCTGCTGGACTTCTGGGCCTACTCCTGCATCAACTGCCAGCGCTCGCTGCCGCACGTGACCGCATGGGACAAGGCCTATCGCCAGTCCGGCCTGCAGGTCATCGGCATCCACTCCCCCGAGTACGCCTTCGAGAAGGAACCCGGCAACGTGGCCTCGGCGGCCAAGGGCTTCGGCATCGAGTACCCGGTGGCCCTGGACAACTCGCTGGGCACCTGGACCAACTACCGCAACCGGTTCTGGCCCGCGCACTACCTCATCGACGCCCAGGGCACGGTGCGGCACATCAAGTTCGGCGAGGGCGACTACCAGAGCACCGAGCGGATGATCCGCCAGCTGCTCACCGACGCGAGTCCCGGCGTGAACCTGCCGGGGGCCACCGAACTCTCCGACGTCACCCCGGACACCGGCAAGATCACCCCGGAGACCTACCTCGGCTCGACCAAGCGAGTGAACTTCGCCGGCACGGAAACCTATACCAGCGGCGAGAAATCCTTCGCCTTCCCCGGCGAGCAGCCCAAGGACAGCTTCGCGCTGGAAGGTGACTGGACCCTCACCAGTCAGCACATCACCCCGGTCAAGGAGCAGGGCCGGATCCGGCTGGACTACCGGGCCAAGGAGGTCCGGATGGTGCTCTCCGGAAGCGGCACGGTCAGCTACGAGAGCAACGGCGTCACCAAGACCATCCGGGTCGAGGGCACCCCGAACTCCTACCAGCTGCTGTCCACAAAGGACATCACCGAGGGCCGGGTCACGGTGACCGTCGGCGCCGGTGTGCAGGCCTACTCCTTCACCTTCGGCTGAGCGGGACGGAAAACCATGGACATCGCAGACGTGACAACGGAAACCTTCGACCAGGACGTGCTCGGCAGCCAGCGCCCGGTACTGGTCGACTTCTGGGCCCCCTGGTGCGGGCCGTGCAAGGCACTGGCCCCGGTGCTGACCCAGATCGCGGCCGAACACGCCGAGCGCCTGGCGGTGGTGAAGCTGGACATCGACGAGCACCCGGAGATCGCCGGGCGGTACCAGGTCATGTCCATCCCGACCCTGATGGTCTTCGTGGGCGGCGAACCGGTGGGCACGCTGTCCGGCGCCAAACCGAAGCCCGCGGTGCAGAAGTTCCTGAGCGCCTGGCTCTGAACCCTCGGCGGGGCGGCGCGGCGGTCACAACCAGCCGCGCCTGCTCCCCCGCGCGGATGCAGACCTCGACGTTCTCGGCGAGGTAACCGGGGCTTTCCAGCGAGGCCCTGGAGTACACCGAACGGTGCTGGCTGCCCCTGGCGAGCTGGGCCAGCTCCTCGGCCGCGTTGGCGCCGGCGGTGAAGAAGCAGGGCGGGGAGTCGAACCGCCGGACCGAGCAGCGGGCGCTGTCGTGCGCGTGCCGGATCCGCGGCCCGACCGACGAATCCAACGACGGCGTCAAGGAACCCCTGCTCGACCTCGGCGACGCCACCAAGTGGCCACCAGCCCCGCCCGAGCCGGGCAAACCCACCGGCGTGGCGCCCTGACCGGGGGCCCACCACAGGAGCGGCCCGGGATCGTTGTGCAGCAAGCGATCCCGGGCCGCTCCGGCGGATCCGTGCCGCTTGGGCCGCACGAGTGGATCTCGCGGTGGCGCTGTTGCCGGAGGGGGTGCCGTCCAGAATGCTGACACCCGTGGACTCCACCGCGCGGGCGTATCCCTACCTCGGTTATCGCGACGCCTCAGCGGCGCTGAGCTGGCTGGAGCAGGTGGGGTTCACCACGCTGGGCAGACGGGACGGCACCGACGGCGCGGTGCTGCACGCGGAGGTCCGCTACGGCGAGGTCGTGCTCATCCTCTTCAGCGCCGACCCCGGCGCCCCGGCGCGGGAACCGGTCGGCGCCGGGGACGGGCTCTACCTCTGCCTGCCCACCCCCGCCGCCGTCGACGAGTGGTTCACCAGGGCGATCAGCTCAGGGGGCAGGGCCGTGCTGGTCCCGCACGACATCGAACGGGGCGGTCGCCGGGCGCGGGTGTTCGATCCCGAGGGCAAGGAGTGGAGCGTGGGCACCTACCGTCCGGGTGGCTGAGTTCGCCCGCCGGGCGGATGCCGGGGAAGCGGAGGACGCGGGTGACCGACGAGGGCGCCTTGGTCCCTCGCGCCAACCGGATCAGGTGGCCGCGGTCGGCCTCGCTCAGCCCAAGGACGCTCGCCACCACGTCCAGGACTATCGGCGAGACGATGACCGCCCTGCCCTCCTCCAGCCAGGAGTACCACGCCGCGCTGACTCCGGCAGCCCACGCGACCTCCTCGCTCCGCAACCCCGGCGCATGACTCCAGCTCCCCGGGCAACCGCCCGCGCACTCCGGCTGGGCGCGTAGCCGGGCGGAGCGGAGGAAGTCGCCCAACTCCTCGCGGTTGGCCTCGGGTACCAGCGTCATGACCCAATTCTGCGCATTCTGATCTTCATCGGGTTAGCAGCACAGCGGCACAGGTTTGCACTGTGCTGACCTGATCGCCAGCCGCGCCGGGTCAGGTCTCCCTCGCGGGCCGGGCGCGGATGCCCTCGGGCACCGGGTCCAGCCCGGCCCGCACCCGCTTGCGCACGTCCTGGGCGGTGGACAACGCCACCCCGGCCTCCGCCGCGATCTCGCGCAGCACGGCGCCCGGCCGGGCGAGGAACAGCTCGCCGGCACGCTGCCGGGCCTCGGCGCTGTTGACCGGCCTGGCGCGGCCGTCCCGGCCGATCCGCTGACCGGGACCGCCGGCGGGGCCCAGCCTGCGGCGCGCGGTGGCCACCGTGGTCGGTGACCTACCGGCGACCTCGGCGATCAGCCGGTCCGACCAGTCCGGGTAGCTGCGCAACGTCCAGTCCACGGTGCCGGATCGGTCCGATGTGGACAGTGGGAGTCCACTCAGGACGGTGACGCGCGCGGCCAGCACCACGGCCTCCCGGTCGCTGCCGTGGAACAGGCAGGCCTCGATCTCGGTGCGGCCCAGCTCGGCCGCGGCCCGCAACCGGCGCAGGCCGTCGATGACCCGCGCGGTGCTGCTGTGCACCAGGATGGGCGGCAGTCGTGCCTCATCGCCGGTCAGCGGTGGTGGCTGCCCGCTCGTCCCGGTGCGCTGGGGCAGCAGGGGTTCGGTGGCCAGCGCCGACACCGGCAGCAGCCACACCGAGAGGTCCAGCAGGCCCAGTTCCGGCCAGGAGGCCAGGCGGTTCTCCCTGGTGTGGCCCGGATCCCGGCCGGGCAGGCTGGTCATCGGCGGCCGAGCCGGATGGTCACCGGGCGGCAGCGCAGCTGGGCAGGGGCGCGGTAGGCGGGCGAGGCCGGGAACGGGCAGGCGGGTGCCCGTGCGTCCGACGGTGGTGGCAGCGCGAGGGTCGCGGACAGGGTGGCGCCGGGGTCGGATCGGTACTGCCACAGCACGATGCCGGGTTCGAAGGGGTCCCAGCCGGTTTCCCGGCGGGCGCGGTGGGCGCTGGCCCCGCCCGGTCCGTCGGCCCAGATGGTCACCACGTCGGCGTGCTCGGGCCAGCGGCGGACCGCGCCGAGCAGTCGCGGCCGGTGTTTCCCACCGAAGTAGTGGAAGTCCCAGCCGTCCCTGACCAGTCGCTCAAGCAGGTCGAGGACCCTGGTGCTGATCTCCGCCATGGGATCCGCCTTCAGTGCGCTCGGAGCGGGAATTCAATTCGGCGAAAGCGGCGCACCGAACTTCCCGGAAAGGATCCCGACCTAAGAGCACCGGCGTCAACAGCCTTGTCACGGTACATTTACTACCAGGCTGATTCAGGCGAGCAGGCCGCGCAGCAGGCTGTCCAGCACCGCGATCAGCTTGGCCCGCAACACTTCCTCGTTCGGCGCGTGATTGGCGCCGTAGAGCACCGCTGCGGTGAGCAGTTCGACCATCAACTGGATATCGACATCAGCCCGAAGCTCACCGCGGCCGACCCCATTCCGGAGGATCTCCCGCACCACATCCTCCATAGGTTGGACACAGGTCTGCTGAATGCGCTCGTGCAACTCGGGGTATTCGGCCAGTTCGGTCTCGCAACGCAGGATGACCCGGCAGCGCGGCCCGGTGAACAGCTCGGCCAGCACCTCGGCCAGCGCGGTGAGATCGCCGCGCACCGATCCGGTGCGGGGGTGGGTGACGTGCGCGGTGAGGGTGCTCAGCCCGGCCAGGATCAGTTCCTCGTTGTTCGGCCACCGGCTGTAGATGCTGCGCTTGGCCACGCCGGAGCGGGCGGCGACCCGGTTGCTGGCGAAGCCCGCCACGCCGCGCTCGGCCAGCTCGGCGACGACGGCGTCCAGGATGCGCTGGTCGACCCGCTCGTCGCGGGGGCGGCCACGGGGCGCCGGTGCTCGATCGGACATGCCCCGCACTATACGTCACCACTGCGGTTGCATAAATCGCCCGCGGCCGGATAGCGTCACCGCATCGGTTCACTAAATTGGGTGGACCCCAGACGGAAGCGATCCGATGAGCACCTCAGTCACCGACCAGACCGCGATCAGCACCGCGTTAGGCAGGGTCCGGGCCACCTTCGCGGCCGGGACCACCAGGCCGCGGTCCTGGCGCGCCGCCCAGCTGACCGCGATGCGCACCATGTTGCTGACCCACAGCACCGAGTTCGAGCAGGCCCTGCACAGCGACCTGCGCAAGAGCCCGGTGGAGGCGCAGCTGGCCGAGATCGGTTCCAGCATCGCCGAGATCGACCACACCCTGCGCCGGTTGCGGGGCTGGATGCGCCCGAGCCGGGTGCGCACGCCGATGTCGCTGTTCCCCGCCACCGCGCGGATCGTGCCGGAGCCGCTCGGCGTGGTGCTGATCATCGCGCCGTGGAACTACCCGCTCCAGCTCAGCATCAGCCCGATGATCGGCGCGCTGGCCGCAGGCAACACCGTGGTGCTCAAGCCCAGCGAACTCGCGCCTGCCACCAGTGCCCTGCTCGCCCGGCTGCTGCCCGCCTACCTCGACGCGCAGGCCGTCACCGTGGTCGAGGGCGGTGTCGAGGAGACCACTTACCTGCTCACCCAGCCCTTCGACCACATCCTCTACACCGGCAACGGGACGGTGGGCCGGATCGTGGCCACCGCCGCGGCCGAACACCTCACCCCGATCACCCTGGAACTGGGCGGCAAGTCACCGGTGTTCGTCGATGAGACCACCGACCTGGCGGTGGCCGCCCGCCGCATCGCCTGGGCCAAGTTCCTCAACGCCGGACAGACCTGCGTCGCCCCGGACTACGTGCTGGTGACCGAGGCGGCCAGGCAGCCACTGCTGGCTGAGCTGACCGCCGCGATCACCGAGATGTTCGGCGCGGATCCCCAGCGCGGCAACAGTTATGGCCGCATCGTGAACCAGCGGCACTTCCGCAGGCTGCGCGCGCTGCTCGCCGAGGGCGACCTCGTGACCGGGGGCGGGTCCGACGAGGCCGACCTGTACATCGAGCCGACCGTGCTCACCGGGGTCACCGGCGAGTCCGCGGTGATGGCCGAGGAGATCTTCGGCCCCATCCTGCCGGTGCTGACCGTCGCCGGGGTGGGCGAGGCGATCTCGTTCATCACCGCGCGGGACAAACCGCTGGCGCTCTACGCCTTCACCGGCTCCGCGGCCGCCCGCGACCGGCTGCTCCAGGAGACCTCCTCCGGCGCGCTGAACTTCGGCATCCCGATGGCGCACACCAGCGTCAGCGGCCTGCCCTTCGGCGGGGTCGGCGCCAGCGGGATGGGCGCCTACCACGGCAAGTTCTCCTTCGACACCTTCACCCACCGCAAGCCCGTGCTGAGCAAGCCCTCTTTCCCGGACACCATGCGCCTGCTCTACCCGCCCTACACCGACCGGACGCTGAAGCTGGTGAAGCGGTTCATCGTGCGCTCCGAACCACTGCTGTCCCGGCGACGCTGAACCGGAACGGCCAGCGGATCTCGAAGGGGCCGAGATCGATGGCGCCGCCCGCGATCCGGGGACGACAGTCCACATCGGACACCGAGGTGTTGCCGGGGATGCCCTTGTCGAGTTGGCCGCGGCGGAACGCCTCGTCCCTGCCGTTCAGCCCTGGAGTTGAAGGTCTGGAAGCAGTCCGGGCCGGTCCTATGTGGACTGTGCAGTCACGCGTCTGCGGGCTGCCCGCCCCCGTGCTGCCGTGCTCCCGGCCCTGCCGATCTCCGTGAGATACGGATCTGTCCGTTGGAGCACCCGAACGTAACCACGCCAGCCGGGACCCGTCCCGCGCGGCTCAGGACACCGGCGGGTAGTCGGTGTACCCGTTGCTGTGGCCCGCGTAGTAGGTCTCCCGGTCCGCCTCGGCCAGTGGGTGGTCGTGCGCGAAGCGGGCCACCAGGTCCGGGTTGGCGATGAACGGGGCGCCGAAGGCCACCGCGTCGGCCAGGCCGTCGCCGATCAGTTCGTTCGCGCTGTCCTTGGTGAAGCCGAGGTTGGCGACCAGGTTTCCTTGGTACAGCTCGCGATAGTGGGTGTAGAAGCCCCGGCGCTCGGCTGCCTCGGCCGGGCCGACCAGGTGCAGGTAGGCCAGTCCGGTGAGGTTGCCGATGAGGTGGTCGTACCCGGCCAGGGTTTCCTCGTCGGCGATGAAGGTGTTGCCGTCGGCGAAGTGTGGGGACAGCTTGACCGAAATCCTTGCGGTGTCCCAGTTCTCGGTGATCGCGTGCAGGATGTCGAGCAGGATGCGGGCCCGGTTCTCCTTGCTGCCGCCGTAGCTGTCGGTGCGCTGGTTGAAGTGCGGGTTGAGGAACTGGGCCAGCAGGTGGCCGGTCTGGGCGTGGATCTCCACGCCGTCGAAGCCCGCGCGTTTGGCGTTGGCCGCGGCGGTGCGGTAGTCGGCGATGGTCTGTTTGATCTCGGCGGTGGTCAGTGCACGCGGGGTGACGGTGTCCTGCATGCCTTGTGAGGTAAAGGATTGCGCGCGCGGGTTGACCGCGGAGGGTCCGGCTGGCAGGCGGCCGTTGTGGTGGTCGGGGTGGGAGAGCGCGCCGACGTGGCCGAGCTGGGACGTGATCCGCCCGCCCGCCTCGTGCACGGCCGCGGTGACCTGGGCCCAGCCCTGGGTCTGGGTGTCGGTGTAGATGCCGGGCACGTTGAGGTAACCGATGGCGTCCCGGTTGACCCAGGTGCCCTCGCTGATGATCAGTCCGGCGGTGGCGCGCTGGGCGTAGTAGGTGGCCTGTAGCTCACCGGGGGCCAGTTCGGGGTTGTGGGTGCGGGCCCTGGTCATCGGGGCCATCAGCACGCGGTTGGGCAGGTCCAGGCCGCCGAGGCGGACGGGCTGGAACAGAGGCTGGTCAGTCACTGTCGGATTCCTTTGGTCAGTCCTGCTTGAGGGCGTGCAGGCCGGAGAGCGGGCCGCCGAGCTGCATCAGCCGGCCGCCGGTGCGCAGATCGCCCAGGTCCACCGGGGCGAAGCCGAATTCCTCGGTCAGCGCGTGCACGGTGGCCTTGGCCTCGGCGTCGTCCCCGGCCAGGAACAGGAGTTGCCGACCGGCCGGATGGCGTGGGTCGGGTGCGATGCGACTCGCGTGCAAGGTGTTGAACGCCTTGACGATCCGGGCTCCGGGCAACAACGAGGCGATGTGCTCGCTGCCGGTGATCTCGCCCAGGTCGTCGATGGTCCAGTCCGGCGGCGGGGTGGCGAACTGGTTGGTCGCGTCGATCACGATCCGCCCGCCCCAGTCCGGCAGCCCGGCCACCGCGGCCGGCACCTGCGGCCAGCCCACCGCGAGCAGCACGAGTTCCGCGCTCGCGGCCTCGGCCACGGTGCCCGCACTGGCCAGCGGGCCCAGCTCGGCGACCAGGTCGGTCAGCGAGTCCGGGCCGCGGCTGTTGCTCAGCACGACCTGGTGGCCGTACCGGATCGCGTGCCGGGCGACGGCCTGGGCGATGTGGCCCGCGCCGAGGATGCCGATCTTCATGACTGGTCCTCTCCCAAGGTGAACAGCACCGTTCCCGTCTTGCCGGGACGGCGGACGTGCTCCACGGCCGCGGTGAACGCGGCCAGGTCGTACTCGGCGGCGACTGCGAACAGCTCGGGCCGGGTGCGGGCGAGTTCGGTGGCGAAGGCGCGGTCCTCGGCCCGGATCGCCTGGTCCTGGGCCTGCCAGCGCAACACCGACACCCCGCGGTGGGTCAGTTCCCGGCGGACGATCGCCCGCGGTGACGGCCCCGCGCGGTCGCCGTCCAGGGCGCCGTAGCTGATCAACCGGCCGCCGTCGGCCAGCAGGGCGACCAGGTCCGGGGTCAGCGCGCCGCCAACCGCGTCCAGGACCACCGGCACGCCACGCCCGCCCGCCGCGGCCCGCACCTGGTCCGGCCAGTCCGGGTCCGAGGTGGAGATGGCCGGGAACTCGGGGAAGCGGTCGCGCAACTCGGCGGCACCGGCCTCCCGGCGCACCAGGTTGATCAGCGGGAAGCCGTGCCGCTGGGCCGCGGCGGCGACCAGGCCGCCCATCGAAGACCCGGCCGCGGTCTGCAGCACCGGTCCGGTGATCTCCCCGGCGGCCCGCAGCAGCATCCGCAGCGTGAGCGGGTTGACCAGCATCAACGCGGCGGTGCTGTCCTTGACGCCCGCAGGCACCGGCACCACGACCTCGGCCGGTGCGAGCAGGTACTCCCGCCACGCGCCCGGGGCCGGGAAGAACGCCACCCGCTCCCCCACGCTCAGCCCGGTGACGCCGGAGCCCAGCGCGGCGACGGTGCCCATCCCCTCCGCGCCCGGGGTGCGCGGCGCGGGCAACGGCTCGCCAGGGCCCTGGACGCCGAGCAGGTCACCGGGGTGCACCGGGCTGGTCAGCACCCGGATCAGCACCTGGCCAGGGCCGGGTGGGCCCGGTGGGTCGGTGTGGTCGAGGCGGAGCACCCGGGCGGGGTCCCCGTGCTGGTCGAACACCACGGTCCGCATGTCCGCTCCCGTCAGCAGGTATCTTTAAGGTCGGTCATCAGTAAAACTATGATGACGGGCATCATCAAACGCTGTCAAGGCGAGGGCAGGGCTATGCCGCGGATCACCAAGGAAGACAAGGCGCGCAACCGCGACAACATCGTGGCCGCGGCCGGCCGGATGTTCCGGTCACAGGGCATCGACAGCGTCGGCATCGCCGACCTGATGAAGGCCGCCGGGCTGACCCACGGCGGCTTCTACAACCACTTCCCGTCCAAGGACGCCCTGGCCGTGGAGGTCTGCAACTCCGCGTTCGCCGCCTCGCACGCGGCCATGAACCAGCTCATCGAGCAGGGCACGGACGAGTCCGGCACCCCGATGACCAAGATCGTCCAGGAGTACCTCTCCACCGGGCACCGGGACTCCCCCGAGGCAGGCTGCCCGTCCGCGGCACTGGTCGGCGACGCCTGGCGGCAGGGCGAGGAGATCCAGTCCGCCTACGCCGCGGGCGTGCAGGGCTACCTGTGCGGGTTCGCCGCGGAGATCCGGCTGGAGGCGGCCGCCCGCGGCGAGGAACTACCCGAGACCGAGGTCCGGGATCAGGCGGTGCGCCTGCTCAGTGAGATGGTCGGCGCGATGGTGCTGGCCAGGGCGGTGCACCAGGCCAACCCCACGCTGTCCGATGAGATCCTGGAATCCAGTCGCCGCAACCTGTTCAGCGATCCAGCAGCTGAGCGCACCGGATGAGTCCGAGGTGGGAGTAGGCCTGCGGGTGGTTGCCCAGTGAGCGTTCGGCCACCGGGTCGTACTCCTCGGGCAGCAGGCCGGTGGGTCCGGCGCAGTCGACCATCTGCTGGAACAGTTCCTCGGCCTCGGTGCGGCGGCCGGTGAGCAGATACGCCTCGATCATCCAGGCCGCGCACAGGTGCCAGCCGCCCTCGGTGCCGGGCAGGCCGTCGTCGCGGTGGTAGCGGTAGACGGTGACGCCGGAACGGAGTTCGGCCTCGGTGGCGGTGACGGTGGCCTGGAAGCGTTCGTCGGCGGGGTCGATCAGGCCGGAGAGTCCGATGTGGAGGGTCGCGGCATCCAGGTCGGTGCCGTCGTAGGCGGTGGTGAAGGACTGGACCTCCTCGTTCCAGCCGTGCTTGAGCACATCGGTGGAAATGACCTCCCGCAACGGGATCCAGGAGGCGTCGACGGTGCGGTCGTAGGTCTGGCCGAGGGTGATGGCGCGGTCCAGGGTGACCCAGCACATGACCTTGGAGTAGACGCGGTGCCGGGGTGCGGCGCGTTCCTCCCAGATGCCGTGGTCGGGTTCGTGCCAGCGGCGGGTGACGGCCTCGGCCATGGCCTCGACCATGCGCCAGTCGTCGTCGGTGAGCTTGCCGCGGGCGTCGCTGAGTTTCTTGACCAGGTCGACCACCGGGCCGAAGACGTCGAGCTGGACCTGTTGGTTGGCCAGGTTTCCGACGCGTACGGGGCGTGAACCCGCGTAGCCGGGCAGGGTGTCCAGGACGGCTTCGGGGCCGAGGGTGTTGCCGTGCAGGGTGTAGAGCGGGTGCAGGCGTTCCGGACCGGCCAGGGTGGCCAGGACCCGGTGCACCCAGTTGAGGTAGGACTCGGCTTCGGTGAGGGATCCCAGTGATACCAAGGCTTGTGCGGACAGGGCGGCGTCGCGGACCCAGCAGTAGCGGTAGTCCCAGTTGCGGACACCGCCGATCTCCTCGGGCAGCGAGGACGTTGCGGCGGCGAGGAATGCGCCGGTCTCACCGTGTTGCAGGCCGCGCAGGGTGAGGGCGGAGCGGGCGACCAGGTCACGCTGGGTGCCGGGCAGGGTGAGTCCGGCCAGCCACTCGGTCCAGTAGGCGTCCGCGCGGGCGCGGCGGTCGGCTTCCGGGGCGGCGGCGGAGAGATCGTCGGTGCCGCAACGCAGTTCGAGCACCACCGGGGCGTCCGGGGTCACGGTCACGATGGCTTCGGCGGTGCCGTCGGCGGTGATCTCCCACTGCACGCCAGGCGAACGCAGCACGATGGGGTCGGTGGTGCCCAGGACGCGCAGGCCGTCGGGTCCGGCGATCAGGGTGACCGGGACCTGGCCGAACTCCGGGCGGGGCGCGAAGGTGACCAGGGCGGTGGTGTTGCCGGAGATCACCCGGACCAGGTCTGTGCGCTGCGGCGGGGCGTAGTGGTCGAGGTAGTCGGTGACCAGCAGCTTGGACCAGCGGGTTTCCACGGTCATCGTGCCCGGGACATAACGCTGGCCCAGGGGCAGGCCGTTGCGCTCCGGCTTGATCGAGAAGTGGCCCGCGGAAGGGCCGCCGAGCAGGTCGGCGACGACCGCGGCGGAGTCGGGTTCGGGGTGGCAGAGCCAGGTGAGGCGGGCGTCCGGGGTCAGCAAACCTACCGACCGTTCGTTAGCCAGCATGGTCAGCCGCTCGATCGGCACCGCCTGCTCGCCGTAGAGCCAGTTCCGCCGCTCCTCCAACAGGAAGGCCAGGGTGAGCGCGACCTCGGGGGTGTCCGGCAGGCGGTACTCGGCGGCGGTGCGGCCGTCGCCGACCTTGATGCCCAGGTCCGGTCCGGCCAGGCGCTGGAAGGCCTTCTCGTCGGTGACGTCGTCGCCGATGAACAGCGCGGCCGAGGCGGCGACCTGGTGCCGCAGCACGTCCAGGGCGTGGCCCTTGTCGGTCTGGATCACCGCCAGCTCGATCACCGCCTTGCCCTCGGTGACCTGGATGCCCGTCCAGGTGCACGGGCCCTGGCGGATCGCGGCGAACGCGCGGTCGGCGACCTCGGGTTCGGCGCGGCGGGAGTGCACCGCGACCGAGGCGGGCTTGAACTCCAGGTGCACGCCGGGCGCGTCGGTGACGATCTCCTCGATGGCCCGGCGGACCCTGGTGAGCCGGTCCTTGGCGGCGGCGTCGAGTTCGTGCACGAAGCCGACGTCGAACTCCGAACCGTGCGAGCCCACCAGGTGGACCTCGGCAGGCAGTCTGGACAGGGTGGCAAGGTCGCGCAGCGCGCGTCCGGAGATGACCGCGATCGTGGTGGCGGGCAGGGTGGCCAGCGAGCGCAGCGCGTTCATCGACTCCGGCAGCGGCCGGGCCTGCTCGGGATCGGCCACGATCGAGGCCAGGGTGCCGTCGTAGTCACAGGCGACGAGCAGGCGCGGGGTGCGCGCGAGCTGGATCAGGGCGCGGCGGAGTTCCGGCGGCAGCGCGGCGGCGCTGGCGCGTTCGGGCACCACGGTGAGCCGGGTGGGTGGTTCCGGTGCGGACGTGCGCACCACCTCGGCGTCGCCAACCTGACCCACGGGAACTCCTTCGGCATTGCCACGACCCCGTTGCCGCAGGCGGCGACCTTAACCCTCCATTCAGGTGAATTCCCCGAGCTTTTCGAATGCCTTGATGCCCTGGCACGCACTACTTCGGTTGCGAGTTCCGCTTTCGTTCTCCTGGGGGTGGATCACCCCCTCCCGCGACTGAGCCCGAGTGCGATTCCGGCGGCGATCAGGAACACCACGGTCTCGTAGCCGAGTGCGTACCCGAACCCACTCGCCGGATCAGCACCGACCGCGAACACCAGTCCCGCCAACGTGATGCCCAGGGTGCCGCCCAGTTGCTGGGCCGTGGGCAGCAATCCGGAGGCGGAGCCAATGGCGTCGGGATGGGTGCGGGCGAGGACGACGGCGAAGACGGCCGCGGTGAACACGCCGAAGCCCAGTCCCGCCGGGATCAGCAGCAGGGACAGGGTCCACGGCTCGGCCGGGGTGCCGACGATCGCGGCCAGGGCGGCGGTGGTGACGGCGATCCCGGCGGCGGCGATGGCGAGTGGCAGGCCGCCGTGACGGCGGGTGAGGGTCGGGGCGAGGCGGCTGCCGAGGGCGGCGGCGAGGGGGTAGGTGGCGGTGAGCAGGGCGGCGGTGAGGGGGGTGTGGCCGGGGCCGGTTTGCAGGTAGCGGAGCAGGAGGTAGGTGAGGGAGGGGACGCCTGCGTTGAAGACCAGGACGAGGAGGAGGCCGGTTCGGGCGGGGCGGTCGCGGAGGACGGTGGGGTGCAGGAGGGGGTTGGGGCGGCGTTGGGTGCGGGCGAAGAGGGTGAGGAGGGTGAGGGCGGTGGCGAGGGTGAGCCAGGTCCAGGGGGGCCAGCCGGTGTCGCGGCCCAGGGAGAGGGGGAGGATGAGGAGGGCCAGGCCGGAGGCGGCGAGGGTTGCGCCGAGCAGGTCGATCCGGGGAGCGGGCGGGCGGGGGTTGTCGGGCGGGGCCAGGCAAGCCACGGCCGAGGGGGCACCGGGCTGGGTCGGGTGTGTGCTGGGCGAAGGCTGGCCAGGCTGGGCCGGGCGGACGGCGGGCGAAGGCAGACCCGACTGAGCCAGCTGCGTGCGGAGCGCGGGCTGATCGGGCCGGGCAGGGTGCGTGGCGGGGGTGGCGGGCAGCGCCGTCGCGGGCAGTTTTCCGCTGAACGCCAAGGCAAGCAGCGCCACCGGCACGTTCGCCAGGAACAACAGCCGCCAGCCCAGCCCCGTCGGATCCACCGTCAACAGCACCCCGCCCAGCAACGGCCCGCTCAGCGCGGCCACCGCCATCGTCGCCCCCAGTGAACTCAGCGCCCGCGCCCGCCGCTCAACCGGCAGCGCCGTCTGGATCAGCGAGAACACCTGCGGCGCCACCAATCCACTGCCCACCCCCTCGACCAGCCGCGCCAGCACCAGGAAACCCGCCGTCGGCGCGAGCGCGCTGCTCACCGTGCCGATGGTGAACACCGCCAGTCCGATCCGGAACAGCCGCCGGTACCCGTACCGGTCCCCCAGCCGCGCCGCGATGAGCAGCAGGCTGGCGTAGGTCAGGGTGTAGCCGGTCAGGACGAGTTGGGTGGTGCCCTGGCCGGCGTGCAGGTCAGCGGTGATCGACGGCAGCGCCACCTGGACCAGGGTGACGTCCAGGAGTTGCAGGAAGGTCGTGCTCAGGAGGATGGGCAGGATGGTCATTGGACTGTGGTGGTGAGCAGGGTCTGGGCCAGGGCGGCGGGGCGGGCGGCGAATGGGGAGTGGCTGCCGGGGAGGGTGTGCACGGTGAAGGGGTTGGCCGGCATGGCCTGGTCGGCTTCGGTGATCATGAGGTCCTGCACGGCCGGGGTGAGGGCCTGGTCCTCGGACAGGCGGATGAAGTGGCGCGGGATGCGGCCCCATGCCTCGCGGGACAGGGTGATCGGTTCGACGGCCACGGCCAGGGGCAGGTCGGGACTCAGGGACAGGTGCCAGCGGGCGAAGTACTCGGCTGGCACGTCCTGGTAGTAGGCGATGCGGAGGCGTTCGATGTAGTCCGGGTCGGGGCTGAGCGGGTTGATGCGGAAGGCGCCGAGTTCGGCTGGGTCGCCGATGGTCAGGCCGCCGCCCTTGTTGCTGGCTTGTTCCGGCGTACTCAGGTAGTCGTGGAAGGTGGGGCGGGCCGCCGGGACGAAGGCGGAGAGGTAGACCTGGCGGTCGATCAGGTGCGGGGCCAGTTCGGCGGCCAGGGAGGCGGGGCCGCCGCCCGCGCTGTGCGAGACCAGGACGACCTGGTTGTACCGGCGAAGTCCTTGCAGGGCTTGGACGATGGCGTCCGCGTTGTCCCGCATGGTGACGGTGGCCAGTGCGGACTTCTCGGTGTCCAGGCCGGGCTGGCCGGGGGTCAGGTAGCCGGTGGGGTGAGGGGCGGCGAAGCCGTGGCCGGGGAGGTCGAGGGCGAGGCTGGTGGCGCCGCGGGCGGCGAGTTCGCGCTGGGTCTCGGCGAAGTGCGCGGAGGAGTGCCAGGCGCCGTGGACCAGGAGGAAGATCGTGTTCACGTGGTCGAGAGTGCGCCCGCGGGCGGGCGTTATCCATCGGGATATCTGACAAGTGGGCTTGCGATATCTGACAGGTATAGCCTGGGGGTGTGGAAGCACGGCATCTTCGGTACGCGGTGGCGTTGGCCGAGCATCAGCACTTCGGGCGGGCGGCGGCCGCGCTGGGCATCGCGCAGCCGCCGCTGTCCAAGCAGATCGGCGACCTGGAGCGGGAGCTGGGCGCGCGGTTGTTCAACCGGACGCCGCACGGGGTGTTCCCGACCGCCGCCGGGGACGCCTTCCTGTCGCGGGCCCGGCGGGCGCTGACCGAGATGTCGGCCGCCGTGGTGGACGCGGGGCGGGCGGCCCGGGGTGAGACCGGGCGGTTGCGGCTGGGGTTCATCGGGTCGGCGGTGCTGGAACTGCTGCCCTCGGTGCTGAGCCGGTTCGGGCGGGAGCATCCGGATGTGCGGATGGCGCTGCACGAGATGTCCTCGGCCAGGGGGGCGGCGGCACTGCTGGCCGGGGATCTGGACATCGCGATCACCCGGGGCGCGCCGCGTGGGGCGGGCGCGGAGAACCTGGTGTCGGTCAGCGTTGGACAGGATCG
The DNA here is from genome assembly GCF_014204915.1 of Crossiella cryophila. NCBI lineage: Bacteria > Bacillati > Actinomycetota > Actinomycetes > Pseudonocardiales > Pseudonocardiaceae > Crossiella > Crossiella cryophila. The sequence goes on from NZ_JACHMH010000001.1 coordinate 7,269,708, forward strand.
CCTGATCGCGGTGGTCGGGATGGGGAATCCCCATGCGGGACAAGGACAAATTCATGTCGACCAGTTGCGGGCGCAGACCCTGATCGTGGCCCCGCCGGAGGAGGAACCGGCCACCCTGGCCACCATCTGCGAGCTACTGGGTGAACGCGTCCTGCCGTTGGGCGGCACCGTCGAGGCCCGGGATGTGCACACCATCGTCGGGCTGGCCGCCTGCGGCATCGGCGTGGGACTGGGGCCGTCCTGCATGCGGCGGGCGGCCCGGCCGGACGTGCGATTCCTCGACGTGGCACCGCACACCGACCTGCCGCCGCTGGTGATGTCCTACCGCGCGGGCGATCCCGGGCCGGTGCTGGGCGCCTACCTGGACGTCACCCGGGAGCTGTGCCCGAACGTGCGCGGGCTGCGCTGAGTCAGCCCAGGGCCTTGATCATCGTTTCCCAGGAACGCAGGAACTCCGGGTACTCGGCGGCGAAATCGGCCAGCGCGCGCTCACCAGCCGGGCTGAGCGGGGTGAGCTGATAGGTGACGGTGACCGTGCAGCCGGTGCCACTGGGTTCGATCTCCACGGTGACCGTGCCCGCCCGCGAACCCGGGGTCACCCTGGCGTAGGAGATCCGCCGGTCCGGTTCGCGGTCCAGCACGATCCAGGTGGTGCACTCACCATCCACTGTGGTCTCGAAGACGGTGCCGGGCTCCGAATCGTCCACTGTGGACACCGGGAACCTCGGCTGCCAGCCGGGCACCCAGCGCTCCTCGCCGCGGGCGGTGAACAGCGGGAAGGCCGCCGCGGGGGCCATGGCGAGCGGGAAGCGTCCGGTCAGGTGCCGCGTGGCCGTCATGGGGGCCACCGTACTCAGGAGGCGCTGGCCGGTTTGCGTTGGGCCAGCACGGTGCGCGCGGTGCGCAGGAAGGCCGCGACCGCCGGTTGCGGGGCGCTCTCCGGCCAGGCCAGCACCAGCCGGGTCGCGGGCAGATCGGCCACCGGGACCGTCACCACGGCCTGGCCGACCCGGTCGGCGGTGCTCGCGCCCGCCACCACGATCAGCCTGCCGAAGGCCACCCGGTCCACGATCTCGTCCAGGGCCAGCGGCGGGCACTCCGGGGTGTAGCCGTCCAGGGCCCGCAGGTCGGCCTGGGTGACCGCGACCCGGCCGGCGAGCGCGTGGCCGGGCGGCAGCAGCGCGACCGGGGTCTCCTCCAGCAGTTCCAGGGTGCGCAGGCCGGACAGGTCGTCCGTGCTCGCGCACAGCACCGCCAGATCGGCCTCCCCCGCTCGCAGGGCGGCGGCGCGGTCGAGCACGAACACGATCTCCACCCCGGCCGGCCCGTACGCGCTGACCAGGTCGGCCAGCAGCCCGGCGCCCGCACCCGGCCGGACCGCGAGCACCAGCCGCGGCGGCGCCCCGGCCCGCTGGGTGCGACTGGCCGCGGTGTCCAGGGCGGCCAGCGCGCGGCGGCCCTCGGTGCGCAGCACCTGCCCGGCCGCGGTCAGTTCGACCCGGCGGCTGGTGCGCTCGAACAACCGCACGCCCAGGCGGCGTTCCAGGCGGCTGATCGCCCTGGACAGCGGCGGCTGGGCCATCCCGAGCCGGTCGGCGGCCCGGCCGAAATGCAGTTCCTCGGCGACCGCGAGGAAATACTCCAGCTCCCGCGTCTCCAGTCGATCCATACCCGCAGGGTACCGGTCGGTACTCAGGTGATCATCGCTCTACCTGCTTTGACCTGGTCGGATGGGGTCATGAGCGAAGAACGCAAGGTGGCCGAGGTACTGGCCCGCTATGTCCGCGCCACCGACGACCGCAACGGTCCGGCCCAGGGCGCGCTGTTCACCGAGGACGCCGTCGTGGAGGTCATGGTCCGCAGTGGCAAGGGCTACGAGAAGGTCGGCGAGCCGCTGATCGGCAGCGCCGGGGTGGCCTGGGCGGTGGAGAACCTGATGGCCCCGCACCCGCCCGGCGGATCCAGCCACCACATGACCGCCGACCACATCATCGAGGTCAACGGCGACATCGCGCACCTGAGCGCGCAGGTGATCCACTTCTCGGTGCGGGAGGAGATCCGCCCGGTCGAATCCGCCTACTACGACACCGATCTGCGCAAGATCGACGGCGAGTGGAAGATCACCCACCACTGCGTGCTGCTGGACCGCCCGATGGTCGGACCGGACGCGTGATGCGCGCGATGGTCTACCGCCGCTTCGGCGGCCCCGAGGTCCTCGAACCCGCTGACCTGCCCGAACCCAAGACGCACCTGGACTCGGTGCTGGTGCGGGTGCGCGCCGCCGCGCTCAACCCGGCGGACCTGTCCAACCAGTCCGGCCTGTTCGAGCACACCCTGGAAACCCACTTCCCGGTGGTGCCCGGCTGGGACATCGCCGGGGTGGTCGAACGGGCCGGGCTCGGCGCACCCGAGTTCAAGCCGGGTGACGAGGTGATCGGCTACATCCGCGGCGAGCTGATGCGCGCGCACGGCGGCCTGGCCGAACTGGTGGCCACCGACGTCCGCACCCTGCTGCCCAAACCGGCCGGGTGGTCCTGGGCGGAGGCGGCCGGGCTGCCGCTGGCCGGGCTGACCGCGTATCAGGCCATCGTCCGGGTGCTGGACGTGCGGCCAGGCGAGACCCTGCTGGTGCACGCGGCCTCGGGCGCGGTCGGCTCGCTGGCCGCGCAGCTGGCGAAGTTCCGCGGGGCGCGGGTGATCGGCACCGCCTCGCCGCGCAACCACGACTACCTGCACGAACTGGGCGTCGAGCCGGTCGGCTACGGGCCGGGCCTGGCCGATCGGGTGCTGGAACTGGCCGCCCTCGGCGTGGACGCGGTGCTGGACGCGGCCGGGCGCGGCACGCTGCCCGCGACCGCGGCGGTCGGGAGGCCAGGGGCGCGGCTGGCCTCGGCGGCGGAGTTCGGGCTGCCGGGCGTGGCGAATGTGTTCGTCCGGCTGGACCCAGCGGACTTCCGGGCGGTGGCCACGCTGGCCGAGCAGGGCGTGCTGCGCGTGCGGGTCGGCGCGACCTTCCCCCTGGACCAGGCGGCGCAGGCGCAGCGGGTGCTGGCCGCGGGCACCAGCCAGGGCAAGGTCGTGGTGGAGATCTGAGTACCGCACCTCTCATGTTAGCTGCTAACATGTTAGTGGCTAACATGGGGAGGTCGCGGTGCCGTACACGTCAGCGCTGGTGGTGGGGGCTGGACCGACGGGATTGACGCTGGCCTGCGCGTTGCGCGCGGCCGGGGTGGGGGTCCGGGTGCTGGATGCGGCACCCGGTCCGGCCACCACCACCGGCGCGCTGGGCCTGCCGCCACGTGCGGTGGAGGCCCTGGACCGGCTGGGTGCGCTGCCCGCGCCCGCGGTGCCGGTGGCCGGGGTGAGCGTGGCCGGGCGGGAACTGCGGTTCGGGCCGGACGGGGTGCTGGCGTCCCAGGCGCAGATCGAGACCGCGTTGCGGGAGCGCCTGGACCGGCTGGGGGTGGCGGTCGAGTGGGGGCTGGCGGTCAGCGGGATCCGGACCGAGGGCGAGGTGGTCGAGGTGCGGGCAGGCGCGGAGCTGATCAGGGCGGGCTGGGTGATCGGCTGCGACGGCGCGCACAGCGCGGTCCGGGCCGCGGTGGGCATCGACTTTCCAGGACAGCCGTTGCACGAGCGGCTCCAGGTCGCCGATGTGCGGGCGGAGCTGAAGCGGCCTCGGGACACGGTGGCGGTGTGGTTCCGTGCGGACGGGTTCCTGGCGGCCTTCCCGCTGCCGGGCCCGGATCGGTGGCGGTTGATGGGGCCGGACGGGGCTGATCTGCCCGGCTGGCTGCGGGAGGAGACCGGGGCCGAGGTCGGCGAGGTCACCTGGGCGTCGGCGTTCCCGGTGCAGCGGCGGCTGGCCACGGCCTACCGGCGGGGGCGGGTGCTGCTGGCCGGGGATGCCGCGCACGTGCACGCGCCGCTGGGTGCGCAGGGGCTGGCCACCGGGATCGGGGACGCGGAGAACCTGGGCTGGAAGCTGGGTGCGGTGATCCTCGGCCGGGCCGGGGCGGAGCTGCTGGACAGTTACGAGGCGGAGCGGCGGCCGGTGGCGGCCCAGGTGCTGCGGGTGACCAGCGAGGCGACCAACGTGCTGTTCAGCCAGGGCTGGGCGGCCCGGCTGGCCCGCGGGCTGGTGCTGCGCTCGCGCTGGATGCGGCGGCGGATCGCGGCGCGGGCCTCGCAGCTACGGGTGAGTTACCGGCGCGGACCGCTGGGGGCGGCGGCGGGCCAGGGTGAGCAGGTGGCCGAGGCCGCAGAGCAGGGGGTGCGGCTGGCCCAGGTGGCGATGGGGCCGGGGTCCTGGCTGGGCGGGGTCGGCACCGCGCCGGTGACCGGGCTGGGCCGGGTCAGGGCCGGGGACCGGGTGCCGGATTTCCCGTGTCACCGCGCCAGTGGCGTGCCCACCCGGCTGCACGCCGAACTCGGCGGGCACTGGGCACTTCTCTCCCCCTTCGCCGACCAGAGCCACCTGGTCCGGCCGTGGCTGGGGGAAAGCGTGGTCGACCTGCGCTGGCCGCACAACGAACTCGCGCTGATCCGCCCGGACGGTCACCTGGCCTGGCGCGGCCACCACAGCACCGACCTCCAGCGCTGGCTCACCGGGGCCCTCGGGCCGGTCTCCCCCGCGACGCCGATACTCACCCGGTGAGCGAGACGGACTGGCGGGCCAGGAAGAAGGCGAGCACCCGCCGCGCGATCAAGGACCACGCCCTGCGGCTGATCCTGGCCAACGGGTTCGAGGCGACCACGGTGGAGGAGATCGCGGCGGCCGCCGGGGTCTCGCACATGACCTTCTTCCGGCACTTCCCGCGCAAGGAGAACGTGGTCGAGATAGACGACTACGACGCGCTGATGGGTGAGCAGCTGGCCGCCCGGCCGGTGGACGAGCCACCTCTGACCGCGGTGCACCGGGCCGTGCGCGGCGCGGTGGTGCGGATCCCGCCCGCGGATCAGGCCACCATCCTGGTCCGGGCCACGCTGGTGCTGCGCACCCCGGCCCTGCGCGACCGCAACCACCTCAACCTGCAGACGGGCAAGGAGAACTTCGCCGCCTGGCTGGCCAGTCGCGCCGGTCAGGCCGAACCGGACCTGGCCACCAAGGTGCTGGCCGGGGCCGCGGTGGCCGCGCTGTCCAGTGCGATCACCGCCTGGGTGGAGCAGGAGGGCGCCGTCGGCCTGGAACTGTTGCTGGACGAGGCTTTCGGCGCCCTCGGCGTGCCACCGGTCACGGCAGCAGCAGGGTGATCCGGTCCGCGTTGCGTTCCACCGCGGCGCGGCTGTAGAGCAGCGGGAAGTACCGGCCCTCGCGCCATTTCCCGGCCAGGTCGCGGTAGTGCGGATCGGCCTGCCTGCCGGACTGGCCGGGGGTGTTGATCGCGCGGGCGGCGTCCCAGTTGCCGACGTCGAGCACCATCCGGAAGGAGGCCCCGCCGGTCTGCCGGAAGTCGGTGCGCCGGTAGCCGGAGGCGTTCACCGTGTCCTTGGAGCCGCCGCGAGGGAACGGGCCGACGTCGAAACGGGCCCGCTCCTCCGGGGACAGCGTGGGGCTGAGCGGGTGCTGGAACAGGGTGTGCTGCAACTTGCCCCACTGCCAGGCTCCGGGATCGTTGCCCAGCAAGGTTTCCGCCTCCCGCCAGGCCGCGGCCAGGGTCTCGTTGACGAGCTGGTTCCGCTTGGCCACCGGGTCCGCGCCGAACCACTTCTCCGGGTGGGACAGGGCGTCCAGCACGGTGCGGCTGTCCGGGACCGCGATCAGTGGTGCGGCGGCCGGGGACAGGGCGCGGACCAGGCCGGGGTTGAGGTGCCGGGCCAGCCACAGCTCGAACAGCGCGGCCTGCGCCGATTCCTTGCTCTCCACCGCGTTCCAGCCACGCAACAGCGTCAATGCCTTGGCGGCCAACGGGTCCGCGCCGGGCACGGTGGCCAGTACCGCGGTGAGCTGGCGGGCCGGGATGGAGAGCTGGTCGTTCTGCAGGCGCATCGCGTCGGCCACGCTGAACCGCCGGTCCGCGGCCAGCACCTCGGTGATCCGCTGGTGCCGGTAGGGCGCGGACCACTCGAAGCCGATCGGGTGCGGGAAGCCGGGCGGCAGGTTGAACTGGTTGGCGGTGGCCACGAAGCCCTGCGGCGGGTTGTAGGCGTGCGGCAGGTCGTCACCGGTGTGGAAACCGGTCCACTCGAACCGGCCGTCACCGGGGGCGGGCAGCAGGCCGTCGTAGCCGGAGCGTTTGGGCGCCAGGCCGCCGGGCACCCAGCCGATGTTGCCGCTGGTGTCGGCGTAGACCTGGTTCTCCGTTGGCGCGCCCCAGTTCCGCATGGCCGCCTTGAACCCGGCGAAGTCCCGCTCGTACATGTAGCGCACGCTGCCGAAGTAGGGCGCCATGCCCGGTTCCAGCCAGCCGCTGCGCACCGCGAAGGCCCGCCCGGCCGCGGTGGTCAGCACCGGGCCGTGCCGGGTGAACGGCAGCTCGACCTCCACGGGTTCCTTGCCCGCCACCGGGATCCGCTCGCGCAGTACCCGGATCGGCTCCCAGCCGTCCTGGTACCGGTAGCGCGTGGGGTCGGCCGGGTCGAGCTGGTAGACGTAGAGGTCTTCCTGGTCCATCCGGAAAATGGTGAGCCCGAAGGCGATCCGGCCGTTGTGGCCGATGGAGATGCCGGGCAGCGCGGGCTCGTTCGCGCCGATCACGTCCAGGCCGGGTGCGGACAGGTGGCTCAGGTAGCGCAGGGACGGCGCGGAGTAGGCGCGGTGCGGGTCGTTGGCCAGCTGGGCGCGGCCGGTGCCGGTGCGGCTGGGTGCCACGGCCCAGTTGTTGCTGCCCTCGCTGAACTCCTCCTTCGCGGTGGCCACCACCTGGCCGCCGGTGAAGGCGACCTGCTGGGTGGCCAGCTCGAAGGTGCGCAGCACGTTGGCCGGGAGCACGCACGGGTCCAGCCCGCCGGGCGGCTGGATCGGCCGGTCCGGTTGCAGTGGCTGACGCAGTTTGTCCGTTTCCAGCCCGGCCGCGCAGGCCACCCTGGACCTGGTGACCTCGTCGGTGAGGTTGCCGGTCAGGCCGTGGCTGCGGATGCGCACCACGTCCTCCGGCGCCCAGCGCGCCGGCCGGTAGCCGAGGCGACGGAACTCCTCGGGCAGTGCGGCGGGGTTGCGTTCCAGGTGCGCAACGTAGGCGTTGATGCCCTGGGTGAACCGGGTGGCGATGCCGCGGGCGCGCTCGCCGTAGGCGGCCCACTCGCGGTCCATGTCACCGCGGTAGAGGAACATCCGGGCAGCCCGGTCCTGCTCCACGTAGTTCGGGCCGAGCACCTCGGCGAGCTGCCCGAGTCCGCGCCGCCGCCACAGGTCGATCTGGAACAGCCGGTCCCGCGCGGCGATGAAGCCCTGGGCCAGGAAAGCGTCATCCTGGCTGGTGGCGTAGACGTGCGGCACGCCCCAGGTGTCGGTGACCACCCGCACCGGGCCGCGGACGCCCGGGATGTGGTGCACGGCGGTCGGGGGCGCGGCCACGGCCGGGGTCAGTCCGGCACCCGCGGTCACCAGCACGAGCCCTACCAGCAAGAATCGTCTCACGACCAGTCCCCTCGCCGACGCCTGTCCGACCACCCTGCCGCAGGTCGACCAGGAAGGCGAGTAAGGATCTGCCGGTGTGTTGGCCGTTGTCGTACACAGTCTTGGCCGAACTGGTACGCCGATCGGCCAACACACCGTCCAGTTCGGCCAACACACCGTACGAGAACGGCCAACACGGTGTGGGGGCTTAGAGGGCGGGGCCGTCGTAGAGCAGGCGGCCGGTGGTGTCGTAGACGCGGGCGGTGTAGTCGCGTAGCTGGTCGGTGGCCTCGCGGCTGCTGGCCCAGACCGCGTCCAGTTCCTGGTCGATGGTCACCGGGCCGGCGGCCCGCAGTTCGGCCAGGCCGCGTTCGCTGGGCAGGTCCAGGGCGACCGAGACCGCGTAACTGCCTGCCGCGATCTGGGCCGGGAGCACCGTGCCGTCGGGGGTGATGAGTTCCAGCCTGGCCGCGTCCGGGGCGAGGATGCCCGCGAAGCCGGGGTGGGTCCACTCGACGGTGTAAGGGCGGTGGGTGAAGTCTGGGTTCCAGCCGGTGCTGAACAGGTTGTGCTGTGGGGTTTCCCGGTCCCGGCGGAACACGGCCATCCCGGTCCAGCCGGACTCGTGGCCGGCCAGCAGCACCCCGTCGGTGCCCCTGGACCCGCATCGCGCGCCGGGTCGCCAGCCCTCGTGGGTGACCTCGGCCACCGGCCTGCCCTCGGCTTCGGCGGCCAGGTAGACCTGGGTGAATGCCTTCAGTTCCCGCGCTCGCTGTTGGTCCTCGTGTTCCGGCATCGACTTCGCGCCTCGGCTTTCGTCTGTCTACAGTGGACATCTCTGGCCGCCAGGCTGGCACGCGCGTCGGCCGTCGGCCTCCGGGTTTTCCCTGAAAACCACCCGGAGTGCCGACGGCCGATGCCTGTCGTTCAGGTTCAGCGCTTGCCGCAGGCGGCCGCGTCCACCAGGTCGAGCACCTGCTGGTGGGCGGCGGCCGGGTTGTCGCCGAAGGTGCCCGGCAGCGCGGTCACCGCGACCGCGACCTTGCGGCCGTCCTCGGTGACCCCGCCCCTGGTCTCGTAGCCGGGGATGTCACCGCCGTGACCCCACAACACCTTGCCGCAGCTCAGTTCCACCCGCATCAGGCCGAGGCCGTAGCTGGCTCCCGGCAGCAGGTTCTTGGCCGGGACGGTGCGCTTCATCTCGGCCAGTTCGGCCGGGCGCAGCAGCTTGCCGTCGAGCAGCGCGGTGTAGAAGCGGTTCAGGTCGGCCGGGGAGGCGACCAGCTCCCCCGCGGCCCAGCCCCAGCCGGTGTCCTGGCGGGTGGCGTCGACGACCGGGGAGTTGGGGTCGGCGCTGTTGGCCTTGTTGTACCCCTTGGCGTGTTTGCCGCGGATGTCCCGTTCGCCGACGTTCGGCCAGTAGGCGTCGCGCAGTCCGGCTGGCTTGATCACCCGCTCGGTGACCACCTCGCCGACCGGCCGGCCGGTGACCTTCTGGATGAGCAGCCCGGCCACGGTGTAACCGGTGTTGCTGTAGGAGAAGTCCGTGCCGGGGGCGAAGTCGGCCGGGTGGGCCAGCGCGGCGTCCAGGGTCTCCCGCGGGCTGACGTAGCGGTCCCGGATGGCCTCGAAGCCCTCGATGCCGAGGAACCGGGTGTAGTTGGGCAGGCCACTGGTGTGCTGCAGGATCTGCCGCACGGTGATCTTGTTGCCGTCGATCCCCTGGCCACGCACCAGACCCGGCAGGTACTTCTCGATCGGCGCGTCCAGTTCGATCTTGCCCTCACCGACCAGCTGCAGCACCGCGACGGCGACGAATGCCTTGGTGTTGCTGCCGATCCGCACCCGGTCGTCCTTGTCCGCCTTGCCCGCGACCAGGTTGCGTCCGTCCACATTGGCCAGTGCGGCCGGGAACCTCGCCTCGCGCACCAGGTTGTCCAGGCGCTGCTGGGTGGAGTTGCCGCGCTGGGCCTCGGTGGCCAGTGCGGTGGCGCCGGTGCAGGCCAGGGCAAGGCCGAGGGAGATGGTGACCGCGGCGGTGCGGTGCAGGGTCTTGCGCTTCATGGTGTTGTCCTTTTGGTCGGGTAGAAGGGTCAGCGCTGGTCGCAGATCGCGGCGTCCACGAACTGCTGGAGGTGCTGGGCACCGACCGCGTGGTCGGTGAAGGTGCCGGTCTGCGCGGTCACCGCGAGCCCGATCCGGCGACCGTCCTCGGTCACGCCGCCGCGGGTCTCGTAGCCGGGAATCGATCCGCCGTGCCACCACAGGACCTTGCCGCAGCTCAGTTCGGTGCGGAACACGCCGAGGCCGTACTCGGCCTTGCCAGGCACGCCGGTGGCCACCACGGTGCGCTTCAGCTCGGCCAGTTCGGCCGGGCGCAACAGCTTGCCGCCGAACAACTCGGCGAAGAACCGGCTCAGGTCGCTGGGGGTGCCGACCAGCTCACCGGCGGCCCAGCCCCAGCCGGTGTCCTGCCGGGTGGCGTCCACGATCGGGCCGCCGGGCTTGGTGCCGTCGGCCTCGGCGTAGCCCTTGGCGTGCCTGCCGCGGATGTCCCGCTCACCCACGTTGGGCCAGTAGGTGTCGCGTAGCCCGGCGGGCTTGATCACCCGCTCGGTGACCACCTCGGCCACCGGTCGGCCGGTGACCTTCTCGATGAGCAGCCCAGCCAGGGTGTAGCCGGTGTTGTTGTAGTACCACTTCTTTCCCGGCTCGAACATGGCCGGCTGGGCCAGCGCGGCGTCCAGGGCGTCCCGCGGGCTGAGGTAGCGGTCCCGCGCCTCCTGGAACTTCTCCATGCCGATGTGGTTGGTGTAGTTGGGCAGGCCGCTGGTGTGCTGGAGCAGCTCGCGCACGGTGATCTTGTTGCCGTCGATACCCTTGCCGCGCACCAGATTCGGCAGGTACTTCTCGATCGGCTTGTCCAGCTCGATCCTGCCCTCGCCGACCAGCTGCAGCACCGCGACGGCCACGAACAGCTTGGTGTTGCTGCCGATCCGCACCCGATCGTTCCGCTTGGCCTGACCCGAGACCAGGTTGCGATCGTCCACAGTGGCCAGTGCGGCCGGGAACCTGTCCTCGCGCACCAGGCTGTCCAGGCGCTGCTGCACCTTGCTGCCGTGCTGGCTCTCCGCGGCCACCGCGCCGGCGCCGGTGCAGGCCAGCGCCACGGTGACGGCGGCCGCGGCCACCGCGGCGGTCGAGCGGGCCAGACTGCTGCGCTTCATGGTGGGTGTCCTGTTCTGCCGGGGCGGCGGGCTCTCCGCTGCTGGTGATCAGCTTCCCGTTTCCCGGCCGGTCACACATGCCCACCTACTACCGTCCTGGGGGTGGGGCTGGCCCTACCCCCGGTGCGCCCCGGCCACTCTCCCGGCGCAATGAGCGACACAGAAGCATGAGAGTTCCACTTCCGCGCGGCTGCCAGGTCCTTGGACACCTAGCCTTGAATTATGAAGGCATCCGCAAAAACTCTTTGCCTGCTGCTGCCCGCACTCCTGGCCACCTTTGCCGGGATTTCCCCTGCCGCCGCCGGCGACACCAAGGCCAGGAAGGACATTCCATCCATCCGGCCGTTCGATATGGAGGTCAACTACAACTGCGAACTTCAAGGCGGTTGCCGGCGGGTCCAATACAACGGAACAGTCAGTGCTGACGGCGGACAATGGGTTGCCGCGGGCGTAGCCGGGGGAGGTTGCACCGGCGGGGATATCGAGGTTTACCAGAACGGCAGAAACAAGGACGGTACCCGGTGGCACGGTAAACCTGTTCAACGCGCTGACATCGCCTGTCGGCACGGCAGCGAAAAAGTGCGCTTCTTCGGCTACGACCATTGGGACCCCGAGGACAGATCGGTGACCCTGGAACTACAGGTGTGCGTCAAGATCGTGCTCGGCGGCCGGTACTGCAGCGATGTCAAGAGCACGACCGTGGCACTTCCGGAGCCGCCCCCGCCGCCCACCCCGTGCCCCGCGGACTCGACGGTGTGCGATGACGAGCAGGCCGGGATGCTCACCAGAAGCGCGGCCGAATGGAATGACTGGCGGCAGGCGAACCCGGACGCGGAGATCAAGCTCAGGAACGTCCGCTTCCTCGGTGGCAAGCTCCTGGATCTCACCGGGGCCGACCTGCGGGACGTCGATCTCACCGGCGCCGATTTCGTGGGCTGGGCCAGGAAGGTCAACCTGACCGGCGCCGACTTCCGCGGCGCCGATCTCACCGGCGCCCAGCTCAATGACGTTGATCTCACGAAGGCCGACCTTCGGGGCGCGAATGTCAAGAACGCCAACATCAGTGGCGCCACCCTGTCCGGGGCCAACCTGACCGGCATGGACATGACCGGACTCGGCATCAGGGAGCTGTCCCTGGCAGGCGCGAACCTCACCGAGGCCAACTTCGCGCAGGTGGACGGTACGCAGACCGACCTCTCCGGCGCTGATCTCACCCGCGCGACCTTCACCGGGAGCAGTTTCCTGGACGGCAACTTCAGCAAGGCCAAGCTGTCCGGGGCCGATATCAGGGAAACCACCCTGTTCAGGGCCAACCTGGCCGGCGCCGACCTCACCGGCGCCGATCTGCTGGCGAGCCTGCTCATGGACGCCGATCTCACCGGAGCCAACCTCACCGACACCCGATTCATGGTGCCCGGCCAGACGATCTCCGCGGCCGAACTCGATGGCGCCGACCTCACCGACGTCAACCTGGCCGGCAGCAGGATCTCCGACGAGCAGCTGAGTTCGGCGAAGTCCATCGCGGGCTGCCGGAACCACCCACCGCAGTGCCCGGCAGGTCGATGACCCGCTGGTCCACCGGCACCGCGTCGGCCTAGTTGTCGATGCGGTGCTGCGAGCGCAGGTCGAGGTCGCCGTACTGCCCGCCGCGCACCCTGGCCGGGTCGAACAGTCCATTCAGGACGGCCAGGTCGTCCGCGCTGAGCGGGACGGCGGTGGCGGCGGCGTTCTGGCGGGCGTAGGCCGCGCGTTTGGTGCCGGGGATGGGGGCGATGGCGTAGGGCTGGGCGAGCAGCCAGGCCAGCGCGATCTGGCCGGGGGCGTGGCCGCGTTCGCCGGCGAAGGTCTTCAGGGCCGAGATCGGGGCCACCGCGGCGGCCCGGCGCAGCAGGTCAGGGCCGACCGCGCTGAGGCCGAGCGCGCGCACCTTGCCCGCGGTGACCAGGTCGGCCATCGCGCCCACGGTGTCCTCGATCGGCACGGCCGGGTCGAGGCGGTGCAGGCTGTCCGCGCAGGCCGTGGCCACGTACTCGGGGCGGCCGCCCAGGATCACCCCGCCCTCCGAGCGAAGCTGGTGCCGAACCTGGTGGCCGGTACATCCCCATGCAGTCCAGGCCGATCGGGCGGATGAAGATGTCAGTGATTCCCACGGTGAGGCGGGCTTCTCGAATGGTGGTCATCCTTGGGACCGCGTGCCCGCGAGGTGCGGAGTTGTGATGGCGGTGGTCCCGGATTTCCAGCGGGCCAGGCGGCCTGAGCAGCGCGAACTCGGCCGCGGCTGTCCTGACTACGCTGCCCACCGAGTGGCCCGCCCCGCCCTGTGCGCCGGGCGCGGTGATGCGGGCCTGGGCGCGGCGGACACGCTCACGCTGACCGAGTACGCGATCGTGGCGCTGGTCGGCCGGTGGCCGTTCAGCAACCCGACCCCGGCCGTGGCCGACCCGCGGCTGGTGCGGTCCAGGGTGGACTTCGCCGCGATGTACGGCGAGATCCCGCACACCATGCTGTCCGGCCTGCCGGCCCGCGCCTAGCGGCCGCGACGTGGTTTGCGGCCCCGGCCGGTGGGCGCGGCGGCGCGCTTCTGGTTGCGCGCGGGGGCCGGTTTCTTCGCCTTGGCCGGTGCCGGAGCGGGCGCCGGGGCTGGTGTGCCGGCGCCGCGGGTGCTGTTGACCGTGCGGCCGCGGACGATGCCGATGAACTGCTCGGTCAGCTCGGTCCCGGCGTCCTCCCGCCAGGACAGCGCGACCTGGGAGACCGGCGCGTCGGCCAGCGTCCGGAAGGCGAGGTCCTTGCGGTGGTGCAGCCGGGCCAGCGACTGCGGCACGATCAGCAGTCCCACTCCCGCGGCCACCAGCTGGATCGCGTCCGCGGTGGTCTCCGGACGCTCCTTCGCGGGCTGGCCGGGCGGCGCGGTCCAGTCCAGGGAGTCATCCAGGGCGTGCAGCACCAGCAGGTCGGCCAGTTCGGCGGCGGTGATCTCGGCGCCCTCGGTGAGCGGGTGGTCCTTGGGCAGCACGACCACGGTGTTCTCGGTGTAGAGCGGGATCGCGTGCAGGTCGGTGCGGTCGATGGGCAAGCGCAGCAACGCGGCGTCGACCTCGCGGGCGCGCACCGCCTCGGCGGCCTCGGTGGGCGAGAGCGACTGCAGGTGCAGCGGGACCTCGGGCAGGCGCTCCTGCCAGGTCCGGATCCACTTGGCCGGGGTCACCCCCGGCACGTAGCCGAGGCGGAACGACGCAGGGGTGTCCGAGCCAGTCACCAGGTCAGATTACCGCCCGTGGTCAGCGCCAACGCACCAGCTCGATACCCTGTGGACATGACGTCGCAGAAAACCCCCCAGACGATGAAGCCCGCGACCGCGGCGAAGAAGCTGGGTGTGTACCTCGAGGCCACCCCCGCGGAGTTCCAGGAGGGTGTCGTCTCGCGCGACGAGCTGAACGCGCTGCAGGCCGACCCGCCGGAGTGGCTGCGCGACCTGCGCCGCAACGGCCCGCACCCGCGCCCGGTGCTGGCGCTCAAGCTGGGCATCTCCATTGGCGGGCTGGCCCGCGGTGGCATCACCGAGGCGCTGACCACCGCGCAGGTGGAGGCGCTGAAGGCGGAGAACCCGGAGTGGCTGCGCCAGGAGCGGGCCACCCAGGCCGAGGTGCGCCGGGAAGAGGCGCGGCTGAAGGAGCTGAAGGACTCGGGCGAGCAGCCCAGCGCGCCGGCCAAGCGCCGCTAGTCAGGGCTAACCCGGGTGCACCGCCGTGCCGCACCCGGCACACTGACCTGCTGTGATCACCACGCTGGCCGACCGGCCCGAGTTGCTCGAACCCCTGCTCGCCATGGACACCGGCTGGCCGGAGTTCCTGCTGCACGACCTGGTCTCCGACGCGCTCTGGTTCCAGGTCCCCGAGGTGTTCCCCGAGTACTGCGTGGTGGCCACCGAGGGTGATCGGGTGGTCGCCTATGGGCTCGCGGTGCCCTACGACGGCCACGGTGAAGGTCGCGTGCCCATGCCGGATCAGGGCTGGGACCGGATCCTGCCCTGGGCCTTCGACGACCACCGCGAGGGGCAGACGCCGACCGTGGCCGGGGCGCTGGAGATCACCGTGACGGCCGATGCGCTGGGGCAGGGGCTGTCCGGGCGGATGCTGGCCGCGTTGGGGGACGCGGCTCGGGCGCAGGGGCGGGATGAGCTGCTGGTGCCGTTGCGGCCGATCTGGAAGGAGCGGCAGCCTGCGGTGCCGATGGCGGAATACGTGCGGCAGGTCCGGGAGGACGGGTTGCCGGTTGACCCGTGGTTGCGGGTGCACGTGCGGGCGGGTGGAATCGTGGAGCAGGTCGCGCCCGCGTCGGCGACGGTGAGTGGGTCGCTGGCGCAGTGGCGGGCGTGGACCGGGTTGCCGTTCGATCGGGATGGCGGGGTGGCGGTGCCGGGGGCGTTGTCGTTGGTGCACTGCGATTTGGCGCAGGACTTCGCGGTGTATGTGGAGCCGAATGTGTGGGTGCGGCACCGGTTGGGCTGACCACCGTCTTCGAGGATCACCCAGCATCGGGGGCAGTCCATGGGATCGCCTGCCGGTCGAGCAGCTGTCGATCAGCGACGGGCCGTTTGACGCCGCGCTGGCAGTGAACACAGTCGGCATGTGGCCGGACCCGACCGCCCGGCTACGCGAACTAGCTCGGCTGTTGCGGCCCGGCGGGCGCCATTGAGTTGGCGGGCCGGCTCGCCGAAGCCGGGTTCGAGCAGCTCCGCACCGAAGTGCTCGACCTGGATCCACCGGCCGTGTGCGTCATCGGGCGCGTGGCAGCTGTCCGATGACGCCGTACTCACTGCCCGCTGCGGGCCAGTGCCGCCGCCAGCTCCGCCCGGCCGCGGACGCCGAGTTTGCGGTACGCGCTGGTCAGGTGCAGTTCGACCGTGCGGACGGTGAGGAACAGGGATTCCGCGATCTCCCGGTTGGTCGCGCCGTTGGCGGCTCTGGCGGCGACGCGGCGTTCGCTGCCGGTGAGGCTGTCGGCCGGGGAGTCGGTGCCGCGGCGCAACCGGCCGCCCGCCTCCAGCAACGCGGCCGAGGACAGGGTGACCTGACGCCGGTGGCGGAGTAGGACCGAGCGATCCAGGGAGCTGCGCAGGCGTTTGCGGGCGGCTTCGGCGTCGCCCGCGCGGAGCAGGGCGCGGCCGAGGAGGTACTCGGCTCGGGCGTGCTCGAACTTGCCGGGTGAGGTGGCCAGGGTGCGGACGGCTTCGGTGAGCAGGCGGATGCCCTGGGGGCCTGGGGTGACGGCGCCCTGGGCGGTGAGGGCCATGCCGAGGGCGCGCGGGGTGCCCCAGCGGCGGCACAGCTCGGCGCCGTGGTTGGCGATGGCGGTGCCTTCTTCGAGGCGGTCCTGGTCGGCGAGGATGAGGGCGGCCTCGTACCACCAGGGGGCCAGCACCGGGTTGTCGATGTTGCCTTCGGCCAGGCTCAGTGCGCACTGCTGGAGGGTTTCCAGGGCGCGGTCGATCTCGCCGAGGGCCTCGTAGGTGCGGGCGCGGGCCATCAGGTAGTAGTGGTACTCCAGGGTGAAGGCGTCGAAGCGGTCGCGGAAGGTCTCGCCGAGGATCTCGTCGGCGCGGTCGGCCTCGCCCAGGTCGGTGAGCACCACCGCGAGGGCGACCTGGGGCATGACCATGGCGCCCGCCCAGTTCTCCTGGACGACCAGGTCGTAGCAGGACTGGGCGTCGGCCAGGGCCTCGACCAGGTCGCCGTTCCAGTGCCGCACGATCGCACGCAGGCTGCTGACCAGGCAGTAGGTCCAGGCGGCCCCGGTGGACTGCATGTGCTCGACCAGCATGTCCAGCGCCTCGGGCATGGCCACGGTGTCATCGGCCAGGTAGAGGGTGTAGATCGAGCCCAGGATGGTCCAGCCACCCACCTCGACCTCGTTTATCTTCAGCGCCCGCCGGGTCTGCTCGGCCAGTTCGGCGGCGGGGCGGGCCTGCAGCATGCCCAGCAGGGCGAGGCCGGCCAGCAGCTGGCGTTCCTCGGCGGTGTCCCCCGGCGGGTTGGCGCGGTGCGCGAAGCGCTCCCCCAGCTCGCCCAGGTTGGTCTTCTCGTCGATGCCGGAGGCCAGCATCGAGGACTCCAGCACCGCGCGCAGGGCCCGGTCGGTGCTGTCGGGTTCGGGGCCGATGGTCTTGGTCAGCGCGTCCAGGGTGGTGCAGGCCAGGGCGAAGGCGCGGATGGAGTTCTGCGCGCGCAGCGAGGTCAGCGTGTACTGGAGCACCAGCGGGACCTGGCGGCGTGGGTCGGCGATCAGTTCGAGGGCGCGTTCCAGGTGGCGCAGCGCGGTGGTGGGTTCGATCATCGCGAGCACCCTGGCGAGCTGGCTGAGCACCGGCACGTCGGCGTCGTCCACGGCGAGCACGCGCTCCAGGTAACTGGCCGCCATCCGTGGTGCGCCGCGGTGTTCGGCGCCGGTGGCGGCCTCGCGCAGCACGTCGGCCATCCACGGTTCGGGGGCGCCGGGCAGCAGCACCAGCAGCACCGCCACCTCCTCGGCGGGCCTGCCTGCGTCGTTGAGCAGGGTGGCGGCGCGTTCGCGGAGCTGGTCGAGTTCGGCCGAAGGGGTGCCGCCGAGCACGGTCTGCCGGATGGTGTCGTGCACGAATTCCGGGCCGGGCCCGAAGTCCTCGGCGGTGACCAGGTCGCGGCGGCGCAGTTCGCTGATGGCCGCGGTGGTGGTGCGGTGGTGCGCCCCGGCGAGTGCGGCGATGAGTTCGAGGGCCTCGCCGGGCAGGATGGCGATGGCCCTGGCCACGGCCAGGAAGTGCTCGGGCAGCCGGTCCAGCACCGAACGGGCGACCACGGCCCGGCCCAGGTCCTCCAGCAGTGCGGGGTCGGTGCGGTCGCCGTCGTGCTCGCCCAGCCTGGTCAGCATCCGGCCGAGCAGCAGCGGGTTGCCGCCGGTGAGCTGGGCGCAGCGGGCGGCGAAGGCCAGTTCCGGTTCGGCGCCGAGCACCTTGGTCAGCAGTTCGGCCACCGGGCGGGCGCTGAGCGCTGGCAGGTTGACCGTGTGGCACAGGGAGAGTTCGGCGATCTCGGCGAAGACCTCGGTGACCGGGGAGTCCTGGTCGGTGCGCTGGGTGAGCAGCAGCAACAGCGGCAGGTCCTCGGCCCGGCGGAGCAGGAAGGCCAGCCAGCGCAGCGAGGGGTCGTCGCACCACTGGAGGTCGTCCACGGCCAGTACCAGCAGGCCGTCGGCGGTGAGTCCGACGGTGAGCCAGTGCAGGCCGTGCAGCACCGAGTAGGCGGTGTTGTGCTGGGTCGGATGCTGTATTTCCGGGTCGACCGCTGGCAGCGCGTGCCGGGCACTGCCGTCCAGCAGCCGCCCGGCCTCGCCCTTCTGGGTCAGGTGCAGCGGCTCGAACAGCGCGCGGACCGCGGCATAGGCCCCGCTGCCCGCGTCCCGGCAGCGCGCGGACAGGGTGCGGGCGGCCAGTGGCCGGATCCGGGTGAGGGCGGCCTGCAGCAGGGTGGTCTTGCCGATGCCCGCCGGACCGCGGAGCAGGACCGCCTGGCCGGTGCCGGCCCGCGCCTTCTCGGCGATCTCGACCAGCAGGTCCAGTTCCCGGTCCCGCCCGACCAGCGCTGTGTCCCTGCCCCCGTTCATGGCGGAATCCTAGCTCCCTGCAACCAAGCCGTCCGTCTCTGTTCCAGTCCGCGAGAGGTCCGATCCAGGTCGGGTTTGGTGGACCTTGGCCGCGATCGCCGGGCCCAGATCGTCCCTGGCCGCCCCGCCGCGCTGGCCACGTACAACACCGGTACGAGGCCACCACGTCGACACGACCAGGAACAATCTGGACTCCGGCGCTCATCGGCCAATACCCACCAAACACGACCTGTCCGAGCTTCTGGGCGTTTTCCTGCCAGGAAGGCCGCAAGGTGGACCCGCGGGGCGTGGGCGTCCCGCCTGGCAGCCAAGGAGGAGCTATGCCGGCAGACGAACCGGCCCGGTGCCCGGTCGTGGACTTCCCCAGACGGGTCCCCGGCGAGTCGTTCCCACCGGCGGACTACGCCCGCTTCCGCGACCTGCCCGGCCTGGCCCGCACCAGCCTGCCGACCGGTCAGGAGGTCTGGCTGGTGACCCGGCACGAGGACGTGCGCGCGGTGCTCACCGACGCCAGGGTCAGCTCGGACCCGACCAAGGAGGGTTTCCCCAGCTTCGGCCGCACCGGCGGGGTGCCGCGTTCCGATGAGGTGCCCGGCTGGTTCGTGGGCTACGACCCGCCCGAGCACAACCGGTTCCGCAAGGCGCTGATGCCGGAGTTCACCGTGCGCCGGATGCGCGAGTGGCGCCCGGCGATCCAGAAGATCGTGGACGAGCGCATCGACGCCATGCTGGCCCGCGGCGACAAGGCCGACCTGGTGGAGGACTTCGCCCTGCCGATCCCCTCCCTGGTCATCTCCGCCCTGCTCGGCGTCCCGTACGCCGACCACGACTTCTTCGAGTCCCGCACCCAGGTCCTGGTCAGCCTGGGCTCCTCACACGAGGAACGGGAGGCCGCCGGCAAGGCGCTGCTGCGTTATGTCACCCGCCTGATCGCGATCAAGCAGAAGTGGCCAGGCGACGACCTGATCAGCCGGATCCTGGCCGCCGGGGTGCTGACCCCGGAGGAACTGCCCGGCACCGGCATGCTGCTGCTCATCGCGGGCCACGAGACCACCGCCAACAACATCGCTCTTGGCGTGCTGACCCTGCTGCAGAACCCGCAGTGGATCGGCGACGACCGGGTGGTGGACGAAACCCTGCGCCTGCACTCGGTGGCGGACCTGGTGGCGCTGCGGGTGGCGGTGGCCGATCTGGAGATCAACGGCCAGCTGGTCCGCGCGGGTGAGGGGATCATGCCGCTGGTGGCCGCGGCCAACCACGACGAGTCGATGTTCGGCTGCCCCAGTCAGTTCGACCCGGAGCGTGGCGCGCGGCAGCACGTGGCCTTCGGGTACGGGGTGCACCAGTGCCTGGGGCAGAACCTGGTGCGGGTGGAGATGGAGATCGCTTACCGGACGTTGTTCGAGCGGATTCCGGGGTTGCGGCTGGCGGTGCCGGTGGAGGAACTGCCGTTCAAGTACGACGGCGTGCTCTTCGGCGTGCACTCGATGCCGGTCACCTGGTAGGTGTCGCGGCGGTCGCGAGGGGTCCGGCGGCGACCGGGGCCCTCGCGATCACCGTGGTCACTGAGTGGTCCGAGCTGCCCTTGTTGCTCAGCCCAGACCGGTCATGTCCCACAAGCGCACGGAGTTGTCCAGCATTCCGGTGGCAAGTGTCTGCCCAACCGGACTGTACGACACGTGAGTGGCAGCAGGGTTGGACCCGATGGGATCACCGCGCGGCTCCCGGCTGGCCACATCCCACAGCTGCACCCCCTGCCCCGCGCTCGCGGTGACCAGACGCTTGCCATCCGAGCTGAACCCGAGGCTTGTGGCGCTGTTGTTGATGGGCTCGCCGAGTCGTTGGCGGCTGGCCACATCCCACAACTGCGTGTTGAGGCCCGAGACCGCGCAGGCCAGGGTCCGTCCATCCGGGCTGAGCGCCAGGCTCTGCACAAAACCGAACGACCCGAGGGGCAGCTGGCCGAGCTGCTGATAGCTGGTGACATCCCACAACCGCACCGTGGCGTTCCCGCCTGAGGTAGCCAGCACACGGCCATCGGCACTGAACGCCATGGCGAACACGCCGGAGGTGTGACCGACGAGCGGCTTGCCCACCCGCCGGTGGCTGGCCACATCCCACAACCGCACCTGACCACTAAGCTCCCCGACGGCCAGCAGACGACTGTCCGGGCTGAACTCCACGGCCATGGCCATGATCGGCATCCCGCGCATGCCTTCGGTCTCGCTGAGCGACTCGCCGAGCTGCTTGCGGCTGGCCACGTCCCACAACTGCACCCCACGGCCTGACGGCGCGACGGCCACGGTGCGCCCGTCCTGGCTCACCGCCACCCCGTTGGGGTTGACGAGGCCGGTGGCGAGTGTGCCCAGCTCTCTGTGGTTCGGTGCGTCCCACAATCGAACGGTCTTGTCCATACTCGCCGTGGCGAGGACCTGGCCGTTCCCGCTGAACTTCATTCCCGTGATCATCCCGGTGTGGCCCGACAGGATGCCGGTCTCGCGTGCCGTGGCCGGCGGTGCCAGCGGGTTGCCGGTCGCGGGCAGCGCGCCACTGTCGGTCAGCCAGCGCACCAGGACCAGCGCGACGACTAGCAGCATTGCGCCGGCGGCGGCACCGATCAGCAGCACGCGCGGACTGCGCCACCCGTGGTGATGGACGCCGCCGGAAATGGTTTTCGCCAGCACCACCATGTCGGTCTTCGCCGACACCGTCACCGTGTTTTTCACCTGTGGGCCAGCGGGAACAGGCGGATCATCTGCCTCGCCGGCTCCTGCTGGGACTTCGGCCACCCGCATTGCCCCCTGTCCGTGACAGCAGGGACACGGCAGCGACACCGCGTCCCTGCTACCACGTTCCCAGGACAGACCAATCCGGTCCACCCGGAAGAAGTAATGCAGCCGTGTCTCAGGCCTTGACCAGCGAGCCCACCCACTGCTCGACCGTCTCCGCGGTCCGCCCCGAGTCCTCCTTGGCCAGCGAGAAGTGGTCCGCGTCAATGGTGCGGACCTCGCCCGCTGGCACCGCCGACTCCGGCAGCTCGCCGACGGTGTTCCCGTCCAGATCCCGCCCACACCGCACCAGCAGGCGCGGCACGGTCGACTCCAGGACGTCGATGGTGGCCAGCTTGCTGAACCAGTGGGCCATCGCGGACAACCGGGCGGTGGACAAAGTGATCGGCGAGGAGCCGATCTTGTCAAGGTAGTAGTTGGTCATCTGGCCGAAGTCGCTGCCTTCGCCGTCGTGGCGGACGCTGAGGGTGTCCAGCATGACCACGCCTTCGGGGCGGATGCCCCAGACCTGTTCCAGCACCCCGGCCGCGGCCAGGGCGATGGAGCCGCCGGAGGAGTGGCCGAGCAGGACGAAAGGCTGGCCCTCGCTGGCTTCCAGGGCGCTCTCGACTACTGCTCTTACTGCGGCGTCGCCGGTGGCGGGGAGGTGTTCCTCGTCGGCGAAGCCCATCAGGGGGAGGGCGCTTACTCGCCTGCGGCCGCGGAAGTGGGCGGCGATGCGGGCGTACTGGTGCACGCCGCCGGTGATCACTGGGGAGCTGACGCAGATGATGGTGGGGGCGGTGGGGCCGTCGGCGAGGATGGTGGCCTTGGAGAGGGCGACCAGGTCGGCTGGGCTGTCGAAGGTGGGGCGGAGGTTGGCTACCGCCTTGAGCATGGCCAGGCCCTGGCGGACCTTGCCGGTGTGGACTGCATCGGCGAAGAGTTGGTCGAGGGTGTCGGCCGCGCCGCCGCCGTTGGCGTTGTTGTTGCTGGAGCCGCTGGTGGAGCTGACTGATTCGGCGAGTTCGGTGCGGAGGCGTTGGGCCAGGGCGACCGGGGTTTTGGTGTCGAAGACGACGGTGGAGGGCAAGCGGAGGCCTGTTACGTCGGCGAGTTTGTTGCGGAGTTCGACCGCGATGAGGGAGTCGAAGCCGGATTCCAGGAAGCCGCGTTCGGGGTCTAGGCCTGCGCGGTCGTGGTGGCCGAGCAGGGCTGCGGCGTGGGTGATCACCAGGTCGCGCAACAGTTCTTCCTGGCCGGTGGCGCCCAGGGCACGGAGGCGGTCGCGGAGGCCGGAGGGGGCTGGGGTGCCCGCGGCGGCGGAGCGGCGGCCGCCTTGGATGATGCCGCGCAGCAGGGCTGGGACTGCGGTGGACTGGCCTGCGGCTCGTTTGCCGACCTTGATCGGGATGATCAGGGGTTCGTCGGATTCGGTTGCCGAGTCGAACATGCGCATGCCCTGCTCGGTGGAGATCTCGGGCAGGCCGGAGGAGTCGATCCGCCGTACCTGGCCCTCGTCCAGGCCGCTGGTCAGCTCGCTGCGTTCGGCCCACAGGCCCCAGGCCAGTGAGGTGGCCGGCAGGCCCTGGTCGCGGCGGTGCGCGGCCAGGGTGTCCAGGAAGACGTTCGCGGCGGCGTAGTTGGCTTGGCCGGGGCTGCCGGTGACGCCCGCGACCGAGGAGAAGAGGACGAAGGCGCTCAGCTCGTGGTCGCGGGTGAGTTCGTGCAGGTGCCAGGCGGCGTCGACCTTGGGGCGCAACACCTTGCGCAGGCGCTCGGGGTCGAGTTTGGTGACCACGCCGTCGTCGAGCACGCCCGCGGTGTGCACCACGGCGGAGAGTGGGTGTTCGGCCGGGATGCCGTTCAGGACCGTGGCCAGGGCGTCCCGGTCGGTGATGTCGGCGGCCACGATGTCGACGTCGGCGCCTGCCTCGATGAGGTCCTGGCGGAGGGTGTCGGCGCCAGGAGCGTCCGGGCCGCGGCGGCTGACCAGGAGCAGGCGGCGGACGCCGTGTTCGGTGACCAGGTGTTTGGCCAGGGCGCCGCCCAGGGTGCCGGTGCCGCCGGTGAGCAGGGTGGTGCCGGTGGGGGCGAGGCCGCCGCGGATGGTGAGTACGACCTTGCCGATGTGCCGGGCCAGGCTCAGGTGCCGGAAGGCTTCCTTGGCGCGGCGCACGTTCCAGCGGGTGATCGGCAGCGGCCGCAGCTCGCCCTGCTCGAACAGCTCGATCAGGCTGCGCAGCAGGCGCTGGATCTCCTCGGGGTGCACGGTGCCCAGGTCCATCGCCCGGTACCAGACGCCGTCGAGGTCCTCGGTGCTGCGGATGTCGGTCTTGCCCATCTCCACGAACCGGCCGCCCTCGGCGAGCACCCGCAGCGAGGCGTCCACGAACTCGCCGGAGAGCGCGTTGAGCACCACGTCCACGCCACGCCCGCCGGTGACCGCGCCGAAGCGGGCGGCGAAGTCGGTGTCCCTGGAGTTGGCGATGTGGTCCTCGGCCACGCCCAGTTCGCGCAGGGTGTCCTGCTTGCCCGCGCTGGCGGTGGCGAAGACCTCCGCGCCCAGGTGCTTGGCCAGCTGGATGGCGGCCATGCCCACGCCACCGGCGCCGGCGTGCACCAGGATCGACTGACCCGCGCGCAGTTCGGCCAGGTCGACCAGGCAGTGGTAGGCGGTGAGGAAGGCGATCGGGATGGAGGCGGCGGTTTCCTCGGTCCAGCCGGACGGGATGGCGGTCAGGAAGCGTTCGTCGGCGGCGACCGCGTGGGTGCCGAAGCCGCCGGTGATCATGCCGAAGACCCGGTCGCCGACGCGGAGTTCGGTCGCGTCGGGGCCGATTTCGACGACCTCGCCCGCGGCCTCGGCGCCGAAGGCTCCGGCCTGGCCGGGGTACATGCCGAGGGCGTTGAGGACGTCGCGGAAGTTGACGCCCGCGGCGGTGATCTTGAGGCGGACCTCGCGGCCGGTGAGCGCGCGAACGGCGTCCGGGTTGGGGGCGAGGACCAGGGCGTCGA
Source organism: Crossiella cryophila (assembly GCF_014204915.1). Lineage (NCBI taxonomy): Bacteria > Bacillati > Actinomycetota > Actinomycetes > Pseudonocardiales > Pseudonocardiaceae > Crossiella > Crossiella cryophila. Next base: position 7,293,920 of record NZ_JACHMH010000001.1, read on the forward strand.
GGCTGCCGTGGCCGGTGGTGTCCAGGCGCCACGGGCCCTCGGCCGGTGGGACCAGGCCGGAGCCGGAGGCCAGGGTGGCCAGGCGGCCGACCCGGATGGCGCCGTCGCGGACCAGGGCCTGGGTCTCGCCGTCTTCCAGGAGGCTGGGCAGGCCGGGCAGGACGGCGGCCGAGCTGTCCTCGGTGTCCAGGTCGATGAGCAGGAACTTGCCGGGGTGTTCGGACTGGGTGGAGCGGACCAGGCCGTGGATCGGGGCGGCGGCCAGGTCGCGGACCGGGTCGTCGGCGCCGCCGGAGACGGCGTTGCAGGTCACGAACAGCACCCGGGTGCGGGCCAGCGCGGCGTCGGCGATGAGGTGCTGGATGATCTCCAGGGCCTGCGCGGTGAGCTGGTGCGCGGTGCTGACGACCTCGGCGCCGGGGTTGCTTTGCAGTGGCACGACCAGGATTTCCGGGACGCTGCCCGCGAGGTCGGCCAGGGTGTCCACGTAGGTGGTGGCCCGGCCGCCGATGAGTTCGATGGCCGAGGCCAGGCCGAAGATGTCGCCGCCGAGGATGGCCCAGCTCGCCTCGGTCGCCCGCAGGTCGCTGGTCAGCGGGGTCCAGTCCAGGCGGAACAGGGATTCCTGCTCGTCGCGGGCGGCCGGGGCGGCGGTGCTGACGGCCGCGGCCGAGCGCAGTACCAGCGAGGCCGCGGAGAACACGGGTGCGCCGGTGGTGTCGGTGGCGGTCAGCGAGACGGTGTCCGGACCGGCCTCGGTGAGCCGCACCCGCAGCCGGGCCGCACCGGCGGCGTGCAGGCTGACCTGGTTCCAGGTGAAGGGAAGCAGGCGGCTGCCCGGGTCGGGGTTGGTGGCGAAGGGGACGGCGTGCAGGGCGGCGTCCAGCAGCGCGGGGTGCAGGCCGAAGCCGCCGCTGTCCTCCTCCGCGCCGGGCAGTTCGACCTCGGCGTAGACCGCGTCCTTGCCCAGCCACACCGACTGCAGGCCGCGGAACTTGGGGCCGAACTCCAGGGTGTCGTAGAAGCCTTCCAGCGCAACGGGTTCCGCACCGGCGGGCGGCCACTCGGCGAGCCGCTCGGGCTCGGCGACCGGTTCGGGGCTGAGGATGGCCGAGGCGTGCCGGGTCCACGGGGTGTCGGCGTCGCCCGCCGGTCGGGCGTAGATGCCGAGTTCGCGGCGGCCGTCGACGTCGGGGGCGGCGATGGTGAGCTGGATGGTCAGGGTGTCGGTGGCGCGCAACAACAACGGCACGGCGAGGGTGAGTTCCTCCACCGTCGGGCAGTCGACCAGGTCACCGGCGCGCACGGCGAGTTCGAGGAAACCGGTGCCGGGCAACAGGATCAGCCCGCCGACCACGTGGTCGGCCAGCCAGGGGTGCCCGGCCAGGGAGAGTCGGCCGACACAGACGACCTGTTCGCCACCGGCGGGTTCGACCACGGCGTCCAGCCAGGGGTGGTCGGCGCGGCCGAGTCCGGCGGCGGTGACGTCCACCGCGCTGTTGGCGGCGGCGCGTGGCCAGTGGCGGTTGCGCTGGAACGGGTAGGTGGGCAGGGAAACCTTGCGGGGCTGGGCGGCGGTGAACGCGGGGGTCCAGTCGATCTGGACGCCGCGCACGTGCGCCTCGGCCAGGGAGGTGAGCACCCGGCGGGTGCCGCCGTCCTCGCGGCGCAGGGTGCCGACGCCGAGCAGGGTCTCGCCGGTGTCCTCGCCGATCTCGGTGATCGCCGGGGTGAGCACCGGGTGCGCGCTGATCTCGATGAAGGTGCGGAAACCCTCGCCGATGAGCTGGCGCACGGCCGGGTCGAAGCGGACCTCGCCGCGCAGGTTGTGGAACCAGTGCTCGGCGGTGAAGTCGGGTCCGGTGACCCAGGCGCCGGTGGCCGGGGAGAACAGCGGGATCGTCGGCGTGCTCGGCTGGAGGTCGCCGAGCTGGGCCAGCAGTTCCTCGCGGATGGTTTCCACCTGCGGGGAGTGCGAGGCGTAGTCCACGCTGATCAGCTTGGCCTTGACGCCGTCCGCGATCAGCGATTCCACCAGTGATTCCACGCCGGCGACCGCGCCGGAGATGATCACCGAGCGGGGGCCGTTGACCGCGGCCACCGCGACCCCGTCGAGTGCGGCCACGCGTTCGCGAACCTCGTTGGCTGGCAACGGGATCGCGGCCATCGCGCCGAGTCCGGACAGGCGCCGGGCGATGGCGGCGCTGCGCAGCGCGACCACGCGGGCGGCTGCGGGCAGGTCGAGCGCGCCCGCGATGACCGCGGCGGCGAGTTCGCCCTGGGAGTGCCCGAGCACCGCGTCCGGCTGCACGCCGTGCTGCTGCCAGATCGCGGCGAGGGCGACCATGATGGCGAAGGAGGCGGGCTGGACCACGTCAACGCGCTCAAGCGTGGCGGTGTCCACGTTGCCGCGCAAGACATCCGTGAGCGACCAGTCGGTGTGCGGGGCGAGTGCGGCCGCGCATTCCTCGATCTTGGCGGCGAACACCGGCGACTCGTCCAGCAGTGCCTTGCCCATGCCGACCCACTGCGCGCCCTGGCCGGGGAAGACGAAGGCGATCCTGCCGGTCTTGCCGGTGGATCCGTTGACCAGCGCGGGATTCGGCAGTTCCTCGAGCAGGGCGCGCAGTCCGGCGGTCAGCTCCTCGCCGTCGCCGATGACCACGGCGCGGTGCTCGAAGCGGCTGCGGGTGGCGGCCAGGGAGTAGCCGAGGTCGACCGGGTCGCCGGGGTGGTCGAGGAGGCGTTCGGCCTGGGCGCGCAGGGCTTGCGGGGTGCGGCCGGAGAGCAGCCAGGGCAGGGCGACGGGCTTGACCGGGGCTTGGTCGGTTTCGGCGGGCTCTTCGGCGGGGCCTTGTTCGAGCACGATGTGCGCGTTGGTGCCGCTGATGCCGAAGGAGGAGATGCCGGAGCGGCGCGGCCGTCCGGTGTCCGGCCAGTCGGTTTTCTCGGTGAGCAGGCGGACCTCGCCCGCGGTCCAGTCGATGTGGCTGGAGGGGGTGTCCACGTGCAGGGTCTGCGGCAGCACACCGTGCCGCATGGCCATCACCATCTTGATCACACCGGCCACGCCCGCGGCGGCCTGGGTGTGGCCGAGGTTGGACTTGACCGAGCCCAGCCAGAGCGGGATCTCCCGCTCCTGCCCGTAGGCGGCGAGCAGGGCCTCGGCCTCGATCGGGTCGCCGAGCCGGGTGCCGGTGCCGTGCGCCTCGACCGCGTCCACATCGGACGGAGTGAGTCCGGCGGCGGCGAGTGCGGCCCGGATGACGCGTTGCTGGGACGGGCCGTTCGGGGCGGTCAGCCCGTTGGAGGCGCCGTCGGAGTTCACCGCGGACCCGCGCAGCAGCGCGAGGACCTGGTGCCCGTTGCGGCGCGCGTCGGCCAGGGTCTCCACCAGCAGCAGGCCGACGCCCTCGGACCAGCCGGTGCCGTCGGCGCCCTCGGCGAATGCCTTGCACAGCCCGTCCGGCGCGAGCCCGCCCTGCCGGGTGAACCCGGCGAAGCCCATCGCGGTGGACATCACGGTCACACCACCGGCCAGCGCGAGCGAGCACTCCCCCGACCGCACGGCCTGGGCCGCGGAGTGCAGGGCGACCAGGGAGGAGGAGCAGGCGGTGTCGATGGTGACCGCCGGACCCTCCAGGCCCAGTACGTAGGCGATCCGGCCGGAAACCACGCTCGCGGCCAGCCCGGTGCCGGCGTGCCCGGCGACGTCCTCGCCCGCCCGCAGCACGAGTTCGGAGTAGTCCTGCCCGTTGGTGCCCACGAACACGCCGGTCTTGCTGCCGCGCACCGCGTGCGGGTCGATACCGGCCCGTTCGAAGGTCTCCCAGGCGGTCTCCAGCAGCAGGCGTTGCTGCGGGTCCATCGCGAGGGCCTCGCGGGGTGAGATCCCGAAGAACCCGGCGTCGAAGTCGGCCACCCCGGTGAGGAACCCACCACGGTCGGTGGCGCTGTGCCCCTCGCCGTCACCGCTGAGGATGCGCAGGTCCCAGCCCCGGTCGGTGGGGAACGGGGCCATCACGTCCGCCCCGTCGGCCAGCACCCGCCACAGGTCCTCGGGCGAGGTGACCCCGCCGGGGAACCGGCAGGCCATGCCGACGATGGCGACGGGTTCCTGCCTGCCGCTCTCCAGCTCCTCGAGTCGCCGCCGGGTGTCGTGCAGGTCGGCGGTTACCCACTTGAGGTAGTCGACGAGTTTGCTGTCTTCCGGCATATGGTTTCGACCCTTCCCGTGGGACCTGCGTGGCAAGTCTTGGGGGGACGGGGCAGGGAAATCCCTAGGGTGTGGCCGCATACGAGCGCGCCAGCCCGTGGCTGGGCTGCGGGCTCACGCCCCCGGACCGGGCAGGGCGGGCACCTGGATCAGGGATGCCCGCCCTGGGCAGCGCGCCGGTCAACCCGCAGGGCATACCACACTGTCGCGCCCAACGCAACCACGGTTATTGCGACCAGCTCCACAGTACCAATGTTGCCGAATGCCGAGAGAACCATCGCGATAATGATAACCGTCACCGCGAAAACGCCAACTATGCGCAGCACACGCCTCAAGAGGGACACGGGCACTCCTTACCGAAAGGCCCAGCCTCAGCGTACCGGCTAGTTGATACCACCAGACGACTCGACCCGAGAACCATTGCCACCTCTGAAGGTCAGCTTCACCCAGGGATATTCCATTTTCAAGCACCCGTACTTAAGGACGCAATTCTCGATTTTACCTTGCATGAAGGATTCAACATAGGCCGACGGAGTGCCCCCAACCGAGTTGGCGGAGTCTCCTCGATCGTACGCAAGGCCGTCCACTTCGCTCAGGTAACGGTATCGGTTGTGCACCGAGGTGACGTTCGATCCGTCCTCGCAGTGATCAGCCCTTTGGTGAAACTTGTAAAAAACATTTCCCAGCAACGTGTAGCTGGTAACCCAGTGGTCATTGATCCAGCAGTTGACGCCAGCAGCGCGAGCCACATACCCCTGAGCCGCCAGAGGATCAGCGTCGGTGGCTCGCCTTGTTTTCGTCTCGACCGTGACCTTTCTGTCAGGGTCAGCGACCTGTGCGGCGATCGCAGGATATTTCAGCAACACCCGACGATCCTTGACCGACAAGTCACCCGTGTTCTTCAGTCTTGCCAAGGCCGCAGCCGCGTCTGCGGGGATGCCGTCAGCCGAACCGGCGGATGCGACCCCATTAACTCCAGTCAGCGCCAAGATCCCACACAATAACCCGACACTTGTTCGCCACAATCTGACCCTCATGTGTTTCAAACCCCCGACGCTAATAGCGCCCATCACATAATCGCCAACCCTGAATCACGCTCAAGCATGACGGGTAAACCTTAATCGCCAAGACTCAAGCATGAACAGTGGAAACCCTCACGTGAAGATCGTGAATTTCTCACTCCCCGCTCGAGAACAAGGCGCGACTCCCTCACAGGAACACGCGTGCGATCTCCAGCCACTTCCGCGCGTCCGGACCGACCGCGGTGAGTCTGGTCTGGTCCAGTGACCTGCGGTGGGTGACCCGCAGGCAGAAGTCCAGCGCACTGCCCCCGACCACCTGGTCGGCGTCGGCGGGGCCCCAGGTCCAGGTTTCGCCATCGGGACCGGTCAGTTCGACGCGGAACGGCGCAGGTGGGGTGGGTAGCTGGGCGGCGTAGAACGACAGTTCTCGGCCGACTACACCCAGCGCGGCGATGTGCCGCAACCGACCGGTCGGTAGGCGGGTGACACCCAGCGTGTCCAAGATGTCCTGGCCGTGCGCCCAGGTCTCCATCAGGCGGAGCGGGACCATGAGGGTGGCGGTGAGCTGCGAGCCGAACCAGGGGAACGCGTGGTCCAGGGGGAGGTCGCGGAGGGCGGTGGCCAGCTCGGTTCGGCCGGTGCGCCAGCGTTCCAGCAGTTCTGCTCGCGGGGTGGCGGCGCCCGCGGCGGCGTCGAGGTCGGCGTGGTCACTGCCCGCGGCTTCGGCCTGCTTGAGGACGAGGTCGAAGGCCTCCGGGGTGCGGATGGCGGTGAGCACGTTCTCGTCGGCGATGGCCAGGTGCGCGATCTGGTGGGCGATGGTCCAGCCCGCGGCCGGGGTGGGCTGGGACCAGTCGGGGGTCGCGGAGATCAGGGCGTCCAGGTCGTCGCCTTCGGCCACCAGGTCGGGCAGCGCGATGGCGCGGTCCACAGTGGACAGGTCCAGGCCGTAGTCCAGCATCCGGTATCAACTTTCACCTGCGGCGACGGGATTGCGGCCAGGCTAGAACGGAAGTGAGTACGGCTGCTCCCGCATCGGCTCGTAGATCCGGCGCAGCCACGGCTCGCGGACGGCGGGCAGTCGGGCCAGGGTGTGCCGGAATACGTCCAGGTCAGGGTGGGTCGGACCGGATGGGTGCGGCGGCAGCGGGTCGTCCCGCAGGACGCCGTCGGGCAGGCCGCCGCTGACCGGTATCGGCCGCCGTTCGGGGTGGAAGGCGATGTGCAGCCACACCTCGATTGCCAGCGGCACGGGGATCGCGGTGTTCTGCGGCTGCCATGGCTCGCCGGTCTGGGGGTGGCGTGGCACCAGGGCGATGTCCGCGTTGGAGGTGGGCAGGCCGGGGCCGGCGAGGGTTGCCCGCTTGGCCGGTGGGCCTGGTGGGAGCAGGGCGTCGAGCGGGCGGCGGAAGAGATCGGCGAGCAGGCCGTCGGGGACGGTGACGGGTGCGCCGCCTGATGCGGCCAGGAGCAAGGCCAGCGTCATCCCGGTCGCCGCCTCCCAGCGCAGGTCGCACTGGCCGGAGAGATCGATTGGCGGGAAGGGCTCACTCGCCGCCACCAGTTCCGTCCAACCGGTCGGTCGGTCCGCGGGCCCGGCGATGGGCAGTTGACGCACCGCGCTCGGGGTGAGCCGGGCCTCCTGCCAGTACTCGCAGTCGTCGATGCGGGTGGCCACCGGTTGTCCGCAGCGCTCGCAGGCCAGGTTGGGGCCGTCGTTCCCGGCCAGCCCCATGCAGTCGCCGCCCAGCCGGTCGGGGATCAGGACCATGCCGCGGGTGTCACCCGGCGCGAGGATGATCGCGCCCGGTTCGCCGCAGGAGAGGGCGTGGGTCGGGGCGAACACGCCGCGTGCTGCCGCCGCGTCGTCCCCGATCTCGTGCCAGCGCCGCCAGGGTGGGCCGGAGGGTTCTGGGTCGACGGCGTAGGTGCCCGGGTCCATGAGTGGGGGCAGCAGGGTGTGTTGGTAGCGGAGTTGGGTGTGCACCGGGAGCGCGATGCGCGATACCGGGTTGGTCAGTACGGCGTCGCATAACGCGCACGCGAACACAGCCATGCGTCCTCCCCCCTGGACCGGCCAAGGATTCCAGCTCTGGGATGGACGGCCAACTGATTTGGGCGTGCCCGGCGCGCCCAGGCGGCGGAGACGGCGACCGCTAGATTCGGCCCGTGACCGCACTGCCGGACTGGATGCGCCCTCCGCGTGCCGAGGGCTGGTTCGCGGACGACCTCGATCAGTTGCCGGAAGCGCCGAGGCACACCGAGCTGCTCGATGGGGCGCTTGTCTTCCGGCTCTCGCCGCAGCAACGCTGGCATTCGCGCACGGTCTCGGCGCTCGCGAACACACTCGCCGCGCCGAGCGGAACGTCACCTGGTTCGCGCCTGAGGACGTGCTGCTCGTGGTGGAGGTCGTGTCGCCGGAATCCGCGCACCGGGACAACACGGTGAAACCCGGCAAGTACGCCGCGGCGGGCATCCCGCACTACTGGCTCATCGAGGAGCACGAACTCAAGCCGGTCGTGCACGTCTACGAGCTGGACAAGGTGACCAGCAGCTATCTGCCGGTCGGCATCTTCCGGGACCAGCTCAGCCGCCCGGTGCCGTTCCCGATCACCCTGGACCTGACCAACCTGGTCCGCATGCGCTGACCGGCCTCAGCCGCACATCGCGGTCAGCACCACCTTGAGATACGCCTCCCCGTCAGCCTCCGTATCCACCGTGGTGACTGACCCGATCACCCGCCTGCTCCCGTCAGCCGTGCTGAAGGCGAGGCTCAGATACCCGAACAGCCCACCGGTGTGCCCCCAGACCTTGATGCCGCAGGGGAAGTCCAGGCTGCGCAGCCCCAGGCCCCAGCCTTCGCTGACCGGGGTGGTGCGGGTCAGTTCGGTTTGTTGGGCGGGGGCCAGCAGGCGGCCGCCGAGCAGGGCGGTGAAGAAGCGGTCCAGGTCGGCGGTGGTGGAGGTCATGCCGCCGCCGGCGCCCCAGACGGTGGGGTTGTGTGTGGTGACGTCGTGGATCCGGCCGTCGACCCTGAGGTAGCCGTGGGCGTGGGGGCCGTCCAGGAACGGGTGGTCGCTGGGCATGCGGGTGTTGGACAGGCGCAGGGGTTGCAGGATTCGGCGGCGGATCTCCTCGGTCCAGGGGCGGCCGGTGGTCTTTTCGATGAGCAGGGCCAGGACCTCGTAGCCGGTGTTGCTGTAGGCGAATTTGGCGCCTGGTGGGTGTTCCAGTGGGCGTTGGGTGGCCGCCCGCACGGCGTCCAGGGGTGCGCGGTGGTCGAAGCGGCGGTCCATGAAGAGCTGGGGGGACTCGCCGATCAGGGTGATGTGGTCCCAGAGGCCGCTGGTGTGCTGCAACAGGTTCCGGACCGTGATGACCTCGGGATAGGGCAGCAGGCCGGGCAGGTGGCGGGACACCGGGTCGTCCAGGTCCAGGCGGCCCTCGCCGGCCAGTTGCAGGGTGGTGGTGGCGACGAAGGTCTTGGTGATGCTGCCGATGCGGAATCGGCCGTCCAGTGGGACCGGCTGGTTGCCGCCGCGCCGGGTGGTGCCCGCGCCGACCGGGAAGGACTCGCCGCCGCGGGTGACGCGGTACTGGGCGCCGATGACGCCGGTGGCGACCAGGGCGGTGGTGTCGCGCTGAACCGCCTCCCGCAGTGGATCGGGGGCCGCGGCGGCCTGGCTCGGCGTGATCAGGAGCAGCAGGGCGCACACGGCCGCAACCACACGAACAAACATCATCGGACTCCCCCACCGGTGTCGTGTTCCCGACCCATGCTGCCCGAAACCGGGGCGGATAGCTCGTGGACAGAGACAGTTCCAGCTAAATGTTTGGTGGTGGCCGGCTAGCCGTCCGCAGGATGCGGGCATGCAGTCACGAGTTGCGGTGGTCACCGGCGGTGGTTCCGGTATTGGCGCGGGTATCGCGCGGGCGTTGGCGGGTCTGGGGCATCGGGTCGCGGTGCTGGATCGGGTGGCCGAGGGCGCCGCCGGGGTGGTCGAGGAGATCCGGGCGGCCGGTGGGTCGGCGTTGGCGGTGTCGGCTGACATCAGTGATCCCGGCGGTGTCGACCGGGCGGTTGGCGAGGTGACGGCGGCGTGGGGGCCGGTGGGCATCCTGGTAAACAACGCTGGGTTCGCCAGGGACAACCCGGTCTTGGACATGCCGCTCGCCGACTGGGATTCGGTGCTGGACACGCATTTGCGGGGCAGTTTCCTGTTGCTCAAGGCCACTGCGCCGGGCATGCGGGCGGCGGAGTGGGGGCGGATTGTCAATATTTCCAGCATTTCCGCGCTCGGGGACGACGAGCGGGTCAACTACGTGGCGGCCAAGGCCGGGCTGGAGGGGCTGACCCGGGCGGCGGCGCTGGATCTCGCGCCGTTCGGGATCACGGTGAACGCGGTGGGACCGGGGGTGGTGCAGACCGCGATGACCACGGTGAGTGCGGCTCGGGCTGGGCGGACCCTGGAGGAGCACCTGGAGGTGCAGGCGAAGTCGATTCCGCGGGGGCGGATCGGGACGCCGCACGACATCGCGCGAGCGGTGTTGTTCTTCGCGGCCGAGGACGCGGATTTTGTTACGGGGCAGGTGCTTTATGTGAGTGGCGGGCCGCACGGCTGACATGGTCGTGGGCTGGGGCCGGGGCGACATTGCACCCGGTCCCAGCCCACGGGGTCTTACTGGGTGACCCGCACGGACCCGGCGTTGCGCCGTGGTTCCTCCCCGTACCGGCCGATCTTCACTCTGCTACCTCCGCAACGCGGAAACGCGCAGTGTTTCCCTGGATCACGGCTTCTCCCACTCGTTGTCCAGCAGGTCGAACAGCTCCTCGTCGGTGGCTGCCTCGAAGTCGACCTCGCCGTTGTCGGCGCCGTTCTTGGCGCTCCAGCCGGAGAGCAGCAGGTCGAGTTTGCCGGTGATCTGCTGGCGGAGGGTGTCGTCGGTGGCCAGGGCGGCGAGTTCGGCGCCGAGTTTGTCGAGCTGGCGCAGGACATCGGTGGCGGGGTCGGACTCGGCGGGGGCCAGCAGTGGGAGCAGGTAGTCGGCGAGGACCTCCGGGGTGGGGTGGTCGAAGAGCAGCGAGACCGGGAGGCGGCGGCCCAGTGCCGCGCCCAGGCGGTTGCGGAGTTCGACGGTGGTGAGGGAGTCGAAGCCGAGTTCCTGGAAGCGGCGGTCGCGGCCGACGGCGGAGGGGTCGGCGTGGCCGAGGACGGCGGCGGCCTGGTCACGGACCAGGTCCACGACGACCTCGTGGCGCTGGGTCACCGGGGCTTCGGCGAGCTTGGCCAGGAAGTCGGCTGCCGGGTCGCCGACCGCGCCGCGCTGGTCCGAGCTGCGGACCAGGGCGCGGAGCAGGGGCGGGACCTGGCCGGAGGAGCGGATGGAGGCCAGGTCCAGGCGGAGCGGGACGGGGACGGCTTCGGGGCCTGCCGGGAGGCCGTCGAAGAGGGCCATGCCTTCCTCGGCGGACAGCGGCAGGACGCCGAGGCGGCGCATGCGGGCTGCTTCGGCGGTGCTGACCATGCCGTCGTCCAGGGACCAGGGGCCCCAGGCGATGGAGGTGGCCGGCAGGCCCTGGGCGCGGCGGTGCTGGGCCAGGGCGTCGATGAAGCTGTTGGCGGCGGCGTAGCTGGCCTGGCCGCCGTTGCCGAAGACGCCGGCGACCGAGGAGAACAGCACGAACGCGGTCAGGTCCAGGTGCTGGGTCAGCTCGTGCAGGTGCCAGGCGGCGTCGACCTTGGGGCGCAGCACCGGGGTGAGCGCGTCCGGGGTCAGGCCGGTGATCACGCCGTCGTCGAGCACACCGGCGGCGTGCACCACGGCCTGGATGGCGTGTTCGGCCGGCACCTCGGCCAGGGCGGCCGCGATGGCTTCGCGGTCGCCGACGTCGCAGGCCCGGAGTTGTGCGGTGGCGCCGTGGGTGGCGAGTTCGGCGGCCAGCTCGGTCGCGCCAGCTGCCGCGTCACCGCTGCGGCTGAGCAGGAGCAGGTGGCGGATGCCGTGCCGGGTGACCAGGTGGCGGGCCACGACCTTGCCCAGGCCGCCGGTGCCGCCGGTGATGACGACCGTGCGGTCCGGGTCCCACTTGGTGCCGGTGTCCTGCTGGACCGGGAGCCGGTGCAGGCGGGCGGCCAGGGTGCGGCTGCCGCGGACGAGCACCTGCGGTTCCTCTTCCAGGAGGGCGAGGGCGGATTCGGGGATGTCGTCCTGGTCCAGGTCGAGCAGGCCGAAGCGGCCGGGCTGCTCGTGCTGGGCCGAGCGGATCAGGCCCCAGATCGCCGCGCCGCCGACGTCTTCCGGTTCGGCGCCGATGGCCTTGCGGGTGACCAGGACCAGGCGGGAGGCGGCGAAGCGCTCCTCGGCCAGCCACTGCTGCACCACGGCCAGGGTCGCGCCGAGCCGGTCGTGCGCGGCGGCGGCCAGGTCACCGCTGGTGGCGTTGCAGCGCAACAGGACCAGCGGCGGCGGGACGTCGAGTTCGTCGAGCGAGGTGATCTCGGTCCAGTCCGGCAGCAGTGCGGTGGTGTGGGCCGGGGTCCAGGCCAGGTGGAACAGGGCGTCCTGGGCGCGGTCGGCGGCGGCGAGCTGTTCGGTGGAGACCGGGCGGACCCGGAGAGTGTCCACTGTGGCCACTGGCTGACCGTCCACATCGGACGCCAGCAGGGTCAGCCCTTGTTCGGTGCGGGTCAGCTTGACCCGCAGGGCGTTGGCTCCCGTGCGGTGCACGGTGACGCCCTCCCAGGTGTGCGGGACGGCGGCCTCACCGGTACCGGCGGCGGCGACCATGGCCGCGTGCAGGGCCGAGTCCAGCAGGGCCGGGTGCAGGCCGAAAGCCGTTGCCTGCTCGGCGAAATCGGCGTGCAGGGCGACCTCGGCGTACAGCTCCTCCTCGTGCCGCCACAGCGCGCGCAGGCCACGGAAGGCCGGGCCGTAGCCGAAACCGGCGTCGGTGAGCGCGTCGTAGCAGCCGGTCAGGTCGACCGCCTCGGCACCGGCCGGGGGCCAGGCCTCGGTGAGTTCGGTCGGGCGGGCGAGCTGGTCATCGAGGGCGCCGCTGGCGTTGAGGGTCCACTGTTCGTCCTCGCCCTCGGGGCGGGAGTGGATGGTGACCTCGCGTTCGCCCGCCTCGGTGGCCTCGCCGACCCGGACCTGCACCTGCACCGCGCCCTCGGCCGGCAGCAGCAGCGGGGCGGACAGGGTCAGGTCGACCAGCCTGCCGCAGCCGATCCGGTTGCCCGCCCAGATGGCCAGTTCGGCCAGGCCGGTGCCGGGGAACAGGACCCGGCCGAGCACCGCGTGATCGGCCAGCCAGGGCTGGGTGCGCAGGGAGAGCCTGCTGGCGAACAGCGCGCCGCGGCCGTCGGCGAACTCGGCCACCGCGCCGAGCAGTGGGTGGGCCGATTCGGCCAGGCCGAACGCGCCCGCCTCTCCCGACCGGTTGGTAGGCGCCTGGCTCGCCTGCGGCCAGTAGCGCTCGTGCTGGAAGGCGTAGGTCGGCAGGTCCACCAGGTTGGCGCCGGTGAACAGTTCCGGCCAGCGCACGGTCCGGCCCCAGCAGTGCAGGGCGGACAGCGCGGTCAGGCTGGCGGTGACCTCGTCCAGGTCGGCGCCGCCGGTGGCGACCACCAGACCGGCCTGTTCACCGTCCTGTTCCAGGTTCTCCAGCAGGGCCGACTTGAGTCCGGCGCGCGGGCCGAGTTCGAGGAAGACCTGGCTGCCTGCCTCGCGCAGGGCGGCCACGGTGTCGGCGAAGCGGACGGTCTGGCGCACGTGCCGCACCCAGAAGTCCGGATCGCCCAGCTCGTCCGCGCCCACCCGGGTACCGGTCAGCGCGGAAACCAGCGGGATGGTCGGTTCGCTGACGGTGATGCCGTCGATGGCCGCGGCGAACTCGGCCAGCATCGGCTCCATCAGCGGGGAGTGGAAGGCGTGGCTGACGGTCAGGCGTTTGGTGTCCCGGCCTTGCGCGGCAAGGGTTTCCGCGATGGCGAGCACCTCGGCCTCGGCCCCGGCCAGCACCAGTGAGCCGGGGGCGTTGACCGCGGCGACCGACACCTGGTCGGTGAGCAGCGGCAGCACCTCCGCCTCGGTGGCCCGGACCGCGATCATCACGCCACCGACCGGCAGGTTGGCCATCAAGCGGGCGCGGGCGCTGACCAAGGTGCAGGCGTCGGAGAGCGAGAGCGCGCCGCTGACGTGCGCGGCGGCCAGTTCGCCGATGGAGTGCCCGGCCAGGTAGTCGGGGCGGGCGCCCCAGGACTCGAACAGGCGGAACAGCGCGACCTCGAAGGCGAACAGGGCCGGTTGGGTCCAGCGGGTGTCGTTGAGCGGGGTGGCGTCCTCGCCCCACATCACCGCGCGCAGGTCGTCGCCGAACTCGCTGAGCACCGCGTCGAAGGCGGTGGCGAAGGCCGGGTAGCGGGCGTGCAGGTCCCGGCCCATGCCCAGGCGTTGCGAGCCCTGGCCGGAGAAGACGAACGCGGTGCGGCCACCGGCGGGTGAGCCGAGTACCAGGCCGGGGGCGGTCTTGCCCTCGGCGAGCGCGGTCAGCGCGGCGCGGGCGGTGGACAGGTCGGTCGGGTCGGCCAGCACGGCAGCCCGGTGCCGGAACGCCGAGCGGCCGGTGGCCAGGGAGTAGCCGAGGTCGGCCGGGTTGACCTCGCCGGTGCGGAGCTGGGCGAGCAGGCGACCGGCCTGGGCGCGCAGGGCGTGCTCCCCGCGAGCGGAGAGCAGCCACGGGACCACACCCGTTTGGGCACGCCTACCGACCGGTCGGTCGGGGGCTTGTTCGAGGACCACGTGCGCGTTGGTGCCGCTGATGCCGAAGGAGGACACCGCACCGCGCCGGGGCCGGTCGACCTGCGGCCAGGGGGTGGTCTCGGCGAGCAGTTCGATCCGGCCCTCGGTCCAGTCAACCTCGGTGGAGGGGCTGTCCAGGTTGACTGTGGGCGGCAGTTCGCCGTGCTGGATGGCCAGCACCATCTTGATCACACCGGCGACGCCCGCGGCGGCCTGGGTGTGGCCCAGGTTGGACTTGACCGAGCCGAGCAGCAGCGGGGTGTCCCGGTCCTGGCCGTAGGTGGCGAGCAGCGCCTGGGCCTCGATCGGGTCGCCGAGGGTGGTGCCGGTGCCGTGGCCCTCGACCGCGTCGACGTCCGAAGTGGACAGTCCGGCGCTGGCCAGTGCCTGGCGGATGACGCGTTGCTGGGACGGGCCGTTGGGGGCGGTGAGGCCGTTGGAGGCGCCGTCGGAGTTGATCGCCGAGCCCTTGACGACCGCGAGGATCTGGTGGCCGTTGCGCTGGGCGTCGGAGAGGCGTTCGAGCACGAGCATGCCGACGCCTTCGGCCCAGGCCACGCCGTCGGCGGTGTCGGAGTAGGACTTGCACCGGCCGTCGGGGGCGAGCCCGTTCTGCCGGGTGAACTCCACGAACGCGCCGGGGGTGGCCAGCACGGTCGCGCCACCGGCGAGCACCAGCGAGCACTCCCCCGCCCGCAGCGCCTGGGCGGCCCAGTGCAGGGCGACCAGGGAGGAGGAGCAGGCCGTGTCGACGGTGACCGCGGGGCCTTCCAGGCCGAGGATGTAGGAGATCCGGCCGGAGGCGACGCTGGGTGCGTTGCCGCTACCGCGGAAGCCCTCGAACTCATCGGCGGTGAGCATGCTGCCGTAGTCGGCGTACATGATCCCGGCGAAGACCCCGGTGTCGCTGCCGCGCAGGTTGGCCGGGTCGATCCCGGCTCGTTCCAGGGCTTCCCAGCTGGCTTCCAGGAGCAGGCGGTGCTGGGCGTCGGTGGCCAGGGCCTCGCGTGGGCTCATGCCGAAGAACTCGGCGTCGAACCCGGCCACGTCGGCCATGAACCCGCCGCGCCCGGTGATCGAGGCACCGGCGGCCCCGGCTTCCCGGCCGATGAGCGAGTCCAGGTCCCAGCCGCGGTCCCTGGGGAAGTCCGAGGTGGCGTCCCGGCCGGCGCTGAGCAGCTTCCACAGGTCTTCCGGCGAGTTGACGCCGCCCGGGAAGCGGCAGCCGATGCCGACGATCGCGATGGGTTCGTCGTTGGCCGCGCTGGTGCGGACCTTGGTGGCGGGGGCGTCGGCCGCGCCGAGCAGTTCGTCGAGGAGGTGCCGGGTGAGCACGGTGGCCGACGGGTAGTCGAAGACCAGGGTGGCCGGCAGGCGCAGGCCGAGTTCGGCGGTGAGCTGGTTGCGCAGTTCGACCGCGGTGAGCGAGTCGAAGCCGAGTTCGGCGAAGGAGCGGTCCGGGTCGATCAGGTGCGCGCCGTCGTGTGCGAGCACCGCGGCGACCCTGGTGCGGACCATCTCCTCCAGGACCTCGTGCCGGTCGGCCGGGCTGAGCTTGCCGAGGCGTTCGATCAGGCCGGTCGCGGTGGCCGAAGCCTTTGCCGTGCGCCGGTTGCTGCGACGCGGGGTGACGAGGTGGTGCAGCACCGGGGGCAGCTCGGCCTGGGCGCGCAGGGCGGCCAGGTTGAGGCGGACCGGCAGCAGCACCGGCTCGTCCCTGGTGAGCGCGGCGTCGAAGAGGCCGAGGGCCTGCTCGACTGGCAGCAGCGGCAGTCCGGTCTGTTCCAGGCGGTCGCGTTCGGCGGTGGACAGCCTTGCGGTCATGCCGGTTTCGGGTGCCCAGCCGCCCCAGCCGAGCGCGATGGCTGGCAGGCCGTCAGCCTGGCGGTGGCGGGCCAGGGCGTCGACGAAGGCGTTGGCGGCCGCGTAGTTGCCCTGTCCGGCCGCGCCCATGGTGCCGGCGAGGGAGGAGAAGAGCACGAACGCGGTGAGGTCACGGTCCTTGGTGGCCTCGTGCAGGTGCCAGGCGGCGTCCGCCTTGGCGCCGAGGGCCTTGGCCAGGCGGTCCGGGGTGAGCGAGTCGATCACGCCGTCGTCGAGTACTCCGGCGCAGTGCACCACCGCGGTGAGGTCGCCGATGTCGTTGACCAGGCTGGTGATCGCGTCCCGGTCGGCGACGTCGCAGGCCACGATCCGGGCGGTGGCGCCGAGTTCGGTGAGTTCGGCGAGCAGTTCGGCCGCACCCGGGGTGTCCGGGCCGCGGCGGCTGGCCAGGACCAGGCTGCGGATGCCGTGGGTGTCGGCCAGGCGGCGGGCGACCAGGCGGCCGAGGCCGTCGACGCCGCCGGTGACCAGCACGGTGCCGTCCCAACCGATCGGTCGGGGCTCGGGCTTGGGCGCTCTGGCCAGGCGTCCGGCCAGGATGTCGGTGCCGCGCACCACGAGCTGGGGTTCGTCGGAGGTGAGGGCGGCGGCGGGCGGGGTGTCGGCCTGGTCGAGGTCGATCAGGCGGAACAGGCCGGGGTGTTCGGACTGGGCGCTGCGGACCAGGCCCCAGACCGCGGCGGCGGCCGGGTCGGCGCCCGTGGTCGCGCCGCGGGTGAGGATGATCAGCGGTTCGGCGGCTGCCGAGTGCTGCTGGAGCAGGGCGAGGGCCGCGGTGGTGAGGGTCAGCGCGGAGCCAGGCAGGTCGCCGGGGGTGCCGGTGAACTCGGCCACGGCGATGCTGGTTTCCGGCTGTGGCGCGGTGTTCGCCTGGAGCGGGGTCCAGTCCAGGGTGAACAGCGCGTCGCCGAGCTGGACACCCTCAGCCGGGTCGGCCTCCCTGGTGAGCAGGGCCTCGACGGTTACCACGGGCAGGCCGTCGGTGTCTACCGCGTGGATGGTGACGGCGTCGGGGTTGCCCGCGCTGGGGGCCAGGCGGGCACGCAGCTGCTGGGCGCCGGAGGCGTGCAGGCGGACGCGTTCCCAGGAGAACGGCAGCCGCGGGCGGCCGCCTTCGCCTGCGGCGATCAGGGCGTGCAGGGTGGCGTCGAGCAGGGCCGGGTGCAGGCCGTAGCCCGCCTGGCTGTCCTCGGCCAGGGTGACCTCGGCGAACAACTCGGTGCCGCGCTGCCAGAGTGCGGTCAGGCCCTGGAAGGCCGGGCCGTAGCCGAAGCCGCGGCGGGCGAATTCCTCGTAGCAGTCGGCCAGATCGACCGGCTGGCTGCCTTCGGGCGGCCAGACCGCGGTGTCGAAGTCAGTGGACTCGGTGGTGGGTGCGGGGGCCAGCTGGCCGCTGGCGTGCCGGGTCCACGGTTCGTCCTCGGTGTCGGCCGGGCGGGAGTGGATGGTGATCGGGCGGTTGCCGCGATCATCCGATGCGCCGACGACCACCTGCAGGTTGACCGCGCCGTCGGCGGGCACCGGCAGGGCGGCGGCCATGGTGAGTTCCTCGACCAGGTCGCAGCCGACCAGGTCGCCTGCCCGGAAGGCGAGTTCGACAAAACCCGCGCCGGGGAACAGGATCCGGCCGTTGACCTCGTGATCGGGCAGCCACGGGTGCGCGACCGGGGACAGCCTGCCGCTGAGCAGGACCTCGCCGGTGGCGGCCAGGCCGGTGCTCGCCGCGAGCAGCGGGTGCCGGGTGACCTCCAGGCCGAGTGCGGTGGCCTCACCGCGGCCGGGGCCGGGCGCGGGCCAGTAGCGGCGGTGCTGGAACGGGTAGGTGGGCAGGTCGACCGTGGATCCACCGGCCAGCAACGTGGTCCAGTCGATCCGGGCGCCGCCGACGTGCAGGGCGGCCAGGCCGCGCAGCACGGCTTCCGCTTCATCGGTGTCCGGCCGCAGCACCGGGGCGGCGACCGAACCCGTTGGCAGCACATCACTCGCGGCGGCGGAGAGCTGGCCGTCGGGGCCGAGTTCGAGCACCGCGCGCACGCCGAGTTCGCCGAGGGTGGCGACCGCGTCGGCGAAGCGCACGCAGCCGCGGACCTGCTCGGCCCAGTAGCCGGTGGTGCGCAGCTCGTCGGCTTCGGCGAGCTTGCCGGTCAGGGTGGAGACGACCGGGATGGTGGCTTCACCGAAGGACATTCCGTCGATGGCTGCGGTGAACTGGGTGAGCATCGGGTCCATCAGCGGGGAGTGGAAGGCGTGGCTGACGGCCAGCTTCCGGGTCCGGTGGCCCGCTTCGGCGAGTTGGTCGGCGAGGGCGGTGACCGCCTCGGCCGCGCCGGAGAGCACCACGCTGTCCGGGCGGTTGATCGCGGCGATGGCCACCTGGTCGGTGAGCAGCGGCCGGACCTCGGCCTCGGGGGCCTGCACGGCGATCATGACGCCGCCCGCGGGCAGGTCGGCCATCAGCCGGGCGCGGGCACTCACCAGGGTGCAGGCGTCGGAGAGGGAGAGGATGCCGCTGACGTGCGCGGCGGCGATCTCGCCGATCGAGTGCCCGACCAGGTAGTCGGGGCGCTGGCCCCAGGATTCGACCAGTCGGTAGGCGGCGACTTCCAGGGCGAACAGGGCGGGCTGGGCCCAGCGGGTGTCGTTGAGCTGCTCGGCGTCCTCGCCCCACATGACCGCGCGCAGCTCCTCGCCGAACTCGGCGATCACCGCGTCGAAGGCGGTCGCGAAGGCCGGGTGGCGCTCGTACAGGCCGCGACCCATGCCCAGGCGTTGCGAGCCCTGGCCGGAGAACACGTAGGCGGTGCGGCCGTCCTCGGTGGCCACGCCGCGGGCCAGTTCCACGCCGTCCAGGAGCACGGCGCGGTGGTCGAACAGGGCCCTGGTGGTGGCCAGGGAGTAGCCGATGTCGACCGGGTCGCCGTCCAGGACGCGGGTTTGCTCGATCACGGCGTCCAGGGCGGGCGGGGACTGGGCGGAGACCAGCCACGGGACCTTGTGCGCCGGGGTTTCCTTGGCGCGCTTGGGTTTGACCGGGGGCTGTTCCAGGATGA
The DNA here is from genome assembly GCF_014204915.1 of Crossiella cryophila. Lineage (NCBI taxonomy): Bacteria > Bacillati > Actinomycetota > Actinomycetes > Pseudonocardiales > Pseudonocardiaceae > Crossiella > Crossiella cryophila. The sequence goes on from NZ_JACHMH010000001.1 coordinate 7,312,894, forward strand.
CGTGCGCGTTGGTGCCGCTGATGCCGAAGGAGGAGACGCCGACCCGGCGCGGGCGGTTGACCTCTGGCCAGGTGGTTTGCTCGGTGAGCAGTTCGACCTCGCCCGCGGTCCAGTCGACCTTGGTGGAGGCGGTGTCGGCGTGCAGGGTGCGCGGCAGCACGCCGTGTGCCATGGCCTGGATCATCTTGATCATGCCCGCGACGCCGGCCGCGGCCTGGGTGTGGCCCAGGTTGGACTTGATCGAGCCGAGCAGCAGCGGCCGTCCCTCCGGCCGGTCCTGGCCGTAGGTGGCGAGCAGGGCCTGGGCTTCGATCGGGTCGCCGAGCGGGGTGCCGGTGCCGTGGCCTTCCACCGCGTCGACGTCCGAAGTGGACAGTCCGGCGGCGGAGAGCGCCTGGTGGATGACGCGTTGCTGGGACGGGCCGTTGGGGGCGGTGAGGCCGTTGCTGGCACCGTCGGAGTTGACCGCGGATCCCTTGAGCACAGCCAGGATCTGGTGGCCGTTGCGCTGGGCGTCGGAGAGGCGTTCGAGCACGAGCATGCCGACGCCTTCGGACCAGCCGACGCCGTCCGCGCCGTCGCCGTAGGCCTTGCAGCGGCCGTCCTCGGAGAGTCCGCCCTGGCGGGAGAACTCCAGGAACGCGCCCGGGGTGGACATCACGGTGACACCACCGGCCACCGCGATGGTGGCCTCACCGGCACGCAGGGCCTGGGCGGCCAGGTGCACCGCGACCAGGGAGGAGGAGCAGGCGGTGTCGATGGTGACCGCGGGGCCCTCCAGGCCGAGGGCGTAGGCGACCCGGCCGGAGGCGATGCTGGCCGCGCTGCCGTTGCCGCGGAAGCCGTCGAACTCGGGGCCTTCGAGGAGCATGGCGTAGTCGTTGTACATCACGCCGGTGAACACGCCGGTCCGGCTGCCGCGCAACGAACTCGGGTCGACGCCCGCGCGTTCCAGGGCCTCCCAGGTGACCTCCAGGAGCAGGCGCTGCTGGACGTCGGTGGTGACCGCCTCGCGCGGGCTGATGCCGAAGAAGTCGGCGTCGAACTCGGCTGCCTGCAACAGGAAGCCGCCGTTGCGGGTGTAGCTGGTGCCGGGGTGTTCGCGGTCGGGGTGGTAGAGGCGGCCGACGTCCCAGCCGCGGTCCGGCGGGAACTCCGAGACCGCGTCCACGCCGTGGGTGACCAGGTGCCACAGGTCTTCCGGCGAGTTGACCCCGCCCGGGTAGCGGCAGCTCATGCCGACCACCGCGATCGGATCCCCGGCGACGGCGCGGACCTGGGTGGTCTGCACCGGGCGGTCCGTACCAACGCCGAGTTCGCCCAGCAGGTAGTCGGCGATGGCGGCGGCGGAGGGGTGGTCGAAGGCGAGGGTGGCGGGCAGTTTGAGGCCGGTGTCGGCGCCGAGCTGGTTGCGCAGTTCGACCGCGGCCAGGGAGTCCAGGCCGAGGTCCTGCAGGGCACGCTGGGGCTTGATCGAGGCGCCGCTGTCGTGGCCGAGCACCCCGGCGATCCGCCCGCGCACCAGGTCTTCCAGCAGGACCCGGCGTTCGTCCTTGCCCAGTCCGGCGAGCTTGGCGGCCAGGCCGCCGTTGACCCGCTGCTGACCACGCGCGGCCCGCTTGCCGGGGCGGATCAGGCCGCGGAAGACCGCGGGGATCTCGCCCCTGGACCGGATCGCGGCCAGGTCGAACAGGATCGGCGCGACCGAGGGTTCGTCCACGGCCAGCGCGAGGTCGAACAGCGCGAGACCGTCCACAGTGGACATGAGTGGGGTGCCGGTGCGGGCCAGCCGGGCCCGGTCGGCCTCGGCCAGACGGCTTGCCATACCCGCGGTTGCCCAGCCGCCCCAGGCCATGGAGCGGGCGGGCAGGCCGAGGGTGTGCCGGTGGGCGGCCAGGGCGTCCAGGAAGGCGTTGGCCGCGGCGTAGTTGGCCTGGCCCGGCGCGCCGAGCAGGCCACCGGCCGAGGAGAACAGCACGAACGCGGCCAGGTCGCGGTCCTTGGTGGCCTCGTGCAGGTGCCAGGCCGCGTCGACCTTGGGGCGCAACACGGTGGCCAGGCGCTCGGGGGTGAGCGCGGGGATCAGGGCGTCGTCGAGCACGCCCGCGGAGTGCACGACACCGGTGAGGTCGGGGATGCCGTTGACCAGGTTGAGCACGGCCTGCCGGTCGGCCAGGTCGCAGGCGACGACCTCGACCGGGATGCCGAGTTCCTCGACCAGTTCGGTCACACCCTCGGCGGCCGCGCCCCGGCGGCTGGCCAGGACCAGGCGGGCCACGCCCTGCCCGGCCAGGTGCTTCGCGATGACCGCGCCGAGTCCGCTGGTGCCGCCGGTGATCAGCACCGAACCCTCGGTGGGCCAGGTGAACGGCTGCTCGGCGGGGGTGATCCGGGTCAGGCGGGCGGCGTGCGGGACGCCGTCGCGCAGGGCCAGCTGGGGTTCGGCCGGGTCGAGCGCGCCGGCGGGCAGGTCGGCCGGGGTGAGGTCGCCTGCCGGGATGGTGGTGTCCAGGTCGAGCAGGCCGAAGGCGTCGGGGCTTTCGGCTTGCGCGGAGCGGACCAGGCCCCAGATCGCCGCAGCGGCCGGGTTTTCGCCGGTGGTCGCGCCGCGGGTGAGGAAGACCAGGCGCGGGCCGCCGTCGGCGATCCGCTGTTGCAGCAGGGCGAGCACGCGGGCGGTCTCGGTGTGCGCGTCCTGGCGCGGGTCCTCGCCGGTGGTGATCCGGACCAGGGTGGTGTCCGGGTCGTTGTCCACTGTGGACGTTGCCGGGGTCCAGCCGAGCCGGTACAGCGAGTCCGTGCGGGACCGGGTCGCGGCGGCGGCGCGTTCGCGCATTCGCAGGGCGGACACGGTCAGCACCGGGTCACCGGCCGGGTCGGCGGCCTCGATGCGCAGGGCACCGGCCTCGGGCTGGCTGACCCGCACCCGCAGCGCGGTCGCGCCGGTGGCGTGCAGGGTCACGCCGTCCCACTGGAATGGCAGGGTGTCCGGGTTGCCGCCCGCCGCGCCGACCAGCGTGGTGTGCAGCGAGGCGTCGAGCAGGGCCGGGTGCAGGGTGAAGCCGTCGGCCTCGGTGTCCAGGGTGACCTCGGCGTACAGGTCGCCGTTGTGCCGCCACAGGGCGTGCAGGCGCTGGAAGGCCGGGCCGTAGTGGAAACCGTGGGTGGCGAACTCGTCGTAGCAGCCGGTCAGGTCGACGGGTTCGGCGTCGGCAGGCGGCCAGACGGTGGCGTCGAAACCGAGCTGGGCCGGGGTTTCCTCGGCGCTGAACAGGCCGTTGGCGTGCAGGATCCAGTCGCCGTCCTGGTCGTCACCGCGGGAGTGGATGGTGACGCGGCGGCGGCCGGACTCCTCGGGCTCGACGAGCACCTGGACGGTCACCGCGCCCGCGCCGGGCAGGATGAGCGGGGCGGCCAGGGTGAGGTCGGCCAGCTGGGCGCAGCCGAGTTCGTCGCCCGCGCGCAGTGCGAGTTCGACGAATCCGGCCCCGGCGAAGAGGACCTGGTCGCCTACCGTGTGGTCGGCGAGCCAGGGGTGGGTGTCCAGGGACAGGCGGCCGGTGAGCATCAGCGCGCCGGTGTCGGCGATGGTGACCGCGCCGCCGAGCAGCGGGTGGTCGGTGGAGCTGAGGCCGACCGAGGCGGCGTCGCCGGTGGCGCGGAAGGGGGCTGGCCAGTACTCGGTCTGGTCGAAGGCGTAGGTGGGCAGGTCGACCCGGTGCGCGCCGGGGTAGCAGCCGGTCCAGTCCACCGGGGCGCCGGCCACGTTGGCCAGGGCGAGGGAGCGGTAGACGCGGTCCAGGCCGCCGTCGTCCCGGCGCAGGGTGGGCACGACCACTGCGCTGCTGCCGGTGTCGTCGATGGTGCCGGAGATGCCGGGGACCAGCACCGGGTGCGGGCTGACCTCGATGAACAGGCCGCGCCCCTGGCGGAGCAGGGTGCGCACGGCGGGCTCGAACTGCACGGTCTCGCGCATGTTGCGGAACCAGTACTCGGCGGTCAGCCCGGCCGGGTCGATCCACTCCCCCGTGACCGTGGACAGCATCGGCACGTCCAGGGACGTCCGCGGCTGGAGGTCGGCGAGGGCGGTCAGGACGCGGTCGTGCACGCGGTCGAACATGGCCGAGTGGGCCGGGAAGTCACCGGCGACCGAGCCGACCCGGATGCCGTCGGCCTCCAGGATGGCGCGGAGTTCGTCCAGGGCGGCGTACTCGCCGGAGACCACGGTGGCGTTGGGGCCGTTGACCGCGGCGATGCCCAGGCGGTCGGCGAAGTCGGCCAAGCGCGGCTGCACCTGGGCCAGCGGCAGGGCGACCGCGATCATCGAGCCCTGGCCGCAGAGTTCCTCGGCGATGGCCTTGCTGCGCACCGAGATGACCAGTGCACCGTCCTCAAGGGACAGTGCGCCAGCGATGCAGGCGGCGGCGACCTCGCCCTGGGAGTGGCCGAGCACGGCGGAGGGGCGGACGCCGTGGGCGCGCCAGAGTTCCGCGAGGGAGACGCTGACCGCCCACATGGTCGGCTGGGCCACGTCGATCCGGTCCAGGCCGGGTGCGCCTTCCTTGCCGCGCAACACATCGAGCACGGAGAAGTCCAGGTGCGGGGCCAGCGCGGCCGCGCAGCGGGCCATGGCCTCGGCGAAGACCGGCGACTGCTCCAGCAGCTGCGCGCCCATGCCGGTCCAGTACGCACCCTGCCCGGGGAAGGCGAAGGCGATGGCACGCCCGGCATCCGGGGCCTCGCCCACGACCGGTCCGGTCCCACCGGCGGCGAGGGCGCGGAGTCCGGCGAGGAGTTCCTCGGTGTCCGAGCCGATGACGACCGCGCGGTGCGGCAGGGTGGCGCGTCCGGCGGCCAGGGACAGGCCGACGTCGGCCGGGTGGAAGTCGGTGACGGCCGCGGCCAGGCGTTCGGCCAGGCCACGCACGCTGTTCTCGGTCTGGCCGGAGAGCACCCAGGGCAGCACGCCCTCGTGCCGGGTGGGCGCGGGTTCTGGGGCGGGCGGCGGTTCTTCGAGCACGACGTGCGCGTTGGTGCCGCTGATGCCGAAGGAGGAGACCGCGGCCCGGCGCGGGCGATCCAGTTGCGGCCACGGGGTTTCCGCGGCCAGCAGCTCGACCTCGCCCGCCTGCCAGTCCACGTGTGAGGAGGGGGTTTCCAGGTGCAGGGTCCTGGGCAGCAGGCCGTGCCGCATGGCCATGACCATCTTGATGATCCCGGCGACGCCCGCGGCGGCCTGGGTGTGGCCCAGGTTGGACTTGATCGAGCCGAGGAACAGTGGCTCTTCCCGGTCCTGGCCGTAGGTGGCGACCACCGCTTCGGCCTCGATCGGGTCGCCGAGTGGGGTGCCGGTGCCGTGACCCTCGACCACGTCGACGTCCGAAGTGGACAGTCCGGCGCTGGCCAGCGCGGCCCGGATGACGCGTTGCTGGGCGGGGCCGTTGGGGGCGCTCATGCCGTTGGAGGCGCCGTCGGAGTTGACCGCGGAGCCCTTGATCAGGCCGAGCACCTGGTGCCCGTTGCGGCGGGCGTCGGAGAGGCGTTCCAGCACGAGCATGCCGACGCCTTCGGACCAGGCCACGCCGTCGGCGGTGTCGGAGTAGGAGCGGCAGCGGCCGTCCGGGGACAGCCCGCCCTGCCGGGAGAACTCCACGAACGCGCCGGGGGTCGCCATGATCGCCACGCCACCGGCGAGGGCCAGTTCGCATTCGCCGTTGCGCAGGGCCTGTCCGGCCAGGTGCACTGCGACAAGGGAGGAGGAGCAGGCGGTGTCGACGGTGAGGGTCGGCCCTTCCAGGCCGAAGGTGTAGGCGACCCGGCCGGAGGCGATGGCCGCCGAGCCGCCGTTGCCGCGGAAGCCCTCGAACTCATCGGCGCCGAGCAGGGTCGCGTAGTCGGTGTACATGACACCGGCGAAGACCGCGGTCGCACTGCCGCGCAAGGAGGTCGGGTCCATCCCGGCCCGCTCCAGGGCCTCCCATGTGGCCTCCAGGAGCAGGCGTTGCTGGGCGTCGGTGGAGAGCGCGTCCCGCGGGCTCATCCGGAACAACGCGGCGTCGAACTTGCCCGCGTCGTGCAGGAAGCCGCCGTGCCGGACGTAGGAGGTGCCGGGCAGGTCGGAGTCGCGGCCGAACAACGCGGCCATGTCCCAGCCGCGGTTGACCGGGAACTCGCTGATCGCGTCCACGCCCTCGTGCACCACGCGCCACAGGTCATCCGGCGAGCCGACACCACCCGGGTAGCGGCAGCTCATGCCGACGATGGCGATCGGCTCGTCGGCACGGACCACAGTGGACGGTCGCTGCGGGGTGGGGGTGACCGCGCCGCCGAGCAGTTCGCCGAGCAGGAACTCGGTGAGCTTGAGCGCGTTGGGGTGGTCGAAGACCAGGGTGGCCGGCAGGCGGATGCCAGTGTCGCCGCCGAGGCGGTTACGCAGTTCGACGGCGGTGAGCGAGTCGAAGCCGAGGTCGTTGAAGTTCCGGGAGGGGTCCAGCACGACCTCCTCACCGTGCCCGAGCACACCGGCGACCGCGGTCAGGGTGAGCTTGAGCAAGGTCGAGGAACGCTCGGCCTCGGGCAGTGCGGCCAGCCGTCCGGCCAGCTCGCCCGCTGCCCCCGCAGCCGCACCGGCAGCACGCCGGGAGGAGGTGCGGATCAAGGCGCGCAACAGGTGTGGCGGCCTGCCGAGGGAGCGCAGGGTGGCCAGGTCGAGGCGGGCGGGCATGAGTACCGGGCGGTGATCGGCCAGGGAGGCGTCGAACAGGGCGAGACCCTGCTCGTCGGTGAGCGCGGGCATGCCACCGCGGGCGGCGCGCTTCTGGTCGACGTCGGAACGTCCGGCGGTGATGCCGGTTTCCGAGGCCCAGACACCCCAGGCCAGGGACACCGCGGGCAGGCCGAGGCCGTGCCGGTGCCGGGCCAGCGCGTCGAGGTAGGCGTTGGCGGCGGAGTAGTTACCCTGGCCCGCGGAACCGACGGTGCCCGCGGCGGAGGAGAACAGCACAAACGCGGTGAGGTCGCGGTCGCGGGTCAGCTCGTGCAGGTGCCAGGCGGCATCGGCCTTGGCGCGCAAGGCATTCGCCAGGCGCTCGGGGGTCTGCGACTCGATCAGGCCGTCGTCGACCACACCGGCGGCGTGCACCACCGCGGTCAGTTCCGGCAGCTGCGCGACGAGATCCGCCACAGCGGTGCGGTCGGAGACGTCGCAGGCGAGCACCCGGACCGCGGCGCCGAGTTCGGTGAGTTCCGCGATGGCCTCGGCCGCTTCGGGGGCGGCCGGGCCGCGGCGGCTGACCAGGACCAGGTCGCGCACCCCGCGCTGGGTGACCAGGTGGGTGGCGAGCAGGCGGCCCAGGCCGCCGAGACCACCGGTGATCAGCACGGTGCCGGTCTCGGACCACAACGCGGGCTGTTCGGGGATGGCGACCCGGTTGAGCCGGGCCCCGGAGAGCTGGTTGTCCCGCACGGTGAGCTGGGGTTCGTCCGAGCCGAGGGCCTGGGCGAGGGTCTCGCCGGTGGAGTCCTCGTCCAGGTCGATCAGGGTGAACCGGCCAGGCTGTTCGGACTGGGCGGCGCGCACCAGGCCCCATACCGCGGCGGCGGCCAGGTCCTGGCCGGTGACCGCGCCGTGGGTGACGAAGGTGAGCCGGGTTTCCGCGCTCGCGGTCAGGCACTGCTGGATGAGGTCCAGGGCCTGGCTGGTGAGTTCGAGGGCGGAGGCGGGTTCGTCGGTGCCGACCAGGCTGACCACCGCGCTGTCCCCGGCCTCGGCCACCGAACCCGCGACGCGCAGTTCGGCCGCACCAGCAAGGCGGTTGCGGAGTTCGAGGACGTCCTCACCCACGATGGTGACGGGTTCGCCTGAGGCGGTCGCGGTGACCGGGGACCAGTCCAGCTCGAACAGCGAGTTGCGGTCCAGGGTGGGGCCCGCGGTGTCTGCGGTGGGCAGGGTGCGCATGAGCAGCGCGTCCACCGAGATCACCGGGTCGCCCGCGGTGTCGGTGGCCTGGATGCGCATGGTCGCGCCGCCGGAGTGGCTGATCCGCACCCGCAGCACAGCGGCGCCGGCGGCGTGCAGGGTGACGCCCTGCCAGGAGAACGGCATCTGGCCGGGGGCCTCGACCCCGTGGCCAAGCACCGAAGAAGCCTGGACGGCGGCGTCGAGCAGGGCGGGGTGCAGGCCGAATGCCTCGGCCTCGCGGGCCTGCGGCAGGGCGACCTCGGCGAAGACCTCGCCGGGCCGCCGCCACACCGCGCGCACGCCGCGGAACTCGGGGCCGTAGTCGAAGCCGCGTTCGGTGAACCAGGGGTAGAACACCGCCATGTCAACGGGTTCCGCGCCCTCGGGCGGCCAGGTCGGGTCGACGGGTTCGGCGGTGTGGCCGGTGCTGGCGAGCAGACCGCTGGCGTGCAGGGTCCACGGCTCGTCGACGGAGTTCTCCGGCCGGGAGTGGATGGCGATCTCGCGCTGACCGGAGTTGTCCGGGCCGACCGAGACCTGGAGCTGCACCGCACCGCGATCGGGCAGCATCAGCGGGGTGACCATGGTCAGCTCTTCGACCCGGTCGCAGCCAACGCCGTCGCCCGCGCGTCCGGCCAGTTCGAGGAAAGCGGTGCCGGGGAACAGGGTTCGCGCCGAGACCACGTGATCGGCCAGCCACGGCTGACTGTTGACCGAGACCCGGCCGGTGAAGATCACGCCGCTGTCGTCGGCCATGCTGACCAGCGCGGCGAGCAGTGGGTGCCCGACCACCTCCTGGCCGAGGCCGGAGGCGTCGCCGCCGTCCTCGCGGCAGATCACCCAGTACGGCTTGCGCTGGAACGGGTAGGTGGGCAGGTCGACCGGGGAACCGTTGGCGCACCAGGGCGTCCAGTCCACCGGGGCGCCGGTGACGTAGAGCGCGGCGAGTCCGGCGAGGGCGCTGTCCACCTCGGGGCGGTCGCGGCGCAGGACCGGAGCGGCGGCCAGGTTGGGGGCGATCTCGGTGACCGCGGCGCACAGGCGACCGTCCGGCCCGAGTTCGGTCAGGCGAGCAGTTCCTACCGCGGCAAGGGTTTCGATGGCGTCGGCGAAGCGGACCGGTTCGCGGACCTGGCGGACCCAGTAGCCGGGACTGCCGAAGTCGGGCACCGGGCCGACGGTGGAGATGACCGGGATTTCCGCCTTGCCAATGGTGATTCCGACGATGGCCTCGGCGAAGTCGGCCAGCATGGGTTCCATCAGCGGCGAGTGGAAGGCGTGACTGGTGCGCAGCCGCCTGCTCCGCTCGAACCGCGCGGCCAGGCGTTCGACCGCTTCCTCGGTGCCGGAGACCACGGTGGCGTTGGGGCCGTTGACCGCGGCGATGGACACGTCGTCGTCCAGCAGTGGCAGGACTTCGGCCTCGGGCACCGGCAGTGAGGCCATCGCGCCACCGGTGGGCAGTGCCTGCATCAGGCGCGCCCGGGCCGAGACCACCTTGCAGGCATCCGACAGCGACAGGATCCCGGCCACGTGTGCCGCGGCCAGCTCACCGATCGAGTGGCCCACCACGCGATCCGGGCGCACGCCCCAGGATTCGAGCAGGCGGAACAGCGCGACCTCAAGGGCGAACAGGGCGGGCTGGGCGTTGCCGGTCTCGTCCAGGGCGGCGGCGTCCTCGCCCCACATGACCTCGCGGACACCCTCGCCGAGTTCGGCGATGATCGCGTCGAAGGCCGCGGCGAAGGCCGGGAGGCGTTGGTACAGCTCGCGTCCCATGCCCAGGCGCTGCGAGCCCTGGCCGGAGAAGACGTACGCGGTGCCGCCGCCGGTGACCGATCCCCTGGCCAGCTCACGGCCGTTGAGGATCACTGCCCGGTGGTCGAACCGGGCCCTGGTGGCCAGCAAGGAGAAACCGATGTCGGCCGGGTCGCCTGCCAGGTCGCGGAGCTGGTCGATGCGGGCGTCCAGGCCCTCCAGCGAGCGGGCCGAGACCACCCACGGCACGGGCAGGCCGGAGACGACCGGCTCGGGGGTTTCGGGGGTTTCCTCGGGCTCGACGGGCGGCGGGGCCTGCTCGATGATCACGTGCGCGTTGGTGCCGGAGATACCGAAGGAGGACACACCCGCACGCCGCGGCCGGTCGGTCTCGGGCCAGCTGCGGGATTCGGTGACGAGCTGGACCTGTCCGTCGCCCCAGTCGACCTGGGTGGTCGGCGCGTCCACGTGCAGGGTCGCCGGGACCACGCCGTGCTCGATGGCCAGGGCCATCTTGATGATGCCCGCGACACCCGCGCCGGCCTGGGTGTGGCCGATGTTGGACTTGACCGAGCCCAGCAGCAGCGGGCGGTCGGCCGGGCGGCCCTGGCCGTAGACCGCGAGCAGCGCGTCGGCCTCGATCGGGTCGCCCAGGGTGGTGCCGGTGCCGTGCCCGTCGACGGCGTCCACCATCTCCGGGGTGAGCTGGGCGCTTTCCAGTGCGGCCTGGATGACGCGTTGCTGGGACGGGCCGTTGGGTGCGGTGAGCGAGCTGCTGGCGCCGTCGGAGTTGACCGCGGAACCGCGGACCACGGCGAGGATCTTGCGGCCGTTGCGCTGGGCGTCGGAGAGGCGTTCCAGCAGCAGCACACCGCCGCCCTCGCCCCAGCCCACGCCGTCGGCGGCGTCGGCGAAGGACTTGCAGCGCCCGTCCACGGCCAGGCCGCGCTGCCGGGAGAACTCCACGAACAGCCCGGAGTTGGGCAGCACGGTCGCGCCACCCACCAGGGCCAGCTTGGCCTCACCACTGCGCAGCGCCTGCGCGGCCAGGTGCAGCGCGACCAGCGAGGACGAACACGCGGTGTCCACGGTCAGCGCGGGTCCGCGCAGCCCCAGCAGGTAGGAGACCCGGCCGGAGATGACGCTGGCCGCGGTGCCGGTGGCGAGCTGGCCCTCGACCTCCTCCGGCGGGGTGCCGCGGATGCCGTAGCCCATGCTGATGCCGCCGACGAACACCGCGGTGTCGGTGCCACGCAGGCCGTGCGGGTCCAGCCGGGCCCGTTCCACCGCCTCCCAGCACAGTTCCAGCACGAGTCGCTGCTGCGGGTCCATCGCGAGGGCCTCGCGCGGGCTGATGCCGAAGAAGTCGGCGTCGAACCCGCTGGCGCCCTCCAGGAAGGCGGCCTCGCGCACATAACTGGTACCGGCGTGGTCGGGGTCGTCGTGGAAGAACCCGTCCAGTTCCCAGCCGCGGTCGGTGGGGAACTCGCCCACGGTGTCCCGCTCGTCGACGAGCACCTGCCAGAGCTGCTCCGGCGTCTCGATCCCGCCGGCGAACCGGCAGGACATGCCCACGATCGCGATCGGCTCGCTGTCCTGGGCCTCGACGTCGCGCAACCGCTGCCGGGTGCGACGAAGGTCAGCGGTGACCAGCTTGAGATAGTCCCGGAGCTTGTCCTCGGTACCGGTCATGTGCGCCTCGTTGCCCTTCCGCGTCGCGACGAGGCGGCGGGGTCAGCTCAGCCCCAGCTCCTCGTCGATCAGAGCGAACATCTCGTCGTCACTCGCCGTGGCGAGGCCGACCTCGTGCTGATCCGCTCCCGGCTGGGCGCGGCCGTCCTGAAGAGTCCACAGGAGTTGAGCCAAGCCATTTACCAGTTTTGTCCGCGACTCCTCGTCCAGTTCGGAGCCGGCCACGGCGGCCTCCAGGCGGGCCAGTTCGGTGAACGCGGCCCCCTCGCCCGCGCTGTCCACGAGCTGAAGTCGCAGGTAGCGGGCGAGTTCGAGGATGTTGGCGTAGTCGAAGATCAGCGCGGCGGGCAGGCGCAGGCCGGTGCGGGCGCCGAGCACGTTGCGCAGCTCGACCCCGTTGAGCGAGGTCATGCCGAGGTCGACGAAGCCGCGCAGCCGGTCCAGGTCGGCGTGGTTGTCGTAGCCGAGCAGGTGCGCGCACTCGGTGGCGACCAGATCCGCGAGCAGGGTCTCCTGCTCCTTCTCGCTGAGCCCGCCCAGCTTCGCGCTCAGCTCGGCGCCACGGCTGCTGGCCGCGGCGGGGCTGACGGCCTCACCGGCGGCCGTGCCGCGGACCAGGCCACGCAGGAGTGCGGGCACGGCGTCCCGGTCCACCGCGCGCAGGTCCAGTGGCGCGGCCACGACCAGGGCGGTGGACACGGCGGTGACCGCGTCCAGCATCGCGGGTCCCTGCGCGGGTTCGATCGGGATCATGCCGGAGCGGCGCAGCCGGGCCCACTCGGCTTCGGCCAGTGCCCCGCCCATGCCGCCCTCGCCGCCCCAGAGGCCCCAGGCGATCGAGGTGGCAGGCAGGCCCTGGGCGCGCCTGCGGTAGGCCAGGGCGTCCAGGAAGGCGTTGGCGGCGCTGTAGGGGCCCTGGCCGGGGCCGCCGGTGAGTCCGGCGATGGAGGAGTAGGTGACGAAGGCGGTCAGCTCGTGGTCGCGGGTCAGCTCGTCCAGGACCAGGGCGGCGTCCACCTTGGGGCGCAGCACCTGGGCGAGTTGATCCGCGGTGAGGTTGGGCAGCAGGTTGTCGCCCACCACGCCCGCGGTGTGCACCACGCCGGTCAGCGGGGCCTCGGACGGCACGGAGTTGAGCAGTTCCTTGACCGCGGTGCGGTCGGCGATGTCGCAGGCGGCCACCCGGACCTCCGCGCCCAGTTCGGTCAGCTCCTGGGTGAGCGTGTCCGCGCCGGGGGCGTCGGGGCCGGTGCGGCTGGCCAGGATCAGGTGCCGGATGCCGTGCTGGGTGACCAGGTGCCGGGCGAGTTCGCTGCCGAGCTTGCCGGTGCCGCCGGTGATCAGCACGGTGCCCTCGGTGGGCCACTGCCAGCTCGGCTCGGCGGCCTCGGCGCGGGCCAGGCGCGGCACGGTGACCGCACCCGCACGCACGGCGAGCTGCGGTTCCCCACTGCCCAGGGCGGCCAGCAACGCGGTCGCGGACTCGTCAGAACCGTCGACGTCGGCGAGCACGAACCGGCCCGGGTACTCCGACTGGGCGGTGCGGACCAGGCCCCACACGCCCGCGTCGGCGATGCCGTTGAGCTTGTCCTCGGGGCCGGTGCCGATGGCCAGCGAGGTCACCACGACCAGGCGGGCCTCGGCGAACCGGTCGTCGGTGAGCCAGTCCTGGATGGCGGTGAGGGTCTGGGTGACCGACTGCCGGGCCGCGTCCGCGAGATCGCCGACACTGGCGGCCACCGGCAGCAGCACGAACTCGGGCACGTGCCCGCCGCGGGCTTCCAGGAGGGTGGCGATGCTGCCGGAGGGTTCGCCGACCGCGCCACCACGCAGCAGCGCCTCGGCCAGGGGGCTCTCGCCCAGGACCACGGCGGTGCTGGTGCTCTCCGCGGTCAACTGCCGCCAGCGCACCTCGAACAACGCGTCCCCGCCCACGGCCGGGCCGCTGGCAGCCTGGAGCTGGGCCGGGTCCACGGTGCGCATCATCAGCGAGCCGATGCTGGCCACGGGTGCGCCCGCGGAGTCGGTGAGGGTGATGGCCAGGGTGTCCGCGCCGGTGACCCGCAGGTGCACCCGGGCCGCGCTCGCGCCCGCGGCGTGCAGCTGGACCTCGTTCCAGGAGAACGGCAGCAGCATGCCCTCGCCCGCGTCCTGCGGGGCGGCGAACGCGCTGGCCCGCAGTGCGGCGTCCAGCAGCGCGGGGTGCAGGCCGAAGCGGCTGGCGGACTTGCTGTAGTTCTCGGCCAGCCGGACCTCGGCGTAGACCTCGCCGTCCTTGGTCCAGGCGGCCTCCATGCCGGGCTGGTCCGCGACCGACAGCGCTTCGGCGCCCGCGGGCGGCCAGGTGGCGATCGGGGCAGGGGCGGCAGGCAGGTCGGCGCCCAGGGTGCCGGTGGCGTTCTCCGTCCACTGTGGACTACCGGCGAACCGGGAGTAGATCCGGATGTCCCGGTCCCCGTTGCCGTCGGCCGCGCCGACCAGGACCTGGAGGAACACCGGGCTGTCGTCGGGCAGCACCACCGGGCGGACGATGGCCAGTTCGCGCAGGGTCGGGCAGTTGACCTCGTCACCGGCGCGGATGGCGAGTTCGACCAGGGCCGCGCCCGGGATGAGCACCGAGTCGCCGACGATGTGGTCGGCCAGCCAGCCGTGGCTGGAGCGGGCCACGCGGCCGGTGAGCAGGGTGCCGCCGGTGTCGGGCAGCTGGGCGACCGCGCCGAGCAGCGGGTGGTCGGCGTTGCCGAGTCCGGTGCTGGTCAGGTCGCCGGACATGCCGCTGCGCTCCAGCCAGTAGTGCTGGTGCTGGAAGGCGTAGGTGGGCAACGAGATCCGCTGCGCGCCCGCGCCGGTGAACAGCGCGGTCCAGTCCACGGTGACGCCGTGCACGTGCAGGTGGGCCAGGCTGAGCAGCAGCCGGGTGGCACCGCCGTCCTCACGGCGCAGGGTGCCGGTGACCACGGTGTTGTCCAGTTCCAGCTCGTCAAGGGCCTCCTGGATCGGCGCGGTGAGCACCGGGTGGCTGCTGGCCTCCACGAACGCGCCGAACCCTGCCTCGGCCAGCGAACGCACGGCCTGCGCGAACTGCACGGTCTGGCGCAGGTTGCGCAGCCAGTACTCGGCGTCGGCGGTGCCCGGCTCGATCCACTGACTGTCCACAGTGGACCACCAGGGCACGGTGCCGGGTTGCACGGTGAGGTCGGCGAGGACCTCGCGGAGGCGGTCGGCGATGGCGTCCACCTGGTGGCTGTGCGAGGCGTAGTCCACCGGGATGACCCGGGTCCGGTAGCCCTCCGCGATGCAGCGGGCTTCCAGCTCGGCCAGTGCGGCGACGTCACCGGCGAACACGGTGGCGGTCGGGCCGTTGATCGCGGCGACCGAGAGCTGCCCGGCCCACTGGCTGAGGTCGATCTTGTCGGCGGCCGCGGCGACGGACATCATGCCGCCGCGTCCGGCCAGGTCCTCGGCGATGGCCTGGCTGCGCAGCACCACGACCTTGGCCGCGTCGGCCAGGGAGAGCACGCCGGTGACGCAGGCGGCGGCGATCTCGCCCTGGGAGTGCCCGATCACCGCGTCCGGCTTGACGCCCGCGGCCTCCCAGACGGCGGCCAGGGAGACCATCACGGCGAAGGAGGCGGGCTGCACGACGTCGACCCGGTCCAGGTCACCGCCGGTCGAAATGACTTCCAGCAAAGAGAAACCGGTCAGCGGGTCCAGCACGGCCGCGCACTCGGCCATCCGGGCGGCGAAGACCGGCGAGGACTTGAGCAGGTCGGCGCCCATGCCAACCCACTGCGCGCCCTGGCCGGGGAAGACGAAGACGGTCTTGCCCTCGACCACGGTCCGGCCACTCACCACGGCGTTGGAGGTCTCGTCGGCCACCAGGGCCGCAAGTCCCGCAACGGCTTCGGCGCGGTCGGCGGCGACGATGACCGCGCGGTGGTCCAGCACGGCGCGGGAGCTGGCCAGGGTGAACCCGATGTCGACCAGGCTGCCGTCGGGCTGTTCGGCGAGCCGGGTGGCCTGGGCGCGCAGCGCGGCCGGGACCGCGGCGGAGAGCACCCACGGCACCACACCACCGGCGGAGACCAGTCCGGCGGGCTCGGGGGTTTCCTCCACGGCTTCGGGTGCCGGGGCCTGTTCCAGGATGAGGTGGGCGTTGGTGCCGCTCACGCCGAAGGAGGACACGCCGGCGCGGCGCGGCCGGTCGGATTCGGGCCAGGGCTGGGCTTCGGCCAGCAGCCGGACATCACCGGCGGACCAGTCCACTTTGGACGTCGGCTCGTCGGCGTGCAGGGTCTTGGGCAGCACACCGTGGCGCAGTGCCTGCACCATCTTGATCACGCCACCGACACCGGCGGCGGCCTGGGTGTGGCCGATGTTGGACTTGAGCGAACCCAGCCAGAGCGGCCGGTCCTCGGGCCGGTTCTGCCCGTAGGTGGCGATCACGGCCTGCGCCTCGATCGGGTCGCCGAGCACCGTGCCGGTGCCGTGCGCCTCCACCGCGTCCACATCGGTCGGGGTCAGTCCGGCGGAGGCCAGGGCCTGCCGGATCACCCGCTGCTGGGCCGGTCCGCTGGGGGCGGTGAGGCCGTTGGAGGCGCCGTCCTGGTTGACCGCGGTGCCGCGGATCACCGCGAGCACCTTGTGCCCGTTGCGCTGGGCCACGGAGAGGCGTTCGAGCAGGATCAGGCCGACGCCCTCAGACCAGCTGGTGCCGTCGGCGGCGTCGGCGAAGGACTTGCAGCGCCCGTCCTTGGCCATGCCGCGCTGCAGCGAGAACACCACGAACGCGCCGGGGGTGGCCATCACCATCGCGCCACCGGCCAGCGCCATCGAGCAGTCCCCCGCGCGCAGGGCCTGCACGGCCCAGTGCATGGCGACCAGGGAGGAGGAGCAGCCGGTGTCCACGGTGACGGCGGGGCCGAGCAGGCCGAGGGAGTAGGAGATCCGGCCGGAGGCAACGCTGTTCGCGCTGCCGGTGGCCAGGTAGCCCTGGTACTCGTCGAGTGAGCTGTCGGCGTTCATCGAGTAGCCGTTGGTGGCCACGCCGGTGAACACGCCGATGTCGCTGTCCCGCAAGGAGGCCGGGTTGATGCCTGCGTCCTCGAAGGTCTCCCACGCGGTTTCCAGGAGCTGGCGCTGCTGCGGGTCGGTGGCCATCGCCTCGCGCGGGGACATGCCGAAGTGCGCGGCGTCGAAGTCCCCTGCCCCGTCGAGGAATCCGCCCTCGGTGACGTAGGTCTTGCCCACCGCGTCCGGGTCCGGGTCGAACAGGTTCTCCAGGTCCCAGCCGCGGTCCTTGGGGAACGGCGTGATCGCGTCCCCGCCGCGCTGCACCAGGTCCCACAGGTCATCCGGTGAGGCCACCCCGCCCGGGAACCGGCAACCCATGCCGACGATGGCGATCGGCTCGTCGACCGCCGCCTCGGCCTCCCGCAGCCGCTGCCGGGTGGTGTGCAGCTCGGCGGTGACCTTCTTGAGGTAGGAGAGGACCTTGTCGTCGCTGGTCATCGGTGATCTCCAGGGTGGTGGGGGCGGGCGGGCAAGACCCGCCACCGTGTTGGCCGTTCTCGTACGGTGTGTTGGCCGAACTGGACGGTGTGTTGGCCGCTATGGGCGGTGTGTTGGCCGATTGGGCGTACCAGTTCGGCCAAGACTGTGTACGACAACGGCCAACACGCCGGTGAGGTTCGGGGCGGGCTAGTCATTGCCCAGCTCCGAGTCGATGAAGGCGAAGACGTCCTCGGCGGAGGCGGCTTCCAGGTCCTCCGCGACGGTGCCGCCGCCCGTGCCGGCCGCCGAGTTCTCGGTGAGCCGGGCGGTGAGGCGGTGCAGTCTGGTGGTGAGCTTGGCCTGTTCGACCGCTTCGGCGGGCAGGGCGAGCAGGCTGGCTTCCAGGCGTTCCAGCTGGGCCTGCACGTATTCGAGGGAGTTGCTGTCGGTGTGGCCGAGGTCGGTGCGGATCCGCTTGGCCAGCGCGCTGGCCCTGGGGTGGTCGAACACCGAGGTGGCCGGCAGCCGCAGCCCGGTCCGCTTGTTGAGGCGGTTGCGCAGTTCCACCGCGGTCAGCGAGTCGAAGCCGATATCGCTGAACGCCCGGTCCCCGACCGCCGACTTGTCCGCGTAGCCGAGCACCGCGGCGGCCTCGGCCTGGACCAGGTCGACGAGCATCCTGTCCTGGTCCTCGGCGGTGAGTCCGCTGAGCTTGGCGGCGAACTCGCTGGTGCCCGCGCCCTCGGCCGGTTCCTCCGGCGCGAGCAGGGCGACCACCTCGGGCAGGCCGTTGAGCAGCGGGCGGCTGCGGGTGAGGGTGTAGCCGGGGGCGAAACGCTCCCAGTCGATGTCGGCGATCACCCGGTGCGGCGAACCCTCCCCCACCGCCAGGGCCATGGCCTGGGTGGCCTGGGCCGGGTCGAGGGTGAGCAGGCCCATCCGGCGCAGCTGTTCGGCGGCCTCGCGGTCCACCATGCCCGCCTCGCCACCCCAGGCGCCCCAGGCGATCGCGGTCGCGGACTGCCCCCTCGCCCGGCGGGCGACCGCCAGGCCGTCGAGGTAGGCGTTGCCCGCGGCGTAGGCCAGCTGGCCGCTGCCGCCCCAGGTCGCCGCCCCCGAGGAGAACATGACGAACGCGTCGAGGTCGTGTTCACGCAGCAGCTCGTCCAGGTGCGCCGCGCCGGTGATCTTGGCGTGGCTGATCTGGGCGAACTCCTCGGCGGACATCTCCGAGAGCGGGGTTTCCGGGCGAGCGATGCCAGCGGCGTGCACCACACCGGTGAGCGGTTGCCCGGCCGGGATCGCGTTGATCACCTCGGCGAGCTGGTCCCGGTTGGTGACGTCGCAGGCGGCCACGGTGACCTGCGCGCCGAGTTCGTTCAGCTCGGCGGTCAGTTCGGCCACGCCTTCTGCCTCGGGACCCTTGCGGCTCAACAGCACCAGTCGTTCGGCGCCGTTGGTGGCGGCCCAGCGGGCGATGTGCGCGCCGAGGGCGCCGGTGCCGCCGGTGACCAGCACGGTGCCGCGTGGCTGCCAGGCCGTGGCATGCGCGACCGCATCACGGCGCAAGCGCCTGCCGAAGGCGGCGGCGGAGCGGATGGCCACCTGGTCCTCGCCCTCGGACCCGGCGAGCACCGCGCCCAGCCGGTCCAGGGCTGCAGAGTCGAGCTGTTCGGGCAGGTCGATGACGCCGCCCCAGAGCGCGGGGCGGTCCAGGCCGAGCACGATGCCCATGCCCCACAGCTGCGGCTGCCAGGCGCTGGTCAGCTCGGCCGGGTCGGTCACCGCGACCGCGCCGCGGGTGAGCACCCAGACCGGGGCGAGCAGCCCGTTCCGTTCCACCGACTGCACCAGCGCGAGGGTGTCCGCGGGCCGGTCGTCGTTGGCGGGCAGGGACAGGATGCCGGTGTAGTCGCCGGGCGGGAGCTGGTCCGGCGTGGTCTGGACGACCTTCGCGCCGCGGGCGGTGAGGCCGTCGGCGAGGGTGGCGGCCAGGTCGCCGCTGTCGCGGGTGACCAGCAGCCAGGTTCCGTCCAGGGCAACGGTTCCGGCGGTGGTGAGCGGAGACCAGTCGATCCGGTAGGACCACTGGTCGAGGGCGACGGCCTCCTGGTGACGGCGTCGCCAGGTGGTCAGGCCGGGCAGGATCGGGGCGAGGGCGGCTTCGTCCACGCCGAGGGATCCGGCGAGGGCGGTGACATCGCCCTGTTCGACCGAGGTCCAGAACTCGCTGTCGGCGACTCCGGCCACGACCTCGGACGGCTCTGCCCAGTACAGCTCGCGCTGGAAGGCGTAGGTGGGCAACGGGATCCGCTTGCCGCCCGCGCCGAGGAACAGTCGCGGCCAGTCCACCTGGACCCCGCGCACGTGCAGCTGGGCCAGGCTGAGCAGCAGCCGGGTGGCGCCGCCGTCCTCGCGCCGCAGGGTGCCGGTGACCACGGTGTCGGGCAGGTTGCGGCCGTCCAGGGTTTCCTGGATCGCGGCGGTGAGCACCGGGTGGCTGCTGACCTCGACGAACGCGGCGTAACCGGCGTCGGCGAGTGCGCCGACGGCCTGGCCGAACCGCACGGTCTGGCGCAGGTTCCGGAACCAGTAGTCGGCAGGCACCTCCGCCGGGTCGAGCCACTGGTTGTCCACTGTGGACCACCAGGGCACCGAGCCCTCCTGGATGGTGATGCCCGCGAGCACCTCGGCGAGTTCGGCTTCGAGGAGGTCGACGTGGTGGCTGTGCGAGGCGTAGTCCACCGGGATCACCCGGGTCCGGTAGCCGCGTTCGGCGCACCATTCGGCGAGCTGTTCCATGGCCTGGACGTCACCGGCGACCACGGTGGCGCTGGGGCCGTTGATGGCGGCGACGGAGACCTTGTCCGCCCACGGGGTCAGGTCGATCTGGTCGGCGGGCGCGGCCACGGACATCATGCCGCCGCGGCCGGCCAGGCCGTTGGCGATGGCCTTGCTGCGGAGGACGACCACCTTGGCGGCGTCGGTCAGGGAGAGCGCGCCGGTGACGCAGGCTGCGGCGATCTCACCCTGGGAGTGCCCGATCACCGCGTGCGGCCGGACACCCGCGGATTCCCACACGGCGGCAAGGGAAACCATCATGGCGAAGGACACCGGCTGCACCACGTCCACCCGGTCCAGCTCGCCACCACCGGACACGACGTCCAGCAGCGACCAGCCGGTCAGCGGATCCAGCGCCGCGGCGACTTCGGCCAGGCGGGCGGCGAAGACCGGCGAGGACTTCAGCAGCTCGGCGCCCATGCCGACCCACTGCGCGCCCTGGCCGGGGAAGACGAAGACGACCCGGCCGTCCACCGAGGCCTGGCCGGTGACCACGTAGCCGGAGGGCTCGTCGTTGGCCAGATCGGCCAGTGCGGCAATGGTTTCGGCGGTGCTGGGGGCGACGACCACGGCGCGGTGCTCCAGGGTGGCCCTGGTGGTCGCGAGGGACCAGCCGAGGTCCACCGGGTCAGCGCCGGTGTAGTCGGCGAGCTTCGCGGCCTGTCCGCGCAGTGCGGCGGCGGCCGAGCCGGAGAGCACCCACGGGACCACGCCACCGGAGGCGACCAGGCCGGATCCGTTGGCGGAGACCGGTTCCTCGATCTCCGGGGCCTGCTCGATGATCACGTGCGCGTTGGTGCCGCTGACCCCGAAGGAGGACACCGCCGCGCGGCGCGGCCGTTCGACCTCGGGCCAGGGCCGGGCCTCGGCGAGCAGTTCGACCGAGCCGGTGGACCAGTCGACCTTGGTGGAGGGTTCGGTGATGTGCAGCGACTTGGGCATGATCCCGTACCGCAGTGCCTGCACCATCTTGATGATCCCGCCGACACCGGCGGCGGCCTGGGTGTGCCCGATGTTGGACTTGAGCGAACCCAGCCACAGCGGCTCTTCGCGGTTCTGGCCGTAGGTGGCGAGCAGGGCCTGCGCCTCGATCGGGTCGCCCAGGGTGGTGCCGGTGCCGTGCGCCTCGACCACGTCGATGTCCGAAGTGGACAGTCCGGCGCTGGCCAGTGCGGAGCGGATCACCCGCTGCTGGGCTGGGCCGCTGGGGGCGGACA
Source organism: Crossiella cryophila (assembly GCF_014204915.1). Classification (NCBI taxonomy): domain Bacteria; kingdom Bacillati; phylum Actinomycetota; class Actinomycetes; order Pseudonocardiales; family Pseudonocardiaceae; genus Crossiella; species Crossiella cryophila. The sequence goes on from NZ_JACHMH010000001.1 coordinate 7,333,855, forward strand.
GGCCGTTGGAGGCGCCGTCGGAGTTGATGGCGGAACCCTTGACCACGGCCAGGATCCTGTGTCCGTGCCGCTTGGCGTCGGAGAGCCGTTCGAGCACCAGCACGCCGACGCCCTCGCCCCAGGCCACGCCGTCGGCGTCGTCGGAGAAGGATCGGCTGCGGCCGTCCGGGGACAGCGCGCGCTGGCGGGAGAACTCGATGAACCCGGCCGGGGTGGACATGATAGTGACGCCACCGGCCAGGGCCAGCCCGCATTCCCCGGCGCGCAGGGCCTGCGCGGCCAGGTGCAGTGCGACCAGCGAGGAGGAGCAGGCGGTGTCGACGGTGACGGTCGGGCCTTCCAGGCCGAGGGCGTAGGCGACCCGGCCGGAGGCGACGCTGGCCAGACCGCCGGTGGCCTGGTGGCCCTCGTATTCCTGACCGAGCAGGTTCGGGTAGTCGTTGCAGCTCAACCCGGTGAACACACCGGTCGCTGTGCCGCGCAACGCCTTCGGGTCGATTCCGGCCTGTTCCAGGGCCTCCCAGGAGGTTTCCAGCAGCAGCCGCTGCTGCGGGTCGGTGGCCACGGCCTCCCGCGGCGACATGCCGAAGAAGCCAGGGTCGAATTCACCGGCCTCGTGCAGGAATCCGGCGCGGCGGGTGTAGCTGCGGCCCTTGCGGTCGGGGTCCGGGTCGTAGAGGTTGCCGAGGTCCCAGCCGCGGTTGACCGGGAAGTCGGTGGTGGCGTCGATCCCGTCGGAGACCAGGTCCCACAACGTGTCCGGGCCGTCCACGCCACCGGCGAAGTGACAGCCGATACCGACGATCGCGATGGGTTCGTCCGCGGCGATCGGGCCCTGCTGGTGGCCGTTGGCCTCGGGTGCGCCGGAGATCTCGCGCAGCAGGAACTCGCTGAGCACGGCCACGGTCGGGTAGTCGAAGGCCAGCGTGGCGGGCAGGTTCAGCCCAGTGGCCGCAGACAGGCCACGGCTCAGGCGCAGGGCCAGCAGGGAGTCGAAGCCGAGTTCCTGGAACGGCCGGTCGGCCGGGATCCGGCCCGGGTGGCCGAGTACGGAGGCGACCCGTTCGCTGACCAGTTCACGCAGCGCGCGGGCCTGGTCCTCGGCCGAGCGATCCAGCTGCACCGGCTCGGCCGGGATCGCGATGGCCACGGTCTGGGTGGCCTGCGGGACCGAACCGGGCCAGAACAGCTTGCGGTCGAAGGCGTAGGTGGGGATGTCCACAAAGGACCCACCTGGGATGAGTCGCGGCCAGTCGATCTCGACCCCGGCCACGTGCAGTTCGGCCAGACCACGCAGCACCGAGCGGCGCTCGTCGGCCTGATCGGCGTGCAGCAGCGAGGTGACCGCGGCATCCGCGGGCAGGGCCTCGGCCACCGCGACACCCAGGGTGGAGCCGGGGCCGAGTTCCAGCACCGCACGCACACCCTGCTCGGCCAAGGTGGCCATGGCATCGGCGAACCGGACCGGCTCGCGGACCTGGCGGCCCCAGTACTCCGGGCTGCCGAAGTCCGTGACCTCGCCGACCGTGGAGACCACCGGGATGTTCGCCGTGCCAACGGAAATCCCGTCGATGGTGGCAGCGAACTCGGCCAGCATCGGGTCCATCAGGGACGAGTGGAAGGCGTGGCTGACCGAGAGCTTCTTGGTGCGGATGCCCTGGGCGGCAATAGCTTCGGCGACCTCGTGCACCGCCTCGGCGCCACCGGAGAGCACCAGGCTTTCCGGCGCGTTGACCGCGGCGATGGAGACACCCTCGCGGCCGTTGATCAGGTCGGTGACCAGGTCCTCCCCCGCAGCCACCGCGACCATGGCGCCGCCGGTGGGCAGGGCCTGCATGAGCCGGGCGCGGGCCGAGACCAGCGCACAGGCGTCGGACAGCGACAGCACCCCGGCCACGTGCGCGGCGGCGAGTTCGCCGATGGAGTGGCCGACCAGGTAGTCGGGGTGCACGCCCCAGGTCTCGACCAGCCGGAACAGTGCGACCTCGATGGCGAAGAGGGCGGGCTGGGCCGAGCCGGTCTGGTTGAGCGCGGTGGCGTCCTCGCCCCAGATGATCTCGCATAGGTCCGCGTCGAATTCGGCGAGCACGGCGTCGAAGGCGGCGGCGAAGACCGGGAAGCGCTGGTACAGGTCGCGTCCCATGCCCAGGCGTTGCGCGCCCTGGCCGGAGAAGACGAACGCCGTCTTGCCCGGGGTGACCACGCCGCGGGCCACGGCCGCGCCGTCGAGCAACACCGAGCGGTGGCTGAACCCACTGCGGCGGAAGGCCAGTGAGTAGGCCACGTCGGTGACCGGCTCGTGTGCCAGGACCGCCTGCACCCGCTCGATCTGGGCGTCCAGGGCGTCCGGGTTCTTGGCCGAGACCAGCAGCGGCACCAGGTCCGCGGCCGGAGTTTCCGTTGCGGGGACAGCGATCGGGGGTTGTTCCAGGATCACGTGCGCGTTGGTGCCGCTGACGCCGAACGCGGAGACCGCGGCGCGGCGCGGGCGGTCCGGCGAGTTCCACTCGACCGCTTCGGTGACCAGGCGGATCTCGCCGGTGGACCAGTCCACCCGGGAGGACGGCTCGGTCACGTGCAGGGTGCGCGGCACGATGCCGTGCTGCATGGACTGCACCATCTTGATGATCCCGCCGACACCCGCGGCGGCCTGGGTGTGCCCGATGTTGGACTTGAGCGAACCCAGCCACAGCGGGGTTTCCCGGTCCTGGCCGTAGGTGGCCAGGAGGGCCTGGGCTTCGATCGGGTCGCCGAGCCGGGTGCCGGTGCCGTGCGCCTCGACCACATCGACGTCCGAAGTGGACAGTCCGGCGGCGGCGAGGGCTTCCTGGATCACCCGCTGCTGGGCCGGTCCGTTGGGGGCGGTGAGGCCGGTGGAGGCGCCGTCGGAGTTGACCGCGGATCCCTTGACCACAGCGAGAATGCGGTGCCCGTGCCGCTGCGCGTCGGAGAGGCGTTCCAGGACCAGCACGCCGACGCCTTCGGACCAGCTGGTGCCGTCGGCGTCGTCGGAGAACGCCTTGCACCGGCCGTCAAGGGCGAGTGCGCGCTGCCGGGAGAACTCCACGTGCGCGGCCGGGGTGGACATCACCGTGACGCCACCGGCCAGCGCGAGTGAGCATTCGCCGGAGCGCAGGGCCTGGGCGGCCAGGTGCAGTGCGACCAGCGAGGAGGAGCAGGCCGTGTCCAGGCTGAGGACCGGGCCTTCCAGGCCGAACAGGTAGGCGACCCGGCCGGAGGCGACACTGGCGATGCTGCCGGTGGAGCGGTGTCCTTCGTACTCCGCGCCGAGCAGGGTGCCGTAGTCGGTGGCGCTGACGCCGGTGAACACGCCGGTCTTGCTGCCGCGCAACCGGTGTGGCGGGATGCCCGCGTGTTCCAGGGCCTCCCACGAGGTTTCCAGCAGCAGGCGCTGCTGCGGGTCGGTGGCGGCGGCCTCGTGCGGGGACATCCCGAAGAAGTCCGCGTCGAAGGTGCCAGTCTCGCGCAGGAAGTAGCCGGACTTCACGTACACGGTGCCGGGGTGGTCCGGGTCCTCGTGGTACAGCGAGTCCAGGGGCCAGCCGCGGTCGGCGGGGAACTCGGTGAGCGCGTCGCCACCGGCCTCCACCAGGCTCCACAACGCTTGCGGGCTGTCGATGCCGCCGGGGAAGCGGCAGCCCATGCCGACGATCACGATCGGATCGGACTGGTCGACCGCCGCGACCGGGGCCGCGGTGCGCACGGCCTGGCCGCCGGTGAGTTCCCGGTGCAGGTAGTCGGCGAGCGCGGTGACGGTGGAGTAGTCGAAGGCCAGCGTGGCCGGGAGAGCGAGGCCGGTGGCCGCGGACAGGGCACGGCTGAGTTCCACCGCGGACAGCGAGGTGAAGCCCAGGTCACCGAACGGGGTGTCCTCGGCGATGCCGTCGGTGTAGCGCAGCACGGTGGCGATCCGGTCGCCGATGAGCGCGCGGAGTTCGGCCGGGGTGCTGGAACTGACCGTCGGCGCGGCCGCGGTCGTCTGCGGGGCGGCCGGGGTGGCCAGGGCGCGCAGGGCGTGCGGGATCGCGCCGTTCTGGCTGAGCACCGTGACGTCCAGGCGGGCGCCGGCGACCACGTCGGACGCACCGGCGATGGCGCGGTCGAACAGGGCCAGGCCCTGCGCCTCGGACAGCCCGGTGAGGCCGACGTGGGACAGCGACTGCCAGTCGTCGGTGGAGAGCCCGGTGGCCATGCCGACCGTCCACGGACCCCACGCGATGGAGAGTCCGGGCAGACCGGCGGTCCGGCGGGCGCGGGCGAGTTCGTCCAGGGCGGCGTTCGCGGCGGCGTAACTGGCCTGACCGCGTGCGCCGACGATCCCGGCGAGCGAGGAGAAGACCACGAACGCCCGCAGGTCGCGGTCGCGGGTGGCTTCGTGCAGGTGGTAGGCCCCGTCGACCTTGGCGCGCAACACGGTCGCGAGGCGGTCCGGGGTGAGGGCCGGGATCAGCGCGTCGTCCACGACTCCGGCGGAGTGCACCACCGCGCCGAGGTCCTCGATGCCGTTGACCAGGTCGATGACCGCGTTCCGGTCGGTCAGGTCGCAGGCCACGATCCGGACATCGGCGTCGACTCCGGCGGCCCACTCGGTGATGCCCTCGGCCGCGGCACCGCTGCGGCTGGCCAGGACCAGGCGTTTGAAGCCCTGGCCTACCAGGTGGTTGGCGAGGGCGCGGCCGATGCCACCGGTGCCACCGGCGATCAGCACGGTGCGCTCGCGGTCCCAGCTCGCCTCGGCCACCCGCGGCTGGAGCGGCCCGAACCGGGGTGCGAACACCTGACCGGCGCGGACCACCAGGCTGGGTTCCTCGCCGGTGAGGTGCGGGGTGGCGAGTTCGATCTCGGCGGGGGTGTTGGCGGCCAGGTGCAGGAAGCGGCCGGGGTGTTCGGCGGCGGCGGAGCGGACCACACCGGCCACGGCCGAGGCGGCCAGGCCCTCGGCCGGGGTGACCACGACCAGGCGGTCGGTTTCCTCGCGCAGCCAGCGCTGCACCAGGGTGAGTGCCTCGGTGGCCGCGTCGAGCACGGCGTCCGGGTGGTCGGCGGCCTGTCCGGCCTCGATCAGTGTCACGGCGGGCGGGTTCGACACGGTCCGCACGGTCTGCGGCAGCCAGTCCACGCCGAACAGGGTGCCGCCGCTGGTGACGGCCACCTCGGGCCAGTAGCGGCGGTGCTGGAACGGGTAGGTGGGCAGTTCGACCACCCCGGCGGCTGGCAGCAGCCGGGTCCAGTCGACCGGGGTCCCGGCCACGTGCAGACCGGCCACGCCCGCGAGCACCGATTCGGCCTCTACCGGTCGGTCGGCGCGCAGCAGCGAGGTGACCACGGCCTGCTCGGGCAGCGACTCGGCGGCGGCCGCGCACAACAGTCCATCCGGGCCGACCTCCAGCACGGTCCGGACTCGCGCGGCCGCCAGGGCCGAGATCGCCGCGGCGAACCGCACGGGCTCGCGTACCTGGCGCACCCAGTACTCGGTGCTGCGCAGGTCCTCGCCCAGGGCGAGTTCGCCGGTGACCGTGGAGATCACCGGGATGCGCGGTTCGCGGAAGCTGACGGCGGCCAGTGCCGCGCCGAACTCGGCGAGCATGGGCTCCATCAGCGGGGAGTGGAAGGCGTGGCTGACCGAGAGCAGCTTGGTGCGCCGCCCGCGTCCACCGAGGACCTCCTTGACCTCGGCGACCGCGTCAGCCTCGCCTGCCAGCACGATGTTGCGGGCGGCGTTGATCGCGGCGATGGACACCGCGGGCCGGTCCGCCAGGACTTCGGCGACCTCGGCCTCATCGGCCTCGACCGCCAGCATCGCGCCGCCGGTCGGCAGCGCCTGCATCAGCCGGGCGCGGGCGGAGACCAGCGCGCAGGCGTCGGTGAGCGAGAGGATGCCGGACACGTGTGCGGCCGCGATCTCGCCAATGGAGTGGCCGACCAGGTAGTCGGGACGCACGCCCCAGGATTCGAGCAGCCGGAACAGCGCGACCTCGATGGCGAAGATCGCCGGTTGCGCCCAGCCGGTCTGGTTGAGCTGGTCGGCGTCCGCGCCCCACATGATGTCCCGGACGGGTTCGGCCAGTTCGGTGGTGACCGCGTCCAGCGCCTCGGCGAAGACCGGGAAACGCTGGTACAGCTCGCGTCCCATGCCCAGGCGTTGCGCGCCCTGACCGGAGAAGACGAACGCGGTGCCGCCCTCGACCGCGGTGCCGCGGGCGATCTCGTTGTCCCCCAGCAGGACCGCGCGGTGTTCGAAGGCGGTGCGGGTGGCGGCGAGTGAGTAGGCGATGTCCACAGTGGACCCGGTGGCCAGCAGCGGGCGCAGCCGGGCGATCTGCTCGTCCAGCGCGGCCGCGGTGCGGGCGGCTACTGGCAGCGGGACCAGGTCGGCCTCGACCGTGGGGCGTTCGGGCTCCGGCGGGGCCTGTTCCAGGATGACGTGCGCGTTGGTGCCGCTGATACCGAAGGAGGACACCGCGGACCGGCGCGGCCGCCCGACCTCGGGCCACTGGACTTCTTCGGTGAGCAGCCGGACCTCGCCGCTGGACCAGTCGACCTGGTCGGAGGGCTCGGTGAGGTGCAGGGTGCGCGGCACGATCCCGTGCTGCATGGCCTGCACCATCTTGATCACGCCACCGACTCCGGCGGCGGCCTGGCTGTGGCCGATGTTGGACTTGAGTGAGCCGAGCAGCAGCGGCTGGTCCCGGTCCTGGCCGTAGGTGGCGAGCAGGGCGCGGGCCTCGATCGGGTCGCCGAGCGAGGTGCCGGTGCCGTGCGCCTCCACCACGTCGACGTCCGAAGTGGACAGTCCGGCGGAGTTCAGCGCGGCGCGGATCACCTTGCGCTGGGCGGTGCCGCTGGGGGCGGTGAGGCCGTTGGAGGCGCCGTCGGAGTTGATCGCCGAACCCTTGAGCACGGCCAGCACCCGGTGGCCCTGGCGGCGGGCGTCGGAAAGCCGTTCCAGCACAACCACACCGACGCCCTCGGACCAGCCGGTGCCGTCGGCGGAGTTGGAGAATGCCTTGCAGCGCCCGTCCGCGGACATCACCCGCTGCCGGGAGAACTCCACAAACGCGGTCGGGGTGGACATCACGGTCGCGCCACCGGCGATCGCCAGTGAGCATTCGCCGGAGCGCAGGGACTGGGCGGCCAGGTGCAGGGAGACCAGCGAGGAGGAGCAGGCGGTGTCGACGGAGACCACCGGGCCCTCCAGGCCCAGGGTGTAGGCGACCCGGCCGGAGGCGACGCTGTGCGTGCTGCCGATGCTCTGCTCGCCCTCGAAATCGGCGGCCAGCAGCGGCCCGTAGTCGGTGTAGATCACACCGGTGAACACGCCGGAGTCACTGCCGCGCAAGGACCTCGGCTCGATGCCGGCGCGTTCCAGGGCTTCCCAGGTGGTTTCCAGCAGCAGGCGCTGCTGGGCGTCGGTGGCCATGGCCTCGCGCGGGGACATGCCGAAGAAGGCGGCGTCGAACTGGGCGGCGTCGTGCAGGAAGCCGCCGGAGCGCACGTAGGTGGTGCCGCGGCGGTCCGGGTCCGGGTCGTAGATGCCCTCGACGTCCCAGCCGCGGTCGGTGGGGAACTCGGTGATGGCGTCCACGCCGTCGGTGACCAGCTGCCACAGGCCGTCCGGGTCGACCACGCCGCCCGGGTAGCGGCAGCCCATGCCGACGATGACGATCGGGTCGGTGTCGTCGATCCGCCGGTTCGGCCGGTCGGTGACCGCGAGGTCGTCGGACCCGGTCAGTTCGGCGAGGAGGTGGTCGGCCAGCGCGATCACGTTGGGGTACTCGAACACCAGCGTGGTCGGCAGGGCGAGTTTGGTGGCCTCGGACAGGGCGCGGCTGAGTTCGACCGCGGTCATCGAGTCGAAGCCCAGCTCGCGGAAGGCCCGGTCCAGCGGGACCTCGCCGGTGTGCCGCAGCACCGCAGCGACCCGGGCGCGGACCAGTTCGCGCACGGCGCTGAGCTGTTCGGCGCGGGTGCCGCTGAGCAGGCCGGACACCCCGGCCAGCGCGGCCTTGCCCCGGCGCACCCCGCGCTTGCCGCCGAACTCGCGCAGCACGGGCGGCAGCACGTCGTGGCGGCGGACAGCGGCGAAGTCGATGGGCGCGACCAGGGCAGACGCGGTGCCGGAGGTGGTCAGCCGGTCGAAGGCGGCCAGGCCCTCGGCGACGGTGAGCTGCCGGAACCCGGCGGCGATCATCCGCTGCCGGTCGGCCGCGGTCAGCGTGGCGGACAGCCCGATTTCCCAGGCGGCCCAGGAAATCGCGAGTCCGGGCAGGCCGTTGGATCGGCGGTCGCGGACGAGTTCGTCCAGGGCGGCGTCGGCGGCGGTGTAGGCGGCCTGGCCCGCGTTGCCGAAGATCCCGGCGGCGGAGGAGAAGACCACGAACCCGGCCAGGTCCCGGTCCCGGGTGACCTCGTGCAGGTGCCAGGCTGCGTCGAGCTTGGGCCGGAGTACGGCGGAGAGTCGTTCTGCGGTCAGGGATTCGACCACGGCGTCGTCCAGCACACCGGCGGCGTGCACGACCGCGGTGAGCGGTCCGTCGATGCTGTCGATCAGCTGCCGGACCGAGTCCACAGTGGACAGATCGCAGGCGGCGATGGTGACGTCGGCGCCGAGTTCGCGCAGCTGTGCGGAGAGTTCGATGGCGCCGGGGGCTTCCGGGCCGCGTCGGCCGGCGAGCACGAGGCGGCGGAAGCCCTGGGTGGCCAGGTGGCGGGCGAGTTCGCTGCCGAGTCCGCCGGTGCCGCCGGTGATCAGGACAGCGGCGGCGCGATCCCAGGTGCGGTCGGTGGGCTCGGGGGTGTGGCGGCGCAGGCGGGCGGCCTGGACCTGGTCGTCGTGGATGCGCAGGCGGGGTTCGTCGTCGGTGAGGAAGGGCAGGGCGAGGGTGGGATCGGTGCCCGCGGGGACGGCGAGGTGGGTGAAGCGGCCGGGGTGTTCGGCGGAGACCGAGCGGAGGAAGCCGCCCACGGCCGCGGCGGCCGGGCCGGAGTCGGGGGTGACGATGGCCAGGCGGGCGGGGTTGCCCTGGGCCAGCCAGTCGCGGACGAGTTCGAGGGCCTGGGCGGTGGCGTGGTGGACGGCGTCGAGGTCGTCGCCCAGGGGGGCGATCTCGGCGAGGACCACGTCCGGCTGAGTCCCTACCGAACGGTCGGTCGGGACGCTGCCGGGCCGGTCACCCAGGCGAGCCACGGTGGGCAGTTCCGCCGGTGCGTCGGTCAGCGTTGCCCAGTCGAGGGTGAACAGGTCGGTCCCGGACTCCGCCGCGATCTCGACCGCGCGCAGGGTGACCGAGCGGGCGGTGAGCACTGGTTCGCCGGAGGGATCGGTCGCGACCAGTTCCCACGCGTCCCCGCCCAGCCCGGTCAGCCGCACCTTCAGCGTGCCGGCCCCGGTGGCGTGCAGGGTGACGTCCTGCCACTCGACCGGCCGCAGGTCGTCCTCGATCGCGGCGTGCAGCAGGGCAGGGTGCAGGCCGAAGCCGGGGTCGGTGGTGCCGTCGGGCAGCGAGACCTCGGTGACCTGGCCGCCTTCGCGGGTCAGGTCGAGTTCGCGGGGGTTCTTGGCGAGCTGACCCGAGGCGTGCCGGGTCCACTCCTCATCCGAGTCGGCCGGGCGGGCGTGCACCGAGACGGTGCGCCGGTCGTCGCCTGCCGCGCCGATGACGATCTGGATCTGGGAGCCGCCGTCGGGCAGGACAAGCGGGGTCAGTTCGGTCAGGCTGGAGACGCGGGCGTAGCCGACCTCATCGGCCGCGCGCACCACGAGTTCGAGCAGCGCGCTGCCCGGCACGGTGGACTGTCCGGCCAGCCACGGGTGGGTTTCCCGGGACAGGCGGCCGGTGAGCACGGTGCCGGAGCCGTCGCCGAGTGGGACGGCCGCGCCGAGGACCGGGTGCCGGGTGGCGGTCAGGCCGAACGCGGCGGCGTCGCCACCGATGCGCGGGGCTGGCCAGTAACGCTGACGCTGGAAGGCGTAGGTGGGCAGGTCGATCTGGGTGCCGGATCCGGCGAACCAGGCCGTCCAGTCGACCTTGCCGCCGCGAACCCACCACTGGCCAACGGATTCGAGGAGTCGCCTGGCCCCGCCCTCGCCGCGGCGCAGGGTGCCGGTGACCACGCCCTCGGCGCCGATCAGGTCCAGGGTGGCCTGGATCTCGGCGGCCAGCACGGGGTGCGGGCTGACCTCGACCACGCGGGTGTGCCCGGCGCGGATCAGGCCCTCGATGGCGGCGTGGAAGCCGACCCGCTGGCGCAGGTTGCGGAACCAGTAGCCGCCGGTCAGCTCGGTGGTGTCCAGCCAGCCGTCGGTGACGGTGGAGTAGAACGGCACCGCGCCGGCCTGCGGGCGGACCTCGGCGAGCAGCTGGCCGAGTTCGGTTTCCAGCTCGGCGACGAAGTGCGAGTGCGAGGCGTAGTCCACCGCGATCTGCTTGACCCGCACGCCATCGGCCTCGCAGCCGCGCACGAACTCCTGGATCGCGCCGATCTCGCCGGAGACCACCACGGCGGCCGGGCCGTTGACCGCGGCCACGCCGACCCCGTCGACCAGTCGGGCTTCGACCTCGGCGACGGGCAACGCCACCGAGGCCATGCCACCGCGTCCGGCCAGTACCCGCGCGATCAACTGCGACCGGCGGGCGACGACCAACGCGCCGTCCTGCAGGGACAATCCGCCCGCGACCACGGCCGCGGCGACCTCGCCCTGCGAGTGCCCGACAACCGCGTCCGGCTGCACACCGAGCGACTGCCACACCGCGGCGAGGGAGACGTTCACGGCCCAGGTGACCGGCTGCACGACGTCGACGCGGGCGAGCAGCTGCTCGTCGCCGAGGGCGTCGACCAGGTTCCAATCCACGTGCGGGGCAAGGGCTTCCGTGCATTCGGCCAGTCGCGCGGCGAAGACCGGGTACTCGTCCCGCAGCTGGAGGGCCATGCCCACCCACTGCGAGCCCTGGCCAGGGAAGACGAAGACCGAGTTGCCACCGGTGAACACCGTGCCGGAGACCACTCCCCCAGACTCGGCGAACCCGGTGTCGGCAAAGCCTTGCAGCAGAACGGAAAGCTCACCGGCGCCCGCACCGACCACCACCGAACGCACGGCCAGCGCGGCCCGCGAGGAGATCGTGGAGAACCCGGCGTCCAGCGCGCTGGGCGCGTCCGGACCGGCCAGCAGACTGGCCAGCCGGGCGGCCTGGCCGCGCAGGGCGGGCTCGACCTTGGCCGACAGCGCCACCGGCACCACGGCCGGAGCCGTTGCGGGCGCAGGGGTTTCGGACTCCTCGGGAGCCTGTTCGATCACGATGTGCGCGTTGGTGCCGCTGACGCCGAAGGAGGACACGGCCGCGCGGCGCGGGCGGTCGACGGCGGGCCACGGGGTGGTCTCGGTCAGCAGCTCGACCGCGCCCGCCGACCAGTCCACGTGCGCCGAGGGTTCGGTGACGTGCAACGTCTTGGGTGCCACGCCGTAGCGCACGGCCTGCACCATCTTGATCACACCGGCCACACCGGCCGCGGCCTGGGTGTGGCCAAGGTTGGACTTGATCGAGCCCAGTAGCAGCGGGATTTCCCGGCCCTGGCCGTAGGTGTTGAGCAGGGCCTGGGCCTCGATCGGGTCGCCCAGGGTGGTGCCGGTGCCGTGTGCCTCGACCACGTCGACGTCCGAAGTGGACAGTCGGGCCTCGCGCAGCGCGTCCTGGATGACGCGTTGCTGGGACGGGCCGTTGGGGGCGGTGAGGCCGTTGGAGGCGCCGTCCTGGTTGATCGCGCTGCCGGTGATCACCGCGAGGACCCGGTGGCCGTTGCGGCGGGCGTCGGAGAGGCGTTCCAGCACGATCACGCCGACGCCCTCGGCCCAGGCGGTGCCGTTGGCGGAGTCGGAGAATGCCTTGCAGCGGCCGTCGGGGGCGAGACCGCCCTGGCGGGTGAACTCGATGAACGCGGTGGGCTGGGTCATCACCGAGGCGCCACCGGCCAGAGCCAGGTTGCACTCGCCGTTGCGCAGGGCGCGCATGGCCAGGTGGATGGTGACCAGCGAGGAAGAGCAGCCGGTGTCGACGGTGACCGCGGGGCCTTCCAGCCCAAGGGCGTAGGAAACCCGGCCGGAGGCGACGCTGGGCGCGCTGTTCAGGCTCAGGTAGCCGCGGGAGTCCTCGGGGTCGAGCAGGTCGCCGTAGTCGCCGTAGACCAGGCCGGTGTAGACGCCGGTCCGGCTCCCCTTCAGGGTTTCCGGGTCGATCCGGGCGTGTTCCAGTGCCTCCCAGGAGGTTTCCAGCAGCAGCCGGTGCTGGGCGTCGGCGGTCAGCGACTCCCGGGGGGACATGCCGAAGAACTCGGAGTCGAACATGGCCGCGTCGTCCAGGAAGCCGCCGACCCGCGGGAAGTCCACCCCGCCGGTCGGCCAGTTCCGGTCGGCAGGCACGCCGGACATGACGTCGCGTTCGTCCCGGACCAGTTCCCACAGGTCCTCTGGTCCGCGCACGCCGCCAGGGAACCGGCAGCCGATACCCACGACCGCGATCGGCTCCCGGCCCTGCGCCTCGAGTTCCTCGATGCGCTGGCGCGCGCGGCGCAGGTCGACCGTGACCTTGCGGAGGTAGTCGACAACCTTGTCCTGCTGTTCTGGCATCCGGTGTACCTGCCCGTCGGCTACAGAGCGTGTCATTCCTGCGGTGCAGCGAAGTTGTCGTCGATGAGGTCGAACAGTTCCTCCACCGACACCGAGTTGATGTCGTCTTCGGACGGTCCGTCCTCGCGCGGTTCGTCGTGCCGCAGTGCGGCGGCGAGTTCGTCCAGTCGGCGCAGCAGCACGGCCCGGTCGGCGCGGGCCGCGGCCGGGTCGCTGAGCGCGGTTTCCAGCTGTCCCAGCAGTTCCAGCGGTGATTCGACCTTGGCCGCGTCGGTCAGGTTGAACTCGGTGAGCAGATGCCCGACCAGTGCGTTGATCGTCGGGTAGTCGAAGACCAGGGTGGCGGGCAGTCGCCTGCCCACCGCCGAGCCGAGCTTGTTGCGCAGCTCGACCGCGGTGAGCGAGTCGAAGCCGAGGTCCTTGAACGTGCGGTCGGGGGCGACCGCGTCCGCGCCGCTGAAGCCGAGTACCGAGGCCACGTGTTCGCGGGCGATGGCGCCGAGCAGTTCCCGCCGGGCCTCAGGGCTCAGCGTGGCCAGCCTGGCTTCCAGGCCACCCGCGCCCGCACTGGTCTTGGCTGCGCTGCGACGGTCCTTTTTGGTCAGTTCGCGCAGTACCGCGGACAGGTCCGGGTCGGCGGCCAAGGCGTTGCGGTCCAGCACCAACGGCAGGGTGAGGGCCCGGTCGGTGGCGGCGGCCGCGTCGAACATGGCCAGGCCCTGGGCCACGGTGAAGGGCACGATCCCCTTGCGCCGCAACCGGTCGTGGTCGGCCGCGCTGAGGTGGCCGGTCATCCCGGTGGCCTGCGCCCAGGCGCCCCAGGCCAGCGAGACCGCGGCCAGGCCGTCGGCACGGCGTTGCTGGCAGAGCGCGTCCAGCCAGGCGTTGGCCGCGGCGTAGTTCGCCTGTCCTGCGGTGCCGAGCACGCCGGTGGCGGAGGAGAAGACCACGAACCCGGCCAGGTCGAGTTCGCGGGTGGCCTGGTGCAGGTGCCAGGCGGCGTCGACCTTGGGCCGCAGCACCCGATGCAGTTGCTCGGGGGTGAGGCTGTCCACGGTGGCGTCGTCGAGCACCCCGGCCGCGTGCACCACGGCGGTGAGCCCGCCGCGCGCGGTCAGGTCGGCGATGAGTGCTTGCACCGCAACGGGATCGCTGGTGTCGCAGGCGACGATCTCGGCGCGGGTGCCGGTGGCGGCGAGTTCCTCGGCGAGTTCGGTGGCGCCCTCGGCGTTGGCACCGCTGCGGCTGGCCAGGACCAGCCAGTCGAAGCCCTGGCTCGCCAGGTGCCGGGCGAGTTCGCGGCCGAGGCCGCCGGTGCCGCCGGTGATCAGCACCGCGCGGGTGGGGTCCCAGGTGCGCGGGATGGTGAGCACGAGTTTGCCAGTGTGCTTGGCCTGGCTCATGAACCGGAAGGCGTCCACCGCGCGGCGCAGATCCCAGGACCTGGTGGGCAGCGGGGTGATGGCGCCCTTCGCGAAGAGTTCGAGCAGCTCGTCGAGCATGCCGCGGGTGCGTTCCGGTCCGGCCTCGTCGACGTGGAATGCCTCGTAGACCACGCCGGGCCAGGGCTCGAGTTCGGCCGCGGTGCGCACGTCGTTGACGCCCATCTCGGCGAACCGGCCGCCGGGGGCGAGCAGGCCGAGCGAGGCGTCCACGAACTCATTCGCCAGGGAGTTGAGCACCACGTCCACGGTGGGGAACTGGGTGGCGAAGTCCAGGCTGCGGGTGGAGGCGATGTGGTCCTCGGGGATGCCGAGGCCGCGCAGGGTGTCCCACTTGGGTTCGCTGGCGGTGGCGTAGACCTCGGCGCCCAGGTGCTGGGCCAGCTGGATGGCGGCCATGCCGACGCCGCCGGTGCCGGCGTGGATGAGCACCTTCTCGCCGGGCTTGAGCGCGGCGATGTCGACCAGGCCGTAGTAGGCGGTGAGGAAGGCGGCGGGCACGCTGGCCGCCTCGACATCGGTCCAGGCGGCCGGGATCCGGGCCACGTGCCGGTGATCGACGACCACCATCGGCCCGAACCCGCCGTCGACCACGCCGAGCACCCGGTCACCGGGGGCCAGATCGTCAACGCCAGGACCGGTTTCCACCACCACGCCAACCGCTTCGGCGCCCATCTGCCCGGCCATGCCCTCGATCTGGTCGAGGACCTTGCCGTAGCCGAGGGTGCCGAGCACATCGCGGAAGTTGATGCCCGCGGCGCGGATGGCGACCCGCACCTTGCCCTCGGTGAGCGGGAGGTCGGCGGCGGTGGTCGGCACCAGGCCGAGGCCGTCCACCGAGCCGGGGTTGCGGGCGTCCATCCGCCAGTCCCGGCGGTGCACCGGGGCGAGCAGGGTGCTGGTGTCCGGGGCCAGGCGCGGCACGCAGACCTGGCCGTCGATGACGGCGAGCTGCGGTTCGGCGCCCTCGGCCAGGTGCGGCAGGGCCAGGATGGTGTCCTCAGTGGACTCGACGTCCAGGAGACCGAAGCGGCCAGGGTGTTCGGAGAGCGCGGTGCGCACCAGGCCCCAGGCGGTGGCGGCGGCCAGGTCCCGGCCGGAGCGCGCGCCCTGGGTGATCAGCACGAGCCGGGAGCCGTCGTACTGCTCGGCCAGCCACTGCTGCACCAGGGTCAGGGTCAGCTCGGCGGTGTCGTGCGCCGCACCGACCGGGTCCCCGGACACAGTGGACAGTTCGAAGAGGACGGTGGGCGGGATCTCGGCGAGTTCGGCCAGATCCGTCACGGTGACCAGGTCGGCCGGGTCGCTGCCCGCGGTGGTCAGCGGGGTCCAGTCCACTGTGTACAGCGAGACCGGCTCGTTGCTGGCGAGTGCTTCGCCGGAGGCGGCGCGCAGGCGCAGGGACTGGGTGCTGAACACGGGTGCGCCGGTCTCGTCGGCCACGGTGAGCGCGACCAGGCTGTCGTTGCCGTCCGCGCCGAGGTGGCGGAGCCGGGCACGCAGCGCGGTCGCGCCGGTGGCGTGCAGGTCGGCGTGCTCCCAGGCGAACGGGAGGGCACCGGCGGCGACCTCCTGGTCGGAGAGCAGCACGGTCTGCAGGGCCGCGTCCAGCAGCGCCGGGTGCAGGCCGAAGCCGGTGACGGACAGGCGTTCCGGCAGGGTGACCTCGGCGAGGACCTCGCCGTCGGCGTGCCAGGCGCGGGTGAGGCCGCGGAAGGCGGGGCCGTACTGGTAGCCGGAGTCGGCGGCCTGGTCGTAGAAGGCGGTCAGGTCGATCTCGACCGCGCCACGTGGCGGCCAGACCGCGTCGAAGTCCGGGGCCTGGTCGGGGGTTCCGGGGGCGAGCACGCCGGTGGCGTGCCGGGTCCAGGCGGCCTCGGCGGTGCGGGCGTGCACGGCCAGGGTGCGGCGGCCGTCCTCGTCGGGGGCCTCCACCTTGACCTGGATCTCGACCTCCCGACCGGTCGGGAGGACCAGGGGCGCGCCGAGGATCAGTTCCTCGACCCGGCCGCAGTCGACCTCATCGCCCGCGCGCACCGCGAGTTCGACGAACGCGGTGGCCGGCAGGATGGCGGTGCCGTTGACCTGGTGGTCGGACAGCCACTGCTGGTTGTCCCGGGACAGGCGGCCGGTGAGCAGCACACCCGAGCCGTCGCCCAGCGGCACCGCGGCGCCGAGCACCGGGTGGTTGGTGGCGGTCAGGCCGAACGCGGAGGCGTCGCCGGAGATCTTCGGCGCCGGCCAGAAGCGCTGGTGCTGGAACGGGTAGGTGGGCAGGTCGACGGAGCGCGCGCCGGTCCCGGCGAACCAGGCCGCCCAGTCCACCGCGCCACCGCGACTCCACCACTGGCCAACGGAGTCCAGCAGTCGCCGGGCGCCGCCCTCGCCACGCCGCAGCGAGCCGGTCACCACGCCCTCGACGCCCGCGGCGTCCAGGGTGGCCTCGATCTCGGCCACCAGCACCGGGTGCGGGCTGACCTCGACCACCCGGCGGTGCCCGGCCTCGATCAGCCGCTGCACCGAGCCGTGGAAGTCCACCCGCTGACGCAGGTTGCGGAACCAGTAGCCGCCGTCGAGATTGGCGGTGTCCAGCCAGTCGCCGGTGACGGTGGAGTAGAACGGGATCTCGCCGGTGCGCGGCCGGACCTCGGCGAGGACCTGGCCGAGTTCGGTTTCCAGGTCGGCGACGAAGTGCGAGTGCGAGGCGTAGTCCACCGCGATCCGCTTGACCCGCAGCTCCTCGGCCTCGCAACCGCGGACGAACTCCTCCAGCGCGGCGACCTCCCCGGAGACCACCACGGCGGCGGGCCCGTTCACGGCCGCGATCCCGACGCCTTCGCGGAGTCGCGCTTCGACCTCGGCGACGGGCAACGCCACCGAGGCCATGCCACCCCGCCCGGCCAGCAGCCGGGCGATCAACTGCGAGCGGCGGGCGACGACCAACGCGCCGTCCGGCAAGGACAATCCACCGGCGACCACGGCCGCGGCGACCTCGCCCTGCGAGTGGCCGACCACCGCGTCCGGCTGCACGCCGAGGGACTGCCAGACCGCGGCGAGGGAGACGTTCACCGCCCAGGTGACCGGCTGCACGACGTCGACGCGGGCGAGCAGTTCCTCGTCGGCGAGGGCGTCGGTCAGGTTCCAGTCCACGTGCGGGGCAAGGGCTTCGGCGCATTCGGCGAACCGGGCGGCGAAGACCGGGGATTCGTCGAGCAGCTCCCGGCCCATGCCCACCCACTGCGAGCCCTGGCCGGGGAAGACGAAGATCGAGCGGGCACCGGCACCCGGGGTGGGTGCGGTGCCGGATTCGGCGAAGGCACGGAGCGAGTCAGCGAGTTCGGCGGAGTTCCCGCCCACGACCACGGTGCGGACCGGGAGGGCGGCCCGGCCGGTGGCGAGGGAGAAGCCGACATTGGTGGGGCCATCGGCGAGCGCGTCGGCCAGCCGGGCGGCCTGCGCGCGCAGTGCCTCGGTCGACTTGGCCGAGAGCACCAGCGGCACCACACCGATTTCCGCAGCCCTACCGACCGGTTGGTCGGGGGCTTGTTCCAGGATCACGTGCGCGTTGGTCCCGCTGGCGCCGAAGGAGGAAACACCAGCCCGGCGGGGCCGGTCGGCCTCGGGCCAGGGCACCGTCTCGGTCAGCAGCTCGACCGAGCCAGCCGCCCAGTCCACGTGGCTGGTCCGGTCCGACACGTGCAGCGTCTTGGGTGCGGCGCCGTGTTCCATCGCCTGCACCATCTTGATCACGCCCGCCACACCGGCCGCGGCCTGGGTGTGGCCGAAGTTGGACTTGATCGAGCCGAGCAGCAGCGGGGTGGGCCGGGACTGGCCGTAGACGTCGACCAGGGCCTGGGCCTCGATCGGGTCGCCCAGGGTGGTGCCGGTGCCGTGGCCCTCGACCACGTCGACCTCGGCGGCGCTCACCCCGGCGTCGTGCAGGGCGGACAGGATCACCCGCTGCTGGGACGGGCCGTTCGGTGCGGTCAGGCCGTTGGACGCGCCGTCCTGGTTGACCGCGGTGCCACGCACGATCGCGCGCACCCGGTGGCCAAGTCGCACAGCGTCGGAAAGTCGTTCCAGGACAAGGACACCCACGCCCTCACCCCAGCCGGTGCCGTCAGCTGAGTCGGAGAAAGCCTTGCAGCGCCCGTCGATCGCGAGTCCGCCCTGGCGGGAGAACTCGACGAACAGGCTCGGCGTGGACAGCACGGTCACGCCGCCGACCAGGGCCAGGGAGCACTCCCCCGACCGCAGTGCCCGGGTGCCCAGGTGCAGGGCGACCAGCGAGGACGAGCACGCCGTGTCGACGGTGACCGCCGGGCCTTCCAGGCCGAGGGCGTAGGAGACCCGGCCGGAGGCGACGCTGGGTGCGCTGCCGGTGGACTGGAAGCCCTCGAACTCGCCGCCGCCCAACAGGGTCGCGTAGTCGCTGTACATGACACCGGCGAACACGCCGGTCTCACTCCCCTTCAGCGTGCCGGGGTCGATGCCCGCGTGTTCCAGGGCCTCCCAGGCGTTCTCCAGGAGCAGCCGGTGCTGGGCGTCGGTGGCCATGGCTTCGCGCGGGGACATGCCGAAGAAGGCCGCGTCGAAATCGCCCGCGCCGTAGAGGAAGCTGCCCAGGCGGGTGTGCGAGGTGCCCAGGCGGTCCGGGGTGGGGTCGAACAGGCGGGCGGTGTCCCAGCCACGGTCCAGGGGGAAGTCGGCGGTGGTGTCGGTGCCCGCGGCGACCAGGCGCCACAGGTCGGCTGGGCCTTCGATGCCGCCGGGGTAGCGGCAGGCCATGCCGACGATGACCACCGGGTCGTCGTCGGCGGCGGTCTGCGGGCGGGCGCTGGTGGTGGTGGCCGCGCGCGGGGTGAGTTCGAGGATGGCGGCGATCCGGCCGGCGATGGCCTCGGGGGTCGGGTAGTCGAAGGCGAGGGTGGAGGTCAGTGCGGCGCCGGTGGCGGCGGTGAGCCTGCGGCGCAGTTCCACCGCCATCAGCGAGTCCAGGCCGCGGGAGACCAGGGCCTCGTCGACGGGCACGCCGGACGGGTCGGTGATGCCGAGGACACCGGCGGCCTCGCGGACCACGATCGCGGTCAGTTCGGCGAGTTGCTTGTCCCTGGGCAGTGCGGCCAGGCGGTCCTTGAGCGTGCCGGGTTCGTCGGCGGTGCGGGCGGCGGCCTGGCGCGGGGCCAGCCGGACCAGGGTGCGCAGGACCGCGGACAGGTGGCCGCCCTGCTCGGCCTCCTGCCGCGGTCCGCGCAGATCGAGGCGGACCGGGGCGAGCGCGGACTCGGTCCGGCCGAGCGCGGTGTCCAGCAGGCCGAGCCCGTGCCGCAGCGGGAAGGCGACAATGCCCTGCCTGCGCATGCGGGCGAGTTCGGCGGTGCCGAGGTGGCCGGTCATGCCGTCCGCGTCGGGTTCCCACAGGCCCCAGGCGAGGCTGGTGGCGGGCAGTCCGGCGCGCTGGCGGCGGGCGGCGATCTCGTCGAGCACGGAGTTGGCGGCGGCGTAGGTGCTCTGCCCGGCCGTGCCGAGCACGCCGGCGGCCGAGGAGAACAGCACGAACGCGGCCAGTGGCGCGTCCCTGGTCAGCTCGCACAGGTGCAGTGCGCCGGAGACCTTGGCCGCGAAGACCTCGGCCAGGCGGGCGCCGTTCTGGTGCAGCAGCAGGCCGTCGTCCAGGACCCCGGCCAGGTGCACCACGGCGGTGAGCGGGGTGTCGATGGTGGCCAGCAGCGCAGCCACGGCGTCCCGGTCGGCGACGTCGCAGGCCACGATCCGGGCCTGGGCGCCGGCGGCGGCCAGGGTTTCAGCCAGTTCGGTCGCGCCGGGGGCGTCGGGGCCGCGGCGGGAGGTGAGCACCAGGTGGCGGACGCCGTGCGTGCGGACCAGGTGTTGTGCCACGGCCGCGCCGAGCTGGCCGGTGCCGCCGGTGATCAGCACGGTGCCGTCGGGGTCGAGCCGGACGGTCTCGTTGATCTCGTCGAACAGCCGGGCCAGGCGCGGGGTGTACAGGCCGTCCTCGCGGACCAGGACTTCGGGTTCGGGCAGGTCCAGTGCGGTTTCGGGCAGGGTGCGGGTGCCGACGTCGATCCAGCGCAGCACCCGGTCCGGGTGTTCGGCGCGGGCGGAGCGCAGCAGGCCGCGCACGGCCGCCCCGGCCAGTCCGCCGCCGCTGACCCAGACCAGCTCGGCCGCTGGCGCTTCGGTGAGGATGCGCTGGATCGCGGCCAGGGCTTCGGCCGCGGCCTCGGCGACCGGGAAGTCCTCCCGGCCGGTGGCGTCGATGATCACTCGCTCGATGTCGCCGGGCAGTTCGCCGAGCGGGAGCGTGCCGGTGAACGTGCTCGGCCGGGCGGCGGGCTCGGCCGGGAGGGCCACCCGCTGCTCCTCGATCCGGTAGAGGTCCTGGGTGCGTCCGGCCCCGGCCTGGATCTGCTCGGGCCGGGCGGTGCGCAGGTCCAGGCGCTGCACCCGGGCGACCGGCGCGCCGGTGGTGTCGGCCAGCCAGACGGAGAGGCGGCGGCCGTCGGAGGTGGCCTCGGCCTGTACCCGCACGCGCAGTTCGCTCGCGCCGGTGGCGAAGAGTTCGACGCCGGACCACTCGAAGGGCATCTGCACGTGGTCGGCGGTCTGGCCGCCGTCGGCGCAGGCCCGCATCACGTTCAGCGCGCCGTCCAGCAGCGCGGGGTGCAGCGCGTAGGGCTCGCCGTCCAGGTCGTCGGGCAGCCGCACGGTGCCGTAACCGATGCCGTCGCGCACCCAGAGTCCGGTGGTGGTCAGGAAGCCGGGGCCGTAGTCCACACCCTGGTCGGCGAAGCGGTCGTAGAGGCCGTCCAGCTCGACGGCTTCCGCGCCGGGCACCGGCCATTCGCGCAGTTCGGCGAATTCGGGGGCGTCGGTGGGGTCGGGGGCGGAGTCGAGTTCGCCCGCGGCGTGCAGGGTCCACTCGTGGTCCGCGCCGGAAGGGCGGCTGTGGATGGCGATCGGGTGGCGGCCGTCCACGGCGGGGCCGATGGCGACCTGGACGCGCACCGAGGAGGTCTCGGGCAGCATCATCGGCGCGATCATGACCAGGCTGTTCACCTGGGCCAGGCCGAGCCGGTGCGCGGCGGCGATGGCCAGCTCCATCAACCCGGTCCCGGCCAGCACGATGTGGCCGTGCACCACGTGATCACCCAGCCAGGGGTGCTCGGGCACGGAGAGCCGACCGGCCAGGACCTGGCCGAGGCCACCGGCCAGCGCGGGTTCGACGATCAGCCAGGGGTGGGTGAGCGGGGCGAGTTCCAGTGCGCCGTCGGCGCCGCGCGGGGTGACCCAGTAGCGGCTGTGCTGGAACGGGTAGGTGGGCAGGTCCACCGGGCGCAGGTCGGTACCGGCGAACACGGCCGGCCAGTCGACCTCGATGCCGTGCGCGTGTGCCTCGGCGAGTCCGGTGAGCACGGCCTCGGCCTCGGGCCGGTCGCGGCGCTGGGCGGCGACCACGGCGACCCGCTGGCGGGCGTCGGCCACGCAGTCGCCGACCATGGCCGCGCCGGAGCCGTCCGGGCCGAGTTCCAGGAACTTGGTGACCCCGGCCTCGAGCAGCGTGTCGACACCGGCGGCGAAGCGGACGGTGGAGCGGACGTGCGAGACCCAGTAACCGGGGTCGCAGACCTCGGCGCTGATCAGGCCGCCGGTGACGTTGGAGACCAGGCCGATCTCGGGTTCGCGTGCGGTGGCCCGTCCGGCGACCTCGGCGAACTCGGCCAGCATGGGTTCCATCAGCGGCGAGTGGTAGGCGTGCTCCATGACCAGGCGCTTGACCTCGCGGCCCTGGGCCAGCAGCGTGTCGGTGACTTCCTCGATGGCGGCGACGGTGCCGGAGAGGATGACCGAGTTGGGTCCGTTGACCAGTCCGGCGACCAGTTCGTGCTCGCGGTTTTCCAGCAGTGGCAACAGGTCCTGCTCGGAGGCGCGCACGGCGAGCATCGCGCCGCCGGGCGGCAGCGACTGCATGAGCAGACCGCGGGCGGCGACCAGGGAGCAGGCATCCGGCAGTGACCAGACCCCGGCGACGTGCGCGGCGGCGAGTTCGCCGGTGGAGTAGCCGAGCACGTAGTTCGGGGTGACACCCCAGGATTCGACCAGTCGGTAGAGGGCGACCTGGAAGGCGAACAGCGCGGGCTGGGTGAAGCCGATCTGGTTGAGCAGCTCGGCTTCCGGGGTGTCCTTGGCGGCGAAGGTGATCTCGCGCAGCGGGCGGGGCAGCAGCGGGTCGAGGTGTGCGCAGACCGCGTCGTAGGCGGCGGCGAAGGCCGGGAAGCGGCGGTACAGCTCGGCGCCCATGGCCGCGCGCTGGGCGCCCTGGCCGGGGAAGACGAAGGCGGTCTTGCCGGAGAGCGCGGATCCGGTGACCACGCCGGGAATCGACTCACCTGCGGCGATCGCGCGCAGTCCGGCGATCAGCTCGTCCGCCTCGGAGCCGATCACCGCGGCGCGGCGGGCCAGGCGGGCGCGGGTGGAGACCAAGGACCAGGCGACGTCGGCTGGGCGTTGTCCCGCAACGGCTTCGGCCAGGCTCTCGGCCTGGGCGCGCAACGCGGCTTCCGTGTGTCCAGAAAGGACCCACGGGACGATCGGGGCTTCGTCGACGGGCTCGGCGGCCGGAGCGGGCTCGGCGGTGGGGGCCTGTTCGACGATCATGTGCGCGTTGGTGCCGCTGATGCCGAAGGCGGAAATGCCTGCGCGGTAAGGACGATCGGCGGCTGGCAGCACCTGGTGTTCGGTGACCAGGTTGATCCCGCCGACCGACCAGTCGACCCGGCTGCTGGGTTCCTGGGCGTGCAGCGAGCGCGGGGCCTCGCCGCGGCGCAGCGCCTCCACGATCTTGATGAACCCGGCGACCCCGGCCGCGGCCTGGGTGTGGCCGAGGTTGGACTTGACGCCGCCGAGCAGGGCGGGGGTGCCACCGGCGCGGGCTTTGCCATAGGTGGCAAGCAAAGCGCGGGCTTCGATGGGGTCGCCGAGCCGGGTGCCGGTGCCGTGCGCTTCGAGGAGGTCGACCTCGGCGGCGTCCAGTTCG
Source organism: Crossiella cryophila (assembly GCF_014204915.1). Taxonomy (NCBI): domain Bacteria; kingdom Bacillati; phylum Actinomycetota; class Actinomycetes; order Pseudonocardiales; family Pseudonocardiaceae; genus Crossiella; species Crossiella cryophila. The sequence goes on from NZ_JACHMH010000001.1 coordinate 7,356,998, forward strand.
GCGTCGGCCAGTGCGGCGCGGATGACCCGCTGCTGGGCACTCGCGCTCGGTGCGGACAGACCGTTGGATGCGCCGTCGGAGTTGATCGCCGAGCCGCGGATGACCGCCAGAATCGGGCGGCCGGAAGCCAATGCGGCCGAGAGCGGCTGCAGCAGGACGAGTCCGCTGCCCTCGGAGAAGCCGGTGCCGTCGGCGTCCTCGCTGAACGCGCGGCAGCGCCCGTCCGGGGAGAGCCCGCCCTGGCGGCTGAACTCGACCAGCAGCTGCGGTCCGGCCATCACGGTCGCGCCACCGGCCAGCGCGAGAGAGCACTCCCCCGCACGCAACGCGCGCACCGCGCTGTGCAGGGCGACCAGCGAAGAAGAACACGCCGTGTCGACGGTGACCGCGGGGCCTTCCAGCCCGAGCACGTAAGAGATCCGGCCCGCGAGCACGCTGGCCGCGCCGCCGGTGAGGGCGTGGCCCTCGGAGTCGCCGCTGCCCTGGGTGAGTCCGGCGTAGTCCTGGCCGTTGGTGCCGATGTAGACGCCGACATCGCTGCCGCGCAAGGACTCCGGCACGATCCGGGCCCGTTCCAGTGCCTCCCAGGCGTTCTCCAGCAGCAGGCGCTGCTGCGGGTCCATGGCCAGGGCCTCGCGCGGGGAGATGCCGAAGAAGGCGGCGTCGAATTCGCCTGCCCCGTCCAGGAATCCGCCCGCTCGCGCGTACAGCGTGCCGGGGTTGTCCGGGTCCGGGTCGTACAGCGTCTCCAGGTCCCAGCCGCGGTCGCCGGGCAGCGGCCCGATGGCCTCCTCGCCCGCGGCCAGCAGGCGCCAGAGGTCCTCGGGCGAGCTGATGCCACCGGGGAACCGGCAGCTCATCGCGAGCACCGCGATCGGTTCGCTCGACCGGGCACGCTCCTCGCGGAGCGCGTTCAGTTCGCTGGTGGCCCGCTTGAGGTACTCACGCAGCTTCTGCTCGGTCGCCGTCACGTGTTCCTCCGGCTCATGGTGATGCTGTCGATGAGGTCGAACAGTTCGTCGTCGGAGACGTCCTCCATCGGCGCGGCGGCTTCTTCCGCCACTGCCGGGACGTCCTCGGACGAATCGAGGTCGAGCTGGGCTAACAGGTGTTGTGCCACCGCGGCCGGGGTGGGCTCCTCGAAGACCAGGGTCACCGGCAGTCGCAGACCCGCTTCCGCGCTGATCCGCTTGCTCAGGTCGGCCCCGGTCACCGAGTCGATGCCCAGGTCACGGAAGGTGCTGGTCTCCTCCGGCCGGTCGCCGCGCCGGTAGCCGAGCACGGTGGCGGTGTGCCGCAGCACCACGTCCAGCACCAGTTCGGGGCGGCGGCGGGCGGGCAGCGCGGCCAACCGTTCGGTCAGGCCCTGCTCGGCCACCGCTTCGGCGGGGGCGGTGCGGCGGGCGTCGGGCAGGTCGGCCAGCAACGCGCTGGGGCGCAACGCGGTGAGGGTCGGGGTGAAGCGGTCCCAGTTGATGTCGGCGACCAGCTGGGTGGCGCGGCCGCCGTCGATGGCCTCCTGCAGGGCGCGCAGGGCCAGGTCCGGGTCCATGCAGTTGATGCCGTGCCGTTCCAGGGTGGGGCGCACCGCGGAGGTGGCCATGCCCTCGCCGTCCCAGGCGCCGAAGGCGACCGAGGTGGCGGGCAGGCCCTGGGCGCGGCGCAGTTCGGCGAGCGCGTCCAGGCCGGCGTTGGCCGGGGCGTAGTTGCCCTGGCCGGGAATGCCCACGGTGGCGCCGATGGTGGAGAAGAGCACGAACGCGGACAGGTTCATCCCTGCGGTCTGCTCGTGCAGGTTCCAGGCGCCGGCGATCTTGGCCCGCTGGGCCACCGCGACCTGTTCCAGGTGCAGGGCGTGCAGGGGCGCGTCGGCCAGCACGGCGGCGGTGTGCACCACCGCGTCGAGGTCGCCGATCCGGTCCAGCAGGGTGCGCAGCTGGACCCGGTCGGCCACGTCGCAGGCCTCGATCCGGGTGTGCACACCGCGGGCGGTGAGTTCGGCACGCAGTTCGGCCGCGCCGGGTGCGGCCGGGCCGCGGCGGCTGACCAGCACGATCCGCTCGGCGCCGCGCTCGGCCAGCCAGCGGGCCACGTGGCCGCCGAGCGCGCCGGTGCCGCCGGTGACCAGCACGGTGCCGCGCGGCCGCCAGTCGGCGTTGTCGGTGCGCTGGACGGCAGGCCGGACCAGGCGGCAGGCCAAAGTTCCGAAGGGGCGCAACGCGAGCTGGTCCTCGCCGTCGCCGCGGGTGAGCGCGGCGGCGAGCTGCCGCCAGCTGCCCTCGCGGGGCAGCGCGGGCACGTCGATGAGGCCGCCCCAGCGGTCGTGGTGCTCGTGTCCGGCGACCCGGCCAAGGCCCCAGATCATCCGCTGCTCGGGGCGGACCTCGTGGTCGCCGGGGTCGGTGATCATCGCGCCGCTGGTCACGCACCACAGCGGCGCGCTGATCCCGGCGTCACCGAGGGCCTGCACGGCCAGCAAAGTGGCCGCGTATCCGGCGGGCACGCCGGGGTGGTCGATCCGGTCGCCGGGGATGAGCGCGAGCAGGCTGAGCACGCCGCTGAGGTCCGCGCCGAGGGCGGATTCGCAGACCGCGGAGAGGGTTTCCCGGCTGGGGTGGTGCTCGCATTCCAGGGTGATCAGCCGCATTCCTTGCTGGGCAAGGACGTCGACGGCTTCCACCCAGGGGCCCTCGCCCTTGGGGGTGAGCACCAGCCAGGTACCGGTGGCGGGGCGGGCGGTGGGTTCGGCGACCGAGCGCCAGGCGGTGGCGTAGCGCCAGTTGCCGATCAGGCTGGCCGCGTTCTCCCTGCGGTGCCAGCCCGCGAGGGCGGCGACGAGTTCGGGCAGGGTGGCCGCGGGTGAGACAGCGAGGAGGCTCTGCAGGCCGTCGAGATCGGCCTGTTGCACCAGGTTCCAGAAGGATTCGGCGGGCTGGGCGGCGGCCGGGGTGACCGCGGGGGTGCTCTCCAGCCAGTAGCGCTGGTGCTGGAAGCGGTAGGCGGGCAGGTCTACCAAACGGGCGGTCGGCAGCTGCCAGTCCACCGGCAGGCCGTGCGCCTGGGCGTGGGCGAGCGCGGTGAGGAACCGGCGGCGGCCACCGTCGTCGCGGCGCAGGCTGCCGAAGGCGACCGCGTCGGGGCTGGCGTCCTGGATGCCCATGGTGAGCACCGGGTGCGGGCTGACCTCGATGAAGATCCGGTGCCCTGCCTCGATCAGTGCGGCGATGGTGGCCTCGAACTCCACGGTGGAGCGGAGGTTGTCGTACCAGTACTGGGCGTTGAGGCCGCGGGTGTCCAGGGCCTCGCCGGTGACGGTGGAGTAGAAGGCGGCCTGGGCCTTGCGCGGCCGGATCGGGGCCAGGTCTTCGAGAAGTTCGTCCACAATGGACTCGACGTGTGCGGAGTGCGAGGCGTAGTCCACCGGCAGCCGCCGGGCGCGCACGCCGTCGGCTTCGAGCTGGGTGATGAATTCGGCCAGGGCCTCCGGGTCGCCGGAGACCACGGTGGAGCCGGGTCCGTTGGCGGCGGCCAGGGAGATCCGGCCGTCCCATTCCTCAAGGCGGGCAACGGCTTCGGACCGGGAGAGCATGGTGGAGACCATGCCGCCGCGACCGGCCAGGGTGCGTGCGATGGCCTGGGAGCGCAGGGCGACGATCCGCGCGCCGTCTTCCAGGCTGAGTGCACCGACCGCGCAGGCGGCGGCGATCTCGCCCTGGGAGTGGCCGACCACCGCGGCCGGGCGCACGCCGTGCGCGGCCCAGAGTGCGGCCAGCGAGACCATCACGGCCCACAGTGCGGGCTGGACCACGTCGACCCGGCGCAGTGCGTCCTCGTCGGCGAGGGCCTCGGTCAAAGTCCAGTCGGTGTAGGGCTTGAGGGCTTGCTGGCAGTCGGCGAGGGCGGCGGCGAAGGCCGGGGCGCTGTCCAGGAGGTCCAGGGCCATGCCAGCCCACTGCGAGCCCTGGCCGGGGAAGACCAGCACGGGGCCGGGCTGGTCCTTGGCCCGGCCCAGGACCAGCCCGGGTGCTTCCTCGCCTGCGGCCAGCGCGGCGAGTCCGTCGAGGAGTTCCTGGCGGTCGCCGACGAGCACCGCACGGTGCTCGAAGGCGGTGCGGGTGGTGGCCAGGGAGTGGCCGAGGTCGGCGATCCGCAGGCCGGGGGTGGCGGTGACGTGCGTGCGCAGGGCTTCGGCCTGAGCGCGCAGGGCGGGGGCGGACTGGGCGGACAGCGGCCAGGCCACCGGTTCACCGGAGTCGGCGCCGCCGCCGACGGCGGTCCAGTCGACGTCCACGCCGTCTGTCCACAGTAGACCGATGAGGTCTTCCAGGGTTTCCGGTGCGGGGCGGTCCCGGCGGCAGGTCCAGAAGACCTCGGTGCCAAGGGTTTTGGCGACCGCGAAGCGCAGCACCGGGTGCGGGCCGATCTCCACCACCCGGCTGCCTTCCGGCAGCGCGCGTACGGCCTTGACCAGGCGCATGGGCTCGCACATGTTGCGGGCCCAGTAGGCCGCATCCAGGGCGGTCCCGGCGAGTTCGGCGCCGGTGACGGTGGAGATGAAGGGGATCGTGGTCTCGGCCGGGGTGAGGTCGCCGAGCAGGGTGATCAGTTCGGCGGCGAGGGGGCTGAGTTCGCGGCTGTGTGAGGGGTAGTCGATGGCCACCCTGGCGGTGAAGATCCCGGCCTCGCCGAGTTCCTGTTCGGCGGCGGCGATGGCGGCGGTGTTGCCGGACAGGGCGACCTGGCCCGGCGACAGCTCTCCGGCCAGGGTGAGCCGGTCGCCGAAGCGGTGTTCGGCCTCGGCCACGTCCAGGTCGCAGACCAGCACGGTGCCGGTGCCCGAGGCGCGTTCGCCGACCAGGCGGGACCAGAGTCCGATCACCTGGGCGCCCTGGGCGGTGGTGAGCGCACCGGCGGCGACCGCGGCGGCCACCTCGCCGACGCTCTGGCCGAAGACCGCCGCGGGCCGGACACCCCAGGCGGCCAGGGTACGGAAGAGCGCGACCTGCACCGCGAACAGTGCGGGCTGCACCACCTCGACCCTTTCCAGGGGCCGGGCGGAGGTCAGGTCGGCCAGCACGGAGCGGCCGAGCACCGGCGTCAGGTGAGCGTCTACTTCGGACAGTGCGGCGCGGAACTCGGGCTGGTTCAGTAGATCCCGGCCCATGCCGGTCCACTGGCTGCCGTGTCCGGAGAAGCCGAAGACCAGCGGTGAGCCGGTGGATTCGCCGACAGTGGCGCGGGCGAGCAGGTCGGCCAGGTCGCCGGGCCGGTCGAGTGCGGCGAAGGCGCGGTGCGAGCCGGATCCGTTGTGCAGCACCGAAGTCGCCGCGCCGCGGGCGGTGTCGGCGATGTCCCGCCACAGCTGTTCGGCGGAGTCCGAGGCCAGCGCGACCAGGTTCCGGCGGCGGGCGGGCGGCTGGGCCAGGGCGAGGTGCACGTTGGTGCCGCCGAAGCCGAAGCCGGAAACCCCGGCGTAGCGCGGGCCCTCGGGCCAGGCACTGCGGTCGGTGACCACCTGGAGGCGTTCGGCGGCGAAGTCGATGGCCGGGTTGGGGGCCTCGAAGTGCAGGCTCGCGGGAAGTTCGCCGTGGTGCAGCGAGAGCGCGGTCTTGAGCAGGCCGAGCACCCCGGCGGCCGGTTCGAGGTGGCCGAAGTTGGTCTTGGCCGAGCCGATCCGCAGTGGCTCCACCCGGTCCGGGGCGAAGACCTCGCCGAGCGCGGATGCCTCGATCACGTCGCCGAGCTTGGTGCCGGTGCCGTGAGCCTCCACATAGGACACCTGGGCGGGCGCGATGCCCGCGGACTGCCAGGCCGAGCGCAGCACGTCGGTCTGTGCCTCGGGGTTGGGCGCGGTCAGGCCGTTGGAGGCGCCGTCGTTGTTCATCGCGCTGCCCAGCAGCACCGCGTAGATCCGGTCGCCCTCGCGCAGTGCGTCGGAAAGCCTGCGCAGCACCACGATCCCGCAGCCCTCGCTGCGCACGTAGCCGTTGGCGCCGGCGTCGAAGGCCCGGCACTGGGCGTCCGGGTTGACCCCGCCGAACTTGGTCATCGCGACCGTGGTGTGCGGGGTGAGCATCAGGTTGACGCCACCGGCCAGGGCCAGGTCGGACTCGCCGCGGCGCAGGCTGTGCGCGGCCAGGTGCACCGCCGCGAGGGAGGAGCTGCACGCGGAGCCGACGGAGAGCGCGGGGCCCTGCAGGCCGAGGGCGTAGGCGACCCTGGCAGGCACGATCGAGGTGTCCCAGCCGACCGCGGAGTGCGAGGCGGTCGCGTTCGGGTCGGCGCCGGTGGCGAGCTGGTACTCCTGCCACATGGTGCCCAGGAACACCCCGGTCCGGGTGCCGGTCAGGCCGGCCGGCACGATCCGCGCGTCCTCCAGCGCGGACCAGGCCACCTCCAGGGTGATCCGCTGCTGCGGGTCGGTGTGCTCGGCTTCCGCGGGTGACATGCGGAAGAAGGCCGCGTCGAACCCGGCGATGTCGTCCAGGAACCCGCCGCGGCGGGTGGTCATCTTGCCGGGCTGGGCCACGTCCTGGTCGAACCAGGCGTCGGCGTTCCAGCGGTCGGCCGGGACCGGCCCGATCGCGTCCACCTCGCCGAGCAGCGCGTCCCAGAGCTGGCCGGGCGAGCCGATGCCGCCGGGCAGGCGGCAGCCGAGTCCGACGATCGCGATCGGCTCATCCCGAATCGTGGGAGTTGCCTGCACCGCCGCTGGGGCCGGGGCCCCGTCCAGGAAGGCGGTCAGCGCGGCCACCGTGGGGTGCCGGTAGGGCGCCCAGGCGGGCACCGGCCGCCCCAGCAGGCGGGACAGCTCCTCGGTCAGGCCGGTCAGACCGGCCGAGTCCAGTCCCAGCTCACGCAGTGCCACCTCGGCAGGAACGGCCTCCACGGCCATCCCTAGCCGCGTGGCCGCGGCAGCGCGCACGTGTGCCAAGCATGTATCGGCCTCACTTCGCATCCCGACCACCTTGCCGCCGTTTCCCAGGGGATTCCCGGAGCGACGTTACAAACGGCCAACTGCGGATTCCCCCAGACACGGGCGGGCGCAATCTCTAGCAGTTTCCGGGATGCGCGGGCTTCACCCTGTTCGCATGGCAGAGGTCGCTGACCGAACGCGTAAGCCCATCATGCTGGTCAGCCTGCCGGCGGCGGGCCTGGCCAACCCGATGCTGGTGCTGGCAGGCGAGCTGGCCCGGCGCGGTGTGCAGGACGTGATCTTCGCCAGCGACGAGGTCCGGCGGGCCGACGTCGAGGCGCTGACCGCGGCCAGCAAGATCGAGTTCGTCTCGCTCGGCGAGCAGGTCCCGGAACTTTCTCCCACCACGTGGGACGAGCCCACCTACCAAGCGGTCACTCAACGCTCGCGGTTCGGCGCCTTCCGCGCGCTGATGCGGCACAACTTCAAGCCCGAGATCACCGTGGACAAGCACAAGCTGCTGGAAGCCGCGGTGGAGGAGCACCAGCCCGCGCTGATGGTGATCGACGTGATGTGCCGGTTCGCGCTGGACGTGGCCATCACCAAGGGCATCCCGTACGTGCTGAGCTGCCCGTTCGTGGCCAGCAACATCGTCAGCCGGACCACCCCGTTCGGCAAGTCCTACACCCCCGATGACTTCCCGACCCCTCGGTCGGCACTGCCGTACCCCATGTCGGCCGGACAGAAGCTGCGCAACAAGCTCTTCCAGCTGCGCACCCTGGCCCTGTTCCTCACCCCCGCCATGGGCAAACGGGTGCAGGCCGCGGCCAAGATCGGCCAGGAGCTGGGCGTTTCCCCGGAGGCCCGCAAGCCACTGGCCGGGTTCGAGCGGGCGGAGAAGGTGCTCTGCTACTCCCTGCCCGACCTGGACTACCCCTTCGACGTGCCGGCGAAGTTCAGCTTCGTCGGCGCCATGGTGCCGCCGCTGCCCCAGGCCCCCGCGGACGAACTGACCGACTGGTTGGACGGCCACCAGAACGTCGTCTACATGGGCTTCGGCACCATCACCCGGCTCACCAAGAGTGACGTGGCCGCCCTGGTCGAGGTCGCCCGCCGGGTCGAGGGCAAGGCCCACGTCCTGTGGTCGCTACCGAAGTCCCAACAGCCACTGCTACCCGCCGACCTACCCGCCAACCTGCGCGTCGAGGGCTGGGTGCCCTCGCAGCTGGACGTGCTGGCGCACCCGAGTGTGCGGGTCTTCGTCAACCATGGCGGCGGCAACGCCTTCCACGAGAGCGTCTACTTCGGCAAGCCGCAGGTGGTCCGGCCGCTGTGGGTGGACTGCTACGACCAGGCGGTCCGGGTGCAGAGCATGGGCCTCGGCCTGACCGTGGACCGCCCCGCCGCGATCAACGCCGACGACCTGACCGGCAAGCTGCTCCCGGTGCTGGGCCAGAAGACCTACGCCGAAGCCTCCCAGCGATTCGCCGCTGCGATGACCAAGGCCGGCGGGCGCACCGCCGCCGCGGATCTGCTCCTGTCCCTCCCGCAACTCACCGAGACGAGCAACTCATGAGCTACCGGTACCCCGTCTCCATGCCGACCCTGGCAGGTCGCGAACTCGAGTACGTCACGGCCGGTATCCAGCAGGGCTGGATCTCCTCGCTCGGCCCGCACGTGCGCAAGTTCGAGGAGGCTTTCGCCAACTACAACCAGATGTCGCACGGCGTGGCCTGTTCCTCCGGCACCGCGGCACTGACCCTGGCCATGCGCGCCATCGGCGTCGGCCCCGGCGACGAGGTGATCGTCCCCGAGTTCACCATGATCGCCTCGGCCTGGTCGGTCACCTACACCGGCGCCACCCCGGTCTTCGTCGACTGCGGCGACGACCTCAACATCGACGTCAGCAAGATCGAGGAGAAGATCACCCCGCGCACCAAGGCGATCATGCCGGTGCACATCTACGGCCGCCGCTGCGACATGGACCCCATCATGGAGCTGGCGCACGAGTACAACCTCAAGGTGGTCGAGGACTCAGCCGAGTCCCACGGCGTCCGCCCGGTCGCCCACATCGCCGCGTTCTCCCTGTACGCCAACAAAATCATCACCTCCGGCGAGGGCGGCGTCTGCGTCACCAACGACCCCGTCCTGGACGCCCAGATGCGCCACCTGCGCGGCATGGCCTTCTCCCCCGACCACAGCTTCCTGCACCGCAAGCTCGGCTACAACTTCCGGATGACCGACATGCAGGCCGCGGTCGCCCTCGCCCAGACCGAGCAGTTGGACGAGTTCCTGGCCGCCCGCAAGGAGATCGAGCGCCGCTACGACGAGGGCCTGGCCGACATCAAGGGCGTCACGGTGATGCCGCCGCGCGATGTGCTGTGGATGTACGACGTGCTGGCCGAGGACCGCGAGGCGCTGCGGGCGCACCTGAAGACCGAGGGGATCGAGACCCGGCGGTTCTTCAAGCCGATGAGCCAGCAGCCGGGGTACTTCGACGCTTCGTGGACGAGTCTGAACGCGGCCAAGTACGCGGCTTCCGGGTTCTATCTGCCGACGTATGTCGGGTTGACGGCGGAGGATCAGGACTACATCGTGGCCAAGGTGCGGGACTTCTACCGCGGCCGGTGAGCTGATCGGTTCCCGGAACCCGGGCGGCATCCCACGGCACTGGGGTGTCGCCCGGGTTTTTACCTGGGCGGGACGCGACGTTGCCAGTGGGCGAGGTGCTTGCGAGTGAGAGCAGTGCTGGGGTGCTCAGGCCCCAGAATGCGGCCCCGGTCAACAAGAAGCTGTTCGAACGCGGCCACTGCTCCTGCTGGGTCACCCACCTGACCTCGCGACATAGCGAGGTTGGCGCGGACTTTCAGCGTGTCGGGATGGTCCGGTCCCAGGATGCGAAGCTGGTCGGCCAGCAGCTGTTCGCAGGCAGCCACCGCACCCGCGGGATCACCTGAATCGCCCCGCCAGGCGGCAAGATTGCCACGATTGATGAGCGTGTCGGAATGATCGGCCCCCAGGAGTCGGAGCTGATCGGTGAGCAGTTGTTCGGCTCCCGCGATCGCCCCCACGAAGTCCCCTACCGCCGCCTGTCAGAAGGCAAGGTCAGCACGACGGGCAAGGGTGGCGGGAGCATCCGGCCCCAGCACCCGCACCATCTGAGCGACCAGCAGCCGACAGGCGGCGACCGCTCCCGCGGGGTCGCCCGCGTACCCCCGCCAGGAGGCCAGCGTGGCCTGGCTGTCCAGTGTGTCGGGGTGATCGGGACCGAGGATCCGGAGCTGATCCGTGAGGAGCTGCTCGTTGGCGGCGGCAGCGGCCGCGTGGTCGCCGGCATAGGCGGAGATGATCGCCTCCCGCGAGGCCGCGGTGACCCAGATCAGCACGTCGAGTTCACCGGCCTGCCAGCGGGTGCGGGCGTGCTCGGCGGCCAGCTGGGTCTTGCCCACCCCGCCCAGTCCGGACACGACGGTCGTGCTCGCCTCGGCCAGCTCCTGGGCCACCGCTCGCGGCTGGAACGCCCCGGCCCGCGGTGGCAGGCCGCCGAACATCCACGGCCGACCCACCCGAGGCGGCGAGGACAGGTGGACGGCATCGATGTGCCTGGCCAACCCCAGGCCGGACCGCACCCGCCCCACCAGCGCTCTCACCCGGATTTCACCCCCCGCTGCCACGCTCCGCCGGTAGGACGAAGGCTACGGAGGAGGAGTACTTCGTGATCACAATCAGCGGTCGCCGGCTGGGGGCCGTCGCCCTCACCGCGACCCTCGCCGCCGGACTGCTCGCCACGGGCGGCACCGCCCAGGCGGCGGGCGAGCACGCCGACACCCAGGCAGCGCTCAACGGCTACCAGTCGCACGCCGGGCCGGGGGCGGCGGTGTACGCGGGAAATGCCAACGGTTCCTGGCACCTGACCGCGGGCAGTGCCTCGATCAGCGCGGCGCGGCCGATCAAGTCCGATGAGCACTTCCGGATCGCCAGTCAGACCAAGACCTTCACCGCCGCCGTGGTGTTGCAGCTCGTTGACGAGGGCCGGGTCGAGCTGGACGCGCCAGTCGAGCGGTACCTGCCGGGTGTGTTGCAGGGCAACGGTTATGACGGCAATCGGATCACTGTCCGGCAGGTTCTCCAGCACACCTCGGGCATTCCCGACCTCAACGTGCTGGACTTCGCGCCCAAGGCGGCGGGGCTGCTCAAGCCGGATGGCAGTGTGGATCCGCGCAGCCTGGTCAAGCTGGCGTTGCAGACCTACCCGCCCGCGTCCGCGCCAGGGGTCCAGGTGCTCTACAGCAATCTGGGGTACATGGTGAACGGGTTGCTGGTCGAGCAGGTGACCGGGGTTTCCATGCGGGAGGCCGTCACCAGCCGGATCATCAACCGGCTCGGGCTGACCAGGACCGCCTACTCGGCCGCGGGCGACCGGACGTTGCCCGCCCCGTTCATCCCCGGCTACCGCGGTGTCCGGTTCGGGCCGGTGCAGTTCTGGACCGAGACGACCACGATGCCGGTCGGCGCCGAGCCTTCGCTGTCCAGTGCCGCGGGCGCGATGGTGTCGAGCCTGGCGGACATGGCCAAGTTCTACCGGGCGTTGCTGGCCGGGCAGGTCGTCTCGCCCGCCGCGCTCACCGAGATGCGCAAGATCGCGACCATCGCCAACCCCGCTGATCCGCGCTGGCTGGGGGTTGGACTCGGGTTGCAGCTGATCTCGTTGTCCTGTGGTGGACAGGCCTGGTTCCACAACGGGTACGGCTTCTCCGGCTACACCTCGATCACCGCGGCGACCGAGGACGGGCGGTACGCCTCGATGATGACCAACGCGTGGGAGTTCACCTCGATCAAGCCCACGCCGGTGGACGTGATCGAGTCCGCCCTCTGCGGCAGCAGGTAACGCCGCCGGTGGTGGCGGGGTCTCTCGCGCGCTACCCCGCCACCTCGCCGCGGCGCACGGCCAGCCTCATCCGGTGCAGCTCCCGGCCGGGCCGGGTGTCCAGGTCGGTGGCGAGGCGGGTGCGGACCCGGTCGTACACGGCCAGGGCGTCGGCCGGGCGGCCACTGGCGGCGAGGGCTCGCATGAGCAGGGCGGCCAGGGGTTCGTGGTGGGGGTGTTGTGCGGTCAGGGACCACAGGTCGTCGAGTACCTCGTGGCCGAGCTGGAGTTGGCAGCGGGCTTTGGCCAGGGACAGGGCCAGGCGGCGGTCGGTGAGGCGGAGGCGTTCGGTTTCGGCGAAGGGGCCGGGCAGGCCGGGCAATGGGTTGCCGTGGAACAGGTTCAGGGCTCGGTGGTAGGCGCGGGCCGCGGCGGGCAGGTCGCCTGCGCGTTCGGTGGATTCGGCCTGGGTGGTCAGTTCGGTGAGGGTGGTCAGGTCGAGGTTCAGTGCGGCGCTGGGCAGGCGGTAGCCGCGGCCGGTGTGTTCGATGACCGGGTTTGTGTTGTGGCGCAGGGCTTTGCGGAGTTTGTAGACGTACACCTGAATCACGTTGGCCAGTGGTGGTTCCAGGCCCCACACCCGGTCGCGCAACTCGGACTGGCTGACGGTGGTGCCGGGGCGCAGGAGCAGGGCGGCGAGCAGGCTTTGCTGACGGATCGGGCCCAGGTCAAGGGGTTCGGCGCCGTGCCAGGCGCGCAGGGGGCCGAGGACGGAGATCCGGAGGCGGGGTTCGGGGGCCGGGTGGGGCTGGGGGACGGTGATGCCGTGGTCGAAGGCGTAGACGATGAGCGCGGCTCGGTCGCGGAGGCGGAGTTTGGTTTGGAGGCGGTGGATCTGGCCGGCCACCGCGGCCTCGGGGAGGGACAGGGCGGTGCTGATCTCGGCGTTGGTGCGGCCGCGGGCGACCGCGTGCAGCACCCGGTGTTCGGTGCCGGTGAGCTGGGCTTTTGTGGTGACTGACACGGCGGCTCCTCGGTTCCGGGTGGACCCGCTGAGCGTGCTGGCCGGGGCGAGCGGCGGACCAGGCCAGCCATCGGCCATTTGTGGCCGGTTACTTGGCCAGGGCGGCCAGGTGGTGGCGGATGCGGTCGGCATCGGGGCGGCGGCCCTGTTGCCGGTACAGGCGCAGCGCCTGCCGCCAGCAGTCGCCTGCCTGCTCGGGTGCGCCGAGGGAGTGCTGGGCGGCGGCCAATTTGGCCAGGGTGTTGGCTTCCTCGTAGGTGTTGCCCAGGTCGCGGAAGACAGTGAGCGCCTGCTGGTAGTAGTCGCGGGCGTCGGTGTGCCTGCCGGTGTGGTGGGCGATGTAGCCGAGGCTGTCCAGGGTGTAGCCCAGGGCGTCCAGGGTCGCGGCGCCGTCCTGGTGGCCGCGGTGCAGGGTCAGCGCGGTCTCGCAGTGCGCGCGGGCCTGTTCGTACTCGCCGAGCAGGGCGTGGTACCAGCCGACCGCGTTGAGCGCCTGGGCTTCCCGCCGGGTGAGGGCCAGTTTCTGGTACAGGTGCAGGGCTTCGGTGGCGTGGTCGAGTGCGAGCTGGTTGTTCCCTTGGCGTTCGCTGGCCCAGGCGAGGGTGTGCTGGGTGTGCGCCTGGGCGAGCAGGTCGCCGGTGTGCTCGGCGAGTTCCAGGGCCTGGTGGAGGTGCCGGACGGCCTGCTCGTGCCGGCCAAGGCGGGCGTGCGCGTGGCCGAGCAGCCGGTGCGCACGGGACCGCGCGGCGGGTTCGTCGAGGGCTTCGGCTGCGGTCAGGCCCGCTTCCCACACCGTGAGGGCGCCGTGCAGCCGGCCGCGCCGGCGGTGGAAGACGTCCAGGGCGCAGGCCAGTTGCCACACCTGGGTGTGCCTGCCCTGAGCGCTGGCGAGGTGGTGGATCGCGGCCAGGTTGGCCTGTTCGGCGTCGAACCAGGCGGCGGGGTCGGTGGGCGGCCTGCCGGTGGTGGCGGGTTCGAGGGGGAACGGTTCGCGGTGGGGTTCGAGCAGGCGGTCGGCGGCGTGCGCGGTGTGCAGGTAGTGCTCGACCAGGCGGGTCAGCGCGGCCGCCCGGTCCGGGTCGGTGGCCGCGGCGGTCGCGGCGTAGCTGCGGACCAGGTCGTGGAAGCGGTAGCGGCCGGACACGTGCTGCTGCAACAGGTGTGCGTCGACCAGGTCTTCCAGCAGCCGTTCGGTGGCGTGCGAGGCGCGGCAGGCGAGTGCGGCGGCGGCGTGCGGGTCGATGTCGGGTCCGGGGTGCAGGCCGAGCAGGCGGAACAAGCGTTGTTGTTCGGGGGTGAGGTGTTGGTAGGACAGGGAAAACGCCGCGGCCACGCCGCGATCGCCGGTGCTCAGTTCGGTCAGGCCGTCCCGTAGTCGCCCGGCCAGGTGGGCCACTGTCCACACTGGACGGCTGCGCAACCTGGCCGCGGCGATCCGGATCGCCAGCGGCAGCAAGCCGCACAGCCGGACCAGCTCGGCCACGGATTCCCGTTGTCCGGCAACACGTTCCGCACCGGCGATACCGGCGAACAGGGCGATGGCCTCCGCCTCCGGCAGCACGTCCAGGGAGAGCACCTGTGCGCCGTCCAGGTCGGCCAGGCTGCCGCGGCTGGTCACCAGGGCCAGACAGTCCGGCGAACCGGGCAGCAGTGGGCGGATCTGGGTCGCACTGGCGGCGTTGTCCAGCAGCACCAGCACTTTCCGCTCGGCCAGCTCGGCCCGCCACAGCGCGGACCGCTCGGCGAGCCCGGCCGGAATCCGGTCCCCCGGCACGCCCAGCGCGCGTAGCAGCACCTCCAGTGCCACTGCGGGATCGGTGGCCTGCTCGGCGCTGGCGTGGCCGTGCAGGTCCAGGAACAACCGGCCGTCGGGATAGCGGTCGGCCAGCCGGTGCGCGAGGTGCACGGCCAGGGTGGTCTTGCCCACGCCCGCCATGCCGTCGATGGCCTCGATCACCACCGCCCGGCCGTCACCCACGGCCAGCAGCCGGTCGATTTCCGCGCTCCGGCCGGTGAAATCGGCCAGGTCGCCGGGCAGGTCGTCGCGACCGGCCAGTGACACCGGATCGTCCACCGCGGCGGCCAGCAACCTGCCCCGGGCCTGCGGATCCAGACCCAGCGCGTCGGCCAGTCGGCGGGCGGTGGACGGGCGTGGGTCGCCGCGGGAGCCGGTCTCCAGGCCGCCGATGGTCCGCACGCCGACCCCGGAGCGATCAGCCAACTGCTCCTGGGTCAGCCCGGCCAGCGTCCTGGCCTGCCGCAACGCCAAGCCGAACCGACCGATCACCGGTCGAGGTTAGCGCGCCCGGGTCCGCCGCCACAGCACCGCCAGCACCAGGACCGCCACCGGCAGGACCAGCAGCAGGTCGGGCACCCTGGCACTGATCCCGCTGAGCCAGACCTGCAGCGAGAACTGGCTGTCCACGTCGGCGAGCCCGCCCAGGTTGGCGGTGCCGTCGGTGAGCAGGAACAGCACGCCGATGCCGATGAACAGCAGCCCGGAGAGCAGGCTGGTGCTGTGCGTGGACCAGCGCCCGATGGTGAGCTGCCTGCCGCGCAACCAGCCGCGGTTGCCCAGGTCGAACCTGTCCCACAGCAGCGCGAGCAGGAACAGCGGCGCGGCCATGCCGAAGGCGTAGACGGCCATCAACAGGCCGCCGTAGACCGGGTCACCACCGGCCGCGGACACCGTGAGCACCGCGCCGAGCAGCGGTCCGGCGCAGAACCCGGCCAGCCCGTACACCGCGCCGAGCGCGAACACCGAGGCGGTGGAGGAGATCCGGATCCGGGCCGCCGCCCGCTGCGCCGCGCCAACGGCGAACCCCTTGCCCAGCAAGGTGATCACACCCAACAACACCAGCACGACCCCGCCGACCAGCGTGACGGTGTCGCGGTACCGGGTGACCAGCGAGCCGATCGCGCCGACCCCGGCGCCCAGCGGCACCAGCACCAGCGCGAGCCCCGCGTAGAACACCGCGGTGCGGCCGAGCAGGGCTGCGGTGCGATCGAAGGCGTAGGCGAAAAACGACGGCAGCAGCAGTGCCGAACAGGGGCTGACCAGCGACAACACCCCGCCGAACAGTGCGCCGAGCAGACCGATGTCGGTCACGACCGGGACTTCGCCGATTCGATGATCTCCTGGAACACCTGCACCGGCTGGGCGCCGACGATCGGACGGCCATTGATCATGAACGCGGGCGTGCCGGTGAACCCGAGGGACTGGGCCTCGGCGGCGTCCCGGCCGATCTGCTCGTCGAAGGCGGTGCCACCCAGGTCCGCGGCGAACCGGCCCAGATCGGGCACACCGGCCTTGCGCGCGAACTCCCGCAGCACCTCAGGGGTCAGGTCGGGATGGCCCTTGGCCGGGGCCTCGGCGTAGACCGCGTGGTTGAACTCCCAGAACTTCCCCTGTGCCGCGGCCGCCCGCCCGGCCCTGGCCGCCAGCATGGACGGCTCGCCGAAGATCGGCAGGTCCCGCCACTCGATGCGCAGCGTCCCGTCCCCGACGTACTGCTTGACCAGCGCGGGCTCGTGCTCGCGGCTGAACTTCGCGCAGAACGGGCAGCGGTAGTCGGAGTAGATGACCAGCACCACCGGCGCGCCGACCACGCCCTGGGCGAGTGGATCACCCGCGGTCCGGCGGGCGAGCTTGGCCAGCGGACCGGCCGAGTTCTGACTCGCCGAGGAGGTCGTGGCCGGACTGGCCGACTCCCCCGCCGGGCGCACGATGAGGTACCCCACCAGGCCGATCGCGGCCACCGCGACCACGATGGCCAGCCAACCATCCCGTCCTACCGGGTTCCGCCGCATGATCGTCCACACCGTCCTTCCAGGACACACGCTACTAACCTACTTAGTAGCTTAGTAGTACCCGATGTCGATCACACCCGCGGCCGCACCGCTTCGATGATCTCCCGGAACCGCCGCAGGGGCTGGGCGTCGACGATCGGACGGCCGTTGATCACGAACCCGGGTGTGCTGGAGAACCCGAGGAACTCGGCCTCGGCCTGGTCCCGGTGAATCTGCTCGTCGAAGGCGGTGCCACCCAGGTCGGCGGTGAACCGGCCCAGATCGGGCACGCCCGCCTTGCGCGCGAACTCCCGCAGCACCTCAGGGGTCAGGTCGGCATGCCCCCTGGCCGGCGCCTCGGCGAACAGCGCGTGGTTGAACTGCCAGAACCTGCCCTGCGCCGCGGCCGCCCGCCCGGCTCTGGCCGCCAGCATCGAGGACTCGCCCAGGATCGGCAGGTCCCGCCATTCCACCCGCAGCGTCCCGTGCTGGACATACCGCTTGAGCAGCGCGTACTCGTGCTCCCGGCTGAACCTCGCGCAGGACCGGCAGCGGTAGCCGGAGTAGACGACCAGCACCACCGGCGCACCGAGGACCCCCAGCGCGAGCGGATCACCCGGGATCCGGCGCGCGAGATCCGCGTACGGACCGGCCACGGCCTGACGTGCCGTGGGCGTCCCGGCCGGACCGGAGTGCTCCGCCACCTGCCGCACCACGGGGTACACCACCAGGCCGATCATGGCCAAGGTGATCTTCACGGCCAGCCAGCCATCCCGCCCCAACGGGTTCCGCCACATGATCGCCCGCACCGTCCTTCCGCGACACTTACTACTAAACTACTTAGTAGATTAGTAGTACCTGCACGGTCAGTAGCCGCCGACCCCGAAGCAGTAGACCAGCACGGCGAAGGCGACCAGTGCGGCCGCGGCCACGGTCGGGGCCAGCGCGAACAGCACGGCCACCGGGTAGTCCCAGCGCACCGGCAACCAGTGCGACCCGCCGCGGTGCTGATCCAGCCAGCACAACCGGGCGTCCACAGCGTCCCTGGACATGGCCAGCGCCCCCGCCGGCGTGCCGTACTCCCGCACCGCCAGCAACGCGGCCCGCAGCGGCCCATGCCCGTGTTCCCTGGCCGCCACGGCGTCCGCGGCCAGCTCCACCAGCACCGGCACCGCGCCGGCACCCTTGCGGCACAACGGGATGAACGGCAACGCGGTGCCCATGATCCCGGCCAGCAGCACCAGCAGGTGATGCCGCCCGTGCAGGTGCGCGTACTCGTGTGCCAGCACCGCGTCCCGCTGCGGCGCACTCAACGCGGCCACCCCACGGGTGGCGACCACACAACCCGACCGGCCGCCAACGCTGTAGGCCACCGGCTGGTCCTCCTCCAGCCACAGCACCCGATCCCGCCCGGCCCGGCAGACCGACCGCAGCAGCGACACGTGCTCGTCCCGCCACCGTCGTTGCGCCCGCGTCATCCGCACCGCGACCAGCCCCACCCAGCCCAGCAGCCCGAACAACACCAGCGCGGCACCCAGCCGGACCAGATCCAGCCACTCCACCGCACCCTCGGCCCGGACCAGGTTGAGGCAGCTGTCCGCCATCCCGATCGCCCCGTCCACCTCGCTACCCCAGGGCAGCAGGAGCAGGGTCGCCGAGGTCAGCGCGCACAACGGCACCAGCAACAGCGAACTGACCCACCCGGCCAGCGCCAGCCCCGGCCGCACACTCGGCCGCACCGCGCCCAGCAGGTACACCGGCCCGGCCGCGGCGACCAGCACCGCTGCCAGCAGCAGCCCGAGCGCCAGGGTCATGACGGGTCCCGCCGCTTGCGCAGTGCCCGGCGCAGGATGTCGGTCTCGGCGGGTGAGGCGGAGCGGGCGAAGTGCAGCAGGACGCTTTCGGCGTGGCCACTGGAGTCGAGGACGTCCCGCAACAGCCGGGCGCCGACCTCGGCCCGGGTTTCCGCGGGGAGGTACTCGTAGGCCCGGCCCGCGCGTTCGCGGCGGACGAGTCCCTTGCCGTGCAGGTTGTCCAGGATGGTCATGATGGTGGTGTAGGCGAGTGGGCGGGGGTCGGCGAGGCGGTCGAGGACCTGGCGGACGCGCAGGGGTTCGGCGGCGTCCCAGAGGACGTCCATGACCTTGCTCTCCAGCTCGCCCAGGCCGCGCATCACACCTCCGAAGTACTAATCGGCTTAGTATATGGGGGGGGTGCGTCCACTGCTCTTCCTCGACGTCGACGGACCGCTCATTCCCGTCGGCGGCGAGCCACGGCTGTAGCGACGGGGCGTGCGTTCCTCCGGGTTGATGACGAGGTCACCGACGCCGACTACGCCGCGCTCGGCGAGTGGCTTCGACCGTCTTGACTCGAACACAACCGTAAGTCAATACTTACCGTTCGTGGGCACTTACCAAGTTGGGGATGGCTGGGACGCGCTGGGCGATCGCACCAGACGGGCCATTGTCGAATGCCTGGCCGAGCGGCCACGGGCGGTCGGCGAGCTGGCCGACGTGCTGCCGGTCAGCAGACCGGCGGTGTCCCAGCACCTCAAAGTGCTGAAGGACGCCGGTCTGGTCACCGATCGGATGGCGGGCACCCGCCGGATCTACCGGCTCAACCCGGCCGGGGTGGCCGCGTTGCGCGATCAGCTCGACACCTTCTGGAACCGAGCGCTGACCGGCTACGCGGACGTGGTCGAACAACCGACTGAGGAGGATTCATGACCCGGGTAACCGCGGTGGTGCGCAAACAGATCGTGGTCGAGGCGCCGGTGGAGCGGGCCTTCGACGTGTTCACCCGGCGGTTCGGGGATTTCAAGCCCGCTGAGCACAACCTGCTCGGGGTGGAGATCGCCGAGACCGTCTTCGAGCCGCGGGTTGGCGGGCACATCTACGATCGCGGCGTGGACGGCAGCGAGTGCCGCTGGGCGCGGGTGCTGACCTATGAGCCGCCGGACCGGGTGGTGTTCAGCTGGGACATCGGGCCGCGGTGGCAGGTCGAGACCGAGCAGGCGAACACCAGCGAGGTGGAGGTCCGGTTCATCGCCGAGACTCCGCAGCGCACCCGGGTCGAGCTGGAGCACCGCGACATCGATCGGCACGGCCCCGGCTGGGAGTCGCTCACCGATGGCGTCGCGGGCGACGCGGGCTGGCCGCTGTACCTGGACCGCTTCGCCGCCCTGTGCGCGGAGGTCAGCTGAACGGCCTGCCGTCGGCGTCCAGATCGGCGATCAGCTCGACCACACTGATCCGCAGGTGGTACTTGCTGGTCATGCCTTCCAGCACCACGAACAGGACGTCCTCGTTCTGCCGCAGCACCGTCCGCCGCCGCAGTCGCCGCGGGTGGGTCGGGCGGTAGTCGCGGGCCAGCTCGGCCGCGATGGCCCTGGCGTGTTCCCGGCTGTCGGCGGGCTGGAAGGGACCCAGCGCCCAGACGTATGCCTCCTGGCCGTACTGGCTCTGTTCCACCATCGCGGCCCACCGGCCCTGGGTCTGCTGCACGGCGGAATCCTAGTGCGCGGCACCGACATCCGACGCCGAAGGCGCCCGCCACCTCGCGGTGTGCGGGCGCCTTGGCGTGGAACTCCCGGGCCGGTCGGCGAACGCGGTCCGGGAGGGTTCAGGAGCGGTCTCGGCGGCCCAGTTCGTTGTCGATGAAGGCGAGCAGGTCGTCGGTGTTGGCCGAGGAGATCCGGTCGGCGACCTGTGGCTGTTCCTCGGCCGGGCCGGACCAGCGGTTGAGCAGCTGGCGCAGTCGGGAGGTGACGCCGGCCTTGGTGACCTCGTCCGCTTCGGCTGCCGCCATCGCGGCCTCCAGGCGGTCCAGTTCGTTCAGCACGGTGGGGCCGGATTCGGCTGCGGCGTTGGAATCCAGTTGTTCGGTCAGGTGTTCGGCGAGGCGGGCGGGGGTGGCGTAGTCGAAGGCCAGGGCGGCCGGCATGCGCAGGCCGGTGAGGGCGGAGAGGCGGTTGCGGAGTTCGACGGCGGTCAGGGAGTCCAGGCCGAGTTCGGCGAACTTCTGTTCGGGTTCGATGGCTTCGCTGGACTGGTGGCCGAGTACCGCCGCCAGTTCGGTTACGACCATGGTGGTGACGGCGCGCAGGCGTTCCTGTGGGTTGAGGCCGCGCAGGGTGTCCGCGGTGCCCGCGCTGTTGGTGCGGACGGCGGCGCGGCGGCGGGTGCGGATCAGGCCGCGCAGCAGGTGTGGGACCTCGGTGGTGACTACGGCGCCCGCGCCGGTGGTGACCAGGGGGACGAGCAGGGCGGCTGGGCTGGTCAGGGACTGGTCGAAGAGGGTCATGCCCAGTTCGGCGGTCATCCTGGTGGCGCCCAGTGCGGCTGCCCGGCGGCCGCCGGTGTCCTGTTCGGCGGCGGCCATGCCGACCGTCCAGGGGCCCCAGGCCAGGGACAGTGCCGCCTGGCCGTGGTGGCGGCGGTGGGCGGCCAGGGCGTCCAGGTAGGCGTTGGCGGCGGCGTAGTTGGCCTGGCCGGGGGAACCCATGATGCCTGCCTGTGAGGAGTACAGGACGAATCCGGCCAGGTCGCGGTCCCTGCTGGCCTGGTGGAGGTGCCAGGCGGCTTCGGACTTGGCGGCCAGGACGGCGGCGAGTCGTTGCGGGGTAAGGCTTTCCACCACGCCGTCGTCGAGCACACCGGCGGCGTGCACGATCGCGGTGAGGTCGGGGATGCCGGCCACCAGGTCCCGGACGGACGCGGCGTCGGCGACGTCGCAGGCGACGATCGAGACGGTCGCGCCCAGCTCGGTCAGTTCGGTGGTCAGTTCGGGGGCGCCGGGGGCGTCCGGGCCGCGGCGGCTGGTCAGCACGAGGTTGCGCTGGCCGGAGGCGGTGACCAGGTGGCGGGCCAGGATGGCGCCCAGGCCGCCGGTGCCGCCGGTGATCAGTACGGTGCCCTCGGGGTTCCACGGGCGGTCGGTGCTGCTGTGGTCGGTGGGGGCGGCCAGGCGGGCCACCCTGGCGACGCCCGCCCGCACCGCGACCTGGGGTTCGTCGGCGAGGGCGGCGGTGGCCAGTTCGATTTCCTGGGTGGATTCGACGTCGAGCAGGGCGAACCGGCCGGGGTGTTCGGCGCTGGCGGAGCGGGTCAGGCCCCACACCGCGGCACCGGCCAGGTCGGTCACGTCCTCGCCGGCGCAGGCCACCGCGCCGCTGGTGACCAGCACCAGTTTCGAGGTGGCGAAGCGCTCGTCGGCGATCCAGCGCTGCACCAGGTCCAGGGCCCACACGGTGGCGCGGCGGACTTCTTCGGGTTCGCCGCCACCGGCGGGCACCCGGACCAGGACCCGCTCCGGCACCGGCCCGGCGGCCAGTTCGTCCAGGCTGTCGGCCTGGCGGAGGTGGGCGAGGTCCAGGCCGCCGCCGAGCACGGCGGTGCTGACCGGGGTCTGGTCGGTGTCCTGGCTCTGCGGCCAGTCGACCACGAGCAGGGAGCCGGGGCTGGACTCGCGGGTGGCGCGGTTGTGCGCGCGGCCCTCGATTTCGCGGTGCCGCAACACATCCACGTTGAGCACCGGTCGCCCGGCCGGGTCGGCGGCCTCGACGGTGAGGCCGTCCTCGCCGATGGCGTTGAACCGGACCCGGAGGGTGGTCGCGCCGCCGGCGAGCAGCGAAACCCCTTCCCAGGCAACGGGTTCGCGCCAGGTCTGGCCCGCCCAGCTGGTGAGTGGCAGGGCCAGCATCGCGGCGGTGAGCAGGGCCGGGTGTAGGCCGAACGCCTCCGCGCCGTCGGCTCCCTCGGGCAGGCTGACCTCGGCGAAGACCTCCTCGCCACGCACCCACACCGCTTCCAGGCCCTGGAAGGCGGGCCCGTACTCGAAGCCGGAGTCGGCGAACTGTTCGTAGCAGGCGGTCAGGTCGACCTGTTCGGCCTGTGCGGGCGGCCAGGTCGCGGCGAATTCCATCGCCGGATCTGGCTGGTCCTCGCCGAGTTTGCCGAGTGCGTGCTGGGTCCAGGAACCGGTGTTCTCCCGGCGGGAGTGCACGGTGACCCGGCGGCAGCCGCTGCTGCCCGGGTCGACCCGCACCTGCACCTGCACGCTGCCGTCGGCGGGGATCACCAGCGGCGACAACACGGCGAGGCGCTTGACCAGCGGGCAGCCGACCTCGTCACCGGCGCGCACCACGAGTTCGAGCAGGGCGGCGGCGGGCAGCACGATGGTCTCGCCGTCGCGGTGCTCGCGCAGCCACGGGTGGTCGGTGGGCGAGAGCCGCCCGGTGAGCACCACGCCACCGCCGTCGGCCAGCGCGACCGCGGCGCCGAGCAGCGGGTGCGCGGTGTCGGCCAGGCCGAGTCCGGCGGCGTCGGCCATCCTGGTGGTGATGGTCGGCCAGAACCGCTGGTGCTGGAACGGGTAGGTGGGCAGCGGCGAGGCGGGCGGGGCCGGGTTGCCGGGTGTGGTCCACAGCGCGGTCCAGTCGACCTTGCCACCGGCCACGTAGAGCGTGCCGAGGCCGCGCAGCAGGGCCTCGTCCTCGGCGACCTCCTTGCGCAGGGTGGGTGCGGTGATCACACCGGTTTCCAGGGAGCTTTGCACTGCGGCGCAAAGGGATCCGTCGGGGCCTAGTTCCAGGAATCGGCTGACCTTGGCCGCGGACAGCACGGTGATCGCGTCGGCGAAGCGGACGGTGTCGCGCACCTGCGCCGCCCAGTACTCGGGGGTGCGCAGGTCCTCGCCGCCTGCGCGGCGGCCGGTGCGGGTGGACACCACCGGGATGGCCGGTTCGGCGAAGGTGATCCCGGCGATGGCGGCGGTGAACTCGGCCAGCATCGGGTCCATCAGCGGTGAGTGGAAGGCGTGGCTGACCGCGAGCCGCTTGGTCTTGTGGCCGGTGCCGTTGAGCACCTCGGCGAGGGCGAGCACCGGGGCCTCGGCGCCGGAGATGACCACGCCCTCCGGCGAGTTGATCGCCGCGATCGCCACACCCGCGGTGAGCAGTGGTTCGACCTGGGCTTCGTTGGCCTGCACGGCCACCATCGCGCCGCCGGTGGGCAGGGCCTGCATCAGCCGGGCCCGCGCGGTGACCAGCGCGCAGGCGTCGGTCAGCGTGAACACCCCGGCCACGTGCGCCGCGGCCACCTCGCCGATGGAGTGGCCGACCAGGAAGTCCGGTCGCGCACCCCAGGACTCCAGCAGCCGGAACAGGGCCACTTCCAGGGCGAACAGTGCGGGCTGGGCGTGGCCGGTCTGGTTGAGCGCCTCGGCGTCGGCGCCCCAGATCACCGCGCGCAGGTCCGGGTCGAACTCGGCGAGCACGGCGTCGAATGCCTGGGCGAAGACCGGGAAGCGCTCGTGCAGCTCGCGGCCCATGCCCAGGCGCTGGGAGCCCTGGCCGGAGAAGACGAACGCGGTGCGGCCCTCGGTGACCCGGCCCTTGGCGATCACCGCGCCGTCACGCAGTACGGCCCGGTGGTCGAAGGCGACCCGGGTGGTGGCCAGCGCGTGCGCCAGTTCCACCGCCGGGACGGTCTCGCGCAGCGTGTTGACCTGGTCGATCCGGGCGAGCAGTGCGGCGTCGGACTTGCCGGAGACCACCAGGGGCAGCGGGGTTTCCGGGGCGACCGATGCCTGCACAGGCGCGGTCACCGGGGGCTGTTCGAGGATGACGTGCGCGTTGGTGCCGCTGATGCCGAAGGAGGAGATTCCGGCGCGGCGCGGGCGATTGACCTCGGGCCAGTCGCGGCGCTGCGGCAGCAGTTCCACCGCGCCCTCGGTCCAGTCCACGTGCCCGCTCGGGTTCTCCGCGTGCAGGGTGCGGGGCGCGATCCCGTTGCGCAGCGCGTAAATCATCTTGATGATGCCCGCGGCGCCCGCGGCGGCCTGGGAGTGGCCGAAGTTGGACTTGACCGAGCCGAGCAGCAGCGGCTGTTCCCGGTCCTGGCCGTAGGTGGCGAGCAGGGCCTGGACCTCGATCGGGTCGCCGAGGCGGGTACCGGTGCCGTGGCCTTCCACCAGGTCAACGTCCGAAGTGGACAGTCCGGCGTCGGCCAGCGCGGAGCGGATGACGCGTTGCTGGGACGGGCCGTTGGGGGCGGTGAGGCCGTTGGAGGCGCCGTCGGAGTTGACCGCGGTGCCCTTGACCACCGCGAGGACCTGGTGGCCGTTGCGCTGGGCGTCGGAAAGGCGTTCCAGGACAAGGACTCCGGCGCCTTCGGACCAGCCGGTGCCGTCGGCGTCGTCGGAGTAGGAGCGGCAGCGGCCGTCGGAGGCCAGGCCGCCCTGCTTGTCGAATTCGGAGAACGGCGACAGCGAGGACAGCACGGTCACGCCACCGGCCAGGGCGAGGGAGACCTCGCCGGAGCGCAGGGCGCGGACCGCGAGGTGCACCGCGACCAGCGAAGAGGAGCAGGCGGTGTCGACGGTGACCGAGGGGCCTTCCAGGCCGAGGGTGTAGGAGACCCGGCCGGAGATCACGCTGGAGACCGCGCCGGTCATGGCGAAGCCTTCCAGGCGCGGGTCGCGGGCGACGATGCTGGCGTAGGCCGGGTCGGAGGAGCCGAGGTAGACCCCGGTGGCGCTACCGGCCAGTCGGTCGGCGGCGATACCGGCGTGTTCCACGGCCTCCCAGGCGGTTTCCAGTACCAGGCGCTGCTGCGGGTCCATCGCGGTGGCTTCCCGCGGCGAGATGCCGAAGAAGGCCGCGTCGAATCCGGCGACGTCGTCCAGGAATCCGCCGCTGGGCGGCTGTGCTCCTGCTGGCAGGCCGAGGTCACCGGCGCGGGCGGCGGGCATGTCGGCCACCGCGTCGGTGCCGTTGAGCACCAGCTGCCACAGGTCCTCTGGCGAGGTGACCCCGCCCGGGTAGCGGCAGCCGGCGCCGACGATGACGATCGGGTCGTCGTCGGTGGCGATGGTCCTGGCGATGGTCGGGGTGGCCGCGGCGGCGGTGCCCTCGATGGCTTCGAGCAGGTAGGCGGCGACCTGGTCCGGGTTCGGGTAGTCGAAGGCCAGGGTGGCTGGCAGGCGCAGTCCGGTGGCCTCGGTGAGGCGGTTGCGCAGTTCGACCGCGGTCAGCGAGCTGAAGCCCTGCTGGCGGAAGTCCAGGCGGGCGTCCACCTCGTCGGCCCCGGCGTGCCCGAGCACCGCGGCGGCCTGCACCCGGACCAGTTCGGTCAGGTGGTCCAGACGTTCGTCCGCGGCCAGCCCGGCCAGCTTGGCGGCCAGCCCGGAGCCCGGTTGCTGTTGTGCGCCAACGGCCTTGCGCCGGCCGGTCTTGACCAGCTCGCGCAGCAGGTGCGGCACCTCGGCTCCGCCGGGTGCGGCGCTGCCGCCGAGCAGCAACGGGACGATCAGCGCGCGGTCGGTGGCCAGGGCCGCGTCGAACAACGCCATGCCCTGGGCGGCGGAGATCCGGCGGGCGCCGGTCGCGTTGACCCGGCGCAGGTCCTCTTCGGCGAGGTCGCCCGCCATGCCGGATTCCCAGGCGCCCCAGGCGAGTGAGGTGGCGGCCAGGCCGTGCTGGCGGCGGTATTCGGCGAGGGCGTCCAGGTAGGTGTTGGCGGCGGCGTAGTTGGCCTGGCCAGGCGAGCCCATCACGCCAGCGGAGGAGGAGTAGAGCACGAACCCGGCCAGCTCGCGGTCCTTGGTGGCCTGGTGCAGTTGCCAGGCGGCCTCGGCCTTGGGAGCCAGCACCGCAGCGAGTCGTTCGGGGGTGAGGCGGTCGACGATGCCGTCGTCCAGCACGCCCGCGAGGTGCACGATCGCGGTGAGGTCCGGGATGCCGTCGACGAGTCCGCGCACGGCCTCGGGGTTGGTGAGATCGCTGGCCACCAGCGAAACCCGGTCGCCGAACTCGGCCAGGATGTCCCCCGCGCCGGGGGCATCCGGGCCGCGTCGGCTGGCCAGCACCAGGTGCCGCTGGCCGTGCGCGGAGATCAGGTGGCGGGCCAGGGTGAGCCCCAGCGCGCCGGTACCACCGGTCAGCAGCACGGAACCCTCGCGGTTCCAGGTGCTGTCCGCGTCCTGCGTGACGATCTTGCGCAGGCGGGCGACCAGTGCCGCTCCCCCACGCACCGCGACCTGCGGTTCGCCGGAAGCCAGCACTGGCAGGGCAATCCGCACATCGGCGTCGGTCTCGACGTCGAGCAGGCCGAAGCGGCCGGGGTGTTCGGTCTGGGCCGAGCGCACCAGGCCCCACAGAGCGGCGGCGGCCAGGCCGGAGTCCTCGGTGATCTCGCCGACCGCGCCGTGGGTCACGAACACCAGGCGGGCGTGGGCGTAGCGGTCCTCGGCGATCCAGTTCTGCACCAGGCCGAGCACCCGGGTGGTGAGCGTGGCCATGTCGGCGTCGGCGTTGATCCGGGCCAGCACCAGGCCGGGGATCTCCTCGCCCAGCGCGTCCAGCTCGGCCACCTCGACCTGTGCCGCGGGCACCTCAGGAGCCGCGACCCAGTCCACCCCGAACAGGGTTTGACCGTCCACAGTGGACTGATCCGCGATCTCCTGACCGCGCACCACGGCCACCGAGAGCACCGGCAGACCAGCGCCGTCGGTCGCCTCGATCGCCACCCGGTCGTCGTCCAGCTGGGTCAGTCGGACGCGCAGGGCTGAGGCGCCGAAGGCGTGCAGGGTCACGCTGTCCCAGTCCACCGGGACGCGCTCGTCCGGCCAGGCGGCCGAGAGCACCGCGCCGAGCAGCACCGGGTGCAGGCCGTACTCGCCGCCATCGCGCACCGTCTCCGGCAGCTCGACCTCGACGAACGGTTCGGTGTCCGCGGCGGCGACCGGCTGGTACCCGCCCGGGTTGAGTTCACCGGAAGCGTGGCGCACCCACGTTGCCTCCGGATCACCGTCCGGGCGGGAGTAGAGGGTGATGGTGTGCGCGGCGTCCACCCGCACCTGGACCTGGAGACCGCCGCGGGCGGGCAGCTGCAGCGGGACCTCGGTGGTCAGCCGCCGCACTCCCCCGCAGCCGACCTGGTCGGCGGCGCGGATGGCCATCTCCAGCAGTGCGGTCTGCGCCTGATCGGCCAGCCAGGGTTGCGCGGCAAGGGAAATCCTGCCCGTCAGGGTGACGCCGGAGTCGTCGGCCATCGGCACGGAGGCGCCGAGCAGCGGGTGGCCGGTCGCGGACTGGCCGAGTCCGGCCGGGTCGCCGGGGCGGGCCGCGGCGCCGGGCCAGTAGCGCTGGTGCTGGAAGGCGTAGGTGGGCAGGTCGATGACCGTGCCGCCGTCGATCAGGTCCGGCCAGTGCACGCCGACCCCGGCCACGTGCGCCGCGGCCAGGCCGCGGAGCAGCGCGGTTTCCTCATCGGCCTGGTCGGCGCGGAGCAGGCTGGTGGAGATCGCCTCGGCGGGCAGGACCTCGGTCGCGGCGGCGGCGAGCAGGCCGTCCGGGCCGATCTCGATCACCGCGGTGACGTCCTGGGTGGCCAGTTCGGTGAGCGCGTCGGCGAAGAGCACGCTGCCGCGGACCTGGTTGACCCAGTACTCCGGGGTGCGCAGCTCGTCCTCGGTGGCGAGCTTGCCGGTCAGCGTGGAGACCACCGGGATGGTGGCCTCAGCAAAGGAGATTCCGGCCAGCGCCTCGGCGAACTCGGCCAGCATCGGGTCCATCAGCGGCGAGTGGAAGGCGTGGCTGACGGTGAGCCGCTTGGTCTTGTGACCGCGATCGGCGAGGGTCTGGGCGAGCGCGGTGACCGCGTCCTCGGCACCGGACAGCACCACGCTGGTGGGGCCGTTGACCGCGGCGATGGACACCTCGGACTGGCCCGAGAGCAGGGGTTCGACCTCGGCGGCGGTGGCCCGGACCGCGATCATCGCGCCACCAGCAGGCAGGGCCTGCATGAGCCGGGCGCGGGCCGAGACCAGCGCGCAAGCGTCGGTGAGCGTGAGCACTCCGGCCACGTGGGCCGCAGCGACCTCGCCGATGGAGTGGCCGACCAGGTAGTCGGGGCGCACGCCCCAGGAGTCGATCAGCCGGAACAGTGCCACCTCGATGGCGAACAACGCGGGCTGGGCCCAGCCGGTCTGGGCGAGCTGTGTGGCGTCCTCGCCCCACATGACCTCGCGCAGGCCGTCCGGGAACTCGGCGAGCACCGCGTCCAGGGCCTCGGCGAACACCGGGAACCGCCGGTGCAGCTGCGCACCCATGCCGAGGCGCTGGGATCCCTGACCGGAGAACAGGAACGCGGTCCGGCCCTCGGCCACCACGCCCCTGGCGAGGGGCACGCCGTTGACCAGGACGGCGCGGTGGTCGAGGGTGGCGCGGGTGGTCGCCAGCGAGTAGGCGAGGTCCACAAGGGACGGTGTGCTGTCCAGAACCGCTTGCACGCGCTCGATCTGGGCGTCCAGGGCGGCGGCCGAGCGGGCCGAGACCAGCAGCGGGACCGACGATCCCGCGCGAACCGCGGTGGCGGCGACGGGGGCTGCGGCCGGGGGCTGCTCGATGATCAGGTGTGCGTTGGTGCCGCTGACGCCGAACGCGGACACCGCCGCCCGACGCGGCCGGTCCACCGTGGGCCAGTCGGTCTGGTCGATGGCGAGCTGGATGTCCCCGGCGGTCCAGTCGATGTGCGTGGACGGCGTGCCCACGTGCAGGGTGCGCGGCACCACGCCGTGCCGGATGGCCTGCACCATCTTGATGATGCTCGCCACACCCGCGGCGGCCTGGGTGTGGCCCAGGTTGGACTTGATCGAGCCCAGCAGCAGCGGCTGTTCGCGGTCCTGGCCGTAGGTGGCCAGCAGGGCCTGCACCTCGATCGGGTCGCCCAGCCGGGTGCCGGTGCCGTGCCCCTCGACCACGTCGACGTCCACAGTGGACAGTCCGGCGTCGGCCAGCGCGGCGCGGATGACGCGTTGCTGGGACGGGCCGTTCGGTGCGGTCAGGCCGTTGGAGGCACCGTCGGAGTTGACCGCGGAACCCTTGACCACGGCCAGGATCTGGTGGCCGTTGCGCTGGGCGTCGGAAAGCCGTTCCAGCACAAGGACACCGGCGCCCTCGGCCCAGCCGGTCCCGGCGGCGTCATCGGAGTAGGAGCGGCAGCGGCCGTCGGAAGAAAGCCCGCCCTGCTTGGCGAATTCGGCGAACGGACCGGGCGTGGACAGGATCGCCACGCCACCGGCCAGGGCAAGGGTGCACTCGCCGGACTGGAGTGCCCGCGCCGCCAGGTGGATGGCCACCAGCGAGGAGGAGCAGGCGGTGTCCACGGTGAGCGTGGGGCCTTCCAGGCCGAGCACGTAGGAGACCCGGCCGGAGAGCACGCTGGAGGTGGTGCCGGTCATGATGAATCCGGCGACCGAGCTGCCCTCGCTGACCAGCAGCGAGACGTAGTTGGCGTCGCCCGCGCCGACGTAGACGCCGGTCGGGCTGCCGGACAGGCTGGTCGGGTCGATGCCCGCGCGTTCCAGTGCCTCCCAGGAGACTTCGAGGAGCACCCGCTGCTGCGGGTCCATCGCGATGGCCTCACGCGGGGAGATGCCGAAGAACCCGGCGTCGAATCCGGCCGCGTCGGTCAGGAACCCGCCGCGCAGCGACTCGGCGCCTTCGACGTCCCAGCCGCGGTCGGGCGGGCAGCCGCCGATGGCGTCGCCGCCGTCGAGCACCAGCTGCCACAGGTCCTCTGGCGAGGCGATGCCCTCGGCGTAACGGCAGCTCATGCCGACGATGACGATCGGGTCGTCGTGGGCCGCGCCGGTCCGGGTGGCCGGGGTGTTGGTGTCCTCTGCCGCTCCCTCCAGGCGGGTGAGTAGGAAGGCGGCGACCTGGACCGAGGTCGGGTAGTCGAAGACCAGGGTGGCCGGCAGGTTCAGGCCGGTGACCGCGGACAGGCGGTTGCGCAGTTCGACCGCGGACAGCGAGTCGAAGCCCTGCTCGCGGAACTCCTGCTTCGGGCCGACCAGTTTGATCGAGGGGTGGCCGAGCACGGCGGCCACCTCGGTGCGCACGATCTCGGTGAGGAAATCCGACCGATCGGTAGGCCGCAGTGCGGCGAGCCGGGTGCTGAGCGTGCTGGTGCCGGGGGTGCTGCCGGTGGCGGCGGCATTGCGGCGGCCGGTGCGGACCAGGTTGCGCAGGATGGCCGGGACGGGGCCGGTCGCGGTGCCGCCGCCGACAGCGGTGGCGGCGACCACGATGGCCCGGTCGGCGGAGGAGGCCACGTCGAACATGGCGTTGCCGCGGGCCGCGTCGATCAGCGCCAGGCCCTTGGCGGCCAGGCGGCGACTGTGCTCGGTGCCCAGTCCGGTGGTCAGCCCGGCTTCCCAAGGGCCCCAGGCGATCGAGCTGCCGGGCAGGCCGAGGTCGCGGCGATGGGCCGAGAGGGAGTCGAGGAAGCTGTTGGCCGCGGCGTAGCTGCCCTGGCCGGGGCTGCCGAGTACACCGGCGGCCGAGGAGTACAGGACGAACGCGGCCAGCTCCTGGCCGAGGGTGGCCTGGTGCAGGTGCCACGCGGCCTCGGCCTTGGGGCGCAACACCCTGGACAGGCGGTCGGCGGTCAGGGATTCGACCACGCCGTCGTCGATGACCGCGGCGGTGTGCACCACGGCGGTGAGCGGGCTGATCCGGGTGACAAGCTCTTGCACCGCAACGGGATCGGTGACATCGCAGGCCGCGAACTCGACCCGGTCGCCGAGGGCCTCGCGCAGGTCGGCCACGCCGGGGGCGTCCGCGCCGCGGCGGCTGGCCAGCACGATTCGCTGCTGGCCGCGTTCGATGAGGTGACGGGCGAGGACGCCAGCGAGTTCGCCGCTGCCGCCGGTAATGAGGACGGCCTTGTCCGGGTCCCAGGCGGTGGGTTCGGACTGGGCGGGCAGGCGGGTCAGGCGGGCGGCACGCAGGACGCCGTCGCGGAGCAGCAGCTGGGGTTCGTCGCCGGTCAGGCCGGGCAGGGCGAGTTCGAGGGCGTCGAGCGTGTCGACGTCGAGCAGGACGAAGCGGCCGGGGTGTTCGGAGGCGGCCGAGCGCACCAGGCCCCACACGGCGGACGCGCCGAGGTCGGTGACGGTCTCAACCGCGCCGCTGGTCACCACGACCAGGCGCGCGGTGGCGAAGCGGTCCTCGGTGAGCCAGCGCTGTACGAGTTCGAGGGCCTGTCCGGCCAGTTCGCCCGCGTGTTCCGGGCCGTCGCTGTGCAGGGGTGCGAACACGACCTCGGGCACCGGGCCGTCGCCGAGCGCGTCCAGCATCGCCCAGGTCGGTGCGGGGCCATTCGCTTGCAGGGCAACCCAGTCGACCCCGAACAGCGAGTCGGTCACGCCGGGGCGGGCGACCTGTTCGGCATCCCGGGTGCGCAGGGCGTCCACCGAGAACACCGGGCCACCAGCGGGATCCATCGCGGACAGCTCAAGTCCGTCCGGGCCTTCGGTCCAGCGCACCCGCAGCACCGCGGCACCGGCCGCGTGCAGGGTGACGCCCTGCCATTCGCCGATCGTCCCGGGGGCGAGTGCGCTGCGGCCGGGCAGGAAGGCGCTGGCCTGCAGGGCGGCATCCAGCAGGGCCGGGTGCAGGGCGAAGGCGGCGGCTTCCTGGCTGCGGCTGTTCAGGCTTTCCGGCAGGGCGACCTCGGCGTGGATTTCCTCGCCCAGGCGCCAGACCTCGCGCAGGCCGTGGAACATCGGGCCGCGGTCGAGCAGTTCGTGGTGGTTGTCCAGGCTGACCGGTTCCGCGCCGGGCGGCGGCCACGGCAGGGCCTCGGCCGGGGCGAGGTCGCCGGGGGTGAGGGTGGCGGTGCCGTGTTCGGTCCACTCGCGGTCGCTGCGGGCCGGGCGGGAGTGCACGCTGACCGGGCGGCGGCCCAGGTCGTCGGCCGGGCCGACCCGGACCTGGAGTGCGAGCTGCTCGTTGACGATCAGCGGGCGGGACACCCGGAGTTCGCCGATCCGGTCACAGCCGACCTGGTCGGCCGCGGTGAGCACGAGTTCCATCAGTCCGGCGTCGGGGAACCACACCTCGCCGCCGACCAGGTGGTCGGCCAGCCAGGGCTGATCGCCGACGGAGAGTCGGCCGCTGACCAGCAGGCTGCCGTCCTCTGCGGAGGCGGTGACCGCGCCGAGCATCGGGTGGAAGATCGGGATCAGGCCCAGCCCGGCGGCGTTGTTGGTGCGCTGTTCGCCGACCGGCCAGTAGCGCTCGCGCTGGAAGGCGTAGGTGGGCAGGTCGACCACGGCGGCGCCGGAGTCGCGGAAGAACTCGGCCCAGTCCACGGTGCCACCGGCCACGTGCAGCCGGGACAGGCCGCGCAGCAGCACGATCTCCTCGGCGCTGTCGTCGCGTTCCTCGCGGTCGTCCCGCAGCAGCGCGATGACCGCGCGCTCGCCCTCGGTCTCGGCCAGGGTCTCGTGCACCATCGAGGACAGCGCGCCACCGGGTCCGACCTCGACGAACCGGGCCACCGCGGCGGCGGCCAGGGTGCGCACGCCGTCGGCGAAGCGGACCGTGCGGTGGACCTGCGCGACCCAGTAGTCGGCGTCGAGCTGTTCGCCCTGGACCAGTTCGCCGGTCACCGTGGAGCAGATCGGGATGCGGGCGCGCTCGGGGGTGAGCGCGGCGACCGCGGTGCGGAACTCGGCCAGCATTGGTTCCATCAACTGGGAGTGGAAGGCGTGGCTGACCGGCAGGGTCTTGGTGCGGTGGCCGCGGTTGCCCAGGATCTCGGCCAGCTCGCCGACGGCGGCCGAGACTCCGGAGAGCACCACCGAGCGCGGCCCGTTGACGGCGGCGATGGCCACCTCGGGGTACTCGGCGAGCAGCGGGGTGACCTCGTCTTCGGTGGCGTCCACCGCGACCATCGAGCCACCGGCGGGCAGCGCGCTCATCAGCCGCGAGCGGGCCGCGACCAGGGTGCAGGCGTCAGCAGCCGAGTACACGCCGGACACGTGTGCGGCGGCGATCTCGCCGACCGAGTGGCCCATCAGCAGATCCGGTCGCACGCCCCAGGATTCGAGCAGGCGGAACAACGCGACCTCGATGGCGAACAACGCGGGCTGCGTCCAGCCGGTGTTCTCCAGGCGCTTGGCATCCGCGCCCCAGAGCACCTCGCGCAGGGAGCCGCCGAGGTGACCCTCGAAGGCGTCCGCGATCTGGTCGAAAGCCGTGGCGAAAGCCGGGAAACGCGCGTACAGCGCCTGTCCCATGCCCAGTCGCTGCGCGCCCTGACCCGGGAACAGGAAGGCGGTCTTGCCCGCCACTGGCGAGCCCTCGATCACACCAGAGTCGCGCGAACCCGTTGCCAGCGCGGCAAGTCCGGCGGGATCCAGTACGACGGCGCGGCTGGTGAAGATGGATCGGGTGGTGGCCAGGGAGAAACCGAGATCGACCGGCCGCGCAGTGTCCACAGTGGACAGCAGGGCAGCGGCCTGGGCGCGCAGGGCTGCGTCGGTGCGGCCGGAGAGCACCCAGGGCACCACCGCGGGCGGGTGTGCCACCGCGGGGGTTTTGACGGCCTCGGGGGCCTGTTCGACGATGACGTGCGTGTTGGTGCCGCTGGCGCCGAAGGAGGACACGCCCGCGCGGCGCGGCCGGTCCACCTCGGGCCAGGCGGTGGTCTCGGTGACCAGGTCGATGGCGCCGGCGGTCCAGTCGATGTGCGAGCTGGGGCGGTCCACGTGCAGGGTCTTGGGCACCGAGCCGTGCCGGATCGCCTGCACCACCTTGATGATGCCCGCGACGCCGGCGGCGGCCTGGGTGTGCCCGATGTTGGACTTGATGGAACCCAGCAGCAGCGGGGTTTCCCGGTCCTTGCCGTAGGTGGCCAGCAGCGCCTGGGCCTCGATCGGGTCGCCCAGTTTGGTGCCGGTGCCGTGCGCCTCGACGATGTCGACCTCGGCCGGGGTGAGCCGGGCGTTGCGCAGCGCGGCCCGGATGACCCGGCGCTGAGCAGGTCCGCTGGGCGCGGTCATGCCGTTGGAGGCGCCGTCGGAGTTCATCGCGGTGCCGCGGATGACCGCCAGGATGCGCCGGTTCTGCGCCTGCGCCTCGGAAAGCCGTTGCAGCACCAGGACTCCGGCGCCCTCGGCCCAGCCGGTGCCGTCGGCGGCCTCGGCGAAAGCCTTGCAGCGGCCGTCAGAAGACAGCGCGCCCTGAGCGGCGAACTCCACGAATCCGGCGGTGCTGGAGAGCACGCTCACGCCGCCGACGAGTGCGATCGAGCACTCCCCCGCACGCAGTGCCCTGGCCGCCAGGTGCAGCGCGACCAGCGAGGAGGAGCAGCCGGTGTCCACGGTGAGGGTGGGGCCGCGGAAGCCGAAGATGTAGGAGACCCGGCCGGAGAGCAGGCTGCTGGACTGGGCGGTCTGCCATTCGATGGCGCCCATCGGCACCCGGTAGTCGCCGGTGCCGCCGCCGACGAACACGCCGGTGTCGCCGCCGCGCAGGCCGACCGGGTCGATGCCCGCCCGTTCCAGGGCTTCCCAGCCGACCTCGAGCAGCAGTCGCTGCTGCGGGTCCAGGATCAGCGCCTCACGCGGGGAGATACGGAAGAAGGTCGGGTCGAACCCGGCCACGTCCTCGACGAATCCGCCGAACCGGGGCACCTCGGGCCCGCCCTGGCCGGGCAGCGCGTCCAGGGCCGCGAAGTCCCAGCCGCGGTCGGTGGGCATGTCGCCGATGGCGTCCACGCCGTTCTCGGCGAGCTGCCACAGGTCCTCCGGCGAGGCGATGCCGCCGGGATAGCGGCAGGCCATGCCGAGGATGGCGATCGGCTCCACCGCCGCGGATTCCAGCTTCGCGTTCTGCTGGCGCAGCGTTTCGGCCTGCTTGAGCGCCGCGCGCAGCGCGTCGACGACCTTGTTGTTCTGGGCAGCCATGTCGTTCACGCCCTCGGCCCCTCTTCGTCCGCGCTAGCGCCCAGCGCCAGCCGCACCAGATCGTCGACGTCCAACCCGTCGATCTCCCCGGCCTCGTGGTGCTCGCCTGCTTCGGCGGGCGGTGGGTACTCGTCCGGATCCTCATCCGGATCGCCGAGCAGTTCGGCCAGCAGGTGTTCGGCCAGTTCCACCGGGGTGGGGTGGTCGAAGGCCAGGGTGACCGGCAGTTCCAGGCCGGTGGCCGCGCCGAGCTGGTTGCGCAGGTCGACCGCGGTCAGCGACTCGAAGCCGAGTTCGCGGAAGGCCCGGTCCGCCTCGACCAGGTGTGCCCCGGCCAGGCCGAGCACGTTCGCGGCCCGTTCCCGGACCAGTTCGACCAGTACCGCGAGGCGTTCCTCGGCGGGCAGTTCGGCCAGGCGGACGCGCAGTTCGGCGGCCGCGGAGGCGGTGTCCCGGCTTTCCCGTTCGGCCTCGGCCAGTGCGGTGCGGGCCTCGGGCACGCCGGTCAGCAACCGGCTGGCGCGCTTGGCGGTGAAGGCCGGGGCGAACCTGCTCCAGTCGACCTCGGCCACGACCACCGATGGCCGGTCCGCGGCGACGAGTCCGCGCAGGGCGGTCACCGCGGCCAGTGGGTCGACGGCGAGCAGGCCGTTGGCTTCCAGGTGGCGCAGCAGGTCGCTGTCCTCGCCGCCGCGCCAGGCGCCCCAGGTGACCGCGGTGGCAGCGAGTCCACGGTGGCGGCGGCGGGCGGCCAGTGCCTCCAGGTGTGCGCCGGCGGCGGCTTCCACCGCGCGTCCGGCGGCGCCCCAGGTGGCCGAGATGGGGGCGGAGAACACGAGTGCGTCGAGTTCCTTGTCCCGCAACAGTTCATCGAGCGCGGTGGCCGGGGCGATTGCATCGTCCACAGTGGACGCGATGGCCGCGACCGAGACGACGGCGGCGGTGAGCGGCTGGTCCGCGGGCACGGATTCCAGTGCCACCTCAAGGGTTTCCCGGTTACCCGGGTTGCCCGCGAGCTGGGTCAGGCCGACGCCGCGCTCAGCCAGGTCGGCGGAGAGTTGGGCGTCGATCTCCGCGCCGACCAGCACCACGTGCCCAGCCCCGGCCTCGGCGAGTTGCCGGGCCAGTGCGGAGCCGTGCGCGTCGACCACCAGCACGGTGCCGCTGGGTGTCCACAGCGCGTCGCCGAGCTGGGCCCGGTTGAGTCGCCGGGCGTGGGCGCCGGTGGCCCGGATGGCGATCTGGTCCTCGCTGCCGGTGAGGGCGGCCAGGAGGGCCTCGGCCAGGTTCGGGGTGAACGGCTCGGGCAGGTCGATCAGACCGCCCCAGTGCTCTGGCTGTTCCAGTGCGGCGACTCGGCCCGCACCCCAGCGGGCTGCCTGGGCCGCAACGGGTTCCGGGTCGTTCGGGGTGACGGTGACCGCCTGGCGGGTGAGCCACCAGAGCGGGGCCTGGACCTCGGCGGCCACGGCCTCGGGCCACTGCTCGGTGAGCAGGGACACGATGCCGGAGACCCCGGCGGGCAGGCTGTCCGGTCCGGTGTACTCCACCGGCGTGACGGCCTCGCCGAGCGCGGTGATCACCGCGGTGGTCCACTCGTCCTGGCCCCAGTCGGCTGGCACCAGTGCGGCCCATTTGCCTTGCAGGGC
Organism: Crossiella cryophila; assembly: GCF_014204915.1. NCBI lineage: Bacteria > Bacillati > Actinomycetota > Actinomycetes > Pseudonocardiales > Pseudonocardiaceae > Crossiella > Crossiella cryophila. Next base: position 7,394,005 of record NZ_JACHMH010000001.1, read on the forward strand.
AACGCCTGCGGCAGCGGGCAGCGGGGTCCAGCCGATCTGGTAGGTCCAGGACTTCGCGGCCTGCTGTTCGCGTTGCTTGCGCCGCCAGGTGGACAGCGCGGGCAGCACCGCGGCCAGGGCCTGCTCGTCCAGTTCCAGCGAACTGGCCAGCGAGGCGAGGTCGCCCTGTTCCACCGCGGACCAGAACTCGCCGTCGGCCTGGGACTGCGCGGCCGGGGCGGGCGCGGCCAGCTCGGGCCAGTAGCGCTCGTGCTGGAAGGCGTAGGTGGGCAGGTTGATCGTGCTGGTGCGCGGGCCGAAGAACGCGGGCCAGTCCACGGTGGCGCCGTGGGCGTGCAGGCGGCCGAGGGCGGTCAGCAGGGTCTGCTGCTCGTCCCGGTCGCCGCGCAGCACCGGGGTGACCAGGGCGGCACGCTGCGGCAGGGACTGTTCGGCCATCGGGGTCAGCACGCCGTGCGGGCCGACCTCGACGAAGGTGCGTGCGCCCAGCTCGTGCAGGGTGCGCACGGCGTCGGCGAACCGGACCGCCTCGCGGGCCTGCCGGACCCAGTAGTCCGGCGAGCACAGCTGTTCGGTCGTGGCGACCTGGCCGGTAAGTCCGGAGACGATCGGGATCGAGGGCTCCTGGTAGGTCACCTTGGCCGCGACCGCGCGCAGGTCGTCGAGCATGGGGTCCATCAGCGCGGAGTGGAAGGCGTGGCTGACCTGCATGGTGGTGGTGCGGCGGCCCATGCCGGCGAGTTTGGCGGCGACGTTGTGCACCGCGTCCGCCTCACCGGAGAGCACCACCGAACCGGGGCTGTTCACCGCGGCGACGGACACCCGGCCGTTGACCAGGTCGGTGACCTCGTCCTCGGCGGCCTCCACCGCGACCATCGCGCCACCGGTGGGCAGTGCGGCCATCAGGCGACCGCGGGCGGCGACCAGTGCGCAGGCGTCGGGCAGGGAGAAGACCCCGGCGACGTGTGCGGCGGCCAGTTCGCCGATGGAGTGGCCGGTGACGAAGGCCGGGCTGACGCCCCAGGATTCGAGCAGCCGGAACAGCGCGACCTCGATGGCGAACAGCGCGGGCTGGGCCATGTCGGTGCTGGTGAGTGCGGCGGGATCGGTGCCCCACAACACTTCGCGCAGTGGCTGGTCCAGCACGGTGTCGAACTCGGCGAGCACCTCGTCCAGTGCGGCGGCGAAGACCGGGTAGCGCTGGTGCAGGGTCTGGCCCATGCCGAGACGCTGGGATCCCTGACCGGTGAACAGGAACGCGGTCTCACCCGGTGCCGCGGCGGTGTCCCTGGCGACCTCGATCAGGCCGTCGGGGGTGCTGAGCAGCACCGCGCGGTGCCGCAGCGCGGCCCGCTGGGTGGCGAGGGCGCGTCCGATGTCCGCGCGGGAGAGTTCGGGGTTTCCGTTGGCATAGGCGGTGATCCGGTCGATCTGGGCGGTGATCGCGGCGGCCGAGCCCGCGGCGACCAGCCAGGGCACCACGGTGGGTTCGGGCTGCCGCGGGACTTCCGCTTCCGCCGGGACGCCTTCGATGATCACGTGCGCGTTGGTGCCGCTGATGCCGAAGGCGGACACGCCACCGCGGCGCGGCCGGTCGATGGCAGGCCACTCGGTGTTCTCGGTGTTGAGGGCGAGGGAACCGGCCGACCAGTCCACGTGCGGTGAGGGTTCGTCCGCGCCGAGGGTCTTGGGCAGCACCCCGTTGCGCACCGCGAGCACCATCTTGATCACGCCCGCGACACCGGCCGCGCCCTGGGTGTGGCCCAGGTTGGACTTGACCGAGCCGAGCAGCAGTGGTTCGGGCCGGTCCTGGCCATAGGCGGCGAGCAGGGCCTGCGCCTCGATCGGGTCGCCGAGCGTGGTGCCGGTGCCGTGTGCCTCGACGGCGTCCACTTCGGACGGTCGCAGGCCGGCGTCGGCCAGGGCGGCCCGGATGACGCGTTGCTGGGCCGGTCCGTTGGGGGCGGTGAGGCCGTTGGACGCGCCGTCGGAGTTGATCGCCGAGCCCTTGATCACGGCCAGGATCTGGCGGCCGTTGCGCTTGGCGTCCGAAAGCCGTTCCAGCACGAGCATGCCCGCGCCTTCGGACCAGCTGGTGCCGTCGGCGCCCGCGCCGAATGCCTTGCAGCGGCCGTCGGCGGCGAGTCCGCCCGCCTTGCTGAACTCGATGAACGAGCCCGGCGTCGACATCACCGACACGCCACCGACCAGGGCCAGTGAGCATTCGCCGTCCCGCAGCGCGCGGCTCGCCCAGTGCAGGGCGACCAGGGAGGCGGAGCAGGCGGTGTCGATGGTGATGGCCGGGCCTTCGAGGCCGAAGGTGTAGGCGAGGCGGCCGGACATGACGCTGGCGGTGTTGCCGGTGGCCACGTGCCCGCCGAGCCGCTCCATGTCCGCGGCCTGGCCGAGCAGGGTCAGGTAGTCCTGGCCATTCGTACCCACGAACACGCCCGCGTCGGTGCCGCGCAAGGAGTTCGGGTCGACCCCGGCGCGTTCCAGGGCCTCCCAGGAGGTTTCCAGCAGCAGGCGCTGCTGGGGGTCCATGGCCATGGCCTCGCGCGGGGAGATGCCGAAGAACGGGGCGTCGAAGTCGGCCACGCCGGGCAGGAAGCCACCGCGGGTGGTGGCGGATCCGGCCGCGGCCAGCAACTCCAGGTCCCAGCCGCGGTCGGCCGGGAAGTCCACGATGCCGTCCCTGCCCTGCACCAGCAGGTCCCAGAGTTCCTCCGGCGAGCTGATGCCGCCGGGGAAGCGGCAGCCGATGCCGACCACCGCGATCGGTTCGTCGGTGCGCGCGGCCACCTGGACCGGCGCGGCGGTGTCCTCGGCCCCGAGCAGTTCGCTGATCAGGAAGGCGGCCAGCTCGCGCGGGGTCGGGTGGTCGTAGACCAGGGAGGCGGTGAGTTTGAGGCCGGTGGCGGTGGCCAGGCCGTTGCGCAGTTCCAGGGTGGTCAGCGAGTCGAAGCCGAGGTCGCGGAACGGGAGTTCCACGTCCACGGTGTCGATCCCGCTGTGCCCCAGCACCATCGCGACCTGACCGCGGACCAGTTCGGCCATCCGCCGCACCCGGGCCGGGCCGGACAGGCCCTGCAGCTCGGTGCGCAGCTTGGATCCGTGCTGGGCCTCGGGTTCGGCCGCGGCAACCGGGGCCACGTGGAGGTCGGCCAGTAGCGGCATCGGGCGGGCGGCGGCCAGGGCCGGGGCGAACCGGGACCAGTCCACATCGGCCACGGTGAGGGTGGCCTCGCCGCCGATCGCCTTGGCCAGCGCGCCGATCCCCCGGCTCGCGGCCAGCGGGAACAGCCCCGCCCGGCGCATCCGCTCGGTGCCCGCTTCGGCCGCCATCCCTGCGCCAGCCCACGGTCCCCAAGCGACCGCAGTCGCCGGGAGTCCGGTGGCGCGGCGGGTCTGGGCCAGTGCGTCCAGGTAGGCGTTGGCGGCGGCGTAGTTGGCCTGGCCAGCGCCGCCGATGACCCCGGCGGTGGAGGTGAACAGGACGAACGCGTCGAGGTCGGTGGTGAGTTCGTGCAGGTGCTTGGCGGACAACGCCTTCGCGGCCAGCACCCGGTCGAAGGCGTCCGGGCCGAGGCTGTCGATCACCCCGTCCTCGACCACACCGGCGGCGTGGAAGACCGCGTTCGGCGGGTGTTCGGCCAGCAGTCCGGCCAGGGCGTCCCGGTCGGCCACATCGCAGGCGGCCACGGTGACCTGGACACCCAGCTCGGTCAGCTCGGCGACCAGTTCCTGCGCGCCGGGGGCTTCGCCGCCACGGCGGCTGGCGAGCACCAGGTGCGCCGCGCCCTCGCGGGCCAGCCAGCGGGCCAGGTGCCCGCCAATGCCGCCGGTCGCGCCGGTGACCAGCACGGTGCCGCTGGGCTGGTACTCGCCCTCGGCGGCGTTGGCGGCGCGGACCAGCCTGCGGCCGAGCACGCCCTCGGGGCGCACCCTGACCTGGTCCTCGGCGCCAAACCCGCCGGTGACCACGGCGGCCAGCCGGGCCAGCGCTTCCGCGTCGACCTCGGTGGGCAGGTCGGCCAGACCACCCCAGGTGTCGGGGTATTCGAGTGCGGCGACCCGGCCGAAGCCCCAGACCGCGGCCTGTTCCGGGTTGGTGTCCGCGTCACTGGTCAGGCACCACACCGGCGCGGTGATGCCCGCGTTGGTCAGTGCCTGCAAGGAAAGCGTGGTCAGCGGCAGCGACGGCGCGGTGAGCAGCAGCACGCCACGCACCGGGTTGTCCGCCAGTCCGGCCAGGTCGGCCCGGTCCGACACGGTGACCCGCTCAGACGATTCGGCGACCAGTTCCAGCAGGCCGAGCAGCCAGTCCGGCTCGCCCTCGCCGGTCAGCACCAGCCAGCGGCCTTCCGGCGCGGGTGCGGTGACCTCGGCCAGCTTGCGCCAGTCCACCCGGTAGCGCAGATCGTCCACAGTGGACTGGCGGGTGACCGCGGGCGCGCTCGGCCAGTACCGCTCGCGCTGGAACGCGTAGGTGGGCAGTTCGACCCGGCGGGCGCCGGAGCCGGTGAAGAACGCGGCCCAGTCCACGGAAACCCCGTGCACGTGCAGGGCCGACACCGCGCTCAGGGTGGCCGGGACCTCCGGTCGTCCCTTGCGCAGCAACGGGATCCGCAGCGCCTCGAAGTCCTCGGGCAGGCAGCCCTCGGCCAGGCCGGACAGCACGCCGTCCGGGCCCAGTTCGACGAAGTTGGCCACGCCCTGCTCGGCCAGGTACGCGATGCCGTCGGCGAACCTGACCGCCTGCCGGGCGTGCTGCACCCAGTACTCGGGCGAGCACAGCTGTTCGGCGGTGGCCAGGGTGCCGGTCAGGTTGGACACCACGGCCAGGCGCGGGGCCCGGTAGGTCAGCGTCCGGGCGACCGCGGCGAACTCGGCCAGCATCGGGTCCAGGTGCGGCGAGTGGAACGCGTGACTCACCTTCAGCCGCGAGGTCCGGCGGCCAATGCCCTTGAAGTGCTCGGCGACCTCGTCCACCGCGTCCGCGTCGCCGGAGACGACCAGCGAGCGCGGGCCGTTGATCGAGGCAATGGAGACCCGATCCCGTTCCAGCGCAAGGAATTCTTCCTCGGTGGCTTCCACCGCGGTCATCGCGCCGCCATCCGGCAGTGCGTCCATCAGCCGGGCGCGGGCCGCGACCAGGGTGCAGGCGTCGGCGAGCGAGAGCACCTCGGCCACATGTGCGGCGACCAGTTCGCCGATGGAGTGGCCGGTGACGTAGTCCGGGGTGATGCCCCAGGAGGTGAGCAGCCGGAACAGCGCCACCTCGACCGCGAACAGCGCGGGCTGGGCGAACCCGGTGCGGTGCAACAACTCCGCCTCGGGGCTGTCCGGTGCGGCGAAGAGCACCTCGCGCAGCGGGCGGTCCAGTTCGGTGTCCAGGTGCGCGGCGACCTCGTCGAGGGCCTCGGCGAAGACCTCGAACCGCTGGTACAGCTCGGCGCCCATCCCGGCGCGCTGGCTGCCCTGTCCGGTGAACAGGAACGCGGTGCGGTCCCGCCGCGCGCGGCCGGTGACCAGTCCGGGGGCCGGTCGGCCCTCGCTCAGTTCGATCAGGCCCTGTCGCAGCTCGTCCAGTTCGGCGGCGACCAGGGCGGCCCGGTGCTCGAACACCGCGCGGCCGGTGGCGGTGGCGGCGGCCAGGTCGGTCACCGTCAGCGCCGGGTCACCATCCACAGTGGACAGCAGTCGGGCGGCCTGGGCCTGGAGTGCCCGCGGGTTGCGCGCCGAGACCAGCACGGGCAGCGGACCGTCGAGCTGTTCGGCGGCGGCTTCCTCGGGCTGAGTGGGGGCCTGTTCCAGGACCATGTGCACGTTGGTGCCGCTGAGCCCGAAGGAGGACACGCCTGCCCGTCGCGGGCGGCCGGTCTCGGGCCAGTCGGTCTGCTCGTGCAGCAGGTCGATCGACCCGGCGGTCCAGTCCACGTGCGTGGACGGGGTGTCCGCGTGTAGCGTCCTGGGCAGCACACCGAGTTGCAGGGCCTGGACCATCTTGATGACGCTGGCCACGCCGGAGGCCATCTGGGTGTGCCCGATGTTGGACTTGACCGAGCCGAGCAGCAGCGGCCGCTCCCGGTCCTGCCCGTAGGTGGCCAGCAGCGCGCGGGCCTCGATCGGGTCGCCGAGCGCGGTGCCGGTGCCGTGGCCCTCCACCGCGTCCACCTCGGCCGGACTGACCTGGGCGGCGGCGAGTGCGTCCACGATGACCTGCTGCTGGGCCGCGCCGCTGGGGGCGGTGAGGCCGTTGGAGGCGCCGTCGGAGTTGGCCGCCGAACCACGCAGCACGGCGAGCACCTTGTGCCCGTTGCGCTGGGCGTCGGAGAGCCGTTCCAGCAGCACCAGGCCAACGCCCTCGGCCAGGGTCATGCCGTCGGCGCTGTCGGCGTAGGCCTTGCAGCGCCCGTCGTGCGCGAGGACCTGCTGGCGGCTGAAGCCGATGAACGAGTTGGGCGTGGACATGATCGCCACGCCGCCGGCCAGGGCCAGGCTGCTCTCGCCGGTCTTGAGCGAGCGGGCCGCCAGGTGGATGGCCATCAGCGAGGAGGAGCAGGCGGTGTCCAGGGTCAGCGAGGGACCCTCGAAGCCGAACAGGTAGTTGATCCGGCCGGAGATGATGCTCGGCAGCGCACCGGTGACCAGGTGTCCGGCCACGTCGGCGGCGTCGGACTCGCTCTGCACCGCGGCGGCCGCGGCCACGTTGTAGTCGGTGTAGCTGGCCCCGATGAAGGTGCCGGTGCGGCTGCCACGGAGGCCGTGCGGGTCAAGGCCGGAACGCTCGAATGCCTCCCAGGCGGTTTCCAGCAGCAGGCGCTGCTGCGGGTCCATGGCCAGGGCTTCCCGCGGCGAGACGCCGAAGAAGCCGGGGTCGAAGTCGGCGGCCTCGTGCAGGAATCCGCCCTGCGCGTCGGCGAAACCGTCGGTGATCCAGCCGCGGTCGGTGGGCAGGCCGGAGATGGCGTCCACGCCGTCCACGGCCAGCTGCCACAGGCCCTCGGGGGTGTTGGCGCCGCCGGGGTAGCGGCAGGCCATGCCGACGATCGCGATCGGCTCGTCGTCCACCGCGACCGAAGTCGTTGCGGCGGACGGGGTTGCCGGGGCGTTGCCGAGCAGTTCGCCGAGCAGGAAGGCGACCAGCGCGGTCGGGTTGGCGTGCTCGAAGACCAGGGTGGCCGGCAGGGTGAGCCCGGTGGCCCTGGCGAGGCGGTTGCGCAGGTCGACCGCCATCACCGAGTCGAACCCGGCCTCGCGGAAGGCCCGGTGGTCGGGCAGCGCGTCGCCGGACTTGTGGCCCAGCACGGTCGCGGCCTCGGCCCGCACCAGTTCGAGGAGCTTCTGCTCCCGTTGGGACGGGGCCAGCGCAAGCAGCGTGGTGGCGAGTTCGCCACCGGCGGCGGGACCGGCCACGGCCGTGTCCACCTGAGGCTGCTGGATCGCGGGGATCTCGTCGAAGAGCGTGGTGGCTCTGGCGGCGGTGTAGACCGGGTAGTAGGTGGCCCAGTCCACATCGGCCACCGCGACCGCGGTCTCATCGGCGTCCAGCGCCGCGCGCAGTCCGGTCAGGGCGAGCGCGGGTTCCATGAAGGTCAGGCCGCTGCGCACGATCTGGCTCGGGTCGACCCGGCCCAGTTCCTTGTCATCGGCCCAGATGCCCCAGAACACCGCGGTGGCGGCCAGGCCCTGGGCGCGGCGGCGTTCGGCGAGGGCGTGCAGGTAGGCGTTGCCCGCGACGTAGGCCGCGTGCCTGCCGGTGCCCCACAGCCCGGCCACCGAGGAGAACAGCACGAACCGGTCCAGGTCGGTCTCGGCGAAGACCTCGTCCAGGTTGGCCGCGCCGGTGACCTTGGCGGCCAGCACCCGGTCGAAGTCGGCCGGGTTGGTCTCCTCGATGGAGGCCAGTTCGATGATCGCGGCCGCGTGGATCACGGTGCGGATGTCGCGGCCCTGGCTGACCAGGCGGTCGCGCAGGGCGATGAGCGCGGCCTTGTCGGTGACGTCGCAGGCGGCGGCCTCGGCCTCGATGCCCAGTTCGGCGAGTTCGCCGAGCAGTGCGATCGAGCGCGGGTGTTCCGCACCGCCGCGGCTGAGCAGCACCAGGTGCTCCAGGCCCTGCTCGACGGCCCAGCGGGCCACGTGCGGGGCCAGCGTGCCGGAACCACCGGTGATCAACGCGGTGCCGCGCGGCTGCCAGCGGTGCTGACCGTTCGCGGGTGCCGCGGGTACGACCCGGCGGGCGTACAGGCTGCCACCGCGCACGGCGAGCTGGTCCTCGTCGAGTTCGCCGGACAGCGCGGCCACGATGGCGTTGTGGTCGGTGCTGGCGAGTTCGGCGGGCAGGTCGAGCACGCCGCCAAAGCGGTCGCTGTGTTCCAGGGCCGCGGTCCAGCCGAAGCCGCTGACCATGGCCTGCACCGGCCTGGAAACCTGGTCCGAGCCGCCGATGGCGAGTGCACCACGGGTGAGCAGCCAGAGCGGGGCTTCGACACCCGCCGCGCCGAGGGCCTGGGTGAGCGCCAGGGTGGCGGACAAGCCCTGCGGCAGAGCGGAAAGCTCGGGGACCAGAGTTTCGTCGAGGGCCAGAGTGGAGAGCACACCAGCGACGGGTTCGGTGCCCAGGCGGGCCGCGATCTCGTCGCGGTTGGTGCCGGGGCTGTCCAGTCGCCGGACCTCAACGCCCTGGGCGGCAAGGACTTCGGCGATCTGGGCGGCGAGCGGATCCTCGGCGCCGGTGGTGATCAGCAGCCAGGTTCCGCTCAGCTGGGCCTTGCGGCCGATCTTCTGCGGCACCCAGCGGGCCCGGTAGCGCCAGGAGTCCACCGTGGCCGCCTGGCCGCGTCGCCGCCGCCAGTCGGTCAGCGCGGGGAGCACGCTGGCCAGCGAGGCCGGGTCCACGCCGAAGTCCGCGGCCAGTTCGGCCGGGTCGGCGGCTTCCAGCGCGGCCCAGGCCGCGTCGTCGGAGGCACCTGCCTCGGTGCTGGGCATGATCGGGGCGAGCCAGAAGCTGTCGTGCTGGAAGGCGTAGGTGGGCAGGTCGACCCGCCGCGCACCGGTCCCGGCGAAGGCCGCGGTCCAGTCCACGTCCACGCCGCGCACGAACGCCTCGGCCACCGAGGTGAGTGCCCGGTCCAGGCCGCCGTCCTCGCGGCGCAGGGTGCCGGTGACCACGATGGGCTTGCCGAGTTCGTCGGCGGTTTCCTGCACGGCCATGGTCAGCACCGGGTGGCTGCTGGCCTCGATGAACCGCCGGTACCCGGCCTCGACCAGTGCGCGCACCGCCGGGGCGAAGCCGACCTGCTCGCGCAGGTTGGTGTACCAGTACTCGGCGTCCATGCCGGTGGTGTCCAGCCAGTCGCCGGTCACCGTGGAGTAGAAGGGAATCTCGGATTCGCGGGGCTGGATCGGCGCGAGGTCGGTGAGCAGGTCGGCGCTCAGGTTGGCCACGTGCGGGGAGTGCGAGGCGTAGTCCACCGCGACCCGGCGGAACCGGATCTCCTCGGCGGCCAGCTGTTCGCCGAGTGCGTCCAGGGCCTCGGGCACACCGCAGACCACCACCGAGCGCGGGCTGTTCAGCGCGGCCAGGTGCAGGTGCTCACCCAGTCGCGGCAGCACCTCCTCGGCGGACAGGGCCACCGACATCATGCCGCCGGAGCCACCCATCCGCCGCCGGATCGCCTGGCTGCGCAAGGCAACCACGCGAGCGCCGTCCTGGAGTGAGAGCGCACCGGAGACCACCGCGGCGGCGATCTCGCCCTGGGAGTGGCCGAGCACCGCGTCCGGTCGCACACCGTAGGACTGCCACAGCGCGGCCAGGGAGACCATCACCGCGAACGAGGCGGGTTGCACCACGTCCACGAGTTCCAGGCTGGGCGCGTCCGCCGCGCCGCGGACCAGGTCCAGCAGGGAGAAGTCGATGAACGGGTCGAGCGCGGCCGCGCATTCGGCCATCCGGGCGGCGAAGACCGGCGACTCGTCCAGCAGTTTCGCGCCCATGCCGAGCCACTGCGCGCCCTGGCCGGGGAAGACGAACAGGGTGCGGCCGTCAATGTCGGCCACCCCGCTGACCACGCCTGGCGCGGACTCGCCGTCGGCCAGCGCACGCACCAGGTCCTCGTGCCCGTCCGCGCCGGTGATCAGCACCGCGCGGTGGTCGAAGGTGGAGCGGCTGGTCACCAGCGAGTAGCCGAGGTCAAGCGCGGATTCGTCCACTGTGGACAGTTGTTCGGCCTGGCCGCGCAACGCGTTCTCGCTCTTGGCCGCCAGCACCAGCGGCACGGCGGCCGGTGGGGTCACCGGCACGGTGGCGGGTGTGGGCGGGGTGTCGTCCTGTTCCAGGATGACGTGCGCGTTGGTGCCGCTGATGCCGAAGGAGGACACCGCGGCCCGGCGCGGCCGGTCCCCGCGCGTCCACTCGACCGGTTCGGCCAGCGGGGTGACCGCGCTGGCACTCCAGTCCACGTGCGTGGACAGCGTGTCCACGTGCAGGGTCCTGGGCAGCTGCCCATACCGCATCGCCATGATCATCTTGATCACGCCGGCGACACCGGCCGCGGACTGGCTGTGCCCGATGTTGGACTTGATCGAACCCAGCCAGAGCGGCTGCTCTGGCGAGCGCTCCAGGCCGTAGGTCCGTTGCAGGGCCTGGGCTTCGATCGGGTCACCGAGTGCGGTGCCGGTGCCGTGCGCCTCGACCACGTCCACGTCGTTGGCGGTCAGTCGGGCGTTGGCCAGGGCCTGCCGGATGACGCGTTCCTGGGACGGGCCGTTGGGGGCGGTGAGGCCGTTGGAGGCGCCGTCGGAGTTGATCGCCGAGCCCTTGATCACCGCGAGCACCGGGCGGCCTTCACGGCGGGCGTCGGAAAGTCGTTGCAGCACAAGCATGCCGATGCCCTCGGCGAGCACCATGCCGTCGGCCTCGTCGGAGAAGGCCTTGGACCGGCCGTCGGCGGCGAGCGCGCGCTGGCGGCTGAAGGCGATCCACGGGCCAGGGTTGGGCATCACGGTGACGCCACCGGCGACGGCGAGGGTGGTCTCACCGTTGCGGAGTGCCTGTGCGGCAAGGTGAATGGCGACCAGCGAGGAGGAGCACGCGGTGTCCACGGTGACCGCGGGGCCTTCCAGGCCGAGCACGTAGGCGACCCGGCCGGAGAGGATGCTCGGGATGGTGCCGGTGACCACCTGGCCGTCGACCTCTTGGCCTGCTCCGTATTCGGTGTAGCTGGAGCCGACGTAGGTGCCGGTGAGCGTGCCGCGCAACGTCTGCGGGTCGAGTCCGGCCCGCTCGAACGCCTCCCAGGTGACCTCCAGGAGCAGGCGCTGCTGCGGGTCCATGCCCAGGGCTTCGCGCGGGGAGATGCCGAAGAAGGCCGGGTCGAAGGCGTCCGGGTCGGTGAGGAAGCCGCCCTGGGTGGTGTAGGTGGTGGTCGGGTTGTCCGGGTCCGGGTCGTAGATGGCGGCCTCGGGCCAGCCTCGCTCGGGCGGGAAGCCGGAGATGGCGTCCACGCCGTCGGCGACCAAGCGCCACAGCTGTTCCGGGTCGGCGATGCCACCGGGGTAGCGGCAGCTGAGGCCGACGATGGCGATCGGCTCGTCGGCGGCGATGCTGGCCACCGGGCCGGTCACGCCGTCCCTCGCCCCGGAGATCTCGGCGCGCACGTACTTGGCGAGCGCCTCGGGGGTGGGGTGGTCGAAGACCATGGTGTTGGACAGCGGGCGGCCGGTGAGTTTGCCGAGTCGCCTGCGCAGTTCGATCGCACCGAGGGAGTCGAAGCCGAGGTCGCGGAAGGCGCGGCGCTCGTTCAGCTCAGCCGGGCTGTCGTGGCCGAGGACCGCGGCGGCCTCGGCGCGGACCACGTCGATCAGCACCCGCAGCTGGTCCACTTCGGACAGTCGAGCGAGGCGGGCGGTGAGTTCGGTCTCGGTGCCGGACGCGGGTGCGTCGGCGGCGGTCTCGACCAGTCCGGCCAGCAGGGCGCTGGGGCGGCGGGAGGTGAAGACCTGGAGGTAGGTGACCCAGTCGATGTCGGCGACCATCACCGCGGGCTGGTCACCGGCGAGGGCGCGGCGCAGTTCGGCCAGTGCGGGGCCGGTGAGCAGCGGGCGCATGCCGTGCCGGGCCAGGCGTTCGCGGGCGGTGTCGTCGGCGGCCAGTCCGGCCTCGGCCCACGGTCCCCAGCCGAGACTGGTGGCGTGGAGGCCACGCGAGCGCCGGTGTTCGGCGAGCGTGTCCAGGTAGGCGTTGGCCGCGCTGTAGGCGGCCTGGCCGCCGCTGCCCACGACTCCGGCGATGGAGCCGAAGAGCACGAACAGGTCCAGGTCGGTCTCGGCGAGCAGGGCGTCCAGGTTGGCCGCGCCGAGCACCTTGGCGGCCATTGAGGCGGCGAGTTCGGCCGGGTCGGTTTCGACGATCGGGCGCAGTTCACTGACCCCGGCCGCGTGCACCACACCGATCAGCGGGTACTCGGCGGGGACCGCGTCCAGGACGGCGGCCAGTGCGTTCCGGTCGGCGGCGTCGCAGGCCCGGAAGTCAACGGTGGCACCAAGTTCGGCCAGTTCGGCTTCGAGCGCGCGGGCGCCGGGGGCGTCCGGGCCCTTGCGGCTGGTGAGCACCAGGTGCCGGACGCCTGCGGTGGCCAGCCAGCGGGCGACCTCGCCGCCAAGACCGCCGGTGCCGCCGGTGACCAGCACGGTCCCGTTGGTGGGCAGTTCCGCGGTCGGCTCAGTGCCTTCGTGCCGGACGAGTCGGCGGCCGAAGGCACCGGCGGCACGCAGTGCGAGCTGGTCCTCCCCCGGCCATCCGGCGCCCAGCGCCCGGACCAGGTCATCCGGGTCGGCGTCGGCGGCCAGGTCGATCAGACCGCCCCAGCCGGCCGGGAACTCCAGCGCGGCAGCGCGGCCGTAGCCCCAGACCGTTGCCTGGTCGGGGTTTGGCGGCAGGTCTTCGGTCCCAGTGGACACGGCCTGCCGAGTCACAGTCCACAGTGGAGCTTCGACTCCGGCCGCCACCAAGGCGCGCAACAGGTTGTGCGTGCCGATCAGCGGCAGGCCGGAGAGTACCCCGGCGACGTCCTGGTCCAGTTCGGCCAGCCGGGTCGGCAGCGCGGCGTCCAGGGTGAGCTGACGCACCTGCGCGCCATGGCTTTCCAGGGTCGCGGCGATCTCGTCCGCCACGTCCACCAGCAGCCACAGCCCGGAAAGCTGAGGCACCGCAACGGATCCGAGGGAAGCCCAGTCCGCCCGGTAGCGCAGTTCCGCCGGGCGGGCGACGGGAGTGCTGGCGCGCGGCCAGAAGAGCTGGTGGTCGAAGGCGTAGGTGGGCAGGTCGAGCACGGTGCGGCCGGGACCGAAGAAGGCGTCCCAGTCCACGTCCACGCCCTGGATGTGCAGGCGTCCCAGGGCTTCGACCAGGGTGCGTTCTTCTTCGCGCTTGGCGCGCAGGGCGGGCACCGGTTCGATGTCGGTGCTCTCGCCCAGGGTTTCCGCGGCCATGGCGCAGAGCACGCTGTCCGGGCCGATCTCCACGTACGCGGCCACGCCGAGGCGGGCGGCGGTGCGGACGGCGTCGGCGAAGCGCACGGTGGCCCTGACCTGTCCGGCCCAGTACTCCGGCGCGCACAGTTCGGTGTCCTCAACGAGGTGGCCGGTCACCGTGGAGACGATCGGGATGGTCGGCGGCTGGTAGTCCACTTCCCCTGCGATGGCAAGGAATTCGGTGAGCATGCCGTCCATGTGCGGGGTGTGGAAGGCGTGGCTGGTGTTGAGCCGCCGGGTCCGCCTGCCCTGTTCGTCGAAGTGCGCGGCCACCGCGAGGGTGGCTGCCTCGTCGCCGCCAAGCACCACGGAGCGGGGCCCGTTGACGGCGCTGATCACCACGCCGTCGGTGAGCTGCGGGCGGACCTCCTCCTCGGTGGCCTGCACCGCGACCATGGCGCCGTCCTGGCGCAGGGCCTGCATCAGTCTGCCCCGGGCGACCACCAGCTTGGCGGCGTCGGCCAGGGAGAACACCCCGGCGACGTGCGCGGCGGCGAGTTCGCCGATGGAGTGGCCGATCAGGAAGTCCGGCCGCACACCCCAGGATTCCAGCAGCCGGTGCAGCGCGACTTCCAGTGCGAACACGGCGGGCTGGGTCCACTCGGTGCGGTCCAGCAGCTCGGAGTCCGCGGCGAACATCACCTCGGCCAGCGGCCGGTCCAGGTGCGGATCGACCGCGGCGAAGACCTCGTCCAGCGCGGTGGCGAAGACCGGGAACCGTTGGCGCAGTTCGGCTCCCATGCCGGGACGCTGGCTGCCCTGGCCGGTGAACAACGCGGCCAGGCGCAGGCTCGGGCTGGCCTCGCCGGTGGCCACGGCCGGGCTGGGACCGCCGTCGGCGAGCGCGGTCAGCGCCTTGCGCAGGGCGGCCGGGTCGGCGGCGGTGAGCACCGCGCGGTGCTCGAACCGGGACCGGGTGGCCGCCAGGGAGTACGCGAGGTCGGTGAGCCGGGTGGTCTCGGTGACTCGCGAAGTGAGCCGGGATGCCTGACGGCGCAACGCGGTGGCACTGCGTGCGGACAGCAGCACCGGCGCGATGATCTCCGGTTCGGCCTCGATCTCCCGGGCGACGGGTGCGGGCGGGGCCTCCAGGATCACGTGCGCGTTGGTGCCGCTGAACCCGAAGGAGGACACCGCTGCCCGCCGTGGGCGATCGGCTTCCGGCCACACCGTGGGTTCGGCCAGCAGGGACAGTGCGCCCTCGGCCCAGTCCACGTGCGAGGACGGGGTGTCCACGTGCAGGGTCTTGGGCACCTGGCCGTGCCGCATCGCGAGGACCATCTTGATGATCCCGGCGACGCCGGCGGCGGCCTGGGTGTGCCCGATGTTGGACTTCACTGAGCCGAGCAGCACCGGTTCGGTGCGGTCCTGGCCGTAGGTGGCCAGCAGGGCGCGGGCCTCCACCGGGTCGCCGAGTGCGGTGCCGGTGCCGTGGCCCTCGATCACGTCGACGTCCGAAGTGGACAGTCCGGCCCCGGCGAGCGCATCGCGGATGACCCGTTGCTGCGCACCGCCGTTGGGGGCGGTGAGGCCGTTGGAGGAGCCGTCGGAGTTGACCGCGCTGCCGCGCACCACGGCCAGGATCTGGTGCCCGTTGCGGATGGCGTCGGACTGGCGTTCCAGCACCACGACGCCGACGCCCTCGGCCCAGCTCACGCCGTCGGCGGAGTCGGAATACGCCTTGCAGCGCCCGTCCTTGGCCAGCCCGCGCTGCCGGGAGAACTCGATGAACGCACCCGGCGTGGCCATCACGGTGACGCCACCGGCCAGCGCCAGGGTGCACTCACCGGAGCGCAGGGCCTGCATGGCCCAGTGCATGGCGACCAGCGAGGAGGAGCAGGCCGTGTCCACGGTGACCGCGGGGCCTTCCAGGCCGAGTGCGTAGGACACCCGGCCGGAGACGATGCTGCCGGAGGTGCCGGTGCCCGCGTGCCCCTCGAAGTCCGCACCGGCGAGCAGTGCGCCGTAGTCGCCGTACATCACACCGGCGAACACGCCGGTCCGGCTGCCGCGCAACCGCCGAGGGTCGATGCCCGCGCGTTCGATGGCCTCCCAGGAGACCTCCAGCAGCAGGCGCTGCTGGGCGTCGGTGGCCAATGCCTCACGAGGCCCCATGCCGAAGAAGGCCGGGTCGAACTGGCCCGCGTCGCGCAGGAAGCCGCCGGAGCGGGTGTAGGCGGTGCCGGGGTGGTCGGGGTCCGGGTGGTAGAGGGTGGCCAGGTCCCAGCCGCGGTTGTCCGGGAAGCCGGTGATGGCGTCCCGGCCCTCGGCGAGCAGGCCCCACAGGTCATCGGGGGAGCTGACGCCGCCGGGGTAGCGGCAGCCCATGCCGACGATGACGATCGGGTCGTCGCTGACCGCGCCGTAGGGCACGGCCGAGACGGCGACCGGTCCGGCGACCGAGCCGCTTTCGCGGAGGATGTGTTCGACGAGTTCGCCCAGGTTGGGGTGGTCGAACACCAGGGTCGGGGACAGGCGCAGGCCGGTGGCGGCGCTGAGCCGGTTGCGCAGTTCGACCGCGGTGAGCGAGTCGAAGCCGAGTTCGGCCAGTGGGCGGCCGGGGTCGATGGTGGTGCCGTCGGTGTGGCCGAGGACGGCGGCGATCTGCTGGGACACCAGGTCGGTGGCCTCGCGCTTGCCGAGCACGGCGCGCTGTTTGGGCCGCTGGCCGCCGAGCGGTCCGGCGGTGACCCGGCGGCGGGTCTGGCCGAGCAGGCCGCGCAGCACCGAGGGCACCTCGGGGGCCGAGCGCAGCACGCCGAAATCGAGGCGCACCGGCGCGAGCACCGGTTCCCCGGCGGTGACGGCGAGGTCGAACAGGGCAAGGCCGTCGGACTCGGCCAGCGGCGGGGTGCCGAGCCTGCGCAGGCGCTGGACCTGTGCGCCACCGAGTTCGGCTGTCATGCCCGCGGTCTCCGCCCACGGTCCCCAGGCCAGGGAGACGCCGGGCAGGCCGAGGGTGCGGCGGTGCGCGGTGAGCGCGTCCAGGAAGGCGTTGCCCGCGGCGTAGTTGCCCTGTCCCGGCGCGCCGAGCAGGCCGGCCAGGGAGGAGAACAGCACCAGGGTGGCGGTGTCGCCGATGAGGTCGTGCAGGTGCCAGGCGCCGTCGACCTTGGGCCGCAGCGCGGCGGTGAGCTGCTCGGCGGTGAGGGTGGAGATCACGCCGTCGGCGAGCACGCCCGCGGAGTGGCAGACGGCGGTGATCGGGTGCTCGGCCGGAACCTGTTGCAGCGCAGCGAAAAGCGAGTCGCGGTCGGCGACATCGCAGGCGGCCACGGTGACCAGTGCGCCGAGTTCGGTCAGCTCGGCGACGAGGTTCTCGGCACCTGCGGTGGCGAGTCCGCTGCGGCTGAGCAGCAGCAGGGACCGCGTGCCGCGGCTGGTGACCAGGTGGCGGGCGAGCACCGCGCCGAGGCCGCTGAGGCCACCGGTGATGACCACGGTGCCGTTCTCGTCCCAGGCCGCCGGGGCGTCCTCGGCCGGGATCGCCCGTGCCAGTCGGGCGGCCAGGATCTTGTTGTCCCGCAAGGCGAGCTGCGGTTCGGTACCGGCCAGTGCGGTGCGCACCAGTTCGGCGGAATCGGTGGCGCCGGGGTCGAGGTCGAGCAGCCGGAACCGGCCGGGGTGCTCGGCCTGCGCGGTGCGCACCAGGCCCCACACCGCGGCGGCGGCCGGGTCGGTGACCGCGCCGGTCGCGCCCCGGGTGACCACGATCAGCTCAGCGCCGGGGAATCGGCTGTCCTCCAGCCAATCCCGCAGCCGGGCCAGCGCGGACGCGGTCAGCTCGTGCGCACCGGGTCGCGGCGATTCCTCGGTCCAGGCCTGGTGCAGCACCACCGTGGGCATCTCGCCCTCGGCCAGGCTGTCCAGGTCGGCGGCGAGGGGCAGGTCAAGGAGTGCGGCCAGGTCGAAGTGGTCCGGGCCGAGCAGGCCGATCCGGGCCGGGGTGGTGGGCTGTTCGCCGGTTTCGGTCCAGTCCAGGCGGTACAGGTTGCCGGTGGCCACCGGCGCGCTGCCACTCGGCGTGCGCAGTACCACCGCGCCGACCGCGGCGATCAGCGCGCCGGTGTGGTCGGAGATGGTCAGCGAGATCCGGTCACCGGCGGGCGTCAGCCGCACTCGCGCGGCCGGAGCACCCGCCGCGTGCAGGCGTACATCTTCCCAGTGGAACGGCAGACCGCCCTGCACACTGGCGTCGAGTTCGGCCAGGTGCGCGGCGTGCAGTGCGGAGTCCAGCAGCACCGGGTGCAGCCCGAACTCGGCCGCGTCACCCGCCACCTCGGCGGGCAGTTCGACCTCGGCGAAGACCTCGGTGCCCAGCTTCCAGGCGGCCCGCAGGCCCTGGAAGGATGGCCCGTAGTTGACGCCGCCCTCGCCCATGCCCGCGTACAACCCGGACACGTCAACGGGTTCCGCGCCCGCGGGCGGCCACTCGGTCTCGCCCGCGAGCCCGTCCAGGCCACCGCGTTCCAGGATGGCGGTGGCGTGTTTGGTCCAGGGCAGGTCGTCCTGGTCGTCCGGGCGGGAGTAGACGGCGACCTCGCGCCGCCCGTCCTCGTCCGGGCCGATCTGCAGCTGGAGCTGCACGCCGCCGTCGCCGGGCAGGCGCAGGGCCGTGGTGGTGGTCAGTTCGCGGATGTTGTCGCAGCCGACCTCGTCGGCCGCGCGGGTGACCAGTTCGATCAGGGCCGCGCCGGGCAGCACCACGTCGGCGCCGACCCGATGTCCGGCCAGCCAGGGGTGATCGCGTACGGCCAGCCGCCCGGTGAGCAGCGTGCCCTCGGACCCGGCCAGCGAGACGGTGGCGGCCAGCAGCGGGTGCCGGGCCGCGCTGAGCCCGGCCGAACGCACGCTGCCGACATCGGCGCGGTAGCCGTCGCGCGGCCAGAACCGCCTGCGCTGGAACGGATAGGTCGGCAGGTCCACCTCGGTGGCGTTGATGCCGTCGAAGTAGGCGGCCCAGCGCAGGGCCACGCCGCTGCTGTGCAGCACGGTGAGCGCGGTGGTGATCGCCTCGACCTCGCCGCGGTCCGGCCGCAGCACCGAGGTGATCGCGGGCGCGGGGTCGGCGGTGGCCAGGCTGCTCTCGGTGAGGGTGCCGATGGTGGTGTCCGGGCCCAGGTCCAGGAAGGCGCGGACGCCGTGCTCGTGCAGCCAGGACACCGCGTCGGCGAAGCGCACGGTGGCCCGGATCTGCCCGGCCCAGTACTCGGCACTGGTCAGTTCGGCCACGGTGGCCTGCGCGCCGGTGACCGTGGAGACCACCGGGATTCGGGGCGGCTGCGGGGAAAGGCCCTCGACCACGCGCTGGAACTCCGCCACGGCGGGGTCCATGTGCGGGGAGTGGAAGGCGTGCGAGACGTGCAGGCGGCGGGTGCGCCTGCCCTGTTCGGCGAAGGTGGCGGCGATCTCGGTGACCGCGTCCTCGTCGCCGGAGAGCACCACGTGCCGCGGCCCGTTCACCGCGGCCAGGGTCAGCTGCGCTTCGCGTCCGGCCAGCAGCGGGCGGACCTCGGCCTCGGTGGCGTCCACCGCGACCATCGCGCCCCCGGCGGGCAGCGCCTGCATCAGCCGCGCGCGGGCGGCGACCAGGGTGGCGGCCTCGGTCAGCGAGAACACCCCGGCCACGTGGGCAGCGGCGATCTCGCCGACGGAGTGCCCGGCCAGGAAGTCCGGGCTGACGCCCCAGGACTCCAGGAGCCGGAACAGGGCCACCTCGACCGCGAAGATCGCGGGCTGGGCGAATCCGGTGCGGGACAGCAGTTCCGCGTCCTCACCCCAGACGATCTCGCGCAGCGGGGTGTCCAGCAGCGGGTCGAATTCGGCCAGCACCGCGTCAAAAGTCTCGGCGAACACGGGGAAGCGGCTGTGCAGTTCCCGGCCCATGGCCAGTCGCTGCGAGCCCTGCCCGGCGAAGAGCACGGCCAGCTTCGGCCGCTCGTGCACGACACTGCCGACCGCGGCGCCCTCGGCCAGCTCGGCCAGTCCGGCGCGGGCGGCCTCGATGTCCGCCACCACCAGTGCGGCGCGGTGCTCGAACGGCGAACGCGACACCGCCAGGGAGTAGGCCAGGTCGGTGGTGCTCAGCCCGGGTTCGGAATCCAGGCGGGCCACCAGGTTCGCGGCCTGCGCACGCAGCGCGTCCGCGGTGCGACCGGCCACCAGCAGTGGCACCGGCCAGGTCTTGGGATCGGGCTTGGGTTCCGGCGCGGGCTCGGTGGCCTGCTCCTCCTCCGGCTCCAGCTCCAGGATCACGTGCGCGTTGGTGCCGCTGAGCCCGAAGGAGGACACGCCCGCGCGGCGCGGTTCCCCGGTCTCCGGCCACGGGGTGGCCTCGGTGAGCAGCTCCACCCGGCCGACGGTCCAGTCCACCTGGTCGGTGGGCCTGCGCACGTGCAACGTCTGCGGGGCCAGGCCGTGCCGCATGGCCTGCACCATCTTGATCACACCGGCCACGCCGGCGGCGGACTGGGTGTGGCCGAGGTTGGACTTGATCGACCCCAGCAGCAGCGGACGGTCGCGGTCCCGGCCGTAGACGGCCAGCAGCGCCTCGGCCTCCACCGGGTCGCCCAGTGGGGTGCCGGTGCCGTGCGCCTCCACCACGTCGACCTGGCGCGGGGCCAGCCGCGCGTCCTGCAGCGCGGCCTCGATGACGCGTTGCTGGGACGGACCGTTCGGGGCGGTCAGTCCGTTGGACGCGCCGTCGGAGTTCACCGCCGAACCGCTGACCACCGCGAGGATCCGGTGGCCGTTGCGGCGGGCGTCGGAAAGGCGTTCCAGCATGAGCACGCCGACGCCCTCGGACCAGCCGGTGCCGTCGGCGTCGTCGGAGAAGGACCGGCAGTAGCCGTCGGCGGCCAGCCCGCCCTGCTTGTTGAACTCGGTGATGGTGCCGGGACTGGACATCACCGTCACACCGCCGGCCAGCGCCAGCGAGCACTCCCCCGCGCGCAGTGCCCTGGCCGCCAGGTGCAGCGTGACCAGGGAGGTCGAACACGCGGTGTCCACGGTCAGCGTCGGGCCGACCAGTCCGAAGACATAGGCCAGCCGTCCACTCAGGACACTGGAGGTGGTGCCGGTGAGCGCGTACCCGCCGACGTTGTCGCGCGGGCCGAGCCGGTAGTCCTGCGGGATGGCGCCGACGAACACCCCGGTGCTGGATCCCTTGAGGGTGAGCGGATCCAGCCCGGAGCGTTCCATCGCTTCCCAGGACACCTCCAGCAGCAACCGCTGCTGGGGGTCCATGGCCAGCGCCTCACGCGGGGAGATGCCGAAGAACTCCGGATCGAACATCGGTGCGTCGTAGAGGAAGCCGCCGGAGATGGGCGAGGCGGAACCGCCCTCGTCCAGGTACCAGCCGCGATCGGCCGGGAGGCTGCCGACCCCGTCGGACGCTGACTCGACCAGTCGCCACAGATCCTCGGGAGAGGTGATGTCGCCGGGGTAGCGACACGCCATCCCGATGATGGCGATCGGTTCGTGGGAGGCCGCCTCAAGCTCGTGCAGGCGCCGCCGGGTCCGTTGCAGGTCGGCGCTGGCACGCTTGAGGTAGTCGCGGAGTTTCTGTTCGTTGTCCATCGGCACCTGGTGTTGTCGGGGACTCGGTGAGCTACCAGGCCACGGGCAGCGAATCGACGCTCACGGCGAACCGATCGTCGTCCGCGCCCACGCCCAGCACCTCTTGTAGCTCCGCGTCGAGTCGCAAGGTCGGAATCCGGGTGAACAAGGTGGTGAAGATGACGTCCAGCTCCATCCGCACCAGCGGAGCCCCGACGCAGTGCCACGCCCCGTGCGCGAACGTCAGGTGCTGATTGGGATTTCGCCGGAGGTCGATCCGCTCGGCGTCCGGGAACGCGCTGGGGTCGAAGTTGCCGACACCGAAGTCCGGCAACACGAGGTCGCCGCCGCGAATGGTCTCCCCGGCGATCTCGATGTCCTCCTGCGCGTAGTGCGGCAGCCACAGACCGCCGACGTTGTTGGTGCGCAGCAGTTCCTCGATGGCGGTGGCCATCAGCTCCGGCTTGCTCATCAGTTCCTCGCGGAGGTCCGGACGAGTGAGCAGGCGCAGTGTTCCGTTCACCACGGCGGCCGAGGTGCTGCCGTGTCCGGCGAAGATCAGCATGATCGCCAGCGAGGCGAGGTTCCAGTCATCCACCCGGTCGGACAGCGCCGAGAGGAAGTCATCGCCGGGATTTCGGCGTTTCTCCGCGGCCAGCTCGGCCAGGAAGGACAACGCCGCCATCCGTTCTTCCTCGGTGGCGTCCATGCGGTGCATGACATCAAGCAGTTCGAGCAGTTTGGCCCTGGCGTCAACGGGCACGCCGATCAGCTCGAACAGCACCAGTCCTGGCACCGGCATGGCGAACTCGGCACGGAGGTCTACCGGGTGACCCGCGCTGAGCATCCGATCGATCGCCTCGTCGACCACGGCCTGCACCCGGGGCCGCAGCGTCACCATTCGCTTGCGCGAGAAGTAGGGCGCCACCAGCCCGCGGACCTCGGCGTGGACCTCCCTCGGGTCCATGTCACCGACTTCGGTCGCGGCCATTTCCAGCATGGAGTTGTCATAAACCCGGGGCGCGTTGCGCGGATCCGGGTGCGTGCGGCCAATCCTTCTGTCCACGAGCAGCGCACGGATTTCCTCGAACCCCAGCACCAACCAGGCATCGTCGCCGGTGGACGTGCGAACCCGCCACAGCGGCTTCTCCGCCAGCATGGCGAGCATGACCGGGTTGTCGGTCAGTGCGGGGACACGGAGGGATTCCAGGTCAACTGGCTGCTTTGACAAGGTGAAACCTTTCTTCCCGGGGCGGTTGCTCTGGGACCGGTACACCGAGTCTCACGTAGCTGCGAAGGGGAAATCCTTAGTGTCCAGGGGGGAAAGTTGGTTCGTTCGGGGTACACGGCACACCGCCGGGGCAGGGTAGGGCGCCGCCCCGGCGGTGTGCCGGATGAGCCAGGTCCGGGCGAGAACCTGGCGGGTCTTTCAGGAGGTGGTCACCGGCGCGAGCGCGGCCACGCTGGCCTTGACCGAGTCCACCACCACGGCCACGTCGTCATCGGAGATGGACTGGTGCAGTGGCAGCAGGATGGTGGTCTCCGCGGCCAGTTCGGTGCCGGGCAGGTCGGCGTCCACCGCGCCGTAGATCGGCACCCGGTGCAGTGGCGGGTAGCGGAAGGTGGTGTACACGCCGGCCGCGAGGAGGTCGGCGGCGATGCGGTCGCGCAGCGCGGTCTCGCACTGGATCCAGTAGAAGTAGCCGGAACTGCGGTGTCCGGCGGGCAGCGGCGGCGGGGTGCGCACGCCCGGCACGTCGGCCAGCAGCCGGTCGTAGGCGGCGGCGATCTCCAGCCTGCGCTCGACGAACCCGGGCAGCTTGGCCAGCTGCACGCTGCCCAGCGCACCGGTGATGTCGTTGCCCATGATCCGGCGGCCGAACTCCTCGATCTCCAGGTCCCACCAGCGCTGGGCGCGGGCCTTGGACTTGACGAACCCGCTGGCCGACTTGCCCAGCCCGAAGTAGGCCAGCCGCTTGGCCCTGGCCGCCACCTCGGGGTCACGGGCGTAGAACATGCCACCGTCGCCGGTGACCAGGATCTTCATCGCGTCGAAGCTCCACACCGCGATGTCGCCGAAGGTCCCGCAGGCCCGACCGTCCACAGTGGAGGCCACCGCGCAGGCGGCGTCCTCGATCAGCGTGATGTCGCGCTCCCGGCACAGCTTGGCGACCGCCTCGATATCGCCGGGCTGGCCGCCGAAGTGCAGGGTGAGCACCGCCTTGGTGGCCGGGGTCAGCGCCGCGGCGATGTGCTCGGCGCTGGGGTTCATCGTGTGCGGGTCCACATCGCAGAACACCGGCCGGGCGCCGGAAGCGGCGACCGCGTTGCCCGCGGCGACGAAGTGGGCCGAGGGCAGCACCACGTCGTCACCGGGCCCCAGCCCGAGCAGTTCGATGGCCAGGAACAGCCCGGAGGTGGCGCTGTTGATGTGGAAGACCTGCTCGGCAGGCACGTCGAGGTGCGCGGCGAACGCGGCCTCGAAGGCCGCCGCCCGCGCCCCATACCCGAGCCAGTTGCTCTCGAACACCTCCGCGACCGCCGCGGCCTCCTCCGCCCCAAGCGAAGGCTGGAACACATTGATCTTGGCCATCAAATCCCCTCCCTACCTAGACGGTCCCCACCCACCGAGTGTTGGCCGTTCTCGTACGCCACGTTGGCCGAACTTGTACGCCGTTTTGGCCGTTCTGGTACGCCTGCGCTGGACCGGGGCGTACCAGAACGGCCAACACTGTGTACGACAACGGCCAACACGCCGGTGGGGTGGGGTCAGTTCGGCGCGGTCGCGACGAACAGGCCCCGGCCGGTCGGGGGGCCTGGGTGGTACTGGACGTTCAGGCCCGCGGACTCGAAGGCGTCGGTGTACTCGCTGATGTGGAACAGCGACAGCACGTCCAGCTCGGTGAAGCTCTCCACGCCGGTGTGGTCGGCCACCGTGTAGTGGATGGTCATCCGGCTGGTGTTGCCGTCCTTGACGGTGTGCGAGACGCGGGTGATGGCCTGCTCGCTGTCCTGGTAGGCCGAGGCGGCGAAGTAGCCGGGCAGGAAGGTCTCCGGCGTCCACCACGGCTCGACGATGACCACGCCGCCGGGGTTGAGGTGCGCGGCCATCCGGCTCAGCACCGTCTTCAGCTCACCAACCGAGGTCGGATAGGCGATGCTGTAACACATGCAGGTGATCGCGTCGTAGCGCTTGCCGAGGTCGAACTCGCGCATGTCCGCCTCGACGATGTCCGCCGCGGGCAGCTTGGTCCTGGCCACCTCGCACATGCCGGCGGACAGCTCGACGCCGTCGGCCACCTCGAAGTGCTGGGCCATGGTGACCAGGTGGTTGCCGGTGCCACAGGCCACGTCCAGCACCGAGCTGGCGCCCGGCTTCAACGTCTTGATCCTGGTCGCCAGCATCTCGGCCTCGGCGCCCCAGTCCTTGCCGTTGCGGGTGCCGTAGACCACGTCGTAGATCGCTGCCTGGCGGTGTCCGTACTCGGTGCCCATAGGTCATCTCTCCGTGTCAGCTCGTCCGGGCGCCCCGCCGCCCTGGTGCGCGCGAACGCGCTCGGTCAGCAGTGGGATCAGTTCAGCGGGGTAAGGCAGGGTGTCCAGCTCCTGCCGGAAGCGGGCCGCGCCCTCGCGGAACCCCGGTTCGGTGAGCAGCCGGGACAAGGCCGCCTTGGCCTTCTCCGGGGTGAAGTCCTCGGCGGCGAGCACCAGCCCGTTGCCGGTGGCGGCCACCCCGCGCGCCACGTTGTGCTCACCCCAGTTGGGCACCGGGCAGAGCAGCTGCGGCACCTCGTGCACGCCCGCGGTCATCACCGATCCCTCGCCGGCGTGGTTGATGATCACCGCGCAGGTGGGCAGGATCTGACTCAGCGGCACGTAGTCGATGATCCGCAGGTTCTCCGGCGGGTTCTCGATCGGCTTGGTCTTGTCCAGCGTGACCACCAGCTCGATGTCCAGCTCGCACAGCGTGCGCACGGTGTCCTCGAAGCTGGATCCGCTGACGTGGAACAACAACCGGCCACGCCCGGAGGTGCCGAAGGTCATCACCACCCGCGGCCGCGGCGGCGGGGTGGTCGCCCATTCCTGGGTGACCGCGCCACCGTTGTAGGGGGCCCAGCGCATCGGCAGGTAGTCGATGTCGGTGGGGATCCGCCAGCCGGCCGGCCGCTGGTCGATGCTGGACTGGCCGAGGATCTGGGTCTCGCTGAACTCCAGGCCGTAGGGCTCCAGCATCGGGGCCATCATCCAGTCCAGCGAGCCCTCGATGATCATGTCGTCGGTGGGCTCGCGGCGGGAGTAACGCTCCCACAGCCAGCCCACGTTGTCCTGGCCCCACAGCAGCCGGGCGTGCGGGATGCCGGTGGCCTCGGCGGCCACCGCGGCCTGGATACAGAGCGGGTCCCACAGCACCAAGTCCGGCTTCCAGTCCCGGCACAGCGCCACCAGCTCAGGCAGATCGGGCGTGTGCAAGGACAACGCGCCGACCAGGGTCAGCCACGCCTTGTGCCACGGCTCGTCCTCCTCGCCGCGGATGGCCAGGTCGTTGTCCAGGTCCTCCAGGTCGTGCAGGTTGGCGTTGAACTCCAGCATGGCCTGCATGCGCTCGTTGTCGCAGGAGCCGAAGGCGATCGCGGGCAGGCCGCTCTGGCCGACCTCGTGCGCCATCGACGGGTGCACCGCCACCCGCACCTCGTGGCACTGGGCCTGCAACGACCAGGCCAGCGGCACCATCGGGTAGACGTGCGCCGCAGCCGGGAAGCTGACGAAAAGTACCCGCACAGCCGAACTCCGTCCTAAGTAGACTTACCAGGCCCATGCCTCGGGCCCCGGTCCGCCGTTGCCGACGGGCGGGAAGATCAGTTCCAGCTCTTCCAGCAATGGCGCTGGCAGTTCCAGCTCCATCGCGTTGAGCGCGCCGATCAACTGCTCGGCGGTGCGCGGTCCGATCACCGGGGCGGTCACCCCCGGCTGGTTCATCACCCAGGCCATGCCGACCTCGGCCGGGTCCAGCCCGTGGCTCTCGCACAGCTTCTCGTAGCGGGCGATGGCGTCCCCGTGCTTGGGCATGGCCACCTGCGCCCGGCCCTGCGCGGTCTTGACCGCCGAGCCCTCGGCCATCTTGCGCAGCGCGCCGGAGAGCAGCCCGCCGTGCAGTGGCGACCAGGGCAGCACGGCCAGTCCGTACTTCTGCGCGGCCGGGATCAGCTCCAGCTCCACCGCCCTGGTGACCAGGTTGTACACACAGCTTTCCGCGACCAGACCGAGGAAATTCCGTTCCCTGGCACTGGCCTGCGCCTCCACCAGGTGCCACCCGGCGAAGTTGGACGACCCGACGTAGCGGATTTTCCCTTGCGCCACCAGGTGTTCCATCGCCTGCCACACCTCCTCCCATGGCGCGGACCGGTCGATGTGGTGCATGAACAGCACGTCGATCCAGTCGGTGCGCAGCCGCTTGAGGGAGGCTTCGCAGGAGGCGATGATGTTGCGCGCGGACAGCCCGGAGTCGTTGGGCAGGTCGGTCATCGGGTTGCCGACCTTGGTGGAGAGCACCACCTTCTCCCGGCGCAGCCCGCCGAGCGCGAAGTAGTCGCCGAGCAGCTCCTCGGTGTAGCCCTTGTGCTTCTGCCAGCCGTAGAGGTTGGCGGTGTCGAGGAAGTTGACCCCGCGCTCCAGCGCCAGGTCGAGCAGCTCCACCGCTTCCTGCTCGGTGGTGCGCACGCCGAGGTTGAGCGTGCCGAAGCAGATCGGGCTGACCCGCAACGCGGTCCGCCCCAGGGTGGTGTACTCCATCGCTGGTCTCCTCGGCCGGGCGATCAGTGGGGGGACCGCAGGGCCTGCGGCGCCGGTTCCAGTTCGCCGTTGACCAGTTCCATGATCAGGTCGGCGCCACGCTCCCGCCCACCGGCGGCCTGCTGGACCGCGGCAATGCGCTCCGCGGCCTGCCGGAAGGAGGGCTCGGTGAGCACCCTGGTCAGCTTCGCGGCGATGTCCTCGGGTTCGATCAGGTGCGGCCGGTTGACCGTCAGGCTCAGCCCGAAGGACTCCCCGCGCCGCGCGATGTCATGGCAGTCGGCGAACATCGGCCGGGTCACCATCGGCTTGCCGAAGTACAGACTCTCGTGGAACCCATTGCTACCCGCATGCGTGAAGAACACCTTCACACTAGGGTGCGCCAACACATCAAACTGCGAAGGCAACCAGGACTCCACCCGCAAGTTGGGCGGCAACTCCGCAGCGGGCGGCAACAACTCATGCCGCTCCTTGGGCAAGTTCCACAACACATGGTGGCGACCGTTCAGCTTCCTCGCCACCTCCACAATCCCGGCAACCTCATCCCGGCTGAGCCGCTGCAACGTCCCCAACCCGATGTACACCACCGAATCGTGCGCATCCAGCCACTCACTCACCGGATTCGCCCCCGGCGCCTCCGGCAACGGCGGCACCATGGCCCCCGTCAACCGCAACCCCTCCGGCCGAGGAAACGGAAAGTCCACCTCCGCCACCGAGAACGCCATCACGAACTTGGACTCGGTGACCTGTCCGTCCGCCCGGGTGTCCTCCCGCCGGATCCCCGCCTCCTGCTGGAGTTTCACGTACTCCGTCAGGTGCGGCCGCATCTTCTTGCCCATGTACATGGCCAACGTCCGCAACCCGAAGAACAAGTTCTGCAACTTCTGCAGCGGGTTCATCGGGAACGGCAACCCCGTGTTGGGCCGAGGGAAGTGCTTCGGCAGGTGCGACTTGGCCATCAACGGCACCCACGACGCGTACGAGTGACTGGGCAGGAACGGCAACGTGGCCACAAACGGAATCTTCCGCGCGATGGCGAGAGCATGCGCGAACCCACTGGCGCTCTCGATCACCATCAACGCCGGCTTCAGCTCATCCACCGCGGCCGTAAGCCGCCGATACTCCTCAGCCATCAACTTAGGCTGCATGACCATCTGCAAAGATTCCCGATGCGAAACAAACTTGGACCGACTCGCGAACCGCGAGTAAGCCGCATCATCCATAGTCGACAGCGACAACTCCGGCGGCCCAGCCCCCAACGAGACGAACTTCAGCCCCCGCCCCTCGATCTGCTCCCGCCGAGTCTCATCAGTCGCGTACCAGACCTCCGGCACCCCCCGGTCGACCAACTCACCGGCCAGCACCAGCATCGGGTTGAGCAACCCACTCTCCGGCCTGCTCACGAACAGGATCGGCCGCCGGTCGTCCGCACTCATCCCCAGCACCTTCCGGAAGACAACACAGGTACCTTTCTCACACACCCCGCACCCGGTTTTCCCCAGTAACCACCCCCCTGACCCGAGTGTTTGCCAGCTCGGGACGCCACGTGGGCGGTTGTGGCCAGGCGGGGAGCCAGGCGAAGCCCAGAGGCGGACACCCAGGCAGCTCCAGGCGACCCACGTGCGACAACGGCCAACACGGCGTACAAGAACGGCCAACACACCGTCCCATTCCGGCCAACACACCGTCCACAACGGCCAACACACCGACGAGGGGTTCACCCCACCGGCGTGTTGGCCGTTGTCGTACGGTGTGTTGGCCGTTGTTGTACGGGTTGTTGGCCGTTGTGGGCGGGCGGAGCCCGGAGCGGTGAGCGTTGGGGGCAAGCGGGCGAAGCCCGGGAACGCTGCGGCTAGGCGGTTCCCACAAGCCGCGACCGGGCGAAGCCCGAACACCAACAGACGGGGTGGCTTTTCAAACATCTCCCGAGCGGTTCCCCATCCCCGTCAGCCTGGAGAGGACACACCGCATCCCGGGTGCGCAGACCGCAACCCGCCGCAGCCCTAGCCTCTCAACCGCAACGGTCTGTGCGCCCGGGATGTGGTTTGGTATCGGAAGGCTGACGGGGATGGGGAACCGCACACGAGCACTGCTCTCTGCCCTTGACTTTGAACCTCCCCCCATCCTTTGATTCCTGCCCGTCCGGCGAGGACGCCCTTGATCTTGATCTTCCGCTCGTGCCCCACAACACCCAACCCGCCAACCAAAGAACCTCAGCGCAAGCCGCGAAGACAGGCGAACAGACTCCGAGCCTCAACGTTCACATACCGACTGTGCTGCAACAACCCATTGATCTGGTGCAAGGTCAACCACCGATAATCCGGCAGCCCCTCCCCCCCAAAATCCTCCGGCACCTCCACGATCACATACCGATTCCGCGCATGATAGAACCGCCCACCCTCCTCCGACAGCACCGTGTCAAATAGCACCCGCCGAGGATCGGCCTTCAGCACATAATCCAAAAACGGCGGCTGAGCATGCTCCATCCCCAGCTTCGTATAAGTATCCGGACTGCACTGCACAGTGGAAGCCAGCTCCACCACATCCAGATACCCCGGCTCAACCCGGGCGTTCACCAGCGCGTGCAGCACCCCGTCCACGTTCTTCACCAGCAACGCCACCATCCCCAGCCCATGCGGCTGGATCAACGGCTGCGTCCACCCCGACACCTCACGGCTGTTCGTCTTGACCCGCACCGCCACCACGCTGAAGTACGCGCCGCTCTCGTGCTGGATCTCATGACTCGTCCGCCGCCAGTGTTCCACCGCGTGCAACGGAATCAGCTCAGTGCTCAGCTGCGTCTCGGAATGCCGGGACGTGATCCAGCTCAGCACCTCCGCGGGCGAGAACATGCTGCCTGCAAAGGGATCACACGAGCGGGCGATCGCGGAGGCCAGGCCGTCGCCGACCCTGTCGTTGCCGCCCTCGAAGCCGGAAGGCATGCAGGACAACACAGTCCGCGCGTCCATGTTCACGAAGTCGTCCTCGGCCAGCAGCTGGTTGAGCTGGCCGAGGGTCACCCAGGCGAAGTCGTCGAGGACCTCGACCTCCTCGTCCACCTCCACGATCATGTTCCGGTTCCGCTTGCGGTAGAACCAGGATCCCTGCTCGGACTGCAGGACATCGGCCAGCACGCGGTGGCGGGCGAAGTCGCGGAAGTAGTCGAGATACGGCACTGACGCGCCGCCGTGTGCCTTGGTGTAGTTGCTCCTGGTGGCCTGCACGGTCGGGGACAGCTGCACGCCATTGACGTTGCCCGGCTCGGCTTTCGCCTGCATCAGGCAGTGCAGCACCCCGTCGATCTCCTTGACCAGGATGCCCAGGATGCCGATCTCGGGCTGGTTGATGATCGGCTGGGTCCAGGTCGGGATCGGGCCGGAGTTGGTCTCCACCTTCAATCCGCACACGCTGAAGAACCGGCCGGTGTCATGGCCGAGGTCGCCACTGTCGGGGTTGAACGCCCAGCGGTCCATCTCGTCGAAGGCGATCAGTTCGACCTCATGGGTCTGCACCAGACCGCGTTCGTACACCCAGTCACGCACATCGGTCGGCGAGGAAGCGGTACCCGCCACCTCACCGGCCGAGCGCGCCAGCCGATGGCGCAGGATCTGGTCTGGCTTGCGGAGTGCCGGGGTCCCGGTTCCACTGCTCATAACGGCTCCTCGCGCCATCGGCTGCTTCCTACTGCCGTTGGTACACGTGCGGGTGTAGGGACTTCCCCAGAGTTCCCCGCACGGGCCCGGTGATCAGCCCAGATCAAGCCTTGGGCGGTAGATGTCGAGCCAGGTGGCCACGTCGATGGCGCGGTCCAGGTTCTCCCGCACCACCTCCGGCATGCCGACCGGATCCATCGCCACCGTCTCCTCCATCCACTTCCGGTTCATGATCGAGAACACCGGGTGGTTGTCGGCGGCGAGGAACTCCTTGGCCATCCGCTGCAACTCCGCGGCGTAGCGCGGATCCTGGGTGGCCGGGTACGGGCTCTTGACCCGCTCGGCCACGCTGGCGGGCAGCAGCGGGCCGGTGGCCGCGCGCAGCAGGCTCTTCTCCCGGCCGTCGAAGGTCATCATCTCCCACGGCACGTTGTAGACGTACTCGACCAGCCGGTGGTCGCAGAAGGGCACCCGCACCTCCAGGCCCACCGCCATGCTGATCCGGTCCTTGCGGTCCAGCAGCAACGGCAGGAACCGGGTCAGGTGCAGGTACTTGAGCACCCGGGTGGCGTGCTCCTCGTCGGACTCGCCCTCGAGCCGGTCCACCTCGGCGATGGCGACCTGGTACTGGTCCTGGATGTAGGTCTCCATGTCCAGCGCCGCGGACAGGTCGTCGTTGAGGACCTCGTCGACCTCGGCCTCCTCCAGCATCTCCACCAGCGGCACCATCCACGGGAAGATCTCGGCCTCGCGGATGGCCGGCACGTGGAACCACGGGTAGCCGGCGAAGACCTCGTCCGCGCCCTCACCGGAGAGCGCGACGGTGGAGCGTTCCTTGATCGCCTTGAACAGCAGGTACAGCGAGACGTCCACATCGGCGATGCCGATCGGGAAACCGCGGGCGGCCACCACCGAGGAGCGGGTCTCCGCATCCAGCATGGCGTCCGGGGACAGCACGATGGCCTGGTGCTCGGAGTTGACGTGCTCGGCCACGGCCTGGGCGTAGGGCGCGTCCGGGGTGCCGCGCATGGTGTCGGCCTGGAAGTTCTCGGTCAGCCCGGTGAAGTCCACGGTGAAGCTGCGGGCCCGCTCGCCCTGCCCGGCCAGTTCGCGCGCGGCCACCGCGGTCAGCGAGCTGGAGTCCAGCCCGCCGGAGAGCAGCACGCACCGCGGCACGTCGGCCACCAGCTGGTCGCGGGTGATCTCGCTGATCAGGTCGTGGATCTCGGCGATGGTGGTCTCGAGATCCGCGGTGTGCTCGCGCGGGGTGAGCCGCCAGTAGATCCGCTCGCGCTGCCCGTCCCGGTCGAACTCGACCAGACCGCCCGGCCGGACCTCGTGCATCCCGGTCCACACACCGTGTCCCGGCGTCTTGCAGGCGCCGAACATCTCGCGCAGGCCCACCAGGTTCAGCACCGCCTCGGCGTCGGGGTGCGCCAGGATCGCCCTGGGCTCGGAGCCGAAGAGCACCCCGTCCTGGGTCGGGTAGAAGTACAGCGGCTTGATGCCCAGCCGGTCGCGGATGAGGACCAGCTTGTCCACCCGGCCGTCCCAGATCGCGAAGGCGTACATGCCATGCAGCTTCTCGGCGAAGTCGGTGCCCCACTCGAGGTAGCCGCGCAGCACCACCTCGGTGTCGCTGGTGGTGCCGAACTCGTGGCCGAGCGCGCGTAACTCCTCGCGCAGCACGGCGAAGTTGTAGACCTCGCCGCTGTAGGTCAGCGCGATCTCACCCTCGGGGGTCTCCAGCGTCATCGGCTGCACGCCACCGGCCAGGTCGATGATCGCCAGCCGGCGGTGGCCGAGCGCGACGTGCTCGCGCACCCACACGCCGCCGTCGTCGGGTCCGCGGCACCACATCGTGTCGGTCATGGCGTCCAGGACCGCCCGGTCCTGGTTCAGGTCACGGTTGAACGCGAGCCAACCGGTAATTCCGCACATGCGGGGGCCTCCACCACGCTCGGAAACAGAGTCAAACCATTCGGTCGAATGGAATCGGCGGTGATTCCGGCAAGGACGGCGGGCCCGAACCGGCAGAACACCGCTCGCTGCGCCGCCGGTCGGCGTTCCGGCAGCTCAGAGAGCGCTCACAGCGCACACCACCGACCGGATGCCGGCGGCTGCATCAGCTGCGTTGTTACCCGGACCGAGGTAGGGACTTCACCAGTGTTGGCGCGGCGGTGCCGACCGGAGGAAGTGCGTGCCGCGCAAGGCATCCCGACCGACCGTTCGGTCGGTAGGGATGCGTGGGTCAGGTTGATCGACTGCCGCCGGTGCCCGCCGGGGCCCGCAGCGCTTCGGCCAGCTGGACCCGGCGCTCGATGCCCAGTTTGCGGTACGAGCTGGTCAAATGCTTCTCCACGGCCCGCCTGCTGATCTCCAGCCGACTGGCGATCTCGTGGTTGCCCAGACCTCGCGCGGCCAGCTCGGCCACGGTGGCCTCGGTGGGGGTCAACCGGGTGGCCGGGGCCGGAACCACCGGGCTGTCAAGGGAAACGGCGCTCTGGCTGGTACTCGCCATCATGCCCTCCTCGGCCCCGCCGCGGCCCTCCATCAACTGCTCGGCGAGCTGCCCCGCCTGGGCCAGCACCCGCTCTCCCTCGGCGGGCGAGGTTTTCTGAATGCGCTTTCCCAACCGTTTCAGCGTCCAGGCCAATTCGGTCTTGTTACCGGCCTGCCGGAACAGTTCGGCGGCCTGGCGGAGATGTTCGACGCCGCGCGCGCCGGGGGTGAGAATGCCGAGCAGATGGCTGCCGCGGGCGATTCCGTTGGGCGATCCCCAGGCCAGCGCGCGCCGCTGGTGTTCCTCGGCCAGCGCCATGGCCTCGGCGTGCTGGCCGACCCGGTGGTGCAGGGCGGCGGCCATGCACTGCCAGGGCAGCACGGCCTGGTTGCGCCAGCCCGCCCGGTCGAGCAGGTTGCCGCCGTCGAGGATCTGGGCCAGCGCGGCCTCGTGGTCGCCCGCGGATTCGGCCAGCATGGCGCGCATGGTGCGGCGCAGCGCGTACATCCGCAGGTCGGTCTCGGAGCCGGTGATCTCCAGCGCGCGCCGGGCCAGGTCCACATCGCGGGTCACCATGGCCACCGCGCCAAGGGCCACCGCGGAGGAGACGATCATCTCCTGGGTGTCCCCGCCGACCAGGTCCACCGCGTGCAGCGCGGCCTCCTTGGCCCTGGCCACCTGGCCGCGGCCGAGCAGGGCCAGGCTGCACTGGGCCTGCACCAGGGACTGGAAGGCGGCCGGGGAGGGCTGGCGGGCGTGTGCGAGCACCGCGTCCAGCCAGGAGCCGGCGGCATCGCCCTGATCGGCGGCCAGCAGCACCGCGGGCAGGATCTGCATGAAGGAGCCGATCTGCACCGAGTTGGCAGGCACCCTGGCCACGATCTGGCGGGCCATCCTGGCCACCTCGGTGCTGGGCACCTCCCCGGTCAGCGTGACCGCCTCCAGCAGCACCACCCGCAGTTCCTGCTCGGCCGGGCAGGCGCGGCCCGCGTCGAAACCCAGTTCGCGCAACCGCTCCCCCGCGGTGGCCACCAGTTTCCGGTCCGGCATGCCTGCCTGCCGCCAGCGGGCTTCCAGCCGCAGTGCGACGTCGAGGTCGTGCCCGCTGAGCCCGTCGGTGGGGCCGATCTTGTCCCGGACGTCCTTGAGCAGCGCGGCCAGCTGCGGGTCGTAGCCGGAGACGCGCAGCGGCATCCAGGACAGCGCCTCGGCCCGGCTGCGGTGATCCGGCAGCAGCCGGGCGGCCTGCACCAGGTGCTGTTTGGCCGCGGCGGGCCAGGCGTCGAGTTCGGTGGCGGCCAGCTCCACCAGCAGTTCGGCCCGGCGGCCGTCCTCCGGCGGGGAGTCCAGCAGCGCGCGCCGGAAGTAGCGCACCGCGATCTCCGGGGCGCCGCGCCTGCGGGCGGAGACCGCGGCGGCCTTGAGCAGATCCAGGCCGCGCCGGTCGTGCATGCCGTCGACCTGCACCAGCTGGGCGGCGACCTCCTCGGGTCCGGCCCCGCATTCGGCCAGGTGGTCGGCTGCCGCGCGGTGCAGCCGGGAACTCTCCGCGGAGCCGATGAACTCCGAGACCACCTTGGTCAGCGCCGCGGTGGGCACCACCCGGCCGTCGATCTCATCCAGCGCGCCGCCGACCCGGCGCAGCACGCTCTTGGCGGTGCGGCATTCGGTCGGGGTCAGCTCGCTGAGCCGGGCCAGCAGCAGTTCGGTGGCCTGCTCGGCCAGGATCACGGTGGCGATGGCGAAGGCGGAGACCACCCGGTCCCGGCGCAGCAACGCGCGCAACTGCTCCCGCCGCAACGCCCCTGACAGCTCGCGCACCCTGGGCACCTCGGTGAACTGCCCGCGCAAACGTTGGTGCACGGCCCGGTCCAGCAGGGCCAGCAGCGCCTTGGGCGAACCACCGGTGACCTCGTGGCACACCTCGGCGAAGGCCGGATCGCAGTCCGGGCCGAACCGCTGGGCCACCAGGGCGGCGGTGGTGTCCGCGGTGAAGGCCCGCGCTTCCAGGCGGTAGCCGGTGACGTCGAGGATCTCCTGGATCAGCAGCGCGCGTTCGCTCACCGCGTCCGGGGTGGTCACCGCGACCAGCAGCCGGGCGCCGTGCAGCCGGGAGGCCAGGAAGGCCAGCGCGCGCAGCGATGCCTCGTCCACCCAGTGCAGGTCGTCGATGACGACCACCACGGTCTGGGTGGCGCTGAGCCGTTTGAGGGTGGCGTGCAGGCCGTGCACGAAGCAGCCGAGTGAGCCGGGACCGAACTCGCTGGTCTGGTCCAGGCCACCACCCTCCAGGATGGCGGCCAGCATGCCGCGCGGGGTGTCCTCGGCCTCGACCCCGCCGTAGACCAGCGGGGTGACCAGCTGGCGGACCACGCCGATGGGCAGGTCCCGTTCGGACTCCGCGCCGCTGGCCCGCAGCACCAGCGCGCCCTCGGCCGCGGCCAGCTCGACCAGTGCCCTGGCCAGTGCGGTGCGCCCGGCGCCTGCCGGGCCGCCGATGTGCAGCAGCGCGCCGCGCCCGGAGGCCACCTCGCGCACCGCCTCGCGCATCTGCCGGAGTTCGGAACCGCGCTCCCGCAACGTCATTCAGCACCCGCCCGTGGTCGGTCCCACCCTGCCGAGCAACTCGTCCCGCCCGCGCACGCCCAGCTTGCGATAGACCTTGGTCAGCCGCAGCTCGATCGTTCGCCTGGTGACGCCAAGGCGCGCCGCGGCCTCGCCGTTGGCCAGCCCGCCGACCACCAGGCGCACCACCTCGAGTTCCACCGGGGTCAGCGCGGCGAGCACGTCCAGCGGCAGTCCGGCGGGCACGGGTGCGGCCACCGGTTCGGGCCGGGGCGGCGGTGGCTGGTCCGGCAGGTCGGGGATGTCCACGCCGATGGCCCGGAACCCGGCCAGCGAACGCTCCTCCGGGATGTCCAGCGCCTCCCCGCAGCCCCAGCGCTCCAGCACCGCGTTCTCCTCGGCCCGCAACGCCATCGCGCGGTCGGTGTCGCCGAGCAGCTGGTGGGCCAGGGAGGCGCCGAAGCGCCAGGGCAGCAGCACCGGGTT
Source organism: Crossiella cryophila (assembly GCF_014204915.1). NCBI lineage: Bacteria > Bacillati > Actinomycetota > Actinomycetes > Pseudonocardiales > Pseudonocardiaceae > Crossiella > Crossiella cryophila. Next base: position 7,430,098 of record NZ_JACHMH010000001.1, read on the forward strand.
GCGCCAGCCGCGGCTGAGCAGCACCCGCCCGCATTCCTCGAAGAGCACCAGCGCCCGTTCGGGCTGCCCGGCGACCAGGCGGACCTCGGCGCGGGCGTAGAGCAGCAGGCTCCAGCCAACGCCCCGGTCGGCCAGTTGCGCGTCCGGCCGCCCGGCCAGTTTCCGCGCGGCGTCGACCTGGCCGCTGCGGATCAGCGCCATGATCTCGGCCGAGGTGACCCTGGAGGCCAGCGCCGGATGCCAGGAGGTCAGCGGCAGTTCGCGTTTGGCCGCCTCGATCACCGCGAGGGCCTGTTCGGGGTCGCCGCGGCGCAGGATGATCCCGGACTGGCCGAGCATGGCCTGGGCCGCCGCCGCCCGCGCGCCCCGCCTGCGGGCGTCGTGGGCGAGCGTCTCGTACCCGGCCGCGGACTCCTCCACCGCGTCCGCGCACAGCAGCGCCCGCGCGGCGGCGAAGCGGCACATCAGCGGCGCGCCGTCGCCCTCGGCCAGCACCAGCCTGGCCAGTTCCAGCACACGCGGCCGGTCCTCGGCCCTGGTGGCCAGCTGCCAGGCCAGCACCGCGGCCTCGGCCGCGTCCACCGGGGTGCGCGCGGGCGAGGGCAGCACGGTGGCCGGGGTCTCCAGGTCGGGTCCGGCCTCGTCCTGGGCCAGCCAGCCCAGCGCGCCCAGCGGGGAGAGTTCGGTGGCGGTGCGGGTGCCCGCGGACTCGCGGTAGGCATCGGAGACCAGGCGCCGGGTGGTTTCCGCGTCGCCGCGGGAGAGCAGCAGGTCGGCGGCCTCGACCACCGAGTCCCAGGAGCCCGCGCCGTTGTGCAGCACCAGGACCTCGCGCAGCCTGCCGTCGCTGGCCTCTGGCTGGTCCACCACTTCCAGGCAGGCCAGCCGGATCAGCAGCCGGGAGCGCACCGGATCGGTCATCGGCTCGCGCAGCGCCCGGCGCAACGCGGTGATCGCCGCGTCCCGCTTGCCCTCGCGCAGCAGACAGGTGGCCGCGGCCGCGAAGACCTCGCCTGCCCACTGCTGCCCGGCCACCGGCACACCACCGAGCAACTCGGCGACTGTGAGCGCTCCCATTTCGAGAACCCGCCCGAGTTCGGCCGCCCGCATGCTCAGGGCGGCCCGGTCCGCGGCGTCCCGGCCGGCGAAGGCGTCCACCGCGAAGCCGGGGCAGGCCAGCCGGGGCGCGGTGGTGCCGACCACCAGTCCGGCCCCGCTCAGCGCGCCGAGCGCGTCCAGCGCGCCCGCCCGTTCCAGCGCGGTGACCATGGCCAGGCCGAACCGCCCGCCACCGGCGGCCATGGTGCGCAGCAACGCGGCCGCCTCCAGCGGCAGGGTGCGCACCACCCTGGCGACCCGTCCGGTCCAGTCCGCCCGCGCGACCTCGTACACCTCGGTCAGCCGGGCCGGGATCAAGGGCAGATCAGCGGCGTTGAAGTGAGCGGCCACCGCGGCGAGTACCGCGGGCCTGCCCATCGAGGCCTGGGTGGCCGCCCTGGCCACCTCCTCCTCCACCGGTTTGCCGGTCAGCCCGGCCAGCAGTTCCCTGGCCTCCGGCACGGCCAGCGCACGCAGCCTGAGCTGGGTGGGCACACCGGCGGGGGTGGCCGAGCAGTCCGCGCCCACCACCCGCACCAGCGGGCCGTGCGCGGAGCCCAGCAGCATGATCGGGTAGTCCCGCACCTGCTGGGCCATCTCGGCGAACCAGCGCAACGACCAGCGGTCGGCCCAGTGCAGGTCGTCCACGGCGATCAGCAGTGGCCGCCGGGCCGCCAGCGCGGTGAACTCCCGGCACAGCAACGCGTTGAGGTCGGTCGGATTGGGCGCCTGCTCGCAGGAGACAGCCAGGTCCGCGATCCGCCCCGGGGGGAGCAGATCAGAGAGCAGCCGGGTCACCACCGAATACGGAATGGCCGATTCGGAGGGGGCACAGGGCGCGAAGGACACGCCAACGCCCAGTGACTGCGCCCGCGACACGGTGTGCCGCAACACGAACGACCGGCCCGAACCTATCGGGCCGCTGACACCCACGATCTGGGACTGACCCTCACCCAACCCCTCGACCAGTTCATCCAGCACACCAACTACCGACGTGTCACGTGCTGACTCGTCCCCGACGACGAGGTGGACAAGGCTCATGACGACCCCTATCCGGGTTCTCCAACCGACAGAAGGCAAGCCCCACCCAGCTCCAGCCACTATTCGTGACCGGCGGCCGACACATCCGCATCCCTTGAACCCGCTGCCCTTACTACGGTTTGGAGTTCGCACTCTCCATGACCGCCCAGCCCCGGAAAAGCCCCATATCAAGTATGTTGAAGGCGTTCCTGGGGTTCTCCACAAAATTTGAGCTTAACTTGATCCTGGGTGTCTGGTCGTTTCATGGTGGCCATCGCCACGTTACCCACTCAACGGGTGAGTTACTGACGAGTTCTCGCCATCCGTGACCACCTTCCCACGCGACGCACGGCCCGGTGACAACCCGACACCGCGCCGTGCGTCGCCCCGCCCGGACCAGCCCGTTCAAGATCGACAAGGGCCCATCATCTAGACGTTTCCTTGTGCTGGTGCGGTTTCACTGGGGCGAAGAGCGGGTGAGTCATCCTGTAGTTGGTCCACTCGCGACACCGCACTTGCACCGGCATCAAGGAGACCATGTGCGTAGGCGAGCGCTGATCACTGGAATCACGGGACAGGATGGCTCCTACCTGGCCGAACACCTCCTCGAGCAGGGGTACCAGGTCTGGGGGCTCATCCGCGGGCAGGCCAACCCACGCAAGTCGCGGGTGAGCAGGCTGGTCAAGGATCTGTCCTTTGTGGACGGAGACCTGCTGGATCAGGGCAGCCTGATCTCGGCGGTGGACATGGTCCAGCCGGACGAGGTCTACAACCTGGGCGCGATCTCCTTCGTGCCGCTGTCCTGGCAGCAGGCGGAACTGACCACCGAGGTCAACGGCATGGGCGTGCTGCGCATGCTGGAGGCCATCCGGCTGGTCTGCGGCCTGGACAAGTCCAGGGCTGGCGGCAACGACACCATCCGCTTCTACCAGGCATCCTCCTCGGAGATGTTCGGCATGGTGGCCGAGACCCCGCAGCGGGAGACCACCATCTTCCACCCCCGCAGCCCGTACGGCGTGGCCAAGACCTACGGCCACTTCATCACCAAGAACTACCGCGAGTCCTTCGGCATGTACGGGGTCTCCGGCATCCTGTTCAACCACGAGTCCCCGCGCCGTGGCGCCGAGTTCGTGACCCGCAAGATCTCCCTCGCGGTCGCCCAGATCAAGCTGGGCCTGCAGAAGGAGCTGCGCCTCGGCAACCTGGACGCGGTCCGCGACTGGGGCTTCGCCGGGGACTACGTGCGGGCCATGCACCTGATGCTGCAGCAGGAGGAGCCCACCGACTACGTCATCGGCACCGGCCGGATGCACTCGGTGCGCGACGCCGTGCGGATCGCCTTCGAGGCCGTGGACCTGGACTGGCGGGACTACGTGGTGATCGACCCCGAGCTGGTGCGCCCGGCCGAGGTCGAGACGCTCTGCGCGGACGCGAGCCGGGCCAAGCTGGAGCTGGGCTGGACGCCGAACGTGGACTTCACCGAGCTGATGAACATGATGGTGGAGTCGGACCTGCGCGAGGTCACCCGCACCAACCAGATCGAGGAACTGCTGCCCGCGGGCGGCTGGTAGGCGCTACCCAGACGGCAACGCGCCGGTCCGCGATCCCGCGGCCGGCGCGTTCCCATGTCCGGAGCGGCCCGGCCCAACCAGCTCGGCGCTCAACCAGCTGGGCGCACGAAAAGGCCGGTACGACGGGAGGTCGTACCGGCCTGGGGAAGCGCGAGGGTCACTCGGCGATCTTCGTCCGTCCGCACCAGTTGTAGACGGGGAGGTTTTCCTCGCCAACGCTCTGGTTCTGCCCGTGATAGGCGAAGTGCTCGTAGCCGGCGCCGAAGGCGACCTTGATTTTCTGATCGAGCCGGTCCACATTGCGGACCGGTTCGATGAGGGACAGTTCGGCCGGTCCACCGGACAAGAAGATTCGGGTGCTCATCTCGTTTCCTCCTCTGGGCTGGCTCAACTATGCGACCTAAATCACCAGGAAAACCGTTGAAGGATCCAGAGCCAGGCTCCGTGGCGACATTCCGCCGCGGTCCGACCTGCCGGAGTCAGACCGTGCTGCGGGTGGCGCCGAGTGCGCGGCTGATCTCCGCCTGCACCGCGGCCTGGTGCTCGGTGAGGAAGAAGTGCCCGCCCGGATACACCTTGATCCGGCATTCGCCGTCGGTGTGCCCGCGCCAGGCCTCGGCCTCGGGAATCGTGGTCTTGGGATCGTTGTCCCCGGTGAGGACGGTGATCGGGCAGTTCAGCTTGCGCCCGGGTTGTGCCCGGTAGGTCTCGATGGCGCGGTAGTCGTTGCGCAGCGCGGGCAGGCTCATCCGGAGGATCTCCTCATCGGCGAGCACGGCTCCGTCAGTGCCGTTCAGGGTGGCCATCTCGGCGATGATCGCGTCGTCACCGCGCCGGTGGGTGCTCTCCTCGCGAACCGAGGAGGGCGCCCGGCGCCCGGAGGCGATCAGTTCGAGCGGGGGTCGCCCGCCGTCCTGCTCAAGCCGCCAGGCGAGTTCGAAGCCGATGGTGGCGCCCATGCTGTGCCCGAACAGCACGGTCGGCTTCGGGGTGAGCGCGGCCAGTTCGGCCGCGATGTGTTCGGCGAGCTTCTCGATATCGGCGATTCCCGGATCACGGAGCCGATCCTGCCTGCCGGGGTACTGAATCGCGACCACATCCACCGCCGGCGCGAGGTTTCGCGAAACCGGGTAGTAGAAGCTGGCCGATCCGCCGGCGTGCGGCAAGCACACCAGCCGGGTGGTGCTGGCCGCCGAGGGATGGAAGCGCCTAATCCACTGCGTTGTCTCGGTGTCGGCTATCGCCACGGGCGTAGTTCCCTTCCTCAGACCCCACCATGACGATGACGGCCCGGCTGCCCGCCGTGTCATCATCGCACGCATTCATTGCTGAACTACGCAGAGCTGTTAATGTCACGCACACTCGGAGTGACTTGAGTTTTACTTGACATAGGCGGGGAGCACCCGGGGCGGCCACGAGCCGACGCCGAAGAGTCCCATTGAATACGCTTTCGAAACCAGCGCCGGACGGTTCTTCGCCTTCAACCGGCGCAACAGCGTCGTAACGTGGTATTCAACTCCGCCGCGGCTCAGGTGCAGCATCGAAGCCAGCTGCACGGTGGAAACACCCGCCGCGACACCCTCCAGAATCCGGGCGTCCATGTCGGTCAGGAGCTTGCGTCCCGATGACAGCATGTGACCGGTGCGGTCGGTCTGCTCCGGCCGCACGATGACCATGATGCGCTGGACCTTGCCGCCCTCACCGACCACGGCCACGCCGGTCAGCTCACCGCTGAAGTCCGGCTCGCCACTGCGCAGACCAGCGATTTGGCTGGAAAAGCGCCCCTTCTGTCCGTCCAGGAGCCGACCCAGTCCCTGCACGACGCTCTCGCGCACGCTGGGGTGGAGCAGTTCCGCGAACGTTCGCCCGCAGGCATCGGCAGCAGACCTGCCGAAGAGCCTAAGAAGCCTCGAATTTGCCTCAGTCACTCGCAGTGACGAATCCAGTGTCGCCACACAGATGCCCGACTGGTCGAAGAGAGATCGAACCAGTTCCTGTGCGTCGTCCACCTTCCGTACCGCGCTAACCGAATCATGCATTGCCGCCGCTGCCACGTCCACACTCATCGGATGACCAGTCCTCCCGTTTAGAGATTGTGATCGAGCCCCCCCAAGGCACGTTCACCCAGTTGGGTTCCTCAACGGAATTGATCGTCTGGGTATGGCCCAAGACCTGTCAACGCGAGACCAACAGCCTGTCTTAAGACTGTGGTCCTCCGCACCTACAGGTTCGGACCGTGCGGACCCCCGCGCTGACCGGCGGAAATGCGGTGCGGTGGCCGCACCCAGACACCCGCACCCGCCCCATTCAGGCGAAACTGTCACCGTAGGCAATTGGCGATTACCGGGAGTCACCCTCAAATCAATCTCAAGTTTGGCAGATGACGGCCATTGTTATACGGAGAACTACATTTCTTGTCATCCAGCCCGAGAGTCACGCCATCAACACGTGTAGACGAAGCATGGCGTACTCCGATCCGGGTAAATCCCTGACTGGTGCCATGACATCGAGCCTCTCGATTCAACGGTTGCCTGCCGAACTTCGTGGGTAGGTTCGATGGCGATTTCCCGACTGCGCCCGAGGAGTGGCCATGGACCCGCGGAACCACACGCCGGGCGCCGTCCAGCGCGCCCACCAGGCAGGTGTCCTCCGCCGGGCCACAACGGCTGTCCTCCGGGAGGACTACACCGCGGCCGGGACCGGGCCAGGACACAGCTCGGCCGCCGCGACCGGAACCTGTCGCGGCGGCCGAGGTCCGGGCCGGCTCAGCGTCCCCGCACCACCACTTCGGCCAGCGACAACGGATCGGTGGCCGAGGCGAGCTGCACCCGCACGTGCCGCCCGGCCTTGCCAGCCATGCCGATCGCGGTCGGCCGCCCGGCCATTCCCGGCTGGTGCACCGCGGTGACCCCCGGAGTGGCCAGGGCGTCACGCAGTGCGTCCGCGGTGATCGGCGTGTCCGAGACCAACACCCAGTAGTCGGAAAGTCGTCGCGCACAGCAATCAGTGCGGTTCCAGATCTCGATGGTCTCGATGGCCACCGGCCTGCCGAGGTCCACCTGCCACCACGCCTGGTTCGCGGGTTCGGCGGTGTGCGAGGTGGAGTTGTCCCGGAGGTAGTCACCCGCGGTGTTGCCGTCCACCGCCCGCTCCGGCACCCCGCCCCAGGCCAGGCTGACCTGACTGGCGGCCTTGCCCCTGGCCTGGTTCGGCAGCACCACCCGCACCTGACCGGCCAGCTCCAGCTCCCTGGCCACCCCGGTCACCACCGCCGTCACCTCTTGTATTGCAGGTGTGGCCTCGGCGGGCACGGTCACCGGCACCAGCACGGTGCGGGTCTGCCCCGGCGCCAGCCCGGTGAAGGGCACGGCCGCGCCGACCGACCATTCGGTAGGGGCGCGTAATCCGACCGTGCCGCTGACCGCCCTGGACCGCAGGTTGGTCACCCGCACCGGGACCTCGATCCGGCTGCCGGTCTCCACCTGCGTGGGCGGTTCGGCCCAGCCGACCACCCGGTCGGTAGGCGCCACCAGCCCGCTCAGTCGTGCGCCCAGCTCCTGGCCCTGGTGCGCGGGTTCGGCCCGCGCGATGGTCACCGGCGTGACCTGCCGCCCCCGCACGGTGAACGGCCCGATCGCGCCACCGAGCAACTCTGCCCCGGTCAGCACCCGGCTCTGCTCCCCCACGCTGACCCGGTACCGGCTGTCCGGTTCGGCGGTCCCCCGCAACGTCAAGGAAACAGAGCCGGACCGCTCGCCGCTCAGGTGCGCGGTCTGCCGCACGCCGGTCTGCCGGGTGCTGGGGTAACTGCCCTGGTCGGCATAGCTGTTGCCGCGCTCGAAATCGTCCTCGCCCAGCACCCAGGCGCCGTCCCGGCCGGCCCGCACCGTGTTCGCCGGGATGATCCGCAGCTCCCCGGCCAGCTCCACCCTGAGCACCGGCAGCACCTTGTCCTTGGGCGCGGCGGGCAACCGCACCACCAGGTCCTCGCCGTCCTGCCGCCAGTCCAGCCTGCCCGCGCCGTCCTCGCTGACCCGGCGCACCCGGGTGGCCAGGCCGGGCAGCCGCAGCTCACCGGTACTCGGCCACTGCGTGACGTGCAGGAACAGGTCGTTCCCCTTCGCCGTGACCTCGCCCCAGGGCTGCCCGCCGAACCGGGTCGCCGAGGCGCCCAGCACCGCGCCGGGGTGGCTGCCCAGCCAGGACCCGATGCCACGCAGCACGTCCGCCTCGAACTCCACCACCGAACCGTCCCCGCGCGGACCGATGTTGAGCAGGTAGTTCCCGCCCCTGGCCCGCACGCTGGTCAGCCCGACCACCAGGTCGCGGATCTTGCCGGGCAGGTCCTCCCGCCGCTGCCAGCTCCGGTAACCCCAGGTCTCGTGGTAGATCGAGGCCGGGGTCTGCCAGGTGCCGTCCAGTGGCACAGTCGGGATCTCGTTGTCCCCGAGCGTGCGGAAGTCGCCGGTGTTGTTCCAGATCCGGCTGTTGATCACCGCCCGCGGCCGCAGTTCACGCACGATCCCGGCGAATCGCCTGCTCTGCGCCACGGTCGGCGCGGACATGTCGAACCAGACCTCGGCGATCTCGCCGTAGTCGGTCATCAGCTCGCGCAGCTGGGCCTCGATCACCGGCTCCATCGCGGCCGGGATCGGGTTGTTGTTGCCGCCGTCGAAGCTGTGCCCCTGGTGCCAGTCGACCAGCGAGAAGTACACGCCGAAGCCGAGTCCCTGGGCCCGGCATGCCTCGCCGAGCAGTTTGAGCGGGTCCTTCTTATATGGGGTCGCGTCGACCACGTTGTAACCGGTGGTGGCGGTGCCGAACATGGCGAAGCCGTCGTGGTGCTTGCTGGTGATCACCACGTACTTCATGCCCGCCTGCTTGGCCAGCGCGCAGATCCCCGCCGGGTCGAACCTGGCCGGCTGGAAGCGGGCGGCCACCTCGCGGTACTCGGGCTCGGAGATGTTCGCCCACATCTGGATCTGCTCGCTGTAGCCGCTGGTCACCGGCTGCCCGCGCCAGACCCCGCCGAGTTCGGAGTAGACCCCCCAGTGGATGAACAGCCCGAACTGCAGCCGCTGCCAGGCCGCCAGTTCCGGGTCGGGGCTCAGTTCCACCACGCCGGGGATGCCGCGCACCGGCCTCTGTTGTTCCGCCGCACCTGCCGCCCCGGTCAGGCTCAGGCCCAGTAACAGGGCGAGCAGCAGGCAGCACGATCTCCGCATCATCGGGTTCTCCTCGTTGAGCACCGGCGCGACGTCGCCAAAGCCGAAGTGATCACCTGTCGGGACTACCAGGAAAGACCCCAGCCGTCACTCGATAGGTTGATCAAGTTGTGTTGGCAAGCAGTAGGGGGCAGGCAGTGCCGGTGCGGGCGCGAGTGCGGTCGATGGTCGAATCCGCGAGGTTCCAGAAGGTGATCACCGCCGTGATCCTGGTGAACGCCATCGTGCTCGGCTGCGAGACCTCGCCGACCTTGGTCGCCGAGTACGGCGAGTGGTTACACCTGATCGACCGCGCGGTGCTGGCCATCTTCGTGCTGGAGCTGTCCGCCCGGCTCTGGGCACACGGCCCGGCGTTCTTCCGCGATCCGTGGAACTGGTTCGACAGCATCATCATCGTGATCGCGCTGCTGCCCACCTCCGGCGCCTTCTCGGTGCTGCGGGCGCTGCGCATCCTGCGTGCCCTGCGCCTGATCTCGGTGGTGCCCAGCATGCGCCGGGTGGTCTCCGCGCTGCTCAGCGCCCTGCCCGGGATGGCCTCCATCGGCGCGCTGATCGCACTGGTGCTCTACGTCTCGGCGGTGATGGCCACCAAGCTCTTCCGCGAGGTCTCCCCCGAGTACTTCGCCGACCTCGGCGACTCGCTGTTCACCCTGTTCCAGGTGATGACCGGCGAGGCATGGTCGGAGGTGGCCCGCGGGGTGATGCGGGAACGTCCACTGGCCTGGATCTTCTTCGTCAGCTACATCGTGATCACCTCCTTCACCGTGCTGAACCTGTTCATCGCGGTCGCGGTCAGCGCGATGGAGGCCCAGCCGTCAGAGAAAGAGGAGCAGGAGAAGGTCTCCGACACCGCCGCGGTGCTCGCCGAACTCCGCGAACTCCGCGCCGAGGTCCGTGCCCTGCGCGACCCGGACAGCGCGAACCGGCCGCCGGTGTCCACAGTGGACTCCGGCGACCGGTCGCGGTGAGAACCGGTCCTTACTTGGGCAGCAGGACCGAGTCGATCAGGTAGACGGTGGCGTTGGCGGTGTGCACGCCACCGCAGATCACGTTGGCGTCATTGACCTTCAGCGCGTTGCCGGAGCCGGTGACCTTGACCATGCCGGTCTGCACGGTCTTCTGGTCGCCCGCGATCTTGTCCGGCGCGATCTGGCCCGGCACCACGTGGTAGGTCAGGATCTTGGTCAGCAGCGCGTCATCGGTCTTGAGCTTCTCGATGGTGGCCGCGTCGATCTTGGCGAAGGCGGAGTCGACCGGCGCGAACACGGTGAACTCACTGCCGTTCAACGTCGAGACCAGGTTGACCTTCGGGTTCAGCTTGCCGGAGACCGCCGCGACCAGCGTCTTGAGCAGCGGGTTGTTGCTGGCGGCCACCGCGACCGGGTCGGCGGACATGCCTGCCACCGAGCCGGGACCCTGCGGAACCTGCTGGGCGTAACCGGCACAGCCGGAGCCGACCAGGTCACGGGCCGGATCGGCCATCGCGGCCGAGGTGGGGGCGGCGCTGGAGGTGGCCGCGGCCGAGGTGGTGCCGGAACTGGCCGCCTGGTCACCGGAGCCACAGGCAGCGGCGGACAGGGCCAGGGAGGCGACGCCCAGGGCGATGGCGGTGTGGCGGATGCCGCGGTTCATGACTGGCTGACTCCTGTGGTCTCGGATGCCTGCCCCGGCAAGGGCTTCATCCACGCGGTGTGTCCAGAGTGGACTCTCCGGACTCGAACGCCTCTTGTTCGTCCGCGGTTCGCCCTCGGATCGACCAACCGAGAGCCTGTGACCACTTCGTTACATTCCGTACTGCTCAGTCACCCTGCGCCCAGGCCGCCACCGGCAGCGACAGGTACACCCCGAAGTCCTCAAGTCCGGTGGCCGCCGCGAGGTCGGCGTGCAGCCGGTCCACCCGGTCCTGGCGATCGGCGGCCCGGCTCTCGAACCACTTGGACCGCACCTCGATCACCACGTCCAGCCCACCGCGGTCGAGGGGTCCGAAGGCCCGGAACCGGATGTCCACATCCCCCGGCTGCAGATCCCCGTCGTAGGGCTCCTCCGGGCAGGCCACGGCCAGCGACACCAGGTGCGGCAGCACCGAGCCGAGTTCACGCAACACCGGTTCGCCGATCTCCGGCGCGTAAGTGACTTCCACAAGCGGCACCCGGCCACCCTAGTTGTCCCCCCACGGGGTCGGCCGCCGAGTTTTTTCACACCACTTCGCCTCGCCGGGCCGCCACGAGCCCTCCGCCGGATCCGCCGTCGGCTACCCATGGAAACCATGAGGTACGACAACCCACCCGCCCTGGCCCTGCGCGGACTGGTCAAGCAGTTCGGCGACTCGGTCGCGGTGGCCGGGATCGACCTGGCCGTGGCCACCGGCACCTTCCACGGCCTGGTCGGTCCCAACGGCGCGGGCAAGACCACCACCCTGTCCATGGCCGTCGGCCTGCTGCGGCCGAGCGCGGGCACCGCCACCGTCGGCGGGGTGGACGTCTGGCGGGACCCGGTGGCGGCGAAGCGGCGGATCGGCATGCTGCCCGAGTCCACCCACCTGTTCGACCGGCTCACCGGGCCGGAACTGTTGACCTACAACGGTGTGTTGCGCGGCCTGGCCCCGGACCTGGTCCGGGCCCGCTCCGCCCAGTTGATCGAGGTGCTCGGCCTTGGCGAGGCCGGGCGCAAGCTGGTCGTGGACTACTCCACCGGCATGAAGAAGAAGATCGGCCTGGCCTGCGCGCTGCTGCACACCCCGACCCTGCTCGTGCTGGACGAACCCTTCGAGGCGGTCGACCCGGTCTCCGCCGGGACCATCCGCGAACTGCTGCGCCGCTACCTCGACGGCGGCGGCACGGTGATCTTCTCCACCCACGTGATGGAGGTCGCCGAGCAGCTCTGCGACCGGGTCACCATCATCGGCCGCGGCCGGGTGCTGGCCAACGGCACCCTGGACCAGGTCCGCGGCGGACGGCCGCTGCACGAGGTGTTCGTCAACCTGGTCGGCGGCCCCCGGGGTGGAACGGAGGCGCTGTCGTGGCTTGGCGATTCCTCGCGCTGAGGTGGCGGGTGCTGCGCAACACCTGCGCCGCGGGCTCCGGCGGACGGGTCCTCGCGCTGGTCCTCGGCGTGGTCTTCGGCCTTTTCCTTGGCGGACAAGGGTTTGTGCTGCTCGCCAACGCGGGTGACGGGACCGCCGAGGACGCGCTGTCGCGCACCGCGCTGATCGGGACCGTGATCACCGCGCTGTGGCTGCTCGGTCCGCTGCTCCACGGCACCGACGACACCCTGCAACCGGCCAGGTTCGCCCTGCTGCCGCTGACCCGCCGCCAGCTGACCACCGGCTTCCTGATCGCCGCGCTGGTCAGCGTGCCCGCGCTGGCCACGCTGGTGGCCACCAGCGGCACGATCGTCGCGGCAGGCGCGCACGGGAGCTTCCCGGCACTGGTGGCGGTGCTCGGCTTGCTGCTCGGCCTGGCCGTCTGCCTGATCGGCAGCCGGGTGCTCAGCGCCGCCTTCGCCCGCCTGCTCGGCAACCGCCGGGCCCGCGACCTGGCCACCGCGGTGGTGTTCCTGCTCGGCGTCGGCGCCTGGCTGGCCTGGACCACCCTGTCCGGCAGGCTGTTCACCGGTACCTGGGCGGGCTGGCTGCCCGGCGCCCAGGTGCTGGCCTGGACCCCCCTCGCGGCCCCGTACTCCGCCTGGCAGGCGGCGGCCAACGGCGAAGTCCTCGCGGCACTGGCGAAACTGGGCGTCGGCCTGGGCACCGTGCTGCTGCTGGCCTGGTGCTGGGGGCGGCTGCTGACCTCCACCATGACCGCGGCCCGCGCCTCGGATCCGTCCAGGCTCCGGGCCGTGCCGGGTGAGCTGATCCCACGCTGGCTGATCCCGAGTGGCCCTGGCGGCGCCGTACTGGCCAGGCTGCTGCGGATGTGGTTGCGCGACAACAGGTTCCGCTTCGCGCTGATCAGCAGCCTGGTCCTGCCGTTCGCCCTGGCCTTCGCCTGGCGGTCCGCCCCGGTCGAGCTGATCACCGCGATCGCGGGCAGCGCGGCGGCACTGAGCCTGGTCAGCACCTTCGGTTACGACGGGCCCGCCTACGCAACGCACCTGCTCGCCGCCGTGCCCGCCAGGGTCGACCTGCGGGCCCGGCTGGCGGCCAACGCCATGGTCGGCGTGCCGCTGGTGGCGGTGACCGCGGTGGCCCTCGGCCTGTTCCGCGCGGACAACACGGCCATCCTGCCCGCGCTGGGCGCCGGGGTCGCCGCCTACGGTTGCGCCGCCGGGCTGTGCGCGCTCCTGGCCGCCACCACCCCCTTCGTGCCCGCGCCCCCGGACAAGCCGTTCGCCTCCCCGCCCGGCGGCCAGGTCAAGCCCGCGCTGGTCGCCTACGGCGGACTGCTGGGCGGCCTGGCCCTGGGCGCACCGGTGCTCGCCGTGGCCCTCCTGGTCCCCGCGGGCGCCTGGCTGGCACTGCCGCTGGGACTGGGGTGGGCGGCGGTGGCGGCCGAGTCCGGGGTGCTCCTGGGTGCCCGGCGGGTGGATCGGTGTGGCCCGGAGATCCTGCTGGCGGTCACCCCCGGCCGGTGAGCCTCAGAGCGCCCACAGCGCGGCGGCGAGGTCCTCGGCCCTGGTCACCGCGATCCGCGGCGTGTCCACCAGGGCCGCGTCGATCACCGCCGCCAGCGCCGCCGGGATGGTGGCGTCCCGCTCGCGGATGGGCACCACCGGATCGGTCAGCACCACCAGCACCGGGTCCTCCCCCGGTGGGAAGGTGCGCGGGGAGGCGCCGGTCAGCATCCAGTACAGGGAGGCCGCGGCGGCCCACACGTCGACCTCGGGTTTGGCGTACTTGTAGTCGACGATCTGCGGGCGGGGCAGGAACGCGACACTGCCACCGAGGGCGCCGGTACGGGTGTGACCGGACAGCCCGGCCCGGTCAAAGGCTTTGGCCAGGCCGAAATCGGCGAGTTTGGCGATCGGGTCGTCGTCCGGTCCGGTGAGGAAGATGTTGTGCGGCTTGACATCCCGGTGCACCAGCCCCACCCCCGGCGCACTGCCCCCGTCGGCGAGCCCGACCCACGGGATGGGCGCCTGATGGGCATAGGTCAGCGCCTCCAGCACCTGCAGGGTGATCGAGACGGCCTCCGCGACCGGGAGCGGGCCGCGCCGGGCCACCAGGTCGGCCACACTGCCGCCCGCGCAGTAGCCGGTGGCCAGCACGAAGGCCGAACCGCCCGCACCGGCGCCGCGGAACTCCAGCACGTTGGGGTGGTCCAGCGCCCGGGTGTTCTCGATCTCGCGCAGGAAGGCGTTGCGCGCCTTGGGATCCACCGCGTCCTCGCCCCACAGGGTCTTGATCGCGACCAGGTCGCCGTCGGCCAGGTCCCTGGCCAGGTGCACCACGCCCTGGCTGCCCTGACCGAGCTTGCGTACCAGCTCGTAGCCGCTGAGCCCGACCGAGAACCGCAGCACGGTGGCGCCGACGCTGATCTCATCGCCGTGCAGCAGCCGCACCTCCCCGGTGACCGGCTCGCCGTTGACCCTGGTTCCGTTGCGGCTGCCCAGATCCCGCAGTCGCGCCTCTGGCGGGTCGATCTCCAGCACGCAGTGCCTGCGGGAGACCCGCTTGTCGCCGTTGCCCAGGCGCAGGTCGCAGTCAAGCGAACGGCCGATGACGCAGCTGGCTGGTTCGCGGAAGACCTTGTCCCGCACCAGGTCGTCCGCGGAGAGGGTGACGGTGCTGCGCATGTCAGCCGCGGTCCCGGACGTCCTCGTACACCCGGTAGGCCAAGGCGGCCTCCTCGGCGCGCCCCAGTTCCTTGAGCGCGTGCGCCCGGTTGTAGTAGTTCTCCGGCACATCCGGCCCGTCGCTGAGCGCGATCTCGATCGCGGCCAGCGCCTCGGCGTGCCGCCCGAGCCGGATCAGTGCCGCGCCGAGCACGCCGTGGGCCTGCGCGCGCAGGTGCTCGGTGCGGCCGGCGGCCTGCCCGGCCGCGTCCAGCCGGATGGCCCCTTCGGCGCAGGCCAGCGCGGTCTCGGCCTGGTCCAGATCGATCAGCGTGCCCGCCTTGTCGATCAGTGCGCCCAGGAAACGCGGCTGGACCCGCAGCGCGCGATCGTAACTACGCACGGCCCGTTCGGGCTGGTTGGACAGCCGGTACACCCCGCCCTGGTCGTGCAGTGCCCGCGCGTTGTGCGGGTCGAGCCGGACCGCCTGCTCCAGCGCGGCCACCGCGTCGCCGTACCGCCCCAGCTCCCGCAACATGAGCCCGCGCTGGTGTCGCGCGCCGGGGTGACCGGAATGCTGTCCGAGCACCTGGTCGAACACGGCCAGCGCCTCGGCGTACTGCCCAGCCTCGACCAGCGCCAGACCCTGTTCGTGCAGTTCGGCCACGGCGGCCTTGGGCCTGCTCCAGACCTCCGGCCGCCGCGCGCCGTCGGCGAGCTTGCCCCCGCACTCGGCACAGCGCGGTCCGCGTAACAGCCCGCCCCGCCCGGCCAGGCAGCGATCGCAGTAGTTCTGATGGCAGTCCTGGCAGATCCGGAAGCTGATCGCGAAGTGCTCGGGGTCGGCGCGGGCCACCGGGTTGCCGCCGGGCGCCTTGGACACCGAGATCATCCGCTGGCAGCCCCAGCCGAAACAGACCAGCAGCACAGGCAGTCCCTTCGCTCAGCCCCCGGCGGCGGCGAAGTCATAATCCCAGTCCAGCTCCCACACCCGCAGCGTTTTGCGCCCACCCGAGACGATCACGGTCCGCCCGTCCGCGCTCACCTGCACCGATGCCACCGGTTCGGGATGCCCCGCCAGCACCCACAGGCAGCGCCCCGTCGCCGGATCCCACACCCGCACACTGTGATCGGCCGAGGCGGAGAACAGGAATCGCCCGTGCGCGGCCAATGCGGTGATCGCCCCCGTGTGCCCCTCCAGGGACCGGATCCCCCGCTGTGCGCCCACCTCCCACACCCACAGCGACCCGTCCTCGGCCCCGGAGTACCCGGTCAGCCCGTCCGCACTGATCGCCAACGCGCTCACCCGCGCGTTGTGCGCCGCCAGCATCCCCAGGTACTCCCCGGTCGGCGGCTCCCACACGAACGCGGTCCGGGTGGGCCCGCTCACCAACCCGATCCGCCCATCCCCGCTCACCGCGAACGCACTGCTCCGCCCGATCGCACCCCCGACCACCTTCACCAGCCGCCGCGCTGCCGGGTCCCAGACCCACAGCATCCCCGCATCGTCCTGGGCGAAGACCCGACGACCGTCCGGACCGAAGCTCACCCGCAGGATCTGCTGGGACGGCCGCCCCAGCACCCGCCCGCGCCGCCACCGCCCCGGTTCCCACACCCGCAGGGTCCGATCCTGCCCAGCCGACACCACCCGCCCGTCCGCGTCAACCGCCACCGCGCGCACCCCACCCCGATGCCCGCTGAACTCCCGGATCCGTTCCCCGGTAACGAGATCCCACACCCGGACCTTCCCGTCCCCGGACCCGGTGACCGCCAACCGTCCGGCCGGATCCAGCGCCAGCCCCGTCACCGTCTCCCCATGCCCCGCCAGCCGGTGCACCCGCTCCCCACCAGCCGGCTCCCACACCTCGACCGCGAGCGAGTCGACGAACACCACCAGCCCCCCATCGGCCCGCAACACACTCCGTTCCCCCGCGAACTCCCGCACCTGCCGCGCCCCCAGCAACCCACTGGCCCGCCCCTGCCGACCCAGCCGCGCCCACCGCGTCAACAACTCCGGATTCCGTTGGTAGCCAGGCACATCCAGCGCCGCCCGCAACTCCACGGCCGCCGCCGCCCACCGCTGTTCCGCCACCAGTCGATCCGCCAGCGCCACCGCCGAGGCGACCGCGTCCGCCCCATCGGTCAACGCCACCGCGGGCAACGGCCGCGGATAACTCCACGGCGCCAACGGTCCACCCGGCGGCAGTTCCCACCGCCGCACCAGCCGCCCGTTACCCCCGGAGTAGGCCACCCGCCCGTCCGCGCTCAGCGCCAGCGCCGAGGTCCACCCCGCATCGCCCCAGGTCCGCACACAGCGTCCAGCCACCAGGTCGAACACCCGCAACCCGACGGAGTCCGTCACCACCGCCCGCGCCCCGTCCGCGCTGACCGCGGCCGTCCCGGCCCACCCGTCCCCCCGAACCAGCGTGCGCACCCGCTCCCCATTGCCCGTCCGCCACACCGACACCTCACCGGCCCCGGCCACCAGCGCGATCCGCCCGTCCACGCTGAAGGACACCTGCCCGCCGCCCACCCCGAACGACCGGGTCAACAGCCCGCTGTCCAACTCCCACAACCGGATCCGCCGGGTCCGCTGATGCCACCGCACCACCAGCCCGTCCAGGCTGATCACCACCGCCACGCCGTGGTGCTCGCCCGGACTGGCCTGCTCCAGCACGTGCAGCAGTTCCCCCGCCGCGGACCACAGCAGCACCGCACCGTCCATGCCCGTGGTGACCACCCGCAGGCCATCCGGACTCACCGCGATCCCACTCACCCGCCCGGAATGCGCCACCCACCGCCAGGACTGCCCCCGCAGGTCCCAGACCAGCACCGACCCGTCAACACCACCGGCAGCCAGCACCGCACCGTCCGCGCTCAACCCGATCGACGCGACACCCCGCGCGAGCCCGGCCAGCCGATGCCGCACCGCACCGGTGCGCGCGTCCCACACCCGCACCGAACCACCGTCGGCCACCGATACCTGATTCCATTCCCGCCCACCGGAAGCCAGCACCAGCCCGTCGGCGCTCAACGCGACGGCACTGACGTCATCGTCCTGCCCACCCAGTATCAGCGGCTCTCCTGGCGCAGCCAACTCCCCGGCCCGCCCCAGCGCGGCCACCACCTCAGCCGCCCCCGGCTCCCGCCGCACCGCCTCCCCCAACAGCTCCCGCGCCCGCCCGGCATCCCCCCGCTCCAGATGCACCAGCCCCAGCAAGTACTCCCGCCCCGCCCGGTCACTGGCCGCCACCTCAGCCAGCACCCCGTCATCGGTCACCCGCCCCGCCCGCCACCGGTACAACCCCCGGTTGTACACCGCGTGCGGATGCCGCGGATCAGCCCGCAAAGCCTGCTCCCACAACCCTTCCGCCCGCTCACCCCGCCCAAGGTCCACCATGGACAGTGCCTGATTGGACAACCCATCGGCCAGCAGGGTCGCCGCGCTCGGCGTCACCCGCGGATAGACCCCGACCTCATCCCCATACACCCCAACAAGTTCCGCCGCGATCTCGGCCATCCGATCCGGCCGGCCGCCCGGCTCCACCCGGAAGCACCGCCGCAGCAACCGCACCAAACCCGTTGGCATGACCGGCAAATCCCCAGCCCCACCAGCCAGGTAAGCCTCGAACGCCTCCCCCGCCGCCTGCCCGAAGCGAGTCGGCGGCCGACCGGTGAACAGTTCCAGCACGGTCACCGCCCAGGACCACACATCCGTCGCCCCGGTCAGGCGCAGCTCCGCACCCGCCGCCGCCCGCGCCTGCTCCGGCGAGCAGTAGGCGGGCGTCAACCCACCGCAACTCACCAGCCCACTCCCGCCGGTCGCGGCCCCCTCCCCCGCCGCCGCCCTGGCCTTGGCCAACCCGAAATCCGTGACCTTGACCGTGCCGTCCAGTCCCAGCAACACGTTGGCGGGCTTGACATCCTGATGCACCAGCCCGGACTCGTGCGCGTGCGCCAACCCCCAGGCCGCCTGGATCGCGACGTCCAGCAACCGCCCCAGCCCGTCCCGGTAGATCACCCGATTCCGCACCGCGGTGGCCAGATCGCCGCCGTCCACCCACTCCGCGAACACCCTGGGCACCCCGCCCAGCCGCCGCACGTACACACAGCCAACGGTGTTCGGATGCGCGCCGAGCCCCACCCAGGACTCGGCCTCCGCCTCGAACCCGCGCACCCCCGACGCCGCGGCCAGCAACTCCCGCCGCGGCGCCTTCACCGCCAGATCGATCTGCCAGCCGAGGTGCCGAACCCGGTACACCAGGCCCATGCCGCCGGTCCGGATCACCGACAGAACCTCATACAGGTCAAGGACAACCTGCCCCGGCCGCCACCGCTCATCCCCCATGCCGGGGACGCTACACCGGGCGGTCCCCCGCGATGGCCACCCGCTCGGCCACCCTGGCGTGCGGGTGGTAGTCGTTGACCGCGTAGTGCTGGGTGGCCCGGTTGTCCCAGAACGCCACCGAATCCGGCTGCCAGCGGAAGCGGACCTGGCACTCGGGCACGTGCGCCTGGGTGAACAGGTAACGCAGCAGGCGGTCGCTCTCCTGGCGGGGCAGACCGACGATGTGGGTGGTGAACGCCTGGTTGACGAACAGCGTGCGGCGGCCCGTTTCCGGGTGCCTGCGGACCACGGGGTGCGTCACCGGCGGGAACTGCTCCTGGTGGCGGGCAAGGAGTTCGGGGTCGGTGAAGCGGGCGAAGCCGGGCAGGTAGTCGTGCTCGGCCCGCAGTCCCTCGATCCGTTCCTGGACCGCCACCGGCAGGTTGTCGTAGGCGGCGGCCATGTCCGCCCACATCGTGTCCCCGCCGATCGGCGGCACGGTGATCAGCCGCAATACCGAGCCCAGCGCCGGATTCGGCCGGAAGGTGACGTCGGTGTGCCAGATGTTCTCCAGCCCCGGCATGCCGGCGCCGCGCGCGAACCGGGTCACCTCGGCGGTGTCGCCCTGCGGGATGAACGGGTTGGTCTCCAGCTCACCCCAGTGCGCGGCGAAGTCCCGCTGCTGCCCAGGGGTGATCCGCTGCTCGCGGAAGAACAGCACCTTCCACTCCAGCAACGCCCGGTTCAGTTCCTCCCGCAACGCCGGAGTCAACGGCACAGCCAGGTCAACGCCCTGGATCTCGGCGCCGATCACCCGGCCCAGCGGCCGCAGGGCGAAGAGTTCGTAGGGTCGTTCCTCGACGCCGTCGGGCAGACGGCGGAGTTGCCGGGGGCCTTCGAGGATGCCGTCGGCGGGGGTGCTGGCGGCGCGCAACATCGGCACATGCGTGGTCATGACAGAGTCCTTGGGATCGAGCGGCTGCGGACGCGAACTGACGCGTTACGCGGGCGGCGATCCCAGCCGGCCACGGCGAACCAGCAGCGCGGCGGTCCGGACGCCACACCAGCGGGACCACGCACAGGGCGCGCCCGCGTTCCGCTCGACTGCCATGCCCTGATGATCCGGCCTGGTCACGGATTGGGCAAGGGCTCCCAGCATCCGGGAGCCCCCGGGCTACCTGTCAATGCCGGCGGCGTACTGCGCCACCCCGTTGCCGAAGGACCAGTCCAGCAGCTCGTTCTCGGTCAGGTTCACCAGCACGTTCCGCGGTTCCGTGCCCGCGTACTCCTGGGCCAGCTCGGCGATCCGCCGGTACAGCGCCTGCTTCAACTCCGCCGACCGCCCCGCCCGCAACGTGATGGCGATGAACACGATCCCGTCATCCTTCTGCATACCAAGGAAATTGTCGTACCGCAGCGTGCTGCTGACCCCGTCGTGGCTCACCAGCACCTGGAACCGGTCATCCGGTGGGACACCGATGGTCTCGACCAGGGCGTCCTGCACGGCGTTGCCGAGGGCTTCCAGGCGGGACTGGTCGGCGTGCAGGGCGTCGATGCGAACGAAGGGCATGTCAGGACTTTCCTTCCGGGTCGGTGGTGGCCGCCGCCGGGTTCTTGGCGGCGGCGAGCAGGGCGAGGATGCCGTCCATGGCGCGGGCGTGCACCTGCGCGGAGCCCTCGGCGCGGGCCAGCACATAACCGCCCTGCACCACGGCGACCAGCGCGGTGGCGGTGGCGGCCGGGTCCGGGATGGTGAGTTCGCCGGTCCGCACGCCCTCGGCGAGCAGGCTGGACAGGCGGGTGGTGACCCAGGCGAACGTCTCCTCCACCGGGCGGCGCAGGGCCGGGTCGGCCATCACCTCCGGGTCCTGGGTGAGGCGGCCGACCGGGCAGCCCTTGAGCACCTCGCGTTCGCGGCGCAGGTACGCGGTGATGCGGGCGAGCACGGTGCCGCGCGCGGTGAACTCGGCGTTGGCACGCTCGCGCATATCCTCGGCGCTGCGGGTGATCGCGGCCAGGGCCAGCTCGGGTTTGCCGGAGAAGTGGTGGTACATGCTGCCCTGGCCGGCGCCGGAGCGCTCCTGGATGGCCTTCGGGCTGGTGCCGACGTACCCGCGCTCCCACAGCAGCTCGCGCGTGCTCTCGATGAGCTTCTCCCTGGTGTCCACCCACTGACCATACATACTAGTAGGTACAGGCACAAGTTGCTGGAGAGCGCTCTCGGGCAGCCGGGTCACTGGCGTTGACTTGCCGGAAACTTGCGCTTTACGCTCGAAGAGAGCGCTCTCTCACCGTCTGCGTCCCCCGACCTCAGGTGGATCGATGAGCCCTGCGTCAGCTCTCCGGCTGCGCCGAATCGCCGTGCTCGCCGCGGCCCTCGGCCTGGCCCCCCTGCTCAGTCCGATCGCCGCCCCGGCCGCCAGCGCGGCCGCCTGCGGCACCGAGAACCTCGCGCTCAACCGCCCGGCGAGCAGCTCCTCCACCGAGAACGGCGGCACCCTGCCGGCCGCGGCGGTGGACGGCGATCCCGGCACCCGCTGGTCCAGCGCGTTCAGCGATCCGCAGTGGCTGCGGATCGACCTGGGCGGCCCGAAACAGCTCTGCCGGGTCACGCTGAACTGGGAAACCGCGCATGCCAAGGCATTCCAGGTCCAGGTCTCCGACGACGCGGCCGACTGGCGCGACTTGCACACCGCCACCGACAGCGCGGGCGGCGTGCAGCAGCTCGACGTGGCCGGGACCGGGCGGTACCTGCGGGTGCACGGCACCCAGCGGGCCACCGGGTACGGCTATTCGCTGTGGGAGGTCGGCGCGTACGCGGTCACCGACGGCAGTGACCCGGTGCTGCCGCCGACCGATCCGCGCAACCCGGACTTCGGTCCGAACGTGCTCGTCGTCGACCCACGATCGTCCACTGTGGACACCCAGAACCGGTTGAACGCCATCGCCAGGGAACAGCGGACCAACCAGTTCGGGCCGCAGCGGCACGCGGTGTTGTTCAAGCCGGGCAACTACAACGCCGATGTGGATCTCCGCTTCTACACCCAGGTGGCCGGACTCGGCCTGCACCCCGACGACGTGAACATCAACGGGCACGTGCGGGTGGAGGCGGACTGGTTGCAGCAGGGCGAGGACCCGAACAACCTGGGCAACGCCACCCAGAACTTCTGGCGGTCCGCGGAGAACATGTCGGTGACGTTGCCGCCAAACACCATCGAGCGCTGGGCGGTGGCACAGGCCGCGCCATACCGGCGGATGCACGTGCGCGGACAGCTGCACCTGTGGAACGGGCACGACGGCTGGGCCAGCGGCGGCTGGATCTCGGACAGCAAGATCGACGGCGTGGTGGTCTCCGGGTCCCAGCAACAGTTCATGACCCGCAACACCCAACTCGTGGACGGCTGGGCCGGGTCGGTGTGGAACATGGTCTTCGTCGGTTCCACCGGCACGCCACCGCCGAACTTCCCCAACCCCTCGCACACCGTGCTGCCCACCACCCCGGTGATCCGGGAGAAGCCGTTCCTGCACGTGGACGCCGCGGGCAACTACGGCGTGTTCGTGCCTTCCTTGCGGCACAACGCTTCCGGCACCAGCTGGGCCAGTGGCACCACCGCCGGATCCTCGATCTCGCTGAGCCAGTTCTACCTGGTCAAGCCGGGCACCCCGGCGGCCACCATCAACGCCGCGCTCAGCCAGGGCAGGCACCTGCTGTTCACCCCCGGCGTGCACCGGATCGACGACACCATCCGGGTCACCCGCCCCAACACCGTGCTGCTCGGGCTGGGACTGGCCACCGTCATCCCCACCACCGGCAAGGCGGCCATCGCGGTGTCCGATGTGGACGGTGTGAAGCTGGCGGGGCTGCTGGTGGACGCGGGCCCGGTGAACTCGCCGGTGCTGGTCGAACTCGGTGAGGCGGGGTCCAGCCGGGACCACGCGGCCAATCCGGTGTCCGTGCACGACCTGTTCCTGCGGGTGGGTGGCGCGGGACCGGGGAAGGCGACGGTGAGCCTGCGGGTCAACAGCCACGACACGATCATCGACCACGTCTGGGCCTGGCGCGGTGATCACGGCGACGGCGTGGGCTGGACGGTGAACACCGGCGCGAACGGGGTGGTGGTCAACGGCGCCGACGTCACCGCCTATGGCCTCTTCGCCGAGCACTACCAGCAGTACAACGTGCTGTGGAACGGCGAGAACGGCCGCACCTACATGTTCCAGAACGAACTGCCCTACGATCCGCCGGACCAGGCGTCCTGGATGAACGGCGGGACCCAGGGCTGGGCGGCGTACAAGGTGGCCGATTCGGTGAACCGGCACGAGGGCTGGGGCCTGGGCAGCTACTGCTTCAACAACGTCAACCCGAGTGTGGTCACCGCGAACTCCTTCGAGGTACCGCGAAAACCGGGCGTGCGCATGCACAACCTGGCCGCGGTGTCCCTGGGCGGGGTAGGCACGATCAGCAACATCATCAACAACGTCGGCGGCCCAGCCAACACCACCACCCAAGTCCGCTACCTAAACGAATACCCATAACCCCCCGGCGTGTTGGCCGTTCTCGTACGCAGTGTTGGCCGTTGTCGTACACAGTCTTGGCTGAACTGGTACGCCATCCGGCCAACACACCGACCACAACGGCCAACACACCGTCCAGTTCGGCCAACACACCGTCCGGAACGGCCAACACGCCGTACGAGAACGGCCAACACGGTGTTAGGCGGGGAGTGCGGCTTCGATGGCGGCGATCACGGCGGCGTCTTCCGGGGTGGTGGTTGGGCGGAAGCGTGCGACCGCCTTGCCTGCGGGGTCGAGCAGGAACTTCTCGAAGTTCCACTGGATGTCGCCGGCCTCGCCTGCGGCGTCGGCGGTGGTGACCAGTTCGGTGTAGAGCGGGTGTCGGCCCGGCCCGTTGACCTCGACCTTGGCCATCATCGGGAAGGTGACCCCGTAGCTGGTCGAGCAGAAGGTCTGGATCTCCTCCGCGCTGCCCGGCTCCTGGCCGCCGAACTGGTTGCACGGGAAGCCGACCACGGCGAACCCGCGTTCGGCGTAGCGCTCGTGGATGGCCTCCAGGCCCAGGTACTGGTTAGTCAGGCCGCACTTGGAGGCGACGTTGACGATCAGCACGGCCTTGCCGCTCAGCTCGCCAAGGGTGGTGGGCTCGCCGGTGAGGGTCTGCAGCGGGATGTCGTACAGGGTCACGCGGTCCACGCTAGCCGCCCGGTCCGCCACCACCCGGTTCGGGGGTGGTGGCGGACCGGGTGTGGATCACTTGCGGCAGTCGGTCAGCTTCTGCTTGGCCTCGGTGAGCGCCTTGGCACTCTCGTTGGCCTTGGTGCGGGCCGCCTCGGCCTTCTCGCGGGCCTCCATGGCCTCCACGATCAGCCCGGTGGCCTTGGCCATCAGGTCGGCCGACTTGGCCGCGGCCTCGGCGGAGTCGGCGGCCTGCGCCGCACCGCCCTTGGCCGCCTTCTCGTGCAGTTCCTTGGCCTTGGCGCTGGCCTTGTCGGCCTCGGCGTTGGCGGTGTCCTTGGCCTTGTTGACCTCGGCGAGCTTGCCCTCCGCGGTCTTGGCCGGGGCCTCGGCCTCGGTCTGCGCCTTCTCCGCGGCGGTGACGGCGGTCTGCTGCTGATCGCAGTTGGCCGCGCCCCCGGCCGCACCGCCGGTGCAACCGGCGGCGAGCAACGCGCCACCCAGGGTGAGCGCGAGCAGGGCAAGACGGGTGGAAGACATCATGTTCACTCTGTTTCTGCTGTGGTGCGCGCCGGAACTACTCCCCCAGGGTCAATCGCGCGCCGACCTCCCCTGACCTGCGCACCCTAACCGGGGGTGGCGCGGGCCAGGCACCATTTTTCGCGGTTGTGCAGGTGTTGTGGAGGTGATGTGCACATCATTTGCGGCAGTCGGCCAGCTTCTGTTTGGCCTCCTCGAGGGCCTTGAGCGGACCCTCGATCTTGCGCTTCTCCTGGACGATCTTGAGCCGGGCGTCGATGGAGTCCGGCAGCGACTTGACCGACTTGGCCGACAGGTCGGCGGCCTTGGCGAGGGCCTCCGCGGCGTCGGCGGCCTGGGCCGCGCCGCCCTTCTTTGCCTTCTCCTGCAATGCCTTGGCGTGCTCGTCGGCCTTGGCGATCTCCTTGTCGAGGTCGGCCTTGGCCTTCTCCATCTCGGCGAGCTTGGCCTCGGCGGCCTTGACCGGGCCGTCGACCGCGGCCACTGCCTTCTCCGCCGCGGTCAGGGCGGACTGCTGCTGGTCACAGTTGCCCAGGGTCGGGGCCGGGCCCGCGGGGGCATCGCCGCCGGTACAGCCCGCGGCGAGCAGGGCGCCGCCCAGGGTGAGGGCGGCCAGGGCGAGGCGGGTGTTGGACATCATGGGCTCTCAGTTCTACGTCGGTGCGCGCCGGCGTCACATCCCCCCGGTGCGATCACGGCGCCCACCGCTCCGGATCCGCGCACCCTATTGGGAATCAGTGCTGGCCAGGCACGGTATTCAGCCAGGAACGAAGGGGTGCCGGACGTGATGTGCGCCGCCGGTGTCCCTCGTCACTCCGGTAACGCCACCGTCTGCCGGAGCTGGCGGGCGCCGCGGGCGGTGTCCAGGTACTCGCGCACCCGGTGGATGAGTCCATTGTGGACCTCGAAGACCAGGCAGTAGTCGTTGGCGTAGTGGGTTCCGTCGGCCAGGGTGGCGGTCATGGTCTCCTCGACGATCACCGTCTCGCCCGCGGTGTGGAAGCCGCGGAAGGTGACCTGGACGTCGCTGGTGAACAGGCGCGGGAAGTCCACGGCCAGGAAGTGCGCGATCTGGTCGCGGCCGATCATGTGGTTGGTGATGTCCAGGGCGAGGGCGGTGGCGTTTCCGGCCGGGGCAAGCCATTCCGCGTCGGGGGTGAAGACCGCGGCGATCCGCTCCGGGTCGCGGGTGCTGAAGGTCGCCCATGCCTGCTGGATGATGTCGGCGCTCATGCCGCCGAGGCTAGGGATGTCCGGCGGGGGTTGGCTGGCGAGATTCCGGCATGGTCACCCTGGCCAGGATGTCGGTGAGGTCGCGCAGGGCGGCGTCGCGGTCCTCGGTCATCCGGACCCCGGCGGTGTTGAGCACGACCTCGTCGACCCCGGCCTCCCGATAGCGGCGCAGGCCGGTGGCGATCTCCGGGGCCGAGCCGGTGAGCACCACGTCCGCCTCGACCAGGGCGCGGGCGCTGAGGCCGGGCTGGGCGGGGTGCACGCGCAGCCCGGCCCGGCGGAGCATGTCGATGTAGTGCGGGGCGGAGAGGTGTTCGCGGGTCGCGTTCAGGGCGACCAGGTGCGGATCGCGGCCGTAGCGGCGGACCGCGACGTGCACCACCGCGACGATCCTCGGCGTGGGGCGCCCGGCTTTGGCCGCGCCGGCCTCGAGTTCCGGGCGCAGCACGGTGCGGATGTAGTCCGGCGGGGTCATCCAGGTGATCGCGGCGTCGGCGAGTTCCCCGGCCAGCCGGGCGGCGGCCGGCCGCAGCACGCCGAGGCCGAGTTCGACCGGCGGGTGTTCGAGCGGGGGCAGGGCGCCGTGCATGCGGTACTCGCCGCCCTGGTGGTTGACCACCTCACCGGCGAGCAGGCCGCGCAGGATGGTGAGGTAGTCGGCGATGGCGGTGAGCGGGCTGGGATAAGGCTTGCCGTGTAAGGACTCCACGAGTTCCGGGGTGCCCGCGCCGATGCCCAGTACGGGGCTGTGGCCGGTGAGCGCGGCCAGGGAGCGGGCGTGCAGGGCGGCCTCGTAGGGGTGGCGCAGGGCGGTCAGGGTGACGCTGGTGCCCACCGGTGTGGCCAGGCCCGCGCCGGCCAGGTAGGCGAAGCCCTGGTGGGTTTCCAGGCCGAGGGACTGGCCCTGCCACAGCCGGTGCGCGGCGGTGTCGTGGACGAGTTGGGCGAACGGGGTGAGGTCGGCCGGACTGGCTGGCATCACCGGGACGAAGATCGAGGTTTTCACGTGTGCTCCGGCTGGTATCCGGCGGCCTGCAGGTTGAACAGGTAGGCGTAGTGGCCGCCGAGGCGCATCAGTTCGGCGTGCGTGCCCTGTTCGACCAGTTTGCCGCCCTCGATGACGATGATCTTGTCGGCGATCCGGACGGTGGAGAACCGGTGCGCCACCAGCAGGCTGGTGGAGCTGTCCGCGATGCTGCGGAAGCGTTGGAAGATCTCGGTTTCCGCTTCGGCGTCGATGGAGGCGGTGGGTTCGTCCAGCACCACGATCGGCGCGGCCCGCATGAACGCCCGAGCCAGGGCGACCTTCTGCCACTGGCCGCCGGAGAGCTGGTGGCCGTTCTCGAAGTGGCGGCCCAGCATGGCGTCGTAGCCGTCCGGCAGCGTGTCCACAATGGAGTCCGCACCACTGGCCTCGGCGGCCCGGCGGACGCGTGCGGTGTCGGCGCGGTGTTCGATCTGGCCGAAGCCGATGTTGTCCCGCACCGGGAGTTCGTACTTGATGTAGTCCTGGAAGATGACCCCCAGGTTGCGGCGCAACTCCTCCAGGTCATATTCCTCGATCGGCACGCCCTCCAGGAGGATCTGGCCGCCGGTGGGTTCGTAGAGCCGGGTGAGCAGTTTGACCAGGGTGGTCTTGCCCGCGCCGTTCTGGCCGACCAGGGCCACGCAGTTCCCGGCAGGCAGGGTGAAGCTGACCCGGTCCAGGACCTGGTCCTCGGTGCCGGGGTAGGTGAAGCTGACGTCCCGGAACTCGATGCCCTGGCGCAGTTTCGCCGGGAAGGCACGGTTGCCGCCGCGGATCTGCCGCTCGGGCAGGTCGAACAGCTCGAACAGGTTGCTCACGAACAGCTTGTTCTCGAACAGGTTTGCCACGCCCACCAGCAGGCTGTGCCCGGATGCCTGCACGATCCCGATCGCCTGGAGGTACCCGGCCAGCTCGCCGAGTCGACCAGTCTCCATTGTGGACAGCATCGCGAACACCAGGGCACCGGCCGAGATCAGCACGCTGAGCAGTCCGAACACGCCGAGGGACACCGACTGGCGGCGGGTCAGGTCGCGGTCCACCTTGAGGAAACGGCGCACCTGGTCCCGGTAGGCGCCGATGAGGTGCTCGCCGAGCTGGAAGAGCCGGACCTCCTTGAAGGAGTGGTCCGTGGTGGTCAGGTACTGCAGGTAGAAGAGTCGGCGACGGTCGGCGGCCCGGCCGTACTCGATCTCGTACATCTTCTTGCCGTACCACATCTGCGCGATCGCGGACGGGATCGGCGAGAGCAGGATGAGCACCGCGACCCAGAAGTTCCAGGAAAACAGCACCGCGGACACGGACAGGATGGTGATCAGTTCGCGGGCGAAGCCGAGGGTGTCGGTGAAGAGCTGGTGGATGCGTGATCCGCTGCTCTCCTGGAAGGCCCGCTGCAACTTGTCGTAGGAATCAGCACTCTCGTAGTCCTGCAGGTCCATCCTGGTGCCCTTGCGCATCACCTCCTCGCCGACCGCGGTGGACAGGTGCAGGCGCAGCACCGAGTCCAGATAGCCGTGCCACACCCCGAGCAGGTGCGCGAACACGGACACGGCCAGGATCAGCAGGCCCACCGCGAGCACCGCCGAGCCGTGCTCGCCCACACCGCCGGCGGTGATCGCGTCGGCCACGGTCTGCACCGCGCTGGCGGTGAGTTGCAACTGCACCGCGGGCACCACCGACACCGCGACGGTGACCACGATCAGCGCCAGCACCCGCAAGGGACTGAGGTCCCACAGCATCTTGGCGATCCGCAGCCAGTGGTTCTTGGAGTTCATGCCTTGGCCTCCGGTGCGGGTCGGCCGCCGATGGCGCGCAAAGCCTGCCGCCACACGGCGTAGAGGTGCGATTCCCGGCGCAGGTCGATCGGCAGCAGCCGGTTGATCTGCATGTGCGCCAGGCTGCCCAGCACGCTGGACTCGGCGCCCCACAGCACGCCCACGGCCGCGGCCTCGCGCACCGCGTGCGCGGCGGCGGCGACCGCTTCCTGTTGCGGGGCCAGGATCTCGTTGATCATCTCGTGGTGCGCGCGGCCCTGTTCGTGCGGGCGGTAGTCCCAGGGCACGAGCAGTTCGGTGAGGTAGGCCCGCTGTTGCTGGAACTCGGTGCGGGCCGCCTCGGCGTCCGCGCCACCGCTGTTGGGCAGCAGTTCCATCCGTTCCCGCGGGGTCAGACCCCATTGCCGGTACAGGGTGTCCACCGCGGCGATGGCGGCGAACTCCGGCCGGATGCCGTCCTTGTCGTTGTGCAGCAAGGTGACCAGATCGGCGGTGACATCGCTGTTGGCGGCGAAGAGCGGTTCGACGGTGTCGAAGACGGGCGGGCCGCCGTAGCGTTCGATCTCCGGGGTGTAGCCGGCGATGGCGGTGTCGAAGGCCAGGCCCTCCTCGGCCAGCTGTCCACTCCAGACAGTCAGGTACCAGAGGAGTTGCGGCGCCACTTCGGGATCGGCCGCACGGAAGCGCAGTCGCAGGTGCGGGCGCGGGTCCATGTAGCGGATGTAGAACCAGCGGTCGATCAGCCCCTGCTCACGCAGCATCGCGACCAGTTCGCGCAGCCGGGTGGCGATGACCTCGTCCTGCTGGGTGATGCCCGCGTACAGCTTGAGGAAGGTCCACTGCCCGCCGGGCAGGTGCTGCCGGATGATCTCGGGGGCGGCCGCGGTGGGTGCGGTCAGGGTGACCTCGCTGCGCGCGGTGTCCGCGCTGTTCCTGGCGATCAACGGGACGACGATCTCCTCCAGGTAGGCCGCGCCCTCGGCATCGCGCAGCCACTGCTGGTCGAAGGCGGGCAGCATCTCGTGCACGGTCACCGGTTCCGGACCGCGGTTCAGCTCGGTGGCCAGCTCGTCCAGGCACATCGGGTGGTCCAGGTCGAGCAGCAGCCGGTTGTCCGCCTCCACCAGGTACACGTGCCGCGGCACCCGCCAGCGCTCCCGCCAGGCCCGTACTTCGGCCGGGAAGTCCTTGCCCGGCAGGGAGGTCAGGTTCCACTGGGCGGGCCGGAGCACGACCTTGCCGCGAGTGACCCTGGGCAGGAAGGGCATGGTTTCCAGTGGGCCCCAGCGGAATCCGCAGGGCATGGCGTAGCCGTCGTTGGAGACCTCCAGCACGAACCGGGCCACGTTGGGCGCCACGTGCGGGCTGAGCATGTGGTTCTGGGAGACCACGACCTGCTTGCCCAATCGCCTGGACCACAGGAAGAACCGGTCCTCGTTGGCGCCGACGCACAGGTCGGCCAGGTCGATCACCCGCTCCGGCGGCACCGAGGGCGTGGTGTTCACCGGCACCTCGTACCCGCGCAGCAGCGGACGCAGGGCCACGTTGGCCGCGCGGCCGTGGTTGGGCAGGTAGCACAGTTCGGCGTAGACGACCTCGGGGCTGAGTTCCTCCTCGCGCCGGGCGTAGCCGCGCAGCCGGTCCACCGCGTCCTCGCCGAGCAGGTCGAAGAACCGGCCGGAGGTGCGGCCGCCGAAGGCCAGACCCTCCTGCCGCAGCACCGCCCGCCACTCACCGCTGTCTACCGACCGGTCGGTAGAGATCTGTGCGAAGACGTCCAGGGCCGGGTACAGCGCCAGCGGCGGGGCGTCCTCCGGTGGGGCGAAGCGGTTGAGCCACTCGTCGGTCAGCTCGATCTCGTGGTCACCGGCGCACCAGGCCTGCACGGCGAACTCGGTGAGCACCTTGTCGAAGTCCTGTTGCCAGGGCTCCTGGACGTTGTGCGGCAACGGATATCCACGCGGCGGCTCGGTGTAGGTCGGCGGCGCGTCCAGGCCGTGTTCGGGGCTGAGCAGTTCCAGCACCGGCACCAGCGCGAGCAGCCCGTACCGCTCGGTGAAGGCGTCCCGGTACTGGGCCAGGTGGTGGTTGTGCCCCGGCAGCGCGGCGGACAGCCGCATCAGGCAGTCCACCGCCTCGGCCACCGCCTCGCCGACCGCGCCGGAGAGGCGGGTCCGCGGCAGGTCCAGGGTGGCGTCGAGCTGGTAGGTCGGGCCGGTGTGCTCGGGGGTGAGCGCGCGCTGGGCGGCGGTCAGTTCGGCCAGCGCGGCCGGGTCGGGTTCGGTGGCGGCGCGGTGGGCGAGGTTGATCACCTCGCGCAGCGCCTCGGCGGCCTCACCGGCGGCCTCGATCCCGGCGAGTTGTTTGGCCAGCTGGGCTTCGGGCTGGGCCACGGTCAGCGGCGGGCGCAGGTCGCTGGTGAGGAAGTTGAGCGTGCGCAGCTCCTCGACCAGGCCGCTCACCCTGGCCGGGTCGACGCCGGGGAACTCCTCGGCCAGTCCGGCGAGCAGCTGGGCCAGCGGGATCGGGGTGGCGGCCAGTCTGGTCACCGCCAGCGCCGCGGTGGTGGCCCGGACCCGGACCGCGCGGTTGTCGTTGTGGCCGTAGATGTCGGCATAGGGCAGCACGAGCCGGTCGCCGCTGCGGTGCACGCTGGAGTTGAGCACCACCCGCAGGTGCGGGCGCAGCTGCTCGTCGGACTCCAGTTGTTTGATCAGGGTGAGCAGCCAGGCCATGTCGGCGCGGATCCGGTTGTCCCGCAAAGCCGACTCGCCAAGGCAGGCGGTGGTTTCCGGGCCGAACTCGCCGACGGCCACGCCGGAGAACGCGCCGAAGGGGGTGGGCCGGGTGGTCATCCGGATCAGGTAGCGCAGCAGCCGGGAGTGCAGCCGCCGGGCGCGTTTGCCAGCCGGGGCGGACTCCCCCGCCCGGTCGAGCGCGTCCACCAGATCGCCGCTGGCGATCGTCAGCGCCCGGCGCACCGCGGGCTGGGCGGCCAGGGCGTGCAGGCGTTGCCGGACTTCGGCTCGGGCCTGTTCCGGGTCCTCGGTGCTGGTGGCGAGCAGGTCCTGGAACACCCCGGCGGGCAGCGCGGGGGCGCGCAGCAGGAAGAAGTCGGCTGGTTCGTAGCGTGGCCCGGCCATGCTCACCGGACCAGGAAGGCGGTCAGCCAGGACGGCCGGACCGGGCTGACCGCGGCCAGCAGGGTCAGCGCCACCCCGGTCGAGCCGGTGAGCAGCGCGGGGCTGTCCACGAACACACCCGGCTCCTCCTCGTCCCGGAAGACCAGCGGGTTGGCCGGATCGGCGAACCCGAGCAGTTCGGTCAGCAGGCGTGCCGTGTGCTCGCGGGCCAGTGCGCTGCCCGCGGCGGCGAACTCCTGGCAGATGGCCAGCAGCCCGGCCACGCCGTGGCAGAAGGTCGGCGAGAGCACCGGTTCGGCCTCGCTGCGCCGCAGCACGCCCTCGAATGCCTCCATCGCGGCGGTGCGCAGCTGGTCATCGCCCAGGGCGTCGGCCACCGCGAGCAGGGACACGGCCACGCCGGCGGTGCCGTAGCACCAGGCGATCTGGTCGTGCGGGTTGCTCGGCCGGACCTCCTCGCCGGTGGCGGCGACCGGGATCTCGGTGGCCCACACCGGTCCGTGCGGATCGGCGCGGCGCACCGCCAGCAGCCAGTCGGTCATCCGCCGGATGGCCTCCTCCTGACCTGGCCTGCGCAGTCCGCGCTGCCAGGCCACGGCCAGTGCGGCGACCGCGCCGGGCACACCGTGCGCCATGCCGAGGTTGAGGTAGCCGCCGGGGAAGTCCCGCGGGTCGCGGCCCAGTGGCGCGCAGAGTTCGGGGGCGATCAGCCAGCGGCGGGTCAGGGTGAGGTCGCGGGGCGGGGCGCTGAGCCAGATCAGGTAGTCCAGCAGCTTGTCCGCGGCGGCGTGCAGGGCCTGGTCGGGTTCGGCGATCGAGCACAGGTAGGCCAGCGTGCCGGCCGCGCCGCTGATCATGTCGTAGTCGGAGTCGCTGACCGCGCGCTCGACCATGGGCAGGTCCAGGTCGGCGATCTGGGCGGCGAACTGGTCGTGCAGCCTGCCAAGGCTGGGCCCGAACCGCGGCTCGGCCTCAACACAGCCCGCCACGCACAGCGCGAGGCCGCCAGTGCCCGAGAACACCCCCGGCGCGAGCAGCGGCTGGGCCTGGGTGCCGGCCACCGCCTCCCGGATGAAGGCGAAACCGGCGCTGAGCGAGCGCGCGCTCTCTACCTCATTGGGGGCGGCCGCCGAAGCGTGCACATGGAGTAATGCGATTCCGGCGTGCCCATACCCGAAGCTGGGGAAGTACCATTCCATCGGATGCTTCGTCTGCTCGGTGAATCGCATTACATGATCGATGACCGTGGCGGAATCCGCTGTTCTCCGCGCAACCTCGCAGGCGACTTCCCGGGCTTTGGCCGCAAGCGCGCCCGGAACAACTCCATGCCAGGCGGCGACGGAATCATCGGCCACCAATACCAGGTTGGGAGCGGAACCCCGCTCCGATTCTGCGCGCACAACAACCCCTGTTCGTCGGCTTTCCAACCGCCCGGCGCACGGGCAGGATGCGGTAGGTTGAGCGGCGGGTGCTGCCGGGTCGTCGACACCCGGCAGCACCCGCCTTCAGCCCGTTGAGCTGCGCTTATTTAGCGCTTCGGACAACCGGCGGTGCAGGCGCCCTGGGTGCACTGGCAGGTGAACCTCGAGCAGAGCGGGGTCCGGGTGCAGGCCAGTCGGGTGATCACACTGGTAATCGACAGCGGCTGGGCCTGGCCATTGGCCGCGGCCGGAGTGCTGACCCTGGCATCCAGATCAAAGGCATCCATTGGATACTTCACCTTTCCATCAGTTCTCCGGTCAGTCGACCGGATGACATTCCTGGCGCGAATGTCTCGCGCTCACTTCGGACCCTAGGCGGGGCCGCGTACACAGCGCTGTCACAGGATTGCGGTGACCCGCTGACCACGTCTTACTGTGAGTAGTGCCTTCCCCAGTACCCGCACGCTAGGGTGTCCTCATCCTGTGCTAATTGGGGGTTTGACGTGCCCGAACGCGACAACAGGCTTTACTGCGAGGTACTCGGTGCGCTGGCCGCACGCCGCGGTCCGGTGGACATCGAGCTGGGCTGGTCCCGGCAACAGGCGGTGCTCGCGGTCCTGCTCACCCGGATGAACCAGCCGGTGCCCGTTGAGGCACTGGTGGAGGCGGTGTGGGCGGATTCGCCGCCACAGGGCGCGCGCAACACGGTGCAGACCAACATCAGCCGGTTGCGCCGCGCACTGCGGCCCGCCGGCGCCACGCACGACCGGGACGCGGTGGTGCTGCGCACCGACGCTGGCTACCTGCTGCGCGGCGCGCCAGACCAGCTGGACGCGCTGGTCTTCGAGCAGGAACTCGACGCCGCCCAGGAACACCAGCGGGCCGGACGGCTGGCCGCGGCCACCGAGTCGGTCAGCTCGGCGCTGGGCCGCTGGCGCGGTGAGCCGTTCAGCGGCCTGGACAGCCCATACCTGCACGCACACCGGCTGCGATTACGGGAGTCCCGCCTGCTCGCCCAGGAACTGTCCGCGGCGCTGTCACTGGACCGCGGTGAGCACCGCTCGGTGGTGGCCGAGCTGACCGCGCTGGTGACCCGCAACCCGCTGCGGGAACGGTTGCGGGAGTTGCTGATGCTCGCGCTGTACCGCTCGGGCAGGCAGGCCGAGGCGCTGGGCGTGTTCCAGGAGGCCCGCACCGCACTGGCCGACCAGCTCGGCATCGATCCCGGCCCCGCGTTGCGCGGCCTGCACCAGCGCATCCTGACCCGCGATCCGGAACTGTCCGCGCCACCGCGCCGGGCCTGCCCGCCGGTGGTGATCACCCCGGCGGTGGCGGTGGAGCAGCTGCCTGCCGATCCGCTCTCCTGCACCGGCCGGGACGCCGAACTGCGGCGGCTCACCGGTTCCGCGGCCGAGGCGGAGATCCACGTGCTGGACGGGATGCCCGGCATCGGCAAGACCACCCTGGCCGTGCGCGCCGCCCGGCTGCTCGCGCCCGACTACCCGGACGGCACGATCTTCCTGCGGCTCAACGCTTTCGCCGCCGGTCAGGAACCGCTGTCCGCGCACGCCGCGCTGGGTGGCCTGCTGGAGGCGGCCGGGTTGCCCGCCGCGGCCATGCCGGACACCGAGCACGGGCGGTCCGCGCTGTGGCGGGAGTCGTTGCGGGACAAGCGAATGCTGCTGGTGCTGGATGACGCGGCCGGGCACGAGCAGGTCCGGCCGCTGTTGCCGGGCCCTGGCCGCTGCCGGGTGCTGATCACCAGCAGGCGGCGGCTGAGCGCGCTGGAAGGGGTGCGGTCGCTGGAGCTGAACCCGCTGCCGCTGGAACAGGCCGCCCGGCTGTTCCAACAGCTGACAGGTCCGCGCGAGCAACCGGCCGATCCGGCCGCGACCCGGCAGCTGGTGTCGTTGTGCGGCGGGCTGCCGCTGGCGATCACCCTGCTGGCCGGGCGGGTGCGCCACCACCCGCGCTGGACCGACCGCTACCTGGCCGATCTGCTGTCCTCGGCGCGGACCCGGCTCAGCGAGCTGCACGCGGAGAACGTCACGCTCACCGCCGCCTTCGACCGGTCCTACCGCGGCCTGCCGGCCGAGGCGCGGCGGTTGTTCCGCTGCCTTGGCCTGTCCGCGGGCGTCGAGGTGGACCTGCCGACCACCTCGGTGCTGGCCGGATTGAGCCCGGCGGAGACCCGGCACGGGCTGGAACTGCTGTACGACAACCATTTGCTCACCGAGTCCGCGCCCGGCCGGTACCTGCTGCACGACCTGGTCAAGGAGTACGCGCGCACCCTGGCCGAGCTGGAGGACCCGACCCTGGAGGCCGAGTTCCACCGATGTCCCGGCCTGACCCAGCGCGCCGGCTGAGCCGCTAGGCGTCCCGGCACAGGTCCAGACGTTCGGGCAGGGGCCGGAAACCGGCCGAGGTGTAGGTGGCGACCGCGCCGGCGTTGGCGGTCGGGGTGCACACGATCGCGCTGCTGGAGCCCAGTCCACGCAGTGCGCTCGCCGCGGCGAGACTGATAGCGGTGCCGTGACCGCGACCGCGATGGTCCCGGTGCACCCCCATCGGCTCCAGCACCCCCGGCCTGCCCGGCCCCGCCGCCCACACCGTCACCGCCGCCACCGCGGTGTCCTGGTCGTCCCAGGCGACCAGGCACCGCGCGTCGGCGTAGGGCAGTCCGGACGCCATCCCGTGCCAGCGCTCCTCGGTGAACCTGGCGCTGTCGAAGGCGGACCGGAGCACGGCGGCCTGGATGTGCGCCCGCTCCGGCCCGATCACCTCGATCCGCAGGCCCGGCCGCGGCTCCGGCACCGGCTCGGCGAGGTCGCGGTGCAACGGCGTCCACGGCTCGTCGGCCTGCCAGCCGCCGGCGGAGAGCAGGTCGTGGACCAGTGGGGCGGTGGGTGCTTCGAGGCAGACCTTGCCCGCTGGCAGCACACCGCGCGCCGGGTCGGTCAGGTCGGCGACGAGTTGTCGCGCCAGCTCCGCGTCCCGTTGCGCCGTCGGCGCGATGGTCAGCCGCAGCAACTCGGGCCCGTCCAACAGTCCGACGGCGAGCAGGTGCCCGTCCCGGCGCCAGGTCCGCACCGCCGCGGCCGTGGCCTCGGCGCCGAGCCGCCAGTACCAGCCCAGGTCGCCGGGGTGCAGTTGCATCGGCGCGCCCTCGTACTGCCAGTCCCGCAACGCGTGCACGGCCTCGCTCAGCCCGTCGAGGTCCGGCCTGCCCAGCACGATCGCCATCCCCCGATCAGACACCACCGGACCGACTGTCCGCACCCGATTTCCGGCCGGCCTGGCCGGTACGCGGCCGCGCGCGGGTGGTGCGGGCCAGGTAGGCGATGCCGTCGAACTCCGCACCCAGCCGCACGGCCACGGTCTCCTTCTTCAACGCGGGCCAGAACCCGATCACCGACCCATAGGCCCGCATCCGCTGCTTCCCGTCCAGCCACTCCCGCACCACCGGATCGGCCCCCGCGCCCCGCAGATCCACCAAATGATCACCCCCAGCCTGCGCGAGCTGCCATTCCAGGGTGCCGGCCTCGGCCGGATCCAGCTCGAACTCGGCCAACTCACTGGTCCCCAGCTTCATGGCCTGGAACCCACCCTCATTGGTCACCAACGCGAGCGCGTAGTAACCATCCCCCAGCCAATCCCGCAGCTCAGCACCGAGCGCGGCCTCCTTGCTGGACCGGGTGGCCGCGGCCAGATGCCCGTTGTGCGCCCACACCATCGCCCGAGCATCGGGCTCGGCCAGAATCCGCCGCAACGCCTCGGCCATGGTCCGATCCCGCAGGTGCCCCCCGGCCTGTCCCAGCGTCGGCAAGGTCCGGATCTCCGCGGCCCGATCCACCGCCCAGCCATGCCATTCCGCCTCCCGCCACCCGTCATCGTCGGCAGGATGCGCGGCCAGCCAAGCCACCGTCTCCGCCACCACCGCCCGCGCCGCGAGCACCTCGGACTGGGCGGCCCCCGGCCGCACCCCGGGGATCTTCCGCCACAGCTGCCGGAAGGTCTCGCTGATGATCCGCCCCACGCTGAGCTTGGTGAACTCCACCCGCAACGCCTTGACCGCCTGCCGGAACGCGATGGCCCGGTCACTGTCCACTGTGTCCAGATACCCGGCGATCGCCTCGGTGCCCGCACGTTCCAGCACCGGGTCCACGCCACGGAAACGCACGCGCTGGTCGAGGGGCAGGTCCGCGTTGTGCGCCCGCAGCCATTCGATCAGCGCCAGGACCTCCTCGGTGTCCCAGGTCCAGTAGCCGAGCTTGGCCAGGACCTCGGCGGCGGAACCGGTGCCGTGCACCACGTAGTCGTCCACGGCGCGGCAGGAGGACCAGCCCGCCTCGATGGCGAACACGGTGAATCCCAGCTGGGTCACCAGGAATTCGACCAGGCGGTGTTTGAGGGTGAAGAACTCGCGGGTGCCGTGGGTGGCCTCGCCGAGCCCGACGACCCGGACGCCGTCGAGGGCGGTGACGAGGGGGGTCAGATCGTCGAGGGCTTGGCCGGGGTCGGTGCTGTGCAAGGGGATGGTGTGGTTGGCCAGGGTGGTGGTGAGCTGGTCGGGCTGGGGCTCAGGTGACATTCGGTGACCTCATGACATCGGAGGGTACCGAAGATCAGTAGTGGACGATTCAGCCGCCGGGCAGCCGGAACGCCAGCCAACCGCTGACCGCACGGGTCACCCGCCCTCGACCGGCGTTCGCGAGCCGGGCCGGGTGCTTGAGCGGTTCTACCTGTCTACCGACCGTTCGGTAGACGCCCCCAAAGCATCACTTGCCAACAACCCGCCCCCATGCTCAGACCTCCCACTCCCCCGCCAACTCCAGCGCCATCCGCACAAACCGAGCAACCCACGGCGACCGACTCCCCCCAGGCCAAAGCACCAACGTCCGATAAGGCGCCGCATCCAACACCGGCCGATAAACCACATCCGGCCGCACATTCCGCGCCGCCAGCGAACCAGGCACCAACGCCACCGCCTCCCCCAGCGCGACCACCTCCAGCAACTGCGCGCTGTCCCGCACCACCGGGCCATCAGCCGGGCGGTCCGGGTTGCCCAGCCAGTAATCGCGGTCGATGGTGGCCGGGTCGCGCCAGCGGGGTGCGGGTTCGGTGGCCAGGTCGGCGGTGGTCAGGGTGGGTCGGTGGGCCAGGCGGTGCGATGCGGGGAGGGCGGCGACGCGGGGTTCGGTGTGCAGGGGTTCGGTGTCCAGGCTGTGGGTGTTGACGCAGGAGGCGATGGCGATGTCCGCGCTGCCATCTCGGACCAGGTCGGCCTGGGCGCCGAACTCGCTGAGCAGGACTTCGATCTGCGGGGCGGTCGGGTCGGCGGCGAACCGGGTCTTGAGCCGGTGCAACAACTCGGTGGCGACGCCCGGGTAGGCGGTGACCACGAGACCTCGGCCGGACTGGGCCGCGCGGCGGGTTCGGCGGACCGCTGCCTCCAGCGCACCGAGCACCAGGGCGGCTTCCTTGAGCAGGACCTCGCCGGCCTCGGTCAGGGTCAGGCGGGGGCCGGTGCGGTCGAACAGGGCCAGGCCGAGGCGGTGTTCGAGTTGGCGCATGGCCCGGGACAGCGGGGGTTGGGCGATGCCGAGGCGTTCCGCCGCACGGGTGATGTTGAGGTCCTCGGCGACGGCGCGGAAGTAGCGCAGTTCGCGGATTTCCGGGTCGGGCATACCGCCAGGGTATGGCGTGCGACCGGATTGGTCTTGGGCTTGTGGCGGCTGGGCCGGTGGAGTGGACGGCATGCAGGCGAATGACGTAGCGCTGGTGACCGGTGCCAACAAGGGCATCGGTCGGGAGATCGTCCGGCAGCTCGCCCTCCAGGGGTACACCGTCTTCCTCGGTGCCCGGGATGTGGAACGGGGGCAGGCGGCGGTGGCGGAATTGCTGGCGTCGCCGGGGGAATCCGGCGGGGACATCCGGTTCGTGCGGCTCGATGTGACCGACGGGGACTCGGTTCGGGCGGCCGTTGGCCTAATCGAAAGCCGGGTGGGGCGGCTGGATGTGCTGGTCAACAACGCGGGGATCGTGGTCGAGTGGGGTGTCCGGGCCGAGGAGGTCACGGCGGCGCAGGTTCGCGAGGTGTTCGAGGTCAACGTGTTCGGCGTGGTCGCGCTGACCTCGGCCTGTGTGCCGCTGCTGCGGCGGTCCGGGAATCCGCGGATCGTGAACATGTCCAGCGGGCTCGGCTCGCTCGGCCTGCTCAGCGACCCGGCGAGTCCGTTCTCCGCCAGGGAACTGCTCGCCTACAGCGCCTCCAAGGCCGCGCTCAACGCGCTGACCCTGGGCTACGCCGACGCCCTGCGCGCGGACGGCATCAAGGTCAACGCGACCAGCCCCGGCCTGGTGCGGACCGACGGCAACGCCGCCGCGACCTTCCCCCGCGGCGAGCGCGGTCCGGCCGAGGGCGCCGTGGTCCCGGTCGGGCTCGCCACCCTGCCCGCGGACGGTCCCACCGGTGTTTTCCGCGGCCCGGATGCCCTGGACCAGACCATCCCCTGGTGAGCGCGCCGGCGTTCAGCGGGCTGACCGGGCTGTTCCTTGACGTGAACCCGCAGGTCATTTATGGTCTAGACCACGTCACACTGAGTGACGCACGGACCCGCCGCCGCCGTCCGTGTCCCGGTAATCGGCCCTGGCCGTCGCCGCGGACGCGAGAGCGGAGCGAGTGGCGTGTGTGTCCGCGTTCCCGTTCCGCGGCGCCGGTTCGACCGGCGCAGGCACCTGTTGACCGCGCGCGACGGGACACGGCGTTGTGCGCACCGGCGGCCTGATCACCCCTGTAGGTCGGGCCGCGACGCTGGGAGCTGATCCAATGAAGCTCAGACGTTTCCTCGCCATGGCCACGGCCGCCATCGGCATCACCCCGTTCCTGCTCGTGGTCCTGCCCGCGAGTTCGGCCTTCGCGCACGGCTACATCTCCTCCCCGCCCAGTCGGCAGGCCCAGTGCGCGCAGGGCACCGTGCCCTGTGGGCCGATCAAGTACGAACCGCAGAGCGTGGAGGGCCCCAAGGGACTGCGCAGTTGCAGTGGCGGCAACGCGCCCTTCGCCGACCTCGACGATGACGGCAAGGGCTGGCGGGCGACCTCGGTCGGCAACTCGGTGACCTTCACCTGGACCTTCACCGCCCGGCACCGCACCCGCGACTACGAGTACTACCTCAACGGCCAGCGGGTCGCGCTGGTCGACGGCGGCAACGTGCAACCACCGCCGACCGTCTCGCACACGGTGAACCTGGGTGGCGCGACCGGCAGGCAGAAGCTGCTGGCGATCTGGAACATCGGCGACACGCCCATGGCCTTCTACGCCTGTGTCGACCTGCAGATCGGCGGCGGTGGCACGCCCACCACCAGTCCGACCACCAGCACCACCACCCGCACCACGACCACGACCCCGCCACCCGGCGGGACCTGGGCGGCCAACACCGCCTACCAGGTGGGCAGCCAGGTCACCTACAACGGCTCGACCTACCGCTGCACGCTGGCGCACACCTCGCTGCCCGGCTGGGAACCGCCCAACACCCCCGCCCTGTGGCAACAGGTCTGATCACGGCACGCCGGCTCGCGCCCCAGCCGCCGGGGGCGCGGGCCCGCCAGGAGAGGCAGTCATCGTGAACCGTGCCACGCTCGTCCCGATCCTGTTGGGCGCGTTGGTGTTCGCCGGGTGCGCGAGCCCCGGACCCGGCCCGACCGCACCGCCGTCGTCGTCGAACCGGGTCGCCGCACCCACTGCCGCGGGCGCGGACCACAACGACGCCGACGTGATGTTCCTGCAGATGATGATCCCGCACCACGGGCAGGCGGTGGAGATCGCGCGGCTGGCCAAGACCAAGGCCACCCGCAAGGAGATCCGGGAACTGGCCGCGGCGGTGGAGGCGACCCAGGTCAGCGAGGCGGAGAGCATGACCGCCTGGCTGCGGGCCTGGGGCAAGCCGACCGAGGCGGACAGCGATCCGAACGCGCACGCCCACCACGGCGGCATGCCCGCGACCTCCAAGGACGTGATCGACGCACTGGCCAAGGGCGGTCCGAGCTTCGACCGGGACGCGGTCAACGTGCTGACCGGGCATCAGCACGGCGCGGTGGAGATGGCCCGCACCGAACTCAAGGACGGGCGCAACCCGCAGGCCAAGCAGCTGGCGGACCGGATCGTGCAGTCCCGCACCGCACAGATCCAGCAGCTGCTGACCCTGCTCGGCCAGTCCTAAGCAAGCGTGTTGGCCGTTCTCGTACGGTGTGTTGGCCGTTATGGACGGTGTGTTGGCCGTTATGGACGGTGTGTTGGCCGTTATGGACGGTGTGTTGGCCGTTGCGGGCGGTGTGTTGGCCGGATGGGTGTACCAGTTCGGCCAACACTGTGTACGACAACGGCCAACACGCCGGGGGGTTTCTAGCTGGAAAGCCTGGACAGCAAGGAGAGTCCGGCGCGGTCTACTGAGGCCGCGGTCGCTGACAGCAGCACCACGCCGGTGGC
This sequence comes from Crossiella cryophila, assembly GCF_014204915.1. Lineage (NCBI taxonomy): Bacteria > Bacillati > Actinomycetota > Actinomycetes > Pseudonocardiales > Pseudonocardiaceae > Crossiella > Crossiella cryophila. Next base: position 7,471,868 of record NZ_JACHMH010000001.1, read on the forward strand.
CGCGGCTCGGTCCAGGCCGAGCCAGCTGCGGAAGCCGCCGGTGCCGCCGTTGTGCCAGGTGACCTCGCGGTCCTGGTGCAGCTGGGTGAACCAGGCGGCGCCGATGCGGACCCGGGGACCGGCCAGGTCGGTCACCGGGTCCAGCGCGGCCATCCCGGGCGCGGAACCGTCCAGCAGTGCGGCGGTCAGCTTCGCCATGTCCTGGATCGAGGCCCGGATGCCGCCTGCGGGGCCGACCGCCTCGCCGGTCCACGGCGCGCGTGGCCGTCCGGACCTGCTGCGGCCCGCCACGGCTCCGGTGCGGATCTCATACGGCGTGGCGGGCACGTAGAAGCGTTCCAGGCCAAGGGGTTCGGTGACTCGGCGGCGGAGCAGGTCGGGGTAGCTGGTCCTGGCCGCGCGGGCCAGGGCGTGGCCGAGCAGTTCGTAGCCGAGGTTGGAGTAGCGGAAGCGGGGTTTGCCGGGCTGGACGCGGTCGAGGCAGGCGAGCAGCTCGTTGAGCGTTTCGCCGTAGGGGTTGGTGCCGTGTCGCCACAGCGCGATCGACTTGCGCAGCGTGGAACCGGTGGCGGCCAGCCGGGGCAGGCCGGAGTGGTGCGTGCTGACCGCGGCCAGGGTGAGCGCGGCGGCCGGGGCCTGGCCCAGTGGCAGCAGGTCACCGAGGGTGGTGGCGGAGGCGATCTGCTCGCGGTCCAGGGCGTCGGCGTAGAGCAGGCCGGTGACGCCCTTGCTGATCGAGCCGATCTCGAAGTCGGCGGTCAGCTCCGCGCCTACGCAGGCCACACTGGTCGTGCCTGGCCGGACGGTGGCCACGGCGAAGACCGGGTGCCGCCTGCCCAGCAGCTCCTGTGCCCGTTGTGCCAGTTCCCGGTCACCATTGATCACACGCCTCGACCTCCCCAGGTGCCCCCAGTCTAGCGATCGGGCCGGGCGCACTCGAAGCTGCGGGCGGCGTTGGGGTCGCCGCCGCGATACCGGGGCCAGGACGGGGATTCGCACAGCGGGCGGGTGCGACCGGCGGCGGCGGGGTTCTTGTCGCTGACCACCGGATGCCGCGGCGGCCGGTGGCCTTCCACCCAGTTCTCCAGGGCGGTCAGCGAATCCCAGCCCGCGGCGAAGGCGAGGGTGACGTTGGCGTGGTTGGCTCCCGGCACCAGGTAGAACCGGGCGAAGCCGCGTACGTTGTGCTCGCCCATGGTTCGCTGCACGCGAGTGAAATAGTCCACTGTGGACCGATGGCTGACCAGTTCGTCCGCGGTGCCGTGCACCAGGATCAGCTTGCCACCGGCGCGGGCGAACGGGCGCAGGTCGGGATTGTTGATGTCCTGCAAGGCCGACAGCTCGCTGATGCGTTGCCGCCACGGACCGGGCCGGCGGGGATCGATGGCGAGTGGGTTGTGCGCGGGGTCCCTGGTGATGAAGTGCCGCACCCACTGGTCCCAGAACTGGACGCCGTACCCGCTGGTCTTGGGCATCGGGTTGGCCGGGGCCTGCCTGCCCAGACCGAGCAGCGCGGTGGACATGGTCGCGCCGGACAGGAACGGGAATCCCGGATAACCCCGTTCGCCGCTGGCGATCCGGTAGTTCCACCGCAATGGCTCGGAGATCGCGGTCACCGCCTGGATCTGCTTGTCGGACAAGCAGAATTCGCCGTGATCAGCGCCGTCGGGGCAGCGCAGTACACGTGGGTCGAACTCGCATCCCGCCTCGTTCGACACCACGCCGTCACGCAGTCCGTCCGCGCCGTCGCAGGCGTTGAGCACCGCGCGGTGTAGCAGGGATTGCTTGGCCGGACCGGGAAACGCGCCCGGTTGGGACATCACCTGGGCCTGGTAACCGAAGAACAGGTCCAGGCTGGCGGCGTTCCAGGCCGGGTAGGCGGAGATGACGCCGTCGAAGTCGGTGGGCCAGCGCTGGGCGACGGCCAGGGCCTCGCGGCCGCCGGTGGAGCCGCCGGCGAAGTAGCTGTGCACCGGACGCGCGCCGGAATAGTGCTGGGCGATAACGAATCCGGCCGCGTCGCGGGTCTTCTTGAGTGCGTCGCCGGCGAAGTTGCGCAGGGCTTCGTCGTTGCGGCCGAAGGAACCGTCCAGGGACCGGGTCGGCTGGAAGTCGGGTGCGGCCTGGTGGCCGGAGTCGCCGGCGAAGGTCGCGTAGCCGCGAGCGAGTGGGCCGGGCTGGTCGGCGGGTCCGAACGGCACGTTGCCCGCGATGTCGGGGATGGTGCCGTTGTATCCGCCGCCGCCGAACATCATCGCCTTGTGGTTCCACCGGGTTGGCAGGCCGAGCCGGAACTGGATGTCCGGGGCGGCGGGATCCACCGGGTGGATGGCGGCCTCGACCCGGCAGTACTCGCCGAGCGGCCCGGCGGGCGGGATCAGTTGCGCGGCGGTGACTTCGCCGCCCGAGCTGGGCAGGCCGATCAACCGCGCCGGGATCGTGACGCCGACCAGTCCGGCGCAACTGGCGGTGCGCGCTTGCGCGATCGGGAGCGAGGTCGCGGCCAGTGCCAGCGTCAGCACCGCAACGGCGAGGTTCCTTCGCATGGCCACCCTCCATCAACGCGAGAACCCACGGTAAGCACCCGATGCCCACCGCGCCATGTGGCCACCACACACTTCCGGCGCGATCACCCTGTGCCGCGCCCACATCCGCGACCCGCGAACAGTGTCGCGCCACACCAGCGACAACCCGGCCCCACCCTCCCTACCATCACAGCACGCCTCAATGTGGAGGAGTGCCATGCCGAATCGCCGTCCCGTCACCCAGGTGCTCACGGCATTGGCCGCCGTCGCACTGTTCCTGATCACCCTGCCCCGTCCGGCCAGCGCGGCGGCACTGCCCGAGGTCATCGGGTTCGGCAGCAATCCCGGCAACCTGCAGATGTTCCGCTACGTGCCGGCCGGGTTGCCGCCGGGACGTCCGGTGGTGGTGGCACTGCACGGCTGCACGCAGACCGCCGCCGCCTACGCGAACACCGGCTGGCCGCAACTGGCCGAGTGCGGCAGGTTCACCGTGGTCTTCCCGCAGCAACGCTCGGCGAACAACCTCAACCTGTGCTTCAACTGGTTCGAGCCGGGCGACACCCGCCGCGACGCGGGCGAAGCCCTGTCGGTCAAGCAGATGGTCGACAAGGCCAAGCAGGACAACGGTTCCAGCACCGCCTACGTCACCGGCCTGTCCGCGGGTGGCGCGATGACCGCGGTGCTGCTCGCCACCTACCCCGAGGTGTTCGCCGGTGGCGGCATCATCGCCGGGATCCCCTACCAGTGCGCCACTTCGGTGCTCACCGCCTTCGGCTGCATGAACCCCGGCCGCGACCTCACCCCGGCCCAGTGGGGCGACCGGGTGCGCGCGGCCAGCCCGCACACCCGCCCCCGGCCGAAAGTGTCCATCTGGCAGGGCAGTGCGGACTTCACCGTGGCCGCGCGCAACGCCACCGAGCTGGTGGAGCAGTGGACCAATGTCAATGGCACCGACCAGATCCCGGACCGCACCGACACCGTCGCGGGCTACCCGCACCGGGTCTACGGCGATGCCGTGGAGCAGTTCACCATCACCGGCATGGGCCACGGCCAGCCCGCGGACCCGGGCAGCGGCCCGGCCCAGTGCGGCACGGCGGGCGCGTACCTGCTGGACGTCAACATCTGCGCCGCCCACCACCTGACCCGATTCTGGGGTCTCTAGCTCCCGGGCTGGGCGGCCCACACCGCCAATTCGCCGCCCGGCAGGCAGATCACCTTGTCCCCGTCGGGTCCGGCGAAGGACCATGCCTCGTAGTTCTCATCCGGTTCCACCCGCAGTACGGCGTCGTCGAACTCGATGAGCAGCAGGCCGGATTCGTTGGCCGCGGCTGCCTGCACCACGGTTCCGGTGAGCGTCGGTGAACTTGCCGCCCGCGCCCTGCCAGGCGGTGGCCAGCTCGCGCATGGCGTCCTCGTTGGTCTCCGGCCAGCCGCTGGGCGCCCGGACCGGCGGCCAGGGTCGCGCGTCGGCGGGTTCAGGAAGTCGGTGTGCCAGGGCAGTAAGCCCTCCGATCCGTGCACCCCGTCGTGCTCGAACCAGGCAGGCAAGGTCCGCAGGATGTGCCGCGCAGGCGGAGTTCCAGTTGGTCGTGGTGGGCGGTCAGGATGCTGAAGCCCTGGCTGGTGGCGATCGGCCGGTGCGTTGAAGGCCGGTAGCAGGGTGACCACGAGCAGCACCGCGCTGCTCGTGCCGAGGTCAGATCCGGAACACCAGCTCCAGGGCGGCCTTGCGCGGGTGCAGGCGGTACTGCGGGAGCACGCCGGGGCCGCAGGAATTGGTGCCGAGGCCGTGCTGGGCCAGGTCCAGGTTGAGGTGGATCTGGTCGGTGGGGGTCAGGTCGGTGGTGTGGCGGGCGGCTTCCAGGGCCTCGGTGGTCCAGCGGCGGGCGGTGAGGTCGAAGGTGGGCAGGCCCTCGATGCGCAGCACCTGGCCGTCTACTGTGGACAGTTCGGCCCAGCGGACGTCGATCCGGTTGCCGTTCTCCTGTGGGAAGACGTACGGGGTCTGGAGTTCGTCGACGGTGGCGGTGTGCAGGCCGATGCGGGCGGCCTGGCGGCTGTCGGCGTATGCCTCGCCAGGGCCGCCGCCGAACCAGCGCACCCGGTCGAACGCGCCGGGGATGGCCAGGCGCAGGCCCAGGCGGGGCAGGGTGCATGGCCATTCGCCGTCGGGGGCCAGGTCGAGGCGCAGGCGCAGTGAGTCGGTGTCGGCGGTCCAGAGGTAGTCGGCGAGCAGGCCGAAGGCCAGGCCGGGTGGGGCGACCCTGGTGCGGACCAGGAGTTCGGTGTCGCCGGGGTGGATCTGGGCGACGCGGTGCTGGACCCGGTGCAGTCCGGCCTCGCGCCAGGCGGTGGCGTCGGGGTGGTGTTCGCCGCGGTCGTTGTCGGTGGTGGCGCGCCACAGGTCGACTCGCGGGCCGGTGACCCGGTGGCCGCCGAGGCTGGTCAGGGTGCCGGTGTGCGGGTCGAAGCCGCCCAGGCCGAGGCGTAGTTCGGTTGGCGCGTGCAGGATTCGGACCGCGCCGGTGCGGACGGGCGGAGTGGCTGGGGTGATGGGGAGTTGGCCCCAGGCGATCAGGTGGCCTGCCTTGGCCCAGGGGGTGTCGGTGGCGAGGGTGGCGTGGATGGTGAGCCAGGTTTCGCCTTGGGTGGCGGGGAGTTCGGGCAGGGGGAGGTCGATGGACTGTCCGGAGTGGAGGGTGGGGACGGGGAGTTCGCCTTGGGCTACCTGGGTGCCTTCGGTTTCCAGGGTCCAGTGGAAGGTCAGGTGGGACAGGGTGGTGTGGTCGTGGTGGTTCTCGATGCGGAGGCCGTCGGTGGTGGCGGTGATCCGGACCGGTTCGTAGATCTTGGCCAGTTCGGTCAGGCCGGGTGAGGGGGTGCGGTCAGGGAAGAGCAGGCCGTCGATGACGAAGTTGCCGTCGTGGATGGTCTCGCCGAAGTCGCCGCCGTAGGCGAAGTACTCGCGGCCGTCGGGGGTGTGCCGGCGGATGCCGTGGTCGATCCATTCCCAGATGAAGCCGCCCTGGCAGCGTGGGTGCCGCTCGAAGAGTTCGCGGTATTCCAGCAGGCCGCCGGGGCCGTTGCCCATGGCGTGGGCGTATTCGCAGAGCAGGAACGGGAGTTCGCGGTGGCGTGGGTTGTCCACCTCGCCGCGGCCGATCCGGTCGACCTCCTGGGTGTGGGCGTACATCCGGCTGTACACGTCGACGTAGGCGCAGTCGAGGTCGCCCTCGTAGTGGATCGGGCGGCCGGGGTCGCGGTCGCGGGTCCACTGGGCCATGCGGGCGAAGTTGGCGCCGGTGTGGCCTTCGTTGCCGAGGGACCACAGGATGATGCTGGGGTGGTTCTTGTCGCGTTCCACCATGCGGCGCATGCGGTCCAGGTAGGCGTCGCTCCACTGTGGATCGTCGCCGGGGTTGCGATCCCAGTCGAACTTGCCGAAGCCGTGGGTTTCCAGGTCGCATTCGTCGATCACCCAGAGGCCGTACTCGTCGCAGAGGGCCAGGAAGGCGGGGTCGGGTGGGTAGTGGCTGGTGCGGACGGCGTTGATGTTGTGCTGCTTCATCAGTTCGACGTCGGCGCGGGCGGTGTCCAGGGGTACGGCGCGGCCGTGGTCGGGGTGGTGCTCGTGCCGGTTGACGCCGCGGAAGAACACCCGCCTGCCGTTGACCTTGACCTGTCCGTCCTCAATGGACACGGTGCGGAAGCCGATGCGGACCTGGACGCGTTCGGTGTCGGTGGCCAGTTCGCCTTGGTACAGGCGGGGTTCCTCGGCGCTCCACGGGTCGACGGCGGCGAAGCTGATCGGCTGGGTGGCCGGGTGGTCGTGCAGGTCGAGTTCGGGGATGCTCAGGCGCACAGCGGGATCGGTGTCCACGCTCAGCGTGCCGCGGCCGGTGCGGTGGTCGTAGTCGGCGTGGATCCAGTAGTCCGGGATGCCGCCTGCCGGGCGGGCGAGCAGGGTGACGGCACGGAAGATGCCGGAGAGCCACCACATGTCCTGGTCTTCCAGGTAGCTGGCCGCCGACCACTGGTGCACCCGCACGACCAGGAGGTTCTCCCCCGCGCGCAGCAGCGGTCCGACCTCGAACTCGCTGGGCAGCCTGCTGCCCTTGGTGACGCCGAGTTCGTTGCCGTTGAGCCAGATCCGGGCGCAGGAGTCGATGCCGTCGAAGCGCAGCACGGCGGGCTGGGTGAGCCAGTCGCCGTCCAGGGTGAAGCGGCGCCGGTAGTCACCGGTCGGGTTGTCCGATGGCACCCGGGGCGGATCGACCGGGAAGGGGTAGTTGACGTTGGTGTAGGCGGGTTTGCCGTGACCGTGCAGCTGCCAGTGCGCGGGCACCGGCAGGTCGGTCCAGCCGGAGTCGTCGAACTCCGGGTACTCGATGCCTTCGGGAGCGGAGGGGATGTTGGGGGACAACAGGAAACGCCAGTCGCCGCCCAGATCCAGCGAACGCGCGTCCGAGCGGAAGTACGCACGCGGGCGCAGGCTGCCGTGACCGGGGGCGGGGTCCTCGACGTAGGACGACGACATGGTTCCCTTTCTGGATAGGAGGTTTCTCAGCCCTTGAGGGCGCCGGCGGCGATGTTCTTGATGAAGTGCCTTGCCCCGAAGAGGAAGACGATGATCAGCGGCACGATCGCGACCAGGGTGCCCGCCATGACCACGCTGTAGTCCTGCACGTAGACGCCCTTGAGCTGGGACAGCGCCACCTGCAGGGTGACGTTGTTGGCGTCGACCAGTACCACCAGCGGCCACAGGTAGTCGTTCCAGGCGTTGACGAAGGTGAAGATGCCCAGGAAGGCCAGGGCCGGGCGCAGCAACGGAAGCGCGATGGTCCAGTAGATCCGGAAGAACCCGGCGCCGTCCATCCGCGCGGCCTCCAGGAGTTCATCCGGCAGGGCCTGGCGGCAGTACTGGCGCATCCAGAAGATGCCGAAGGCGTTGGCCGCGGCCGGGACGATCAGCGCCTTGAGGTCGCCGACCCAGCCGATCCCGGCCATGATGCTGAACTGTGGGATGGCCGCCAGCTGGGTGGGCACCACGAAAGTGGCCAGCAGGAGTCCAAAGAGGACAGAGCTTCCGGGGAACTGGTACTTGGCGAAGGTGAAGGCGGCCAGCGAGTCGAAGAACAGCACCAGCAGCGTGGTCGCGATGGCCACGATCAAGGTGTTCAGCAGCGAGCCGAAGAAGTCGATCCGGGCGAAGACCTCGCCGATGTTGGCGAACAGCTTGCCGCCGAAGGTCAGCGTGGGCGGGGTGGAGTAGATATCGCCGGTGTCGTTGGAGGCCATCACGGCCAGCCAGTAGTACGGGAAGACCAGGATCAGCGCGCCGATGGCGAGCGCGAGATAGGTCAGGATCCGGCCGGAGCGGGTCATCGAATGCCTCCCGGGGCGCTCTCCGGGCGCTGGATCAGCCGCCAGTTGATGATCGAGAAGATCACCACGACCAGGAACACGCCCCAGGCGATGGCCGAGCCGTAGCCGAAGTCGCTGTGCACGAAAGCCTCGTTGTACAGGTAGAGCACCATGGTCATGCCCGCGCCGTCGGTGCCGCCGCGATCGCCGAGCAGCACCTGGGACTCGGTGAAGACCTGCATGCCGCCGATGGCCGACATCACCACCGAGAACAGCAACACCGGGCGCAGCAACGGAAGCGTCACCGAGAAGAAGGTGCGCAACCTACCGGCACCGTCCACTTTGGCCGCTTCCAGCACATCGTTCGGGATGGCCTGCAGCCCGGCCAGGAAGATGATCGCGTTGTACCCGGTCCAGCGCCAGATGATCATCAGCGAGATGGCCACCCTGATACCCCACGGGCTGGTCAGCCATTCCACCTGGCCGACGCCGAGCAGGCCGAGCAGCCAGTTGAGGATGCCGAACTCGCTGCTGAAGATCGAGCCGAACACCAGCGACATGGCCACCACCGAGGTGACGTTCGGCAGGAAGTAGGCCACCTGGAACAGCCCGCGCAGGCGGATCGAGGAGTTCAGCCCGAGTGCGACCAGCAGGGCCAGCGCGGTCATCGGCACCGTGGACATCACCCAGATCAGCAGGGTGTTGTAGATGGAGTGCCAGAAGGTGGGGTCGGTGAACAGGAAGGCGAAATTGTCCAGGCCGACCCACTCCATCGCGCCGACGCCGTTCCAGCGTTGCAGCGCGAGGTAGAAGGAGTAGAGGACCGGATAGGCACCGAAGACCGCGAACAGGATGAAGAACGGCGAGATCGCCAGGTAGTAGGGCAGGTAGCGGCGCGCGCGGCGGCCCCTGCTCAGCGTGGCGGCAGGCATCAGATGGCCCCCTTCCTGCGCAGCAGGGTGTCCACTTTGGACTGTGCGTCGGCCCAGGCCCGTTCCGGGTCCTTGCCGCCGAGTTCGACGTTGGTCAGCTCGTCGGTGTAGGTGTCGCTGATCTGGATGTCGTAGGCGGAGAAGTAGGCCGGGCGGACCTCGGTGGCGGCCTTGCCGAACACGCTCATGGTGGCCTGGCCGCCGAAGAACGGCTCCGGTTCCAGCAGCCGCGGATCGGTGTAAGCGGCCAGGCTGGACGGGAACAGTCCCGCCTCCAGGTAGGCGCGCACCTGGTTCTCCGGCGACATCAGCCAGCGCACCACCTCGAACGCCTGGTCCGGGCGCGGGCAGGCGCGGGTGACGGTCAGGTAGGAGCCGCCCTGGTTGCCCGCGCCGCCGGGGCTGCGGCAGACCCGCCACTTGCCCGCGGTGTTCGGCGCGGACTTCTTCAGGTCGCTGGTCACCCAGGAGGCGTTGACGAAGCTGACCTCCTTGCCACCGTTCCAGGCGGCATGCCGGTCCACCGACTTGCCCGGGTCCTGCGAACCGGAGTACCCGGCGGTCAGGCCACGCCGGAACGCGGTCAGCGCCCGGTCCCAGGCCTGGCGCACGTGCGGCTGGTCGCCGACGAAGCGGCCCTGCTTGTCGAAGTACTTCTGCGACAGCTGGGCCATGACGTAGGTGAAGACCATCTTGGTGTCGGTGATCAGGTACCGGCCAGGGAGCTTGCGCTGCACGCGTTCGGCGAAGTCGAAGTAGTCCTCCCAGGTGGCCACCGCGGCGGCCACCTCGTCCGGTTCGCTGGGCATGCCGGCCTCGGCGAACACGTCCTGGCGGTAGTAGAGCGCGGCCGGCCCGATGTCGATCGGGAAGCCGATCTGCTGCCCACTCGCGGTCGCCCCGGACTGCCACTTCCAGCCCAGGTACTCCGACTCCACCGCCTGCGCGCCCACGCTCCGCAGATCAGCGAACTGGTCGGCGTCCTGGAAGTAGAGCGCGATGTCGTCGCCGACCATGGTGATATCGGGCAGGTACGCCTGGCCGGACAGCGTGGCGAACAGGCGTTGCCGCAGGTCGGTGGTTGGCGAGAGGTTGAGCGCGGCCGGACCGAAGTGGCGCACGGCGTCCGCGAGCACCCCGTCGGCCAGGCCGTTCTTGGTGTAGAGCAGGGTCAGCCTGCCGGGGCTGGCCGTGGTCGGACTGGCACAGGCCGTGGCACCCAAGGCGAGTGCGGCGGCCAGAAAACTTCTCCGAGTCAGCGTCATCGAGGACCCTTCGAGCCGAGCCGTGAACGTTCACGTGAACGTTCACGGGCTGCGCGGAAGTGTGGCTCGGCCACTCCGGGCTGTCAAGCAGCGTCGCAGGTCAGGCCGAGCCGCGCAGCCGCAGCGCACCCCGCACGACCAGGTCTTCGGGGGCGGCGGCGCGATCACCGGCGAGCAGCCGGGCCACGTCCTCGATGGCGAGGGTGCCCAGGCGGTTGGTGTCGATGGCCACGCTGGTCAGCGGGGGGTCGATCAGGGCGCCGAGTTCCAGGCCGTCGAAGCCGATCAGGGCCAGGTCGGCCGGGACGCGCAGGCCGAGCTGGCGGGCCCGGCGCAGGGCGCCGATGGCGATGATGTCGTTGAAGGTGAGCAGCGCGGTGATCTCCGGGTGGGCCGCGTGCAGGGCCTCGAAGGCCAGTGCGCCGCCGTCGACCGACTGGTTGGCGCCGAGGATCCAGCCCGGGTCCAGGACCAGGCCCGCACTGGCGGCGGCGGTGCGAAACCAGCGTTGCCGGATGCTGGGCTCGTTACGGCGGTTGTGGTCGAGCATGCCGATCCGGGTGTGCCCGGCCGCGACCAGGTGGTCCACCGCGGCGGCGATGCCCGCCTCGCCGTCGATGCGGATCGAGCTGAACCGGGGGTTGCGGTGCTCGCGGCCGAGGAAGACCACCGGCAGGCCGGCCACGTGCCGCTCGATCTCCTCCTCGGACTGGCTGAAGTAGCCGACCACGGCGTCCACCTGCGAGCCGATCACCCGCAGCGTGCCGATCTCCCGCTCCGGACTGTCCGCGGTGTCGTGCACGACCACGTGCCAGTCCCTGGCCCTGGCCGCTTCCAGGGCGCTGGCGGCGATCTCGGTGAAGAACGGGTTGCGCAGGTCGGGGATGACCAGGCCGATGGTGACGGTGTCCTGCCGCACCAGTCCCCTGGCGAACCGGCTGGGCCGGTACCCGAGGGTGCGGGCGGCGTCCAGGACGCGTTGTTTGGTGCCGCCGTCGATCTCGGCCTTGTCGTTGAGCGCGCGGGACACGGTCTGCCGGGACACCCCGGCCGACCGCGCCACGTCGTGAATCGTCACCCGCTTCATCGCGGACGAGTATGCCCGCCGCCCTGGCTAGCTGCGGGTGGCGCGCGGGGCGGTCGGGTCGCCAGCGCTGATGTGCAGGACCAGGTCGGCTCCGTCCAGGGTGGGCTGGTCGAGTGGGAAGTAGCCCTGGCGGGGGTTGGTCTCGGCCCGGCTGCGGGCCGGGTCGACCGAGGCGGCCCTGGTCAGGCCCCAGTCGGCGAACTGGCTTTGCAGCTGACCCTCGTAGCTCTCCGGTTCGGGCTCGTCCAGCCCGAGCGCGGCGCTGCGGCCGAGGCTGCCCGCGATGAAGGCGTACCGATCGCCCAGCAGGGAGCTGACGATGGACCCCGCGGTCACCCAGCTGAGGTCCATCTCGCCCAGCCGCCAGTGTGCCCGGTTGCGTTGCAGGTGCGCGTTGGAGGAGAAGACCAGGGTGGGGCCGCGGTCCGCCTCGATCTCCCGGATGTGCAGCAGGTTCCTGGCCATGTGCGCGTCCCGGTTCTCCAGCAGGGCGGAGACCCTGGCGTTCTGTTCCATCGGCTTCGCGCACTGCCGGTGGTAGCTGAGCAGGGCGAGTCCGGCGGTGAGCTGGATCTTCGCCCGGTGCCAGCGGGCGCGGGAGGTGCCTGCGATGAGTTCCGGGGCGTAGACGTGCAGCGAGGTGTACAGGTCGTCGGCGAGCGCGTGCAGCCGGTCGGCCTCGGGGGTGGCGCCGGGCGAGCTGGCCGGGTCCATGACCGCCTCGGTCCGGCTCCACCGCTCGTCCGGACCGGCCAGGCTCGCCAGGTCGAGGCCGAATCCCAGGTAGTCGCGGGCCGCTTCGAGGTAGCTCAGCGGGCTGGGCGCGTTCATCGTCTCGGTCGGCAGGTCGAAGCCGTGGAAGGCGATCCGGTCGGCCGGCGCGCGGTCCTGGTTGTACTCGCGCAGCCAGGCGAGCAGGTCCCGGTTGGCGGCCAGCTCGCCGAAGCCGTGCGAGAAGCCCTCGGACAGCGCCGCGTCCAGGGTGCCGGTGCCGTCCTGGACGTAGTCGTCGACGAGCAGCGCGGCCACCCGGTCGGTCTCCAGGACGATGGAGCGGAAGCCGAGGTCGGCCAGCTGGACGAGCAGTTCGTTGCGGATCTGCCCGAAGGCCGGTTCCTGGTGGGTGGGCTCACCGAAGGCCAGCAGCTCGCCGGTGGCGGTGCCGAAGTCGCGAATGTCCTGACTCATGAGGTTCAAGCGTATCGTTGAAAGACCCGTTGAGACTTGTGCCGCGCTGACCGTTGTATGCTGCCTGAAAGTCTCCAAACGGCGGTAACCCTTGCGACCACATGACCTCGCGCGAGAGCACGGCCTGTCGACCCAGGCGATCCGCAACTACGAGCGGGACGGCTTCCTGCCGCCCGCCGAACGCACCGCCAGCGGCTACCGGGTCTACACCGAGGCGCACGCGGCCGCGCTGCGTGCCTTCCTCGCCCTCATCCCGGCCTACGGGCACGCGACCGCGGGCCGGCTGATGAACGCGGTGCACCGCGGCGAGGTCGAGCAGGTCCTCAAGATCATCGACCGCGGGCACGCCCAGCTGCTGCGCGACCGGGAGACCCTGGCCGCGGTGCGGACCGCGGTGGATCACCTGACCGCGGAGCCCGCTCCCGCGACCTCGACCGACGCCGAGCCGCGGACCGTCGGCGAACTCGCGCACCAGCTCCAGGTCACCCCGGCGACCCTGCGCAACTGGGAGGACGCGGGCATCCTGACCCCCGCGCGCGATCCGGTGACCGGGTACCGGATCTTCCACGCCGGTGACGTCCGCGATGCCGAACTGGCCCACCTGCTGCGTCGCGGCGGCTACCCGCTGGACCGGATTTCCACCGTGGTGCACCAGATCCGGACCGCGGGCGGCACCGACACCCTGGCCCGCGCGCTGGCGGACTGGCAGCGCAAGCTCACCGAGCGCGGCCTGGCCATGCTGCACTCGGCCACCCGGCTGAGCCAGTGCCTGGACCTGACCGACCCGGATCACTAATGGGAACCCGACCGGGTGACACGGCGTTGGGTCCGGTGTGGAGAACGCGATGCTGTGGACCATCCCGGGCGGGGTGCTGCTGATGGTCGCGGTGGGGGTGTACGAGCTGATCCGGCACCGGCGGCGCAGGCGCGGTGGCACGCCGCTGACCGCGACCTATGTCAACGAGCTGACCGCGATGTTCTACGGCACCAAACGCGATGAGCTGGACCACCGGCAGTCCATGTCGATGATGCGCGAGGACCAGGTCCAGGGCGCGCCGCCACCCCTGGGCATCGACCTGGACCGGGGCACCGCGGTGCTGCGACCGGAAGATCGCCGACAGACCTGACCCACCTCGAGTTGTCACGCAGCGTTAGCATGGCAACACGGGGAGGGGGCAGGGTGGCCAACGCGCCGTCGATCGTGCGGATCCTGGACGCCACCGGGGCGGCGGCCGGGACCGGGTTCCTCGTGACCAGTGACCTGGTGCTGACCTGCGCACACGTCCTTGGCGACCAGGACTCGACCACCCTCGACTTCCCCCTGCTGGACGAGGATTCCACCTGGCCCGCGCAGGTGGTCGCCGCCGTGGCCGAGACCGATATCGCGGTGCTGCGACTGGCCGCCACGCCACCAGGTGCGGTGCCGTCCAGGTTGTCCCGCGAACCGGTGCGCTGGGGTGAGCAGGTCCGGGTGTTCGGGTTCCCTCCGGAGCTGGAACACGGGGTGTGGGTGGCGGCGGAACTGCGGGCGGCCACCGCGGCGGGCTGGGTGCAGATCGAGTCCGCGCCGGGACGGCGGCGGGTCGGGCCGGGTTTCAGCGGCTCGCCGGTGTACTCCCCCGCGGCCGGCGGCGTGGTCGGCATGGTGGTGGCGGCCGAACGCGGCGCCGGGACCACCACCGCGTACGTGCTGCCGGTGCCGACCTTGCTGACCGCGGATCCCGGCATCGCCGCGCCGGATCCCGCGGAGGTGTGCCCGTACCGGGGGCTGGAGCCCTTCGCCGAGGAGCACGCCGACGGGTTCCGCGGGCGCTCGGAGCTGACCGGGAAGGCGCTGGATGTTGTTGCGGCGCAACCGGTTGTGGTGGTGGCCGGGCCCTCGGGCAGCGGCAAGTCCTCGCTGGTGCGGGCCGGGGTGGTGCCCGGGGTACGACGGCGCGGGATGGACGTGGTGCTGTTCCGGGTGCTGGCCGGGGATCCGCTGACCGCGTTGGCGCTGGCGTTGCTGGGTCCGGACGCCCGGCTGCCGGAGGCCGAGGAACTGGCAAAACGCCTCGACTCAGCGGAGAAAGCCTTGCCCTGGCTACTGGAACGGGTTGGGCCGGGCGGACTGCTGATCGGCATCGACCAGTTCGAGGAGATCCCGCCCGAGTCCGCACGCACACTGTTCGCCGTGCTGTTCGACCTGGTCAGCGCCGCACCCCCGCTGCGAAACGGCTCCCCGGCCCTGGTCCTGCTGCTGACCCTGCGCTCGGGCACCTTGGACGAACTGGTCACCAGCCAGAGCGCGACCGCGATGGCCAACGGCGTGGTGTTCGTACCGCCGATGACCCGCGTCCAGCTCGCCGAAGCGGTCCGCGCCGACGGCGTGAGCTTCGAACCCGGCCTGGTGGACCGGATCCTGGACCACGCGGGCACCGAACCCGGCACGTTGCCACTGGTGGAGTTCACGCTGGCGCGGTTGTGGGAGCAGCGCGAGGCCGGTCAGCTCACCAACCGGGCCTACGACGAGTTGGACGGGGTGGCGGGTGCGCTGGCCGGGTACGCCGAGGGGTTGTACGGGCGGTTGGGTCCGGCGGAGCAGCTGGCGGCCCGGCGGTTGCTGACCGGATTGGCCCGCGCCGACGACAGCGGTTTCCAGCGCCGCCAGATGCTACTGTCCGATGTGGACGATGACCTGCTTCCGTTGCTGGGCAAGCTCTCCACCGGCAGGCTCGTTGTGGTGGACGGTCAGGCCAAGATCGTCGAACTGGCTCATCAGGCGCTGTTGCACCGGTGGCCGCGGCTGAAGGGGTGGTTGGCGGAGGAGCGGGAGTTCCTGGCGTGGCGGCAACAGCTGCGGGACAGCCTGCGGCGGTGGCAGCTGGACGGGCGGGAGGAGGACGGGTTGCTGCGCGGGCTGGCGTTGGCCAGAGCCGAGCAGTGGCAACCTAAACTGACCGCGGAGGAACGTGAGTACGTTGGGGCGAGCCGGATCCGGGCGCAGCGGGGGCGGCGGATCCGGCGGGCGGTGGTCGGGGTGATCGCGGCGCTGGCGCTGGTGGCGAGTGGGCTGGCGGTGCTGGCTGATCGGGCGAACCGGGAAAGCCAGGAGCAGTTGCGGGCGGCGCTGTCCCGGGCACTGGCTGCCGAATCGACTGGGTTGCAGCAGAGCGACCCACGCTCGGCCTTGCAACTGGCCCAGGCGGCTTGGCAGACCGCCCAGACCACCGAGGCATGGGGCGCGCTGTTCACCCAGTACGTGCGGTACCAGCAGGTGGACAGGCTGTTCCAGGGGCTGTTGCCGGGCAAGCTGCGGCAGGTCATGAGCAGCGCGGACGGTGGCACCACGTTGCTGGTCAACGAGGACGGCCTGTCCTCGGTGTGGGCGGGGCTCAACGGCGACCGCCCGGTCCGGCTCCGGTCACTGGATCGGCCGGTGACCGGCGGGACCTTTCAGCTCAGTCAGTCCGGCAGGGTCTTCGCCTACACCAGCGCGAACGGCGAGGTCGGCGTGTGGCGGCGGGACAGTCAGGAAGTGACAGTCCTGCGCGAGGGCGAGCCCGGTTCGCGCCGCGCGGACGTGCTGTCCCTGACCATTTCCGCCGACGACAACCAGCTGCTGATCCGGCGCGCGGCGGCGAAGACCGCATTGGAGCGCTGGGACCTGACCCAGCGCAGGCAACTGCCGATCACCGATCGACTCGAACTGGCAGGCGGCGCGACCTACCTGGGGACCGTGCCGAACACCGTGGTGGTGGACGGAGTCGGCGGCACGACCAGCTATGACCTGGGCACTGGCAAGGAGATCCGGTCGTGGTCCACCGCTGGGCAGACGCAGCGCCTGGTGGCGGAGAACGGCGCGGTAGTGGTCGAATGCGAGGACACGAAGCTGCGGGTCCTGGAGATCGCCACCGGCGCCCTGCGTGGCGAGTTCCCCATGCGCTGCGGTTATCTCAAGCTGGACGGCAGCACGAACTACGCGATTTTCCCGTCATCGCTCCGCACAGACGAGTCGCATCAGCGGGTCGAGGTGGTCGACCTGCGCACCGGCGCCTCCCACCAGCTCATCGTCCCGGCGCTCAACCTGCTCACCGAGACCGCCATCCTGACCAGGATCACCAGCAAGGCATCGGTGTTCCCCGGTGCGGATGGACGGCCCAGGGTGCTGTTCGGCGACAAGAACCTGCTGTACCGGCAGGACGGCCCAGCTCCGGCGCCTGCCATGTCCATCGTGAACCCCTTCCGCAGTCCGGACGGGCGACTCATCGCCACATACGACCACACCGGCCGGATCACCCTGCGCGAGAGCAGGACCGGGATCGTCCTCGGCACGGCCGACGGCGCACCGCTCAAAACCTTGGCCAGACAGCACAGTTCGATCGAGTTCACCACCGACAGCAGGCGACTGCTGACCATGCAGGACAACGCGGTAGTGGTCTACTCGGTGCCCGCGCTCACGCTGGAACGCCGGATCGACCTGCCACCGCGGACCGGCAGAGACCTGGCCGGGGCCCAGCTGGTGTCGAACAGCATGCGCGACCTGGGAAACGGGCAGTTCGTCCTCTTGCGCGGCGGCAGTCTCAGTCGGTGGAACCTCGCTGACGGCAGGCAGGTCGGCGAGACCACCCCGACCTGGCCCGAGCATGGCCCGCCGACGAACTCCAGGGACCCGGAACTGGAGGTCCGGCCGGGGCATCCGGCAGAGGTGGCGGTCATCCAGTCCAACAGTGACGTCGAGTTGTGGCACCTCGATCAGCGCACCAGGATCGGGGTGCTCGGCCGGGCCGGAAATGGCGGCGACACCGTGCGGTTCACGGCCGATCAGCCCACGGCACTGGTTCTCACCGCGGACAACACGATCCAGTTCTGGGACCTGGCCCCGCCTCGCCCGCGAGGCAGGCCGATCCCGGTCGGCCTCACCCGCAGCCTGGTCGGGGCGATCCCCGGCGGCAAGGTGATCACTGTCATGAGCGGGCTCAACACCCAGTCCGCCCAGGTCTGGGATGTGGCCACAGCCAAGCTCCTCGGCACGTTCACCGGTACCAGCGATCTCAACGAGTGGAAGCTGGACGGCGTCGAGCTGACTAATCTCGGCCCGAGAGTGCCACGGTCGGTGCGAATGGATCCGGAACTGTGGCGCAAAGCGTTGTGCGCACACAACAACCGCGACTTCACCGAAGCCGAACACACCGTGCTGACCCAACTCAACGCCCCCACCGAACGCCCCTGCCCCACCCCCTGAACCGTCCACAACAGACCCGCCTGGTCTAGACCAAGGACTTTCGTCCCTGTCCGAACACCCGCGCCCCTGGCAGCGTGGAGGGGATGCCCCGTTCCCGGCCGCCACGGAGCGCTTGATGAGCACCGAGTTCCCGCGTACCTCCGCCCTGCTCAACGCGGTCGAACTGGCCAACAGCGCGCCCTCGCCAGGACGGCGGCGCTGGCAGTGGCGAGTTGGCGAGTCCGCGCTGCACCTGCACGCCGAGACCAACCTGATCGGCTGCGGCGCGGGCCTGCACTACGCGCAGATCTCCCTGGCCGCCCAGGGCTGGTCCACCCTGGTCACCCGGTTCCCGGATCCGTTGGCGCCCAACCGGTTGGCCACCGTCGAGGCGCTGGACCAGCGGGAGCCGACCACGGACGCGGTGGTGCTGGCCACGGCCGCGTTGACCCGGTTGACCGCCAGGGACGGGGACACCCGGGCGATGTCGCCCGCGTTGCTGCACGGGTTGGTCGCGGTCGCGGGTGGGTTCGGGGTGGCGTTGCACGCGTTGACCGAACCCGGCGCCGGGCCGGACACGCTGCTGGCGCTGACCACGGTGAACCCGGATCGGCGGGCGGCGCGGCTGGCCACCGGTGAGGCGGTGGCTGCGGTGTTGCTGGCGGCGGAGACCAGTGGGGTGCGGGCCGAGTTGCTCGGGTCCGGGCGGGTGATGTGGCGGGCCAGGGAACTGCTGGCGCGGGCGATGGCGTTGGGGGCGGGCACTCCGCAGGCGGTGTTGCGGGCCGCGCCCTGAATTGGTCAGGCGGGTTCGGGCGGGCGGATGACCACCGTCGGGCAGGGGGCGTGCAGCAGCAGTGATCGGCTGGTGGAGCCGAGCAGAAGTCCGGCGAACCCGCCGAGGCCGCGGGCGCCGACCACCAGGAGTTGCGCGTCCTCGGCCGCACGCAGCAGTGCCCGCACCGGGCGGTCGCGTACGACCAGGCGCTGCACCCGCACCTCCGGGTAACGCTCCGCCCAGCCCGCCAGCCGCTGGCCCAGTAGTGCGTGGTGTTCCTCGGCCAGGCCGGTCCAGTCGGCGGGCACCGGGTCCCGGTCCAGCACCGCGTCCGCCCAGGCCAGCACCGCCACCACCGGGGCGGACCGGCCGGCGGCCGCGGCGAAGGCGAAGCCGATGGCCTGTTCGCCGGGCGGCGAGCCGTCCGCGCCGACCACCACCCGCCCGTGCTCCGGCACGCAGCCCCGGACCACCACCACCGGCGACCGCGCGTGCGTGCTCAACGCCAGTGCCGTCGACCCCAGCAGCAACCCGGCGAACCCGCCAAGCCCACGCGAGCCCACCACCAGCAACCGCGCCCGCCCGGACTCCTCGATCAGCGCCGCCGCCGCGCCCTCCTCGCACACCCGCTGCTCCACCGGCAGCTCGACCGACACCGTGCGCGCCACCTCGGCCGCCTCGGCCAGGCAGTCGGCGGCGTGCCTGCGCAGGCTGGCCCGCACCTCGGCGACCGTGCCGTCGAGTTCCGGCAAACCCCAGTCGGGCAGGTGGAAGGCGAAGACCAGTCGCAGCACCCCGTGCTGCCGCAGGCATTCCCTGGCCGCCCACAGCACCGCGTTGAGTGCGGACTCGGAGCCGTCGACCCCGACGACAACCCGTGCGGCAGGTCCGGACATCGGATCTCCTTCCAGCGGGACGGCCCAGCCTGCCGGGAGTGGGGGCGGGTGGGCAGGGTCGGTGGGAAGTGGTGGGCAGGGTCGAAGGGCCCTCTCTGTTCGGTCTCGGTTCGGGGCGGGGGCTAACTGCGGCCGAGCGGCAGGCGACGAGTGGGCGTGGGCAATTCAGGTAAGCGCCGCCGGGTCGCCGGGCTGCGTCGGCCCGCGCCGCGCGGGTGGCGCCGGGCGGTCGCGATGTTCAGCTGGGACGGCTGGCTGAAGGTGACCGCGTTACTCACCTCGCTGGCCACGGTGGCGGCGCTGTGGTTCACCGCCGAGGCGCTGCACACGACCAGGGGGCAGGTCGGACTGACCGAGCAGGGCCAGTACACCGATCGCTTCGGCAAGGCGGTCGAGCAACTCGGCTCGGACAAGCCCGCGATCCGGATGGGCGGCCTGTACGCGCTGGAACGGCTGGCCAGGGATTCGGCGCGGGATCACGCCACCATCGTGGAGGTGCTGTCGGCCTACGTCCGCGAACGCGCCCCGCGCGACAACTGCCGTGACCCACGCCCCGCCGCCGATGTGCAGACCGCGCTCACCGTGCTCGGCCGCCGGGACGCCGGTCGCGACCAGCATGCCCGGGTCGACTGGCGCGGGGCCTGCCTGGCCGGGGCGGAACTGTCCGAGGCCCACCTCGGGCAGGCCCGGCTGGACGGGGTCAACCTGCGCGATGCCGTGCTGCGCGGCGCGAATCTCACCGGGGCCCAGCTGCGGGACGCCGATCTCACCAACGCCTACCTGGTGGACACGGACCTCCGCGGCGCGGACCTGCACCAGACCAGGATGGCCGGGGCCTTCGTCGGCGGCCGGAGCCCGACCGGACTCGTGATCAATCCGGCGGCACAGCTCCAGGTCCGCACCCAGAGTCCGCCGGTCGTGGAGACCCGCATGGTCATACTCAAGGCGCGTCCAGGGGACGACTCGGTGTGGATGGACTACTGGCGGCAGGAACTCCCGCGCTCCGGCGATCTGAACATGGACCAGACCGGGATCTCCGCCGGGCAGCAGGCCCAGTTCGCGGTCATGCCGGGCACCGTCGCACCGGACTGGGAACGCTGCCGGCTCGCCCAGAACTGGGGCATCCGGGTCGAGTTCGCCGAGCTGCGGCCGGGCAGCCACCTGTGTGCCAGGACCCGCGAGGGCAGGCTCGCGCAGATACGGGTGATCGACCTGCCGTCATCGCCGAAATCAGCAGGCGCCTTCGTCTTCGCCGGACTGACCTGGCAGCGGGACTGACCGGTCCGGGACCTTCGACCCTGCTGCCCGCCCCGCGTTCCTGTCAGCCTGTCCGCCCATGACCGCCGCGGCCTTTCACCTAGACGACAACGACCCCCGGCACTCGATCCCGGCCGACCTGGCGCCCTGCCGGGACTGCCTGCGCGAACTGTTCGACCCGGCCGACCGGCGCCACCGCTACCCGTTCATCAGCTGCGCCGACTGCGGTCCACGGGCCGCCATCGCCGAACAGGTGCCCGGCGACCGGGCGCACGCCACCACCGCGCGGTTCCTGATGTGCCCGGCCTGTGCCGGGGAGTACACCGATCCGGACAGCCGCAGGCACCGCTGCGCCTCGCTCGCCTGCCCGGACTGCGGGCCGCGATTGTCCTGGTACGGCACCGAGACCGGGGATCCGCTGGACACCGCGGTGCGGGCGTTGCGACGCGGTGGGATCGTGGCGGTCAAGGGTGTGGCCGGGTATCAGCTGCTGTGTGTGGCCGACCGGGAGGAGCCGGTGCGGGCGTTGCGGGTGGCGAAGGGGCGGCCTGCCAAGCCGTTCGCGGTGCTGGTGGCCGATCTGGCGGCGGCGCGGCGGAGTGCGGTGGTGCCGCCGGAGGCCGCGTTGCTGCTGTACTCGCCGCGGCGGCCGACGGTGTTGCTGCGGCGGGGTGCGGAGGACGGGTTCGCCATGGCGGTGGCGCCGGATCTGCCGGAGATCGGGCTGGCCCTGCCGCAAAGTCCGTTGCAGCATCTGTTGCTGGCCGAGCTGGGGCGGCCGCTGGTGCTCACCGCCGGCCGCCGGGAGGGGCAGGGTGCGATCACCGAGGAGGAGGTCGCGGTGCGGGAGCTGGGGCCGCGATGTGCCGGGGTGCTCAGTCACGACCTGCCGATCGCGCTGGGACAGGACGATTCGGTGGCGCGGCTGGTGCGGCGGCGGCCGATGTTGTTGCGGCGCGGGCGTGGGCACACCCCGGAACCGTTGCCACTGCCCTATCTCGCGCCGGAACCGGTGCTCGCGCTCGGCTCCCGCTCCGACCACACCGTCTGCCTCGCCCTGGGTGAGTCGGCGGTGCTCGGGCCGCACCACGGCGCACTGGAGGCCATGCCGCCGTTCACCGCGCTGCACCGCTCGGCCGAGCTGCTCTGTCACCAGTTCGGGGTGGCGCCCAAGGTGTTCGCGCACGACCTGCACCCCCGGCACCCCTCCACCCTGCACGCGCTGCGCCGCCCCTCGGCCCGCCGGATCGCGGTGCAGCACCACCACGCGCACCTGGCCGCCACCGCCGCCGAGCACCGGGTGCGCGCGCCGTTCCTCGGGCTGGCCTACGACGAGATCGCGCTGGGCGACGACGGCACGCTGTGGGGCGGCGAACTGCTGCTGTGCGACTACACCGGCTACCGGCGGCTGGGCCGCTTCGGCCACGCGCCACTACCCGGCGGGCCGAGCGCGGTGCGCCACCCCGCGCAGATGGCCCTTGGCTACCTCGCCGGCAGCGAGATGCTCGGCTCCGCCCGGCCGACCCTGCCGCTGACCAAGGCGTTCCTGTCCCGGTTCCCGCCGGGGCGGCTGGCCGCGGTGCGCCGGATGGTGCGGGAACGGCCGGGTCCGGTGACCTCCAGCGTGGCCAGGCTCTTCGACGCGGTGGCCAGCCTGCTCGGCATCCGGGACGAGAACGGCTATCCCGGCGAGGCGTTGCTGCACCTGGAACACGCCGCCGCCCGCTACGGCCGGGCCCCAGCCCTGCCCTGGCGGCTGGTCCGCCGGGACGACCTGCACGTGGTCGATCCGGTGCCGACGCTGCGCGCGGTGCTCGCCCAGGCCCAGCACCGCCCGGTCGGCGAGGTCGCCGCCCGCTTCCACAGCACGGTGGCCGAGGTCAGCGCGGCCATGCTGGCCAAGGCCGCCCGGCGCACCGGGGTGTGGCGGATCTGCCTTGGCGGCTCGGTGTTCCAGAACCGGCTGCTCACCGAGACCCTGCTGGACCTGCTCGCCGAGGGCGGCTACCAGGCGTGCGTCGGATCGCTGGCGCCGGTGAACGACGGCGGGCTCAGCTACGGGCAGGCGGTGGTCGCCTCGGCCCGGCTGGCCGCGGAGTGAGGCCGCGGGTCTTTCGGCGGTCCGGCCGGGACCTTCGGCCCTGCTGGGCGGGCCGGGGCAGGTCGCAGGCTGGCTGCCGGGGCCACGCGGCGAGACGGGGTGTCATGTTCGAGACCACCAGCCGGTGGGAGCTGACCGAGCGGGAATGCCTGCACCTGCTGGGCATCGCGCCGATCGGCCGGATCGTGTTCACCGAGCAGGCGCTGCCCGCGATCCTGCCGGTGCGGTTCGTGCTGCGTGAGGGCGGGATCATCCTGCGCACCACCGCGGACAGCAGACTGGCCAGGGCGGTGCGGGACGCGGTGGTGGCCTTCGAGGTCGACCACTTCACCGATGCGCACTGCGCGGGCTGGAGCGTGGTGGCGCTGGGCCGGGTGCGTGCGCTGCGGGATCCGTTGCCCGCCAACGTGTTGGCCGTGCTGGAGCGGTGTGCGGGACCGGCCGCGGCACGCCCGCACTACCTGCGGATCGGCATCGAACTGCTCTCCGGCCACCGCCGGGACGCCTGAGTCCCTGGCGGCCAGGGTCTTTCGGCACTGATCCGGCCGGATCGCGGTGGCCACGCTGTACGCCTGCCGACGAGTGGAGGACCCGTGATCGAGCCGGACACACCCCGGATCGTGCTCGACCAGGACGGCGGGCTCGCGCTGGCCCGGCTGCTGGATGAGACGGTGCGCGCCGAGCTGAACCTGCCGAGGCCACCGCAGGACGCCGCGGTGTTCCCGGTGTCCGCCGGGCCGGTGGCGCTGACCGTGGACGCCTACGTGGCCGCGCCCCGGTTCTTCCCCGGCGGCGACCTGGGTTCGCTCGCGGTGCACGGCACGATCAACAACCTGGCCATGCGCGGCGCCGAACCGGTGGCGCTTGGCCTGGCCTACGTGGTCGAGGAGGGCCTGCCGGTCGCCGAGCTGCACCGGGTGACCGTCTCGGTGGCCAAGGCCGCGCAGGCCGCCGGGGTGCCGGTGGTCACCGGCGACACCAAGATCGTGCCAAGGGGCGCGGTGGACGGGTTGCAGCTGACCGCGACCGGCCTTGGCGTGACGCTGACCAACGCGCCACCCACCGCGGGCCGGGGTCTGCCGGGGGATGTCGTGGTGCTGTCCGGCCCGATCGGCCTGCACGGGGCGGCCATGCTGGACGCGCGGGACGAACTGGGCCTGGCCGTGTCCATCCGCTCCGACACCCGGCCGCTGCATCGCCTGGTGGCCGCGATGACCGCGGCCGGTGGCGGCGGGGTGCACGCGTTGCGCGATCCCGGCCGCGGTGGACTGGCCGGGGCGCTCACCGGGCTGGCCGGCGCGGCGGGGGTGGGGATCGAGCTGTTCGAGGCGGCGGTGCCGGTGCCGGTGGAGGTCGCCGCGGCGGGCAAGGTCTTCGACGCCGACCCGTGGGAACTGCCCTCGGCGGGCTGCCTGGTCGCGCTGCTGCGCCCGGCCGCGGCCGAGGGGGTGCTCGCGGCCATGCGCGCCGAACCCGGCGGCGCCCAGGCCACCGTGATCGGCGAGGTCACCCCAGGGCCCGCGGGTCAGGTGACCGCGTGGACGGTGGGCGGGATAGCCCGTCCGGTGGAACCCCCGGCGGTGGCCCGGTTCGCCCGCCTGTTCTGACCCCGACCGAGTGGTAGGTTCCCCGGACTTTCACCGGTGGGATGAGGGGATCAGGCGATGAAGCGGATGTTCGGGGCCTGCTGGCGACTGCTGCTGGCGCTCACGCTGGTGTTCACCGCGACCGCGGCGACCGCGCCCGGGATGGCGCAGGCGGTGGACTACCCCGGCGGCAAGCGGATCTACGCGGTCAGCATCGGCGGTTTCCACCCGGACAGCACCGGGAAGCAGTCCTTCGCCCGGCTGGCCATGTACTACTTCAACGGCAACGGCACGGTGACCGAGTCGTTCTGGTTCTGGGACTGGGGCACCGGCTACCCGCACGCCAACATCAAGCCGACCTCGGCCGGCTGCGTGGGCAAGGCCTGCGAGATCCACACCTCCGGCGGGTTCCAGGCGGGCGCGCCGACCAAGTCGCTCAACGGCACCTACACCAACAACGGCACCGAGGTGGTGATCACCTGGGACGGCGGGCAGACCGAGACCTGGAATGTGGGCAAGCCGACCGCGAAGCTCAGCTCGATCGGCCTGGCCAGCTCCAGCTACGGGGCCAACATCGGCCAGGGCTACGGCAGCAACGCCCCGCACGACACCTTTGTGCCGCTGAACAAGGTCCCGCGGCACAAGTACCTGGGCCGGCAGAACTCCATCACTTATGTGGTGAAGACCGGCAAGATCGAGACCGGCACCAAAGCCTCGATCATGGACCTCACCTCGACGGCCTGGAAGCAGTGCAACGGCGACTGCCTCAGCGCGGGCCTGCCCGTCGGCTCCCCGGACGCCTGCACCGCCTGCAAACCCGGTGAGACCAGGGCGATCCGGTACTACCTGGCGTCGGAGGGCGGGCGGAAGAACTACTACGAGCACCACTGCACCTGCCTGCGTCAGGGCGGCAGCGACTGCTACGCGGGCGGTTCGCACGTCAAGCCGCAGTTGCAGGTCATCGACGACGACGGCGTGCTGCACGGCTGGGTCGGCGTGGAAGCGTCCAACCGGGAGGCCAAGCGGGGGACCCTGTCCATGCACTGGCACGTGGACGTCTGAGGATAAGCGCGAGCAGGCCCGCGAGCAGTACCAGGGCCAGGCCGTCCAGGCCGATCCAGGTGAGTCCGACGGCGGTCCGCAGTACCGGGACCGCCGTCAGGGCAACGGAAAACGCCAGCGTCCCGGCCAGCAGCAGCGGGGTGCGGCGGGTGCTGGCCCAGCCGGATTCCAGTGGCCAGCGCTCGCCGCGGCGGACCAGGGCGAGGGCGAGTTGACCGGCGAGCAGGGACAGCAGCAGCCGGGTCCTGGCCTCCGCCGGGTCGCCGGAAGTCGCGCACAGCAAGGACAACGCGGCGAGCAGGACGGCGTCGGGTAGCGCGGCCAGTAGCCGGAACCGTTGCGGTAGTTGATATAGCGGGTCGCCGGGTGCGTGGTCCACGGCCAGCGTGGTCGCGGGCAGCACCCCGGCTACCAGCGCCAGCCAGGCCAACTGTGCCGGGTACAGCGGCGGGACCGGGAGCAGCAGGGTCGCGCCGAGCACGGTGAGCAGCAGGGCGAGTCCGGCGGCGGCCAGGTAGGTCAGGGCGGCGTGCCGGTTGCGGGCGGCCCGGCGGCTGTGCCGGATCGCGGCGAGCAGCGCGGACGGCCCCGGCACGCGCAGGTTCGCCGCCGGACTGTCGGTGGCGATGCCCAGGTCGGCGGCCAGCAGGGCGCGGGCGAAGGTGAGCCGGTCACTGGCCACGGCGACCACCTCACCCGCCGACCGGTGCGCCGCGACGATTTCCAGGGCCGCGGCCGGGTCACCGACCGGCGCCACCCGCACGCCGGCGCGGCGCAGTTCGGCCACTGGCCAGGCAGGCCGGGTCGCGTCGGACAGGCCCAGCAGTCCCACCACTTCCAGCCCCGGCGGCGGCCGGTCGCCCTCGATGTCCATTGTGGACTGTGCGATGGTCTGGGCGAGCACCAGCACCCGGTGCGCGCCGCCGGTCAGCTCGGCCACGGCCAGGGCGAACCGCTCGTCCGGGGCGCAGTGCGGCAGCAGCGATTCCGGGTCGCCGAGCACGGTGACCACGGTGGCCCGGCCCAGCCGGTGCGCGGCGACCCGGCCGTAGTCCGCCTGCCGCCGGTGCAGCAGCAGGCCCACCGGCGGCAACGTCTGCTCGACCGCACCCGCCGCCGTCCGCAGCACCGCGTGCTCAACCGGACCCTCTTCCGCCGGACCGACCACCCGCAGCACCGCCAGCCACAGCCCCGGCAGCTCGTGACCGGGGGCCGGGATCACCGCGGACAACTTGGGCGAGCCGCTCCGGCCGTCGCCGTCCAGGCACAGCACGGACAACCGGGCCAGCGCGTCCACCGCAAGGGGATCCCGCACCACCACACCGGCCGCCGCCAGCCGCCGCGCCGCCATGGTCCGGGCCAGCGCGGTCACCGTGGCCGGGCGCACCGCGCACACGGCGGCGAGCAGCACCAGGCCCAGCACCAGCCAGTGCGGCCACTCCCCCGGCGCCCGCAGGCCGAGCACCGCGGCGAGCAGGACCGCGGTCACCGCGGCGAGCACCGCCAGCAGCCGTAACGCCGCCGGTGACCGGTCCGCCGTGGTCGAACCGACCGGCAGCGAGCGCACCCGCCCCAGCCCCGATCCGGCCAGCACCACCGCCCCGGCCACCGGTCCACCGTCGAGCACCAGCCCCTGATTGTCCACAATGGACAGATCGGCTGACAGGATGTCTCCACGGGTCAGCACCAGCAGGTCGCCGCACACCAGTTCGTCCACCGCAACCGGTTGCGCGCGCCCGTCCCGCAGCACGGTCGCCGTGCGCACCGGCGCGGTCAGGGCGTGCGCGCCAACCCCGGCCGACCATCCGGCCAGCAGCACCGCGGCGGCCAGGGTGATCAGGCCGCTGCCGGTCTGCCGCCAGCCCAGCAGGTCGAACAGCCCGGACAGCACCAGCATCAGTGCGGGCGGACCGCACAGCACACCAAGGAATCGGGCCACCGGCGACAGTTCCCTCGGCCCGCGCCGGGCCCGCAGCAACGCCACCTCGGCCGAACTGAGCCCGGCCGGTCTCGCCGGATCCGCCATCGCCACCCGCCTCCCGCCGCACACCGGGCCCCCACCGTGCCGTTCCGGACGGGCCGCCGACACGGTCCAAGGTCCCTGGTGCTCGCCGCGTCACAACCGAACGCCATTACGGTTAGGGGTGATCTCCCCGATTCCGCCGGGTGACAAGCCGTGACACTCTGTCAAACTGAACACCGACCGCGATACCGCCACGGAGCCCCCAAGATGCGTCCGCAGCACGGCACCCGACGACTCGCCGACAGCACGCCGGTGACCGCGGGCCTACGGCTCGACGAGCTGCTCAGCGAGGTGCAGGACCGGCTCACCGAGATCGTCAAAACCCGGGATCGATTACAGGGCCTCCTAGACGCCGTGATGGCGGTGGGTTCGGGGCTGGAACTGGACTCCACGCTGCGCCGCATCGTGCTGGCCGCCACCGAGCTGGTCGACGCCCAGTACGGCGCCCTCGGCGTGCTCGGCACCGCCGACGAACTCAGCCAGTTCATCTACATCGGCATCGACGAGGACACCCGCGCCGCCATGGGCGAGCTGCCGGAGGGCAAGGGGCTGCTCGGTTCACTCAGCGAGGACCCGCACGTGCTGCGCCTGTCCGACCTGACCACGCACCCGTCCTGCGTGGGTTTTCCGCCCAACCACCCGCCGATGCGCCGATTCCTGGGCGCGCCGATCCGGGTCCGCGACGAGGTCTTCGGCAACCTGTACCTGACCGAGAAACGCGACGGCGCCGAGTTCACCGCCGAGGACGAGGTGGTGCTGCAGGCCCTGGCCGCGGCGGCAGGGGTGGCGGTGGACAACGCCCGGCTGTTCGAGCAGGCCCGCAGGCGGCAACGCTGGCTGGAGGCCACCAGCGAGATCACCACCGCGCTGCTCTCCGGCTGCTCGGCCCAGGACGCCCTGCGCCTGATCGCCCAGCGCACCCTGGAACTCTCCGCCGCCGACCTGGCCCTGATCCTGCTCACCCCCGACGAACCGGCCGAGGGCTACGTGGTCGCCGCCGCCATGGGCACCGGCGCCGAGGACATCCTGGACCGCCCGGTCTCCAGCCCCATCGCCCAGCACACCGCCACCCCGGTGCTGATCCCCGACCTGTCCGCGGCCACCGATCCCATGCTGGAAGCCATCGCCCGCACCCACGACCTCACCTCCTCCCTGGCGGTCCCCCTTGGCGCCGAGGGCGGGGCCACCGGCCTGCTGCTGGCCGCCCGCCACCGCGACCACGCCGCCTTCCAACCCGACCAGGTCCCGGTCCTCGCCTCCTTCGCCAACCAAGCGTCCCTGGCCCTGGAGCTGGCCGAGAAACACCGCACCCAACGCCAGCTGGACGTCTTCGCCGACCGCGACCGCATCGCCAGAGACCTGCACGACCACGTGATCCAACGCCTCTACTCCACCGGCCTGACCCTGCAGGGCACCATGCACCTGGCAGGCGACGACCTGGCCCGCGCCCGGCTGCAGGAGGCGGTCGAACAACTCGACCAGACCGTCCGCGAGATCCGCACCTCCATCTTCGACCTGCACACCCCACCCACCGCCACCCCCACCAGCCTGCGCCGCCGCCTGCTCGACACCGTCTCCGAGGTCACCGGCCAAACCCACCTGGCCGCCTCGGTCCGCCTCTCCGGCGCCATCGACACCCTGGTCCCGCCGGACCTGGCGCCCGAGGTGGACGCGGTGCTGCGGGAGGCGTTGAGCAACACCGTCCGGCACGCGGGCGCGACCGAGGTGGTGGTGCGGGTGGAGGCCGGGGCGGAGCTGGCCGTGGAGGTCACCGACAACGGCGTGGGCATCCCCGCCAACGCGGTACACAGCGGGCTGGCGAACCTGCGGGAGCGAGCCGAACGCCGGGGCGGTGCGGTCGAACTGGCCCCCGCCGAACCCGCGGGCACCCGCCTGCACTGGACGGTCCCGCTGGACTAGCCCTGGGTGGTCGGCATGGTGTGCGCGACGCGGGCGGCGATGGCGATCCTCGGCCAGTGGCGGTGGCCGAGGAGATCGGCGAGCGCTGCTGCCTCAACCTGATCACGCAACAGCCCGCCGGCGACGGGCACGAGGTCGTCCGGGGTCGCCAGCAACTCCTTGATCAGCCGATCGACCCGGTGCATCGACTGCGGCGGCAACACCCACACCTTCGCACCCGGCGCGAAATGCTTGAGCCCCTGGCGACTCTCCTGCCCACCAGGGCCATGCGCGGTCTCGGCAGCCACATTGGCCACCACACACCACGCCAGCAGTTCAGCGTCCACGCCCTCGGCGGCGACCTCGCTCATCCGACCATTCTGCGTCAGCCGACCGACCGGTTGGTCAATACCGCGTACGCGAGCCGGGCCGCGGTGGTGACCCCCGGCCAGTCGCGGTGCCCGAGGTAATCGGCATCAGACCGGTCGGTACCGAGTTCGTCGGCAATGGCCCGCACCGGTCCGAGCACCCCGGCGATCGCCGCCACCTCACCCTGATCCCGCAGCAACCCGCCGACCGAGGCCGGGACATCGGCCGGCTCCCCGAACAACTCCGCCACCAGCCGCCGGACCACGAACCTCAGCTCCCACCACGGCGCCATGGTCGCGGAGGCGGTGGCGAGCACATCGAGCACCGCGAGCAGATCGCCACGCCGTCGAGGCTGGCTCACCCCGGCCTGCCAGGCACACGCCGCGTTCCACCGGGCGGCCGCCGCCTCCGCCTCTTCCCGGGACCCCCACTGGCGCAACGGCCCGTCCCAATGCCGGTGGGGCGTGGGCTGCCACGGCCGGACAAGCTCGCGGTGCACGGCCTCGCGGTAAACACCCTGGA
Source organism: Crossiella cryophila (assembly GCF_014204915.1). Lineage (NCBI taxonomy): Bacteria > Bacillati > Actinomycetota > Actinomycetes > Pseudonocardiales > Pseudonocardiaceae > Crossiella > Crossiella cryophila. The sequence goes on from NZ_JACHMH010000001.1 coordinate 7,501,925, forward strand.
CCCGGAAGTTGACCAGGTACACCCGGGCCACCACCATCCTGGCCAGCCGCCCCGGCCCGCGACCCCGATGCCGCCCGACGACCATGAGGCACTCCGCGCCATCACTCCACTGCGGCGGCAGCACCCACACCTTCGTCCCCGGCGAGAAGTGCTTGAGCCCCTGGCGATTCTCCTGCCCACCGGGTCCGTGCGTGGTCTCGGCAGCCACATTGGCCACCACGGACCACGCCAGCAGTCCGGCATCCACGACCTCGCTCATCAGACCATTCTGCGTCAGTCGACCGACCGGTTGGTCAGCACCGCGTACGCGCGCCGGGCCGCGGCGGCGATCCCCGGCCAGTCGCGGTGGCCGAGGTAGTCGGCGTTGGGCCGGTCACAGCCGAGTTCGTCAGCGAGAGTCCGTAGCGGTCCGAGCAGACCGACGATCACCTCCACCTCAGCCTGATCCCGCAGCAGCCCACCGACCGCGGCCGCGGGATCGGCCGGATTCCCGAACAACTTCTCGACCAGCCAGCTGACCTGGCTTGACAGCTCCAGCCACGGGTGCACGGTCTCAGGTGTCGCAGTGCCGAGCACCTCGATAGTCCCGAGGAGATCGCCCCGCCGCCGGGGTCGGCTCACTCCGGCCGTATTGGCGCGCACCGCATTCCAGTACGCGGCGATCTGCTCGGCCTCCTCGCGGGACTCCCACTGGCGGAAGGGCTCAGCCCAGTTCCAGTACGGATCGGTCTGCCACGGCCGGATGAGTTCGCGGTGAACGGCGGCCCGGTAGACACCCTGGACCCGGAAGTCGGTCAGGTGCACCCGCGCCACCACCATCCGGGTCAGCCGCCCCGGCCCGCGACCCCGATGCCGCCCGATGACCATGACGTTGTCCCCGCCATCACCCCACTGCGGCGGCAACACCCACACCTTCGCACCCGGCGCGAAATGCTTGAGCCCCTGGCGAATCTCCTGCCCACCAGGCCCGTGCGCGGTCTCCGCAGCCACATTGGCCACCACACACCACGCCAGCAGTCCGGCCGCCACTCCCAGGGGAACGACCTCGCCCATCGCACCGTCCTGCCCGCGTCGTGTTCTGTCACCACGACCAGTCAATGGCAGCGATCCGTGTCTGCGCAAACAGATTGTGCACTAATGCACGGGTACCAGCCGTCCCACTACGTCCGGCGCAGCTTGGTCGCGTACACCGCCACCTGCGTCCGCCGCTCCATCCCCAGCTTCGCCAGCAAATGCGACACGTAGTTCTTCACCGTCTTCTCCGCCAGGAACATCCGGTCCCCGATCTGCCGATTGGTCAGCCCCTCGCCGATCAACTCCAGCACCGTGCGTTCCTGATGGGTCAACGCCTTCAGCGGATCGTCCTGCTCCCGCTCCCGCCGCACCCTGGCCAGCAGCGCCGACGTCGTCCGCGCGTCCAGCAACGAACCCCCGGCCCCCACCGTGCGAATGGCCCCCACCAGGTCATGCCCCAGCACCTGCTTGAGCACAAAACCCGCCGCGCCTGCCAGTACCGCGTCCATCAACGCCTCGTCGTCGCCAAAAGAAGTCAGCATCAGCACCCGCAACTCCGGCGCGGCCGACCGCAACTCCCGGCACAACTCGATCCCGTTGCCATCCGGCAGCCGCACGTCCAGCACCGCCACCGCCGGCCCCACCGCGGGCACCCTGGCCAGTGCCTCGGCGCAGGAGGAAGCCTCGCCGACCACCTCGATGTCGGGGTGTGCCGCCAGCAGGTGCATCACCCCGCGCCGAACGATCTCGTGGTCGTCTACCAGGAACACGCGGGTCGCCATGCCGCCAGCCTTACCGCAGCGGCGCGGGCCCGGCAATGCTCTATCGGCCCAACTCGGCGATAACGCCGCTATGCCACTAACGCCGCCCTGTTGCCCGGCTAACGCAAACCCGTCCAGCGCGGTTAGCCGGTCACGAACCCCTGCGAATCCCTGCTAAGAACCAACAAATGGGGACGATCACGGACTTACGACTGCTCGGCGAGCTGGAGGTGCACTCGACCGCGGGGCCGGTCCAGGTCAGCGCCGGGAAGCTCCAGGTGTTGCTGGCCGCCTTGCTGTTGCACGCCAACCACACTGTGCCTACCGAACGGTTGGTCGCGGTGTTGTGGGAGCAGCCGACGGTGGGGGCGCGGGCGACGCTGCAGGTCTACATCGGACGGTTGCGGCGGGTGCTCGGTGGTGGGGAGCAGGGGGTACTGCGGACTCGGGCGGATGGGTACTCGCTGGTGGTCGATCCGGAAATCGTTGACCTGTACCGGTTTCGGCGGTTGGTGGAGCAAGCCGCCGCGGCGGGGGAGGTTCGGCGGGAGAACGCGTTGTTGCGGCGGGCGCTGGAGTTGTGGCGGGGGCCCGCGCTGGCCGGGGTGCCTTCGGCGGTGTTGCGGCGGACGCTGGTGGTGGGGTTGGAACAGGAGCGGTGGCGGGCCTTGGAAAGGCGGGTGGAGACGGATCTGGGGTTGGGGCGGCATGGGGAGCTGGTGGCGGAGTTGTTCGGGCTGACCAGGGATCAGCCGTTGCGGGAGGGGTTTCACCGGCAGTTGATGCTCGCGTTGTACCGCTCGGGCAGGCAGACCGAGGCGCTGGCCGCCTACCGGGTCGCGCGTGCCCTGCTCGTCCGCGAACTCGGGGTGGAGCCGGGGGCGGGGCTGATCTCCTTGCACCAGGCCATCCTGCGCGGTGATCCGCTGCTCGCCCGGCCCGCGGTGGAGGTCGTGCCGGTGCCGCGGGAGTTGCCGCCGGATCATGCCGTGCTGTTCGGGCGGGGCGCCGAACTCGCCGAGTTGACCGCGGCGCTGCCTACCGAACGGTCGGTAGACATGCCGGTGGTGGCGATCACCGGGGCGCCGGGCAGTGGCAAGACCGCGCTCGCGGTGCGGTGGGCGCATCGGGTCGCGCACTGGTTCCCGGACGGGCACCTGTTCCTGGATCTGCACGGGTACAGCCAGGACCCGCCGTTGAGCGCCGCCGCGGCGTTGACCCGGTTGTCTCGGGCGTTCGGGATTCCGGCCGAGGAGTTGGCCGAGGATGTCGAGGAGCTGGCCGCGCGGTGCCGGTCGGTGTTGGGTGGGCGGCGGGTGTTGCTGGTGCTGGACAACGCGCGTGACGCCGAGCAGATCCGGCCGTTGCTGCGAGCGGCTGACGGGTGTCTGGTGGTGGTGACCAGCCGGGATCGGCTGCGTGGGGTGCCGGTGGCGTTGTCACTGGGGCCGCTCGCGGCCGAGGCGGGGCGGGATCTGCTGGGTGAGGTGCTCGGGGCGGCGCGGCTGGCGGCGGAACCGCAGGCGGTGGCCGATCTGGTGGACCTGTGCGGGCAGTCGCCGCTGGCCCTGCGGATCACCGCGGTGGACCTGGCGGGGCGGCCGGGGGTGCCGATCGCCGCGCACGTGGCCGCGTTGCGGAGTGGGGACCGGCTGGGTGGGCTCGCGCTGGACGGGTCCTCGGTGCGGGCCGCCTTCGACCTGTCCTACACCCGGCTCGCCGACCCGGTGCGCCGCCTGTTCCGGCTGACCGCGATCGCGCCCGTGCGCGACCTGACCATCCCCACCGCGGCGGCCATCACCGGCCTGCCGGTCGCGGAGACCGGGCGGTTGCTGGATGCCCTGGTCGCCGCGCACCTGATCCAACCGAACGGTCGGTACCGGTTCGGGTTGCCTGACCTGCTGCGCGAGTACGCCGCCGAGCGTGCGCTGGCCGAGGACAGCGCCGCGCAACGCACTGCCGCCGCCCGCCGGCTGTTCGACTGCCTGCTGCACAGCGCCCGGACCGCGGCCCGGCTGCTGTTCCCGGACCGTCCGCACGCCCCGCTGCCGGCGACCGGTCCGGCGCCGATGGCCGGGGCGGAGCAGGCCAGGCGGTGGCTGACCGCGGAATGTGGCAACCTGGTGACGGCGATCGCCGAGGCGGACGGGCACGGGCTGCCCGAGTACGCCGGACTGCTCGCCGGGGCACTGCGCGACTGCGATTTCCCGGCGGCTAACGCGGCGCGTTAGCGATATGTCAGTGAAACGACGGCAAGCGACTGGAAAAACGACCGGACCACCTCTAGGGTCTGCCCGGTACAAATCCACGGCGAGCAGTTTTCTTCTTCGCCGGATCCCTGGATTTTCTTGCGAGAGGAATTTGTTCGTGTCCCAGCAGCACCCCTACCCGCCGGTCCAGCCGATGCAGGTCGCGCCGCAGCCGAGCAATGGCATTGGCACCACTGGTTTCATCCTCGGCCTGGTAGGGCTTGTCATCTCCTTGATCCCGATTATCGGCACGATCGCGTGGCCGTTGGTCATTCTCGGCATCATCTTCTCCGCCATCGGACTGGTCCGGATCAAGAACCGCAAGGCCAACAACAAGGGCCTGACGATCGCCGGTCTGGCCGCCTCGGTGGTCGGCCTCGGCATCTGCATCACCTGGACGATCGTCACCGCCATGGCGGTGAACAATGTGCGCGCCGAGCTGGACCGGGTGGCCAAGGTGGAATACGAGGTCACCGGCACCGCCACCGAGGTCACGGTCATCTACGGCGAGGTGCTCAAGACCCAGGAGGAGAAGGTCACCAAGCTCCCCTGGACCAAGCAGACCGAGAACAAGGGCGCGCTCAAGGGCGGTTCGCTGGTGGTCACCAATGGGGCCAAGGGCGGCTCGGTTACCTGCAAGATCACCGTGGACGGCAAGGTCGTCTCCACCAAGACCAGCGAGGGCGCCTTCACCAGCGTCTCCTGCATCGGCGTCTGAGAAATAACGCACTGAGAATGGGGGCGGCTATTCCGCCCCCATTCTCGCGTGCGCGGCGCGGCGTTGTTCGGCCCGCTGGGCCATCCGGTGCTAGCGGGCGTGGTTGGCGCGGTAGATCGTCTCGCTGCCGCCGGGATGGATCACCCGGAGTTCGGCGCCGGGCGGCAACGCGCTGGGCAGGTTGGCCGCGCAGACCTTGCACTCCGGCTGGCTGACCACCAGGGTGGCCCGCTGGATGCCCTGCTGGTGCATGATCGCGGCGCTGTGGCCCTCGACGTGGGTGGCGATGTTGCCCTGGCTGGGCCCGCCCGCGGTGAAGGCGTGGCCCTCGCCGCGTGGGATGCCACCTCGGTGGGTGCCGCCGGAGGGCCCGCCGTCCACCCCGCTCTTGATCCGCATCGGCGGGCGCCCCTCGACCAGCAGCGAGCCGACCGCGCCGTCGTGTCCCGGGAAGTACTCGCGGGCCGCGCGCACCTGTTCGGCGACCTGGATCCCCGGCTGTGGTGACGCCGCGGCTACCGACCGGTTGGACGGGCCCGCGGTGTCGCCGGTCCCGATCGGCCGGATTCCCCTGGGCGGCACCGGCTTTCCGGTCCGGCCGGGCACCAATGGGGTACCGACCGGTCGGTTGGGACCGGTCCTGGTGGTGGTCGGTGGCCCGGTGGCGGCTCCGGCGCGGGGCTGTACCGCGGGATTGGCCGAGCCCTTGGTCAGCTTCGGGCCGGTGTCGGTCATCGGACCGGCCAGCGCCTGCATGAACCCGGCGGCCGCGCGGAGTGAGGCGTCCCGGTTCGCCTCGGTCTGCCGGTTCGCCAGCTCCTGCCGGTTTCCGAGTTCATAACTGGCCACGAAACCGAGTCCGTCCGTGGACTGCCGGTAGATGATCTGCCCGACGATCTCCATGCCCGGTGGGGTCGCCTTGACCGTCGGTCCGGTCCAGGCGGGCTGGGCGGGGCGGAAACCGTTGCGCACCAGGAAATCGTGCAGTGCCTGGTCGGTCACCGGGCCAAGGCCGAGGCGCAGTTTGGCCTCGTCCAGGTCCTTGGCCGCCAGCATGATCCGGGTGATCTCGGCCGGGGTCAGCCTGCCGCTGACCGGCACCGCGGCGAAGTCCGGTCCTAGCGCGGTGGCCGAGGGCGCGACCGCGGCGCCCGGCCCGGCCTGCGTGCTGGTCACCGGCGGGCGCACGCCCCTGGCACGCTCGCTGGTGGACTCGAATTCGGCCATGGCACCGCCCTCTCCTCCCAGCCCAGGCTAGGAGCGGGCCCGTTGCCGGACAACGAGGTCGGCCCGTTGGGGCTGCCCTTCCGCGCACCCGCTCAGGGTTTGCGCGCGACCCCCGCGCACAGCCAGTCCCCGTCCGCGGGCGGCCCGGCGCCCAGGTGGGTTTCCGGCCGCCACTCCCATGTCCGCACCAGGCCCGGCTCGACCAGGTCGAAGTCGCCGAAGAGCTTGCCGATGTCGTCGACATCGCGCACGTACACCGAATCCCGGGTGCCGCGCATCCGCTCGGTGATCTCGCCGGTGGCCGCGCCGACCAGGTGGTCGGTGAGGTGGGTGAGCGCGAAGTAACTGCCCGAGGGCACGGCATCCCGGTAGCGGGCGGCCACCCCGAACGGGTCCTGTTCCGGGGAGAAGTAGTGGAACAGGGTCATGGCGAGCACGCCGACCGGCTGGCTGAAGTCGAGCAGCCGCTGGGTGGCCGGTGCGGACAGCACCTTGTCCACATCGGCCGCGTCGGCGTGCACGACCTCGGCGTTGTCGTTGTGCCGCAACAACAACTGGGTGTGCGCGACGGCCACGTCCTCGTAGTCGACGTAGACCACCCGGCTGCCGGGCGCGGCGGACTGGGCGATCTCGTGCACGTTGCCGCGGGTCGGGATGCCCGAGCCAAGGTCAAGGAACTGCCGCACGCCCTGGCTGACCAGGAAACCGACCGCTCGGTAGAGGAAGGCGCGGTTGAGCTGGGCCAGGTCCCTGGCCCCCGGGTGCGCGGCGATGGCGCGTTCGGCGAACTCCCGGTCCACCGCGAAGTTGTGCCCGCCGCCGAGCAGGTAGTCATAGATCCGGGCCGCACTGGGCCGCCCGAGATCGAGTCCACTCGGAATCCAGTCCTCTGCCATCAGTCCACGAACCCCCGATCGTGATGATCACCGGCGGCCGAGGTTACCGAAGTCGCCGGACCCGGTGCCAACCACCCGGTCGGTAGGGCAATAAATCCGTACCGCTACGGATAGGTCCTCGGATTGTCCGGCCGCACCCGCGCTGACCATGCTCACTGCATCCGTTTCCCCTGCGACACAAACGGAGCACCGCATGCGAAGAACACTCGGAACACTGATCGTCAGCACCGCGCTGGCCTTGGCCGCCGGTCAGGCCGCCCAGGCCGAGGCCACCGGCGTGGTGCTCAACGCGGGCGCGGCGCAGGCCATCCCCGGCCAGTACATCGTGGGCCTGCGCGGGGCCGGATCCCTGGACGTCGCCGCGGCCACCGCGGTCAGCAACGAATCCGCCGCGCTGGCCGAGACCTACGGCGGCAAGCTTGGCTACACATACTCAGCCGCGTTGCGTGGTTTCTCGGTGGCGCTCTCGCCCCGGCAGGCCGAGCGGCTGGCCGCGGATCCGAAGGTGGACTTCGTGCAGCAGTCGCTGTGGGTCCGCGCGGCCGCGGTCAAGGCGCCGGCCGGTGAGCAGCCCAACGCGCCCTGGGGCCTGGACCAGGTCGACGGCGCCAACGACGGCACCTACAAGTACCCGAACACCGGCACCGGCGTCACCGTGTACAACACCGACACCGAGCTGAACCTGGACCACGTCTCCTTCGAGGGCCGGGCCAAGTCCGGCTACGACTTCATCGACAACGACAACAACGTCAACGACTGCAAGGGCCAGTTCGACCAGGGCCACGGCACGCACACCGGTGGCACCTCCAGCAGCGAGGCATACGGCGTGGCCAAGGACGTCACCATCGTCGGCGTCAAGGTGCTGGGCTGTGACGGCAACGGCCCGGACGCGGCCGCGATCAAGGGCATCGACTGGGTCACCCAGAACGCGCGCAAGCCCGCGGTGGTCAACGCCAGCTGGACCTCCGGCGGCGCGGGCGCGGACCCCGAGGGCATCAACCGGGCGGTGAAGAACTCCATCGCGGCCGGCATCTCCTGGGTCGTGGCGGCGGGCAACGAGAACCAGGACGCCTGCAACGTCAGCCCGGCCAAGGTGCCGGAGGCGATCACCGTGGCGGCCACCCAGGACGAGCAGAACACCGAGGCCGGCTACTCCAACCACGGGTCCTGTGTGGACATCTACGCGCCCGGCTCGAACATCAACTCGGCCAGCAACTCCAACAACACCGGCAGCAAGGGCATGCAGGGCACCTCGATGGCCGCCCCGCACGTCACCGGCGGCGCGGCGCTGTACCTGGCCGCCAACCCGGGGGCCAGCCCGCAGCAGGTGCGGGACGCGATCGTGACCAACGCCCAGTCCGGCGTGGTGCGCAACATCGGTCCCGGCTCGCCGAACAAGTTCCTCGACGTCAGCAAGTTCGGCGGCGGCACCCAGCCCGGCAAGCCGACCGCCGAGTTCACCGGCGACTGCGCCAACTCGCTGACCTGCTCCTTCGACGGTTCGGCGTCCAAGCCGGGCACCGGCGGCAGCTCGATCACCGGCTACAAGTGGGAGTTCGGCGACACCGCCACCGGCGAGGGCGCCAAGCCCGCGCACACCTACGCCAAGGACGGCGAGTACCGGGTCACCCTGACCGTCACCGACGACAAGGGCGCCGTCTCGGCCCCGGTCACCAAGTCGGTGCGCGCGGGCAAGCCCCCGGCCGGCCAGCCGCCGACCGCCTCCTTCACCGTGTCCTGCCAGCGCGACAAGTGCTCGTTCAACGGCAGCGGCAGCACCGACCCTGACAACGACATCGACGCCTACGCCTGGGACTTCGGCGACGGCCAGACCGGCACCGGCGCGACCACCAGCCACACCTACCCGAACAAGCAGGCCAACTACGCGGTCAAGCTGACCGTGACCGACAAGACCGGCAACAGCAACTCCACCGGCAAGCAGGTCCAGTGCTGGAGCTTCGGCACCCAGGCGTTCTGCTTCAGCTGACCCACGGCTCCTCCGGGCAGGGGGAACGGCGGCCCGTGCGCTCCGGCGTGCGGGCCGTCGGGCTGACCCGGTGTGGTCGGTCCGGCCCCGGCGTGCTGTGATCGTGTCCGGCATGGAATGGAGGTGGCCGGTGTGGTTGCCGGACTGCGGCGAGTGACGGCGCGGACAACACCGCCCGCCGGGACGCCTTCCCCTCGCCGGGACTGGCTGCTGCGGGTGCCCGCCGCCATCGGCGCGGGCGTGGCGCTCTACTTCAGCTTCCCGCCGTACCAGTTCTGGTGGCTGGCCCCGATCGCGATCGCCGTCTACGGCCTGGTCCTGCACGAGCGGTCCAAGCGCGCGGCCACCGGCTACAGCCTGCTGTTCGCCCTCTCCTTCTTCCTGCTGCACCTGTTGTGGCTACAGGACTTCCTCGGCCGCGACCTCGGTCCGTGGCCCTGGCTGGGCCTGTCCCTGGTGATGGCGCTCTACCTCACCGCGGCCGGTGCGCTGATGCCGCTGGTCGCCCGGCTGCCCGCGGCGCCGGTGTGGCTGGCGCTGCTGTTCGTGCTCTCCGAGGCGGTCCGCGGCCGGTTCCCCTACGGCGGCTTCCCGTGGGGCAAGCTGGCCTTCGGGCAGGTCGAGGGGCCGTTGCTCGGCCTGGCCGCGCTCGGCGGGGTGCCGCTGGTGTCCTTCGCCGTGGCCCTGCTCGGTTTCAGCCTGTCCGCACTCATCCTGCGGGCCCGCACGACCGTCTCCGCGCGGGGCTGGGTTGGTCTGGCCATCCCAGTGGTGCTGCCGGTGGTCGCCGCGCTGGCCGCCTGGCCGCTGGTCGGGGTGGAGGCCCAGACCGGCACCCGCACCATCGCGGTGGTGCAGGGCAACGCCCCCGACGTCGGCATCCGGCTGCTCGGCGAACTGCCCACCATCCGCCGCAACCACCTGCAGACCAGCCGCGAACTGGCCGCCGCCATCCGCGCGGGCACCTCGCCCAAACCCGACCTGGTCGTCTGGCCCGAGTCCACCACCGGCTTCAACGGCCCCGACCCGACCATCGACGCCGCCGTCGCCGAACTCGGCGTGCCCACCCTGATCGGCGGCCTGTACCGGGTGCCTGCCGGGCAGGAGAACGCCTACGTCAGCTGGGATCCGGTCACCGGCCAGGGCCCCCGCTACGTCAAACAGCAGCTCGTGCCGTTCTCCGAGTTCATCCCGCTGCGCGAGATCGCCCGCCTGTTCTCCCCCTTCACCGACAACGCCGACCTGATCGCGGGCACCCGCCCCGGCGTGCTCACCGCCGCGGGCACCCCGCTCGGCGTGGCCATCTGCTACGAGGTCGCCTACGACTACGTGCTGCGCGAGAACGTGGACAACGGCGCCCAGCTGCTCATCGTGCCCACCAACAACGCCTGGTTCGGCCGCGGCGACATGACCTACCAGCAGCTGGCCATGGCCCGGCTGCGCGCGGTGGAACACGGCCGCGCGGTGGTGGTCGCGGCCACCAGCGGCGTCAGCGCCACCATCCGCCCGGACGGCACCGTGCTGCGGTCCCTGGACATGTACACCCCCGGCACCCTCACCGAGACCCTGCCACTGCGCACCTCCACCACCATCGCCGACCGGCTGGGCCGGTGGACGGAGATCGCGATGGTGCTGCTGGCGTTGCTGGCGGTGGCGGCCGGGATCCGGCGCGGGGTGCGGGAGCGGCGCGCGGACTAGGGCCGCGGCGCCGGTTCTCACGGCCGCACCGGGGTACGCCGAACGGCCCACCGGCCTCTCCCGCTGCCCACTCGGCGGCCTGCTCCTGACCAGGTCCGGCCACTCGCGCCACCGCCTCCGCCATCGGAAACATCCTATGATCATCTTGTGCCGGACCCCTGTCTGCTCGCCGTCGCCGCCGAACTCCCACCCGCCCGCGTGTCCACCGAGGACCTGCTGACCGCCGCCGACGGCAGGCTCAGCGACCGCCTGACCGGCATGCTGGCCGGACTGGGCGTGCGGACCCGGCACTCGGTGCTGGCGAACTTCCCGGAGGTGCTCTTCGCCGGGGCCGAGCCCGAGCTGGAGGTGCCCGCCGCCGAACTGGGTGCGCGGGCGGTGCGCAGCTGCCTGGCCAAGTCCGGGGTCGATCCGGCCTCGATCGGCCTGGTGCTCGGCGTGACGAGCAGTCCTGGGCGGCTGTTGCCGAGTCTGGTGTCTGACCTGTTCGCGCTGCTGCCGGAGATCCCGCGGGAGGCGGTGGCGCTGAGCCTTGAGTACCTGGGTTGCTCGGCCATCGCCAAGGTGGTGGACACCGCGCGCTGGTTCCTCACCGCCGAACCCGGCAAGCACGTGCTGGTCTGCTTCCTGGACGCGATCACCCCGCTCTCCCCGCCGCTGCCAGGGGAGTACGCGCACTTCAGCGAGGTGAGCGCGGACCGGCGCCAGGACACCGTGAACGCCATGCACGGCTTCCTCTTCGGGGACGCCTCGGTCGCGATGCTGCTGGGCGCCGAGGGCGACGGGCCGGTGTTCGGGCCGGTGGCGCACCTGACCAACGAACTGCCCGAGGACGCCGAACTGGGCACCGTGCCCGACGGCGGCTCGGACCTGCCGGTGGTGCACGGGCGGCGGCTGTACACCCTCAGCGCCGAGGTCACCCCGCGCGGCACGCACTACGCCACCAGCACCGTGCGCTCGCTGCTGGCCACCGGGACCAGCGGGCTGGACAAGCCGTCGGATGCGGATCCGGTGCTGCTGCACACCGGCAGCAACCGGATCCTGGACGGGCTGTGCGCCGAGTTCGGCGTCGACCCGGCAGGCGCGGCGGTCGCCTCCTCCTACCGGGTGCTGCGCGAGTACGGCAACACCCTGGGTTGCTCGGTGCCGTTGATGTTCGCCGATCCGGTGCACCGCGCGCCCAGTGTCGGCCTGGTCGTCGCGTTCGGGCTCAGCTTCAGCTGCGGCGCGTTCACCGTGCGGATCCCCGACTCCGGCTGGAGGCCGTGATGGAACTCGCCGGATACCTGCGCTATGTCGCGGCGTTCAACAGCCAGGACTGGGACCTGGTGCACCGCGAGTTCTACGCCGAGGACATCGAGGTGCGCTTCCCGATCGCCGCCTTCGCCGGCGCGGCGGCGTCCCTGGACTGGTTCCGGCTGGCACACGAGGCGCTGGTCGAGGTGCTGGTGCCGCGGCGGATCGAGTTCGCACACGGCGGGCGGGAGATCGTGGCCGACCTGGACGTGCGGTTCATCGCGCTGGGCGAGACCGGGTTCGCGCCGGGGCTGAGCCCGGCCCGCCACGGCGACACCGTCGACGTCCCGATGCGGGCCGTCTACCGCCTCGACGCGGCGGACCGGATCAGCCACCTCTCGGTGGTCTTCACCGGTCCGCCCGCGCCGGGCCGGATCGGCTGAGAATCACCCCGGGCAGGGTGGCTCGAAGTCCAGTCCCGGCAGGTACTTCTCCCACTGCTGCTCGGTGATCCGCGGATAGGCCATCGCGCAGATCCGGGCCGCCGCGCGCTCGGTGTCGATGTCCCAGATCCGCAGTGTGCGGTCGGCGCTCACGCTGGCCACCTTGCTGCCGTCCGGGCTGAACTGGGCCTGGTAGACGGTGTTGCTGTGGCCGCTGAGGGTGGCGAACTCGGCGGGCTTGGCCGGATCGGCCACGTTGTGCAGCCGGATGAGCCCCTCGTTGCCCGCCACCGCCAGGGTGCGGCCGTCCGGGCTGAAGGCCACCGACTGCACGGTCGAGCCGCTGTCGCCGATCTCGGCCAGCACGCTGGCGCGGGCCGGTTCGGTGATATCCCATATCTGCAGCCGGTGATCGTTGCCGAAGGTCACCAGGTTCTTGCTGTTCGGGCTGAACACCGCCCCGGTCGCGCCGCCGGGGTGATCGCGCAGCGAGGCGACCTCCCTGGGCGCGGTGCGGTCGGTGAGGTCCCACAGCCGGACCGTGCCGTCGAGTCCGGCCGAGGCCAGCAGCTTGCCGTCCGGGCTGAAGTTGACATCCAGCACGTCCCCGTTGTGCTCGACCAGCATGATCGGCTTGCCGGGCTTGGCCGGATCCTTCAGGTCCCACAGGCCGATCCGGTTGTCCCAGCTGGAGGTCGCCACCAGGGTGCCGTCGGGGTGCACGGCCACCGTGTCCACCGCGTTCTCGTGCCCGACCAGCGAGGACAGCAGCTTCGGGCGCGCCGGATCGGCCAGGTCCCAGACCCGGACCGTGCGGTCCAGGCTCGCGGTGAACAGGTGCCTGCCGTCATTGCTGATCGCCACGCTGTCCACCGGGCTGCCGTGCTCGGGCAGCCTGGCCACCGGCTCAACCAGGTTGTCGTCGGTGATCTGCCAGATGGCCGGGATCCGGTCCGAGCCGCTGGTCACCACCAGCCTGCCGTTCGGGCTGTAGGCCATCGAGCTGATCGCGTCGCCGTGCTGCGGCAGGCCCTGGCGGCGCAGATCGGCCAGCTTCACCGTGCGGTCGTCGCTGCTGGTGGCCAGGGTGATGCCGTCAGGGCTGAACGAGGCGCGCCAGACCGCGTCGGTGTGCCCGCGCACCACGGCCAGCTCGCGCGGCTTGCGCGGGTCGGTGATGTCCCACAGCCGGGTGGAGGCATCGCCGCTGGTGCTGGCCAGCGCGGTGCCGCCGGGGGCGAAGGTGAGCGCGTGCACCGCCTGGGTGTGCCCGGCCATGGTGGACAGTTCCACCGGGCGGGCCGGATCCCGCACGTCCCACAGCTTGATCAGCCGGTCGGTGCCCGCGGTGGCCAGCACCCCGCCGTCCGCGCTGAACACGGTGTCCTGCACCCCGTCGGCGTGCCGTCCTGGGAAGGGGATCTCCCTGGGCCGCCGGGGATCGCTGATGTCCCAGAGCTTGACCAGCCCGTCCCAGCCCGCGGTGGCCAGCAGTGGGCGGACCGGGCTGTACCCGACCGCGTGGATCAGGTCGGTGTGCGCCTCGGTCACACTGAGCAGCTGGGGCCGATCCGGGTTGGCGATGTCCCAGATCCGCATGGTCTTGTCCACCGCGACGGTGACCAGCTGCTTCCCGTCGGGGCTGAAGTCGACGTCCTCGACGTTGCCGCTGTGCCCGGCGAGCAGGCCGAGTGCCCGCGGCCGGCGCGGATCACTGAGGTCCCACAGCCGGGCCGTGCGATCCAGCGCCGCGGTGGCCAGCATCCTGCCGTCCTTGCTCCACGCGGCGTTGTGCAGCCCGGCGTGATGCCCCTCCATGGTGGAGACCAGCTTGGGCCGGTGCCGGTCGCGGACATCCCACAGCCGCACCACCCGGTCATCGTCGGCGCCACCGATCACCAGCAGCGGCTCGGTGGGGTGGAACAGGGTGGCCGAGGTGGCCCGCGAGTGCGGACCGATGATGGTGGTGAAGGGTTCCGCCGAGGTGCTCAGCAGGCTGTCCGCGGACTCGCGTGCCGGATCGGCGCGGTAGGCGGCCAGCCGGAGCTGCCAGGACAGCGCCGGGTTGGTCGCCCGCAGCGCCTCGGCCTGCACCACCGCCTTCTGCACCAGCGCGCTGGTGCGCTGGGCCGAGGTGCGCTGCTCGGCCCACACCGCGAACCCGGTGGCAGTGCCGGTCAGCAGCAGCAACGTGGTCAGCAGCGCGACCAGCTGGCGCAGCCGCCGGTCCCGGTGCCGCTGGACCAGCTCCTCCTTGTCCTCCGCCGCGGTGCTGGCGGCCAGGAAGTCCTGCTCACCGCGGTTGAGCACCCGGTCAGGCCCGCGCCGGGCCCAGTCGGTGGCCAGCGCCAGCTGCGCGCCGCGGTAGAGCGCGCCGGGGTCGCGGTCCAGCCGCACCCACTCCTCGGCGGCCTCGCCAAGGCGGCGCGCGGTGCGCAGGCCGTCCCGGTCCTCGGTCAGCCATTCCCGCAGTCTGGGCCAGCAGCGGATGATCGCCTCGTGCGCGAGGTCGGCGTGGTCCTGGTTGAGGGTGAGCAACCTGGCCTGCGCCAGGCGTTCCAGCACCACGGTCAGCTCGGGTTCGCCGGTGTCCAGCTCGGTCCTGGCCACCCGGCGCTTGGTGTCCTCGGTGCCCTCGCCGAGTTCGATCAGCCGCAGGAACACCTGCCGGGCCAGGTCCTGCTGGGAGTCGGTGAAGCTGTCGTAGACGCTCTCCGCGGTCTGCCCGATCGCGCCCTCGATGCCGCCGCTGGCCTCGTAGCCTGCCAGGGTGAGGGTGTTGCCGCGGCGGCGGCGCCAGGTCTCCACCAGCGCGTGCGATAGCAGCGGCAGCACGCCGGGCTGCCCGGACGCCTCGCTGACCAGCCGGGTGACCAGCGCGGTCTCCACCGCGCAGCCCGCGTTGACCGCCGGGCGGGTGATCGCCTGCCGGAGCTGTTCCACCGACATCGGCGCGGCCAGGATCTGCCCGTCCTGCAGGGCCTCGGCCAGTTCGGGATAGCGGGCGCAATGCGCGTAGAAGTCGGCGCGCAGGCCGATGACCACCTTGACCCGGCCGTCGGTGGTGGCCGCGGCCGAGGTCAGCGCGGTGACGAAACGCTGCCGCTCAGCCGGGTCGTGGCAGCGGGTGAACAGCTCCTCGAACTGGTCCACCACCAGCACCAGCTCGGCGTCGAGGGGCCGGGACCCGTCGAGCAGGAACTCGACCTCGTCCATCGGGTGCGGTCCAGGGGTGAGCAGCACGCCGTGTTCCAGCCGCGGCAGCACCCCCGCGCGCAGCACCGAGGACTTGCCGGAGCCGGATGCGCCGACGACCACCACCAGCGCCCGCACCGCGAGCAGCTCCAGCACCTGGTTGACCAGTACTTCCCGGCCGAAGAACCGATCGGCGTCACCGGGTCCGTAGGCGGTGAGCCCGACGTAGGGCGCGTTCAGCTCCTCGGCGGCGAGCCCGGCGAGCGCGTCCTGGTCGATCTCCTTGGCCAGCTCCCGCCAGCGGGCCTCCCACTCGGCCTCCTCGCCGCCGCAGGCGCGCACATAGGCCAGGGTCACCGCCAGACTGGGCAGTTTGCGCCCGCGCGCTGCCTCGGAGAGCGTGCTCACCGAGTAGTGCACCAGCCGGGCGAGGTCCCGATAGGACGGATTCCCCGCCTTCTCCCGCAACCGCCGCAGTTCGAAGGCGAACCGCTGCAATTCTCCTGCGTCCGGATCCACTGGCAGCTCTGGCCGCGGCACCTACCGTCCTTCCTGTGACCCCTCAGCAATCGCCCATCCTAGGGGCCGATCGCCGTCACAACTGTGCGACCGGTCAGGGGAGGATGGGATCACTGCCCCGGAGCCCACTCCGGCGGCAGCTGGTGCGAGCAGGTCGGCGCCCCGGCGGCACGGGCCCTGCGCTGCTCCGGGTAGTCCCCCGCGAGCTGTGCGAGTGGGACGGTGGCCAGTTCCAGCACCACGTCCCCAGCAGCCAGAACCTGTTGCCGCAGACGGGAATGGTCGATCGCGCCGGCGCCGAAGGAAGGCGCCCAGAGCGACCACGGCCCGGAGATCATCGCCGTGGTCGGGATGAGGTGACGGTGAAAATGGCTGCCGATCCCGCCGAAGGAACACTGCGGCGGGACCCGGACCGGATCAGGTTTGTCGATGCCCGCCAGCACTGTTACGCGATCCAGCTCACGCCGGGACAGGGCCCGCCCGGCCGCCTCGGTCAGTCGCGGACTGCCCGCGAACCAGGCGGCCTGCTCCGCAGCTCCACTGTGGACCAACTCCCGGCCGGGCCCGCCCGCGCGCGGCACCGGCAGCACCTCCCGCGTGCCCAGGTGTTCCAGCACGAAGGCGAAGGCCACGCTGCCCGCGTCGTACTCGGCGTCGAGCACCCTGGCCCGCCGCTCGCTGCCTTCGGCCGAGCGATGCAGGTGCGCCGAGGCGAACACGAACTCCAGCGTCCGGCTCCGGCACCGCGCGGGCAGCCGCGCGAAGTACTCCGCCAGCGCCAGCAACCCGGCCACCCCGTTGTCCTGCACCCAGGTGTTGCCGTCGGTGTTGGTGTCGAACACGATCCGTTCCGCGCTGCGACCCGGCAACGTGGCGATCAGGTTGCGCGTGGTGACCGCCCGCCGCTGTGCGGCCACACTCACCCGCGCCGCCCCACCCACCGCCGCGACCTGCTTGAGCCGCACCCCCTCGTCGACCCCCACGAACACCCCCGGCACCCGGAAATGCGTCCCCGGATGCGGTTCCCAGTACCCCCGGACCTGCTCCAGGGGAAAGTCGAAGACGACCACCAGCCCTGCCACGCCCGCGATCCCCGCGTCGATCAGATCCCGCTCCAGCGCGGGTTCGGCCAGGTACCCCCGATCCACCTCGGGGAAGTCCCGCAGCACGATCTTGCCCCGCGCGTTGCCCGCGGTGATCCGCTCCGCGCCCGGCAGGTACACCAGCGGCCCCTCGGCCGAACCCGGCTCGCTGTAGGGAATCGCCCCCGCCACCGGCAGCGTTCCCAGCCCGGTCAACGCGAGTCCGCCCGCCGCCGCCAGGTCGTTCCGCCGAGGCTGCCAGCCCAGCAGCGGAAACTCCTCCGACCGCACCACCATCCCCGGCAGCCGCCGGACCCGCCGCTCCACCCAGTCGACGGTCGCGCGATGCGCCGCGCTACCGGTGCCCCGCAACCCGAAACCGGCCATCGTGGCGGTCCAGTCCCGCAACGCGCCGACGTCGGCGAGGCTCCGCTCGTCCACCACCGCCGGACATTCCCCCGGCCCGGCCGCCCCCACTGGCGCGAGTCCCGCCGCCAGCACCGTCAGCGCCGCGACCAGCGCGCCCAGCCGAGTCCGCCTGCGTGCCACCACCGCACCTCCCAGCTCAGCTCCGCCGAGCGCGACGCACCTTGCGGTCGATCAGGTACCGGACCAGCGGCGGGCAGACACTGGCCAGGTAGGTCAGCAACCGAGCCTGCCGGTCCGGGACGATGGTGACGGTCCGCCGCTCGATCCCGCGCACGATCGCCCTGGCCACCGCCTCGGCGGTCATCGGCCGCACGGTACCGCTGATCGCGTGCGTCTCGGCGGGTTTGAACTGGTTCTCATACGCCAGCTGCGGCGTGTCCACGTCAGGCGGGTACACGCAGCCCACGTGCACCCCGTGCGGCCGCAACTCGGTGCCCAGCGTCTCCAGCAGCCCGCGCACCGCGAACTTGGCCGGGGCGTAGGCGGTGTACCCGAAGATCCCGATCATCCCCAGCATCGAGGACACCCCGACGATCGACCCCGACCCCCGCCGCACCATCTCCGGCACCACCGCCCGGATCGGCCACAGCGTGCCGAAGTAGTCGATGTCCACGGTCTCCCGGAAAACCTCGTCCGCCAGCTCGCCGAAATGCCCAGGCCGGGCGATCCCCGCACAGGTGATCAGGACATCGCACGGACCGAACTCGGCCCCCGCCAGCTCAATCGCCCGCCGCACGCCCACCTGGTCGCTGACGTCGACCGGCACCGCCAGCGCCCGCGCGCCCAGTGCCCGCAACTCCGCGACCGCCGCGTCCAATCGCGCCGGCGTCCGCGCCAGCAAGGACAACCGCGCTCCCCTGGCGGCCAGCAGCCGGGCGGTGGCCAGTCCGATACCGCTGGAACCACCGGTGATCACCACATGCCCGCCGTCGAACGACCGCGCGCCCCCAGCCCTACCCACGACCACATCCCCTCAAGGTCAGCGAAGGCCCAGCCATGGGACGACGCCAGGACAGCCCGGCCGAGTGAACTAGGTCCCCGCGTCGCTGACAACGTCCGAGAAGGCAGACCTGATCGTCCGTCCAGGGTCGGGCGCCGAGGGGCTCGAGTGCGCTTGTCGGGGCGCGCCGGAATACTGCGAGGGGTGTTCGTGCCAGAACTGCTCGGTCGCACCGAAGCCATCGCCACCCTGCGAGCCGCCGTGGGCCGTGGTGGTTTCGTGCTGGTCACCGGCGAGGCGGGGATCGGCAAGACCAGCCTGGTCACCGCCGTGTCCGCGCAGACCGACGCCCTGGTGCTCACCGGAGCCTGCTGGGGCGACGCCGGCGTGCCCGACCGCTGGCCCTGGGTGCAGATCACCCGAGCGCTGCGCGCCGCCGCCACCCCAGCCGAATGGTCCTCCGCGGCCCCCACCCTGGAAGCCCTGCTCGGCGAACGCGAACCAGCCGAGTTCCCCCTGGCCGACGCCCTCACCGAACTGCTGACCACCCTGGCCGCCCGCCGCCCGGTCCTGCTGGTGCTGGAAGACCTGCACTGGGCCGACACGGCCTCGGTGACCCTGCTCGAATTCATCGTCCAGCACACCCGCCACAGCACCCTGGTCATCGTCGCCACCTACCGCGACGGCGAGGTCAACGACCCCGGCCACCCCCTGGCCGCCACCCTGCCCGCGTTGTCCGCCAAGGCAATCCAACTCCCCCTGGGCGGCCTGGACGAACAGGCGGTTGGCGAACTCATCATCCGCACCACCGGCATGACCCCGGACACGGACCTGGTGACCCACATCCACCACCGCACCGCGGGAAACCCCTTCTTCGTAGAACAAACCGCCCGCCTCTGGCAGGGCGGCAGCCCCCTGGACACCCTGGACCCAGGCATCAGCGCCCTGCTGCACCGCAGACTTTCCCGCCTCCCGGAACAGGTCGTGGACCTGCTCGGCACCGTGGCGATCCTGGGCCACACCGCCCACCGAGACCTACTGACCGCCCTGCACCCCACTGCCCCGGTACCCCGCCTGCTCGACCAGGCCCAGGCAGCCCGCCTGATCCGCCCCGACGGCAACCACATCCGCTTCCAGCACGACCTACTCCGCGACACAGTCCGCAATGGACTGTCCACCCCAGCCACCCGCCACGCCGCGGTGGTCAACGCCGCCACCAACCCGGCCCTGGCCGCCCTGCTGCTGCCGGCCGAACTGGCCCACCACGCCCACCACGGCGCCGCGGCCCTCCCAGCGGCCGAAGTCCTGCGCCACCAACTCACCGCCGCCGAAGAAGCCACCGCCCGCTTCGCCTTCGACGAAGCAGCCCGCCACTACCGCCACGCCCTGCTCCACCTCCCCAACCCCACCCTCGCCCCGCCGCAAACCACGCACACCCACCCCACCCCAGCCCACATCGACCCAGCCCACACCTCGCCGACCAGCCCCGCTCGCGCTCACCCCGTCACGCACGACTCCGCTCCGCCCCACCCCGCTCACAGCCACCCCGCGCCGCCCGACCCCGCCCACCCACAGACCCGCCCTGCCCAGTCCCACTCCCTCCAGACCGACCCTGCTCAGCCCCACACCACCCAGCCCCACGCCGCTCCTCCCCTGCCGTCACGCCCCCACGGTCAGCTCCTGCGGGCCCGTATCCAGCTGCATCTCGGCGAGTCCGCCCACCTCGCGGGTGACCGGGCCACCGCCCGCGCCGCCTTCAGTGCCGCCATGGCCACCGCCCGCGACCTGAACAACCCCGAACTCCTGGCCCGCACCGCCCTGACCCTGTTCTGGCTGAGCCGCCAGGACCGCGCCGATCCCGAGCACCTGGTCTTCATCCGGGACGTGCACACCCGGCTGGTCCCGGACGCCCCCGCCGACCACGACCAGACCGGCAACGACCTCAGCCGCCACGCCGCCAACCTGGCCCGCCAGGTCGGCGATGACAGTTCCCTGCGCTTCGCCCTGCTGGCCCGCCTGGGTTCCCTCTGGGCGATGGGCACCGCCCAGGCCCGCGCCGAGCTGACGGTCGAACTCCTGGACCTGGCCCGCCGAACCCAGGACGCCAACCTGACCTTCGAGGCCACCGCCTGGCGTGCCAGCGCCCTGCTGGAACTGGGCGACCCCGCCCATCAGGCCGCGCACCAGGCAGTCCAGGTCATGGCCGCCCGCACCAACCTCCCGGTCCACCGCCACGAGGCCGAGGTCAGCGGCGCCCTGCTGGCCACCCTGCGCGGCGAGTTCGCCGCCGCCCGCGCCCAGGCCGACAAGGCCAGGGACACCGGCGACCAGCCCTACTTCAGCGCCCACGACCTCTGGACCCTGCAACGCACCGCCATCGCCCTGCGCCAGGGCCGCCCCGAGGAACTGCTCCGCATCCTGTCCCACCGCGATCCCCACTTCCTGCCCCTGCTGGACGCGGTGCTCGCCACCCACCACGGCGACCTGGACACCGCCACCCGCCTCCTGGCCGAGGAGGGCACCCCGTCCCGCTGGTTCAAGGCCCTCTGGCTCCGCCTGCGCACCGAAACCGCCATCCTGTCCGCCAACCCGACCCAGATCGCCGCCATCCGCGCCGACCTGCTCCCCTACGCCGACCAGTGGGCGATCACCGGCACCGTGGTGGTCGAGGGCCCCGTCCGAGGCTGGCTGGCCGCCCTGGACGCCGCCGAGGGCAACTGGCCGTCCGCCATCAGCGGCTACACCGCGGTAATCAAAGCCGCCACCCACCTCAACGCCCACCCCTGGGTCGCCGAGGCCCGCGCCCGGCTCGCGCAGGTCCTGCTGGCCAGGGACGCCGCGGATGAGACGGGCCGGGCGTTGCTCGCGGTGGCGGAGGAGGAGGCCGCGCGGATGGGAATGGTGCTTCCCGCGCAACCGGCGCTGCCTGGACTGGCGATGTCGCCTACGCCGGCGGTGTTGCCCGCACCAGCGGTGTTGCCCGCGCCCGCACAGGTGGTGCCGCCTGCACAGGTGGTGCCGCCCGTTCAGGCGATGGCGGCCAACCTCGATTGGCCGCCCGCGGGGTCCGGTGGCCAGCAGGCTTCGCCTCTGCCCGCGACCGAGCACGGACCAACCACACCACCAGCCCCATCTCCGGACGGTGGCCCAGCCACTCCGGTCACGGTGCCAAGCAGCAACCCAGCCGCCGCGGCCGCACTGCCGGGCAGCAACCCAACCACTGCGATCACGCTGCCGGACAGCAGTCCCACCACTCCGGCCACGTCGCCGGGCGGTCGCCCCATCGCACCGCACGCGCCCGGTCCTGGATCGTCGGCTTCGCCAGTCGCGCCCCGCACTGACCAGTCCCCGGCGCCAGGCCCAACGGAGGTCCGGCACCCCGCCGCACCCGGCACCAGCAGCTCCACCAACGACCAGACCGCTCCCCCTGCCACCCCGGGAGAACAGTCCGTCGGCGTGTCGGCTGTGGCTTCTGTCGATGCCTCGCTGGGGGAGAACGTGTTCCGGTCCGAGGGCGGGGTGTGGACGCTCAGCTTCGGTGGCCGAACCGTTCATCTCGCGGATACCAAGGGACTTCGGGATCTGCATTTCTTGCTGGGTGCGCCGGATGGGGAGGCGTCCGCGGTGCGGTTGCTGGCGCCGGAGGGTGGCGAGGTGGTGGCCGCGGCTCGCGGTTTTGGTGGGGATGCCGTGCTTGATGACGCGGCCAAGGCGGCCTATCGGCGTCGGCTGGTGGCGTTGGAGGAGGAGATCGAGGATGCCGTGGATGATCGGCGGGCCATGGCGCTGGATCGGGAACGCCAGGCGTTGATCGACGAGCTGCGCGCGGCCACCGGTCTGCTGGGACGGTCCCGCCGCCTGGGTGATGAGGCGGAACGCGCGCGCAAGGCCGTGACCAACCGCATTCGGGACACGCTGCGCCGCTTGGACACCCGGCATCCGGAGCTGGCCCGGCATCTCCGGGAGGCCGTGTTCACCGGCGCCACCTGCCGGTATCGGCCGGTGACGCCGGTCAGGTGGCGGCTGTGACGGTGAGACGGCGGCGGTGCCGGTCCGCCCGGATTGCCGAGTACGCCCGGCTTACGGCCGGAGCAGGCTGCGGAAGAAGTCGCGCACATCCGCGGTGAACAGCTCCGGCGCCTCCATGGCGAAGAAGTGACCGCCGCGGTCGTACTCGGTCCAGCGGACGATGTTGTGGTCTCGTTCGGCGAACCGGCGGACGGTGACATCCATCGGCCCCACCAGTACCCCGGTCGGCACACCACTGGACGTGGTGCTGTTCCCGGAGTCCTGCTCGGACCAGGCGGCCGCGGTGATGCTCTCGTAGTAGATCTGGGCGGCCGATCCCGCGGTGCCGGTCAGCCAGTAGAGGCTGATGTCGGTCAGCATCCGGTCTCGGGAGATGGCCTCCTCCGGCAGTCCTTTCTCCGGGAAGGTCAGTTCCTTGAACTTCTCCATGATCCAGGCCAGCTGCCCCGCTGGAGAGTCGTGCAGGGCATAGGCCAGGGTCTGCGGGCGCTGGGACTGGACCTGGAGGTAGCCGTCGTTGAAGTTCTGCATCCTCGCCCAGCGATCCGCGTCCGGCTCGCTCAGCTCGTCCAGCTCGCCTTCGACGCCGATCGGGAACGACATCAGCGCGTTCACGTGCACGCCGACGACCCGGTCCGGGACCAGCCGCCCCATGTCCGGCCCGACCCACGAACCCGTGTCGCCGCCCTGCACCCCGTATCGCTGGTAGCCCAGCCGGGCCATCAGCTCGACCATCGCGGCCGCCATCCTCCTGCTGTTCCAGCCGGGTTCGGCCAGCGGAGAGGAGAAGGCGAAGCCGGGCAGGGACGGGATCACCAGGTGGAAGGCGTCAGCCGGGTCGCCGCCGTGGGCGGCTGGATCGGTCAGCGGACCGATGACGTCCTGGAACTCCACGAACGAGCCTGGCCAGCCGTGAAGCAGGATCAGCGGGGTCGCGCCGGGCTCGGCGGAGGTGACGTGCAGGAAGTGCACGGTCTGCCCGTCGATCTCCGTGCTGAACTGCGGGAACTCGTTGAGTGCCGCCTCCTGCGCGCGCCAGTCGTAGGTGGTGCGCCAGTACTCGACCAGCGCACGCAGGTAGTCCGGCGGCACGCCACGGCTCCAGCCGACCCCGGGTAACGCGTCCGGCCAGCGGGTGGCCGCCAGCCGGACGCGCAGGTCGACCAGATCCACCTCGGGGATGGAGATCCGGAACGGGGAGATCGTCACTGACTTCCCTTGTCGGGCCGGAACAGGTCGGCGTTCTCGGTGGCCCACTGGGCGAAGGTCAGCGCGGGCCGCCCGACGACCTCACCGACGGTGGGCACCGGGTGCTTGCCGATGTCCGGCGGGTTCGCCCCCAGCTCGACCGCGAAGTCGATGTAGTCGGAGTCCATGCCCGCCGCGGCCATCCCGGCCCGCAGCTCCTCCTCGGTCTGCTGCACGACCTTGATCTCGTGCCCGGTCGCCGCGGACAGTAAGGCGATCCGCTCGGCCGCGGTGAGCGCCTCGGGCCCGGTCAGCAGGTAGCTCTGGCCCGCGTGCCCGTCCTGGGTGAGGGCGGCCACCGCGACCGCGGCGATGTCGGCCTCGTGCACGGCCGCGCTCGGCGCGTTGCCGAACACCCGGACCAGGCCCTCGGTGCGGATCTCCTCGGCCCACTCGGTGGCATTGGCCATGAACTCCACCGGCCGCAGCCAGGTCCACCCCAGGTCGCTGGCGGAGAGCGCCTGCTCGACGCTGGTCTCCTCCCAGCCACCGAGCACGCTGACCCGCTGGACGCCGGCCCGCGCCGCCAGTGCCACCAGCTCGTGTCCGGTATCCACCGTCCCGTGCCCGGCCACGGTGATCATGTGCAGACCGGTGACACCCTCCAGCGCGGGCTCCACGCTCGCCGGGTTGCTCAGATCGCCACGGGCCAGCTCGACCTCGGCGGGCAGCCCAGCCTGCTCCGGGTTCCGAGTCAGCGCCCGCACCCGGTGCCCCCCGGCCAGCAGCTGCCGCACCACCTGTCGGCCCACCGTGCCAGTCGCCCCAGCCACCAGGATCGTCATTCTTCGCCACCTCTTCGCATCACCACGCCGACCGTCGACGCTCACCCCGAAGGCGCCAGGGCAGATCTAGCGATTGCTAGGCGTGGGCCGCGGAAGCGGTAGTCGGGATCTAGCGGGCGTGGTCGGGGTGGCGGTCGCGATTCGGCGTTGATCACCCCTGGTGCGGTGTTGGCGCGAGCTGACCGGCGGGCGGGTGACGCGACGGGGTGGGCGGCCCGGCCCGGAATCGCCTGGCTGACCTGCCTGAACTGCCCAGGCGGTGACCTCGCCGAAGTCTTGGACACCGTCCGGGAGCCGAGCCCGGCTGCGGAACTAGCAGAAGCCAGATGGGATCTGGCAGGTGCTAGATGGGACCTGGCGCCTTCGGGTTGAGGCGTGGCGGCCAGTGGTCGGACAGAACCGTATCGAGCAGAACGGAACAGGAGTGGACATGGATTCGCAGCAAGGGCTGCACCTATCGCTACCGCGAGGACGAGCGGGAACTGCTCGGTGGCGACACCGTGCTGGTCCCTGACGGCCTGGTGCGACGGCTCGCCCGCGAGGCGGTCGCGTAGCGAGGATCAGCACTGCGGGTCTGGCGTGGACTGGCGCCCCAGATCCTGGGTGGCCTTGAGACCGACCTCGACTTGCGCTACCTGCACGGACCCAGCCAGGCAGCGGCGTTTGGGTAGGCGACGGCGCTTGGGCAGGTAACGGTGTTAGGGCAGGCGGCGGCGCTTGGGCAGGCGGGGACGCTTGGTCAAGGGGCTGGGTACAGCGTCAGTTCCGGAGCGGTGGCTGCGGTGATCAGGTTCTCCAAGGTGATTGGTGGGGTAGGGCGTTCCGGGATTACCGGGGGGTCCTTGTCATCATTCGTGGGGGGTCTGACGTACTTCAGCTCGTGGGCGGTGTTCGAGGTGTACATCTCGACCCTGGTGCCGAGGTGATGGACCTCGACGCCGTAGCTGATCACGCCAGGGCCCAGGTCGTTGCCGGTGCGCACGAGGATGGTCTCGCCCCGGGGGCCCTTGCGTACCTCGCAGAACGGGATGCGGAGCTTGGTGGAGTTCGCGCAGGTCCTGACCAGTTGTTCGGTGTAGTTCTCGATGGTCAGGCCGATGGTCACCGACACTCTGCCGGTGCCCTTGGTATCCGTGACGTCCAGTGGGAGCTGGTAGTAGAGCGAGGAGGCTTGGCTGAAGCTGAAGACATCGGTGGCCGCGCCCTCCGCCGGGATATGCAGGGCTGGGGTTGGCTTGGGGCGGGCGAGCTTCGCGCCCGCGGGCAGTTTGGGGAGCAGGACCTCGGACAGCACACAGGTGAGGCGCTTCTCGGCGTGTTGGGTGGGTTCGGCCGGGATCATCCGGTTCTCCTTGAACCGCTCCTCCCAGCGTGGCTGGGGCGGGCCCCAGTCCTTGCCGGGAGTGCCGCACCGGCTCGCGGGGGCGACCCCGTTGCCGACCCCGAAAATCCCGGGCAGCGTCGCGGCGGCCAATGCGATCACGGCCACCCCGGCCACCGTCGCGGTGGCGGCGGCGATCAGTCTGCGCCGCCGCGAGCGGCGGGCGGCGGCGAGGGTTTTCTGGAAATCCAGGTGCAGTGGCGGTTCGCCGGTGAACACGTAGGCGCGCAGCTCCTCGCGCAGGGTCTGGTCTTCCACGTCCTTCACTCCTCCGTCACCGCGGCCAGGGCCGACTCCGCGAGGGCCGATTCGGCGAGTCCCGCGCGCAGGGCCGCGACGCCGCGGGCCGTCTGGCTCTTGACCGTGCCCTGGGCGACCTTGAGCAGGTGCGCGACCTCGGCGATCGGCAGGTCTTCCAGATACCGCAACACCACCATCGCCCGTTGCTGGGGTGGCAATCCAGCCAGTTCGGTGGCCAGGTCGAGCCGGACGTCGCTGTCGTGGGTTGGTGGCGTCGGGCGGTCCGGCACGTCCGCGACACTGTGTTCCCTGCCCTTGGCGCGGGTTCCGCTGAGGAAGACGTTGATCAGCACCCGGCGGGCGTAGGCGTCGACGGTCTCCTTGCGGATCTTGCGCCAGGCCCGGTACAGCCGGATGAAGGTGGCCTGCACCAGGTCCTCGGCCAGGTGCCAGTCGCCGCACATCGCGTAGGCGAGCCGCCGGAGCGAGGGAGCACGCGCGCTGAAGTACTCGGCGTAGTCCCGCTCCCAGGCTGGGATGGCCACATTCGCTCCTAGTCTTCCGGCTGCCCGTACTACCCACCGGAACCCTTGAAAGGTTCAGTCGATCCGCCGCGAACTTTTCCGGGCCCCGCTGGAGTAGTTCTGTACGTCCGCTGAGGGTCAGCGGACGTCAGGGAGGGACTCGATGCGGAAACGCAGACAGTCGGCAGGGGTGGTCGCGGGCATCGCGCTGCTGGTCAGCGCGGGTGTGCCGGGCCTGGCGGGCACGGCGGTGGCCGGGGAGGCGCCGGAGCGGCTCACCGGATCGGCGGCGGCAGAGTGGCCGATGGAAGCGGCGGACCGGGCGGCGGCGGCGAAGCCGACGGAACGGGCGGGGGAACAGACACCGGAGCAGTACGAGAGACGGGCGGCGGGGCTGGCCGCGGGACTGGCGGCGGAGCAGCTGACAGGGCTGGCGACGAGTCGGACGGGGCAGCAGCCGAGGGATCGGTCCGCCGAACAGGCGGCGGGACGAGTCGCGGAGTGGCCCGCGGAACAGGCGGCGGGACGAGTCGCGGAGTGGCCCGCGGAACAGGCGGCGGGACGAGTCGCGGAGTGGCCCGCGGAACAGGCGGCGGGACGGGTGGCTGAGCGGCCCGTGGAACTGGTGGCGGGACAGCCAACTGAACGCCGGTCGGTGACGCTGATCAGCGGGGACCAGGTGGTGCTCGAACCCAACGGTGAACCGCGTGAGGTGCGCCGGGGGCCCGGTCGGGAGCAGATGTCCTTCAGCGTGCAGCGGCGGTTTGGGCGGCACCACGTCATCCCCGCCGACGCGCGAGCGCTGCTGGCCGAGGGCAAACTCGACCAGCGGCTCTTCGATGTGACCGCGCTGGCGGAGTTCGGCTACACCGACGACAAGCGGCCCGACCTGCCGCTGATCCTCGGCTACCAGGGCAACGGGCCGCGGGCCAAGGCGCGCGGCTTGCCTGGGGTCGCGGGGGTTACCGTCCACAGTGAACTGGCCAGTGTCTCGGGGCTGGCCGTCGGGGTTGCCAAGCGGGACGCGGCCGCGCTGTGGGCCACGTTGACCGGGGGTATCGGCTTAGGTTCCGGGTTGGCCAAGGTCTGGTTGAACGGCAAGCGCAAACCGTTGCTGGACAAGAGCACCGCGCAGATCGGCGCACCTGCTGCCTGGCAGGCGGGGCATACCGGCAAGGGAGTCACGGTCGCGGTGTTGGACACCGGGATCGACTCCGGTCATCCGGATCTCACCGGGCGGGTGGCGGCGGCGAAGAACTTCACCGCGGAGGAGGCCAAGGACTTCGTCGGGCACGGCACGCACGTCGCCTCGATCCTGGCCGGGCACGGGGAGAAGTACCGGGGTGTCGCGCCGGAGGCCACGCTGGTCGACGGCAAGGTCTGCGATCGGGATGGGTGTGCCGAGGACGCGATCCTGCGTGGGATGGAGTGGGCCGCTGCCGAGCGGGCGGCCAAGGTGGTCAACTTCAGTGTTGGTGGGGATGACTCACCGGGGTTGGATCCGGTGGAGCAGGCCGTCAACACGCTCACCGAGCGGCACGGCACGTTGTTCGTGGCCGCCTCGGGCAACGACGGCGGCGGCGTGCCGGTGATGTCCCCGGCCAGCGCCGATGCCGCGCTCGCGGTGGGCGCGGTGGACCGCGATGACCAGCTGGCCCACTTCTCCAACACCGGCCCCCGGGTCGGTGACGGGGCGATCAAGCCCGACCTCACCGCGCCCGGCGTGGACATCGTCGCGGCGCGGTCCCAGCACAGCGGGGGCAAGCCGGAGGACCGCCACATCGCCAAGTCCGGCACCTCGATGGCCACCCCGCACGTGGCCGGTGCGGCCGCGATCCTGGCCGGTCAGCACCCGGACTGGACCGCGGACCGGCTCAAGTCCGTGCTGATGGCCTCGGCCAGGCCGAACCCGGAGCGGACCGTGTTCGAGCAGGGTGCGGGCCGGGTCGACGTGGCGGCCGCGGTGGCCACCTCGGTCACCTCCGCGCCGACCGCGCTGAACCTGGGGATCCAGCACTCCCCGCACCACGATGACGAGCCTGTGGTGCGCACCGTGACCTACCACAACGCCGGGTCCACGCCGGTGACGCTGACCCCCGGGTTCGAGGTGCGCGGTCCGGGTGGCGTCCAGCCGCCCGCGGGCATGTTCACCGTCTCACCCGCGACCGTCACCGCGCCGCCCGGCGGGTCCGCGCAGGTGACGATCACCGCGGACACCCGCACCGGCGGTCCGGACGGCCAGTACACCGGACGTCTGGTGGCCAAGGCCGGTGCGCTGAGCGTGCAGACACCGTTGGTGATCGAGCAGGAGATCGCCAGCTACGACCTCACGATCGTGCACCGGGACCGCACCGGCGTGAACACCGCCAAGCACTCCACCCACGTGGTGTTCCTGTCCGACAACGACTCTCGCTCGCCGACCAGCACGGACGGCGTGGTGAAGGTCAGGTTGCCCAAGGGCCAGTACTACGTCGAGGCCATGATCGAGAGTCCGGCGAGTGGGCCAGCTGCCAGGGACATCGCGCTGCTCGCCCAGCCCACCGTCGACCTCACCGGCGACACCACGGTGGTCCTGGACGCGGCCATCAGCAAGCCGGTGAAGGTGACCGTGCCGCCCGGTGACGCGAAGCTGGTGCACGCCGAGATCGCCACCGCCCGCACCACCAAGCGGTGGCCGTGGTGGAACGCCTGGACCGGGCCGACCTTCGACGGTGTGCACACCGGGCACGTCGGGCCGCCCGCCGCGGCGACGGAGTTCTCCATGAACGTGCACGGCCAGTGGGCGGAGCCGGAAACGCCGGAGCGGGGTGAGCGGGCTCCGTACTTCTATTCCCTGTCCTGGCAGGAGAACGGCCGCATGCCCACCGGCTTCACCCGGAAGGTCGACCACTCCGGGCTGGCCAGGTTCGAGGCGAACTACCGGGCCACCGGCGACGGACAGGCGGCCAAGGCGATGCTGTGGGAGGTGCTGCCCAACGGCAGGCACACCCTGGGGCCGAACCTGATCATCCCGTTGCCGCACAAGCGGATCGAGTACCGCAACGCGGAGTTCCAGACACTCGACTACCTCGACGTGATCCGGGCGGACAACCCGACCGGCTATCCGCTGTACAGCCTGCAGACCGGGATCACCCGCCACCGGGCCCAGAACTACGTCACGACCTGGAATGGCGCGCCGTTCTCCCTCGCCTACCGCTGGTACTCATCGGCGACCCGGCAGGGCGACGACCTCAGGATCAGCATCTACCCGCACAGCGATCAGGAAGGGCATGAGGGCTACGAACCCTCGGGACTCCAGCGGGCCACCCTGTACCGGGACGGCAAGGAGTTCGGCGAAGGGCATTCGATCGGCAACGTCCGGATGCAGCTTCCGCCCTCGGCCGGGAACTACCGGTTGGAGAGCGAGCAGAACGGTGCGGGCATCAACGGGTTCTCCACCAAGGTGCTGAGCACGTGGAACTTCCGTTCCGAGCACGTGCCGGGCACGGAGAAGGCCAAGCTGCCGCTGCACCTGATCCGGTTCGCGCCGAGACTGGACGAGTACAACCGGGCGCCTGCGGACCGGGATTTCCTCATCCCGGTGCGGGTGGAGCAGCAGCCGGGCGCCCCGGCCCGGACCATCCGCCAGTTGACGACCGAGGTCTCCTACGACGACGGGGTCACCTGGACGGTTGCCGAGAAGGTCTTCGGACATGACGGGCACGCCCTCGTCCGGGTCCGGCACCCCCGCGGAGACGGGTTCGTCTCGTTGCGGGCCAAGGCCGTCGACAATGCCGGGGACTCGATCGAGCAGACCAACGTCCGGGCCTACCGCCTGGGCTGAGCACTGAACGCGGGGGTGGCCTGCTGGTCCGGCCACCCCCGTTCAGGCCTGCGCGGACAGCCCGATGAGCTGGTTGGTCAGCCCCTGCACGAGGCCGGCCCGGAACATCTCCGGGGCAGGCGGCACCCGCATCTCGGCCATCACCTGGGCGACCTCCGCGGTCGGGTTGGCATACGGCCACATGCCGCCGGTGATGATGAACACCGAGGCGGCGAAGTGCATGGCCGCGGCGTCGTCGAGCTGGGGCAGGGTGGCGCGGACCTGGGCGGCCAGGCGGAGGGTGTGCTGGGTGGCGTCGCGTTTGAAGGTGCGGGCGAACTCCACGGTGATGTTGCGTTCCAGCACCGCGGCCATGCCGCTGATCAGTTCGCACAGCCGGGGGCGGGCGATCAGGCTGCGGGCGATCTCCCCCGCCACCGCGGTCTCCACGCCGAACCGGCCGGTGGCGGACTGCGCGGCCCTCGGCAGTTCCTGGTCCAGCTCGTCCAGCCACGCGGCCCACTGGCTGTCCAGGATTTCCAGGTAGATGGCCTCGCGGCTGTCGAAATACCGCAGCACGTTGGACTTGGCCAGGCCGACCCGGTCGCTCAGTTCGCGCAGGCTGATCTCGGCCAGCGGGCGTTCGGCGAGCATGGTCGTGGCGGCGTCCAGGATCGCGGCGCGGCGGGCCTGGACCTGTTCGGGCCGCCGCGCGCGCTGGAAGTCACCGGGCGTGGTCATACCTTCCAGGATATCAGCCCGGCGGTCTGATAGGTGCGGGTGCGGGCAGGGTCACGAGTTCTGCGGGTACGTCGAAGGCCATGGCCTGGCGGTCGGTCAGGGTGTAGCCGGGCCAGCCGGGATCGCCGGTGCGGACGAAGTCGATCCACGCGGTCTGCGCGGCCTCGACCAGTTCGGCCTGCTGCTCCGGGGTGCCCGCGAGCAGCGGCGAACCGGCGAAGGCGGGCAGGGTGCCGAAGACGTAGGGCAGTTCGGCGCAGTGGTAGACGCCGTTGTCATCCGGCCAGCGCCACCAGAAGAACGGGACCGGTCTGCCGACCTCGGCGCGGTGTTCGGCCAGCCGGAAGCTGCCGGTGACGAAGTGCGCGGCGAAGGCGTCCGGCGGGATGTGCGGCGGCAGGCCGTCCACCCGCTCGCCCGCGGTGCAGCCGATCATCAGGTCCAGGTGGTCCAGGCCGCCCGCGATGGCCGCCGCGCCCGGAGCCGTGGTCAGCACCCGGCCGTCGACGTAGGGGATGAAGGTCGGACCGCCGGGGGCGATCGTGCGCCATTCCCTGGCGGCTTCGAGTTGCGCGGCCAGGACCTGGTCGGTGGAGAGCGCGCGCAGGGCGGCCAGGTCGCCGTCGGGGATGCCGGCCGCGGTGCGGAACAGGTCGGCGGTGAGGATGGCGCGCTCCTCGTGACCGGTGTCCACGTCGAACGGGGTGCTCTGCAGGATCGCCCGCCGGAACAGACCGGCGGCACGCGGCAGGGTGGCCAGGGCGAGGATCGAGTAGGCGCCAGCGGACTGGCCGGCGACGGTGACCTGGGCCGGGTCGCCGCCGAAGGCGCCGATGTTGTCCCGGACCCACTCCAGCGCGGCGAGCTGGTCCTGGAGGCCGAAGTTGCCCTCGCCCTCGGGCGTGCGCAGGTAGCCGAGCGCGCCGAGGCGATAGTTGACGCCGACCACCACCACACCGCGGCGGGCGAGGTGCTCGCCGGCGTAGCAGGCGGCCGAGGCCGAGCCGATCTGGAACAGGCCGCCGTGCAGCCAGACCAGCACCGGCAGCCCCTCGGCGTGCTCGGGCGCCCACACGTTGACGGTGAGGCAGTCCTCGCCGAAGCCGGGCACCGCCTTGGGCACCAGCCTGCTCGGCGCCGGGTCCTGCACCGCGGCCAGGCCGGGCGCGGTGGCGTCCCGGACACCGGTCCACGGCCGCACCGACGCGGGTGCGGCGAAACGCAGCTCGCCGACCGGCGGGGCGGCGTACGGGATGCCGAGGTGGGCGCGGACGCCGCTGGTCAGGACGCCGCGCAGGGCGCCGCTGGTGATCGACACCGTGGTCATGGCCGCATTCTCGCGCATCCCGCGCACCGGGGCCGCTCATTTACCACCGTTGTGTCGTTTGGTCCCAAACGATATAACGAGGGTATGCAGGGATTCCTCTACCCGCGGACGCCGAGCGGCCGGGCCGCGCTGGTGCCGCCGCCGCCGTGGCACTACTCCGGCGATCTGCTCACCGTGGAGTACCGCACCGATCCGGCCAAGGTCGCGGCCCTGCTCCCCGCGCCGCTGAACCCGGCGCCGGAGGATCCCGGTGCGGTGGCGGTGATCTGGGCGGACTGGCAGTCCTGTTCGGACAGTCGGGCCGAGCTGCTGGACCCGGTGCGCAGTCAGTACAAGGAATGCTTCGTGGTGGTGCGCTGCGAGTTCGGCGGGCGGATCTACTCGCGGTGCGTTTACATCTGGGTGGACAAGGACTTCGCCATCGCCCGCGGCCTGCACCAGGGCTATCCGAAGAAGCTCGGCAGCATCCACCAGACCCGCCCGCACCCGCACGGCCCCGCGCCGCGGATCGAGGCCGGGGCCCGGTTCGGCGCGACGCTGGCCGCGGCCGACCGGCGACTGGCCGAGGCCGTGGTGGAACTGGTGGAACCGGCGCAGCGCAACGGTTTTGTCAACGGCCACCCGATGGCGCACCACCGCTGGCTGCCCGGCATCGAACGCGGCACGCCGGACGCGCTGGCCCAGCTGATCGCCTCCGGCGCCGCCTCGGGCGAGGCCGGGCAGCCCTGGCGGGGCACCGCGGAGCTGCGGTTGTTCGAGGCCCCGACCGAGGAGCTGGCCGACCTCACCGTCGAGGAGCCGATCGGCGCCTACTACTGCCAGGTCGGCGCGACCTGGGACGGCGGCAGCGTGCTGGCCGAGCGGGTCTGACAGGCCGCGGCGAACTCGGCGAACAGGCGCTGCTGGGCCGGGTCGGTGTGCGCGGTGTCCTCCGGATGCCATTGCACGCCAAGGAACCAGCCGCGCGCCGAGACCGCGCGCACCGCCTCGATGGTGCGGTCCTTGGCGAAGGCGATCGGCGAGAGCCCCCGACCCAGGGTGGCGATCCGCTGGTGGTGGAAGCAGGACACCGTCATCGGGCCCTCACAGGTGGTGATGCCGTGCACCAGGTCGCGGTGCGCACCCGGTCCCATGTCCTGTTCCAGGGTGCCGCCCAGGGCCACGTTGACCACGTGCAGGCCGCGGCAGACCGCGAACAGCGGCCGTCCGGTTGCCAGCGCCCACTCGGCCACGGCCAGGTCGAACAGGTCCTGTTCGGCGTCCACGTCGTACACGGTGTCGCTGAGGATCCGCTGGCCGTAACAACCCGGGTCCAGATCACCGCCGCCGGGCAGCAGCACGCCGTCGGCGAACCCGAACCGCTGTTCCAGGTCATCCGGCGAATCCGGGTGCACGGCAAGGGGTTCCGCGCCCGCCCGCAGCACCGCGGCGGACAGCGCGCGGGCGGTGACCAGGGCGGCGTAGCGCAGCGCCGAGGCGCTCGCGGCGAAACGAGCGGGGATGATCACG
This sequence comes from Crossiella cryophila, assembly GCF_014204915.1. Classification (NCBI taxonomy): domain Bacteria; kingdom Bacillati; phylum Actinomycetota; class Actinomycetes; order Pseudonocardiales; family Pseudonocardiaceae; genus Crossiella; species Crossiella cryophila. The sequence goes on from NZ_JACHMH010000001.1 coordinate 7,535,905, forward strand.
CGCGGTCGGGTCATGGCAGTGCGATCCAGGTCGTGGTCAGGTCGGTGAACTTGTCCAGGGCGTGGTGGGATTTGTCGCGGCCGTGCCCGGAAAGTCCTATCCCACCGAACGGCACACTTTCGTCTCCTTCCTCATAACAGTTCACCCATACCGTGCCCGCGCGCAGCCGCCGGGACACCCGGTGCGCCACGCCGAGATCGGCCGTCCAGACCGCGGCGGCCAGGCCGTAGCCGGTGTCGTTGGCCAGTTCGACCGCCTGCTCCTCGGTGTCGAAGGTGAGCACGGAGAGCACCGGGCCGAAGACCTCCTCGCGCACGACCGGTTGGTCGGGACGGACGCCGGTGAGCACGGTCGGCGGGAAGTACAGGCCGTCCGGGGTACCGCCCAGGGCAAGTTCGGCGCCTTCACCGACCGCTTGGTCGACGTGGGCGCGGACCGCGTCCCGCTGCTTCGCGCTGACCAGCGGTCCCATCCGGGTGGTCGGGTCCAGTGGGTCGCCGGGGCGGTAGTCGGCGGCGCGTTCGGCGAGGCGGGCCAGGACCTCCTCGGCGATCGGGCGGTGCAGCAGCAGGCGGGAACCCGCGGTGCACATCTGGCCGGCGTTGAAGAAGATCGCCCAGGCGGCGGTGTCCGCGGCGGCGGCCAGGTCGGGGGCGTCGGCGAAGATCAGGTTCGGTGACTTGCCGCCGAGTTCGAGCCAGACCCGTTTGAGGTTGGAGTCGGCGGCGTAGCGCAGGAACTCCCGGCCGACGGCGGTGGAGCCGGTGAAGGTGAGCACGTCGACGCCGGGGTGGCGGCCCAGGGCGGCGCCGGTGACCGGGCCGGGGCCGTTGAGGATGCTGACCACGCCGTCCGGGAACCCGGCCTCGGCGATCAGCGAGGCCAGGTGCAGGGCGGATAGCGGGGACTGCTCGGCGGGTTTGAGCAGCACGGTGTTGCCCGCGGCCAGGGCTGGGGCGAGTTTCCAGGCGGCCATGGTCAGCGGGAAGTTCCACGGGGTCACCGCGGCCACCACCCCGGCCGGGCGGCGGGTGACCAGGGCCAGCGCACTCGGATCGGTGTCGGCGACCTCGCCCGGCTCCTTGCCGGCCAGCTCGGCGTACCAGCGGAAAGTCCTGGCCACCGCCGGGATCTCGATGTCCAGGGCCTCCCGGATCGGCTTGCCCATCTCCACCGAGATCAGCAGCGCGAGGGATTCGGCGTCCCGCTCGATGAGTTCCGCCAGCCGGAACAGGTAGGCTGCTCGCACCCTGGGCCCCGACCGGGACCAGCGCCCGAAGGCCGCGCGTGCCGCCAGCACGGCTCTGTCCACTTGGGACGCTCCTGCCGCGCCGACCTCGGCCACCAGCCCGTTCGCCCGCGGCGAGAACACCGGCAGCGACTGCTCCGCCTGGACGAACTCACCACCGAGGAACACCCCCGCCGGATGCCGCAACCCGCTGGCCCGTTCGATCCACCGATCCCGTGTCAGCACCGCGTCCTCCACCCTTGACCGGTCCGGCCGCACTCCGTACCGTTTGGACCCAAACGATATTCCGGGAGGCAGCGAAATGCCACAGCAGACCGGGCTCGCGGTGGACCCGGGACACTGGATCGGCGGCCGCAGGCAGCGCTCAGCGGCGAGGTTCACCGACCACTCCCCCATCGACGGCTCGCTGGTCGGCGAGTTCGACCGCGGCGGGGCCGAGCAGGTCGACGCGGCGGTGCAGGCCGCCCAGCAGGCTTTCCCCGGCTGGGCCAAGACCCCCAGGGCCGAACGGGCCAGGCTGCTACACGCCATCGCCGACGGCATCGAGGCCCGCCTGGACGAGCTGGCCGCGGCCGAGACCCTGGACAACGGCGCGCTGCTGCGCTCGCACCTGCGCGGGGTGATCCCCAGGGCCGCGCACAACTTCCGCTTCTTCGCCGACTGGCTGCTCGACGGCCTGCACCGGGACGACCTGGACACCCGCGGCCACCGCAACCGGATCAGCTGGGACCCGGCCGGGGTGTGCGCGCTGATCACCCCGTGGAACGCGCCGCTGATGCTGGCCACCTGGAAGATCGCGCCCGCGCTGGCCGCCGGGAACACCGTGGTGCACAAGCCGGCCGAGTGGTCCCCGGTCACCGCCTCGCTGCTGGCCGACATCACCGCCGAAGCCGGGCTGCCCCCCGGGGTGTTCAACGTGGTGCAGGGCCTGGGCGCGGAGGCCGGTGACGCGCTGACCCGGCACCCTGGCGTGCGGCGGATCAGCTTCACCGGCTCGGTGCCCACCGCGCGCACCATCGCGGCCAACGCGGCCGCCACGCTGACCCCGGTCTCGCTGGAGCTGGGCGGGAAATCGCCGCTGCTGGTCTTCGCCGACGCCGACCTGGACCTGGCCGTTGAGCTGGCGGTCGGCCAGTACGACAACGCCGGTCAGGTCTGCCTGTCCGCGGTCCGGCTGCTGGTCGCCGAGGAGATCCACGACGAGTTCCTGCACCGCTTCCTGGCCAAGGCGGGCCAGCTCAAGCAGGGCGATCCGCGACTGCCGGAGACCGACCTCGGCCCGCAGATCCACCGGCGGCAGTTCGACCGGATCGACGGCTTCGTCCAGCGCGCCTTGGCCGAGGGCGCGACCGCGTTGCTCGGCGGCGGCCCCAACACCGACCTCGGCGGCCTCTACTACCGGCCGACCCTGCTCACCGGCGCGGCGCCCGGCAGTGAGATCCTCACCGAGGAGGTCTTCGGTCCCGTCCTTACCCTGCAACGGTTCCGGACCGAGGAGGAGGCGGTGGCACTGGCCAACAACACCCGGTTCGGCCTGGCCGCGGCCGTGGTCACCGGTGATCCGGAACGCGCCGAGCGGGTCACCCACGAGCTGGTGGCCGGGACGGTGTGGGTGAACTGCTTCTTCGTGCGTGATCTGCGCGCGCCCTTCGGTGGCAGCCGCGAGTCCGGGATCGGGCGCGAGGGCGGCGACTGGAGCTTCGACTTCTTCTGCGATGTCAAGAACACCGTGTTCGCGCCGACCGGCTGGGGGAACCGTGGGTGAGGTGGTGGGCGCTGGCCTGCTCTCGCACGTGCCGACGATCATGCTGGACGAGAGCATCCGGCGGGAGTTGAACAACGGCAAGGACACCACGCTGGTCGCCGGGTTGCGGCGGCTGCGCGCCGAGGTCTTCGACGTGCTCGACTACGACACCGTGGTGGTGCTGGACTCGCACTGGGCGACCACGGTGGAGTTCGTGGTCACCGCGCAGGACCACCGCGCCGGACTGTTCACCTCCGAGGAACTGCCCCGCGGCATGTGCCGGATCCCGTACGACTTCCCCGGCGATCCCGAACTGGCACAGGCGATCGCGGCGCACGGCGAGTCCAGGGGCACCTGGATCACCCCGATCGCCGATCACTACCTGCCGATCTACTACGCCACCGTCAACCTGTGGCATTACCTTGGCGTGCCAGGAAAACGCTGGATCTCCATCGGGGTCTGCCAGACCGCCGACGAAGAGGACAACCTGCGGCTGGGCCGGGCACTGGCCGACGGCATCGCGGCCACCGACCGCAAGGTGCTGCTACTGGCCTCCGGCGCGCTCTCACACCGGTTCTGGCCACTGCGGCAACTCCGCGAGCACGAGGCATCCGGGGTCGAACACATCTTCACCCCGGAAGCGGCCAAGGCCGACCTGGAGCGCATCGACTGGTTCGGCGCCGGTGATCACGCCAGGGTGCTGGACACCATGGACGAGTTCCGGAAGTTCAAGCCGGAGGCGGGTTTCGCGCACTACCTGATGCTGGCCGGGGCACTCGGCGAGCACCGGTGGACCGCGCCCGGCAGGCTGTTCTCCGCCTACGAGAACGCCATCGGCACCGGACAGGTGCACGTCTGGTTCGACCGGCCTGCCAACGGCTGGACCGGCAGCGGGCAGGAAGGGTGAGCAGCGTGGAGTACCGTCGCATCCTGCTCGACGGCGTGGTCACCGAGGTGCACCGGATGGGCGACCGCCTGGTGTCCAGGGACGGTCGCGCGATCAGCGTCAGCGAGGCCGCGCACCTGGCCCCGGTGCAGCCGACCAAAATCATCGCGGTGCACCTCAACTACCGCAGCCGGGTCGAGGAGTTCGGCACCCGATTGCCGGACGCGCCAACGTATTTCCACAAGCCGGTGTCCGCGCTCAACGCGCACGGCGGCGATGTGGTGCGGCCGGCGGGTTGCAAGTTCCTCAACTACGAGGGCGAGATCGCGGTGGTGATCGGCCGCACCTGCCGCAACATCGCGCCTGCCGACGCCGGGCACTACATCGCCGGGTACACCGTGGCCAATGACTACGGTCTGCACGACTTCCGGGACACCGACGCCGGATCCATGTTGCGGGTCAAGGGATCCGACACCCTGGCCCCGATCGGCCCCGGCGTGGTGCCGGACTGGGACTTCCACGGCAAGCGGATCCGCACCCTGGTCAACGACGAGGTGGTGCAGGACGGCAATACCGACGAGATGCGGTGGGACATGCACTACCTGGTCGCCGACATCGCCCGCACCATCACCCTGGTGCCCGGCGACGTGCTGCTGACCGGCACCCCGGCCAACTCCCGCCCGGTCGAACCGGGGGACGTGGTGGAGGTCGAGGTGGAGGGTCTCGGCGTGCTGCGCAACCGGATCGTCACCGGGCCGGAGCCGGTGCGCGCCGACGTGGGCGCGCAGCCGACCGAGTCCGAGGAGGTGCGCTCGACCGCGCTGGGCGGGGACTGGGAGTTCCGCGGCATTCGCCCGCCTGCGCGGTAGGTTGGCCTGATGTTGCTGGAACGCAAGCAGGCAGTCATCTACGGTGCCGCGGGCCAGATCGGCAGCGCGGTGGCCACCGAGTTCGCCCGCCAGGGCGCCACCGTGCACCTCACCGGCCGCACCCGGTCCCGGCTGGACGCGCTCGCGGCGACCATCCGTGCCGAGGGCGGCCACGCGGAGACCGCCGTGCTCGACGCGCTGGACGAGCCCGCGGTGGACGCGCACGCCGCCGAGGTCGCGGAGCGGTTCGGCAGCCTGGACATCTCCTTCAACCTGATCACCCACGGCGACGTGCAGGGCATCCCCCTCGAACAGATGTCCACAGTGGACTTCATGACGGTGGTGGACACCGCCGTACGCACCACCTTCATCACCGCCCGCGCCGCCGCCAGGCAGATGATCCGGCAACGCTCCGGCGTGATCCTCACCTTCGGCGGCAAGGGCGACCCGGTCCCCGGCTACCACCTGGGCGGGCTGCAGGTGGCCTTCGACGCGGTGGACTCGCTGCGCCGGGCGATGGCCAACGAGTGGGGAAAGCACGGCATCCGCGCGGTCACGCTGCTGACCTCGGGGGTCGTCGACTCCGTCCCGGCCGGCGATCCGGCGATGGCGGAGATCCTGCAGGGCATGGTGGACGGGACGATGCTCAAGCGGGCGGCCACCAGGGAGGATGTGGGGCGGGTGGCGGCGTTCGCGGCCTCGGAGCACGCGCGCACGATCACCGGGTCGCCGATCAACATCAGTTGCGGCGCGATCGTGGACTGAGCGGGATCGTGGCCCACACCGGAAAAGCAGGCGGCCACCACGGGTGACGGGCGGTGGGGTGGCCGCCCACAACCGCCACCCTAGTCCCGCCAAACCCACCCCCAGCCCCACCGCCACCGGCGCTGTCCGAACGTTCACCCACCCCTTCCCCAACGGCCCGTCCAAGCGGCCGTTGCCGGTCAGACTCCACCATCTGTCACCCGAACGGACTAAAGAAGGTCCGGCCCCGCCCGTCGACCTCCTCCAGGTCGGCGGACCGGGCCGGGGTTCGGGTGTCCCTAGGCGGACAGGGCCTCGAAAGGCACGGCCAGTTCGGGATCCACGCCGTACGGGTGGTCGCAGTCCTGTGGTTCCAGTGCGGGCATGGCTGTCTCCTGCGGTTCGGGGCGGTCAGAAGCGGGTGGCCAGGGACCTGGCCTGCTCGTGGGCGTGGGTGCGGGCCGGTTCGGCGCTGGCGGTCACCAGGTTGGGGCGGAAGGAGATCTCCTCGATGTCGGTGATGCCCGCCCAGCGCAGCCAGTCGGTCAGGTAGGGCTGCTGGAAGTCGGCGCCGAAGCGGTGGCTGCGGTCGGGTCCGTACACCGCGCTGGTGTAGATCACCGCGGCCTTCTTGCCGGTGAGCAGGCCGCGGTAGCCCTGCTCTGGGTCGAAGCCGAAGACCTTGCCCGGCTGGCTGATCACGTCGATGAACTGCTTGAGGACGTACGGGATGCCCGCGTTCCACATCGGCACGCTGAACAGGTAGCGGTCCGCGGCGTCGAAGCGTTCGAAGGTCCGTTCCGCCGCCTGCCAGGCCTGCGCGGCCGCACCGGTGGGCTGCTGCCCGGCGAAGATCGCCATCTTGGCCTCGGCGGCGGCCGGGCCGAACTCCGGCAGGGTGCCGTCCCACAGATCGAAGGTCTCTACCGATCGGTCGGGACGGGTGTCGCGGTAGGTCTCCAGGAAGGTCCTGGCGATGGCCAGTGACTCGGAGGCGGCGCCGCGGGGTGAGGCGGAGATGTGCAACAGGGTGCTCATGCGGTACTCCCCAGACAATTAAACGGACCGAAGTCCTCTTACCGTTCCCACGGTATCGGACTCCGGTCCGTTTAGCTTGGGTTGTGCTCGCCGTCACACCGTTCCGTCGAGCACCGCCCGTACCAGCCGCTCGCCACCGGCGAGCACCCGCTCCAGGTCGAACTCGGCCTTGGTCGCCTGGCGCAGGTCGGCGGCCAGTGGCGCGAGCAGGGCGTGCGCCAGGTAGCCGGCGTCCAGTCCGGGCCGGGCCTCGGTCAGCAGGATGACGACGTGCCGGTGCCAGAACCGGTAGGCGCCGACCCGGTAGCGCGCGCCCGGACTGGCGGTCTCGGACAGGTGCACCAGGTCCAGGTTGACCTCCAGGAACTCGGCGTAGGCGCGATGGAAGGCGAGCAGGCGATCACCCGCAGCCGCACCCGGACCCAGCGGCGGCGGGCCACTGATGATCGCCCCCTGGAGATCGCGTTCCCTGGCGTCCAGCAGAGCGGCCGCCATCCCGGCCTTGTCGCCGAAGCGACGGAACAGGGTGCCCTTGCCGACCTGGGCGGCCGCGGCGATCTGGTCCATGGACACGCCGTCGACGCCGTGCGTCTCGAACAACTCGGCCGCGGCCGCCAGGATCTTCAGCCGGTTCCGGGCGGCGTCGGCGCGCTCCTTCGGTGGGCTCTGGCCGATCTGCAGCAGTTCGGTTTCCGGTTGCTCTCCCATAGCAAGGGGACCTTAGTCCGAATCCCGGCCAGGGCACGGACGGCTCAGTCGCGCGCGCTCGTCACGGGCAGGCCGGCCAGCACCCAGTCCTGGATGCCCTCGCGGTACTTGCGCACGTTGGTGTAGCCCAGCGCGGTCAGCCGGTCGGCGACCTGGCCGCTGTTCGGGCAGGTCGGGCCGGTGCAGTAGGTGACGATCGCGGCGTCCCGGTCCGGCAACAGCCCGGCAGCCTTCGCCTCGACGTCGGCCAGTACCAGTTCGAGGGCGCCCGGCAGGTGCTGCTGGGCGTAGTACTCGCCGCCCAGGGTGTCCAACACGAGCACGGCCTGCTGCTCGATCGCGGTCTTCAGCTCGTCCCTGGTGATCAATGCGGTCATTGCTCTCTCCCTCAGTCATTCGGACCGTGGTCCGCTTGACTCCGAAGCTAACGGACCGTAGTCCGGTTTGGCAAGCCGGGGTCAGAGGGCGCCGTGCGCGTAGGCGTAGGCCACCGCGTGCGTGCGGTTGCGCAGGCCGAGCCGGGACAGCAGCTCGTGCACGTTGTTCTTCACCGTCCGATCCGAACACTGGAAGCGGGCCGCGATCTCACTGGTGCTGTGCCCCTCGGCGAGCAGCCGCAGCAGCCCGGCCTCGCGGTGGCTGAGTCCACCGGGCGCTGGCGTGTCCCGGTGCAGCCTGCGTACCTGCCCCAGCAATGCGCCGAGCAGGTCAGCGGGCGGTCGGCTGGGTCCGGAGCGCGCCCCGAGGACCATGCCCACCAGCATCTCCGGGTGTGCCTGGGCACGCGGCAGGAACGCCACCACCCCGCTGTCCACCGCGACCGGCAGGTGCGCCTCGCCCAGCTCCTCGGAGATCAGCACCACCGGGCAGCCGAGGCCGTGCAGCCAGGCCAGTTCCGGCCCGGTGACCTCGGGCAGCACCACCACGGCCACCTGCGCGACCTCGTGTTCACGCACCGGCCGCACCCGCAGCAACGGGCTGGTCCGCAACGCCGCGACCAGGCCGGCCCGGCTGAGCGGGTCCGCGGCGTGCGCCGCCACACAAATCGGTTCCACCTGACCTCCACCGCTGACTGATCAGGCAACCCTGCCGGGACACCCTGAACCCGGGCCTCAACTTTTTCTCAACGCGCTGAGCGGCCAGGATGCGCACCCAGACGATCTTCGGCGCACACTGTCCGCAATGGAGTCCTCGCTACGCGTGCAGCTGCTGGGACCGGTCCGCGCCTGGCGGTCCGGCCGCGAACTGGACCTCGGCTCGCCCCGTCAACGGTCCCTGTTCGCGCTGCTCGCGCTGCGCGCCGGACATCCGGTGCCGCGTCAGGACATCGTGGCCGCGCTGTGGGAGGAGAACCCGCCGGCCAAGGTCGCGGGCAGCGTGCACACCTACGTGTCCGGACTGCGCCGGGCGCTGACCGGACGGCAGCTGCCTGCGGCGACCGACGGCGGTTACCGGTTGCCCGGCAACGACATGGTGGTGGACGCGACCGTGTTCGGGGATCACTGTGCCACGGCCAAGATCCACCTGGGCCACGGTCGGCCGGTGGCCGCGGTGCGCTGCTGGGACGAAGCGCTCGCGTTGTGGTCGGGGGCGCCGCTGGCGGGGTTGCCGGGGCCGTTCGCACAGCATCAGCGGGTGCGGCTGACCGAGGCCAGGCTGACCGCGGTCTGCGACCGGGCGGCGGTGCTGGTGACCTTGCCCGGACGGGCCGCCTCCGCCGGTGGGCTGGCGGCGGAGTTGCTGGGGTGGGTGCAGGAACACCCGTTGCGGGAGGAGCTGCGGGAGGCGTTGATGCTGGCGCTGTGCCGGGCCGGACGGTCGGCGGAGGCGTTGCGGCAGTTCCACGAGCTGAGTCGGGCCCTGGACGCGGAGCTGGGTGTGCGGCCAGGGCCTCGGCTGCGGGCCCTGCACGAACGCATCCTGCGCGAGGATCCCGGACTGTCCGACCACGCCCCGGCGGTACGCGGCCGCGGCACGCCCGACCACGAACCCCTGCCACCGGCCAAGCCCGCCCAGCTACCGCACGATCTGTCCGAATTCATCGGCCGCACAACCGAACTGGCCACCCTGACCGGGCTGTTCACCGCCGCCCCGGCCCGCGGCCACCTCCCGCTCGCCCTGATCACCGGCGTCGCGGGGGTCGGCAAGACCAGCCTGGCCGTGCACGCCGCGCACCTGGTCGCACTGTCCTTTCCGGACGGTCAGCTGCACCTCGACCTGCGCGGCCACGACCCGGTCAACGCCCCCACCGATCCGGCCACCGCGCTGATCCACCTGCTGCGTGCCCTCGGCGTCGACCCCCGGCGCGTTCCGGACGACCTGGACGGCCGCGCCGCGTTGTTCCGCAGTGTCCTGGACGGTCGCCGGATGTTGCTGCTGCTGGACAACGCGCACAGCGCCGACCAGATCGGCCCGCTGTTGCCCGGCGGCACCGGGTCCGGTGTGCTGGTCACCAGTCGCAACCGGCTGCCCGGTCTGCTCGCCCGGCACGGCGCGGCCGAGGTCGAGCTGGCCCCACTAGCCGCCACGGAGTCCCGGAGCCTGCTGGCCGCCCTGCTCGGCATGGACCGGGTGACCGCGGAGCCTACGCCCGCCACCAGACTGACCGTCCTGTGTGGACATCTGCCGTTGGCGGTGCGGGTGGCGGCGGAGCGGGTGCTCACCCATCCGCATCGCACCCTGGCCGACCTGGTGGCCGAGCTGGATGCCGAGACCGACCGGCTGGACCTGTTGGATGGTCAGGACCACACCGGGGTACGCGCGGTGTTCTCCTGGTCCTACCGCACGTTGCCACCCGCGGCCGCCCGGCTGTTCCGGCTGCTCGGCCTGCACCCCGGCCCTGAGTTCGCCGCCGCGGCCGCCACCGCGCTGAACGGCTCGGATGCCGGCGCCGGACTGGATCTACTGACCGCCGCCCATCTGCTCGAACCACTCGGCCAGGGCCGCTACCGGCTGCACGACCTGGTGCGCCTGTACGCGGCCGAACTGGCCCAGCGGGTCCCGGCCGGGAAACCGGTGCGGCGACTGCTCGACTGGTACATGCACACCGCCGCGGCCGCGGCCAGGCACCTCGGCGTCCGGCACGCCGAACTGATGCTGCCACCGCCGGAACCCGGTTGCCTGCCAAGGTCTTTCGCCGACCGGGTGGACAGCGCGGCCTGGTTCGCCGCCGAGCACGAGAACCTGCTCGCGGCCACCCGGCTGGCCGCCGAATCCGGTCTGCACCGGCACGCCTGGCTGCTGCCAGCGGTGCTCATCGACCACCTGGTGGATCGGAAACCCTGGGCGACCTGGTTCCACGCCAACGAGATCGCCCTGGCCGCGGCCCAACGCTCGGGTGACCAGGACGGGCAACGCTGGACCCGGCTCAACCTGGCCATCGCGCACGTGCACCGCGCCGAGTACGACCAGGCCGCCGAGCTGCTGATCACCGCACTGGACACTGTGGACAGTCCGGATGAGGTGTGGTCGACCATCCAGCACACCCTCGGCGAGGCGTACTTCGGGCTGGGCCAACCGGAACGGGCCCTCGGCTACTACCTGCGCGCCGGGGCGGCCTACCGGGAACTGGGCCTGTCCGGGGAATGGCTGATGGCGACCAACAACTCGGCCAAGGCGCTGACCCGGCTCGGCGAGTACGAGGAAGCCCTGGCCCACCTGGGCACGGCGCTGACCGCGGTGGCCCGGATCGGCGATCACCACGCGCTCGGGCACACCCACTTCCACCTGGCCGAGGTGTACGAACTCACCGGCGAACTGTCCCTGGCCGAGGCGCACTACCGCCAGGCACTCACGGTGCGCGCCGAGGCCGGGGACCGGGTCGGCGAGGCCGAGTCCCTGCACCGGCTCGGCGGCCTGCTGCTGACCATGGGCGAACCGGACCGTGCCCGCACCGCCTGGCAACGGGCACTGTCCCTTGTGGACCGCTTCGAGCTGCCGCACGTGCAGCTGCTGCGCCAGGACCTCGCCGCGTTGGAGGGCCGATGACCATCGACGTGCACACCCACGTGATGCCGCCACTCACCCGCCGCGACACCTCCCCGCTCGCCCCGGCGGACGGGCCGTGGCTGGACGCGGACCGGGTCCGGCTCGGCGACCGGAACTGGCTGCATGCCTACCCGGAGCTGTGGGACCCGGCGACCCGACTGTCCGAAATGGACCGGACCGGGGTGACCGCCCAGGTGGTCACCCCGGTGGGCTGGCTGCACCTGGACACGCCGGATCCCGCCCGCGCCGGGGAATGGCATCGCACGGTCAACCAGCGGGTGCTCGAATTCTGTGCCAGCGCACCGGATCGCCTGCTCCCGCTGTGCCAGGTCCCGCTGAATGACCCGGAACTGGCCTGCGCGGTGCTCACCGAAGCCCGCCAGGCCGGAGCGCTCGGCGTGGTCCTGGACAACCGCCCGGCCGAGGGCGAGCACGACCGCGGCCACCTGCACGAGTTCCTGACCCACTGCGCGGAGCAGGACGCGTTCGTGCTGGTGCGATCCCGGATGCTGCTCGGCGAAGCACTCGAGCGCCGCTACCCGGCCGGCGCCGACCGACCGGTCGGGGCGCTGAACCTCACCGCCGCCGACCTTCTGCTCAGCGACCTGCTCGACCGGCTCCCTGCCTCCCTGCGGCTCTGCCTGACCAACGGCGGCGGCGCACTCACACCCCTGGTGGCCGCCCTGACCGGCCAGGACCACCTCGGCCCCGCACTCCGCGACCGGCTCACCGGCCTCCCGTGGCGGCACCGGCTGGACCGGGTGCACGTGGACTCGTTCGTGCTCGGCGACCGGGCGTTCGGGCAGGTGCTCGACCTGTTCGGCCCGCACCGGGTGGTGGTCGGCTCCAACTACCCGGCCCCGGTGCGCGACCGGCGGCCGGGTGAGCTGGTGCGCCGCCACCCGAGTCTGTCCACTGTGGACCAAATGGCGGTGTCGCACGGCAATGCCGAACGACTGTTGAAGCTCAGCCCAGGAAGTGGGTCAGCATCGGCAGCACCAGGTCGATCCGGCGCACCACCTCCATGTGCTTGGTCTGCGGCAGCACCGCCAGGTGCGCATTGGGCAGGTGCCGGTGGAACTCGACCGCGTGGTCCAGCCGGATGAAGTCGTTGTCGCCGATGATCAGCAGCGACTCGGCGGTGATCCGGCCGAGCTGCTCCGGCGTCCAGCCCGTCCAGCCGTGCACCACCACCTGGAGCTTGTTCAGGAACGCCTCGAAGTGGTCCGGATCGGGGGCGACCGATCGGTAGGCGGCGAGCATGTCGGCGAAGTCGGCCGCGGTGGGCAGCAGGTCGGAGGTCTGTGCCGGGTCGGTGATCTCCGGCTTGTAGCCGTCCGGGTGGAAGTGGGTGGCGGCCAGCGCGAGCTTGCCCACCCGGTCCGGATGGTCCAGGCCGACCTGGGCGGCGACCAGGCCGCCGAGGCTGTAACCGAACAGGTCTGCCTGGTCGACACCCAGGTGGTCCAGCACGCCGATCACGTCGGCGGCGAAGCTGGCGATGCTGCCCGGTTCCGCCCGGTCAGCGGTGTGGCCGTGCCCCTGCAGCTCGATCGCGATGACCTGGTGGCGCTGCGCGAGGGCGCCCACCAGCGGCCCGAAGGACAGGTCGATGGTGAGCGCCCCGCCGTGCAGCAGGACCAGCGGGCTCCCCGTGCCGTGGATCTCGTAGTACACGGCCAGGTCGGACAGCGGGGCGTAGCCAGTGGTGCCGGTCATGGTCCTTCTCCTTGTTCGACGCCTTCACCAGCATGGACGGGTTTCGGGCGACGAACTCATCGGACACGCGCTGTGAACCAGGTCACATCAGCAGTAGGCGGCGGTCAGCACGCCCTGGAGCGACGGCGTGGGGTTGGCCAGCTGCTGGTTGATGTTGAGCCCGATCACCTTGCCGCCGGTGGCGTCACTGGCCGCCCAGCTGTTGAAGCCGGGGATGGAACCGCCGTGGCCCCACACCGAGATCCCGCAACTGAGGTCGGTGCGCATCAGCCCGAGCCCGTAGCCGCCCTGGCGTCCGGTCATCGGCACCGCGGTGGTCATCTCCTTGAGCTGGGCCGCGGGCAGCAACCGACCGCTCAGTAGGGCGCGGAAGAACTTGCCGAGATCGTCCGCGGTGGAGATCATCTCGCCGGCCGAGTCGGCCATGGTCGGGCTGATCCTGGTGACCTCGACCCGGCGCTGGGGGTTCGCCGGGTCGGCGGTGTAGCCGCTGAGGTGCGGGCCGCTGATGGTGGTCTTGCGGTGCGGCAGTTCGGTGTCGCGCAGGCCCAGTGGCCGCAGGATCCGCTCGGTCACCGCCTGCCGCCAGTCCCGGCCGGTGGCCTTGGTGATCACCATGCCGGCCAGCAGGTAGCCGGTGTTGGAGTAGGACCAGCCCTGGCCGGGCGCGAAGGTCGGCTGGTCGTCGGCGATCAGCTTGAGCAGTTGATCCGGGGTGTACTCGGTGAGCACGGCGCCGGGGCTGAAGTCCAGGTGCGGCACGAAGTCCGGCAGTCCGGAGGTGTGTTGCAGCAGCTGCCGCAGGGTGATGTTCTCGCCGTTCTTGACCGCCCCCGGCAGCCACTTGGCGACCTTGTCGTCCAGGGACAGCTTGCCGTCGCCGACGAGTTGCAGCAGTGCGGTGGCCACGAACGGCTTGCTGACACTGCCGATCCGGAACCGGTCGGTGGCTCTCGGCGTGCGACCGCTGGCGATGTCGGCTTTGCCTGCCACGTAGCTCTGCCTGCCGGTGCGGCGGTCGTTGACCACGGTGAGCCCGCCGGGCGCGCCCGCGTCCAGGGCCGCCTGGAGGGCCTGCTGGACCTTGCCGGTGTCCGGTTGCGCGAGCGCGACGCCGCCGGAACCCATCAGCGCCACGGCGAGCACCGGGGCGATCAGTCTTCTGTACACGGGAAACCATCCTTCTCTCTCGGACCTCCCCCGTGTTCACCACATCAGTCCGGCCGGACGGCTCGCTTGTGCGATCGGCCAACATCCGGCGCGGCCACCGGGTCGATCGGACAACCCTTGCCAGCGCGGGCCCGGCGCGGTGGGATGGCGGCATGATCACCGTCGCGCCCTGCCCGCCGGACCGGGTCGAGTGGCTGGTCCGGCTGCTCACCGGCTACCACCTGGCCACCGAGGCGGAGAAGGGCGCGCCGGTGCCGGATCCGAGCGGGTTGCCCGAGCGCTACCGCCGGGAGGTGCTGGATCCGCTGGGCTCCTTCGCCGACAGCCTGGTGCTGCTGGCGTCCACTGTGGACGAGCCGGTCGGCTGTGTGGTGCTGACCGCGGACGGCGAACTGAAGCGGCTGTGGGTGGATCCGGACTGGCGGGGCAAGGGCGTGGCCCGGCAACTCACCGAGGCAGCGGTGCGGGCGGCCGGGAGCGCGGTGCGGTTGTCGGTGTGGGACTGGCGGACCGACGCGATCGGGCTGTACCGGCGGCTGGGTTTCCGCGAGGTCGAGTCCTGGGACGAGCGGGCCGGGATGGTGTGTTTCAGGCTGGATCCGCCACGCTGACCTCGATCCGCAACCCGGTGGACGCGCCAGGAGCCAGGGTGGTGAGCGGGCCGAGGATCTCGCATTCCACGATCTGATCCGGCGGGTTGAGGTTGCCCAGCGCGGCGATCGGTTCGGGCAGCGGGGATTCCAGCCAGACTTCCAGCGGCGAGCCGCCGTCCGGGTACTCGGCGGCACTGTCCACAGTGAACCGCTGGGTGAGCGAGCGGTGGCCGTGGTGGGTCACCCAGCCCGCGCTGCCGGGGAAGCCGAGTTTGCCCACGGTGGTCTGGCTGGGCACCACCACCAGGTCGCCGCGGATCTCGTGCTCGACCGGGTGGGTGGTGGTGATCAAGTTACGGACCCGTGGTTCCTGGCGGCCAGTAAGTCCGATGTGGACGGTGCCAGCGGGGAGCTGGGTGACGTTCCACAGTGCCCAGCGGACCGGGTGGTCGCCGGTGTTGGTGGCGGTGAGGTCGAGGCGGTAGCCGGGTTCGGTGCGGTGCAGGGTGAACCGGCGGGTCAGGCGCAGGCCGGTGTGCGGGTCGTCGCCGCTGGTCAGGGTGACGGCCAGGCCCTCGACGGCGGCGGTGTACGGGCCGGAGTCCAGCACCGGGTCGGGTGGGCCGGGCCATTCGTGCGCGCCGGACCAGCCCTGCGGGGCGGGCCAGGTCTTGTCGCCACCGTAGTTGACCCAGTCACCCATCTCCCCGAAGTTGGGCGCGAACCGGTGTCCGCCAACGGGTCGCAGCTCCTCGTCGAGCAGACTCGGATTGCGCCACAACACCTCGACACCTTCGTGCCGCAGCGACAGCAGGCGGCCACCCAGCGTGGGCAGGAAACCCAGCCGCAGCACGCCGTTGTCCAGCCAGATCGGGTCGGTCACCATTCGGCCAGGCTTCCGTCCTCGTGCCGCCACACCGGGTTGCGCCAGCTGTGACCGGTCTCGGCGGCGCGGCGGACCGCGGTCTCGTCGATCTCGATGCCCAGGCCGGGGCCGAGCGGGCGGCGGGCGTGGCCGTCCACGAAGTCGAACGGGGTGGTGTCCAGGAGGTAGTCCAGGAGTTCGCCGCCGGTGTTGTAGTGCAGGCGCAGGCTTTGTTCCTGGATGAGGAAGTTGGGGGTGGCGAAGGCGATCTGCAGGCTGGCGGCCAGCGCGATCGGGCCGAGCGGGCAGTGCGGGGCGATGCTGGCGCCGTAGATCTCGGCCAGCGCGCCGATCCGCCGTAGCTCGGAGATGCCGCCGGCGTGCGAGGGATCCGGTTGCAGCACCGCGACTCCGGCATCGAGGGCGGGTTTGACCTCCCAGCGCGAGTACAGCCGCTCCCCCACCGCCACCGGCACCGTACTGGCCTGCACCACCGAGGCCAGCGCGTTGCCTTGCAGCTCGGGGAGAACGGGCTCCTCGACGAACATCGGCTGCACCTCCTCCAGCATCCGCACCAGCCGCCGGGCCATCGCCGGACTGGTGCGGCCGTGGAAGTCGATGGCCAGATCCCCGTGCGGGCCAAGGGCTTCCCGTGCCTGGCGGGCGCGGTCGAGGGCGGCGTTGGCCTGGGCGGGGGTGTCGATCGCGGTGAGCGGCCCGGCCACGTTCATCTTCACCGCGGTGTACCCGGCCTCGACCTGCCGGGTGACCGCCTCGAAGATCCCGTCCGGCCGGTCGCCGCCGACCCAGGAGTACACCCGGACCCGATCGCGCACCGGCCCGCCGAGCAGCTCGTGCACCGGGCAGTTCCGCGCCTTGCCCGCGATGTCCCACAGCGCCTGGTCGTACCCGGACAGCGCACTGGAGAGCACCGGTCCGCCACGGTAGAAACCACTGCGCCGCAACACCTGCCAGTGATCCTCGATGCGCAGCGGGTCCTGGCCGAGCACCAGTTCGGACAGCTCGTGCACGGCCGCGCGCACGGTCTCCGCCCTGCCCTCCACCACCGGCTCGCCCCAGCCGACCAGTCCCTCATCGGTGCTGATCTTGAGGAACAGCCAGCGCGGCGCGACCAGGAAGGTCTCGATCCCGGTGATCTTCACTCAGTTCCCCCTCATGACGAATCCTTGGCCGCTGACCAGCCGCCGTCGACCACCAGCTCGGCCCCGGTGACGAAGCTGGCCGCCGGGGAGAGCAGGAAGTTGACCACCTCCGCCACCTCGGCCGGATCCCCAAGCCTGCGGGCCGGGGTGGCCCTGGCACTGCGTTCCCGGTCGGTCTGGCTGACCCGGTCCCAGGCCGCGGTGAGCACCGGGCCGGGCAGCACCGCGTTGACCCGGACCTCCGGCGCGTACTCCACCGCGAGCTGCCGGGCCAGCGACACCAGACCGCCCTTGCTGGCGGCGTAGCCGGGGTGGCCGGGGATGCCGAAGTGCGCGTGCACCGAGGACACCAGCACCATCGCGCCACGGCGTGGCATCAGCGTGGGCAGGCAGGCGTGCGCGGCCAGGTAGGCGCCGGTGAGGTTGACCTCCAGCTGCCGGGTCCACTCGGTCCGGCTCTGCTCGTGCAGTGGCCGCACGGTGACGGTGAAGGCGTTGCACACCAGCGCGTCCACCCCGCCGGCCAGGTCGTCGGCCAGTTCCAGCACCCGTCGCCAGGTGTCCTCGGCGGCCACGTCGCCGACCAGCGGGTGGGTGCCGTTGTCCATTGTGGACGCGACCAGGTCGACGCCGATGACCTGGTAGTCCGCTGCCGCCAGACGTCGGGCGGTCGCGGCGCCGATGCCCGCCGCCGCTCCGGTGACCACCGCGCACCGCGACCGTCCCGACATGGTTACTCCCCTTTCAGAGCCTGGACTGGGACACGCGGTTGTCCGGTCCGCGGTGCACCAGCCAGGCCGAGCCGTTCGCGCCAGGTGCGGCGCCGACCGCGCCGACGACGGTGTTGCTGGCGAACTCGGTTCGCTTGAACCAGCCGCCCCAGTTGCCGTCGGTCCGGTTGACCTGCCACAGCGTGTAGTCGCCTGCCCTGGCGAACAGGTAGATCCTGTCCTGTGTGGACAGTAGCGTCGGACTGCCGCTGATCACGCCACCCAGGCCGGTCCACGCGCCCCAGTTGCCCGCGGTGTCGCGCTGGCGGACCCAGACCGCGTCCTCGGCGGTGCGCACCGCGACGAAGGTGCCGTCGGAGACCACGGCCGCGCCGGGGCGGCCGTAGGTGGGCTTGTCACCGGGGGAACCGATGGTGCTCCAGGCGGAGTCGGCGGTGCGGGTCCAGATCCTGCCGTCCTCGCCGCGGCCGAACAGGCTCCAGTTGTCCGGGCCGGTGAAGGCCACGCTGGGCGAGTCGGTGAGGCTGCCGCCCAGGCGCTGCCACGGTCCCCACACCCCCGCGCGGGAGGTGCGGCGGTAGGCGGCGTTGTCCAGGCCGCGCACGAACACGTCGATCCGGTTGCCCGCGCTGGCGTGGGCGGCCGGCTGGCCGAGGATCCGGCCGCCGGTGGGGCCGCCGAGCGGAGTCCAGCGCTGGGACCACTTGTCACCGGTGCGGAGCTGCTGTTCCAGGACACCGTGTTCGTTGCGCTGGAAGGCGACCGCGGTGGCGTCGTCGAAGCGGACCAGGGCCGGGCTGGCCGAGGACGCGCCGCCGAGGGATTCGCCGGGGGCCAGTTCCGCGCCACGCAGTTTGAGCATGGCGGTGCCGTGCGCGGGCACGGTGGCGGTGTAGGAGCCGGTGGCCTTGCCGCGGTCGGCGCGGGCGCGCAGATCGCGGACGGCGACCTCGCCCTGGAGTCCGGCGTCGGCGAACTTCACCGTGATCTCGGCGGGCTGGTCTCCCCGGTTGAGCAGGACGACCGAGCGCTCACCGGCGCGGGAGAGCACCTTGCTGTAGATGTCGGTGCTGCCGTTGTTGCCGATCCGCACGCCCTGGATGCCGCGGCGGTCCTGGTTGACCGCGAGGATCTCCGGGTTGCGCAGGGTGCGGATCATCGACTCGGGCAGGGTGCGCGGGTCGGAGCCGATGATCAGCGGCGAGGCCATCTGGGACCACATCACGAACTGGGTGGTGGACTCCTCCTCGTTGAGTTCGAGGGTGCCCTTCTCGGTGCGGCGCATCGGAATCAGGTAGTCCGGGTCGTTGAAGTGACCGGGCCCGCCGGCCTCCGGGTGCGCGGCGTTGTCGTCCATGTTGCGCAGCATGTCCCGCCAGATCCCCTCATACGGCGTGCCGAAGGCGACGTCGGTTGAGGAGCGCCAGGAGTCGGCGACGGTGGGGCCGAAGCTGTAGGAGATGCCTGCCACCTGGTCCGGGCCGTGTGGCACGCTCCAGGCGTCGGTGACCGGGTTGCACAGGTTGAGCAGCATCGGCCGCCCTGCCTTGCGCACCGCGGCGGAGAACTCGGCGAAGGCCTTGGCGGGCTTCATGTTCTGGTTGATGCCGCAGAGGAAGTCGATTTTGATCGCGTCGAACTTCCAGCGGGCGAACTGCTTGGTGTCGCGTTCGTAGAAGCCGCCGCTGCCCACACCGCAGTTCTTGCCGTCCCAGGCGCCCGCGTCGGTGTAGATCCCGGCCTTGAAGCCCTTGCGGTGCAGGTCTTCCACCAGCTGGTCGAAGCCGTTGGGGAACTTGACCGGGTCGATCACCAGGTCGCCTGCCGCGTTGCGGGCCTGCGGCGCGGTCCAGCCGCCGTCAATCCAGATGATCTTGTATCCGGCCTCGCGCAGGCCGCTGGCGGCCATGTGGTCGGCGACCCCGCGGATGCTGGCCTCGGTGGGCGCGCCGGTGCCGTAGTAGGTGTTCCAGCCCATGTACGGGGTGTCGGCCAGGCCGCTGTCGTAGTACTCGGGCGCGCCCTGGTCGACCGTGGCACTGGCGTGCGCGGCCTCCTCGGTCGACGCGGCGGCGGGCAGCGTCGCGGCGAGCATGGCCAGTGCGGCCAGTGCCGTGCCGCGCCGTAACAGGGTTCTCATGGCAGGGTCACCTCTCGTCGTTGGTGGGTGTCCAGCACGGTGACGGCGGCGTCGTCGGCCGGGGTCCAGTCGAAGGGGAGCCCGGCGTGCAGCAGGTGCGCGCCCGAGTACCGGGCACCGGTGTTTCTGTCCACATAGGACGCTGCGGGGTTGAGCCCACGCAGGCGGACGCGGGCGGAGCGGCCGGGCACCAGGGGCGCGCCGTCCAGGCGGCCGGTGTTCCAGGCCAGTACGACCACGGTGTCCCCGGCGGTGTACTGCACGGCCTCGGTGTCCCGGTCGGCACGCGGCCGGTGCACCACGCCGGTGTGGACGAGCTGGCGGATCTCCTTGTACCGCGCGATGAGTTCGGTGGCTTCGGCACGTTGTCCGGCCGTCCACCTACCGAGGTCCGCGCCGATGCCGAGCACTCCGGCCATGGCGGTGACGAAGCGGAACCTGAGCGAGCGCGGGCGCGGGTCGAATATTCCGGGAGCGTCGGTGACCCAGGAGCTGAGCAGGTGCGGGGCGTGCGCGAGCAGGAAACCGTCCTGAATGGACAGTCTGTCCAGTGGCCCGGTGTTGTCGCTGGGCCAGAGCACATCGGTGCGCGCGATGGTGGCCAGGTCGGTGCGCGCGCCGCCCCCGGCGCAGGCCTCGATGGTGACGTGCGGGTAGGTGGTACGCAGGTGGTCGAGCAGGCGGTGGTAGTTGGCCACGTGCGCCGCGTCCAGGTCGGCGGCCGGGCCGCCGCGTTCGGTGGGCGGGCGGTTCATGTCCCACTTGAGGTAGCTGATCGGGTACTCGTCGAGCAGCTTGCCGAGGGTGTCCCGGAGGTACTGGTAGACGTCCTCGCGGCCGAGGTCGAGCAGGAGCTGGTTGCGGATCAGGGTGGCCGGGCGGCCGTCGATCCGGTAGACCCAGTCCGGGTGTTCGGCGTAGAGCTTCGACTTGGGGCTGACTGATTCCGGTTCCACCCACAGCCCGAAGTCCAGGCCCAGCGCCCGGATCTGGTGGACGAACGCGCTGAATCCGTCCGGGAAGGCGGATTCGTCGGGGGTCCAGTCGCCGAGGCCGCCGGTGTCGTCGTGGCGGCCGGTGAACCAGCCGTCGTCCACCACGAACAACTCGGCCCCGAGGTCGGCGGCGACCTTGGCCAGCGCCAGTTGACCCGGCCCGTCGACGTCGAATCCGGTGGCCTCCCAAGAGTTGTAGAGCACCTGGCGGGTACGTGGCCGAGACAGGCTGCGGTCGTAGGCGTGCCAGACCCTGGAGAGCCCGTCCAGACCGTCCACACTGGACGCCAGCGCGAGTTCCGGGGTCGACAGCCGTTGACCGGGCGCGAGTCGGACCGGGCCGGGGTGCGGGAGCCGTCCGGCGTGCACCCGGGTCCACCCGGCCGGTTCGATCTCCGCCTCCAGTTGCCAGGACCCGGACCAGGCAAGGGAAATCCCCCAGGCCGGGCCGTCGGGTTCGGCGGCGTCCTGCACGGCGAGCCAGGGCACGGCCGCGTGTCCGGGTACGCCGAAGCGGCTGTGCAGGCCGAAGCGCCCGGCGGGCAGGATCAGTTCGCGGCGCTGGAACTCCTGGGACCACTGGCCGGTCAGGTAGGTCAGCCGGGCGCCGGCGGATCCGGTCGGGATGCAGACTCCGGCCGAGTCCAGGCGGGTGAGTTCGAGGTCCGCCTGGCCGGTGTTGGTGAACTCGACCCAGCGCAGCAGCACGTCCTGGCCGGGCACCGCCTGGTAGCACAGCTCGGCCCACAGCCCGGACAGTTCGTCGGCGAAGGTCAGCCGCAGGGTGTCCGAAGTGGACTCTGACTCGACCAGGGACCACCAGGTCTCCCCCGCCACCTCCAGGTCCGCGCCGCCGAAGGCCCGCAGCCCGCGCGGCGCGTACTCGATCGGCGCGGCGTCGGCCTCGGTGATGAAGTGCACCTCACCGTTGTTGCGCAACGGCGACGGGCCGTCCTCGATGCCGTGCGGACCCCAGGAATGCAGTTCCGCCCAGCGTCCATCGGGAGCCAGCGCGACCGTGTAGGAGGTCGTCGCCAGCCGGAGTGTCCAGGTCGTCATTTCACCGCGCCGATCGCCAGTCCGGAGATGAAGTGCTTCTGGAAGCGCAGGAACACCGCCACGGTCGGGATGGCCGCCAGCACCGACCCGGCCGCGATCACGTTCCAGGTCGACACGTACTGCCCCTGCAGGCCGAGCAGCGCGGGCGTCACCGGCATCACCGTGCCGGAGCGCAGCACCGTGATCGCCCACAGCAGGTCGTTGAACACCCAGGTGAAGGCCAGTGCGCTCAACGCGGCCAGCGCCGGTCGGGCCAGCGGCAGGATGACCGACCAGAAGATCCGGATCGGCCCGGCCCCGTCGATCACCGCGGCCTGCTGGATCTCGTTCGGGATCGCGCGCAGGAATCCTTGCAGCACAAAGGTGTAGAAGCCCAGGCCGAACCCGACCTGCACGATGACCAGCGCGGTCAGCGTGTCGTAGATGCCCAGCACCTCGGTCAGTTTGGCCACCGGCACCAACAGGATTTGCGGCGGCAACAGGTTCCCGGCCAGCATCACCAGGAGGATGCTGCGCCGGAACGGGATCTCGTAGCGGCTCAGCGCGAAGGCCGCCGCCGCGCTCAGCGCCAGGGACAGCAGCACGGTCGGCACGGTGACCAGCAGGCTGTTCAGCATCGCGCCGCCCACCCCGCCCTCGCCCCAGGCCTGCGCGAAGGGTTCGAGGGTGAACGAGCCGGGCAGGCTGCCCAGGCCGTTGCTCGCCACGTCGTCGAAGGTGCGGATGCTGGTGAGCAGCACCAGCGCGATCGGCAGCAGCCACAGCACGGACAGCGTGCCCGCGCCCGCGTGGAAGAGGAATGTTCTTACCCGGTTGGAGATCACGACTCCTCCTCGCGCAGCACCCGGACCAGGTAGGTGACGATCACGCCGAAGGCCAGCAGGAAGATCACCACAGCCAGCGCGGAGGCGTAGCCGAGCCGCAGGGTCTGGAAGGCGGTGCTGTACATGTAGGTGCTGAGCAGTTCCGACGAGTGGTAGGGCCCGCCCTTGGTCATCGACCACACCACGTCGAAGGAACGCAGTGAGTCGATCACGATCACGGACAGGATCACCGAGTTGACCGGGCGCAGCTGCGGCCAGGTGACGTAGCGGAACTGCTGCCACGGACTGGCCCCGTCCAGCTTGGCCGCCTCGTACAGTGCCGGGTCGATCCCCTTGAGTCCGGCCAGGTACAGCACCATCACGTACCCGAGCTGCCGCCACAGCGCCGGGGCGAGCAGCGCGTAGAGCGCGGTGTCCGGGTCGGCCAGCCAGGACCGCTGCCAGTCGCCGAGGCCGACGGTGTCCAGCAGGGAGTTGACCAGGCCGTCCGGCTGGTACAGGCCCTGCCAGATCAGCGAGGTGGCGACCAGGGAGAACACCACCGGGGTGAACAGGGCGGCGCGGTAGAAGCCGACGCCCTTGCGTTCCCGTTGCAGCAGCATGGCCAGGGCCAGTCCGCCCGCCGCGGAGATCCCGCCGAAGAGCACCAGCCAGATCGCGGTGTTGGCGAAGGCGGTGCCGAAGGTGGGGTCGGAGAACAGTTCGGCGTAGTTGTCGAACCCGGCCCAGGTCGGTGGCGAGACGCCGTCCCAGGAGGTCAGGGACAGGTAGAACCCTTGCAGCGCGGGCCAGAACACCCAGAACGCCTCGACCGCGAACGGCACGAACACGAACAGCAGCAGGATCGGTGGCAGCCGGTGTCGGCGCCGGCGCGCCGGTGCGGCGAGGGCGGTCATCTCAGGAGTTCCACACCTTCTGCGCGGCGGCCTGCCACTCGGTGAGGATGGAGCTGATCTCGTTGGGGCGCTGGATGAACCGGATCAGCGCGGTGTCCGCGGTGGGCTGCAAGGCGTCGCTGGAGTCGCGGTTGAAGAACTGGGTCAGCTCCTTGGCGTCCTGCAACATCTTGCGGCCCTTGAGCACCAGTGGGGTGCCACTGTCCTTTGCGGACGGATGGGTGGGCAGGATGGTGCCGGAGGAGTTGCGGATGTACAGCTCCTGGGCGGGCGCGGTGGCCGCGTACTTGAGGAACTCCTTGGTGGCGGCCAGGTGCGGGGTGCGGGAGCTGGCGAAGAAGCCGTCGGTGGGGGCTTCCTCGGCCACCGGCACGGCCGGGTCCAGGATCGGGAACTGGAAGAAGTCGATGTCTTCCAGTGCTTCCTTGGGCGCGGCGTCGGCGAAGAAGGTGCCGATCAGCATCATCCCGGTGCGGCCCTGCAGCAGCGAGGTGGTGGCGTCCTGGAACGGGATCGCGGTGCCGCGCGGGTCGAAGTGCGGCAGCACGGTCTTCCAGGTCTCCAGGACCTTGGCCACCTTGGGATCGTCGAAACGGCCCTTGCCCGCCAGCAGGTCGCGGTGGAACGGGGCGCCGTTGATCCGGATGTTGAGGTAGTCGAACCAGGCCGAGGAGGTCCACTGGGTACCGCCGCCGGCGCCCAGTCCGATCGGCTCGATCCCCTTGCCGCGCAAGGTCTCGCACAGCGCGAGGAACTCACTCCAGGTGCTCGGCGGCGTCACGCCCCATTTGGCGAAGTTGCTCTTGCGGTAGAAGAAGCCCCACCAGTAGTAGGTGGTGGGCACGAAGACCAGCTTGCCGGTGCCGTCACCGCTGAGTGTGCGGAAGGCCGGGCTGTAGTCCCCCATGCCCTGCCACACGTCGCCCACGTCGAGCAACAGGCCCTTGCGCGCGTATCCGGCCAGGATCGAGCCGGGGTACCAGGTGTAGGTGTCCGGCGGGGTGGCCGAGGTGAGGTAGCTGGGCAGCTGGGTGCGGAAGGTCTCCGAGGCGACCGTGTTCACCGCCGCCTTGGCCGCGCCCTGCTCGCCGAAGCCCTTGGCCAGGGCCTCGATCGCGGCCTTGGCCGCTGGCGCGGACAGGTTGGACTGGATGCTCACCGCACCCGCGGTCTGCTGCACGGCGCCGCTGGAGGCCGAGGTGGCGCAGCCGCCGAGCACCGCGGCGCCGCCGAGGGCGCCCATTCCGAGCAGGAAGTTCCGCCGACTGACCTCGATCATTGCCTGCACCTCGTTGTGGGGACGGTGGCCGGGGTCACAGGCTCGCAAGCCACGCTTCCACTGTCAAGATTAATTCGTAATTTACGAGCAATCGCCCGTCCGTGACGTCAGCTCGTTACGCTGCGGGTATGACCACGCACCGGCCTCGCGGCGTGCACGGCCAGACCGTCGAGGTGCTGGCCAGCCGCATCCTGTCCAGTGAGCTGGCCGAGGGCGAGACCCTGGACCTGCCCGCGTTGCGCGCGGAACTGGACGTGAGCCTGACCGCGCTGCGGGAGGCGCTGAAGGTGCTCACCGCCAAGGGGATGATCGACGCGCGGCAGAAGCGCGGCACCTTCGTGCAGCCGCGCAGTTCGTGGAACATGCTGGACACCGACGTGATGCGCTGGCAGACCGCGACCACCGCGGCCGCCGACCTGTTCGACGAGCTGACCGAGGTCCGCGCGGTGGTCGAACCCGCCGCCGCCCGGATGGCCGCCGGCCGCGCCAACCCGATCGAGGTCGAGACACTGGCCGCCGCACTGGAGCGGATGGCCGCGGCCGGCGCGGACACCGAGGAGATGGTGGCCGCCGACCTGGAGTTCCACCGGGCGCTGTTGTCGGCCACGCACAACAACTTCCTGGTGCAGATCGAGCGGGTGATCGCGATCGGCCTGGCCGCCAGGGACCGCCTGGTGCACGGCGCGGACCCGGCCGACGATCCGGTGCCGAGTCACCGCGCGGTCTACGAGGCGATCCGGGACGGCGATCCGGCCGCGGCCGAGGCGGCCATGCGGGCCCTGGTGGACAAGTCCAGCGCCGACCTGAACCGCGTCAAACGCCCGATCACCTAATTCACGTCAAATTTGATCGCGCTACCCAGGGAAATCCGCGAACACCGCCACGATGTCGACCGCTCCGCCCGCACGGATCACCCGTCCGAGCGAAGAATTCGCCACTTTCCCCGAACATCGCCGCAGGTCAGCTACTCAAACAGCCGCTACCAGCGCTTACCCGGACTGCCGTACCGTCGAGAGATCCGTTCTCCCGCACGCATTCTCCGGAGGCTCTCGTGCGCCGCCTTTCGCTGTCCGCATTCACAGTCGTGACGTTATTCGCCGCCGCATTCACCCCGCCCGCGACGGCCGCGACCACCCTGACCGAATCCGCCGGACCGGTCGCCCTGGAATCCGCCCGGACCGCACTGCGCACCGCACTCGGCGGCGACTTCGCCGGATCCTGGCTGGACCTGGGCACCGGCAAGCTCGTCGTCGGCATCACCGCCGCAGGCCGCTCCACCCAGGTCCGCGCGGCGGGCGCGATCCCGAAGACCGTGCGGCACAGCGAGTCCCGACTACGCCAGTTACAGTCCACATTAGACAGTCGAGCGGCGAGCGCCCCCGCCTCGGTCGCCGGCTGGCACGTCGACCTCCCGGCCAACCAGTTGGCGGTCAGCCTGGTCGGCGACGATCCCGCCGGACTGGCCTGGATCCAGGGCAGCGGCGTGCCCGGCCTCCGGGTCGACCGGGTGGCCGCCGCACCCCGGCTACTCTGGGATGTCATTGGCGGACAAGCACTCCTGTTCGCCGGGCACCGCTGTTCGGTGGGGTTCAACGCCTCCAACGACGACGCCGACTTCGTGCTCACCGCCGGGCACTGCACCGAGGGCGGCGGCACGGTACGCGGCCCCGGCGGGACCATCGGCACGGTGAGCCGGACCTCCTTCCCCAGCAACGACTACGGCACCATCCGGGTACGCGAGAACGACGCGCGGATCACGCCAAGGGTGGACCGCTACAGCGAGGGCTCGGACGTGCGGGTCGAGGGCAGCGCGGTGGTCGGGATCAACGGCCGGGTCTGCCGCTCGGGTTCCACCACCGGCTGGCACTGCGGCCGGGTGCAGGCCACCGACCAGACCGTCAACTACGGCAACGGCAACATCGTGCACGGCCTGACCAGGACCGACGCCTGTGGCGAGCCCGGTGACTCCGGCGGCTCCTTCGTCAGCCGCCCCGAATCCGGCCGGGTGCAGGCCCAAGGATTGCTCTCCGGCGGCTCCGGCAACTGCCGACAGGGCGGCACCACCTTCTTCCAGCCGGTCCGCGAGGTGCTCAACCGCTACGGCCTGACCCTGGAAACCGACTGACCCGGGAGTCAGAATCCGGGCAGCCTGGCCGTGAACGCGATGCCGTCAAGAACCCCGGACACCGCGAGGTCGTTGACGTAGCGGACCTGGTCGAGGGTGATGTCCTTGGCGTCTCTGGGAAAAGTCAGCTCACCCCGGCGGAGAGCAGTCAGCTTCGCGGGGGTGCTGCTGCCCGGTGGCATCGCGTACGGTGGCTACGGCCGCGGCCAGAACCGTGCGCTGCCGCGGGGTCAGCCTGGCGGTCACCGCGGGCGGGATGTCCTTGGCCGGCAACGGGAACCGGCCGAGTGCCTGGTAGGTGGCCGACCGACAGCCCCGGCCCTCTGGGCGGGCGGAGTCGTTGAGGAACCCGCCGCGAGGAAACCGGTCCGCCACCAGCTTTCCGTTGACAGGCGGGGTGTTCACGTCCAGGCCGCCGCCGGTCACCAGGACCGGGATGGCCCCGTGGTCGGCGGCGACCGGCGGGCTCTGCCGGGGCGTCGGCCAGTGCGGGCAGAGTTCGTGCGGGGCGCCGAACCGTCCGTGCGCCTCGGCCGCGGTGTAACGGGAGCCGGCTGTCATCGCAGACATAGGTCAGGCACGCGGTGAGACGGTGCCGTAGGAGTTGCCGAACAGGGTCACCTTGGGCACGCCGAGCGCGGCGCGGACCGCGTCGTGATCCCGGACGGCCTGGTCCGTGGTGAAGAACTGCGCGCGAGCGCCGAGTTTCGCCGCACAGGGCGCGACGGTCTCCGGTTCGTTGACCCGGATTCCCTCGCAGGACAACGCGGTGTGCCGGTCGAAGCCGCGGAGTTCGACCATGAGCAGGTTCTGCTGGTCGAGCACCGGTCCCAGCCCCGCGATGATGGTCTCGGCCGTGGGCAACGCCTCGACCGGGCCACCCATGTTGACCAGGACCGTGCCGGTGCACACCTCGGTCGCGGTGGCACAGGGATGGTCACTGGCGGCGGCGACCGCGCTGGTGGCGGCGAGCAACAGCGAGGTTGTCGCCAGCACGGCGCCCAGCCTCGGCAACAGTCCTGGTTTTTCCGCACAACGCGAACGTATCGCCGGCGGAATCCGCCTGACCTCAGTGATGTCCCCCGGTCAACCCGGAGAACGCACCCTGCCGACCACCCACCCGGATCACCACTCTCCGTGATAGCGCTCTCACCTTTATGGCGCAACATGTTCGGCGCGGACCGGATGACCTCCGCACGGGTCTTGTCCGCCGTCGACACCGGCCGCTAGGTTCCGGCAAACCCTGCCCACCTGGAGGTACCTGTGCGCCGTCGGCGTGGTGGCATTGTTCTCGCGGCTTTGATAGCGCTTTCCGGACTTCCGGCGCCAGCCCAGGCCGCGCCGCGACCGTTGGACCCCGCGGGCGCGGTCACCCTGATCACCGGCGACAAGGTCGTCCCCGGCGCCAACGGCGGCGCTGGTCAGCTGATCCCCGCGCCCGGCAGGGAGCGGCAGACCTTCACCAGCTACCAGTCCCAGGGCCGCACCTACGTGATTCCAGCGGACGCGATGCCGTTACTGGCCGACAAGGTCATCGACCAGCGGCTCTTCGACCTCGCCGAGCTGCGCGCCTACCGCGGCACGCTCCCGCTCATCGTCAAGTACGCCAACGCGGACCGGCCCCTCGCGCGGGTGGCGGGCGCGCTCGACCTGCCCAGCATCAACGCCACCGCGGTCAAGGTCGACCCCGCCGCGTTCTGGCGTGACCTGACCGGCCAGGCGCTGAAGTCCAGTGGTATCGCCAAGATCTGGCTGGACGGACAGCGTCAGGCCACCCTCGACCACAGCGTCGCGCAGATCGGCGCGCCCACCGCCTGGGCGGCCGGGTACACCGGCACCGGCGTGACCGTGGCGGTGCTGGACACCGGGGTGGACAACACGCACCCGGACCTGGCCGACCGCGAGGTGGGCGGCAAGAACTTCTCCGGCTCGCCCGACGCGCTGGACCACTACGGCCACGGCACCCACGTGGCCTCCACCATCGCGGGCACCGGCGCGAAGTCCGGCGGCAAGTACCGCGGGGTCGCCCCGGACGCCCGGCTGCTGGACGTGAAAGTGCTGGCGGACAACGGGTCCGGCGCGGACTCGGGGATCATCGCCGGTATGCAGTGGGCCGCGGAACAGGGCGCGGACATCGTCAACATGAGCCTCGGCGGCTTCGACACCCCCGACCTCGACCCGCTCGAAGAGGCGGTGAACACGTTGTCCGCCAAGCACGGCACGCTGTTCGTGATCGCCGCGGGCAACGCCGGACCACGCGCGGGCACCATCCACTCGCCGGGCAGCGCGGACGCGGCGCTGACCGTCGGCGCGGTGGACCGCGACAACAAGATCGCCGAGTTCTCCTCCCGCGGCCCGCGCAAGGGCGGCGGGATGATCAAGCCGGACCTCACCGCGCCCGGCGTGGACATCGTGGCGGCCCGGCACGCCGACGGCAAGATCGGCGAGCCGGTCGGCGATGGTTACACCAGGCTGTCCGGCACCTCGATGGCGACTCCGCACGTGGCCGGTGCGGCTGCTTTGCTTGCCCAGCAACACCCTGGCCTGACCGGTGACCAGCTGAAGGCAGTGCTCACCGGCGCGAGCGCGCCGACCGCGGGGCTGACCCCGTTCGAGCAAGGCGCGGGCCGGGTGGACTCGGCGAAGGTGCTCAGGCAGACCGTCACCAGCAAGCCGACCAGCCTGAGCCTTGGCGGCAACCGGTGGCCGCACATCGGCAAACCCGCGGTCACCAAGGAGATCGGCTACGCCAACAGCGGCAGCACACCGGTGACGCTCGAGCTGAAGATGGACACCACCGGCGGCGTGTTCAGCGTGTCCCCCACCCAGGTCGTCGTGCCCGCGGGCGGAACCGCTGCCGCCACAGTCAAAGCGGAGGTGAGCAAGGCTCCCGACGGCGGCAAGTTCGGTGGCGCGGTGCTCGCCACCGGCGGTGGGATGTCGGTGCGCACGGCGGTCGAGATCGACCTCGAGGTCGAGAGCTACGACGTGACCATCGCCGCGCAGGACCGCACCGGTGCCGCACCGGGCTTCGCCAACGCCTTCCTGGTCAACGTGGACAACGGCGAGGCCGTGTTCCCCGGCAGCTTCAGCAATGGCAAGCTGGTCCAGCGCCTGGCGGCCGGGCGGTACCTGCTCTCCGGTTCGGTGAGCACCAGCGAGCCGTACGCGCACGACGTGCTCAACGCGCCGAACCTGCGGATCACCGGACCGGCCACGATCAACCTCGACGCCCGCACCACCAAACCACTCGACCTCAAGCTGCCCGAGGCGGATCCGCGGTTGTCCTTGCTGCAGATCGGTTTCGAGCGCCTCGCCGGGCCACACCGGTACACCATCAGCAGTTTCTCCCGCGGTGGTGACGTGCGCGACGTCGGCTTCGCCCAGGTCGGCCCGGACGCCCCGGCAGGCGAGGTCACCGGCGGACTGCACACCAACTGGACCACGCCGGCCGGGCTGTACGGCCTGGCCTGGTACCGCAAGGGCGGTGTCCACACCGGACTGTCCAAGGTGGTCACACCAGCCGATCTGGCCACGGTGCGGGTGAACCTCGGCCCGGTCACCGGCCAGTCCTACGTCGGCCTGACCTCCGCCCCGCACAACGCCCGCGCCGACTGGGGCTGGGGTGCGCTGACCACGGTGAAACCCGGTGTGTACACCGAGTTCTACGGCGGTGACAACGCCGACTGGTCCCGCCGGCTGAGCCTGCCCGGTGAGAACCACCAGTCCTTCACCGGTGCGGTGAAGTCCTACACTCCGGGCCGGACCTACCCGGAATCCTTGTACCGCGGCGTTTTCGGCCCCGCGCTGCCGGACACCCGGGACGACCTGTGGGTGCAGCAACGCGGTGACCTCATGGTGGTGGCCCTGCCGCTGTTCAGCGACGGCGCGGGCAACGCGGGCTTCTCCGCCACCAGCTCCGCCACCACCAAGCTGTACCGCGACGGCCAACTCCTCGGCCAGACCGAGGACGCCGGGGTCGGCCGGTTCGTGCTCCCGGCCGGACGGGCGAGCTACCGGGTGACCACCGAGGCCACCCGCACCGGCCACAGCCAGGCCACCAAGGTCAGCGGCAGCTGGACCTTCCAGGGCGACCGCACCCCCGGCGTCACCCAGCACCCGGTCTCCGCCGTCCGCTTCACCCCGTCACTGGACGATGCCGGGAGTGCCCCCAGGGGACTGTTCGCGCTGCCCGTCTCGGTGGAGAACCAGGCGGGCACCACCTCCCGGCAACGCCTACAGACCGTCCAGGTCTCCTACGACCAGGGCGGCACCTGGAAGACCGCGCCGGTGCTCGGCGGCCGCGCCCTGCTCTACCACCCGGACAACGCCAAGTCCGTGTCGCTGCGGGCCACCGCCGCGGACCACGCGGGCAACTCCGTCGACCAGACGATCATCGACGCCTACCTGCTGCGTTAGCCGGGTCCGGGTGGGGCGCGCGCTCCGGCGCCCCACCCGGCAACCGGAGTAGCACCGATTGCGCGCCGGTCAAGCGAGGTCGGCAAAACCTGCCCCATCGGGATCAGATTCGGACCGGATCCGCGGCCGCGCGGGCATCATCTCGTTGTCTGAACGTGTTGTCCCGAGGGGGGATTGTCGTGAACCAGTCGTTGCCGTCCAGGCGGGCCGCGCTAACCGGCCTGGCCGCGTTGTCCGCGACCGCGCTGACCGGCGCCGGGGTGGCCGCGGCCGCGCCGGCGGCCGATCCGGTGCCGACCCGCGTGGTCGACCTGGGCGCCATCGGGGTCGACCGCGACGGCGGCGGTGACCCGGTGGAGAACGCCAGACTGATCCAGCTGGCACTGGACAAGCTGACCGACAACAGCGTGCTGCTCATCCCGGCAGGCACTTACTCGATCGCGCCCAAGCCAGGGGTCTGGCATGCCGCGCCGATCCTGGCGATCCCGCCCTGCCGCAACCTGATCGTGCGCGGCGAGGGCCCGGCCTCGGTGCTCAAGGTCGCCGACCCGCCAGCCGAGGACAAGCCCTACATCTACGGCGCGGTACTGGGTTTCGCCAAGGGCCCGGTGGTGCCGGACCTGGTGTGCTTCACCAACTTCACCATCGACCACAACTGCGGGAAGAACAAGCCGCCGGTGGAGATCGAGTCCAACGGCAAGATGGTCCCGGTGCTGGTCAGTTCGATCTCCAGTTACGCCTACACGCCGACGTTCGGCCGGATCACCGTGCGGCACCTGACCGTGCACCGCGCCGACGCCAGGGTGTCGCTGTACTTCCCCGGCCAGGCCGACTCGGGCAGTGTCGCGGTGCACGACTGCCTGTGGACCGAGGCGAGCCACCGCACCGGGGTGGCCGAGGACGACCACTCCTTCATCAACGCCACCTGCACCTCGCTCACCGTGCTGCACAACAGGTTCCACGGCGTGTCCTGGGAGAAGGCGCCGCGCACCGCGATCGAGACGCACGCCTCCAACACCGTGGTGCAGGGCAACCTGATCGAGAAGTTCCAGATCGGGATCAACATCACCGGCAACGCCAGGCACGGCGGCACCACCTACCGGCATCTCTGCCAGGACAACCTGATCGAGACCAGCCGGGACGGCATCCTGATCTGGTCGCACCGCTACGGCACGCACCAGACCGCCAACGGTTTCGAGGACATGACCATCTCCGGCAACCACGTCACGCTGCGGCCGGAGAAGTACGTCGGCGCGGTGGCCAGTGGCAAGGGCATGCGTGGCATCGGCGTGTTCGCGGTGAAGAAGGGCGGTGAGGGCGAGAAGCCCCCGCCCAGCATCGGTTTCCGCAACCTGGTGGTGGCAGGCAACACCATCCGCTACCCGACGGAGTACGTGGTCCTGGACTACGTGTACCTGACCGAGCTGGAGCGGCGGGCAGGCGCGCTGTCCTTCGCCTTCCTCGGCACCACCGCCGCGGACGCGGTCTACGACAACGTGCGGATCACCGGCAACACCGTCTACGACTGCGCGTTCTCCGGGCTCTACATCGAGGGCGGGCGCTGGCGCGGACTCCAGGTGGACAACAACACCTTCGTCGACTGCGCGCACTCCGGCTCCGGGCGGCGCCAGCCCGCCTACAACAACAAGGTGCTGCGCATCTCGGTGCAGCTGCTCGGCGACTGCGTGGTCTCCGGCAACACCTTCCACACCAACCCCGCGCCCCAGCACTTCCGCAACCGGATCAACGGCTACCTCCAGGTCGAGCACACCGGCCCGGAGCGGCACCGCTTCCTGGTCTCCGGCAACGTGATCGCCATCGATCCGGCCTTCATCCCCAGCGAGGTCACCGAATACCTGCACATCGCCGGGGCGAACACCCAGTGGTCCTTCGACGGCTCGGTGCCCAGGGCCAGCGTGCCGATCACCAACAACGCCCCCGGCGGCACCGGATCCCGGATCCGGGTGGACCAGTCCGAGATCACCGCCACCCGGACCGCGAGTGGCTGGCAGCAACAGGGTTCAGGCACTTCGGCGCCGACCGGCGGCGGGTTCCTGCCCGGCGATGTGTGGGTGAACACCGCGATCTCGGCGGAGAATCCGGTGCACTCCTGGGTGTGCGTGACCGGCGGCAACGTGCCGGTGTGGCGGGAGCTGCGGCTGTCCTGAGTCAGGGCACCGCGGTGAAGAACTCGTAGGAGTGGCCGTCGGGGTCGCGCACGTAGACCCCGCGGCCACCACCGAGGCTGTTGGTCCGCCGGTCCCAGCCGTGCTCCACCCCGGAGCCGTAGTCGACCGACCGGTCGGTGGCGAGCACGGCGAGCAGGGCGTCGAACCGGGCCTCGTCGAGCAGGAAGGCGTAGTGCCCGGCGGCCACGGGCTGGTCGTCGGCGAAGTCCAGGGTCAGCCCGGCGTTGACCCGCAGCGCCGCGAACGGTCCGGCCGCGACGGGTTCGCCGCCGATGAGCCGGGCCAGGAAACGGGATCCGGCCCAGCGGTCGGCGACCGGGATGATCAGGTGGTTCAGCGTGATGGTCATGGTCCCGCAGCATATGCGTGCGAATCGCACACAACAAGGGTGCGATTCGCACATGTCTAGGATAGGTTGACAGGCATGACGTGCTCCGACGGCGGCGGTCCGGCGTTGTTCCGGCTGGTGCGGTTCTGGTCCCGGCGCTGGGCCGGGCTGGCCGCGGGCGAACAGCGCCAGGTCCAGCACGTGCACACCCTGGAAGCCGTGCACAGTGCGGTGACCGGCGGGGTGGAGCCGAGCGTCGGCGAGGTCGCGCACCGGCTGGGCCTGGACCACTCCGGCGCCAGCCGCCTGGTCCGGGACGCCACCGCCGCGGGTTACCTGGCCCGCGCCGAGTCCGAAGTGGACAGACGAAGGACGGTGCCGCGGCTCACCGAGTCCGGGCAGGAACTGCTGACCGGCGCGCTGGACTGGCAGCGGGCGGCCTTCGGCGAGCTGACCGAGGACTGGCCGGAGGCGGACCGGCAGCGCTTCGCCGGCTACCTCCAGCGCCTGGCCGAACAGGTGGACGGCCCGCAGCGCTCAGCCTGACCCCGCGCCCCACTTCTCCCGCAACTCCGCCGGAATCGTCAACGAGGTCGACTGCCCGTCGGTCAGCTGCCGCACGTTCACACTCAGCAGCAACCTGGCCGCGCGATCCAGCACCCGCCGGGCCACCTCGCTCTCGTCCTCGGCCCGTTCCAGCCGCCGCATCACCCGCACCCCGAACCCGACCACCCGGCCCCAGCCGCGCTGCTTGGGCACCCGCAGCCAGTCCGCGACCTCCGGGTTCACCACCTGCCGGACCATCGCGGGCACCACCCCGTCAAAAGCCTTGCCCGGCATGAGTTTCCGGTACAACTCGATCAGCGACGCGGTCAGCTCGACGCCCTCGGCGGAGGGCCCGTAACTCGCCTCGACCAGGGTGGCGTTGAGCTGTTCGGCCTCGGCCAGCGTCTCCGGCATGGCCTCGGTGCGGATGCCCAGCAGGTGCCCGGCGACCCGCCACACGTGGTAGTAGTCCTCGGCCTCCTGCTCGGTCACCGAGATGCCGATCCGGCGCATGCCGATGATCACCTGCACGGAGAAGATGAGCAGTGCGCCGAGCAGGTCCTGCTGGCAGATCGGCACCCCGTCGCGCTCGTGGTCCCATTCCGGCGAGCGGGCGATGAAGTAGCGGACCGCGGCGTGGATCAGCCGGGTCTTCTGGATCACCGGCACGAACGAGCCGCCGCTGGTGAACGGCTTGGGCGCCATCATGCTCAGCACGAACTGCGCGGTCTCGGACAGCCTGCGGTGCGGCTGGTTGAGCCGATGGGTCAGGGTCAGCACCTTGGACGGGCGCGGCTGGGCGTAGCAGTTGACCATGGCGCCGAAGGAGAGCACCGAGGCCACGTGCATGCCGTCGTCGAGGAAGAACTCCTGCGCGCGGCTCACCCTGGTGAGGTCGGTCCACGGCGGCGGGTTGTCAGTGGCGATGAGGAACTCGCGCACCAGTGGCGGCAGGTGTTCCGGGATGGGCTCGTCGTTGGCGCGCAACTCGGCGAGCAGGGTGTTCACCCGGCTGATCTCGCCGGTGGCCACCAGCTCGGCGATGACCGCGTCGGCAGGCGGATCACCCTGGTACTTGAGGGCTTCGAGCGCGCGTTCGTCCACGCCCTGATCCTCACCCGGCGCCCGCGCGGCCGAAGCCGCCGTTCGAGCGCCGCCGCCGTTCCGATCGAGTGATCAGATCGGCGGGATGATGCCCTCCGGCACGCCCTGCACACCCAGATCGATCACAACACCGGCGACCGGGTACCGCTCCCAGAGCTTCTCCGCGATCTGCTTGGCCGTCTTGCTGCGCCCGGCGACGATCTTGACCAGCGCGGCCGCCGACAGCAGCCCGACGATCAGCTCATCCTGCTCGGCCGGGTCCTCCGCACCGAAGAGCACCGCCTTGATGTCGGCGTGGATCTTGTTGCGGCGCGCGGTGTCCACCAGGTGCCAGGTGGTGTTGGTGAAGACCAGCCGGCGCCGCTCGGTACGCGATTCCAGCGCACCCTCGGCGACCAGCCGCCCCAGCACCCGGTCCTTCTGCCCGGTCGACAGCCGCGCGATGGCCTCCTTGATCACCGACCCCTTGTGCTCCTCCAGGGTGGCCAGCGCCTCGTTCAGCGCGGGCACGCCGGTGTCGGAGTCGTCGCTGACGAAGAGCCGGTTGTCGTCACCGAACAACTCCAGCCGTTCCAGCTGGGCCAGCTCGATCAGCAGCGCGACCGCGAACAGCCCGTCCAGCGACCGCCGGGTGGCGAACTGGCCGTCTTCGGTGAGCAGGAGCAGCGCGAAGTCGTCGACCAGCGCGGACGGGGCGTCGTTCATAGGCACGCCCGCATCCTATGACGTCCTAAATCATCGGGATGACACCCTCGCCGGAGCCCTGGAACGCCTGCTCGGCGAACACCGCCAGCTCCGGGTTCCGCGCCCACAGCTTCTCCGTCAGCGACTCGGCCCGCTCGGCGTGTTCCGGCTGGTCAGAGACCACATCCAGCAGGTCGCCCGCGTGCAGGAAGGCGAGCAGGAGTTCGGTGCGGTGATCGGGTTCGGCGGCGGCGGCCAGCGCGGCGTACAGCCGGGCGCGGATGGCGTGCCGGGTGTCGGTCTCGGTCGGCGGCCACACCGTGGTGGTGAACAGCAGCCGCCTGCGCTGCTTCTCCGCCCGGACCAGACCGGTCGCGGCCAGTCGCGTCATCACCCGATCGAGGAGGCCGACCGCGAGCAGGCCCAGGGCGTCGCGGACGATCGAGCCCTCGGCCTCGGCCAGCCGGGCGAGGGTGTCGTTGAGCAGGTTGTCGCTGGTCTGGGTGGTGTCCTTGACGAAGAGGCGGTGTTCCTCGTCGAAGAGTTCCAGCCGGTCCAGGTCGGCCAGCTCGAAGATCAGGGCGGCGGCGAACAGGCCCTCGGCGGAGCGTCTGGGGTTGAAGCCGCCGGTGTCCTCGAGCAGCAGCAGGGCCAGGTCCTCGGCCAGTGTCCGGTTCGTCAAACTCGGCTCCCCAGTTCGGCGGCCACGAAGCGCAACCGCATGTGGTCCAGTTCCCCGGATCCGGTGAACGCGGTCGGGTCCATCCCGGTCTGCTCGGCCAGCAACGCGCCAGGGTGCAGCAGTTCGCCGACGGCGGGCCGGAAGCCGTGCGCGGCGAGTTCGGCGTCGAGGTCCTCGGCGGTGAGCATGGCGAGCACGTTGTGCGAGAGGAAGCGGTCGGTGGTGCCGTCCTGGCCGATCCGCTCGGCGTAGAAGTTCGCGGTCTGCCTGCCCTCGGCGGCACTGCGCCGGGTCCCGGCCAGCACGAACCCGCCGGCACCGGTGGGGCCGAGCGGGATGACGTCGTGTTCCTCGCGGTGTTCCTCCGGTCCGGTCGGGCCGGGCAGGTGGTCGAAGACCAGGGTGCCGCCGGGGTTCAGGTGCCGGGCGGCGGTGGCGAACAGCCGGGACCGGTCGGCCGGGTCGAGGAAGGTGGACACGGACAGTCCGCTGAGCAGCACGTGGTCGAACCGGCGGCCCAGGTCCAGGGTGAGCACGTCGGCCTCGGCGAACGTGCAGCGGGCGGCGACCTCGGCGGACAGCCTGGCGCGGCGGCGTTCGGCGCGGGCGAGCATGGCAGGCGCGTTGTCCAGACCGGTGACGGTGTGGCCCGCGGTGGCCAGCACCGTGCTGAGCCTGCCGGTGCCACAGCACAGATCGAGCACCCGCTTCGGGTCCGGGCCGACCCGGCGGGCCAGCCAGGTCAGGTCGGCGGTGAAGTTCTCCGCCATGCCGCCGTAGAAGTCGGCGAAGAAGCCCTCGTACAGGTCCACCACCCGCATCCCGGGCAGCGGCAGCATCCGCAGCGTGGCGAACGGGCCGAAGAACGGTTCGGCACGGGCCGGGGCGCTCACTTCGCGGCTCCGGTGAGCAGCTGGGTGGCGGCGAGTTCGCGGTACAGGTCATCACTGTCCACAAGGGACTGATGTGAGCCGGTGGCGCGGACCTGACCCTGTTCCAGCACCACGATCTGGTCCGCCTCGGTGATGGTGGACAGGCGATGCGCGATCAGCAGCACGGTGCACTGCTCGGCCGCGCTGGCGATGGTGGCGCGCAAGGCCTGTTCGTTGCGTGAGTCGAGCTGGCCGGTGGCCTCGTCCAGCAGCAGCACGTCCGGGCGGCGCAGCAGCGCGCGGGCGATGGCCAGCCGCTGCCGTTCCCCGCCGGAGAGGGTGACGCCGCGGGAGCCGACCGAGGTGTCCAGGCCCTGCGGCAATCCGGCCACGAACTCGGTGAGCCGGGTGGCGTGCAACACCTCCTCGATCTCGGCGTCGGTGGCCTCGGGCGCGGAGTAGAGCAGGTTCTGCCGCACGGTGCCGGACAGCGTGGTGGCGTCCTGTTCGACGTAGGCCAGCCTGCGCCGCACCTCGCCGCGGGGCAGGGTGGCGATGTCCACGTCGTCCAGCCGGATCTCGCCCTGCTCCGGCTCGTAGAAGCGTTGCAGCAGACCGAAAAGCGTGGTCTTGCCCGCTCCGGACGGGCCGACCAGCGCGGTCTGCGCGCGGGCGCGGGCGGTGAAGGAGACGCCGGTCAGCGCGGGTGAGCGGTCGGCGTACTGGAAGTGCACGCCGCGCACGGTCACCGTCGGCGGGGTGCGCGGGGCCGGGGCGGTGTCCAGGTCGACATCGTCCTCGGCGGGGATGTGCTGCACCTCCTCGATCCGGCCGATCGCGCCCAAACCCGTTTGCAGGGTGGAAAAACCGCTGATCAACGACACGATCGGATCGGAGAGGTAGAACAGGTAGAGCAGGAAGGCGATCAGCGCGGACAGCGAGAGCGAACCGGCCGCGACGAACATGCCGCCAACGCCCAGCACCGCCAGGAAGGCCAGCTGCACCGAGACCCCGGAGATCATGCTGACCACCGCGGTGTACTTGGCGCTGGTCAGTCCGGCCTCGTACGCGCTGTCCACGGCGGCGTTGGCCTGCGCGGTCTCCCGCGCCTCCGCACCGTTGGCCTTGACCAGCCGGGCCGCGCCCAGGATGCGTTCCAGGGCGGCGCCGACCGCGCCCACCGACTCCTGCGCGCGGGCCACCGAGGTCCGGATCTTGGGCAGTACCACCATCAGCAGCAGGCCGACCACCACCAGCACGCCTAGGGTGATCAGCAGCAGGCCCAGGTGCAGGGTGGCCATCAGCACCACCGCGGCGACCAGGGTGAGCGCGCCGCTGACGATCATGACCAGGCCGTCGGTGGCCGCGCTCTGCAACAGGGTGCTGTCCGAGGTGACCCTGGCGGAGAGATCACCCGGCTGCCGGGAGTCCAACTCGGCCACCTTGACCCGGATCAGCCGGTGCACCAGGCCGCGGCGGACCTGCCGGATCACCCGCTGCGAGGTGCGTTGCTGCAACCAGGCGTTCAGCCCGGTCACCGCCATGCCGCCGATGAGCAGGCCTAGCAACAACAACACCGGGCCGAGCACGCCGCCGCCGGTGGTCAGACCGTCCAATGTGGACCTGGCGACCAGCGGCTGGGCCAGGCCTGCCGCGCTGGCGAGCAGGGACAGCAGCAGCGTGACCACCAGCACTCCGCGGTGCGGCCGCGCGTATCGCAGCAGCGTGCGGAAGGCGCCGGGTTCCGGTTTGGGTGGTGCGAACTGGGCGTAGAGCGCGGCCTGCGCCTCCGCCGCGGACAGCGTGCCCGGTGGGTCTTCGAGTGCGGTCGCGGCGGTGACGCCGGTACGGGTAGCCATAGGTCAGTCCCCAGATATCGCGTGGCCGGCGTGGCGGCATGGTGACCCGCGGGCAACGCCGGAAATTTCCCCAGTTGCCCGCACCGTACCGCAGATCCGCGACGAGTGGCCATTCTCTGGCAGTCGATGGAGGGAAACCGCCATTGACCTCAGCGTCAAATGCGAAAACGGATGTTTCGGTTGCAACCGCCTTCTGGACCATGCTAGGAAGGTGTTGCTCATTCCAACTGGGGGAACGAGTGCAGGTCTGAACTGGGGGCACGATCCTGACGTATCCGCTGGATACGGCGCATTCGCTGGGCTTTGCCCACCGCCAACGGACCTGCTCATCCCCCGTGTACCAGGTATAGGGGAATTCAATGCAGAACATGCAGGAGCGCGACCTGTTCACCGGCTACGCGGCCTACACCACGGCCGAGGAGCTGAGCCTGACCGAGCACGACACCGCGGAGGCCGGCATCACGCCTGCCACCCCGGCGATCACCCCGGCCACGCCGTCCAGCATCCCGTGCGTGCAGGGCACCATCCTGACCATTCGCTTCATGTGCTGATGGTTCGAATGGTTTGACGCTCATTTCACCCGAACCACATAACGTGAGGTGAGTGCAGGAATAGGGGATTTGAAAGAAACCCCGAAGAACGGCTGATACAAGTCACTCTTTCGAGTGAGTTGTGCGGTCGGCGGGCTGCGCTGACCAGCGTGGAAACACAGTCTCTGGCCGAGCTGATAGCTGGTCAGCGCAGTCCGACCGCCCACCCTACTGACGTGCGCTCAGGCGAGCAACCAATCCTGGGGGAACGGTGTCTACGTCATCGCCACTCGTCCCGAGTGTGCTTTCACCACCCGAACTACCCGTGCGCAACCTGCTCGTCGTGGGCACCGGTGCGCTCGGCGTGAGCATGCTGCCGTTCTGGCTGAACTGGTTGCGGCACAACTATCCAGACGTCACCGTGCGGGTCGCGCTGACCCGCGGCGCGACCAGGCTGGTGTCACCGCAGGCGGTCGCCGCGATGACCAGGACCCCGGTGTTCTTCGACGAGTGGACCGAGGAGCCAGCGCCGGTCGCCCCGCACGTGGAGCTGGCCGAGTGGGCCGATGCCATCGTGGTGCAGGCGGCCACCGTGCACTTCCTGTCCAGGCTGGCCCTTGGCCTCACCGACACCCCGCTGCTGCTCGCGTTGCAGCTCACCGCCGCCCCGGTGGGCATCGCGCCCTCGCTGCCGCCCGGCGCCGAGCGCAGCCCAACCATCGCCACCCATCTGTCCACATTGGACGCGGATCCGCGGTTCGAGCTGGCCCGGCCGACCGCCGCGCACAGTGCGGCCACCGGCGGTCCGGACGGCGAGACCGCCGACCTGCCCACCGTGTTGTCCCTGCTCTCCACCCGTCTGGGCGTGGCCCCGCAGGCCGAACTGGACTTCGGCACCGGCTTCCAGCGCACCAGGGTCCACCCCGACGGCGACTCGGCCTTCCGCTGGCTGCGCACCGCGGGCCCGCAACGCCCGGAACCACTCACCCCGGTGCCCGCGCAGGTCGCCGCCCTGCTGCCCACCGACACCCCGGCCGAGTTCGCCACTCCCGAGTTCATCCACAGTGGACACTCCTATCGCGCGTCGGGGCGGTCCTCGGCCGCGGACTGGCTCTTCCGCGAGCATCCCAACGTCCCGGCGCTGATCGGCTCCGCGCTGCACGCCGTCGGCCGCTCACTGCGGGTGCTGCACGACTCCCCCGGTGCGGTCTCGGCCACCGCACCCGGCCCGGCCCGGCTGCTGCGCTGGCTGGACGGCGACAGCGAACTGCGCACGCGGGCCGCGGCGGTCTGGGGCACGCAGCGGCTGGACACCGTGCGGTACTGGTGCAGCTGGGCCGCGCGACCGGGCACGCTGATCCACGGCGGGGTCTCGCTCGCCTCGATCGTGCCGCCACTGACCGCGGGCCGGGTCGGCCTGTTCAGCGGCCCGGAGCTGGCCACCGGACCGGCCGAGCTGGACCTGGGCTGGCTGCTCGGCGAGCTGCTGGAACTGCGGGAACAGGAGCGGCTGGGCGTGCTCGCCGGGGTGCCGCACGACTGCCGGCGGCTGGCCGAGGCCTTCCTGCGGGGCTACGGCCCGGACTTCGACGCCGCCGCCACCTGCCGGGCCGCGGTGCTGCGCTTCCTGACCCACCTGCACGACCACGCCGTCTACGTCGGCGTCAACGACCAGCTGCCGCGCTACCTGACGCTGGCCGCGGACCTGATCGACGAGGAGGGCAAGCGTGCGCTCGGCTGAGACCACCCGGCACCGGTTCAACCCGACCGCCCCCGCCACCGCGGTCAACACCCTGCTCACCCGCCTGGGCCTGGGGGCACTGCCCGCCGACGGGCTGACCTCCTACGGCGGCCGCAACACCAACTGGGCAGGCACCACCGGCACCGGCGAGGCGGTGTTCGTCAAGCACTTCACCGATCCGGCCGCACTGCGGCGTGCGGTGGCCTTCGAGGAACTCTCCGCAGGCCGGATCCCCGCGCCACGCTGCCTCGGCTGGTCCGAAGTGGACGGTCTCCAGGTCTTCGAACTGCTCACCGGGTCCCGCTCCGGCGCGGAACTGGTGCAGGACGGGCTGTTCGACGAGCACCTGTCCGCACGGGCCGGATCGCTGCTGGCGCAGGTGCACAGCCTGGACGGGCCGGAGCTGGAGGCCACTCCCCCGCAGCTGCCCTCGCTGGAACTGCTGGCCGCGCTGCCGCTGGCGGTGCTGGGCGAGCTGAGCATGGCGCAGTTGCAGGCATGGGCGCTGATGCAGGAGGACGCGGCGTTCCTGGCCGCGGTGCACCGGTTGCGTGCCCTGGAGGCGGCCGCGCCGCGGGTCCCCGCGCACACCGACCTGCGGCTGGACCAGTTCGTGCTGGCCGGGGACGAGTTGCGGTTGCTGGACTGGGAGGAGTTCCGGCTGGCCGATGCCGCCCGCGATGTCGGCGCGTTCCTCGGCGAGTGGCTGTTCCAGGCCACCTTCAAGATCATGGACAGCGAGGCGCCCGAACTGCGGCACGAGGACATCGTGCAGCGCGGGGTCACCGCCTTCCGCGGCTACCGCGGCCGCCTGGAGGCGTTCTGGCGGGCCTATCTGGACCGGCGCGGCGCGGTGGACCCCGGATTCACCGAGCGGGCAGCGGGTTTCGCGGGCTGGCAACTGTTCGAGCGGCTGCTCAGCATCGGCCGGGAACGCTCGGTGCTCAGCCCGATCGCCCGCGCCGCCGCCGGCGTCGGCCGCACCGTGCTGCTGCACCCGCGTGCGACCACCGGCCTACTTGGACTGTCCACTTCGGACACCGAGGTGACGACATGAGCCTGCCCGGCTACCTGGACCGGATCTCGGTGGACCTGGCCGATCTCTCCGCCGAGGTCTGCGGTCTGACGGTGCGCGGCCGGACCGTGCGCGAGCTGCGCGCGAAGCTGGCCGCCGCGCTGTACAACGAGATCCACACCGGCCAGACCACCTTGTCCAGCACCGAAACCCTGCCCGATCGCAGTCTGCGCGATCACGACTTCGAGCACGCGCTGGCCGGGGTGGTGCCGCACGACACCGCGCCGGTGCCCGCCGAGGTGCTGCGGGTGACCCCGGCCGGGGACGTGGTGGTGCGACTGCTCGGCGTGCGCGCCGGGGTGCCTGCCGAATCGGTGCCCGGCGGGGTGGAGCTGAACCCCGGGGACTGGATCGAGTTGGACATGCCGTCCCGGCGGCCCGCGGTCTCCGCCGGGTTCTTCCTGGTCGAGGGCTCACGCG
Source organism: Crossiella cryophila (assembly GCF_014204915.1). Classification (NCBI taxonomy): domain Bacteria; kingdom Bacillati; phylum Actinomycetota; class Actinomycetes; order Pseudonocardiales; family Pseudonocardiaceae; genus Crossiella; species Crossiella cryophila. Next base: position 7,579,138 of record NZ_JACHMH010000001.1, read on the forward strand.
GCGGGTTCGGCAGCGCGGCCGGGTTGCGCCGGATGTTCTTCCACGTCACCGAACCCGACGCCGCACCAGGTCTGTGGGGCGTGGTGCTCAAGGCCCTGGAGGCCCGCGGACTGCGGTACCGCGCCAAGGCGCTGTCGGTGCGCGCGGCCTACCCGCGCCGGGACGCCGTCGTGGTCTACCTGCCCGGCGCGGAACCCCTGGTGGAACAGGAGATCGCCGCCGAACTGGACGGCTCACCCGGCCTGGGCGCCAGCACCTCCGGCTTCGCCGAACGCCTCGCCCCCGGCATCGCGCGGGCCTGGGAACCGGCCGACCCGCGGCCGGAGTACGCCTCGATGAGCTTCGGCCAGCACCGCAGCGCCGCACTGGCCGAGGCCCTACTCGGGCACGCCCGCACCCCGGAGACACCACTGGACCTGTTGCTGCGGAACAGTTTCCGCGCCGCGCGGATCAACCCGGCCGATCCGGCCCGCAACCTGGAGGAGACAGCATGACCCAGACCAGCGAGGCGGCCTTCGCCTCGATCGACCAGCTCGCCTACGCCGGGATGTACGGCGACCAGACCGCGCCGGTCTACGACCTGATGTACCCCTCCGGCCCCAACGACGAGGAGTGCGCGGACTTCGTGGCCGGTCTGCTGCCCGCCGGGGCCTCGGTGCTGGAACTGGGCGTGGGCACCGGACGGCTGGCGGTTCCGCTGGTGGACAAGGGTTTCCGCGTGCACGGCGTGGACGCCTCCCAGGGCATGCTGGCCAAGCTGGCCGAACGCGATCCGGAAGGCCGGGTCGGCGTCACGCACGCCACCTTCACCGACTACCGGCTCGACGAGCGCTTCGACCTGGTGCTGGGCTCCTTCAACGCACTGTGCCTGCTGCAAAGTTCGGACGACCAGGTCGCCGCACTGCGCAACGCCCGCGCGCACCTGGCCCCCGGCGGCCGGGTGGTGCTGGAGACCTTCGAACCGGCGAAGTTCCACTCCCAGCAGCAGACCGAGATGAACACCTACCCGCTGGGTCCGAACTCGGTGGTCATCGAGTCGATGAAGACCGTGCGCGCCCTGCAGCTGATCTTCCTGACCACCTCGATCTTCGACGAGAGCAGCAAGCCCGAGGTCGCGGTGACCTTCCTGCGCTACATCTGGCCGGGGGAGCTGGACCAGATGGCCGCGCGGGCCGGACTGCGCCTGGTGGAGCGGTTCGCGGGCTGGAAGCGTCAGGCCGTCGACGACGGCGCCGCGGTGTACGTCTCGGTGTTCGAGGCGGACGACCAGGCGTGACCCGGTTGCCCAACGGTCTGACCGTGCTGCTGGACCCGGCCGCCCGGCCGGGTCTGACCGCGGTCGCGCTCACCGTCGCCGCGGGCTCCGGCGCCGACCCACCCGGTCGCCACGGTCTCGCGCACGTGGTGGAACACCTGATGTTCCAACGGGAATCGGCCTTCGCCGACCGGGTGGAAGGCTGGGGCGGATCCAGCAACGCCACCACCCACCGCGACCTCACCCTGTTCCACACCGTGCTGCCCGACGAGGCCCTGCCCGGCCTGCTCGCCCTGGAGGCCAGGCGACTGCGCGAACTCGGCACCGACGGCCTGGCAGCCGAGTTGCCGGTGGTGGTCGAGGAGATCCGCGGGATCCTGGCCCGCACCCGGGGCGGCTTCCCGTGGCGACCGCTGTCCAGGGCACTGCTGTCCCGGCCCGATTGGCTTGACCCGTATGGCGAACCGGCCGAGGTGGCCGAGGTGACGGCCGCCGACTGCCAGGCGTTCATCACCACCCACTACCGGCCGGAAAACCTCACGCTGACCATCTCGGGCAGCTTCGACGCCGACCGGATCCTGGCCCTGATCGAGGCGGAGTTCGCCGACCTGCCCACCCGAAGTCCCGCCACACCAACAACTTTCGCCGCCGAGCCGACTCCGGCCGCCATCCCGCTCGCCCCGGACCAGCTCGCGATCGGCTACGTCCTGCCCGCCGATCCCGCCGAGTACCTCGCGACCGTGCTGCTGGCCGCCATCCTCACCGGCAGCCGGATCCCCGCCCTGGTCCGCTCCGGCGGCCCGGTGCTGGCCGCCACCTTCGAAACCGGCTACCAGGGCCGTTTCCTGGAACACCATGCCCCGGATCTGGCCGCCGGCCGGATCCGCCGCCGCCCCGGCGCGACCGCCGCCGAGGCCGTGGCCGCCCTGGAGGCCGAGGTGCACCGGATCGCGGTGTCCGGCCCCGAGGCCGCCGAGTACCACCGCGCGGTCAACCGGCTCCTGCTGAACCACCACCAGGAGCAGGACCACGTGCTCAGCCGGGTGCGGCACCTGGCCCGGCGTCAGGTGCTGGGCACCGCGCCGCTGCCGGGATCACTGGCCGGTCTGAGCCCCGACGCTGTCCGTGCGGCCGCCGCCGCACTGGGCGGCCACGGCCGGACAGTGCTGTCCGGCGAGGAAGGACCGTCGTGAGTGGACTGTCCACATCGGAGGAGATCCGGCTACCCAATGGGTTGCGACTGCTCACCATCCCGGAGCGGCGCATCCCGGTGGCCGAGGTCCGCCTGGTCATCCCGTTCGCCAGGGTCGGTCCGGAGGCGGCCTCCCTTGACCTGCTGGCCGCCTGCCTGCTCACCGGCGCCCGCGACCGGGACCGGAACGCCTTCGCCGAGGCCGTGGCCGACTGCGGTGGCCGCCTGGACGTGCTGGTCGGCCCGGAGGAGCTGACCCTGTCCGGCAGCGTGCTGTGCACCGGCCTGCCCCAGCTGCTGCGGCTGCTGCACGAGGTCCTGGTCGCCCCCTGCTACACCGCGGCCGAACTGAACCACGCCTGGGCCAGGGCCGCGAACACCGTGCCCGGCCCACGCACCCAGGCCCAGCGCGCCCTGCTGTCCCAACGCTTCCTGAACCACCCCCTGGCCACCGACCCGGCCAACGCCCGGCCACCCGCGACCACACCCGAGGACCTGCGCCGGGTGCACCAGGCCGTGCTCACCCCACAGGAGGCCGTGCTGGTGCTGGCCGGATCGGTCGGTCCCGCCGAGATCGCCCTGGCCACCGAACTCTTCGGCTGCTGGCAGGGCCCGCCCACCCGGTATTCGGTGCCGCCACTGCGTTACCGCGAGTCCACCGAGATCACCGGCGAGGCCGGGACCGGCCTGATCCTGCTGGCCGCCCCCGCCGTCGACTCCACCGATCCGCGCTGTGCCGCACTGGACGTGGCCAACCAGGTCTTCGGCGGCCTCACCAGTTCCCGGCTGATGCGCAGGCTGCGCGCCGAACTCGGCCTGGTCTACTCGGCCACCTCGACCTTCCAGGTGAGCCGCGGCGGCAGCTGGCTGTTGCTGGACACCACCGGCGCCCCGGCCTCCGTGCCACGCATTGTCACCGAGATCCGGGCCCTGCTGACCGGTTTCACGCCAACGCCGGACGAGTTCGAGCAGGCCCGCCAGTACGCGATCGGGATGACCAGGCTCGGCGTGGCCAGCCTGGCCGACCTGGCCACCGCCGCGGCCGGGTACGCCGTCTACGGTCTGAGCACGCGCTGGCTGCTGACCTACCCGGACCAGTTGCACGCCCTGACCCTGGCCGAGGTGGCCGCGGCGGCCGAGGAATTCCTGCGCCCACACTGTTTCACCGGAGTCACCGCCTGATTGTCGGTGCCCTGGCTAGGGTGGGGATCGTGACCGAGGAAACGAAACAGGTGTCGGTATCGCGGCGGATCGCCGCCCCGGCGGCTGAGATCTTCCGCGTGCTGGCCGAACCACGGCGGCACGTGGAACTGGACGCCTCCCGCATGCTCCGCGAGGCCGTGTTCGAGGGGGCGATCTCCGATGTCGGCCAGGTCTTCACCATGAAGATGTACTACAAGCCCTTCGGCGACTACCAGATGGACAACCACGTGGTGGCCTTCGAGCCGGACCAGCGCATTGGCTGGCAGCCGGTCGCCGGTCACGGCCACCCGGAGCCGGGCAGCTCCTGGGGACAGCGGTGGATCTTCGAGCTGAGCCCCGACGGCCCGGATGCCACCGTGGTGACCCAGATCTTCGACCTCACCGACATGGCCGAGCAGCACCGCGCCTCGATCGGTCAGGGCGAGACCTGGCTGCCCGGCATGACCAAGACCCTGGAACGCCTCGACACCCTGTGCACCAGCGGCTGAACTCCTGACCGCCGCGGGTGCTCAGCCGGTGTGCGCCGCCACGGCGTCGATGATCCGCGGCCAGAGCACCCGCGGCCGGTCGTGCCCCATGTCCGGGATCAGCAGCAACTCCGCCCCCGGCACCAGTTCCGCAGTGCGCCGCCCGCCACTGGGGTCGATCAGCGTGTCGTCCAGGCCGTGGATCACCAGTGTCGGCACCTGGAGCTTGGCCAGGTCCGCCGCGCGGGAACCGCTGAGGATCATCGCGCCGAGCTGGCGGCCGACCCCGGCCGGGTAGTAGGCGCGGTCGTATGCCTCGGCCGCCTTCGCCCGCAACAGCGCGGCGTCGCCGTGCCGCCGGGAGGCCCACACCAGGTCCCGCTCGGCCGCGGCGATGTGCGCCTCGCGCTCGGCAGGCCGCGGGCTGAACAGCACCGCGCGGGCCTCGGGGGTGGGCTGGCCGTACTCCTTCTCCCCGGTCGAGGACATCATCGAGGTCAGCGTCAGCACCCGGTCCGGGCTGGTGATGGCCATGGTCTGGGCGATCATGCCGCCCATCGAGGCGCCGAAGACGTGCGCGCGGTCGATGCCGAGCGCGGTGAGTAGGCCCAGCCCGTCCGCGGCCATGTCGACCGGGTGGTCGTCGAACCTGGTGGACAGCCCGCAGTCGCGGTTGTCGTAGCGGATCACGTACCGGCCGCGCCCGGCCAGCTCCCGGCAGAAGTCCGCCTCCCAGGACAGCAGCTGCGCGCCGAAGCCCATCACCAGCAGGATCGGGGCGTCACCGGGGTCGCCGAAGGTCTCGTAGGCGATGGACACCCCCGGCGACACGTCAATGATCGACATGCCCGGAGCCTGCCGGCACCGGCGCGGCGGCGCATTCCGGTTTCCACAACCAGCCGTTGTGGATCTGGGCGTGTCGGTTGTTTGCGCCATCGGGCGGGCGCTGGCTTGGATCTCCCCCGTGCGGACATCACTGGGGCGGGAGTTCGGCTGGCTGTGGGCCTCCTTCGCGGTCAGCTCACTCGGCAGCCGCCTCGCCATCCAGGCCTTCCCACTGGTCGCCCTGCTGGTGCTGGACGCCGGGACGGCGCAGGTGTCCGTACTGGCCGCGGCGGGCCTGGCGGCCGGGGCGGTGCTGGGGATCCCGCTGGGACCGTGGGTGGAGTTCCGGCGTAAACGCTCGGTGCTGATCGGCGCGGACCTGCTCCGCTGCACGGCCCTGCTGAGCGTGCCCGCGGCCTATGCGCTGGGGTGGCTGGGTTTCACCCAACTGCTGGTGGTGTCGATGGTGACCGCGGTCGCCGACATCGCCGCCCGATCGGCCAGCGGCGCCTGGCTGAAACAACTGGTGCGCCGCGAGGACCTGGTGCACGCCACCGGCCGCCTGGAAGCCACCACCTGGACCACCACCACCCTGGGTCCGCCACTGGGTGGACTGGCCATCGCGGCGTTCGGCCCGATGGCCACCCTGGTCGCCGACGCGGTCAGCTACCTGCTGTCGGCGGCGGGCATCCGGGCCGCCGGTGGACGGGAGCGGCCACCGGAGCGCGCCGCCACCTCCCGGTCCGGGGAGTTGCTCGCCGGATGGCGGCACATCTGGCACCACCCCGGGCTGAAGTTGTTGCTGGGCAACACGATCCTGACCAACGGCCTGATCATGGCCACCGCCCCGCTGGCCCTGGTGCTCATGGTGCGGGAGCTGGGTTTCACCCTCTGGGAGTACGGCCTGGCCTTCGCCCTGCCCTGTCTGGGCGGCCTGCTCGGCGCGCGACTGGCACCCCGGCTGGTGACCCGGTTCGGCACGGCGCGGGTGCTGCGGGTGGCCGGGGTGGCCCGGGTCTGCTGGCCGGTCGGCCTGGTGCTGGTCGGACCGGGCCTGCCGGGCCTGCTGCTGGTGATCGCGGTCCAGTTCGGGCTGGTGACCTGCATGGGCGTGTTCAACCCGGTGTTCGCGGCCTACCGGCTCGCGGAGGTCCCGACCGATCGGTCGGCACGGGTGCTGGCGGCGTGGACGGTGAGCGGCAACCTGACGGTGGCGGGGCTGACCGCGTTGTGGGGGGTGCTGGCGGGGTTCACCGGGGCGCGGGTGGCGATCGGGATCGCGGGGGTGCTGATCCTGGCGACGCCACTGTTGTTGCCGCGGGCCGAACGTGTGACCGTCTGCTGCCGACCGCCCTCGGGGTCGTGTTCTTCACGTTCACCGCGCTGATGTGGGTCTCGGTGGCGGCGTTCTGGTCCCACCGCTCCTACCGAAGGTGAGCCCCCGCTGTGCCGGACGAACCGGCACAGCGGGAGATCGATCAGGCCGGAACGTGCCGGCGCGACTGCACGATGTGGAACCGCCCCGTGACATACGCCGGGTCGGTCAGCGCCGCCGTGGCCGCCGGGTTCGCCCCGGTGCCGTGGAAGTCGCTGAAGGCCGCGCTCTGGTTGACGAACACGCCGCCGGTCAGGTTCTCCGACAGGTGCACGCCCGCGGTCAGCGCCGCTTCCCTGGCCGCGTCGATCACGGCCGGGTCGGTGGAGTAGACCGAGGCGGTCAGCGCGCCCTTGGCCTGCACCGAGGTGCGGAAGATGTCCAGGGAGTGCTCGGTGGAGTCGGTGCTGATCACGAAGGAGATCGGGCCGAACCACTCGCGGGTGTAGGTTTCCTCGTCCTTGGCGTCCAGGCGCACCACCAGCGGGGTGCGGATGGTGGCGCCGGGGTGCTCCGGGTCCTCGACCGGGGTGGAGGCGTGCGCGACGGCGCCAACGGTCTCCGCGTCGGCCAGGCGCTGCTTGACGCCGTCGTTGACGATGGCGCCCAGGGTGCCGGCGGCGCGGGCCGGGTCGCCGAGCAGCTTGTCCAGGGCCTCGCCCAGGTCGGCGGCGAAGGCCTCCGGGGTGCGGTCACCGGCGTCGGTGCGCACGCCGCCCGCGGGCACCAGGATGTTCTGCGGGGTGGTGCACATCTGTCCACTGTAGAGGGACAGGGAGAAGGACAGGTTGCGCAGCAGGCCCTTGTAGTCGTCGGTGGAGTCGACCACGACGGTGTTCAGGCCGGCCTTCTCGGTGTAGACCACGGCCTGGCGGGCGTTGCTCTCCAGCCAGTCGCCGAACTCGGTGGAGCCGGTGAAGTCGACGATGCGGATGTCCGGGTGGGTGGCCAGGTCCGCCGCGATCGGCTTGCCGGGGGCCTCCACGGCCAGGGTCACCAGGTTGGCGTCGAAGCCCGCCTCGGTGAGCACCTCACGGGCGATGGAGACGGTCAGCGCCAGCGGCAGGATCGCGCCGGGGTGCGGCTTGACGATCACCGGGTTGCCGGTGACCAGGCTGGCGAACAGGCCGGGGTAGGTGTTCCAGGTCGGGAAGGTGTTGCAGGCGACCACGAGTGAGACGCCGCGCGGCACCGCGGTGAAGGTCTTGTCCATCACCAGCGGGTCGCCCTTGCGCTGCGGCTTGGCCCAGCGGGCGCTGCGCGGCTGGCGGGACTGCTCGGCGTAGGCGTAGGCGATCGCCTCCAGGCCGCGGTCCTGGGCGTGCGGGCCACCGGCCTGGAAGGCCATCACGAACGCCTGGCCGGTGGTGTGCTGCACGGCGTGCGCGAACTCGAAGCTGCGCGCGTTGATCCGGTGCAGCACCTCCAGCGCCACCCCGGCACGCACCGCGGGCCCGGCGTCCCGCCAGGCGATCATGCCAACCTTGGCCGCCGCGATCAGCTCGGCCGGTTCGCTGCGCGGGTAGCGGATGCCCAGTTCCAGCCCGAACGGCGAGACCTCGGTGCCCACGTGCTCGAGGATGCCCGGCTGGTCCAGGGGGTAGTCCTGGCCCAGCAACGCCTTGAACGCGGCCTCACCGGCGGGGGCCGCGTCCTCGCCGTAGACCGACTTGCTGGGGGTCTCGGGGAACGGCGACCAGTACTCGCGGGCGTCGATCGCGGTGACCGCGTGGTCGAGCTGCTCGGCGTGCTTGGCGTGGAAGTCCTGGGCGGACATGCCCTCTCCTCGGATCGCGGGCGAACGGGTGGTCAACAGCCGGATGATCACAGACGGGCCAACAGGCCGAGCGGTGACTCGACGGCGTCGGCGACGAAGCGGAGGAAACCACCGGCCACCCCACCGTCGCACACCCGGTGGTCGAAGGTGAAGGACAACTGGGTGATCTTTCGGACGGCCAGCTGGCCGTCCACCGCCCATGGCCGGTCGATGATGCGGCCGATGCCGAGCATGGCCGCCTCCGGGTGGTTGATGATCGGGGTGGAGCCGTCGACGCCGAACACCCCGTAGTTGTTGAGGGTGAAGGTGCCGCCGGTGAGATCGGCCGGTTCCAGGGTGCCGGTGCGGGCGCGTTCGGTGAGCGCGGCCATGGCGGCGGCGAGTTCGGCGGTGCTCAGCCGGTCGGCGTTGCGCACCACCGGGACGACCAGGCCGCGGTCGGTCTGGGCGGCGAAGCCGAGGTTGATGTGCGGCCAGCGCAGGATCTCCCTGGCCTGACCGTCCACAGAGGAATTCAGTTCCGGGTAACGCTTGAGTCCGGCAACGCAGATCCGGCCGAACAGGGCCAAAAGGCCGATCTTCTGCTCGGGGCAGGCCGCCTGCACCGCCTTCTTGGCCGCCAGCAACGCGGTGGCGTCGGCGTCCACCCAGGTGGTGGCGTCCGGGATCTCGGTGCGGCTGCGGCTGAGCTTGTCCGCGACCGCCCGGCGCAGCCCGCGCAGCGGGATCCGTTCCGGCCCACCGGCATCGGGCAGGGTGACCGCGGCGGGCGCGTTGCCGGCCGCGGCGATGGCGGCCTCGACGTCCTTGCGCAGCACGATCCCGGCCGGTCCGCTGGGGGTGATCGCGGAGAGGTCGATGTCGTGCTGCTTGGCCAGTCCGCGCACCAGCGGGTTGATCACCCGGGGGGCGAGCGCGGGTTCGGGCGCGGGCACGGCGGCGACCAGGGCGGGGGCGGGCTGACGGCGGCGGCGACGCCGGGATCCGTTGTCCTCCTTGGTGCCGTAGCCGATGAGCACGTTGCCGGAACCCTCAGGTTCCTTGGTTCCGGCGCGTTCCTCGGTGCGGTAGGTCTCGTGCGTGCCCTCGCCGGAGACGGTGATCAGCGGTTTGCCGACCTCCAGCACCGCACCGGCCTCGCCGTGCAGCGTCAACACGGTGCCCGCGAAGGGAATCGGCACCTCGACCGCGGCCTTGGCGGTCTCCACCTCGACCACGACCTGGTCCACGGTCACCGTGTCCCCCACGGCGACCCGCCAGCTCACCACCTCCGCCTCGGTCAGTCCCTCACCGAGGTCGGGCAGCCGGAACACCTGCTGGGTCACGCGACCACCTCGGCCACGTAGCGCAGGTCCGGCTTGTCGTCGCGCTGCAACCGGTCCAGGGTGTCCAGGATCCGGTCCACGCCGGGCAGGTGCGCGTGTTCCAGCATGGGCGGCGGGTAGGGGATGTCGAAGCCGCTGACCCGCAGCACGGGCGCGTGCAGGGAGTGGAAGCAGCGTTCCTGCACCCTGGCGGCGATCTCCGCGCCGACCCCGGCGAAGCCCTGGGCCTCCTGCACGACCACGCAGCGGCCGGTGCGGCGGACCGAGGCGGCCACCGTCTCGTCGTCGAAGGGCACGATGCTGCGCAGGTCCACGACCTCGACGTCCCAGCCCTCCTCCTTGGCCGCCTCGGCGGCCTGCAGCGCGACCGGGGTGGACGGGCCGTAGGCGATGAGCGTGACGTCCTTGCCGCGCCTGCGGATCGCGGCCCGGCCGAAGGGCTCGCCGCGGGTGAGTTCGACGTCGGCCTTGGCCCAGTAGAGCTTCTTGGGTTCCAGGAAGATCACCGGGTCGGGGTCGTCGATGGCCGCGCGCAGCAGCGAGTAGGCGTCCTCGACGGTGGCCGGGGTGACCACCTTGAGGCCGGGGGTGTGCGCGTAGTAGGCCTCGCTGGAGTCGCAGTGGTGTTCCACACCGCCGATGCCGCCGGCGTAGGGCACCCGGATGACCATCGGCAGCGAGAGCGCGCCGCGGGTGCGGTTGCGCAGTTTGGCCACGTGCGAGGCGATCTGCTCGAAGGCGGGGTAGGCGAAGGCGTCGAACTGCATCTCCACCACGGGTTTCATCCCGCCCATGGCCATGCCCACGGCCAGTCCGACGATCCCGGCCTCGGCCAGGGGGGTGTCGAAGCAGCGGTCCTCGCCGAGGTCGCGGGTGATGCCGTCGGTGATCCGGAAGACGCCGCCGAGCGCGCCGACGTCCTCCCCGAAGACCACCACTCGCTCATCTTCTTTGATGGCGTCCCGTAACGCGTGGTTCAGCGCCTGGGCCATGGACAGGTTCGGCATCTCAGCGCTCCTCGGCGTCGAGTTCGGCGGCCAGCATCTCCTGCTGTTCGCGGAGCTGGCTGGTGGGTTCGGCGAAGACGTGCGCGAACAACTCCATCGGCGCCACAACGGGTTCGGCGTTCATCCGGGTGCGCAGGTCGGCGGCCTTGGCCTCGGCCTCGGCGGTCCAGGCCGCGATGTCCTCTTCGGACAGTGCGCCGAGGTCGCGGAGGTGTTTTTCCAGCCGGGCCATGGGGTCCCGGCCGAGCCAGCGCTGCACTTCCTCGTCCTCGCGGTACCGGGTGGCGTCGTCGGCGTTGGTGTGCGCCTCCATCCGGTAGGTGTGCGCCTCGATGAGGAAGGGCCCGTTGCCGGAGCGGGCGTGCTCGACGGCGGCCTGGAGCACGGCGAGCATGGCCACCGGGTCGTTGCCGTCGACCTGTTCGGAGCGCACGCCGTAGCCGATGCCCTTGTAGGACAACGCGGGCGCGGCACTCTGCTTGGACAGCGGCACCGAGATGGCGTAGCCGTTGCTCTGCACCAGGAAGATCACCGGCGCGTTGAACACGGCGGCGAAGTTGAGGGCCTCGTGGAAGTCGCCCTCGCTGGTGGCGCCGTCGCCGATGAAGGCGAGCACCACGGTGTCCCGGCCCTGCCGCTTCTCCGCGAAGGCCAGCCCGGTGGCGTGCAGGGTCTGGGTGGCCAGGGGGGTGCACTGGGGTGCGGTGCGGGCGGCCTTGGGGTCGTAGCCGCAGTGCCAGTCGCCGCGCAGCAGGGTGAGCACTTCGACCGGGTCCAGGCCGCGGGCGACCAGGGCCATGGATTCGCGGTAGGTGGGGAAGACCCAGTCGGTGTCGCGCAGGGCGAGCACGGCGCCGATCTGGCAGGCCTCCTGGCCGCGGCTGGAGGGGTACACGGCCAGGCGGCCCTGTTTGGTCAGCGCGGTGGCCTGGGTGTCGAACCGGCGGCCGATGATCATGCGCCGGTAGGCCTCGCGGAGCAGGGCCACGGGCGGTTCGGCGTAGCCGGCCTGATAGTCGGCCGGGCTGCCGTCCTCGGCGAGGAACCGGACCGGGGTCACGGAGGGCAGCAGCGCGTCAGGGCGCGCGGGAGCTTCGGTCACGGCGAACCTCCTAGTCGGACGTCCCTGTCTGACAGGCGTCCTCAAATGGTTGCCCCGTACGGGTGGCTGGCTCAAGATGTGCCAGAAACAGCAGACAAACGGCTTACCTGAAACGTGAAAGGCGGCAATATGTCCATCGACAGCGGTGCCGTTGGCTCAGCGGGCGGACAGATGGCCACCTCTCTGGACGAGGTGGACCGCTCGATCCTGAGAGTGCTGGCCAAGGACGGCCGGATCTCGATCAGAACGCTGGCCGAGCGGCTGCACATCTCGCGCACCAACGCCTACGCCAGAATCGACCGCTTGGTAGCCGACAAGGTGATCACCGGGTTCGGCGCCCGGATCGATCCGGCGCGGGCCGGGCTGGGCACCACCGCGATGGTGGTGGTGACCATCGAGCAGGCTTCGTGGCGCGAGGTGTCCGAGCAGTTGCGCTCGATTCAGTACGTGGAACACCTGACCATGGTCGGTGGCGACTTCGACGTGCTCGTGCTAGTGCGCGCACCCGACAACCAGGCCCTGCGGGAGATCGTTTTGGAGCGGATTCAGGAGGTGCTGGGGGTCCGCTCGACCCGCACCTGGCTGGTGTTCGACGAGGTCACAGGCACTCATCCGGGTCTCAGCTGACTAAATTGTGACTTTAAGTTGAAAGTTTGCTGTAACGCGACCTACTAACGTCGCCTTGCTTACTCCGTTCGGGTCAATCACTCTAGTTCAAGTGGCTGCGAGTAACCGCCCCCCTGAGGCAGCCGCAACTCCGTGTGGTGAGGGCTACACGGCGGAGTGAACGGAGTAATCGATGGCACGAGACCGACGCAGGGCCGCACTGGGCGCCGGGCTGATCGCCGGCACCTCCCTGCTCGCCCTGGTCGCTTCGGCGCTGCCCGGCCTCGCCGCGCCAGCCGAAGGCCAGATCCTCAACGCCGGTACCGCCAACGCGGTCTCGGGCAGCTACATCGTCACGCTGAAGGATGGCGCTGCCGGTGCGCAGGAACTGGCCTCCCGGTTCGGCGGCAAGGTCACCGCGACCTACGACAAGACCCTCAACGGCTTCGCCGTCTCGCTGAGCGAGCGGCAGGCCAAGCGGCTGGCCGCGGACTCGCGGGTGGCCACCGTGGAGCAGGACGGCGTGGTCAGCCTCGCCGGCGAGCAGCTCAACCCGGAGTGGGGCCTGGACCGTCTTGACCAGCAGTCCCTGCCGCTGGACAAGAAGTTCACCTACGCCAACGAGGGCGCGGGCGTGACCGCCTACATCCTCGACACCGGGGTGCGGCTGACCCACCAGGAGTTCGGCACCCGCGCCAAGAGCGGCTACGACTTCATCGACAACGACGCCGACGCCAGCGACTGCCAGGGCCACGGAACGCACGTGGCAGGCACCGTGGGCGGCACCAAGTACGGCGTGGCCAAGCAGGCCGACCTGGTCGCGGTGCGCGTGCTGAACTGCCAGGGCTCCGGCCAGTGGTCGCAGGTCATCGCGGGCATCGACTGGGTCGCGAAGAACGCCAAGAAGCCTGCCGTGGCCAACATGAGCCTCGGCGGCAACGGCACCAACGCGGCCCTGGAGAACGCGGTCAAGAAGGCGGTCGCCGCTGGCGTCACCTTCGCCATCGCCGGCGGCAACTCCGGCGCCGACGCCTGCAGCTTCACCCCGGCCAAGGTGCCCGAGGCGATCACCGTGGGCGCCACCCAGCAGAACGACGCCCGCGCGGTGTGGCAGGGCGCCTCGGTCGCCTCGAACTGGGGCAAGTGCCTGGACATCTTCGCCCCCGGCACCGCGACCGTGTCCGCGATCCACACCAACGACACGGGCACGTCGACCAAGAGCGGCACCAGCATGGCCACCCCGCACGTCGCGGGCGCGGTCGCGCTGTACCTCTCGGTGAACCCGCAGGCGACGCCGCAGGAAGTCCGCGACGCGCTGGTGAACAACGCGGTGAGCGACAAGCTGACCGACATCAAGACCGGTTCGCCGAACAAGCTGCTCAACATCAGCTTCATCAAGTAAGGCGAGTGCGCTGACCGGCCGGGGCCGGGTGCGCGGGGCCCTCCCCCGCCACCCGGCCCCGGTTTTATTCGGCGGCGCGGCAAGGCCCCGGCGGCCAGGATGTCCACTGTGGTCACCAAGATGCACGCCGACGAGGTCGAACTGGACGTCACCAGTGTCCGGAACCTGCTCACCGAGCAGTTCCCCCACTGGGCCGACCTCCCGCTGTCCCGCCTGGCCTCGGCGGGCACCGACAACGCGATGTTCCGCCTGGGCCCGGACATGGTGGTCCGCCTGCCCCGCATCGCAGGCAGCGCTGGCCAGGTCGCCTTCGAACAACGCTGGCTCCCCCGCCTGGCCCCCGAACTCCCGACCCCGGTCCCCGTCCCCCTCGGCCACGGCGTACCCGGCACCGGCTTCCCCTGGCACTGGTCGGTGTTCCGCTGGCTGGACGGCGAGAACCCCACCGTCGACCAGCTCGACGATCCCGCACGGCTGGCCACCGACCTGGCCGAGTTCATCACCGCCCTGCACCGAGTCGCCCCCGACGGCCCACCCTGCTCCCGCGGCCGCGCACTGTCCACAAGAGACGAACCAACCAGGCACGCACTGTCCCAATTGGACGCGGAGATCGACGTACCCGCGGTGACCGCGTTGTGGGAGCAGGCATTGCGAGTCCCGGCCTGGACCGGCGCCCCGGTCTGGCTGCACAGCGACCTCTCCCCCGGCAACGTCCTACACGACCAGGGCCGCCTCAGCGGCGTGATCGACTTCGGCGCAGCGGGCACCGGCGACCCGGCGGTGGACCTGCTCCCGGCCTGGAACCTGCTACCCGCGAGCGTGCGCGAGGAGTTCCGGACGGCGACGGGCGTGGACGCGGCCACCTGGGCACGTGGCCGGGGCTGGGCGCTGTCGATCTCCCTGATCCAGCTGCCGTACTACTTGCACACCAACCCAGCCCTGGTGGCCAGCTCCCGGCACGTGCTCCGGGAGATCCTGGCGGATGCTGCGATAGAGTAACGAACCGTAACGCTGAGTGCCCGCCGGTGGACTTTCCTGCCGAGGCAGGAAGGAGGCGGCATGCGCCAACTACTGTTCGCCCTGGTCACCGCCCTGGTGACCACCGGCGTCGGGATCAGCGTCAACGTGGCCACCGATCTGGAGTCCAACTGGTGGGCCTGGGTCGCGGTCGGTGTGTGCACCCTGGCCGCCGCCGGAGTGGCCTGGTGGACCCAGCGACCCGCGCCCACCGGCGGTGGCCAGACCGCGATCGCCGCCGACCACGCCACCATCCAGCAGGCCGGACGCGACATCATCCAGGGACCGCGGTGACCGACCGGCAGTTCGCGTTCGGGTCCGGCCATTCCCGGATCCAGCAAGCCGGACGCGACATCGTCAACCACTACGCCGCTGGCGAGGAGCCACCACGGATCAGTCCACCGCGGCGAGTCAGTGCGGCCGCCCGGATGCTGTTCGGCACCCACCCGCCGGTGCCGCTGGGGCGGCCGACGACGTGGTTGCGGCCGGACGCGGACATCGTGCCGGTGCAGCCTCGGCCGGAGGTGGACGAGTTGCGGCGGTGGTGTGTCGAGCAGGGCCGGTCGCGGTTGCGGTTGGTGTGTGGGCGGGGTGGGCAGGGCAAGACGCAGTTGGGGCGGCAGCTCACCGGGCAGTTGCGGGAGTTGGGGTGGCTGGCGGGGTTCCTGGACGCGGCTGGGACGCGGTGGCCGGAGATCGAGGCGGCGCTGGGGAGTAAGCCGGTGCAGCGGGTGGATACGTTGCTGGTGCTGGATTACGCGGAGAACCAGGCCCTGACGTTGAATCGGTTGGCGGACTTGGTGCGTCGGTCGCCTCGGGTGCGGGTGTTGTTGCTGGCGCGACATGAGGGTGGGTGGTGGCGGGATCTGGTGGATGAGCCCGCGTGGTCGGGGATGGTGGATCCGGTGGCGTTGCCGTTGGGGTCGTTGACTGATCAGTTGCCGCCGGATCGGGTTCGCGCGGTGCATGGTGAGGCGGCGCGGTGTTTTTCGGATCGGTTGGGGCGTGCGGTGCCTGAGTTGTCGTGGCATGAGCGGCGGTGTACGACGACGTTGGATTTGTACGCTGATGCGTTGCTTCAGGTGCTTGATGCTGAGTCGCCGGTGCGGAGCGGGGTGCCGGATGATCCGGTGGCGGATGTCCTTGCGCATGAACGGCGGCATGTGCGGCAGGTGTTGCGTGCCGAGGGTGTTGTGGTGTCGGCGGCTGATCTTGACTGGATGTTGCTGGCGGCTTATCTGGTTCCGGCGGGCACCTTGGTTGAGGCGGTGACGGCGTTGGAAGCGTTGCCGTTGCTGGAGGAGGTTGATCTCGCGAAGGTTGCGCGGGTGTTGGGTGGGTTGTATCCGGATGAAGCGGGTGGGGTTTGGGCGCCGCCGCGTCCGGATCGGTTGGCAGATACGCATGTGCTGGCGGTGGCAGCGGGTTCGGTGTCCGATGGGGATTGGGTTGAGGCCGCGGTTGCCTTGTGCGGCAACGATGAGCAGCCGGTCCGGTTGTTGTTGCGATGTTTGTCCACACCGCGAGCCGACCTGGTTGCGATTCGCCGGGTCGAGCAAGCGGTGGGCGAGTTGGTGGTCCGGCAGCCGCAGACCTGTTTGCTGCCGGTGATCCTGGCCGAGCCACGGCGGTTCGAGGCGGAGATCCTCCAGGCCGTGCGACCGAATGGTCTCGACCTCGCTGACCTCCAGAACATCGACTACGTCCTGGATTCCCTGGACTTGTCCGTGGCACGGGCAAATGTCACGTTGGCCATCTCGACCCGGCTGGTCGCCGAGACAACACCCGGCGAGGGTGCAAGCGACGAGGAGTACTTCTGGTATGCCTGCACACTGAACCGGCTCAGCTCTGGGCTGATGACAGTTGGGCTGGATCAGCAGGCCCTGGCCGCCAGCGAACAGGCGGTGACGATCCTGAAACAGGTCGCGGACATCAATCCCGATATCTACCTGACCGCACTCGCGACGGCATTGAGCAGCCACAGCGTCGATCTGTCGGTTGCGGGGCGACTACCCGAGGCGTTGATCGCGGCCGCCGAATCAGTCCAGATCTATCGTAAGCTGGCCGAACAGGATCCTGGCAGCTTCCTGCCCGACCTCGCTAGTGGTCTGGGAAGCCTTGGCGTCAGTCTTTCCCATGTGGATCGGGTCCAGGAGGCACTAGCCCACATCGAGGAATCCATCTCGATCTACCGCAGGCTGGCGCACGACAACCCTGCCCATCTCCATGGCCTTGCCCGGTCGATGTATTGCCTTGGTACCAACCTGGCGGAGGTTGGCCGATCTGAGGAGGCCCTCGCAGCAAGTGCGGAGGCCGTCGAGCTGTACCGGCAGCTCGTGGTGAGCAACAGCGACGCCTACCTGCCCCAGCTGGCGACCTCGTTGATCATGTTTGCCCAGGCCAGGGTCATCACCTCACTCGAGTTGCCCATAGCACTCACCGCCGCCACAGAAGCGATTGATCTCTGCCGGTTGCTGGCCGGGCAGCTCCCGCAGCGCTACGCCGGCTATCTGGCGCTGGCGAACCAGATCCTGACCGACATCCGAGGGAAGCTCTAGTCCGCCTGGTGGGTCCAGATCTCCAGGAACACAACCTCGCCATCCCGTTCCAACCGCTCCGGCTCCCCCGGCGCCAACTGATACCCCGCCGACCGAGCAACCCCCTTACTCGGCTCATTCGTCGTATTGATCCGCAACCGGAGTTCGTTCAACCCCAACACATCATGCCCAAACTCCGTCAACACCCGAGTAGTCCGCACCGCCAACCCCTGCCCCCGATGCGCAGGCCCCACCACATACCCCGCCTCAGCCCGACTCGGCGCCAGAAAAGCCAACCCCAGCGCCGCCTTGCCATCCGTCGTGATCGCCAGGTGCAGCCGATTGTCCTCGGCGCGCGTGCGGCGGATCATCGCCAGGTAGTCAGCCGGGTCGAAGGGGCTGGGGATGGGGGTGTTCTCGTGGATTTCGGGGTGGTCCAGGAGGTCGGCCATCACTTCCAGGTCGGCGTCGTCCCATTCGCGGAGTACCAGGCCGTGGCCGGTGAGGGTGAGGGGCCAGGCCAAGGGGTCCACGGGCTGCTCCTGTCGGGGTCAGGGTCGGTCAAGATCACGGTACGGCTTGCCGTGGTAACCGGCCAGTAAGGGTTTGGGCAGGGGGCCCTTGATGCGGGCTCCGCCTTCTTTTTCCTCCCAGGCGTGGGCCAGGATGCCGACGCTGCGGGAGAGCAGGAACAGGCCGCGGGCCAGTTCGGCTGGGAAGCCCAGTTCGGCGTAGATGATGGCGGTGGCGCCGTCGATGTTCATCGGGATCGGTTTGGATCTGCCTGCTGCCAGGGCTTTTTCCAGGGCCAGGCCGGCGGCGAGGGCGTTGCCGGGGACCTCGCCCGCGTCGACGGCGGACTGGACCTGGGCCAGCAGTGGGTCGCGGCGGGGGTCGTGTGGGTGGAAGCGGTGGCCGAAGCCGGGGAGGTGTTTCCCGGCTTCGCGGTGCAGGGCGACCAGGTCGGTGGGGTTTTCGCCTGCGATGACGCGGTGCAGCAGGTGGACGCATTGCTGGCCCGCACCACCGTGTACGTCGCCGAGCAGGCCGACTCCGGTGGCCACCGCCGAGTTCAGGCCGACTCCGCAGGTGGCGGCCATCCGGGCGGCGGCGATGGAGGGGGCTTGCGGGCCGTGGTCGACGGCGGCGACCAGGGCCGCTTCCAGCAGGCGGGACTGGGCGGGGGTGGGCAGGTCGCCGCGCAGCATCAGCCAGATCTGGTCGGTGAAGGTGAGCCGGCCGATGAGTTGTTCGACGGGGTAGCCGCGGAGCAGGATCTCGCCGGGGCGGATGCGGGTGATCGCGGTGGACCACCAGTCGGTGACCGGGCTGTGTTCGCCGCTCATACCGCGCCTCGCTCTCGGAGCCGGTCGATCTCCTCGGGTGGATAGCCCAGTTCCGCCAGCACTTCCCGGGTGTGCTCGCCCAGCAGTGGCGGCGGGGACAGCGGGCGGGCGGACTCGCCGTCGACCCGGACCGGGCTGCCCAGCACGTCCAGCGCGCGGTCCCGGCCGTCCGGGAACGGCAGCCGGTGCACGAACTCGCGGGCCGCGAGTTGTTCCAGGCCAAGGGCATCCGGCACGGACAGCACCCGGGCGGCCGGCACCCCGGCGTCGGAGAGGATCTCCTCCCACTCCTTGGCGGTGCGTTGGGCGAGGGCGGGTTCGAGTTCGGTGCGGAGTTGCTCTCGGTGTGCCTTGCGGTCCACCGGGTGGGTGAAACGGTTGTCACTCAATAGATCCTCCCGACCGAGTAGTCGGGACAGGGTGGCGAACTGTTGCTGGCGGTTGGCGGCGATGTTGAGGTGGCCGTCGGCGGTGGCGAAGGTGCCCGACGGGGCGGCGGTAAAGTTCTCGTTGCCGATCGGCTCGGGGTTGTGGCCGGTGATGAGGTAGTTCGAGGTGACCCAGCCCATCGCGGTGAGCGCGGACTCCAGCATGGACACGTCCAGGAACGCGCCCTCGCCGGTGCGTTCCCGGCGCAGCAGCGCGGCGGTGACGGCGTAGGCGGCGACCAGGCCGCCGAGGGTGTCGGCGACCGGGAAGCCGGCGCGCAGCGGGGTGACCTCGGGGGTGCCGGTCACGCTCATCATGCCGCTGAGGCCCTGCACGATCTGGTCGTAGGCGGGCCGGGAGCGCATCGGGCCGGTCTGGCCGAAGCCGGAGATCGCGCAGTAGACCAGGCCGGGATTGGCTGCCCGCAACACATCCCAGCCCAGGTCGAGCCGGTCCATCACGCCGGGCCGGTAGTTCTCCACCAGCACATCGGCCTCGGCCACCGCGCGCAGCAGTGCCGCCCGGCCCTCGGCGTCCTTGAGGTTGATCGTGAGCGACCGCTTGCCCGCGTTCTGCGCCAGAAAGGAGGCGCCCAGGAGGTCCTCGGAGAGGCCGCGGTCCGCGCCGAGCTGGCGGGCCAGGTCGCCGGTGCCGGGCACCTCGACCTTGATCACCTCCGCACCCTGCAGGGCCAGCTGGTAGCAGGCGAACGGTCCGGCCAGCACCGTGGTCAGGTCCAGCACCCGCACCCCGGCCAGCAACGCGGCCATCAGCCCGCCCCGCCAATGCAGTCCAGCGCGGTCAGCTTGCGGGCCGAATCCACCAGCAGGGCACCGAATCCGGCCACCACGGTCTCGGTGAACCGCGCGGTCGGACCGCCCAGCGCGAGCGCGGCCAGCACCTGACCGTCCCGCCCGAACACCGGTGCGGCCACCCCGGACACGCCCTCCTCGCGTTCGCCGTGGCTTACCGACCATCCGGTCAGCGCGGCCGCACGGGCCCGCTCGGCCAGGGTCCGCGCCCAGTTCTCGTGCGGGGCCTGCCGGGCGATGGCCGCGATGTCGGCCTGGTCCGCCCTGGACAGCAGCACGTGACTGGCCGCGCCGGACCACAGCGGCATCTCCGCGCCGACCAGGACCACGTGCCGCAGTGTGCGGGTGCCCTCCTGCCGGGCGATGCACACCCTGGCCCGCTGCTGCCGCACGTACAGGTGCACCGCCTCGCCGCCGCTGGCCTGGCTCAGCCCGGCCAGCAGGGCCAGTGCCGCCTCGGGCAGCTGCCAGGTGGAGCGGGCCAGTTCGGCCCAGCGCAGCAACGCCGGACCCGGCACGGTGCGCCCGTCGCCGCGGCTCCACAGCAGCCCGCACTGTTCCAGCGTGTGCACCAGCCGGACCACGGTCGTCTTGGCCAGACCGGTGGCGTCCATCAGCTCGCGCACGGTGCGGCTGGGGTGTTCGGCGTCGTAGAGCGCGAGCAGTTCCACCGCCCGCTGCACGCTGCGCACCCCGGACGATTCGGATTCGGACACAACTCCCCCTTGCCTGGGACTGGACGGGTCCATAACATCACCGAACCACTCAGCGGCACAAGTGTACCACCTGGTGGTACTCGACAAAGGAGTCCGGATGATTCGTCCCAGGGTGGCCCTGGCCGCGGTGCTCGGCACCACCGTGGAGTGGTACGACTTCGCGCTCTACGGCACCGCCGCGGCCCTGGTCTTCAACAAGCTCTACTTCCCCGGCAGCGACCCACTGGTCGGCACCGTGCTCGCCTACGGCACCTTCGCCATCGGCTTCCTGGCCCGCCCACTCGGCGGCGCCTACTTCGGTGAACGCGGGGACACCAAGGGGCGCAAGAACGTCCTGGTCGCCACGCTGTTGCTGATGGGGGTGGCCACCACCGGGATCGGCCTGCTGCCCACCTACGGACAGATCGGCCTGGCCGCGCCGGTCCTGTTGACCCTGCTGCGTTTCGTGCAGGGTTTCGCCGCCGGCGGGGAGAAGACCGGAGCGCTGATCATCCTGTTCGAGAACTCACCGCCGAAGTGGCGCGGCTTCCTCACCTCACTGCCCGCGATCGGCACCGGCACCGGAACCCTGTTGTCCACCGGTGCTTTCGCACTGGTCACCGCGACACTGTCCGAAGAGGACTTTCTCTCCTGGGGCTGGCGGGTGCCGTTCCTGCTGGGGGCCGCGCTGACCCTGTTCGGCCTGTGGATCCGCCGCTCCATCGACGAGACCGAGGAGTTCAAACGCGCCGGGGTGCCCGCGCCCACGGTCCGCCGTCCGCTGCGGGAACGCCTGGCGCAGAGCAGGTTCATGGAGGCATGGCGCCGCTACCCGCGACAGATGCTGATCGTCATCTGCGCGGGCGCCGGTGAGAACGCCGGGTTCTACGTCTTCGGCACCTTCTCCGTGGCCTACGCCCAGGACCGCCAGCTGCCCACCGCCGCCCTGCTCACCGGCATCTCCATCGCCGCCGCGGTCAAGCTGATCACCGTGCCCGCCTTCGGCGCGCTGTCGGACCGGATCGGCCGCCGCCCGGTCTCCATCGGCGGCGCGCTGGTGCTGCTGGCCGCGGCCTGGCCGTTCTTCCAGCTGCTCGACGGCGGTCAGACCTGGGCGATCTGGCTGGCACTGCTGATCACCCTTGGCATCGGCCAGTCCGCGATCCTGGGCTCCCAGCCCGCGTTCTTCGCCGAACTCTTCGACACCAAGGTGCGCTTCAGCGCGGTCGGCGTGGCCAACAACATCGGCACCGTGCTCACCGGCGGCCTGGCCCCGCTGCTGGCCACCGCGCTGCTGTTGTGGTTCGACCACAACGTCTTCGGCGTGGTGGTGTTCGTGGCGCTGATGAGCGGGCTGACCGCGGTCACCGTGGCGCTGGCCCCGGAAACCCGGCACGTCGAACCGGCGCCCGCGGCCGTGCCGACTAACAGGTAGGGCGGCGCGGCAGGTCCAGCAGGTGCCGCTGCCACTGCTGTTCGGACAGCTGCCCGGTGCTGGCGCAGATCCGGTCCACCGCCTTGGTCACGTCCAGGTCCAGCAGCCGCGCGGTGTTCGTGCCGTCGCCGACGACCAGGTGCCGGTCGTCGACGCGGAAGGCGAGCACCGAACCCGCGTTGTTCCCGGTGCTTATCGGACCGCCAAGCGCGCTGGGGTTGGCCGGATCGGCCACCCGCCACAGCCGCATCGTGCTGTCGTTGCTGGTGCTGGTCAGGGTGCCGCCGTCGGGGCTGAACACCATCGCGGTGACCTGTTTGGTGTGTCCGGTGAGGGTGCTGAGCTGACGCGGGTTGGCCGGGTCGGCGATGGACCACAGGGTGATGGCGTCCTCGCGGTAGGACATGGCCAGGGTGCGGCCGTCCGGGCTGATCGCCAGCCGGTCCACCGGGCCCGGCATGGTGAACCGGCCGCGCCGCACCGGGTTGGCCGGATCGCTGACATCCCAGAGCTGCACGGTGCGGTCCAGACTCGAACTCGCCAGCAGCCGGCCATCCGATCGGAAGGCGAGCACCATGATCTCGCGCTCGTGTCCGTCCAGCTTGCCGAGCTGCCGGGGGTCACGCGGATCGCTGATGTCCCACAGCCTGCTGGTCTGGTCGGTCTCGTTGGTGGCCATGGTGCGGCCGTCCGGGGTCACCGCGATGCCGGTGGTGAAGTGGGTGCCCAGGTTGAGTTCCTTGAGCAGCGACGGTTCGGCCGGATTGGTCAGGTCCCACAGCCGCACCAGCGAGGTGTTGCTCAGGGTGACCAGCAGGCGATCGTCCTTGGCCAGCCGGAAGTAGACCGGGCAGTCCTGGCACCGCCGCGGCGTGTTGACCACGGGCAGCTCGGCCATCGTCCGCACCGGCTCACCGTCGGCCGTGGACCAGATCCGGATGGACTGGTCCTTGGCCCCGGTCACGGTGAACCGTCCATCCCGGCTGGACAGCGCGAAGTCCACCGGCTCCTGGTGCCCGATCAGCACCTCAGCGGGCAATGACCACAGCCGCACCGAGCCATCGCCCGCGCCGGTGGCCACGGTGCGGCCGTCCGGGCTGAAACCGACCGCGTAGACGGTGCCGCCGGTGCCGGCCAGTGGCGGCCCGATACCGGTGATCGCGGTGGGGTTGGCGGAGTTCCACAGCAGGGCGAGCCCGCCCCCGCCCGCGGTGACCATCACCGTGCCCGCCCGGTTGAACGCCACCCGCCACACCGCGCCGTTGTGCCCGCTGACCAGGTTGAACAGCAGAGCGCCGTCGGCGATCCGCCACAGCCGCACGCTGGAGTCCCGGCTGCCGGCGGCCACCGTCCTGCCATCGGGGGTGAAGGCCAGCGTGTACACGCTGACGCCGGCCAGCTTGCGCACCTCCCGCAGTTCGCCACCGGTCAGGTCCCACACCCGGATCGGGCCGTCCCCGCCCGCGGTGACCAGGGTGCGGCGGTCCGGACTGAACACCATCGCCCACAGCTCGCCGTCGGCGCCGATCCGCGGCCCGCCCAGCGGCCGGGGGTTGGCCGGATCGCTCAGGTCCCACAGCCGCAGCACGCCCGTGGCGTGCCCGGTGGCCAGGATCTTCCCGTCCGGGTGGAAGGCGGAGGTGTTGATCCGTGCCTCGCGGTCGTCACCGGCCAGCCAGCTCGTGACCAGGATGGGCGCGGCCGGGTCGGCGATGTTCCACACCCGCATCCGGCCCTCGGCCCCGCCCGCGGCCATCAGCTTGCTGTCGGCGCTGAACACCACGGTGATCAGCCAGCCCTTGTGCCCTTCCAGCGGCGGCCCCCACGGCCGCACGTTGGCCGGGTCGCGGACGTCCCACAGCCGGACCGTGCCGTCGTCACCGGTGGTGGCCAGCACCTTGCCGTTCGGGCTGAACTCGGTCTGGAACACCTCGCCGACGTGCCCGGCCAGGCTTTCGGCCAACGGGGTGTTGCGGGTGCCGACCAGCCGGGTGTGCACGCTCTGATCCTGCGGGCGCAGCCGGTGCGCGGCCAGGTTGAGCTGCGCGGACAGCGAGGGATCGCTCGCGGCGAGCCGGTCGGCCTCGGCCAGCACGTGCCGGAAACTCGCGTCGTCGCGCTGGCGTTCGGCGGTGGCCCGTTGCTGGAAGGCCACGATCGCGGTGGCGGAGGCCAGGATCGCGAAGGCGACCACCGCGGCCACCAGCTGGCGCAGCCGCCGGGTCCGCCGCCGCTGCCCTGCCGCCTCCTCCTCCCGCGCGTGCTCGGCCGCGGTGAGGAACTCCCGCTCCCGCACGGTCATCGCGGTCCCGTTGCCCGCCGCCCAGGCGCTGGCCTGGGCCAGCCGGACGCCGCGGTAGAGCGCGGCCGGATCGCGGTCCAGGGATTCCCAGGTGTCGGTGGCCTCGGTGAGCAAGCGGTGCGTGCGCAGGCCCTCGCGGTCGGCGGCCAGCCAGTCGTGCAGGCGGGGCCAGCAGCGGATCAGGGCCTCGTGGCTGATCTCCAGGCCGTCCTGGTCGGCGGTGACCAGGCGGGCCTGGACCAGTGCGGCCACCACGTGCGCGGTGTCCGGGTGGTCGTCGAGTTCCCGGTGGTAGAGGCGGCGTTTGGTGTCCTCGGTGCCCTCGCCGAGCGCGGTCAGCCGCAGGAACAGGTGCTGGGCCACGGTTTGCTGGGCCTGGTCGAACCCGGCGTAGCTGCCCTCGGCGGTGCGCGCGATGGCGTGCGCGATCCCGCCGGCGGCCTGGTAGCCGACCGAGGTGAGCGTGGTGCCGTGCCTGCGCCGCCAGGTCTCCAGCAGTGCGTGCGAGACCAGCGGCAAGACTCCCGGCTGCCCGGCCGTCTCGGCCATCACGGTGGCGACCAGGGCGTTCTCCAACCGGTAACCGCGGTCCATGGCCGGCCGGGTGATCGCCTCGCGCAGTTGTTCGGTGGTCATCGGGCCGAGCAACACCTGCCCGTCCTGGATGGCCTCGACCAGTCCGGCGTGCGCGGCGCAGTGGGTGTAGAAGTCGGTGCGCGCGCCAAGCACCACCCGGACCCGGCTGGTCGGCGCACTGGCCGCGTGCAACAGCATGGCCAGGAACAGCTCGCGTTCGGCCGGGTCCGGGCAGAGGGTGAAGACCTCCTCGAACTGGTCCACCACCACCAGCAGTTCGACGCCCTCCCGGTCGGCGAGGGCCTGCCGGACCCGCAGGTGCAGGTGTTCGGCGCCGCGGCCGAACTCCGCGCGCAGCACGGCCGCGGATTCGCCGGTGAGCGCGGCCAGTTGCACCGCGCATTCCTCCACCGGCTGTCTGCCCGGCGACATCAACAGCACCGGCTGCGGGTTCTCCCCCTTGCCAACGGTGGCGATCAGTCCCGCGCGTAACAGCGAGGATTTCCCGGCCCCTGACGCGCCGAAGACGGCCAGGAATCGCCGTTGCGCCAGGCGGTCGATGAGTTGTCCGACAATCTCGGCACGGCCGAAAAAGCGGTCCGCGTCATTGGCCTGGAAGGCGGCCAGGCCGACATAGGGCGCGTCGGTTTCCACCGGCGGCGGCTTTTCCGACTCCGCATCGGGCTGGGCCAACTCGGCCGCGACCCGGTGCCAGCGGGATTCCCATTCCCCGGCATCGCCCGAGCAGGCCCGGACAAAGGCCAGGGTCGCGGCGAGGCTGGGCAGTCGTTTGCCGCCTGCGGCGTCGGCCAGGGTGGTGGCCGAGTAGTGCGAGCGGCGGGCGAGTTCCCGATAGGTCGGGCTGCCCGCGGCCGCGCGCAGGGCACGGAGGTCGCGGGCGAAGCTGGTCAGCGCGTCATCGCCGGAGCCGAGCGGCTGTTCGGTGCGTGGCATGCAGGTCCCCCAGCAGGTGGCCGCGTTGTCCGGAGCCTGTTGTACGACCCCCACCGTCGTGACACCGGACAACCCGAAGGCATTAGACATCACCCTGTCGCATTCAGCAGCGGGATGCGGCAACTCACAGGAACACGCGTCATCCGCAGGGGGCGAGGCTGTCAGCGCCGGGCGGGCTGAGACAGCCATCTGTTGGTGGATGCGTGTGTGGGGGGTCGCCGCCGAGCCGGATAGCTGGGGGTTGTCCGGCCCGGCGGCGGCCGAGTGCTCAGGTGCCGTCAATCAGTCTGATGGCGAGCGCGGGACTGAACTGGCCAGCGGGAATGCCGGGGCCGATGCCGCAGTCGCCGTCGGAGTTGCCGGGGGTCTTGACCCACAGCAGCATTTCCGCGCCGCCGCCGACCTGGGCGGGCACGCCGAGTTTCCGGCCGGGTGGATTGCACCACTGCCCGTTGTGGCCATTGCCGTTGCGACTGGTGTCGATCACGAATTTGGCTGGGTAACCCAGGGCGGCGACCACCGAGCCTGCGTAGTTCTGGGAGGTGGCGGTCGGGTAGTAGTTGGACACGTTGACCGCGAAGCCGCGCACGTTGCGCACCCCGGCGGAGTCCAGGCGAGCGGCCATGGTGGCGGCGGGCACCCAGCCCACGTTGCCGCCGTCGAGGTAGGCGAAGGTGTTCGGCGCCTTCTGCCGGAGCTGCTGGGTGGCGTAGGTCAGCATGCCGAGGCGTTCCCGGATGGCGGCCTCGCTCATGCACTCGAAATCGCCGAGCGCGTCCGGTTCGATCACCACCACCGCGGGTTTGCCGCCGATCCCAGCGGCCAGGCTGGAGATCCAGGTGCGGTAGGCGGCCGGGTTGCCCGCGCCGCCGCCGGAGTGGCCGCCGCAGGCGTCCCTACCGGGCAGATGGTAGGCGACCAGCACCGGCAGTTTGTCGTGACTGTCAGCCGCACCGACGTAACTGGCCACGGTGGCGCCGATGTTGGCGTCGGCGCCAAACCACCTACCGATCGGTCGGTTGGCGATCGCGGACTGGATGCGCGCGGCGCGGGCGTCACCGGGGTTGTTGCGGGCCCACACCGCTGGGGTGGAGTTGGGGTTGACGTAGAAGCCGCTGGTCAACTCGATCGGGTTGGCCGCGAACGCGGGTGACGCGGTGGCCAGGAGCAGGGCGGTTGCGGACAGGGCCAGCCGGGCGGTCCACGACAGTCGGGTAGGACCGCCGCATTGCTGCGGCGGTCCCCCCTCAGAACCGTGCGTGCCACTCGTCGCGGCACACGGCTCAAGTGGGCCCCCAGGGTCGCGCTGGATCATGCTTTACCAACCTTCCTGCCTTGCGCAGCATGAAGCTGACGCAGGCATTCAGCGTGTACAAGGCGAAGATTCGGTTTCTCATCCGAGCCGCCATCCCGCCGAAGCACGAGCCGCTGCCGTTGCAGCGGTTTCATGGATGCCGTGAACCATCGCGCCCAGTCGCGCACATTGTCTGGTTCATACTCGGCACCGGCGACCAGCGGCTGTTTACACAGCGGACAGATCCCCTTCTGGCGGTCCGCCAACGCAACGGACATTCTGTCCGCGGTCGTCGGCATCTTCTTGCGTACGCGACTCGCCCAGTATCTCTCCAGGCTCGGATCGTCAGGGGAACTGTCCCCCTTGACCTGAATGTGCCTTTCGATCCTGACCCAAGCGAACTTGTGAACATAGGCTCCGGTTTCCCGATCACCAAACACCCACCTGTCCTGCCTGAGTGAATTGAACCGGCCGAAATACCTGGAGACAACCCAGGCTATCGACTTCTTCGGGTGCGTATGCTTTCCCCACTTCAAAGCGAGTCTGTACATATGACTGTCCAAGGACTTGAACGTCTTCTTGGACACCACCGTCCGGTAGTAAGTAGCCCATCCCTTGATGATAGGATTGAGCCTCTTCGCCATGGCCTTGGCGTTCACTCCCCGCAGGGAATGCACCTCGTCATGGAGCCTCTTCCGGACCCTCTTGACGGCCTCTTTGCTGGGCTTGATGATCATTTTGTCGTTGTAGCGACGGATGTTGAACCCCAGAAAATCAAATCCATCACGAAGGTGGACGACTCGCGTCTTCTCCTCATTGAAATTCAACCCTCTGGGAGCAAACCATCGCGCCAGCGACTCCTTGATCCCATACGCTTCCGCTTCGCTGTGACAAAGCACCACGAAGTCGTCGGCGTAGTTGACCAGCGTCGGCCTGCCCCGCCGCGCCCAGCTGGACTCGGAATTGCTGGGGCCGCCGACGGCCGTGCTCATCCCGCTCAACGCGATATTGAGGAGCAAAGGACTGATAACGCCACCCTGCGGCGTCCCCTCCTCGGTGGGAGAGAACCGGCCGTTCTCCATGACTCCCGCTCGAAGCCAGGCTCGGATCAGCCCCCGACCGGGGAACGATCCTATGGCTCTGAGCAGGTGTTCATGGCTGATGCGGTCAAACGCGGCTGACAGGTCGGCGTCGAGAACCCACACCCTCTTGGCTCGTTTCGTGCCGCAGGTGTTGAAGATGGCCTCGACCGCGTCGTGGCAGCCTCGCCCAGGGCGGAAACCGTAGGTTCGTTCGTCGAACCGGGCTTCCCACTCGGGTTCCAGTGCGTTCTTGGCGCGCGCTTGACGTGCGCGGTCGAGCAGCACGGGAATCCCCAGGGGGCGTTGCTTCCCATTCGCTTTCGGAATATACACGCGACGGACCGCGCGGGCTCCACGAGACAGCGGATCAGCAGCGATCTTCGCCACCATCCGTCCCCGCTCCGTCGGAGTCAGTGCCGTCTCCTGGTCTATGCCCGCCGTTCGTCGGCCGGTGCTCAACTGAGTCACCCTCTTCACGCTGACAAGTGTGTTCGAGTGTGACCGCAGCATAAGCTTTTGCAAGTTCCGGACCTTGGACAGGTCCTGTTCCCGCGCGGCCTTGAAGATTCGCTGCCGCAGTCGCCGTACTCGCGCTTCGCCTCTAGCCCAGTCGATGCTGTGCCATTGCCGAGCGTAGTCCTTGGGTCCGTTCACCGATGCTGGCAGAGGCGCCGCCTCGGCGGTCGCTCCCGCCTGTTTCGGCATCTAACTTGTCCCTCGGTTCCGACTTCCTGACAGGTGGTCTTCACGGGCCTACCTGATCCGCGTCTGCTCCCTTTCGGGCCGGGCATCCGCCCGTATCCGGCGGGTTATGCGGGACGGCGGAGCCGCCGCTGCTCCCGGTTTCCCCTGAGCTTTCGCCCTACCGGCCTTTGCTTCTCGGATCATCCTGTTCCCGCTGGAGAATTAAGCCGTTGTCGCCTCTGGCCTACCGGCATGTTGTTCCCGGACTCCATCGGGGTTTCCACGTTCCACTCCTTCAAGACATGATTGGGGTAGGGCACCCTCTTAACCCCGGGGCCTGCGGTGTCCAATCCTCCATCTCGCAAAGGATGGAGGCCGCTTCGCGCTCTTCCGCGCCAGGCCCTAGCACCACCGAGAACGTCGCCATCGGCGTGGTGTAGGGATAACGAGGCGTCATCGAGGGTTCACTTGCGTTTGCCCGTCCAATCTTCCCCTTCACCTGTTGCGGCCCGATGGCACGGGCCGCTCTTGGGCTTTCACACTCGGCTTCACACCCCGCCGTTACCAGCGACGCATGCGAGCGTGGGGACGGATCTGGACACTGATCCGAGACGGCCCTCATGTTCAGGCTCCTTTCAAGGACCGTCTACTTGGGGTGGAGTGACTTCGTGTCGCACTTGTGGAATCCCTTCGGGTGCGGGGGTCAGCGGGTGTCGGCGAAGGCCGCCACCCAGGCCAGGGCGGAGTTCCAGTTGATCGCCACCTCGTTGGTGGAGAAGGAGCCGATGTCGTCCAGGTAGCACTTGGCCGGGGCGCAGCCGGGCAGGTTCTGCTGTGCCACCGGGTCCTGCAGCCCGGGGTTGGGTCCGCCGGCCAGCGCACCGGCCGGTGGGTTGGGCAGCTTGGGGTCGAGCTGGTTGGCCCAGTGCCGGTGATGCTGGTTGCGGCTGGCCCGTTCGCCGTAGCCGCTGACGAAGGACTGGTTGAGCGCGTTGCGGCCGAGCAGGTAGTCCATGGCCGCGAGCACCGCGTCCCGGTAGCCGGGCCTGCCGGTGAGGTCGTAGGCGGTGGCGATGATCATCGCGTTGTTGGCGGTGGAACTGGTGGAGCCCCAGACGTACTCGCCGGGGTTGGGGTAGCCCTGGGTCTGCTGATGCCGCACGTAGCCGTCGGCGACGGTGCGGATCCGTTGGCGGGCGGCGAGGACCCGGTCCAGGGGGAAGCGCAGGGGGTGGCGGGCGATGGTCAGGTCGGCCAGGCCGCCGGTGTCCTTCCAGGAGAACCCGGCCGGGGTGAGTGTGCTGGTGAGGTGGCGCAGGTAGCCGGGGTCGCCGGTGGTGGCGTGCAGTTCGGCCGCGGCCCAGGAGAACTCGTCGCGCACGTCGGTGTCGTCGTAGGGCCCGCCGCCCGCGGTCTCCCTGGGCGCGAACCGGTCCGGGTGACGCAGGGCGGCCTGCCAGGCGGTCTCGGCGGCGGCCTGGCAGCGCTGGGCGAAGGCGCGGTCCCAGCGGGTCCAGATCCGGGCGCAGCGGGCCCCGGCCGCGGCCAGGTTGAGGGTGGCGGCGGTGGACGGCGGGTGCAGGTAGCGCGGCTGCGGGTCCAGGTGCGGCAGCAGCGGGTGCCCGGTCCAGGCCAGGTCGTGGATCTTGTGGTGCGCCATGCCCGCGAGGGGCGCTCCGGCCGGGACCTGCATGCGCAGCAGGAACTCCAGCTGCCAGCGGGCCTCGTCGAGCACGTCCGGGACGCCGTTGCGCTGCTCGGGGATGCGCAGCAGACCGTCGCGCTGGCCGGTCAGGTCCCAGCGGTCACGGGCGCGTTCGTAGAGGTCCAGGAGCTGCCAGACGGCCAGGCCGCCGTTGACCACGTACTTGCCGTGATCACCGGCGTCGTACCAGCCGCCGCGCACGTCCAGGGCGTGCGCGCAGCCGCCGGGCAGGCAGGGCACCGCGGTGTCGCCCTTGTTCGGCGCGATGTCCAGGTGACCGGCCGGGCGGGCGTGCGCCGCGCCGACGTGCTGGGCCTCGATCGGCAGGCCGCTGCGGTTGTGGAAGAAGTACTGCAGGGCGTCCCGGCGCAGCTGTTCGTATGGCCGGTCCAGCAGGTCGAACGGCTCGCTGACCTCCTTGCCCACCACCAGGGTGTAGCCGGTGCCCCTGGCGCGGAGCTGGGAGAAGTCGGCCAGGTGCACGTGGTCGCGGGAGGCCGGGTCCTGGCCGTGCACCCGGGTGCGGCCGGTGGCCACCACCGCGCCGGTGGCGTTGTTCACCTGCCACGGCAACGATTGCGTGGCGGTGTCCACAATGGAGGCTTGTTTCGGGCCGTCGGTCTGGTAGCCGTGCTGGTTGACCCGGACCGCCGATCCGTAATGCCAGCCACCGCCCGGCGGGATGACGCCGCCGGTGAGCGAGACGTCATCCACGCACAGGGTGTAGGACTGGGTCGCGCCACCGGCCTGGAAGGACACCTGGGCGTGCCGACTGGCCACAGTGGACAGTCCGGTGAACTCGAAGGTCTGTGGGGTCTCGGTGAGCGTGACCTGCTTGTTGATCGTGCCGGTGTGCGGGGGCGCGTTGAGTTGCAGATTGATCCGGATCGACGCCTTGCCGGTGGCGGTGAACCGGAGCGTGTAGGGCTGACCGGCTTCCACGGGGATCTCGTTCTGGCCGATCATGGCGTCCCACGGATTCGTTGTCCCGGCTGGGATGTCCGCGCACAGGCGGCCGGCCTCGACCCGGGACGGCGTGTTTCCACTGCTCCACCACGGGGTCTTGCCGGTGTCGAAGGAACCGTTGAGCACTCGCTGGTAGGGCTGGGCGTGCGCGGGTGGGGCGAGGCCGATGAGCAGCAGGGGCAGCAGGGCGGTCACGGACAGCCTGCGGGTGGTGGTCATACCGGGGACCTCTCGGGTCGGCAGGGGTCCCGGCACAGCACGGCGTCAGTGCCGAATGGTCGACCCTGGCGGCCGCGGCTGTCAACGGTTACGCTGCTGTAAGCGCTTCCAATTTCACCAACAACTCCGGCTCTGGCGACGGCGTCACCGCAGCTAGACGGCACCGTATAATACTGTTATCGCTTCAGCGAAACCGACTGATGGGGTCCGATCCATGACCGAGCGGCCACCCACCCTGGACGCGGTGGCCCAGCGCGCGGGCGTGTCCACCGGCACGGTGTCCCGGGTGCTCAACAACGCCCAGCACGTCAGCCAGAAGGCACGCCAGGCGGTGGAGCGGGCGATCGAGGAGCTGGGCTACGTGCCTAACACCGCCGCGCGTTCACTGGCCGCGCGGCGGCGTGGCGCGGTGGTGCTGGCCATCTCCAGCGAGGATCCGGCGCTGACCGCGAACCTGTTCTTCGCCGAGGTGATCACCGGGGTGAACGCGGTGATCGAGGAGACCGACCTGCAACTGCTGCTGGTGCTGGCCGCCTCCCAGCGCGGCCAGGACCGGTTCACCAGGGTGCTGCACGCCGCCGACGGTGTGCTGCTGCTGGCCCTGCGCGAACACGATCCGCTGAGCAAACTGGCCGCGGACAGCGGATTGCCGGTCGTGCACGGCGGTCAGCCACTGGGCCACACCCCCCGGCACTACGTGGACGCGGACAACCGCGGTGGCGCCCGGCTGGCCACCGAACACCTGATCTCCCTTGGCCGCCGGCGGATCGCCACCATCACCGGCGGCACCGACCAGCAGGTCGCGCTGGCCCGCCACCTCGGCTACCGGGAGGCCCTGGCGCTGGCCGGACTGAGCGAGAAACGGTTGGCGCACGGCGATTTCACCGAGTCCGGCGGCGCGGCCGCGATGACCCGGCTGCTGGCCGAGCACCCTGACCTGGACGCGGTGTTCGTCGCCTCCGACGCGATGGCCGCCGGGGCGCTGGATGTGTTGCGGGAGCGGGGTCGCCGGGTGCCGGAGGAGGTGGCGGTGGTGGGGTTCAACGACATCGTCACCGCACAGCACACCCAGCCCGCGCTGACCACCGTCCGCCAGCCGATCGAGGCGCTGGGCCGGGAGATGACCAGGATGCTGATCCGGCTGATCAACGGCGAGCAGCCGACCTCGCTGATCCTGCCCACCGAACTCATCCGCCGGGATTCGGCGTAGCCCGCGGGATCGACGAAGAAACCCCGGTGGGCGAGGACGGGCCTCGCCCACCGGGGCAGGTGCGGGAAACTCAGCCGGCCACCCGGAAACTGCGTGCGGGGAAGGTCGGGAAGGAGTGCAGGTCGTTGGCCGGGATGGTGATCGCGTGCCCGGTGCAGTCGGCGGTGCGGAAGAAGTCAAGCGTGTGCGGGGTGTTGTTGAACTCCGCGCGCACCACGAAGGACGTGGTGGTGCAGGCCTTGCTTGGCGCTGGATACAGTTCGGTCTGGCCGGTGAACTGGATCGTCTCCCACACCCGCAGTCCGGTCGGGTGGGCCGGGTCGGCCACGGCCGGTGCGGCCAGACCGAGTGAACCGGCCAGCGCGAGTACCCCTGCGGCGTAGCTGATCCTCTTACCGCGCACTGATTTCTCCTCACTGAGCGCCACTGGTCGATCGCTCTTCGATCATGTTGGTTCAACATGAAAGTTTCAAGGCGAATGTCCCGGAGGGCCGACCTGGCAGCCCGCCGGGGCAGTCAGCGCAGCACCGGTAACGCGGGCTCGCCGGTGCGCACGGGTGTGCCGAGGTCGATCCGCAGCCGTTCGCCGTCCTGCGCCCACACCAGCTCGATCCAGTCCGCGCCCACGGTGATCTCGTTGAGCGCCTTGGCCTCCGGCGCACCGCTGAGCGTGGCCACCGCGAGGTGCAGGGTGGTGCCGCCCGCCGCACCGCGCAGTCGGGGCAGGGTGGCGAACGGGGCGTAGGCCGTGCCCTGTGGCGCGCGCATCTGGTCCTGTTCGGTCCAGCCGTGCAGCCCGGCCAGTCCGGACCGCACCTCGGCATCCGGAGCAGTGGCCCACCCGGTCAGCTCGACCGCGGCCCCCGGCGGCGCGCCGACCACCCGGTGCACCCGCAGCTCGACGGCGCCCTTGGCCACGGTGAGGCTTTCCACCCGCAGCCCTGGCACCATCGGCGGGCCGGACGGGAACACCGGGCGGTGCCAGGACGCCGCCCAGCCCCAGCCGTCCCCGGTCCCGGCACCCAGGGGCCGGATGCGGCGGCGGACACTGCGGATGCCGTCGACCAGGACGCTGAAGTGGTTGTCCGCCGGGTTGGTCTTGGCGGTGGGGCCGGTGTGCGTGGAGTAGGCCAGTCGGCCGTAGTGCGGGTCGTCCTGGGCGGCGGATTCGGGTTCGTGCGGGCGGACGTGGTCGCTGCCGTGGTTGTGCAGCCGGACGATCCCGTCCGCCCGGGTGGTCTGCACCAGCAGTCCCGGGCCGGGCAACGCGAGCACCCGGTCCGACTCCTCGACCGGCGCGGGCTGTTCGACATCCGTCCACAGTGGATGATCTGGTGGGGCGAGCAGGCAGACGAAGGCTTTGGACGCCCAGTAAGGGGATCCCGGTCCGGAATAATGCTGGAGCGTGGGTTCGTGCGGTCCGTGCCAGCCCAGGCTGAGCAGGTCGTCGGTGGCCGCACCGCGGTCCAGGAAGTAGCGCAGTGCGCCGCTGAGCACCCGGCGGGAGGCGCCGGGGGTGAGCGGGGTGTCGCCGGTGAGCGCGCCGAGGCCGATCGCGGCGGTGGCGGCGAAGCGGTAGGTGAGCGACCGTCCGAAGTGGATTGGCGCGCCATCTCCACCGAACAGCAACGAAAAGCTGTCCAGGTGCTCGCGTAATCGGTTCTGGTGCACGGTGTCCCGGTCCCCGGCCAGGTGCTGGTCCAGGACCGGGTACAGGTGCAGGGCCCAGCCGTTGTAGTGGTCGAAGGCGCGGCCGTCGCCGTCGGCGTACCAGCCCTGGCCGCGGTACCAGGTCTCCAGCAGTTCCAGGGCGCGGGTCCGGGCGCGGGCGGTGTGCGCGTCGGCTCGGCCGACCGACTCCAGGAATCCCGCTACGGTGTAAGGGAAGAGGTACCAGTTGTTGGGCGCCGGCACGTGGGTGAGCGCGTCGTGCAGCCAGGCCGCGACCCGGTCCTGGACGGCTGGATCCAGGTTGTCCCACAACCATTCCCTGGTCAGCCGCAGACCGAGGGCGACCGAGGCGGACTCGACCATGGGCTGGCCGTGGATGTGGTGATCGCGGATCAGCGGCCAGGACTCGTGATCGTCCCGGCCGGGCGTGGCCGTGCCCGCGGCCAGCCCCTCGGTGTAGCGGCCCAACCAGCCGTGCGGGTCCGCGCCCTGCTCTCCCGCCACCCGGAACGCGGCGGCCAGGAAGGTGCGTGCGAAGCCCTCCAGGCCGTCGGAGCGCACACCGCTGTGCGCGGGCCTGCCGGGCAGGTCCAGTCGGGCGCCGTGCGGGCTGGCCCAGCGCCAGGCCGCGGTGAGCAGTGCGTCAGCGGTGGCCACCCAGTGCGCGCGGGTGAAACCGGTGTGCGGACTCAGGTTCCGGTCTTCCTCGGGCAGTCTCATGCCAGCCGGTCCAGCCTTTCGCGTCGCACCGGGTGGGCGAACCCGACGCCTGTGCTCCAGCGGGCGATCTCGGCGGCGGCGTGTTCGGCCAGCCGCCCCCACTCGTTGCCCTGGGACCCGGCCAGGTGCGGGCTGATGAGCACGTTCTCGCTGTGCCACAACGGATGTTCCTTGGGCAACAGCTCCGGATCGGTGACGTCCAGCACCGCCCGCACCCGCCCGGCCAGTGCCGCGGCGGCCAGCGCCTCCTGGTCCACCACGGCGCCCCGGGCGGTGTTGATCAGCATCGCGTCCTGGCGCATCGAGTCGATCAGCTCGCGGCTGACCAGGCCGCGGGTGGCCGGCAGCAGTGGGGTGTGCACGCTGACGATCTCGCCGCGGGCGAACAACTCGGGCAGGCTCACCGGCTCGACGCCGAGTTCCCCCGCCTGCTCGTCGGTGACGTACGGATCGTGCAGCAGCACCCGGAAATCGTAGGGGCGCAACAACTCGATCACCCGGCGGCCGATCAGCGAGGCGGACAGGATACCCACCGTGCGGCCGAAATTGCCCAGCGTTCTGGAGGTGCTCAGCCACCGGCCGGGATCCTCGCCGCTGGCCCGGTACTCACGGGCGCGTTCCAGGACCTTCTTGCCGCTCAACAGGATCATCGCCACGGTGTACTCGGCCACCGGCAACGCGTTGGCCGCGGCGGCCGAGGACACCTCGATCCCCCGCTCCCAACAGGCTTCGGTGACATACCCGCGCACCGTGCCGCCGGTGTGCACCACCGCGCGCAGCCGGGGCGCGGCGGCCAGCACCTCGGCGGTCAGTGGCGGGCAGCCCCAGCCGATGATCAGGACCTCCGCCTCGGCCAGTGCGGCGCGGGCTGCGGCGGAGTCGAATTCGGCGAGCACGACGTCCGGGACCAGGTCGCACACCTGGGCGAAGGCGGCCAGCGCGGCCGGGTCGAGCACGGCCTCGGCGGCCTCGGGCGACATGGCTGGCACGGCCCGCGGGCGGCTCACTTCACCGCTCCCGCGGTCAGGCCGGAACGCCAGAACCGTTGCAGTAACAGGAAGGCCACGATCAGCGGCAACACCGCCAGCAGCGAGCCCATGATCACCAGCGGGTAGTACTCCGGGGACACCCTGGCCGCGCTGTTCCAGGCGTAGAGCCCGAGGCTGACCGGGTAGAGCTGCTGGTCGGAGAGCATCACCATGGGCAGGAAGAAGTTGTTCCAGATTGCGGTGAGCTGGAACAGGAACACCGTCACCACCCCTGGTCCGAGCAACCGCAGCGCGACTCGGAAGAACATGGTCAGCTCGCCTGCACCGTCGATCCGCGCCGCTTCCAGGACCTCGCCGGGCACGTAGCCCTGGCTGAAGATCCGGCCGAGGTACACGCCGAAGGGGTTGAACAGCACCGGGATGAACACCGCCCAGAAGGTGTTGACCAGTCCGCTGGCCGAGGCCATCAGGTACAGCGGCAGCGCCAGCACGGTCTGCGGCACCATCACCGCGGCGAGCACCAGTCCGAAGAGTTTTTCCTTGTGCCGGAACACGTATTTGTCGAAGGCGTACCCGCAGGCGACGCTCAGCACCGCGCTGATCCCGGCGCCGACCCCGGCGTAGAGCAGGCTGTTGAGATACCAGCGGCCGAACAGCCCCTTGTCCTCGGTGAAGACGTCGACCAGGTTCTGCCAGAAGGAGAAGTTGGTCAGCGACAGCACCTCGCTGTTGAACAGCGCGTCCCGGTCCTTGGTGGCGGCCAGCACCAGCCACAGCACCGGCAGCAGGGTGTAGAGCACGAACAGGCCGACCACGGTGTTGACCGCGATCCGGCCGAACAGTCGTGGGCGCAGCGCGACGGGCAGGTCGGTGGTGCTCATGCGGTCTCCCCACGGGCTGCGGTGCGGTTGCTCCAGCGGGTGATGCCATAGGACAGCGCGATGGTGGCCAGCAACAGGACCACCGAGGCGGCCGCGGCCAGGCTGTAGTTGTTGCGGGTGAAGGCCGCGTCGTAGATGTACATGCTCGGCGAGAACCGGGAGCTGATCATCGGCGTGGACTGACTGAGCAGCATGGGTTCGGTGAACAGTTGCAGTGCCCAGATCAGGGTGAACATCGAGACCATCACGATCGAGGGCCGCACCAGCGGGACCTTGAGCCGCAACGCGGTGCGCACCGGCCCTGCCCCGTCCACCACGGCCGCCTCCAGCACCTCGCGCGGCACGGCCTGCAGCGCGGCGTAGAAGATCACCATGTTGTAGCCGAGGTTGCTCCACAGCGCGATGTTCACCATGGAGGGCAACACGGTCTGCACGCCGAGGAAGTCGACGGTGATGTCGGCCTGCCCCAGCAGATCGATCACCGGGCTGAGGCCGGGGGTGTAGAGGTAGAGCCAGATGATCGCGGCGATGATGCCGGGCACCGCGTGCGGCAGGAACAACGCGAGCTGTGCCCAGGCCCGCAGCCGCGCGGCGCCGGAGTCCAGCAGCAGGGCCAGGCCGAGCGCGCCGACGACCATCAGCGGGATGTAGAGCAGGCAGTACAGCGCGACGGTGGCCAGGCCACGCAGGAAGGTCGGGTCGCTGAACACGGCCAGGTAGGCGCGCAGGCCGATGAACACGGTGGACTCCGGGCCGAAACCCAGGCCCGGCTGGTCGTCGCTGAAGAAGCTCAGCCACACCGCGGTGCCGACCGGGATCAGGAACACCACGGTGAACAGCAGGAAGAACGGCGCCATCAGCAGCGCGCAGGCCAGTCCGCCGCGCCTCACCCGATCACCTCGGTGGTGTTCAGGCCCAGCGCGCGCAGGTCCGGCATGGTCCCGCTGTGCGCCTCCCGCACCGCCTCCAGCAGACTGCCCTGACCGCCGCCGGCACGGGCGAAGCCGTCGTGCATGAGCTTGAGCGTGGCGGTCATCCGCGGCCCCCAGGTCCAGCCGTCCCGGATCTTGCGGGCCTCGGTGTCGAAGAGCTGGTAGATGTCCTGGCCGCCGTAGTAGGCGCGGTCGAAGGCCTGGCTGCCCACCTGGACCAGTGCGGAGGCG
Organism: Crossiella cryophila; assembly: GCF_014204915.1. Lineage (NCBI taxonomy): Bacteria > Bacillati > Actinomycetota > Actinomycetes > Pseudonocardiales > Pseudonocardiaceae > Crossiella > Crossiella cryophila. The sequence goes on from NZ_JACHMH010000001.1 coordinate 7,617,361, forward strand.
GTCGGATACTGGCTGCTGGTGCCGCTGGACAGCCTGGCGCGCAAGGAGTCCGGGTGCGAGACCTGCCACTCGATGAACTCCATCGCGGCCTCAGGGAAAGCGCTTGCCTGAGTGACCGCGAAAGTGGATCCCCCATGCGTGGCAACGGACTCCTTGGCCACGCCGTCCCACTGCGGCATGGGCGCGATCTTCCACAGCCCCTTCTGCGCGGGCCGGGCGTTCATCTGCGCCCCCGCGTCCCAGGCGCCGGTGAGCCGGGTCAGCACCCGGCCCTGGCCGATCTGGGCGTCGGCGTGCGTGCTGTCCGCCGCGTTGGTGTAGACCAGCTGTTCGTCGATGAGCCGCTGCCAGTAGTCGGCGACCCGCCGGGTGGGCTCGTCGGCGATGGAGACGTTCCAGGCGCCGCCGGTGGTGCTGAACCACTGCGCCCCCGCCTGCCAGGAGAACCCGGCGAACTGCGCACCCCCGTCGGTGGCGAACAACGCCAGCCGCCGATCCCCCGGTAACCGCCGGGCCACCCGCGCCAGCGCGGCGAACTCACTCCAGGTCCGCGGCACGGCGAGGTTGTGCTGGGCGAACAGATCGGCCCGGTAGTGCAACACCATCGGCTCGACATCCAGCGGAACCGTGAACACCCGATTCTCGAACGTGGTCAGCCCCCACGCCTGCGGCAACAACTTGGCCCGCAACCCATCACTGATCAACCCCGTCAGATCCCGCAACACCCCGTCAATGGCGAACCCCGGGACCTGGGGGTACTCGATGGTGGCCACATCCGGCGGATTCCCCGCCCGAGCCGCGTTGCTGAGCTTGGCGTACCCACCCTGCCCACCCGAAGGCACCTGCTGGAAGTCGACGAAGATCCGCTTCTGCGATTTGTTGAACGCCTCCACGACCTGGCGACTGCCCCGCAGCGAGGACCAGAAGGTGATCCGCACCGGCCCCCCACCCGGCCCCGGTTTACGCGGAGTGGGATCCGGACCGCAGGCGCCGAGCACCGGAAGCGCGACGGCCGCGGCAAGCAGCGAACGACGGCTCAATCGAGTCGACATCGGCGCCTCCGTTGGCAGGATGAGGTCACCGAATCCTGATCGCCTGAGCATTTCAGGTCAATAGAACGATCAGACAAACCCAAAACGGTCAAACGATCAGACCGGCCGGGTGGATCCCCGCACCTTGAGGTCGGGGATCAGCTCCACCCGACGACTCCGCCATTCGCCAGAGCTGGCCAGACGATGCAGGAGAAGCTCAGCGGCGGCACGTCCGACCTGGGCTTTTGGTGGGGCGACGGCGGTGAGGGGCGGGCTGCCGAGGGCGGCGACGACGTCGTCGTAGGCGACGATGGAGCAGTCGTCGGGGACGCGGATGCCGGCTTCGGCGAGCTGCTGGACGAGCATGAGGGCGTCGACGTCGCCGTGCAGGATTGCGGCGGTGGCGCGGTGCTCACGGAGGACGGCGGCGAGCGCGGACTGCTCGCCAGTCCGCCGCGGGCTGCCTGCCACGGCAGCGATCCGGAGCGCGCCCACTCCGACCCCGGGCAAACCAAATCCGGGATCGGCTCCGGCGGCGATCCCCCCGGAGGCCGCGACCATGCCTGGCTCGAACTGCCCGGCCGTCACCTCCGGCGCCAATCCCCGGCGACCCAAGCCCATCTCCGACTCCGCCGCACGACGGGCCGAGCCCACTTCCGACCCGGCTGCCAGGCCACCCGAACCCAGTCGCGACTCAGGCGCACGGCGACCCGAAGCCAACTCCGGCTCCGCCGCACCGCGATCCGAACCGACTGCCCAATCCGCCGCACCGCGATCCGAACCGACTGCCCAATCCGCCGCACCGCGCGTCAAACCCGACGCGGATCCGGTGGCACTCCGCTCGGCCGTCAGCGGCCCCCACTCCCCAGTCCCAGCCACCCGGACTTCCGGCTCCGCCCCCGCGTCAGCCGCGCTCAACACCACCGCCCAGTCCTCGATCTCCGCCCGGTACGAGGCGATCTCCGCGAACGCCGCCCGCAACGTCCGCGCCGTCGGACTGTCATCCCGCGCCGCCAGCACGATCCGCCGATGCCCCAGCGCAACCAGGTGCGCCACCGCCAGGTGCATCCCGTACCAGTGGTCCGTGCACACCGAGTCCAGCCCGTGCAGCGCACTGCCCGGCCAGGGCCGACGTTCCATCAGCACCAGCGGGACCCGCACCTGCGCCAGCCAGTCGTCGGCCAGCTCGGCCGCCGTGGTCCGCCAGCGGGGCGCGATCAGCAGTCCGCGCACGTCCTCGGCCAGCACCCGCTCCACGATCGGCCGCTCCGCACCCGCGACCTGCGGCGCGATGTGCAGCACCACCCGCATCCCGGCTTCCTCCAGCGCGGTGCGGGCGCCGTGCATGGTTTCGTGCAGGTAGGCGTGCCGTTCCGGGACGACCAGGGCGACCGCGCCGCCCTCGGCGAGCGGGGGTGCGGGGGTGGGTTCGGGGGCGCGCAGGGAGCGGGCGGTGCCGTGGCCGCGGCGGAGGGTGCCGGCCTTGGCGAGTTCCTCGACGTCGCGGCGGACGGTGACGACCGAGACGTCCAGCTCGGTGGCCAGGTCGGTCACCCGGACCGAACCGCGGGACTGGACGGCGGCCAGGATCCGTCGACGTCTGGCCTCGCTTGGCTCTCGCATCCGGTACCGCCCGTGTTCGTTTGATCGTTTGGCGGAGCATAACCGCGGATGAGCGAGCATTCGCAATGTAGACGTTTGCAGTGAGCGGTTGATCCGATGTGGTGATCGCTGACTTGGTCGACTGGCGGCGATCAGGTGGGGCTGCCGGGTGAGGTGGGGCGGGGTCGCCAAGCAGGGCGGGGTCGCGACGCGGGGCGGGGCGGATTCGGATTGAGGCAGGGAGCGTGAGTGGTCGACCACTCACTGCGGGCAGGGTTGCTGGTGGCGGGACAACAGGTGGCGGGGCGGGGAGACAGGGGCGATAGATGATCGGGGCCACGCGGGTGTCGGCGGATCAGCCCACGCCGCCGACGCCTCGCCCCACCGGGCGACGGGCGACCCGAGCTTTCGGCCCAACGAGCGGAGCGGGGCGGCCGGGAAACCCCAACCGCCCCACCCCCTCACGGCACAGCGTTGAACTGCGCCGAATACAACCGATGATAAGCCCCTTGCGCCGCAAGGAGTTCCTCATGATCCCCCTGCTCCACAATCCGCCCCGACTCCATCACCAGGATCACATCCGCATCCCGGATAGTCGACAACCGGTGCGCGATCACGAAACTCGTCCGAGCCGTGCGCAGGTTGGCCATCGCGTGCTGCACCAACGATTCCGTCCGGGTGTCCACCGAACTCGTGGCCTCGTCCAGGATCAGCAGCGACGGATCCGCCAGGAAGGCACGCGCGATGGTCAGCAACTGCTTCTCCCCCGCGCTGACGTTGCCGCCCTCCTCGTCGATCACCGTGTCATACCCCTCCGGCAGCGTGCGCACGAAGTGGTCCACGAACGCCGCCTTGGCCGCGGCCAGGATCTCCTCCTCGGTGGCGTCCGGACGTCCGTAGGCGATGTTGTCCCGGATGGTGCCGCCGAAGAGCCAGGTGTCCTGCAGGACCATGCCGATCTGGCCGCGTAGGTCCTCGCGTTTCAGGCTGGTGATGTCGGTGCCGTCCAGGGTGATCCGGCCGGCGTCGAGTTCGTAGAAGCGCATGATCAGGTTGACCAGGGTGGTCTTGCCCGCGCCGGTGGGGCCGACGATGGCCACGGTCTGACCCGGTTCGGCGACCAGGGACAGGTTCTCGATCAGGGGCTGGTCCTTGGTGTAGGAGAAGCTGACCTTCTCGAACTCCACCCGGCCATGTCGTTGTGCGGGAAGGGCGTTGTGCACCGGGTCGGGCTGCTGCTCCTCGGCGTCGAGCAGCTCGAAGACCCGCTCGGCCGAGGCAACGCCGGACTGCAGCAGGTTGGCCATGGAGGCGACCTGGGTCAGTGGCTGGGTGAACTGGCGGGAGTACTGCAGGAACGCCTGCACCTCGCCGAGGGTCATCGCGCCGCTGGTGATGCGCAGGCCGCCGACCACCGCGATGAGCACGTAGCTGAGGTTGGACAGGAACATCATCGAGGGCATGATCAGCCCGGAGATGAACTGCGCGCCCAGGCTGGAACCGAACAACTTCTCGTTGCGGCGGGCGAACTCCGCCTCGGACTCGCGCTGCCGCCCGAAGACCTTGACCAGCTGGTGCCCGGTGAATGCCTCCTCGATGTGCGCGTTGAGCGCGCCGACCTCACGCCACTGCGCCACGAACAACTTCTGCGACCGCTTGCCGATCTGGGCGGTGATCACCATGGACAGCGGGATGATCAGCAGCGCGATCACCGCCAGCAGCGGGGAGATGGTGAACATCATCACCAGCACGCCGACCACGGTCAGCAGCGAGGTCAGCGACTGGTTCAGTGTCTGCTGCAACGTGGTGGAGATGTTGTCGATGTCGTTGGTGACCCTGGACAACAGCTCACCGCGGGGCTGACTGTCGAAGTAGCGCAACGGCAACCGGTGCAACTTCTCCTCGACGTCCTCGCGCAGCCGGTACACCACCCGCTGCACCACCCCGTTGAGCAACAACCCCATCAGGTAACCGAACGCCGCGGCGACCAGGTACAGCCCGAGCACCCAGGTCAGCACCACGCCGAGCGCGGCGAAATCGATGTGCGCGTTGGCATCCCCGCGCATCCGGCCGAGCACACCGTTGAAGATGATGTCGGTGGCCTGACCCAGGATCTTCGGCCCGGCAACGGAGAAGCCGACGCTGAGCACGCCGAGTGCGAGCACGACGAACAGCCTGGCCCGCTCCGGCCGCATCCGGCCGAAGAGTCGTTTCGCCGAGGACTTGAAGCTCTTCGCCTTGCCCATGGGCATGCCCATGCCGGGAAAACGTCCGCCCATCGGCCCGCCCTGCGGCGGCCGGGGCGCGGTGCTCGTGGTGGGGGCGCTCATGCCGCCTGCTCCGGAGTCAGCTGGGACTGGACGATCTCCCGGTAGGTCGGGCAGGAGTCCAGCAGTTCGTGGTGGGTGCCGTTGCCGACGATGGATCCGTTGTCCAGCACGATGATCTGGTCGGCGTCCAGGATGGTGGACACCCGTTGCGCCACCACCAGCACGGCCGCCTGCCCGGTGTGCGGGCGCAGTGCGGCCCGCAGCCGGGCGTCGGTGGCCAGGTCCAGTGCGGAGAAGGAGTCGTCGAACAGGTAGATCTCCGGTTTCCGCACCAGGGCACGGGCGATGGACAGGCGTTGCCGCTGCCCGCCGGAGACGTTGGTGCCGCCCTGGGTGATCGGCGCGTCCAGCCCGCCGGGCATGTCCGTGACGAAGTCCTTGGCCTGGGCGATCTCCAATGCCTGCCACAGTTCCGCGTCGGTGGCCTCCGGATTGCCGTAGCGCAGGTTGCCCGCCACGGTGCCGGTGAACAGGTAGGGCCGTTGCGGCACAAGGCCGATCCGCTCCCAGAGCAGTTCCGGCGCGGCCTCGCGCACGTCCACCCCGTCCACCAGCACCGCGCCCGCGGTCACATCGACCAGGCGCGGGATGAGGGAGAGCAGGGTGGTCTTGCCCGCGCCGGTGCTGCCGATGATCGCGGTGGTCTGCCCGGCCCGCGCGCGGAAGGACACGTTGTGCAGCACGGGTTCGGCGGCGCCGGGGTAGCGGAACTCGACGTCCCGGAACTCCAGTTCGCCGTGCCCGCGCAACTCGCGCACCGGGTGCTCCGGTGGCCGCACCGAGGGTTGCGTGTCCAGCACCTCGTTGATCCGCTCCGCGCACACCGCGGCGCGCGGGATCAGGGTGGCGATGAAGGTGGCCATCATCACCGCCATCAGGATCTGCAGCAGGTAGTTGAGGAAGGCGGTCAGCGCGCCGATCTGCATCTGCCCCAGGTCCACCCGGTCAGCGCCGAACCACAGCACGGCCACGCTGGAGGCGTTGAGCACCAGGATGACCACCGGGAACAGCAGCGCCTGCACCCGGCCGACCCGCAGCGCGGTGTCGGTGAGCGCGTCGTTGGCCGCGGCGAACCGCTTGGTCTCACCCGGTTCGCGGACGAAGGCACGCACCACCCTGACCCCGGTGAGCTGCTCCCGCAGCACCCGGTTGACCTGGTCGATGCGGTCCTGCATCTTGCGGAACTGCGGCACCGTGCGGGCCACGATCAGGCCGATCGCGATCACCAGCACCGGCACGCAGACCAGCAGCAGCCAGGACAGGCCGAGGTCCTCGCGCAGCGCCATCACGATGCCGCCAACGCACATGATCGGCGCGGTCACCAGCATGGTGCACACCAGCACCACGATGATCTGCACCTGCTGGACATCGTTGGTGCTGCGGGTGATCAGCGAGGGCGCGCCGAAGGTGCTGACCTCGCGGGCGGAGAACTCGCCGACCCGGTGGAACACCGCGGCACGCACATCGCGGCCGAAGGCCATCGCGCAGCGGGCGCCGAAGTAGACCGCGCCGATCGAGCAGAGGATCTGAAGGAGGGTGACGGCCAGCATCCAGCCGCCGGTGGTCAGGATGTAGCCGGTGTCGCCGGTGGCGATGCCGTGGTCGATGATGTCGGCGTTCAGGCTGGGCAGGTACAGCGAGGCGATCGTGCCGATGAGTTGCAGCACGAGCACCGCCGACAGCTCCCGCGTGTACGGCCGTAGATAGGTACGTAACAGTCGGTTCAACACCGAATACCCCACAGAAGAAACGTTCCGTATCTTACGTTTCCAACGTAGGCTCCCCAGCTAAGAAACGCAACGTACTTAAAGGGGCAGGGTGAGCGAGCCGAAGTCACGCCGCCGCGGTGCCGAGCTGGAACAGGCCATCCTGGACGCGGCCTGGGCCGAGCTGAGTGAGACCGGGTACAACCGGCTCACCATCGAGGCGGTGGCCGCACGAGCCGGGACCAGCAAGCCGGTGATCTACCGCCGCTGGTCGAACCGGGCCGAACTGGTCCTGGCGGCCTGGAACCGCAGGCTGCCGGCGCGGATGGACCCCCTGCCAGCGGACACCGGGTCGCTGCGCGGCGACCTGGTCAAGATGTTCAGCGAGATCGCGCGGCGGGTCGAGGGCATGCTCAGCGAGATGCTCGCCGGGGTGATGGGCGAGACGTTCCGGCACCCGGAGATCACCGCGGTGCTGCGTGAACGCCTGCACAACTCGCCACTGGCCGAGGTGCTGACCAAGATCCTGGCCGAGGCCGCGACCAGGGGCGAGCTGGACCCGCTCGAGTTGTCCCCGCGCCTGATCCAGCTCCCGATCAACCTGGTCCGCCTGGAGGCCATCCACGGCGGCGAGAAGATCACCGACGACACCATCCACGCACTGGTGGACGAGGTCTACCTGCCGTTGTTGCGCGGGCTGGAACTCACCGCGCGGCAAACAGCGAGTTGACCTCGCCGAAGGGCAGGCCGTCGGCCAGCGCGCCGTAGCCGCCCGAGCCCAGGAGTTCCCGCGCTGCCCGTGCGGTGGCGGCGAGCGCGGCCTGGGCGATGCCGGAACCGACGCTGACCCTGGCCACGCCCAGCTCGCCGAGCCTGGCCACGGTGGGGGCGCCGGGCATGGCCATGATGTTGAGCGGGCCGTCCAGGGCTTCGACCAGGGCGGCGATGGTGTCCTCGGCGATGACACCGGGCACGAACACGCAGTCCGCGCCGGCGGCGAAGGCGGCGTTGCCGCGGGAGATCGCCTCGGCCAGGGCTTCGGGGCCGCTGCCGCCGAGCAGGTAGACGTCGGTGCGCGCGTTGAGGACCAGGTCCGCGTTGGCCTTGCGGGCCAGCCGGATCCGGTCCGCGGCGGCGGCCGGGTCGAGCAGCGCGCCGCGTGCGGAGTCCTCGACGTTGACCCCGGCCACGCCCAGCTCGGCGAGTTCGGCGACGGTGCCGGCCAGGTCGTCGTAGCCGCCCTCGACGTCGGCGGTGACCGGGATGGACACCGTGTCCAGGATGGCGCGGACGGCCGCGGTCATCCCGGCCCGGTCCAGGCCCTCGCCGTCCGGACGGCCGTGCGCCCAGGACACGCCCGCGCTGGTGGTGGCGATGGCCGCGGCGCCGGCGGCCTCGATGACGCGTGCGCTGGCCGGGTCCCAGGCGTTGGGCAGGACCAGCGGGCGGAGTTCGTGCAGCCGCCGGAACTCGGCGGCGTGGTGGGTTCGGCTCACTCCCCCAGCTTGTGTGCCAGGCGGGCACCTGCCTATCTTTTTCGCCTCAGCTAAAACGATGGGCAGGTCCGGTGGTCGCGATCGAGTTCGCCGCACAGGGTGTGGCCAGGGTGCGACTGTCCGTGTCCTGTCTGTGGGAGGTCATGGCCGGGCTGCGGATGCGACGCGGCGGCGAGGGCCGGGTGCTGCACGCCTCCTGGCTCGCGCGCACCGCGGGTCCGCCAACGGACTCCCTGCTGTGGCAACTGGTCCCGGCCGCACCGCACTACATCCCGGACTTCCTCACCCCGCCGCCGCACACCCCGGACCTGGCCACCGAACTGGCCGCACTGACCGCCACCCCGCCCGAGCTGGTGCGCGCGCACCTGGACCTGTCCGGCATCCCGAGGACCCCGGAAATCCTTGCGCTGCACGATGATCCGGCCGCCGGACTGACCAGGCTGGCCGCGGAGATCACCGGGTACTGGCAGCAGGCGCTGGCGCCGGACTGGCCGCGGATCCGGGCGCTGCTGGACCGGGAGGTCTTCCGTGGCGCGCGGGTGCTGGCCGAGCAGGGCATCGGCGCGCTGCTCAACGACCTGCACGAGTCGGTGCGCTGGGACGGTGCGGAGCTGACCGTGGCCAACAACCACTGCCAGGCCCCGAACGTCACCGACGGCCCCGGCCTGGTGCTGATCCCCTCGGTCTTCGTCTGGCCCTCGGTGCTCAGCATCTCCGCGGGCGAGGCCCCGCAGCTCGCCTACCCGGCCCGCGGCGTCGCGGCACTGTGGGAAACCCCTGCCGGCCCAACGGAGAACCTGGGCGCGGTCCTCGGCCGCTCCCGGGCGAGACTGCTGACCGAGATGACCGCACCCACCTCCACCACGGAGCTGGCCCGCCGCACCGGGATGTCAGCAGGCGCGGTGTCCCAGCACCTCAACGCCTTGCGCGGCGCGGGATTGGTGGCCAGTCACCGGGTGGGCAAGGGGGTGCTGAGCGCGCGCACCGCGCTGGCCGAGGCGCTACTGGTCGGCGGCGCGGGCTGAGGCGGCGGCGAGATAGTCGAGCGCGGCGGTCTCCTCGGTGAGCCAGCCGGTGTAGTCGACCGGGTTGGCGAAGAGCTGGGCGAACCGGTGCGCCACCTCGGGCACCCGCTGCGCGGTGTCCAAAGTGGACATGATGTGCGCCGGCGGCGGGTCGAGCAGGTCCAGGCTGAACCGGGTGGCGTGCGCGGCCCGCGCCCAGTACCGGGCGAACGCCCCGTGCATGAACTCCGCGTCGAACGGCCGATCCCCTTGCGCCACAATGGCTTCCTCGTAGCTGCGGGCGGCGTGCGCGGCCATGTTGGCGCCCTGCCCGGACAGCGGGTCGTTGGTGACCGCGGCATCCCCCATGGCCAGTACCAGCGCGCCCGAGGGCAGTGTGCCGACGGGCTGGCGGACCACCGGGGTGATCCCGCCGTGCAGGAACTCCAGCGGACCAGCGGGCTCGGTGCCGTCCAGAATGCCGCCCTGCCAAGGAAAATGCTCCCGCATCAACTGCTGGGCGCGGACCAGGTGCGCGTCCACGTCGGCGATGTCGTCCCAGCGGTCCAGGGGTCCGCCGGGCACCGCGAAGATCCCGGCGCCGTAGACCGGCCCGTCCACGGAGAGGATCGGCAGCCCGAAGCACTCGCCGTGCGGGCCGAGCGCGAAGCTGAGTCCGGGCGGCGGCGTGCCACCCCGCACGTACAGCACGCCGATACTGCGCTGAGGCTGGGTATGCGGCGAGAATTCAGGGTTGCGCGGGAACAGCCGGTCGAACTGCGGCCCGCGGCCCGCCGCGACCACCACCAGGTCGAACTCCCGCGCGTACGGCTCCAGATCGTCCGGGGTGACCCGGTGCAACCGGAGTTCACCACCGCGCCGGGCGAACTCCGTCATCCAGTCCGCGACCTTGACCCGCTGGTCAACCGACTGCGCCGGCTGATCCAGCGGCGCCTGCCAGGACATGCCGGGCGCGGTGAAGGAGACGGTCTCCACCGGGATCGCGCGCTCGTCCCAGAAGTTGATGCCGAGTTCGCGCTCGCGGACCAGGGCGGGGTGGAACACGCACTGGTTGGAGACCAGCCGGCCGGCCAGGACCTCGGCCGCGGCCCGCTCGGCGACCACGGTCACCGCGTACCCGTGCCGCAGCAATCCCAGCCCCAGCACCAAACCGGCCTGCCCGGCCCCGATGATCACGATCCGCCGCATGCCCCCGAGTCAACACCCGGCCTGACCGCCTCGCCCGCGAGTGGATCATCTCTGCCCACTCGCGCCACGATCTCCGCCCCGATGGCCGACTACTTCTCGCAGGCCACTCCGTCACCATCCCGGTCGAGGTGCTTGCCGTACCCGGGTTCGCCGCGATGCAGGGGCGCCGCGCCCTTGCTCTTGACCTCGTCACAGTTCTTGTAGCTCACCTGCGCCGGTTTCGTCTGCCGGGTCGGTTCCGGCGCGGGCGGCGGTTCCTGGCTGCGGGTGGTGGGCGGCGGCGGTGGCGGCGGGGCCTCGGTGGTGGTGCTGGGCTGGGATTTGTCCACTCGCAGCACCAGCCGGGTGGTGGTGGCCACCGAGGTGCCCATGCTGGTCACCGACACCACCCGCCAGTTGGTCTCCACGATCACCTGCCGCCCGTCGACGGACTCCACCCGCACATCCCGGAACCCCAGCGCCGCCAGCTCGGCCTTGGCCTCCTTGGGGTCCTTGCCGATCACCCCCGGCGGCACGATCACCCCGGCCGGGGTCTCGGCCACCGCGGACACCGTCACCGAGGTGCCGGGGGCCGTCTCGGTCCGGCCGCCGGTCAGGCCACCGATGATCGCCAACCCAAGCACGACCAGCCCCACCACCCACGGCCACTTGCGTTTACGCGACTGCCACCACGCGGCGTTACGGTCCGGGCCGGAGATCGTCGCGTTGGCGACACCGGGCCCGACCGATCGGTAGGTAGCCCTGCGGGCGGGGCGTCTCCTGGCGAACCCGCCCGCCGGGGTCGATCACTGTGGGATCGTGCCTGCGGCACATCCGAGCACCGGAGGTTCGACACGTGATCCGCCGCCTGGCCGCCGTCACCCTGGCCATCGCACTGGCACTACCGCTCCCCACCGCGGGCGCGGTGGCCCCGCCCGACTACGGCGACTACGCGCTGGTCTTCGAGCGTTCCGCGGGACAGCTCTGGACCGAGGGTGTGGTGGCCAGCCAGTGGGCCTGGAAACCGCTCAACGCGGACAGGACCGAGTCCGAGATCGCCTGGGGTCACCCGAAGGAGTGGCCGCCCGGGTACGGCGAGCACTTCGTCAGGGACGGGGACTGGCTGCTGGTCAACGGCTACTTCGACCACACCAACAGCAACTTCAACACCCAGCGGGTGACCGCGGAGTCCATGGGTGACGCCAACTGCGCCGACATGCGGCCACTTCCGTCCAGTGGCGGTAGACAGCACTACGTGCGCTGGACCATCCCGACCACCGCCTACTGCCTCTCCGCCACCGGCACCATCAAGGTCGGCGCGAACGGCGCGGTGGTGAACTTCCGGCACGAGCAGATCTGGTACCCGCCAGCGCCGTGCGCCAACAGCTTCCTCGGCAACCAGACCTGCATCCGCCAGCACGAGCGCTGGTACGACGACAAGGGTGTGCCGTTCTCCCTGTCGCTGGAACGGGATCAGCACATCGCGCTGGGCCAGGGCATGGGATTCCGGATCCACCAGACCTACGACCGCGGCTGGCCCGCCGAACTCAAGGAGTGGCGGGCCGAGCTGCGGTACGCCTGGCGCTGGTGAGGGGTCAGGGGCGGCGGGCGCGCACCAGGTAGGCGGCCGAGCCGTAGCGCACGCCGTCCTCGGTCAGGTGCGCGGCCAGGTCCGCCCGCACCCCCTCGACGATCCGGGCCTGGGTGTCCGGGTCCTGCTCGCGCATGATCCAGCCGAACTGCTCGGTGATGAACTCCAGCGCGTCCGGGACATCGCGGCCGAACCACATCTGCTCGCTGACCGGGTCCACCTCGATATCGGTGAATCCGGCGGTGCTCAGCAGGTCCCTGGTCAGGTCCGGATCGGTGAGCCCGCCCGCGGTGGGCGGCGGCACCGTGGGCTCTACGCCGTTGGCGAAGGCGGTGCGGAAGACACGCATCCACTCGTTGCGCGGCATGGGCTGCCAGCTCAGCAGGGTGAGCAGGCCGCCGGGACGCAGGGCGCGGGCCAGGTTGGCGAAGGCGGCGGGGGCGTCGCCGAAGAACATCGCGCCGTGCCTGCTGACCACCCGGTCGAAGGCGTGCTCGGTGAAGGGGTGCACCTGGGCGTCGAGCTGGCCGAACACCGCGTTGGGCAGGTTCTCCCGGCCGGCGAGTTCCCTGGCCAGCGCGAGCATGGGCGCGGACAGGTCGACGCCGAGCGCCAGTCCTGATTTCGCCTGGCGGGCGGCGTCCCTGGTGACCTGACCGGCGCCGCAACCGACGTCCAGGACGGTGGAATCGGGCTCGATCGCGGCCGCGGCAAAGAAGTGCTCCCGGTAGCGGGCCACGCCCGCGTCGAAGCGGTCGGCGCGCCGGGTCCAGAACTCGCCCTGGCCGCCGTCCCAGGCTTTGAGCTGTTCGGTGTTGGACGGGTCGACTCGCAACTCAGTGCTCCATTTCAGACGCCGATCGCGCCATCGATCCGCTCCCGCAGGAGGTCGGCGTGTCCGTTGTGCCGGGCGTACTCCTCGACCAGGTGGATGAGCACCCAGCGCAGCGACACCGGGCCGCGCCAGCTGTCCACGCCCTCGACGTCCAGGCTGGCCGCCGCCGCGACGAACTGCCCGGCGAAGGCGACCTCGGCCCGCCAGTCCGCCCAGGCCGCCGCGATGACCGCCGGATCGGCTGTGGCGCCGTCGAAATCGGCGTCCGGCCGGTCCGGCGTGACGTACAGCGGCGGCACGTCCTGACCGGCCAGCACCCGGCGGAACCAGCGGCGTTCCACCTCGGCCAGGTGCCGGATGAGGCCGAGCAGGGACAGTGTGGACGGCCCTACCGATCGGTCGGCGAGCGCGCGGTCCAGGCCGGCGCACTTGAGTTCCAGGGTGGCGCGCTGGCCGTCCAGGATGCCGAGCAGCACCTCGCGTTCGGGGCCGGTGGCCGGGGCGGCCAGCCGCGGGTCGCGGTCGGCGGGGACGAACATCTCCGCACGGCGGCGCGGGCTGGCGGTGCTCACGAGCCGACCCTACGGGGCGGCGAGCACGTCCACAGCTCGTTTTCGCACCTCGGCCTCATCCACTTCCACACCCAGCCCCGGCCCGGTCGGCACCTGGGCGACGCCATCGCTGACCTGCACCGTTGTCTCGCCGGCGTAGACGGAGTCGATGAACTGCCTGCCGTTGAGGTCGACCGGGCCGGAGATGCCGTGCGCGGCGAAGAGGTGCAGTGCGGCGGCCAGGCCCAGGTCGGAGTCGGTCAGGCCGGAGCCCATCAGCCGCACCCCGCTGTCCTGGGCGAGCTGGCACAGGCGGCGGGACAGGGTGAGGCCGCCGGTGCGCTGGACCTTGGCGATGGCCACGTCTACCGCGTCTAGACGGATGAAGGTGGCCAGGTCGGTGGGGTGACGCAGGCTCTCATCCAGCGCGATCGGCAGCGGACTGAGCACCCGCAACCGGCGCAGCCCGCCGATGTCGTTGGCGGGCAAGGGTTGTTCGAACTCGGTGACGCCCAGCCCATGCAGTTCACGGGCCAGCCGGAGCGCGCTGTCCACGGCGTAGGCCTGGTTGGCGTCCACCCACAGCGGCGCGTCCGGGGCGGCCGCACGGGCGGCGGCGACCACGGCCAGATCGGTGCGCTCGGCGTGCAGACCGATCTTGACCTTGAACGCCCGGTAGCCCGCGGCCAGGCCCTCGGCCACCGAATCGGCCACCTCGGCCGGGGTCTGGCCGGAGAGCACCCAGGCCAGCTGGACCTGCTCGATGCGGCGCTGACCCCACAGCACGCCCAGCGGCACACCCAGGGCGTGGCCGAGCAGGTCGTGCAGGGCGATGTCCACCGCGGCCTTGGCCAGTGGCGCGCCGATGGAGAAGCCGCGGTTGATCACTCGGTCGAACACCGCGGTCACCCCGTCCAGGTCCCAGGCCGGGCGGCCCAGGATGGCCGGGGCGAGGTAGCGGTCGATGGTGGTGACGATGGATTCGGCGGTCTCGTAGGTCCAGGCCGGGATCGGGGTGGCCTCGCCCCAGCCGCACATCCCGTCCGCGCTGACCTTGACCAGGATCCGGATGCTGGGCCGCCCGGCCACCGCCACCGCGCCACCGGCCACCCCGAAGTCGCGCAGGGTCGGCAGCGCCACCGCGAAGGTCTCGACCCGCTCGATCGTGAGGCCGGACAACGTCATCGGGCTTCCTCTCCCTCTTGACCGTGTTGGACGACGGCTCTAGCGTACTGACCCAACGCGATTCGGAAAGCGCTTTCCGACTGGACAGTGCTGAAGTGTACGGCGCTTTCCACCGGAGAACGGGGATCCGATGACCGAGCGCGAATCCACCGGCGCCAGCCGCGCCCGCCGATGGCTGGACCGCTCCTGGCGACCGGTCGCGCTGCTGGCCGCCGCCCTGCTGGCCTGGCAGCTGATCACCGCAACCGGGCTGGTCGCGCCCTACCTGGTGCCCTCCCCCGGCGCGACGCTGTCGGTCTTCGCCGCCAAGTGGTCCTACCTCGGCGAGCACACCTGGGTCACCAGCTACGAGACCCTGCTGGGCTTCCTGATCGCCGCGGTGCTGGGCGTGCTGGCCGCGGTGGTGATGGTCTACTCGCCGACCGTGGAACGCACGCTCTACCCGATCCTGTTGTTCGCCCAGGTGATTCCCAAGATCGCGATCGCACCGCTGTTCGTGGTGTGGCTGGGTTTCGGCCTGGAGCCCAAGGTACTGGTGGCGGTGCTGATCGCGTTCTTCCCGGTGGTGATCCCCATGGTGACCGGGCTGAAGTCGGTCAGCGCGGAAATGCTGGAACTGGCCGCCACCATGGGCGGCGGAGCGGTCAAGACCTTCGTCAAGATCCGCTTCCCGGCCGCGCTGCCACAGTTGTTCGCCGGACTGAAGGTCGCGGTGACGCTGGCGGTGACCGGCGCGGTGGTCGGCGAGTTCGTCGGCGCCAACGAGGGCCTGGGCTACGTGATCCTGCAGGCCAACGGAAACCTCGACACGCCAATACTGTTCGCCGGCCTGATCCTGATGTCGATGATCGGCGTCGTGCTGTTCGTCCTGCTGGAGGCCGCCGAGGCACTGCTGCTGCCCTGGCACGTCAGCCGCCGCGCCACGACCGTGACCACCCTCTAGTCGAAAGGCCACCGCCCATGAGGACCACCGGTCGACTCCTGCTCACCGCGTTGTTGTTAGTCACCGCCACCGCGTGCACCGGTGGTGGCGCACCCGATCCGGGCAAGCAGATCACCCTGACGCTGAACTGGTACCCCTACGGCGAGCACGCGCCGTTCTACCACGGGCTCAAGCAGGGGATCTTCCGCAAACACGGGATCAACCTGAAAATCCAGGCGGGCCAAGGCTCCGGCAAGACCGTGCAGGCGGTCGGCGGCGGCCAGACCGAGTTCGGCTGGGCCGACACCGCCTCACTGCTCACCGCCGTCGACTCCGGCGTCCCGGTGAAAAGCCTTGGTGTGTACCTGCAGACCACCCCCGCCTCGGTGCAGTTCTTCGGGGACAAGGGTTTCAGCAAGCCGAGCGATCTCAAGGGCCGCACCGTCGCGCTGACCGCGGGCGACGCGCTGTCCAAGACCTTCGGCGCCTTCCTCAAGCAGAACGGCATGACCGAGACGGATGTGCGGATCCAGAACATCGACCCCGCCGGCAAGATCGCCGCGGTGATCGCCGACCGGGCCGACTCACTGGTCGGCAACGCCAACGACCAGGGCCCCACCATCCAGGACAAGGCGAAGAAACCCGTGTCCTACCTACGTTTCGCCGATTTCGGCCTGAACTACTACAGCGACGGCCTGCTCACCTCCACCGCCCTGCTGGACAAGGACCCGGACCTGGCCAAGCGCATGGTCGCGGCCACCACCGAGGCATGGGCGGAGGCGGAGAAGAACCCGGCCGCCGCGGTCGAGTCCATGCAAGGCGCGGCCGAACAACTCCCGCCACCCGCCGTGGTCCTCGACCAGTTCACCACCACCCGCGCCCTGCTACGCACCAAGTCCACCCGCGACCTGGCGCCCGGGGTGAACACCGAGGCGGATTGGAAGGCCACCATCGAGGTGTTCGTCCGCACCGGAGTCCTGGCCGCGGCGAAGGACCCGTCGACCTACTGGGCGCACACCGTGGCGGGCAAGGGATGAGCCGGGTGATCACCACCCGCACCAGCCACGCCGTGCAGCTGGACGCGGTCAGCGTCCGATTCCGCGCCCGCAAACTCGCGGTGACCGCGGTCGAGGAGGTGTCCCTTGACGTCGAACCGGGCGAGTTCGTCAGCATCGTCGGCCCCTCCGGCTGCGGCAAGTCCACCCTGCTGAAACTGGTGGCGGGCCTGCTTTCCCCGTCCACCGGCACGGTCCGCCTACTCGGCGAACAGGTCCGAGGCCCCAGACACGACATCGGCTACGTCTTCCAACGAGCCGCCCTGCTGGACTGGCGCTCGGCCAGACGCAACATCCTGCTCCAGGCGGAAATGCGCGGCATGCCAACGGCCGAGGCCCGGCAACGCGCGGATGAGCTGATCGAGCTGACCGGCCTGAGCGGCTTCGCCGATGCTCTGCCACACGAGCTGTCCGGCGGGATGCAACAACGGGTGGCACTGTGCCGGGCGTTGTTGCACCGGCCACGGGTGCTGCTGATGGACGAGCCCTTCGGCGCACTGGACGCCCTGACCCGGGAACAGATGAACGTGGAACTGCACCGGATCTGGCGGGAGACCGGCACGACGGTGTTGCTGGTGACGCACTCGATCGCGGAGTCGGCTTACCTGGCGAACCGGGTGGTGGTGTTGACGGCGCGGCCGGGGCGGGTTGCGGAGATCATTCCGGTGGGGTTGCCGGAGCGGCGGGGGTATGCGGAGACGATGGGGTTGCCTGGGTTCGCGGCGGTGACGGGGCGGATCCGGGAGTTGCTGGGGGCGGCTACGGCGGCGGAGTGAGTTCCGCGGGCCTACCGAATGGTTGGTCGGCTTGCGGGATGACGGGTTCGCACGCCAACCGAATGGCCGGTCGGCCTGCAAAACAACGACTGCGTACACCAAGCGAACGGTCAGTCGGCACGCATGTCGGCGGGACCGCACTTCTACCGAACGGTCGGTCGGCCTGCGGAACAGCGATTGCGCACACCAACCGAACGGCCGGTCGGCACGCGTGTTGGCGGATCGGCACTTCGTCCGAACGGTCGGTCGGCCTGTGCGGTGGCGGGTCCGCGCGCCAACCAAACGGTCAGTCGCCTTACGCAATGCGGACCATCCGCCTACCGAATGGTCGGTCGCCTTACCCGACGGCAAGTTCGCACGCCTACCGAACGGTCGGTCGGCCTGCGGGACAAGGACTCAGCTTTGCGTTCGACCTCGTTTCGAGTCCCCGTCTGGCCATGACTTCACACCAACCGAGAAACGGTCTCCGGCCCGCACCACCGCAACCGCAGTCGCAGGTCCGATCTTGTGTCACCGTCGGCAGCGAGCCTCTTCGCGTACCCGCTCAGACCGGTCAACGGCGCACCTGATAGCGCAGGTGAAGCACCCGGTTGCCCTGAATCACCACGTCAGGTTCCGCCAACAGGTGCTGCGCGGCGACCGACCCGAAGAAGCGCTTGCCGGACCCGAACACCACGGGCACGACGTCCATGCGCACCTCGTCGACCAGACCCGCGGCAAGCACCTGACCACCGACCTCACCGGCGGCGACCTCGACAATCCGGTCGCCCGCAAGCTCCTGCGCCTTGGCCACGGCCGCCTCGATGCCGTCGACGAAGTGGAACGGCGCCTCGGGGTCCCAGCCCTCGGGCGCAGGCCGGTGTGTCACGACGACCACGTGGTCGATCCCGCTCGGCGGCTTCCCATCCCAGCCGTCCGTGATGTCGAAGACGTGGCGGCCGGCGATCGTCACCCCGATCTGGCCCCAGTACGCCCGGGTGTGGTCGTAGGAGGCCTGCGACACCTTCAGCACGCCGCTGTCGTCCAACGGGACGTCACCGCTGGTCAACCAGTCGAACAGCGGTCCGGGCTGGTCATTCTCGTCCGCGATGAAACCGTCCACCGACACCGAGGCGTACATGACCACCTTGTCCACGGGACTCTCCTCTGCTTTGGGGTGCCCCAAATTAGCGTGTCGTGAGCTGTCGCTCTTGTAAGAAATCAATCGGCGGGCAGCGGCCAGCCATCCAGCGTGTGGCCTGGATGTTCGCGCAGGAACCGCCGCCGGACTTCGAGGTACCGGGTCGGCGTGAGCCCGGTGAACTCCCGGAACTCGTGGCCGAAGTGGGCCTGGTCGAAGTAGCCCGCGCCACTGGCAAGCTCGCCCCAGTCGACCGGTCCGGCGGGGTTGATCGCGAACACGGTGGCGGTGAAGCGGTAGGCGCGGGCCAGCCGCTTCGGCGTGACGCCGATCAGCTCCTTGAACCGCTGTGCCAGATGAGTGCTGCTGACACCGGCCGCCACACTCAGGTCGCCGATCGCCACCGCCCCGCTGGTCGCCGCGATGACGTTGCTCGTATGGCGGACCAGTCCCAGGCCAGTGGTCCCGCACAGCCGTCGCATCAGCTCCTCCTCGAGCAGCGTCAGCATCTCGTGCGGTCCGGGCGCCGTGGCCAGCCGGTCCCGCAACTCGGCAACGGCAGGCCGGCCCCACACCTGCTCTACCGTCACCGGCCGGTCACACAGCTCGGCCGCGGGCATCGGCAGGAACGGCGCCAGCCCCCACGGCTTGAAGTGCACGCCGACGGACCGGGTCCGGAGTGGGTAGCCGAACTCCACCACGCGGGTGGGCACGGTGACCACGCAGCCGTCGGCGTACTCGGCCGTCTCGATGTCGGCACCGGCACGGATGCGGAACGGCGCCCCGAGATTGACGATGAGCAGTGCCGATGGCGACGGCGGCAGCGTCAGCCGGGCGTAGGGCGAGGCACCCTCCAGGTAGTAGAGGTCGTCGATCAGCCCGTCCAGCGGCGGTCGCGGCACTCTGGACACGTACTCCACCCGCACAGCATCGCCGACGCCCCGCCGCATCGCGCGCGGGGACACGGCGCCCGAGCCTCGGCGCGGACCTGGTGCTCGCTACGACGTGGTGCAATGTGGCCGGATCGATTTCGCCCGGCTGCGGACTGCACTCGCGGGTTTGTCGCTGCCCCGCGCCGCTGATGGCCGGTTTACCCTCGCCGTCGAGGTGTCACCGTGGCTGCGGCCAGGCGGCGTTTCCTGCCCGGCTCGCTCGTGCTGCCACACCTGTGATCGGGGCAAGGATGAGCACCTGCTGGCCTTACTCGATCGTGGCCGCGCCGGAAACCGGCCGCACCTCGTGGACCACACTGCCCGATGCCATCCGGCTCCAGCCCTGTGCGGCAGGCGTCGACCGCTGCCGGCACGCGTTCCTGCGCCGATTCGACATCCAGCACAAACAATCCTCGGATGGACCGCGCCCAAGCCACGCGATCCCGAAGCTGCCGACCACTGGCTCCCACACACAACTCCGGCTGGCCCGGTCCTTGGCCGTGGACCTGCGTCGCCCGGGGGAGAAACCGTTGCCACTCAATAGACTCGCCCCGCCAGGGTCCGCCGTGGGTTCCGGAACATCCGGGTCGCAACCCATCACCAGCCCGTGCACCGAAACCATCGCGGCCAGACCCTGGACGGCCCGCCAGCTCGAAAACCCGGCATCCCGTCGCTCGCCACGACGTCGGCGAGTCCTCGCCACAGGCGAGCCATGCATCCGACCCACCCATCTCAAGAAGGCGCCAAGCCCCGCCGAACCGGTTAACCGCCAAGCTCTGCGCACCTACCGAATGGTCGGTCGGCACGCGTGATGGCACGTCAGCACATCTACCGAACGGTCGGTTGGCTGGTGCGAGTGCGGGTCTGCGCGCCTATCGAGTGGTCAGTCGCCTTGCCGGAGGGTGCCTCCCCACGCCTACCGAGCGGTCGATCAGCTTGTGCAGGCGCGAGTCAACGCACCTACCGAACGGTCAGTCGCCTTACAGGCAGGATGTCCACACGCCTACCGAACGGTCGGTCGCCTTGCCCGATGGCATGGCCGCACACCTCCCGAACAGTCGGTCGTCTCACACGCAGCATGGCCGCACGCCTGCCGAACAGTCGGTCGCCTTATGCGATGGCAAGTTCGCACGCCTACCAAACGGCCGGTCGGCCTCCGGAGCTGCAAGTTCGCGTGCCTACCGAATGGTCGGTCGGCTTGCCGAGCAGGGAACCTGCGTGCCTACCGAATGGTCGGTCGGCACGCGTGATGAGACGTTCGCACATCTACCGAACGGTCGGTCGGGCGACTGGCGGCGCGGTCCGGTGCTGAGGCGCGCTGGCCAGGCATTCCCGCGCGGGCCTGCTCACGCGGCAGCGGGTCTCCCCCGCCTCCTTCCCATCTCGGCTGAGTTTCGCTCTTTGCTCTTCGCCCTCGACGATTCATTTCGATTGACACTGAAATAATCGTGCCGCCAGAGAAAATAAGCCAGCCGACGGCGCAACTGGCCACGCCGGGCGGCCTGGCTCGGCCGGGTGGGTCGGGCTTAGAAGGCCGGGATCTTGGTGATCGGTGAGTTGCCGTCGCCTGCGGGGGTCAGCGTGATCTGCCAGCTCCGGTTGCCCTGGAAGCCCTGCAGGAACTTGGCGAAGCCACAGTCCCTGGTGAAGCCCCGCCGACCGGCGTCCCAGTCCACGCCGGTCTTGTAGTAGACGCCGTAGGTCCCGCTGGGCAGTCCGTTCAGTGTGGCGCTGGCGCCGGCCCGCACGTAGATGGTGGCTCGTGGGTCGGTTGGTTCGCCGACCACGGCGGAGACCGCCACGTCCTGCTTGCCGTTGTTGGTCACCGCCAGGGTTCCGCCGCCCTTGGCTCCGGTGCGGTGTACCACCTCGCCGTTGCCTGCTCGGCGGTTGGGCGCGGCGGCGGGTTCGGGTGGCAGGGGGAGGCCAGAGAACTTCAGGCCTGCCTTGGTGAGGTCGGCTGGGAACTCGCGCTGGTTGTCGCGGCGGAGTTCGATGATCGTGCTGACCTTGGAGTTGCGCACGAACAGGTCCTCGGCGACGAGGGTGCCGCACTCCGTGGGGCGGTCGCTGATCTGCAGGGGCACGGTCAGCGCGCTCAGGCCCAGGAAGTACATGTCGAAGCGTTTGTGCAGGTTGCGGATGCCTGGGGGTGGGGTCAGGTCGCGGAACTTGATGTTCTGCTTCATCAGGGTGTCGCCCAGGGCGGCGCGGGCGATGTTCAGTTCCGCCAATGTGTTCACCGCGACGACTCGCTCGGCCAGTGGGCGGACCACGTCCACCAGCTCATTGAGCGCGGCCTGGTACTGCTCCATGGTCAGCGCGACCGGTGCGGCGCTGGTGGTGGTGCTGGTTGGCGCCGGTGTGCTCTGGCCGCCGCACGCACCCACGGTCAACAGCGTGACGGCCAGCATGGCCGACACGGCCTTCGAGTTCCCCATGACCCGTCCCCCAGATCGTGTCCTGCTGCGGCGCAGGCTAGCAGCGGGTGGCCCGCGCCGCTTGGCCAGGTTGGTTCGGGCATTGTGGACGGTGGTGTGTCGTAGTTGTGTCGCAGCCGGCTGTCGGGCGTGCCCCGGTCCGGTGATCGCCGCATACTGGCCGGGTGGCCGCGATTCTGCTCATCGAGGATGATCCGTTGGTCCGGCGTGGGCTGCAGCTCGCGTTGACCCGGCACGGCCACGAGGTCCGCACCGCCGAGGATGGCGAGACGGGGTTGCGGGAACTGGCCGGGGCGCCGCCGGACATCGTGGTGCTGGACGTGATGCTGCCGGGGATCGACGGGTTCGAGGTGTGTCGGCGGATCCGGGACTCGGGGGCAGTGCCGGTGATCATGCTGACGGCGCGGAGTGATGACTTCGATGTGGTGCATGGGCTGGCGGCCGGTGCGGATGACTATGTGATCAAGCCTGCGCAGCCGACGGTGCTGGATGCGCGGATCCGGGCTGTTCTGCGGCGGGTCGGGGTGGAGCCGGACGGGGTGCTGGGCAGTGGTGAGTTGGTGATCAATCCGGTGGCGGCGACGGTGTCGCTGGCCGGGGCGCCGGTGGCGTTGACGCCGACGGAGTTCCGACTGCTGCTGACGCTGGCTCGGGCGCCGGGGCGGGTGTTCAGCCGGCAGCAGTTGCTGGAACTGGTGTGGGAGCACGACTATCTCGGCGACTCGCGGCTGGTGGACAACTGCGTGCAGCGGCTGCGGGCCAAGATCGAGGACTCGGCGCGGGTGCCGGAGCACGTGCAGACCGTGCGCGGCTTTGGTTACCGGTTCGGCCCCGGATGAGGCGGCGGAGTCTGCGTACCCGGTTGGTGATGGCGTTTGTGCTGGTCACCGGGTTGGGGGCGGTGGCGGCGACGTGGGCAAGCGCGGGGTCGGCGCGGGCTGCGCTGCTGGGTGAGGCGCAGCAGCGGCTGACCGGGGAGCTGACCGCGCGGATCGCGGCGGTGGCGGCTCAGGTGAGTTTCCCGCCGGATCAGGGTGTCCTGGAGCGGTTGCGGGCGGCGGTGGGGGACAACACGGTGGTGTCCTTTGTGGACCAGCGGGCCGGGGCCGGGGCGGAGCGGGCGGCGGAAGCGTTGCGCGGCGGGGTGCGGGAGCGCAATCGGCTTGTGTGGCAACGGGTTGATATGGATGGGCCGCGGTTGCTGATCGGCACGCCGGTCATGATCACGGGGGTGGACGGGCGGCGGATGCCCTCGGGTATCGAGGTGTACGCGGTGCGGGATCTGGCAGGCACCCAGGCACAGCTTGACGAACTGACGATGGCCGCGGCGCGGACGAGTGCGATCGCGTTGCCGTTGGCGGTACTGGTCGCGTTGCTGGCGGCGGGTGGGGTGCTGCGGCCGGTGCGGCGGGTGCGGGACACCGCGCGCAGGCTGGCCGCCGGGGACCTGGACGCGCGGTTGCCGGTACGGGGCAAGGACGAACTGGCCGAGCTTGCGGGCACGGTCAACGAGATGGCGGGGTCGTTGCAGCACACCGTGGCCGAACTGCGGCGGTTGGAGGCGGACGCACGCCGGTTCGTCGCCGATGTCTCGCATGAGTTGCGCACGCCGTTGAGCACCCTCGCGGCGGTCAGCGAGATCCTGCAGGGCAGCAGTGCCGAACTCGGTCCGGCGGAACGGGAATCGGCGGAGCTGGCGGTGGCCGCGACCCAGCGGCTGGTCCGGCTGGTCGAGGAGTTGATGGAGGTGTCCCGGTTCGACGCGGGCATGGCGCAACTCCGGGTCGAGCCGGTCGAGGTGGGTGGGGCGATCCGGGACTGCCTGCGCGCCCGTGGCTGGCTCGACCGGGTGCGCACCGAGCTGCCCGAGCCGGTTCCGGCGCGATTGGACCGGCGGCGGCTGGACGTGATCCTGGCCAATCTGGTCGGCAACGCGTTGCGGCACGGTGGGCCACCGGTCACGGTGACGCTGCGCGCCGAGGCCGAACGGATCGAGATCGAGGTGACCGACCGGGGACCCGGACTGCCGGAATCGGTGCTGCCGCACGTGTTCGACCGGTTCTACAAGGCCGACGCGGCCCGCTCCGGCGCCGAGGGCAGTGGGCTGGGACTGGCCATCGCGCGGGCGAACGCCCGGCTGCACGGCGGCGAACTCACCGCGGCGAACCGGCAGGGTGGCGGCGCGTGCTTCCGCCTGGTGCTGCCCAGGGAGGCGACATGAGGCGGATCGGCTTGGCGGCACTGGTTTTGCTGGCCGCCGGATGTGCCATCCCACCGTCCACTGTGGAGGATGGTGGCGACGCGCCGACCGGGGTCTCCCCCACTGTCACGCTGTACTTCGTGGACGCCCAGGGCCGGTTGCGCCCCGACGAGCGCCACACCGGCAATCTCGGCTCGATCGGCGAGGCGGTGTCGCTGCTGCTCACCGGTCCCGGCGGCGCGGCGCCCGCGCTGCACACCGAGATCGCCGTCAGCGGCACGACCAGGGTGTACGCGAGCACTGAGCCGGGCCTGATCACCCTCACCCTGCCGCTGACCCGCGACGAAGTGACCGACCGCGGGGTGGACCAGGTGGTCTGCACCGCGCTGGGTGTGCACGTGCAGAGCGGCGGATCGGCGACGACCAGGGTGCAGCTGAGCTTCACCCATCCCGGCGCCGATCCGCACGGTCCACGCACCTGTCCGGCGAACTAGCAGCCGTGGAACCGCTTGTCCGCGGCCCAGCCGGTGTTGGCCCAGGTATCCGGTGACACCCTGGCGATCCCGGAATACCGCGCGGCCAGGCCGTCGAGCAGCCAGGCGGTGAACCGGGCCGCGCCGGCCGGGCAGGTGTGGATGCCGTCGGAGCTGCGCTCGATCCGGCCGTCCCGCTCCCGCTGGTACGTCTCGCCCCAGACCTCGCGGCTGTCCAGCACCTCTCCCCCGGCCTCCTTGACCGCGGCGGTGGTGCGCCCCAACTCGGCCATGTGCTCGGCGTAGAAGTCGTCGGGGCGGATCGGCGGCATGGTCACGAACACCACCTTGGCCCCGCCGGCCTCGCGCACCAGGCGCTGGTACCCGGCGCGCTGTTCGGCCTGGCTGCCCCAGTCGTAGGTGGTCACCTGGTACACCACCACATCCGGGCGGAACTCGGTGAGCACGCGGGGCAGTTCGGCCCAGGTGGACTCGGCCAGCGGGCCGACCACCCCACCGCCACCGGCGGCGGCCATCGACTTCAGCGTCAGGCCGCTCGCCTTGGCCGCGGCCGTCAGCGGCAAGGCCAGTCCTTCGGCGATGGAGTCGCCCATGAACAGCACCTTGGACACCTTGGGGCCGTTGGCCGACACCGCGGGGCGACCGCCGAGCGCGCTGGTGTCGATCGCGGCGGTGGCCGGGCGGGGCAGCACGATCCAGGTCAGCGCGACCACGACCAGGCTCGCCGCGAACGCCGCCAGGCCGGTGCGACCGCGGGCCCAGGCCGCCCGGTAGCGGATCGGATCCTCGACGAGAACCTTGGACAGCACGGCCAGTCCCAGCGAGACGGCGCAGACGAGCACCGTCCACAACCAGCCGTCCAGGCCGGTTTTCTCCTTGGACAGCAACAGGAACACCGGCCAGTGCCACAGGTAGAGGCCGTAGGAGACCAGGCCCAGTCCGCGCAACGGCTGCCAGCACAGGCCGCGGTCCAGCACCGAGCCGGGGGCCAGCAGGATGAGCAGTGCGGCGGCCAGCGACAGCGCGAAAAGGCCGCCCTGGAACAACATCGGCGACTTCTCGCCGTCGACCAGCAGCCAGGCCAGGGCCAGGCCGAGGGCCAGCGGCACCGCGGTCCAGGACGGCAGGGTCCGCTTCACCCACTCGCGCACCGGTTCGGTGGCGGCCAGCGCGCCGAGCAGCAGGGCGAAGGCGCGGGTGTCGGTGCCGGTGTAGACCCGGTCCGGATCGGTCAGCACCAGCATCAGGCCCAGCGAGGCCAGCGCGCCCAGTCCGGCGGCCAGGGCCACCGCGCGCTGGCGGCGCAGGCCGAAGACGACCAGCGGCCACAGCAGGTAGAACTGCTCCTCGACCGCCACGCTCCACAGGTGCCCGAACACCCGGCCCGGCCCGAACCGGTCCCAGTACCCGGCCGATTCGGCCAGCAGGTGCCAGTTCGCCAGGTTGAGCTGCACCCACGGACCGTCCGCCAGCGCGGTGCGCAGCAGTTCGGGTGAGCCGAACGCCCAGGTCAGCAGGGTGACACCGGGCAGCAGCACGGCCAGTGCTGGCCACAAGCGGCGGATCCGGCGGCCCCAGAACACGGTCAGCGAGCGGGTGTGATCACGCAGCAGCAGGTCGGTGATCAGGTAGCCGGAGAGCACGAAGAACAGGTCAACGCCGAGGAATCCGCCGCTGAGGTGGCCCGCGTGGAAGAGCAGCACCCCGGCCACGGCCAGGCCGCGCAGCCCGTCCAGCGCGGGCAGCCGCGGCCGCGCGTCCGGCTCGGCGGCCGGGCGCGCCGACAGTAGGTTGGTCATGCCCCGAGCCAACGCGCCCAGTTCCCCGCCTGGATCTCCGTCGTGTCGCAGTCCTGTCGCGGCACAATGGCCCGGTGGCTGCCCTGGGAACCACCGCGTTGCTGATCCTCGCCCCGGCCGCCGAGCCGCTGCTGGCGGCGGCCCGCGCGGTCAACCCGGCCACGGTCCGGCCCGGCCTGCCCGCGCACGTCACCGTCAGCTACCCGTTCGTGCCGTTCGCCGAGGACCTGATCGACGCCGTCCGCTCGCTGGCCGCGGACACCTCGCCGCTGGACCTCACCCTGGCCGAAGTTGTTGCCAGGCCAGGCTTTCTGGCCGTTTCGGCGCCAGGGGCGCAGGAGCTGGCGGACCGGGCCGGGCGGCGCTGGCCCTGGTTGCGGCCCTATGACGGGCGGTTCGGCGAGCGGCCGCCAACCCATCTCACCGTGGCGCTGGGGGCGAGTGCGGCCGAGGCGGACCGGATCGGCGAGCGGGTGCGTGCGTTGCTGCCGATCCGGGTCGGCGCGACCGGGCTGGAGCTGGTGGAGCGGACCGTGCGCGGCTGGCAGGTGCGCCTCAGCGCGCCGTTCGGTCCGGGCTGAGCGGAAGGCCCGGGGCAGCCGCTGTCTCCGCGCATTCGGCGCCTGCCGGTGGCAACCGGCCGTCCAGCAGGTAGCCGGTCACCGCGGCCACCGCGCAGGGATTGCCGTTCATCGACGGGCCGTGCTCGCCGCCCGCGACGCTGAGCAGCCGCCCGTGCAACCGCCCGGCCATGACCACGCCGCCCTGGTACGGGGTGGCCGGATCGCGGTGGGACTGGAGCACCAGCGGGGCGGTAGCCAGGCCGCGGTCGGCGATCCGGACCTGCGGGCTGGACCGGTGCGGCCAGAACGCGCAGGGCAGGTCGGCGAGCATGAAGTACCGGCCGTTGATCGGGAACCGGCGCTCCAGCTCGGCCGCGTCCCGTTCGTAGACCGCGGGATCACGCGGCCAGCGGTCCTCGCCACAGGTCACGGCGAGGAACACCGAGGTCAGGTTCACCGGCCGGTGCTCGCCGCCGCCGCTGGGCAGTTCCGCGCCGAAGGGCCGGGTGGCCTCCAGCAGGAGGTTGCCGGTGCGGTCCCGGTTCAGCTCGACCAGCACCCGCTCCACCACACCCCACGTGCGCCGGTAGCTGACGTAGAACCCGGTGGCGCTGAACAGGGTGTCGCCGGTGGCGAACCGGCCGGGCTGCTTCGGATCGGCGATCGGGTTGTCCCGCAACCACTTCCGCAGCCGGGTCCAGGTGGCCAGCAGTTCGGACCTGGTGCCGCCGAGGCCGTTGGTGGCGTGCCTGCTCACGATGTCGTCGAACATCTCGTTGGTGCGTAGTTCTTTCGCCTCGGCCTGGGTGAACCGGCTGGGGCGCCAGACCCGGTCGGGGTGGATCGCGGAGTCCAGCACCGCCCGGTCCAGCGTTCGCGGGAACAGCGTCGCGTACACCCCGCCGAGGTAGGTGCCGTAGGAGGCGCCCCAGTAGTTGATCCGGCGCTCGCCGAGGGCGCGGCGGATCTGGTCCATGTCCCGCGCGGTGTTCTCGGTGCTGATGTGCCGCAGCAGCGCGCCGGAACCTACCGCGCAGTTGGCGGCCAGGTCCCGCTCCGGCGTGTACGGCCGGTCCGGGGTGCGCGGGCCGACCGGGCCGCCGCAGTCGATCGGGGTGCCGTTGACCGTGCCGCGCGGGGCGAAGCCGATCAGGTCGTAGCTCGCCGCCAGTTCCGGGAACCCCGGCCAGAGCGTGGTCCAGGTGAAGGTGCCGTCCGCGCCAGGACCACCCGGGTTGGTGAGCAGGACGCCACGGCGGCGGGCCGGATCGGTCGCCCTGATCCGGCTGACCGCGATGCCGATCCGCTCCGCCCACGGCCGCGCGTAGTCCCTCGGCACGCTGAGCCGGGCGCACTCGATGGCCACCCCGGCCGGCGCGCCGACGAACCCGGCGCAGTCCCCCCAGCTGATCGTCGCGGTCGCCGGCCCGGCCCCGGCAGGCGCGGTGACCAGGCCCGCACCCGCCAGGACCCCGAGCGCGAGCGCCACCCATCGTCGAACACGCGGCATGTCGATCCCCCCTGCGTCGCAACCCCCGTCACCCGCTTCAGTCTACCGAGAAGTCCGGTTCCGGGTCACGGGTTAGTCACTGTGCGTAACACCCGTCGCCGCCTGCCCGACAGCGGGATGTCCTGAACCGACGTCGCTGAGGTGGGCAATGGCTCTGAGTGTCTGGCTGTCCCTGTTGTCCCCGGTGGTGGCGTTGCTGGTCGCGTTCTGGGGCTTCCGGCGGTCCACCAGGGCGGATCGGTTGCGGGCCTTCTTCGACCTGCACGAGCGGTACCTGTCCGCGGAGGTGCGGGCCGGGCGGCGGCTCCTGCACCAGCGGGTGGCCGGACGTTCGGCCGAGGAACTGGCCGAGCTGGACCGGGACAGCCTGGACCGGATCGGGTACACCCTCGCGGTGCTCAACTCGATCGCGATCGCCTGTGCCGGCGGCTACGTGGACCGGCGGATGGTGCGGCGCAGCATGGGCCGCTCCTACGCGGGCGTGATCGCGGCGGCCCGGCCCTACATCGACCGGGTCGAGGCGCTGCGCGGGTTCCGGCCCTATCCCTTCGCCGAATCACTGGCCGGGCAACTACGGGAGGGTGCGCATGTCGAATCCCGGGACTGACCGCAGGCTCCGGTTGTGCGTGGTGCAGCTGGACGGGCTGCCGCACGCGCGCACCGCGGAAAGCCTGTGGCTGCCCGCCGAACCCCTCTACGAGGCCGGGGCCGGACCGGGTGAGCTGTCCGCGGCGCACCTGTTCAGTCGCGCCCACCCCACCGTCTACAACGGAATCCAGGAACTGTCCACTTCGGCCACCCGCTCCAGCCTGACCGAGCTGATGTCCTTCCTGGACCGGCAATCCGCCGATGTGGTGGTCCTGCCGGAGTACCTGGTGCCGCTGGGCTGTCTGGCCACCCTGCGCGAGTTCTCCGTCGGCAGGGTGGTGGTGGCCGGGCTGGGTTATGTGCGCACCATCGAGGAGGCGGCCGAGCTGGTCGCACTGGCCGAATCGGACTGGCAGGCCGGGAACCTGGTGCACCGCAACGTCTCCGTGCTCATCCACGACGGCAGCGTGCACCTGGTCACCAAACTGTCCCTGGCCGACGGGGAGAACGCGCGCGAGGGCGAGGGCGTGCGGATCGTGGAGCTGACCCTGCGCGGGCGGCAGGTGCGGCTGGCGGTCGCGGTGTGCAAGGACTACCTGCTGTGGGAGAGCAACGCGACCGTGCAGCGCGCCGACATCGTGTGCGTGCCCGCCAATTCCCCCACCATGCTGCCGTTCCAGCCGGACGCGCCGCGCGATCACGTGCGGCTGCTGGCCAACGCGGCCTGCCACGGCGGCTCGCAGATCATCGTGCCCGCGCTGGACGGTCCGCTGGTCAACCGGCTGGGTGTGCAGCCGATCGGCAAGGGGTTCCAGGCGGTGATCCTGGTCGAGTACGACCGGTATCCGCAGCGGCCGACCGCGCTGGCCAATCCGGAGAACAGCCTGGCGTTGCGGGCCCAGATCATCGGCGCGGCCGACGCGGCCGAGCTGGCGGTGCTCGCCGAACTGGCCGAGCTGACCGCGACCACCCCGGGAAAGGCGTTGCGGGCCCAGGTGAGCGAGCTGCGCGCCCGGCTGGCCGGGGCCGGTCCGCTGGCCCAGGCACTGGAGGCCTACGACCTCTACCTGGCCCAGGGTTTCGACCCGGACAAGGAACTGCACGACCTGCTGTGCACGCACATCGCGGTCACCGGCGGCGGGCAGTCGGCCATCCGCGGCCGCCAGGCCCGCTACATCGTGTCCATGCTGCGCGAGCTGGAAGCCGCCTGCGCGGGCAGTTTCGGCACGGCCAGGGACACCTACCAGCGGCTGGCCGAACAGTTCGCGGCGGCGGATCCGCCCGAGCTGGTGGTGGTACCGGTGCCGCGGCAGGCCCCGGCGGCCGAGCCGGAGCGGCCGAGTCTGCTCAAGTACACCCGCTCCACCGCGCGGGACGGCACCCGCTCGGAGAGCTGGGAGATCCACGATCCCGACCTGGCAAGGGAATTCCTCCGCAGCCTGCCGACCAAGACCGATCGGGGAGCCGGCGATGAGTGAGTCGACCGCACAGGAGACCAGGCTGGCCGGCCAGGTCCGGCGGCTGCGTGCGCGGCTGGCCGGGCCGGGTGGCGACGGCGTGGAGACCAGGGCCGCGCTGGCGCTGGCGTTGCTGCGGCTGGGCGGGCATCAGGCGCGCACCGGGCAGCGGGTGGCCGCGCTGACCGCGGCCAGGGAGGCCGCCGCGCTGACCCTGGACCTTGCCGAGTCCACTGTGGACGATCCGGCGCGGACCCGGGAGTGGTTGTCGCTGCTGAGTCATTCGCTGCAGATCGAGTATGAGGTGACCCGCGACCTGCACGTGCTGGACCGGGCGATCAGCACGCTGAACCAGGTGCTCGGCCTGCTCGAACCGGACGATCGCGATCTCAGCGGGCATCTGTCCAACCTGGGCAACGCGTTGCGGCAGCGGCATGAGCACACCTTCGACGAGCGGGACCTGCAGCACGCGGTGCGCAGGCAGCGGCAGGCGTTGCGCTGCGCGCCCGACGACGACCGGGACCGCTCGGCGCTGCTGGCCAACCTGGGTGCCTCGCTGCGGCTGCACTACGAGCGCACCGGCGACCTGGACTCCCTGGACGAGGCGATCGCGGTGCTGCGTCAGGCCACCGCGGCCACCTCGCCGGAACACCCGGGCCGGCTGCGCAGGCTGTCCAACCTGGGCGCGGCCCTGCGCGCGCGGCACAGCAGGCTGGCCGATCCGGCGGACCTGACCGAGGCGGAGGCGATCCTGCGCCGGGCCGCCGACGGCATCCTGCCGGATTCCGACGACGCCCTGGCGGTGCTGTCCAACCTGGCGAATGTGTTGCAGGACGAGGCGGACGCGTTGCGGGACAGCGCGAAACTGGCCGAGGCGGCCGAGGTGTTCCGCCAGGTCGCCGACCGGCGCCGCGTGCTGCTGGGCCCGGAACACCCGGACACCCTGGCCACCCGCAACAACCTGGCCAACATCCTGGCCCAGCAAGGCGAACTGGCCGCGGCCGAACAGACCTACACCGCACTGCTGGCCGATCTGCCCAGGGTGCTCGGCGCGGACCACCCGGACACCCTGGCCAGTCGCAACAACCTGGCCAACGTGCTTGCCCAGCAAGGGAAACTGGCCGAGGCGGAAGCCGCGTACACCGCGCTGCTCACCGATCAGCTGCGGGTGCTGGGCGCCGATCACCCGGACACCCTGGACTGCCGCAACAACCTGGCCACCGCACTGACCCAGCAGGGCAAACTGGTGCTGGCGCAACAGACCTACCAGGAGGTGCTCGCCGCGCAGCTGCGGGTGCGCGGCGAGGACCACCCGGACACCCAGCGCACCAAGGCGTTGCTGTCCGGACTGGCCGACATGCTGTGCAGCCGGGTGAGCGTGGTGGTGCCCAGGGTGATGCTGGTGGTGCACACCAACTCCACCGCCGACAGCGCGGACCGGGCGCGGATCACGGTGCGGCGCAGGATGTACGAGGCACTGAAGAACGCGGTCACCCGCAGCCACATCCCCTGGGCGGACTGCGCCACCGAGAGCTACGGCGACGGCGTGCTGCTGCTGTTGTCCCCCCAGGTCTCCCGGGAACAACTGGTGGCCATGGTGCCGGACAACCTCTCCCGCGAACTCCGCGCGGTCAACGCGAACCTGTTGCCCATTGACCAGTTGCGGCTGCGGGTGGCCATGCACGCGGGCCCGGTCCGGGTCGACGACCGCGGCGTCACCAGCCCCGCCGTCCGCGAGACCTTCGGCATGGCCGACGCCCCCGCCCTGCACGAATCCCAGCGCCGCGACCGAGCCGACCTGGCCCTGATCATCTCCGACGCCCTGTACCAGAGCACGACGCGAACCCCCGGCGCCCTGTTCCGCCCGGCCAGGGTCCCGGTGCGCAACGCGGACCTGCTGGCCTGGATCCTGCACCGGCCGCGGGAACTCACCGTGGGGCAGCCGAATGCGGGGCTTCGACCGTCCACTGTGGATCCGTATGTGCTGGTGCTGGCCACCGACGCGTTGCTGGCGGTGCCGCTGTGCCGGTTCCCGTACAGCAGGCAGCGGTTGCTGGACTCGCTGGATCCGGCGATCAGTTCCTCGGTGCACCGGGATTCGCGGGCGCGGCAGGAGGTGCAGAACATCCTGCGGACCTGTTTGGCGCATGAGGACGGGTTGAGTCAGTTGCTGGCGGCGGTGCGGCGGTTGGAGCATACGACGTTGCCGGTGCGGCATTTGACCACGACGTTGGCGCGGTTGTTCGCGGATCGGGGGAAGCCGGGGCCTCGGGCGACCTAGGATCCACTTGGGGTGCGACCGCGTCCTCGAAAACCGCCAGGGAGGTGTCGTGACCGGTCATCCGGAGTCGGCGGTCACCGCGGTGCGGGCCGCGCTGACCGCGGTCGAGGCCGAACTGGACCGGTGGCGGTCGGGCCGGGGCACGGTGGGCAGCGAGTCCCAGCTCGACGGCTTCCAGCGAATGTTGCGCCAGATGCTGACGCACCTGGAGGCGAAC
The DNA here is from genome assembly GCF_014204915.1 of Crossiella cryophila. Classification (NCBI taxonomy): domain Bacteria; kingdom Bacillati; phylum Actinomycetota; class Actinomycetes; order Pseudonocardiales; family Pseudonocardiaceae; genus Crossiella; species Crossiella cryophila. Next base: position 7,650,235 of record NZ_JACHMH010000001.1, read on the forward strand.
CGGCCGACCGGGAACCATTATCCCGGCATGGGCCGGGTCGTGACGGATTCCTGGCCGTTCAACACCGAACTGGGTGAGCTGGTGGTGACGGCCGAGCGGGCCTTCCGCGAAGCGGGGACGGGAACTCCCTAACTCGCGCGGGTCACGTTCATCCCCGCCAGGATCACCGTCAGCCCGTACTCGAAACAGTCATCCGTGTCGGTGTCGAACAGGTTGTCGTCCTGATACGCCTGCGCCGTCAACGGAAACCGCGCCCCGTCCACTCCCTGCGGCACCCCATCCGGACTCGCCCCCAGGTGGAACTGTTCCTCGATGGTGAAGCCGACGGTGTAGTGCAGCAGGGCGGCGACGCCGCGGGCGGCCTGGCGGACCGGGAAGCCGGCGTCCTGCAGGGTGCGCAGGGCGAGTTCGGTGGCGCGGAAGACGGCGGGTTCGGTGATGTTGCTGCCGGCGAAGACCTTGGCGCCGTCCTGGTGGGCCAGCATGGCCTGGCGCAGTCTGCGGGCCCAGTCGCCGAGCCACTGTTGCCAGTCCACGCCCGCGCGCGGGGCCTCCAGGCCCTCGGCGGCGGTGGCGAAGATCGTGTTGGCCAGCACGTCCAGCAGTTGCTGCTTGTTCTTGACGTGCCAGTACAGCGCCGAGGTGTGCACGTTCAGCCTGGTGGCGACCAGGCGCATGGTCAGGCCGTCCAGGCCGGACTCGTCCAGCAGTTCGAGCGCGGTGCGCGCGATGGACTCCAGATTGATCTTCACAGCTCTCCTTGACACCCGGTCCACCGCAGCCTACAACTGAATGGTGTTCAGTGATTACTAGACAGCGTTCAGGAGGGGTGGATGAGCGAGTTCAACGAGCAGGTGATCGCGGAGTTCCGGGCCAGCAAGGGCGTGGTCGGCGGGTTCTTCGCCGGGGTGCACGTCCTGCTGCTGCACCACGTCGGGCGGCGCAGCGGGCAGGCCAGGATCAACCCGTTGCTCTACCTGGCCGACGGCGCGGACCTGGTGCTGATCGGCTCGGCCGGGGGCGCGGAGCGGGAACCGGCGTGGGTGGCCAACCTCGAGGCCGCCGGGCAGGCAGGCGTCGAGGTCGGCGAGCGCACGCTGCGGGTCCGGCCGACCGTGTTGCGGCCCGGCAGCGCCGAGCGGGACCGGCTCTACCCGCGGATGGTGGCGTACTGGCCGGACATCCTGAAGTACGAGCAGCTCACCGACCGGCCGTTCCCGCTGGTCCGGCTCACGCCGATCGGCGAGTGAGGCTCAGGCCGCGCCGGTGAGCACCGGGGTGGGCGCGTGCGGGCGGACCAGTTCGGCGTAGACCTGCTCGAAGGTGGCCAGGGTGGCCTCCAGGGCGTGCCGGGTGATCAGCTTCTCGCTGGCCTCGCCCATGGCGGCCCGCTGGTCAGGGTCGGCGGCCAGTTCGGCCAGGTGGCCGGTGAGCGCGTCCAGGTCGGCAGGCGGGTAGAGGTGGCCGTTGACGCCGGGGTGGACCAGGTGTGGCAGGGCCATCGCGTCCGCGGCGACCACCGGCAGGCCGGCGGCCATGGCCTCCATGGTGGCCAGGCTTTGCAGTTCGGCGGTGCCGGGCATGCAGAAGATGTCGTTGCGGCGGTAGGCCTGGACCAGGTCCTCATCCGAGACCACGCCGTGGAAGCGCACCCGGTCGGTGACGCCCAGTTCGGCGGCCAGGCTTTCCAGGCGGGTGCGGCAGAAGCCGTCGCCGACGAGTTCGGCGCGCAGGCCGGGGATCCGGGACACCGCGTGGATCAGCTCGTGCACGTTCTTCTCCGCGTCCAGGCGGCCGACGAACAGCACCGATGTGTCCACAGTGGACTTCGCGACGCGCGGTGCGGCGTAGTGCTCGATGTCGATCCCGCAGGAGATCGCCCTCGGCTTGCCGGGGAAGTGGTTGGCGGTCAACAGGTTCACCGCGCGCGGGGTGGGCGCGGTGACGATCCCGGCCTCGCGGTAGACCCGGACCAGGTCGCGCCAGCCCAGCCGGGCCAGTGAGCGGCGCAGCGCGGCCGGGATCTTGAGGTAGCCGAACAGGTTCTCCGGCATGAAGTGGTTGGTGGCCACCGTGGGCACCTGCCGGGCGGTGGCCGCGCGCAGCACGGCGCGGCCGACCGGGAAGTGCGACTGCACGTGCACCACGTCCGGGTCCAGCCCGGCCAGCAGGTCCGCGGCCTTGCGGGTCTGCCAGGGCAGGCTGATCCGGAAGTCGGGGTGGAACGGGGTGCGCACCGAGGGCAGGTGGTGGATGGTGATGCCGCCGTCGGTCACCGTGCCCGGCTCGCCGGTGGGCGAGGGGCAGATGACGTGCACGTCGTGGCCGCGCCCGGCCAGGCCGTGCGCCAGCCGGCCGGCGAAGTTGGCCGCGCCGTTGACATCGGGCGGGAAGGTGTCCGCGCCCAGGACGATCCGCAGCCCGGACCCGGTGCGGCGTGCCGGCATCACTTGCTCCTCTGGTGCGGCGACTTCTCGTTGGTCTGGCACGGATCGGGCCAGCACCACCACGCCGCCCACGGCCAGCAGCGCGAGCGCGGCCTGTCCGACGGCGGTGGCGGGGGTGAGGTAGGCGGCCTCGCCGTAGAGCAGCAGGCCGGTGCTGACCGCGGTCAGCGGATCCAGCACGGTGATCGCGCCGACCACCACCGCGGTCGGTCCGGCGGCGTATGCCTGGTGCATCACCCAGCCGCCGACGGCCAGCAGCAGCCCGGCCTCCGCGGCGAACAGCAACCCGCCCCACTGCGGGTCGGCGGTGAAGAGCTGCCCGGTCGCGGACTTGGTGAGCACCGAGCCGAGTCCAAAAAGGACGGCGGCGGAGGCGGCGAGCACCGCGCAGCGGCCCTGGCCGCGCACCCGCAGGCCGACCACGGCCACCAGCAGCGCGCCGAGTGCGGCCAGGTGCACCGCGCCGGGCACCACGACCGAGGTGACCACCGCGGGCGAGACGGCCAGTGCGACGAAGCCGAACACCCCGCCGCAGACCGCGAACACGGCCAGCCGCACCGGTGGCGCGATGGGCTGCCGCCGGGCGCGGGCGGTGAAGACCACGGTCAGCACCAGGCTCAGCACGCCGAGCGGCTGCACGATCACCATGGGCGCCAAGGCAAGCGCGAGCACGTGCAGGCCGCTGCCGAGGATGGCGAAGCCGGTGCCGGTGAGCCAGCCGCGCGAGCGGACCGTCCCGGCCAGGCCGCGCAGGGTGAGTTCGCCGCCGGCGTCGTGGCCGCGCACCGCGGAGTGCTGCAAGGACACCGCGGCGGCGAACAGGCAGGCGGCCAGCAGTGCGAGGAGAACCGCTAGGGGGATCATGCTCACCGGGTGGCGCTCCGCATCAATGGGGCCAAGGAGACCAGCAGCAGTCCGTGCGCGATCAGCGCGACCCGCTGCAGCGCGCCCTGCGGCAGCGCCGGGATCACCTGGGCCAGGCCGAAGGCGGCGGCGGTGAGCAGGGTGGCCACCGCGGCCCAGCGCACCCGGCGCAGCGAGAGCACCTGGCGGCCCGCGGTGGCGAGCACGTGCGCGATCCGCAGCGCGGCCACCGGCAGGCAGGTCATGAACACCGCGCCGCCGAAGCGGTGGATCTCACCGGACACAGTGGACACCGTGCTGCTCACGTTGCCGGGGAACACCGCCACCGAGGCCAGTCCGCCCGCCCACAGCCCGAGGAAGATGCCCGCGGGCCGGTCCACCGGCAGCCGGGTCAGGATCAGCCCGCCGCCGACGAGGATGCAGAGCTGGGCGATGAGGAACAACGCGGTGGAGTGGAAGGTGTAGTCACTGACCGGGTCCCACAGCGGATCGACCTCGACGGTGTAGGCGAAGCCGAGGTAACCGACCAGCAGGGTGGCCAGGCCGAGCAGCGTGAACGCGACCGGGGCGGTGCCCGGCCGGGTGATCGTCCTGCTGGTGGTGGTCACCTACGTGAGGGTTCGCGGCGATCATGAAGGGACGATGAGAGATCACCCGGGGTTTGGTTAAGAGTCCGTGGCGGGCGTGGGCAGGGTGAGCGAGACCCTGGCCCCGCCCACGGCGTTCCGGCCTGCGGTGGCGCGGCCGCCGTGCAGGGTGGCGATCTGGTCCACGATGGCCAGGCCGAGACCGGAACCGGGCAGCGCACGGGCGGTGTCGGCCCGGTAGAAGCGCTGGAAGACGTGCGGCAGGTCGGCCTCGGGGATGCCGGGGCCCTCGTCGTCGACCACGATCCGCACCTGGCCATCGCCGGTCTCCAGGGTGACCGTGACGGTGCCGCCCAGTGGACTCCACTTGGCCGCGTTGTCCAGCAGGTTCAGCACCGCCCGTTGCAGCGAGCGCGGCCTGCCGATGATCTCCGCGGAGCGCAGGTCGGTGTGGAAGAGCAGGTTGGGGGCGCGCGGGCGGACCCGTTCCACCGCGGCGGCCACCACCTCGGCCAGGTCCACCCGCTGCGCTGGTTCGGTGGAGCGGTCGGTCTTGGCCAGTTCGACCAGTTCGCTGACCAGCGAGGTCAGCTCGCCTGCCTGTACCTCCAGGTCGGTGAGCAGCCGGTCCCGGTCCTCGGCGGGCAGCACCCTGGCCGGATCGGTCTGCCGGGTGGCGTGCGCGAGCAGTTCGATGTTGTTGCGCAGGCTGGTCAGCGGGGTGCGCAGCTCGTGCCCGGCGTCCTCGACCAGGCGGCGCTGGGCGTCCCTGGAGACCGCCAGCGCGGCCAGCATCGCGTTGAACGCCTCGGCCAGCCGGGCGATCTCACCGGTGCCCTGCACGGAGATGCCCTGGTCCAGGTCCTGGGTGCGGGCCACCCGCTCGGCGCCCGCGGTGAGCGCGTCCACCGGCCGCAACGCGGTGCGGGCCACGATCAGCCCGACCCCGGCCGCCACCGCCACCCCGGCCAGGCAGACCAGGATGTGCCAGAACCCCAGCACACCCAGGGTTTCCCGCAAACCCTGGATCTCCTTGCCGACCTGCACCGCGCCGCCGTCGGGCCGGGGCGCGGTCCACACCCGGTAGAGGTCGTTGTCCAGCACCCGGTCCTCGCTGAACTCCGCGCTCGAGCGGTCGGCGACCTTGGCCGCACCCACGCTGACCGGCACCGCCTCCTCCCGGCCTGCGAAGCGCACCGGCGTGCCGCCCGGGTCCAGGAACTGCACGAAGATGTCCCCGGTCCGGTCCGGCCGGGGCCGCCTGCCGTCGCTGTCGCCCTCGGGCCGGTCCACGTCGTGCAGCGCGTCCAGGGCGTCCTTCGGGGTGGCCCGGTCTCCGGCGAGCTGACTGTAGGAGCGCAGCTGGTTGTCGAAGTTCTGCTCCAGCTTGGCCCGCACCAGCAGCCAGGAGCCCAGTGACACCGCGGCCACCGCCACCGCGACCGCCCCGGCGACCAGCACGATCAACCGTCCGCGCAGGGACAGCTCGCGCCAGCGGGCCGCCCGCAGCCGGGCCCACCAGGTGCTCACAGCGGTTCCTCGCGCAGCACGTAGCCGACCCCGCGCACGGTGTGCAGCAGGCGGGGTTCGCCCTGGGCTTCGAGTTTGCGCCGCAGGTAGCCGACGTAGACGTCCAGGCCGTTGGAGGCCGAACCGAAGTCGTAGCCCCAGACCTGCTCGAAGACCAGGGTCCGGGTGAGCACCAGCCGAGGGTGCCGCAGGAAGGTCTCCAGGATGGCGAACTCGGTCCTGGTCAGCCGCAGTTGCCGCCCGGCCCGGTTGACCTCGCGGGTGCCCGGGTGCAGCACCAGGTCGGCGAAGACCAGCGACTCCCCCGCACTCGGCGGCGGCGCGGCGTCCGGCTCGGCCGCTCCCTGCCCCGCCCGCCGCAGCATGGCCCGCACTCGGGCCAGCAGTTCCTGCAGGGCGAAGGGTTTGACCAGGTAGTCGTCGGCGCCCGCGTCCAGCCCGGCCACCCGGTCGGCGACCTCGTCGCGGGCGGTGAGCATCAGCACCGGCACGAAGTTGCCCTCGGCGCGGAGATCGCGGCAGCTGTCCAGGCCGTTGCGCACCGGCATCATCACGTCGAGGATCACGCCGTCGAACTTCTCCGCCCGGATCCGGGCCAGCGCCTCGGCGCCGTCGGCGGCCAGGGAGACGGTGTAGCCCTCGAACCGCAGCGTCCGGGACAGCGAGTCCCGCACGGCCTCCTCGTCATCCACGATCAGCAGGTGCACGGATCGAGCGTAGCCGTCCGGGCTCGGCTGGTCTGAGCTGCGAGAGCGCGTGGCGGAACTGGTCGACCGGCTAGCACCAGACCGATGGCCGGGCTGAGGGCGACCCGCGGATGCACCAGCCTCAGCAGTGGGCGGCGAACGCCGGGCAGGGCGAAACGCAGTTCCCGTCAGGCGATGCCGACGATCGCCACCGCTCCTGGTCACCCGCCAGGAAGATCATCCGATGCTCGACGTCGTCCGGGTGGTGGCCGTCATCCCGGTACAGGGTGGGGATGAGGGCGTCGAGCAGATGGTGCTGGATCGCGGGGCGGTCCGGGAGTCGCAGCAGGTAGACCGGGTCGGTGCCGGGGGCGGCGTAGCGGGCGCGGGCCAGGGGCGGCATCAGCGGGGTTGCCAGCACGGTGGCCAGCACACCGGCGGGTTCGGTGCGCAGGTGGTCAAGCACCGGACGCCGGCGCTTGGCGGTCAGCTACAACAGGGCCAGGGTGGACTTGCCGCCGCCGGGCTCGCCCAGGGTGGCGCTGAGCTTCTGCGCGGTGTCCGGGTCCGGGCCGTGCCAGAGCGTGCCGTCGAGGGTGGCCAGCAGGAGGCCGGGTACCACTCCGGCGCCCGCGAGCGCGAAACCCGTTGCGGTGTGCCGGGCCATGCCTGGCTTCCCTGCGGTCGCGGTCGAGTCAGGGCACCCTGGGAGGTGGGGTGGGCCGGGTTGGGGCGTTCCGGTGGTGGGTCACCCGTTCGGAGACTCCGGCTCGGCCTGGCCTGGCGGCACCGCCCGCGTCCTTACCGAACGGTCGGTCAGGACGCGGGCGCCCGGCTGACCTCGCGTCCCTACCGAATGGTCAGTAGGGGCGCGGGCCTTTGACCAGACTCGCGTCTCTACCGAACGGTTGGCAGAGACACGGGCACCCGATCGACCTCGCACCTCTACCGAACGGTCGGTCAGGGCGCGGGCCTTCGATCGACCTCGTGTGCCTACCGAACAGTTGGCAGAGACGCAGGCACCCAATCAGCCACGCACTTCTACCGAACGGTCGGTAGAGACGCGGGTTTCAGGCCACCCGGTCCAGGGCCGTCCGGAAGCCGCGTACCCGTTCGGCCACCGTCGCCGCGTCGCCGCCGTCGAGGAGTTCCCGGACCAGGGCTGAGCCGACCACCACGCCGTCGGCCTCGGTGCAGATCTCGGTGGCCAGCTCCGGGGTGCTGATGCCGAATCCGGCGATCACCGGGATGGTGGCGTGTCTGCGGAGCCGGGTGACGGTGTCCTTGGCGGCGGTGGTCAGTTGGGCTTGTTCGCCGGTGGTGCGCATGGCGGTCATGGAGTAGACGAATCCCTTGCTGGCGGCGCAGATCCGGGCCAGGCGGTCGTCGGCGCAGTCGGGGGCGCCGAGCAGCACCATGCTGACTCCGGCCCGGTCGGCCGCGGCGCGGAACTCCGCACTCTCCTCCAGTGGCAGGTCTGAGACGATCACGCCGCTGATCCCGGCCTCGACCAGACGGGCCGGGAAGTCCGGGATGCCCAGGGCGACATTGGCGTAGGTCATGGCGATCAGCGGCACACCGATATCCACTGTGGACAGTTCTTTGAGGACTGTTTCCGGGGTGGCACCGCGAGACAGGGCCGTGGCGGCGGCGCGTTGGACGACCGGGCCGTCGACCATGGGGTCGGAGAACGGGAGGCCGATCTCCAGGGCGTCGGCGCCTGCCTCGGCCATGGCCTTGGCCACGTCCAGCCAGTCCGCGGACTGGCCGCCCATCAGGTAGGGGATCAGCAGTTTGTGGTCGCGGGGCAGGGTCAGCATGCCAGGGTCTCCCGGATCTGGTGGACGTCCTTGTCGCCGCGACCGGACAGGGTCAGCAGCACGGTGGTTCCGGTGGGCAGCTCGGGAGTCCCTGCCGCGCGCAGGATCCAGGCCAGGGCGTGTGCGGATTCCAGGGCGGGCAGGATGCCTTCGGTCACGGCCAGGGCCCGGACGGCGGACAGGGCCTCGTCGTCGGTGACCGTGGGGTAGCGGACGCGGCCGGTGGCGGCCAGGTGCATGTGCTCGGGGCCGATGCCGGGGTAGTCCAGGCCGGCGGAGATCGAGTGTGCCTCGGCGATCTGCACGCCCTCCTGGAGGAAGTGCGAGCGGAAGCCGTGCAGGATGCCGGGGGTGCCGGTGCTGACCGCGGCGCCGCCCGCGGCCTCAACGCCGATGAGTTCGGCGGGGGTGTCCACGAAGCCGGCGAAGGTGCCTGCCGCGTTGGAGCCGCCGCCCACGCAGGCCACCACGACGTCGGGGATGCCGGTCGGCAGTAGTTCAGCGGCCTGGGCGCGAGCCTCGTCGCCGATCACCCGTTGCAGTTCGCGCACCAGGTAGGGGTACGGGTGTGGGCCGAGTACCGAACCCAGGCAGTAGTGCGCGGTCCTGGTCTCGCTGACCCAGGCGCGCAGCGCGGCGTTGGTGGCCTCCTTCAGCGTGCCCGCCGTCCCTGGCACCCCGGCCGGGACCACCTCGGCGCCGAGCAACTCCATCCGGAAGACGTTCAGCTCCTGCCGCCGCATGTCGGTGTGTCCCATGTGGACGGTGCAATCCAGGCCGAGCAGGGCGGCGGCGGTCGCGGTGGCCACGCCGTGCTGGCCGGCGCCGGTCTCCGCGATCAGCTTGGTGCGGCCCATCCGCTTGGCCAGCAGGGCCTGACCCAGCACGTTGTTGATCTTGTGGGAGCCGGTGTGCGCGAGGTCCTCCCGCTTGAGCAGCAGCCGGATACCCAGGCGCTCCCCCAGTCGCACGCATTCGGTCAGCGGCGTCGGCCTGCCCACGTAGGTGGCCAGCAGGCGGTGGTACTCGGCGACGAAGGCCGGGTCGTGCCACGCGTCGAGGAAAGCCTCCTCGACCTCCCGGCAGGCCGGGACCAGTGCTTCCGGCAGGAACCGGCCGCCGAAATCGCCGAAGCGACCGGTGGCGTCGGGCTGCCCCATCAGCTTGTCAGTCCTCACAGTTCTAGAACTCTAGCACTCTAGTCCGTGGATTACACTCCCCCGGTGACCGAGCAGACCACCGGCTACGACCAGCGGGTGCCGAAATACCTGGCCATCTACCGTGCGCTGGCCGCCGAGATCAGCGACGGAACCCACCAGCCGGGGGCCGCGCTACCCCCGCAGCGTCAGCTCGCCGACCGCTTCGGCGTCACCCTGATGACCGTGCGCCAGGCCCTGCGCGCACTCCAGGACGACGGCCTGGTCGAGGCCCGCCCCGGCACCGGCACCTTCGTCCGGCAGCCCGGGTTCGCCTACCACCTGAGCGGGCTGCGCAGCCTGTCCGAGGAACTCACCGGCCAGGGCCTTGAACTGCGCACCGAGGTCCTCTCCGCCGACCTGGTCAGCGCACCCGAGGAGGTGGCCGCCCGGCTCGGCCTGTCCCCCGGCACCCGGGTGCTGGCCGTGGACCGCCTGCGCAGCGCCAGCCCCGAACCCGGCGCGCCGGTGGTGCCGCTGCTGCTTCAGACCTCTTTCCTGACCGAACGGTTGGGCGGGCTGCTGGACGTGGCCGAACTGCGCCACCACTCGCTGTACCGGCTGCTCGGCGAACGCCTGGGCCGCCCGGTGACCAGTGCCGAGGAACGACTGCAGGCGGTCGCGCTGACCGAACGCGAGGCCGCGCTGCTCGACCGACCGGTCGGTTCGCCCGCGCTGCTGAGCCGCAGGCTGAGCCGGGACGAGGCGGGCGCCCCACTGGTCGACGACCGGGCGGTGATGGTCGGCGACGGCACCGTGGTGGTGGCCGAACGCGCCGCCACCGAGGTCAGCCTCACCTACCGCACCCAGAACTCACCTGGGTAACCCGGTAGCGACCCGTTCTTTGGAGTGAGTGTCGAGCAAACCGCGTACACAGCGTGTCGCTCTCCGGTATCGAGATGACCAGCCGGTCCTGTCTCGCGAAAGGAGATCGGCCGAGATGAACACGCTGGGGGGCGACCGAGCCGCGCCGACACCGCATCGGAACGCGGCGGGCGGGACCGTGTTGCTGGTGGGCGAGACCCTGATGCGCCGGACCATGACGCCACGACTGCACGACCTGCGGATCGGCCAGGTGCACCAGGCCACCTCGGCCGCGGCCGCACTGGAGTTCGCCGCACTGGCCGGGCCGTGCGCGCTGGCCGTGGTCGACCTGGTCCCGCCGGACACCGAGGGCATCCGCCTGGTCCGCGAGCTGAAATCCCGTGGCTGGCCGCAGGTGCTGGTGGTGGTCTCGCCGGAGGAACCACTGGCGGTGGCCGCGGCCTTCCAGGCGGGCGCCCAGGGTTACCTGCTGCGGCCCGGCCGCGAGGTGGCGGTGCCGGATCCGGTGTGGGAGCTGAGCAACCGGGAGATCGACGTGCTGCGGCTGGTCGCCGACGGCCGGTCCAACAAGGACATCGGCGGCGAACTCGGCCTGTCCGCGCGCACCGTGGACACCCATCTGTGGCGGATCGGCCGCAGGCTGGGCTCCGGCGACCGCGCGCTGCTGGTCACCCTGGCGCTGCGGGCCGGGATCATCACCTGACCCCCGCCGCCTACGTGACGGCGGGGGCGGCGGCTCGTCAGCGGGTGGTGATCAGCTCGGGTTCCGGCAGTGCGGCGGGCGCCCGGCGCAGGATCACCCCGGCCAGCACCGCGGTCCCGGCCACCAGCACCCCCAGCGCGGCCAGCGTCAGGGCGTCCGGCGCGGCGATGGACTGCCCGCGCAACGCCTGCCAGGTCACCAGCGCGATGATCCCCGCGTAGGTCCCGGTGCCCAGCCACACCAGCCGCGAGCGGGTCAGCGGATCGGCCAGCCGCGGCCGCCGCCGGGCGGCGATGCCCAGCCCCAGCGCGAGCAGCGGCAGGGCCTGCATGGCGTGGATGCCGATGAAATGCGGGATGCGCAGGTCACCGCCGGTCAGGCTCCACCCGGTCAGCGGCATCCCCGGCCCACCGTCGGGCACGCCGACGCTGTGCGCGCCGACGGTGGGCTGATGCAGCCCCTGTTGCAGCACCTGGAGCTGGTCCGCGGTGGGACCGGTCATCAGGAAGGCCAGGCCGATGCCGACCGAGCCGAGCACGATGCCGCCGCGGATCGCCCAGGCCATCGGCCGGTCCGGCAGCCGGTCCTTGAGCAGCGCGATGCCCTGGGCCATGTTCAGCAGCCAGGCCACCGTGATCATGGCGCCCATGGTCTGGAACAGGAAGGCGTCGAACGGGGTGCCGTTGTTGAAGTGGCTGCCCTGACCGCGCACCACCTGGAAGACGATGATCACCACTTCCAGGGTGGTCAGCACCGCGATGGCGGTGGCCGTCCACCAGGTCCAGCGGCGGCGTTTCTGTTGCAGGGACAGCATCCAGGCCCAGGTGGGCAGGTAGACCAGCAGGGACACCGAGAACTTGAGCGGTTTGCCCCAGATCGGCTCACCGCGCAGCATCCGGTCGTCCAGTGCCAGGCCGGCCAGCGACACCACGGTGGCCAGCGCCATCAACGCGGTGGCGATGAGCAACGGTCGGTGCCAGTGCCGGATCGGGAGTAAGGCAGGGCGGAACATCTCAGACCTCCAGGCGAGAACTACTGTCTCTCTGACCGCGCGCTATCGATACACTAGCTATCGATAGCCAAAGTATCAAGGAGGCTGCCGTGCGCATCGGGGACCTGAGCAAGCTCACCGGGATCCCGGTCCCGACGATCAAGTACTACCAACGCGAGGGCCTGCTGCCCTACGGCGAACGGGCCGGCTACAACCAGGTGCACTACGCCGAGGAACACCTGCGGCGACTACGCCTGGTGCGCGCGCTGGTCGATCTCGGGCGACTGCCGATCGCCACCGCGAAACAGGTCCTCGAAGCGGTGGACGAGCCGGAGAAGGACCTGTTCAAGTCACTCGGCCAGGTGCACTACGCGATCACCGAACGGCCCGGCGACGCCGAACCCGCGACCGAACCGGTGCACGAGCTGCTCGGGCGGCTGGGCTGGCAGGTCAGCGAGGAGAACCCGTCCCTGACCGCACTGGCCGGACTGCTCGGCACGCTGACCGAGCTGGGCCACACCGAACTGCTGACCAGACTGGACGACTACGCCGCACTGGCCGGGCAGCTCGCCGCGCTGGACGTGGGTTTCCTGGAGCAGCGGGGCAGCCAGGACGAGGTGCTGGAGTCCGCGGTGGTGATCACGCTGCTGGGCGATGTGCTGGTCTCGCTGCTGCGGCGGATGGCCCAGGAGGACCGCTCGACCCGGTTCCGGGAGTCCTGACGGCTCAGCCGCGCTGGCCCTGGAGCCACTGCCCCGCCAGCCGGATCAGCTGGGAGCGGCGGCGGGTGCCGAGCTTGTCCCTGACCGCGTCCAGGTGCCGGTGCACGGTGCGCAACGCGATGCCCAGTTCCTCGGCGATCTCCCGGTTGTCGTAGCTCTTGGCCAGGCAGCGCAACACATCCAGCTCGCGCGCGGTGAGCCGGGGCCGGTCGGCCTCGGCCACGATCGCGGCGGCCAGCTCGGCCGGGAACACCGGACCGGAGCACACCGCGATGACCGCGGCGGCGAGTTCGGCCGAGGGCGCGGACTTGGCCACGTAGCCGTGCGCTCCGGCCCGGATCGCGCGCAGCACCTCGGACAGCGGGGCCTGGGAGAGCACCAGGATCCGGGTGTCCGGGCGGTCCGCACGCAGTTCGCCGACCAGGTCGACGCCGTCGTCACCGCCCAGGTGCAGGTCCAGCAACACCACCGAGGGCCGGTGCGCGCGCACGGCGTCCCTGGCCGCGGCCAGGTCCCCGGCCTCCAGCACCGTGTGCCCGGCCCTGGCCAGTCCGGCCCGCACACCCTCCCTGGTCACCGGGTGGTCGTCCACCACCAGCACGCTCACGCCGACCTCCGCTCCGGCGGCAGGCTCAGCTCGACCTCGGTGCCCCGGCCCGGCCTGCCGTGGATACGGGCCACCCCGCCGAGCCGGTTCAGCCGGGCCCGCACACTCAGCAGCAGGCCGAGCCTGCCGTTGGCACGCAACGAGTCCTCGTCGAAGTCGAAGCCGATCCCGTTGTCCCGCACCACCACCGTCACCGCACCCGCCTCCTCCAGCACACTGAGCCAGACCCGGCGGGCCCGCGCGTGCTTGACCACGTTGCTCAGCGCCTCGCGCACCGCGGCGAGCAGTTCGGCGGCCACCGCCTCGGCCACCGGCACCGGCCCGGCGGTCACCACCTGCAGGTCGAGTTCCCGGTGTTCGGCGGCCAGTCGTTCCAGCGCGGCGGTCAGCGAGACCTCGCCCTCGACCACCGGATCCGGTTGCGGCACCACCAGATTGCGCAGGTTGCGCTCCTGCCTGCGGATCTCGGCCAGCAGCGGCCGCAGGTCCCCGGCGGCCACCGGTCCGGCCGCGGCCAGGTCCGCGCCACCGCGGTGGATGGCGGCGAGTTGCTGCAGCACCTCGTCGTGGATGCGGGCGGCCAGCCGCTCCCGCTCGGCCAGCCGGGCGGCCTGGTCACCGGCGCGGGCGGCGTGCTCGGCGAGCCGGGTGAACTGGCGGGCGGCCAGGCCGACGCTGGCCCCGAGCAGCACGTGCGCCAGCGCGGTGCCGGTCAGCTCCAGAACCTCCACAAAGGACAGTTCGAGCAGCGGGGCGCCGTTGAGGGCATAGGACAACGGCAGCACCCCGGCCACCACCAGGCCCGCGCCGATACCGCCTGCCACGTGGTGCACCGCGGCCCAGGCCGCCACCGCGGCCATCGGGTAGGCCGAGGTGATCGAGGGATGGTTGGTCAGCACGTGCCCATGCGGGTGGATCAGCCCGCCCGCCAGTACCAGGCCCACCGCCAGCGTCAGATCCAGCACGAGCACCGGGATGGAACGCCGGACCGCGGCCAGGGTCAGCCACAGCGTCCAGCCCAGGGTGACCAGCAGCGCCACCGCGGACAGCACCGGGGTGACGGACTGAGCGCCCACCCCGGCGATGAGCGCCATCCAGGCGAAGGCGAGCCAGCGATAGGCCAGCACCAGCCCCATCGGGGCCGGATGCCTGCCCATCGGGGCATCGAGGTAGCCACGCACGCTGTTTCACCCCCCAGAATTCCGGCGCGACACTACCGAAGGGGAAACAGATGAGACCGGGCCTCAGCGAGATCGTCGGCGCGCAGTTCGCCTGGTGGCAGCTGGGTTTCCGGCTGCGTCGCACGATCGGGCGGCACTGTGGGCAGGGCCGGGCGCACCCTGATCAACACGTCTGGACCGTGGCCACCCGCTGGGCGCGTCAGCTGCTGGCCGCGCCGTGGTGGTGGCGGCTGACCAAGACCACGCTGGTCACCGGGTTCTCCGTGCTGGGGCTGGCGGCCACCGCGGGCACGCTGTACGAGCGGTTGTCCGCGGCCTTCGCGGTGAGCGCGGCGGTGCTGGTGGTGGTGCCGGTGGCGGTGCTCTCCGCGTGGCGGCACACCCGCCTGGCACGCGCGGTGCTGCGGCTGTGCCCACCGCTGGAGGTCAAGGCGCCCAAGGGAATGCCGGCGGTGCGGCTGGTCTCGGCCGGGCTGCTGGTGAGCCTGGCGGCGACCTCGCTGGTGTTCGTGGTGTGGCAGGAGCACACCGCGGTGCACGGCTGTGCCAACCGACCGGTTGAGCCGGAGGCGCACCGCTGGTGGGTGACGCGCGGCGGTCGGGACGGGGTGGGCTGTCCGCTCGGCGGGGTCGAGCGGACCGCCCAGGGCGAGCTGGCGGTGCGGACCGAGCGGGGGGTGGTGCTGACCAGGGCACCCGCGCTCGGCCTGGTCACCGTGTCGGCGGACCTGTTCGACGCCTGGCAGGCCAGTGGCGGGGCGGCCGGGCCGCTCGGCGGGCAGATCGAACTCCAGTCCGCCGACGGCGCCAGCGAGTACGTCAACTTCAGCGGCGGGCACCTGGTGCGCGCGCCCGGCCAGTCACCCCGGCTGGTGCGCGACCGGCCCTACCTGCGCACCCTGGAGGTGGGGGTGTGCGTCGGGCCGGACCGGCCGTGCCTGGTGCGGGCCAGCCGGATCGGAGGGACGATCCGGCTGGGCTGGCACTGGGGCAACGCCGATGCCTACAACGTCTCCTGGTGGTCGGAGGGCGGCTTCGACGTGGTCGGCACCGAGGTGGCCGGGACCGAGTTCACCGTCACCGGCATCGATCCCGGCCGCGCCTACGGCATCGGTTTGCAGGCCTGCGACAAACAGTTCCTGCGGAAATCCCGCTGCACCCAGAAAGCGGAATACATCGTCAGGCCGTGATCAGACCACGGCCTTCCACTGCTGGTTGTTCCCGCCCCAGCAACCGGACTGGATGATGTCCGTGCCGTGCGTCTTGGCGGCGTCCTTGACGTCCAGGCATTTGCCGCCGGTGTGGGTGGGCAGGAATTCCCGGTAGCCGTCGCTGGTCTCCCGCTGCCACCAGCGCTGGTTGGTCCGGCGCTCACAGTTGGCCTGGAGCACGTTCGCCCCGGAGTGGGTGCCAGCCCAGGCCACGTCCAGACACTTGTCGCCGCTGTGGCGGGGCCGGATCTCGTAGACGTTGCCGCCCACGTGGTTGACGTCCCACCGCTGGTGCGCGCCGCCGGTGCAGTTGGCCAGGCGGACATCGGCGGCGTGCTGGGTGCTGGCGTCCACGACCTCCATGCACATGGTGGGCGCGTGCCTGGGCACGAGCTGCACGTTCTCGTAGTCACCGGCCGCGTTCGCGGTGCCAGCGGACAGCAGTCCCATGGTGGTCATCAGCATTCCGGTGGCCAGAGCGGCGGCGGCTGTTCTGCGATTGCGCATGTTCTCTCCTTGGTTCGTCCTGCCGCCACAGCTTGCCGAGTGTCACCGGGGCGCCAACACGTCCAGGAATTCCCAATTCCGCTGGGTATGTTTACCCACGCCGCCGGAAAACTCGCTGGACGCCCACCCGGTCTTCCCGGTGTGATCAGCCCAATGGATATCGACGAAACGCTGGTGCGCGAGCTGGTCGCGGCGCAGTTCCCGCACTGGGCGGACCTGCCGGTGACCCGGGTGGCCAAACCGGGGGTGGACAACGCGACGCTGCGGCTGGGCGCGGACATGTCGGTGCGGCTGCCCCGGTTCGAGCGCTGGATCGGCCAGGTGCACCGCGAACAACGCTGGCTGCCGGTGCTCGCGCCACGACTGCCACTGCCGGTGCCGATCCCCCTGGCGCAGGGCGAACCCAGCGCGGCCTACCCGTATCCGTGGTCGGTCTACCGCTGGCTCGACGGCGACCGCGCCGACCAGGTCCCGCTCGACCTGCGCCTGGCGGCCCTCGACCTGGCCGAGTTCCTTCTTGCCCTGCAAGCGATCGAGACCACCGATGGCCCGCCACCGGAGTGGAGCAACGGTTTCCGCGGCGTGGACCTGGCCGATCCGCGCGACTCCCCCGTGGTCGCCAACCGCCTGGAATCCCGGATCGCGGCCCTGCATGGCCTGACCGACACCGACGCGCTCACCGAGGTGTGGCGGGCCGGACTGGCCGCCCCGGCCTGGGACCGGCCGCCGGTGTGGGTGCACGGCGACCCGGACCCCGGCAACCTCCTGGCCACCGACGGCAGGCTGTCCGCGGTGATCGACTTCGGCACCCTCGCCGTCGGCGATCCGGCTGTCGACCTGATCCCGGCCTGGACCTGCTTCGACGCCGATTCCCGGGCGGTGTTCCGCGAGCGGCTCGGCGTGGACGCGGCGACCTGGGCGCGCGGCCGGGTGTGGGGGCTCTCCGGAGTGCTGCCCTCGCCGGAGACCCTGGCCCCCGACCACCCCGGCTCGGTTGTGGCGCACCGCAAACTGGCCGGGATCATCGCGGACCTGCGCGGCTAGAGCGGGTCCAGCGACACGTCGTCGAGCTGCACCCAGGTGTCCTTGCCGTCCAGGGCCCAGACTCCGCCGAAGACCTCGATCTCACTGCTGTCGGCGAGGAAATCGACCTCCAGCCGGGTGTAGTCGCCGAGCTGGCCGAACTTGCGCTCGGCCAGCACACCGGCGTCCCGCCGCACGCCGAAGTAGCCGTCGGTGGTGCTCGCCGAACTCCGCACCCAACCGGACAGTCGGTAGCGCTGTCCCGGCCGCACCGCGAGCCGCTGCGACACCGCGTGCCAACCGCTGGTCTCCCGCACCCAGGCGTTGTTCGCCCCGGTACGCGCCAGACCGGCGCCGTAGTCGATGCCGCCCTTGCCGGTGATCGTCCACGGACCGGCGCCCGCACCGGCCGGACGGTCCTCGAAACCGCCGTCGGACAACAGGTTCGGCGCCGGCAACGCCTGGTCCAGGCGCAGCCGCATGAGCTTGGAGTGGTAGGGACCCCACTGCGACATGACGAAGAAAACCTCGTTGCTGTCGGCGCTGTCCGGGTGCAGGAACGCGCCGTAGAGCGCCGGGAAATCGGTGCCGCGCACCACCACCCGGCCGCCGGTCCACGGTCCGGTCGGGGCGGGCGCGGTGCGCAGCACGATCGCGGCCCGGCTCTCGTCGAGGGTCAGCGCCACCCAGCGCCGCAGCACCGTGTTGTACTGCACCGACAACTCGCCGACCTGGCCGCCGAAGACCGGGATCGCCCGGTCCAGGCCGCCGAGCCGCCAGCCGTCGGCTGTCCAGTACTCATAGACACCCAGGTCCAGCACCCGGTGCTCCGGCACCCTGGCCAGATGCGCGGCGCCGAAACGGCCATTCGGCGTGCCGAACAGGTAGACATGGCCGCCGTGCTTGGCGAACGCGCCGAGCTGGAACCGGGCCCCGCCACCGGAGTTCGGCCAGCGCAGCGCCGGATCCTTGACCCAGGTGCGGCCGCCGTCCTCGGAGTAGGCGAGCCCGGCGTAGTTCGTGGTCCACGGCCCCCAGCTCCTGATCGACATGTAGTGCACGACGTCCCTGGTGCCCGTGGCCACCCCGGCGGTCGGGATGACGGTGATCTCCGAGACCGCCGGATCGCGGTGCAGCAGCTCCGCGGCGTGCCCAGGCCGGTCGGTGATCATCGAATCGATGTTCAGGCCGTCGGCCAGGTTGGAGTCGGTGGAGTGGGCCAGCACGTTGAACCGCCAGTCCGCGGTCTCCGGCCCGGCCCCGTGACCACCCCAGCCCGCGCCGTAGGTGTCGCCGAACATGATCGCGGTCCGGCCCCGGCCGTCCCGCCACATGATGCCCAGATCAGTGGCGTGCACCGCGAAGCGTTCCCTGGTCCTGTTGATGTCGTCGGCGCCCTGACCTGCGAGGAGCGCGACCGTATTGGCAACGGTTAGCGCCGGTACTGCCGCTGCCGGAACGATGATCGCCATGCCCAGCACCAGCCCGGTCACCAGCACCGCGATACCGCGGCGGTTCATCCCCATGGCGCCCATCCTGGCCCATGCCGGACCCGCCGCGGGTGCTCTGTCACCGAGGGCTGGAGGCTGACCAGCACAATCCGCACCACGGCGCCGCCAAGACTGGGGGTTGAGGCAATGCCACGACGGGAACGACCACTTGATCCGGGCGACAGCGACCTGCTTCGTTTCGCCACCGACCTGCGACGACTGCGCGAGAAGGCGGGCGGGCCGAGTTACCGGGCCATGGCCACCCGGGCGCACTACTCCGCGGCCAGCCTGTCCGAGGCCGCGGGCGGCCGCAGACTGCCCACCCGCAGCCTGACCCTGGCCTACGTCCGGGTCTGCGGCGGGAACCTGGCGGAGTGGGAGCAACGCTGGCGGCGGCTGGTCTCGGGCGCCTGCCCGGTGCGCAGGCCCTGCTGCTGATCAGCAGTTCGGCGAGCCCCACGGCCGCGGCCCGTGCCCGCCGACCGGCACCTTGACGATGAACTGGCAGCGCGGCACCTCGTCCAGGTTGTGCACGTTGCCCACGGTGAGGATGGCGGCCGGGCGGGTGGTGCCGGTGCGGGACTCGTGGAAGTTCACCCGGCCCGAGGCGCCCTGGAAATCGCCGAGCTGGGTGAGTTCCTGGGCGATGGCACCGCGGTGCGGCAGGTGGTCGGCGGCCTCGGCCGAGCGGCCACCACGTGGATCGGGCACCCGGTCGCGGATCTGGTTGCGTTCCACCGCGGCCAGGAACAGACCGGCCGCGTCATAGGCCAGGCCGATGCGTTCACCTGGCCAGGGCAGGTGCTCGCCCTTGGTCGCTTCCCTGGCGAAGGCGGCCACCGCCTCCGCACCCGGACCGCCCTGGGTCAGGTTGCGGAAGGTGCGGTAACCGGCGCAGAAGGTGTTCAGCGGCTGGGTCGCCTCCGGCCCGCCGCTGGCCACCCCCGCCACCAGCGATTCGGGCGCGCCACCGTTGCGGCAGGACCGCCCGGCCAGCACGATCCGGGTCCCCATCGACACATAGGACACCGCGACCTGGTTGAACTCATCCCGCCGGCGCAGCTCGGCCTGGGAGACGAACCTGGCCACGCTGTCCGCGCCGATCACGGTGGGGCGGTTGAGATCGCACTGCTCGACCACCTCGCGCAGGAACTCCGGGAAGTCGTACTCCCGGCCCACGAAGAAGGCGATCCGGTCCTGCCCGCACTCGATCCGGACCTCGCCGACCCGCCGCTCCCACGGCCGTTGCGCGCCGCGGTCCGGGCCCAGTGCCTTGGCGGTCAGCGTGACCAGGCTTTCCAGGTAGTTGTCGGAAAGCCTCGGGTGGTAGATGGTCACCGGCTTGCCCGCCCAGCGCGCGTACTCCGCGATCAGCTCGGCCTCCACCTGGTTGCCGGGCACGATCTGGAAGTACAGCGGCGAGCGGTCCGGCAGCGCGTCCCCGGTCAGCGTGGTGGCCACCACCGGCACGCCGAGGTTGCCGATCGCGCCGATGGCGCTCTCGGTGGCCGGCACGGTCAGGCCCATGCCGACCACGCCGAGCACGGTCTGATCCGCCCGCAGCAGTTCGGCCAGCAGCTCGTCCACCACGGTGCGGGCCGCGGTCATCTTGTCCCCGCCGTTGGCCACCACGATCCGCAGCAACGGTTTGACCTGGTCCTTGTGGTTGTGCTGGCGCTGCCGGATGAGCAGCCCCTCCAGCTCCTCGGAGGTGGAGGCGTCGGTGCCGGCCTCCGCGCCGGGGTGGGTCAGGTCGGCGAAGTAGACCAGGGAGACCAGCGGCCGCCGCGGGTTCTCCGCGTGCAGGCTCTTGGCCAGCTCGTTCTGCTCGAACAGGGCACGTTGCGCGGCCAGCAGCCGGTCGTCCCGGCCGAAGACCTGGGCGGCGGAATCGCTGTAGCCAACGCAGGTCGCCTCCGCGGGCAGCCAGCGCACCGCCACCCCGGTCGAGGCGGTCACCGGCAGGCAGTCGCCCTGCCAGCGCACCAGCAGCGACTCCGCGCCCAGCAGGCTCGCCGCGACCAGCAGCACGGTCAGCGCGGCCGCGATGACCAGCCGCCGCGCGGCCAGCGGGGGTTTGCGTGGCCGGACGACCTGTTCGTGCCAGGCGGATTCGTCGGCCTCCAGCAGTGGTTCGTCCGCGCCGGGCAGCCGCAGGAAGACGAACCGGGCGTCCTCGCGCAGGGACTGCCTGCGCCGGGGCAGCTCGTGGTACCAGCGGTCCACCTCCACCTTGGCCCGGCTGACCGGCGCGGGCCTGGTCCCGTCCGGAAACCCGGCGGGTTTGGCGTCGGCGGTGGCCACCACGAACAGCGGATCGTGCGCGGTGGACTCGTTGCGCACGTCGTTGATCAGCCGCAGCAGCTCCCAGCCGCCGTTGTCCTCGGTGATCCCCTCCAGCAGCAGCACCACGTACGCGGTGCGCCGCCAGCGCCGGGGCCGCAGCCGCAGCGGCCGGTAGGCCCGGCGCAGGTCCTCCAGGAAGGCGTGCACCAGCAGCTTCTTGAGCTGGTCCAGGTTCTCCTCGTCCCGGCGGCCGGGGGTGAGGCGTTCGGCGAACCCGGCGAAGCTGGTGGAGTGGCCGGGCACCATGAACGGCTGCTTCATCAGCCAGCGCGGCACCGCGCCGAAGGGCCACACGCCGTGGCTCCACAGCCGGAACCGGACCGGCCGGTGCCAGGCCACCAGCAGGAAGGTCAGCGCCTGCAACCACCACGGCACGGCGTCGCCGGGGCCGGGCTGCTGCTGGGCGTGCGGGCGGCCGGTGGCGCCGTACCAGTCATGCAGGGACTCCAGCACCCGCGCGCGGCTGCCGCGACCGGCGGCCGGCTGGTGGCAGGTGAGCCAGTCGGCCAGGCCGTAGTGCCGGAACCGGCTCAGCCTGGCGCCGAAGCGGTCCGCCTCCAGCAGGTGCCACAGCTCGTCCAGCAGCGGCAACAGCGGCGGTTCGCGATCCTCGGCGGCGCGCTCGACCCTGGCCCGCACCCTGGCCTCGGTGGCGGCCACGTCGATCCGGGCGTGCCGCACCCTGGGCGGTCCGGCGGCGTGCAGCCAGGTCTCCAGGCCGGTCTGGGTGTTCCAGTCCGCGCTGCCGCGCAGCAGGCACAGGAACGGGGTCGGCCGGTCGCCCCGGATCTCCCCTGACCTGCGGCGGAACCGCCAGCGCGGGCGGTCCAGCAGCCGGGCGACCTGGGTCAGCAGCGCGTGCAGGCCACGAAAGGACGGAGTTGCCACCGGCTTACTCCCCGTTCCTGGGTCGCCACCCACCGTGACGACCTGGAGAAGGGGGAGTCTAGGTGCGCTGCTCCGCGCTGTACCCGGTTTGGCATCAACCGCCCACGTGGATGACCGGCCGGCGGGCCGGGTCCTCCTCCGCGGTGCGCAGGATCTCGCGCACCACCGGCGGGGTGTCGCCCTGGCCGAGGATCAGGTAGCGGAACAGGTGGCCGAGCGGGCTGCCCTCGCTCCACTCGAAGTGGCAGTGCGGGCGTTCCCCGGTGGCATCGCGCAGGGCCAGCAGGATGGCCGCGATCGCGTTCGGCGCGGCCGGACTTTCCACCCGCATCACCCGGTGGCCGTCGATGTCCACGCCGCGGACCCTGAGCACCTCGCTGAAGTCGGATGGATCGACCACGTCGATCTCCAGGAAGATCACGTCGGCGGCGCCGGGCAGCGGGTTGAGGCCGCGCTGCTCGCGTTCCTTGGCCGAGTACTCGGCGTCGTCCCCGCCCTGGCGCTTGTTGGCGATGATGTTGAGCTGGCCGTCGTGCTCGATGGAGTCGGCGATGAACTTCCGCGCGGCCTCGTCGAACTCGATGTGCTCGACCCGCAGTTCGGTGGTGCGCGAGATCCGGGAGATCAGCGAGACCACGATGATGCCGAGGATGAACAGCGCCGAGATGGCGATGCCGTCCGGCTTGCGGATCACGTTCTCCACCAGGGCATAGACGAGGACCAGGGTGAGCACGGTGAACCCGGCCGCGGCCCGCTTCTGCCTGCGCCGCCAGGCCGAGATGGCCACCGCGACCGCGCCGGAGACCATCATGGCCAGGATCCCGGTGGCGTAGGCGCCTGCCTGCTTGTTGACATCGGCGTTGAACGCGATGGTGATGATCACGCTGATCAGCGTGTAGACCAGCACCACCGGCCGCACCGCACGACCCCATTCCGGGGCCATGCCGTAGGCGGGCAGGTACCGCGGCACGATGTTGATCAGACCGGCCATCGCGGAGGCGCCGGCGAACCACAGGATCAGGATGCTGCTGATGTCATAGGCGGTGCCGAACAGCTCGCCGAGTTCCTGGTGCGCCAGGTAGGCCATGGCGCGGCCGTTGGCGGGGCCGCCGGGCTTGAACGCCTCGTGCGGGATGAGCACCGTGGTGATCAGGCTGGTGGCCAGCAGGTAGACGGACATGATCAGCGCGGCGGCGGTGAGCAGCTTGCGGGTGTTGCGGATCCGGTCCCACAGCCGCTCCTGCTCGGTCTTCCCGTCCGCGGCGACCAGCGGCATCATGCTGACCCCGGTCTCGAACCCGGACAGGCCCAGCACCAGCGAGGGGAAGGCGATCAGGGCCGGGCCGATGATGCCGGTGAAGCCGCCCTGGCCGGAGGTCAGCGCGTCGAACCACCGGTCAAGGACCTCGGGGTGGGTGAACACATCCACCAGGCCGACCACCGAGACCACCGCGTTGAGCAGCAGGAACACCGCTACCAGGGGGATGGCCACGCCGACGGCCTCGCTGAAGCCGAGCAGGAAGACGAAGCCGAGGATGAGCAGCAGGCCGATGGTGATGGGCACCGCCAGGCCGTGCAGGGCCTCGCTGAGGTAGGGGTTCTCCAGCACGTGCACGGTGGCATCGGCCGAGGACAGGGTGATGGTGACGATCCAGGAGGTCACCACGAAACCCAGTAGCACCAGCACGAATATCTTGCCCCGCCAGAACGGCAGCAGGTCCTCCAGCATGGCCACCGAGCCCTGGCCGTGCGGGCTCTCCGCGGCGACCCTGCGGTACATCGGCAGCATGCCGAGCAGGGTCAGCGCCACGATCACCAGCGTGGCCAGCGGGGAGAGCCAGCCCGCGGAGAGCACCGCGATGCCGGGCAGGTAGGACAGCGTGGAGAAGTAGTCGACGCCGGTCAGGCACATGACCTTCCACCAGGACTGCGGGGTGGCGTGCGCCTCGTCCGCCTCCGGGCCCACCGGGGCGACCCGCTTGGCCAGCAGCCAGCGGCTGACCTTGCCGCGGGGGTGCTGTGGGGGCACCGGACTGTCCATCCGGTCCGGGATCGTGACCCGCTCGCCGCCGCTCATCCGTGCATCCCCTCCACCGTCTCCGCCCCGTGCTCGCGCGCCGTGACCATGCCAGGAAGGAGATCCCCGCGCAGCACCGGGCCGGTCATTGACCGCTATGTCCGGTGCCTCCCGATTGCTGATATGAACACTTCGTGCGCAGTTCACCCGATCGTGTCCACACCATGTGATTCTCAGCGAGTGGTAGCGCCAACCCTGCGGCGCTGCGCTTGGGGAGAGGACACCCAATCGTGCGTCCCTGGCATTCGATCGCCGTACTGATCGCCACCGTCACGGTGGCTACCGGACTCATCGCGCAGGCCCCCGCCGCCACCGGCGCGGCGCCCGCCATCACGGTGGCCCAGGCCATCGGCCAGCAGACCGGGGCCGCGGCCACCGTGCGCGGCTACGTGGTCGGCCAGCCCACCGCGACCAGCACCGTGCTGCGGGCGAACTTCCCCAACGACTACGCCCTGGCCCTGGCCGACACCGCGGGCCAGAGCAACACCGGCCAGATGCTCTACGTGCAGATCAGCTCCGGCTACCGATCGGCATGGGGCCTCAAGACCAACCCCGGCCTGCTGGGCAGGCAGATCGAGGTGACCGGCCCGCTCAGCGCCTACTTCGCGCACCCGGGCCTGACCTCGCCGACCGGCTTCGCCTTCGCCGGCGCCCAGCCGACCACCAGCACCGGCCCGACCACCAGCACCAGTGCGGGCCCGACCAGCACCAGCAACGGCGGCGGCCCCGGCGAGTACGACAGCACCTATTACAAGAGCGCCATCGGCCGCACCGGCCCCGCACTCAAGGCCGAGCTGCACTCGATCATCAAGTCCCAGACCAAGCTCAGCTACGACCAGGTGTGGGACGCGCTCAAGGCCACCGACCAGGATCCGGCCAAGCCCGACAACGTGATCCTGCTGTACTCCGGCCGCTCGCAGAGCAAGAACGGCAACGGCGGCAACCCGAACGACTGGAACCGGGAACACGTCTGGGCCAAGTCGCACGGCGATTTCGGCACCGCCACCGGCCCCGGCACCGACCTGCACCACCTGCGCCCCGAGGACGTCTCGGTCAACGCCGACCGCGGCAACAAGGACTTCGACCAGGGCGGCTCCCCCGCCAACGAGGCCCCCGGCAGCTACACCGACAGCGATTCCTGGGAGCCCCGCAACGAGGTCAAGGGCGACGTGGCCCGGATGATCTTCTACATGGCGGTGCGCTACGAGGGCGGCGACGGCTTCGCCAACCTGGAGATCAACGACAACGTCAACAACGGCAGCAACCCCTACCAGGGCCGCCTGTCCGTCCTGCGCCAGTGGAACGCCCAGGACCCACCGGACGCCTTCGAGAAGCGCCGCAACCAGGTGATCTACGAGACCTACCAGCGCAACCGCAACCCCTTCATCGACCACCCGGAATGGGTCAGCTCGATCTGGGGCTGAGTCCCGGGATTCTCGGCAGCCGGGTGACCGACCCGGCTGCTAGTTTCCGTTCGTGTTCAAGAAGATGCTCGGCGCCTTCGGTCTCGGCGGCCCCACCGCCACCACCGTGCCGCACACCCAGGAGATCGAACCCGGCCAGACCCTCACCGGCCAGGTACACCTCCAGGGCGGCAACACCGACACCGAGATCACCCAGGTAGCGCTGGTACTGGTCACCGTGGTCACGGTGGACGGCCCCGAACAGCGGATCATCGGCGAGTTCCAGCGAGTGACGCTGCCCCAGGCAGTCCAGCTCCCCGCAGGCCAACAACTCACCCTGCCCTTCACCATCCCGATGCCCTGGGAAACCCCGATCACCGCGGTAGGCCCCGCGCTGCTGCCGGACGTCGCGGTCGAACTGCGCACCGAGCTGATCACCAGCGGCGCACCGGTCAAGGTCGATCCGGTGTCGCTGCTGGTGCAGCCGATGGCCGGACAGGACCGGGTGCTGGACGCGGTGGGTGAGCTGGGGCTGCAGTTCCGCAACGCCGAGGTGGTGGCGGGGCGGGTGCCGGAGGCTGCGCAGGAGCTGGGGTTCTTTCAGCGGTGGTTCTTCTATCCGCCGGTGGGGCTGGCGGGGCGGTTGAACGAGGTTGAGGTGGCTTTTGTGGCTGGGGGTGGGGGGTTGGTGGTGTCGTTGATCGCGGATCGGCGGGTGTTGGGGGCGGCACGGTATTCGCTGGGGCGGGATGAGGCGGCGGCGATGGAGTGGGGGGCGGTGCTTGGGGAGTGGCTCGCGGGGGTGGCGGCTGGGGCTGGGGTCGGAGTGCCGGGGGCTGGGGTCGCGGGCGGACCGGGGATGGCGGCCGGGGCTGGGGTGCTGGGAGCGGGGGTCGGGGTCGCGGGAAATGAGGGCGGGAGCGGGCCGGGTCCGGCTGCTGGGGCTGGGATGGCGAGCGGATCGGCGATGGCGAGCGGGGCTGGGATGGCGTCCGGTGCTGGGGTGGGTCCGGCGGTGGGCGGGGGTCAGCCCGGTGTGGCTGCTCCGGGCGGGTATACGCCGGTTTACGAGCAGCAGCAGGGTTATCCGGGGCAGCCGGGACATCCTGGGCAGCCGAATGAGCAGGGGTCGCGGGGGTCCGGCGTGGGCAAGATCGTGGCGGCCGGTGCGGCGGGCGTGGTCGGCGGGCTGATCATCAACGAGATGCTGGACGACGACCTGGATGTGCTCTAGCAGTCCGGCTCCTAGGGCGAGGCCGACATCGTGCTGCCGGCGCGTGGTCGCGACCTGATCGCTGGCACGTTGATGCTCCCGATTGCCTCGGGCACGCGTCGAGGAGGCCGTTCGCCTGGCGCGGCCAATCAGCTGCATGAACGCCTGGGCCTTCGCTCGGGCGAGGTCCCGAACGACGTGCCGCCCCGGCTGAGTCTTTGACAGCAGCGCGTTCCCCGGCGACGACCTCCGTGGCGTGGCTGACGTGCTCGAGGGTTTGTTCGACTGGCGGGCTTGAGCGTTCGTCAGGGTGGGCTGGCGGGTGGAGCCGGTTGAACGCCGCGGCGAAGTGCGCGCGGTGGGGTGTTCGGGGTACCCGGGTTGGTTGGGGTGGGGGTGGGGCGATATTGGTAGGGCATGACTAACGTGCATCCGGTCGATGAGCGGCTTGGCGCTGGGCGGCTGGCGGTGCTGGGTTTGCAGCACGTGTTGGTGTTGTATGCCGGGGCGGTGGCGGCGCCGGTGGTGCTGGCGGCGGGGTTGGGGTTGTCGACGGCGGATCTGGTCTACCTGGTGGCGACTGATCTGTTGTTGTGTGGGTTGGGCACCCTGTTGCAGTCGCTGGGGGTGTGGAAGGTCGGCGTGCGGATGCCGATGGTGCTGGGGGCGGCGTTCACCAGTGTCGCGCCGATGTTGGTGATCGCGCAGGGGCATGACATCCGGACCATGTATGGGGCCCTGCTGGTTTCCGGGGTGTTCATGGTGCTGGCGGCGCCGTTGTTCGGGCGGTTGTTGCGGTTCTTCCCGCCGGTGGTGATGGGGACCGCGATCACGTTGATCGGGATCCAGCTGGTGCCGGTGGCGGCGGGGATGATCGTGGGGGTCAATCCGGCCGCGCCCGGCTTTGGCAGCCCTGGGGCCATTGGGCTGGCGCTGGTCGTGGTGGTTGTTGTGGTTGCGGTGCACCGGTTCTTGCCGGGTGGGGTGCGGCAGTTGTCGATCCTGATCGGGCTCCTGGTGGGTACCGGGGTCGCGGTGGGGTTGGGGCTGGTTGATCTGGGGGCGGTTTTCCGGGGGCCGGTGGTGGGGTTCCCTGAGCCGTTCCACTTTGGACTGCCGAGCTTTGAGTGGTCGGCGATCCTGTCTTTGATCATTATTCAGATCGTGATCATGGTGGAGTGTGCCGGGCAGGTGCAGGCGGTGGGGACCGCGGTGGACAAGC
The DNA here is from genome assembly GCF_014204915.1 of Crossiella cryophila. NCBI lineage: Bacteria > Bacillati > Actinomycetota > Actinomycetes > Pseudonocardiales > Pseudonocardiaceae > Crossiella > Crossiella cryophila. The sequence continues at coordinate 7,677,774 of NZ_JACHMH010000001.1, forward strand.
CGGTGGGGCCCTCGGATGTAGCCGCCAGCCTGCGTGCCGATGGGCTGATCACCATGCTGGCCAGTGTGTTCCAGTCGTTCATGTACGTCACCTACGCACAGAACATCGGCATGGTGAGTGTGACCAAGGTGCGCAGTCGCTACGTCACGGCGGTGGCGGGTGGGATCGCGTTGACGTTGAGCTTCTTTCCGTTCATGGGGCGGGTTGTGTCGGTGGTGCCGCAGCCGGTACTGGGTGGGGCCGCGTTGGTGATGGTGGCGACCGTTGCCCTGGTGGGGGTGCGGATTCTGTCCACTGTGGACCTTCAGGATGGGCGGAATCTGGTGGTGGTGGCCGTTTCACTGGGGGTGGGGTTGTTGCCTACGGTGCAGCCTGCGTTCTACAGCCAGTTTCCGCCTTCGGCTCAGTTGTTCCTGAGCAGCAGTGTGGCAACCGGGACCGTGGTCGCGTTCGTGCTGAACCTGGTTCTGCCTCAGCGTAAGGACTGAGCCACCAGGTCCAGGGCGTGCAGGGACTCCTGCATGCCGGCCTCCATGCCGGTCTCCAGGATCAGGTCGCGCAGGGCCTTGTCCGGGTGGTCGACCAGCAGGTGCAGGTGGGTGCGGTCGCCCTCGCCGGTGAAGGTGTAGGTGCACAGCACGGGCGGCTCGGGTTCAGGCACGCCGGACTGTTCGTACACCTCGGTGCACACGACCCGCTCCTCGGGCACGATCTCGCGGTACTCGCCGTGGAAGGCGACCTCGAAGCCGCCGTTGGCGATCATGACGTAGCGCCACTGGCCGCCGACCCGCAGATCGATCTCGGCCGAGGTGACCTGGCCGCGCTGACCCGCCCACCAGCGTTTGACCAGTTCGGGCGTTGTCCATGCCTTGTACACCAGGTGCCGGGGCGCGTTGAACTCGCGCGTGATCAGCATCTGGGTGTCACTGGGCAGCGTCAGCACCGCCGTGTGGTTCGCCGTCGTGCTCATCCTCTTCCTCCTTCATCTCCGCCAGGACCTCGTCCAGCAGCTCGAAGCGCTCTTCCCACAGCTGTTCATAGCGCCGCACCCAGTCGTGGATGGGTTTGAGCGGCCCGCCGTTCATCCGGTACAGCCGCTGCCGCCCCTCGTCACGCACGTCGACCAGGCCGACCTCGCGCAGCACGCGCAGGTGCTTGGACACCTGGGGCTGCGCCAGACCGAGCGCGCTGACCAGGTCGTTCACCGCTCGCTCACCGCCGGAGAGCAGGTCGAGGATCTCCCGCCGCCGGGGTTCGGCTATCGCGTTGAACGCGTCTGTGGTCGTTGCCGCTCGCGCCATGGGGCCATCGTATACCCATATGAGAATAGGTCAAGCTGGGAGGCAGGCGCGGGCGATGGCGTCCGCGTCGGCCAGGATCACCGAGGCGGCGAAGGGGCGGATGCCTGCCGCGGTCAGCCAGTGCGCGCCCTCGGTGGGCACGCCGAAGGCGAACCGGCGCGGGTGCACTCCCCCGGCGGCGTCGAGCAGGTGACAGGGACGCCTGGTCACCGCCAGGCCGCCGGTGACCAGGTGCCCGCCCTCGGCCAGCGGCAGCCGGTGCAGCGCGGCCTCGCCCCGCTCGAACAGGTTGCGCAGCAACGGATCCCGGGTGCGGCGCAGATCGGGCACGGGCAGCCGGGCCTCCACCAGCGCGCGTACCGGGTGCGCCTCGGGCAGCGCGGAGTGGATCACGAACTCCCCCGGCTCGCAGGCCACCCGCATCCGCGGCCCGACCACCTCCACCACCCCGGCCCTGATCAGCGCGCCCAGCTCCTCGACCCGTTCCAGTGGCGGTCCGACGGCCAGGAACGCGTTGAGCGGGTTGAACCAGTCGCGCAGTTCACTCCGCCAGGACTCCGCGGTCAGCCCGCCGTGCTCGACCAGCTCACGCAGCTCGTTGCGCAGGTCCCGCAGCACGTCCAGGGCGGCCTTGCGCGGCCCGGACCGGTTGCCCCGCCTGGCGTGCAGCACGTCGTCGTCCACATAGGACAGTAGCCAGTCCCGGTAGGTGCGCGCGCTGCCGAGGTGCCCTGGCGTGGACGGGTCGGCCAGCCGGTGCCAGTCCCAGGGCGGCGGCTCGGCCAGCCCGGACCGCGCCAGGTAGGTGCCGTGGTAGACCGCGCGCACCTCGCGATCGAGTTCGGGCCAGATGTCCTCGCGGAAGCGCAGCGGGGTGCCGCCGCCGGCCCGTGCCCGCAGTTTGGCCACCCGTTCCGCGGTCAGGAACACCGGTTCATGGCGTCCGGCCGCACCCTTCTGGTTGACCGCGCGGGCGTGGTGCGGCACCCCGCGCCGGCAGCCCGCGACCAGCCGTGGTTCACGCCCTGATTCGTGGTAGCGCAACCGCCCGCCCTGTTCCCGGCTGAACCGCCCGCCGCGGCCGACGGTGAGCAGCGAGAGGTAGTCGAAGAAGCACAAACCCATGCCGCGCAAGGCAACCGCCTGTCCCGGCGCGAGCACGTCCAGGTCCACCTCGGCCGGATTTCCCGGCGGCACATAGGTCAGCCCGTACCGCCGGGCGAACTCGGCCAGCGCCAGCTCGGTCCGATCGGGTCGCTGACCGAGGTGTCCCTGGGCCAGCACCACCGCGTCCAGTCCACTCAGGACGGTGCCGTCGGCGAGGTGGACCCGTTGCCGCCCATCGGCTTCCGCGCTCAGGTCGACCGCGAGCACCGGGTGGCGCCGGAAGCCCACGTCGGCGGGCGCGGTGCCGATGACCTGCCGCAGGAACCAGTCGAGGTAGCGGCCGTAACACGCTCGGGAGGCGTAGGTCCCCGGCGGCAGCCCGGCCCATTCGGCCAGGCTCGGGCCGGGACGGATCGGACCGGCGCAATCAACCGTCCGGTCGGTGAACATGCTGACCTGCTCGGCCACCGTGTTCATCACCAGCAGCGGGGACACCCCGGTGTGCCAGGTCCGCCCGCCCGAACCCAGGTGCGGGTCCACCAGGTACACGCTCAGCCGTCTACCGACCGGTCGGTTGGCGCACAGGCGTTCCAGCACCGCGAGGCCGCGCGGACCAAGGCCGATGAGACAGATCCGGATCTCCTGCGCATGCACCGGGGGCCTCCACAAACGAATGCGGGAATGGCGCCGATTCTGTGCGGCGGTGAGTGAACGCGTCAATTGCCCCAGTCACACCGGGGCCGACTCACACCGAAAGCATGAGGGACTACTCCGGTCGAGTCGCCACCAGCCGTGGTTCGTCTCACGCAAGGCCACCAGAGCAACCGGTTACCGGCACTGACCAGTCGATCAGGTGTCACTGGGATTAACCCGGTCAAAAATAGCGACCCGCTGGTAACGTCGAAATCAGGCGGAGCGGCTGACCACGCTGGTCAATTGACTCGTGGACAATTTTGCGAAACACAGGAGATTTCCCATGCGCAGGGCTGCACTGACCCTTGCCGCCGTATTGGCGGCCGGCGCCGCACTGACCGGAACCGCACAGGCCACCCCGGCGATCGGCGAGGTGATCGTCTACACCGTGGACACCTTGCCGGTGGTGGTCTTCGACAACCCCACGGGCTGCAAGAAGATCCCGCTCGGCGCGCACGTGCTGATCAACCGGACGAACAGGCCGGTGGAGATCTATGCGAACCCGATGTGCCTGCCCGTCCCGATCCTGATCCTCGAGGAGGACACCGGCGCACACGCACCACCGGCCGCCGGTTCGTTCCGGGTCTAGCCACCACCCCATCCATGCAGCTAGGAGCCATCTCGTGCGGTTGGACCTTGTCGTCATCGGGCTGGGTTACGTCGGGCTGCCGCTGGCGCGGCTGGCCGGCGCGGCCGGTCTGTCCGTGGCCGGATACGACCTCTCCCCGACCGTCGTCGACAACCTCGGCCGCGGCCGGTCGAGCACGCCCGATGTGGCCCCGGCGGAGGTCGCGGCCATGCTCGCGGCCGGTTTCCAGGCCACCACCGACCCGGCCGTGCTCGACGCCGCCGACACCGTGGTGATCTGCGTGCCGACCGGTCTGACCAGCGACGGAGACCCAGACCTCGGCCACGTCCGAGCCGCCGCGCACACGGTGGCCTGCCGGTTGCGGCCCGGGATGCTGGTGGTGCTGGAGTCCACCAGCTACCCGGGCACCACCGACGAGGTGCTGCGGCCGATCCTGGAACGGGGTTCGGGCCTGCGCGCCGGGGAGGACTTCCACCTCGGGTTCTCCCCGGAGCGCATCGACCCGGGAAACCGCAGGTACGGGCCACGGAACACACCCAAGGTGGTCAGCGGGCACACCCCGCTGTGCGCCAAGCACGTGGCCGCGTTCTACCAGGATCTGGTGGACACGGTGATCGTCGCCAGCGGCACCCGCGAGGCTGAGATGGCCAAACTGCTGGAGAACACCCATCGGCTGGTGAACATCGCGCTGGTCAACGAGGTCGCGGTGTTCTGCCGTCAGCTCGGCATCGACGTGTGGGACGTGCTGCACTGCGCGGCCACCAAGCCCTATGGTTACGCTCCGTTCACCCCGGGCCCCGGCGTGGGCGGCCACTGCATCCCGGTCGACCCGCGCTACCTGCTCAGCAAGGCCGAATCGGCGGGTTTCACCTTCTCCCTGGTCAACGCCGCACTCCAGGTCACCGAGCGGATGCCGGAGTACATCGCGGACCGGGCGGTGGAGCTGCTGGCCGAGGCAGGCGGACTGGCCGGAGCCGAGGTTCTGCTACTAGGAGTGACCTACAAGCCGGATGTGCCGGATCTGCGTGGCTCGCCCGCGTTCGCGGTGGCCGAGGCACTGCGGCGGCGCGGCGCCGACCTGCGCTTCCATGATCCGTTCGCCGCGGAATTCGTCGTCGCGGGCGCCCCGGTGCCCAGGGAACTGGACCTGGCCGCGGGGCTGGGCCGGGCCGATCTGACGATTCTGCTGCAGAACCACCGCTGTTATCAGCCGAACCGGTTGGCCCGTGCCGCCCGGCTGTTGTTCGACACCCGCGGCACGGTGCCGGGAGGGAGTGTGGCGCACCTGTGACGGCTCGTATGTGACATTTTGCGCATTCGATCGAAGTTTCACGCGTACTGATTGGCCAGGTGCCCACCTGGTTTCGACTGTTCTACGTTTGACTCATCAGCGAGTCTTCGCCTTCTTGCTGTTCTCTTATCGAGGAGAGGGAGTTCGAGTTCCATGACAACCGCCGTGAAGAACGAGCGCCAGATCCAGCGTTTCAAGAAGTGGGATGTCAACGGGAACGGCCGTATCGAGCGGTCCGACTACGAGGCGGAGGCCAGGCGCATCATCAACGCGTTCGGCGAGAACGAGACCAGCCCACGCGGGCGGGCGGTGCTGGACGCGTTCATCGGCATGTTCGAGTACCAGGCCACCGAGGCCGGGGTCGGGGCGCACGGGTCGCTGACCGAACAGCAGTTCCTCGACGTGAACGAGAAGCTGATGTTCCGGGACGGCGATGTCGGCTTCAGCAGGTTGCTGCGCCCGACCATCCGGGCCATCGTCGACCTGTGTGACACCGACGGCGACGGCGAGGTGAACCCGGCCGAGTTCAAGAAATGGATGAAGGCGATCGGGGTGCCGGTCTCCGACGCGGACGCCTCCTTCCGGGCCATCGACAGCAACGGCAACGGCTCGCTGTCGGTGGAGGAACTGGTGAACGCGGTGCGTGACTTCCACAACGGCACCCTGGACGTGCCGCTGCTGGGCAGCTGATCCGCACACCGCGAGGCCCCCGGGAATGGTGATTCCCGGGGGCCTCGGCCTGTGTTCAGCGGCGGGCCAGCTGCGGGATCACCGCGGGTTGCCGGACGAACCGCACGGCCTGTTCCGGCCGCAGGTCGAGGTCCTCGCCGCTGACCGGGACCGGGGCGGCGATGAGGATGTTGTAGTGGTTGGGGAAGTGGCAGGCGTCGAAGCCGAGCACGGTGCCGATGTGGTGGTGGCCGATCCACACCTCGTCGCCGCGGTCGATCACGCCTGCGTCGGTGATCTCGGCGAAGCCCAGGAAACCGACCCGGTCGATCCGGCTGCCGGGCGCGGTGTCCTGGTGGTCGGTGCTGACCAGCTCGTGCACCTCGCCGCGGCGCACGCACCGGCTGGCGTGCTCCTCCAGGCGCATGCCGCGGTCGGTCCGCTTGTGCAGCAGCACTTTCACCAGCACGCCACCGATGTTCCGCTTGGGGCCGTTCTCCCGCATCAACGCTCCTGACCGCTCGGTAGGGAAAGTTCCGCCTGGTAGACCTCGTGTACCAGGGACAGCGCGGCCAGGCCGTCCGCCTGGTCGCCGCCGGTGCGCACCAGGTGGGTGAATTCGCGCAGCACGCCGAGGTATTCGTGCCAGAGCGAGCCCTTGAACTCGCTGTGCCCGGCGAGCATGTCCGCGTGCAGCACCTGTCCGTCGGCCAGGGTGACCCACACGTCCTTGGTCTCCCCTTCATACGACCAGTCGAGTTCGACCTCGGCCGGGACGCCGGTGGCCGAGCGCAGGCGGACCAGGGCCTGCCGGTCGACGCCGGTCTCGTCCCGCCGGACGTCGGCGCCGGTCAGTTCGACCGGGCCGAGGAACTGGCGGACCAGGTCGAAGGCGTTGGGCCCGTTGTCGGCCACGCAGCCGCCGCCGCAGCGGGCCGGGTCCAGGTACCAGCGATCCCGGCCCACGTGGTCCTCGATGCGTTCCAGGTAGCGCACCCGCAGCGCGGTGATCGGCGGCAGCGACGGCAGTCGTTCCAGCAGGGCGCGCACGGTGGCGTTGTAGCGCCGGTGGAAGGCGGTGAACAGCGGCAACCCGGCCGCGCGGGCCTGCGCGGTGAGGGCCCGGCCGTCGGCGAGGGTGGTGGCCACCGGCTTCTCCACGCAGACCGGCAGGCCGAGGGAAAGCGCGTCCCGGCTGACCAGGACGTGCGCGTCGTTGGGCACGGTGACCACCACCGCGTCCAGGCCGGGCCGGGTGAGCAGGCCGAGATGACTGGTGTGGCAGGGCACCTGACCCCGGTGCGGGGCAAGGGCGTCCGGGTCCCGGTCGCACACCCCGCCCAGTTCGATGCCGTCGATCTCCTTGATCGCGGCCAGGTAGAACCGGGAGATCACCCCGAGTCCGATCACACCGACGCGCATCACAGCCTCCCGATGCCGAGCAGTTCGGCGACCTCGTTGAGTTCGGCGTGCAGGGCCGGTGGTATCGGCACGCCGTCACGCAGGTGACTCGCGGCGCGTTCGCCCTCGTGCCAGCCGGGATAGCGCACGCCACTCTCCGATGTGGACGGACAGTCCAGCAGTGCGCCGAAGACCTCGGCGCTCTGGCGCTGGAAGGACTTGCCGTGCCGGAGCGCACCGGGGGCGATGGCGATGGCCGCGTAACCGATGTCGTCGTCCCGGCCGCGGTCGCCGCTGTAGGCGTCCCGGCTGGGTCCGTTGCCCGCACCGGAGACCAGCGCGCCGAGCACCTCCACCACCAGGCCGAGCCCGAATCCCTTGTAGCCACCGGTTTCCGGGTCGCCGCCGAGCCAGCGCAACTGGGCCTCGCCGCGATCGAACGCGGCCGGATCGGTGACCGGGTTTCCGTCCACATCGGACAGCCAGCCGGGCGGGATGGACTCGCCTGCGCGAGCGGCGGCGCGGATGCGGCCGGTGGGGACCACGGTGGTGCTCATGTCCAGCACGAACGGGTGGCCCGCACCGGCCGGGGCGGCCACGCTGAGCGGGTTGGTGCCGAGCATGGCGACCGTGCCGCCGGGTGGGGGTGCGATCCGCTGGCCGCCGCAGTTCCCGGCCAGCAGGCCGATCATGCCGTGCCGGGCGGCCAGCGCGGTGTGGTGCCCCGCGCAGCCGAAGTGGGTGGCGCCGCGGACCGAGACCAGGCCGATGCCGTGTGTCCGGGCCCGGTCGACCGCGTTGTCCATCGCCTCGGTGGCCTGCCACAGGCCGAGCGCGCGGCGGGCGTCGACCAGGGCGGCGGCGCCGAGGTCGGTGAGCACCACGGGTTCGGCCGCCGGGTCGGCCCGGCCGTCCTGGAACAGCGGCAGGTACAGGCGGGTGAGGTTGGCCAGGCCGTGCGAGGTCAGCCCGGTCAGGTCGCCGTGGCAGAGCGCGGCGGCCGACGCACGGGCCCGGCCCGGGGGCAGGCCGAGGGCGTGGAACACCTCGGTTGTCCAGCCCAGCAGGTCCACTGTGGACACCCGGGCGGCGACGCCGGTGGTGGTCATGGGGCTCCGATCTCGGTGGCGAAGGCGAGCAGCAGGCGGCGGACGGTGTGGGCGAACTCGTCCAGGTCGGCCAGGTCGGCGAACTCCCCGGCGGCGTGCGCGTTGTTGCCGTCCAGGGTGCCGGGGCCGAGGACCACGGTGGCGGTGTCCGGGACCCCGGCCAGCCAGATCGCGTCGCAGGTGAACGCGGGCGCCTCGGCGGGCCAGCGCGGGATGTCCAGGCCGGTCAACAGGTTCTCCGCCCACGGGTCGGCGCCGGTGAGCGCGGGAAGGCCGCGTTTGTGCCACTCCAGGCTGGTGATGACCTCGGCGTCGGCGGCGGTGCGGGCGAACTGGCGGCTGCGCGCGAACCGGCGGCGGAAGGCGGCCAGGCCCTCCCGCACCGCGGTGGTGACCGCGTCCTCGAGGTGGGCGGCGGAGGCGGGTTCGGCGTAGGAGAGGTTGAGCAGCAGGCGGCCGGAGCCGTAGACCCGGTTGTGCAGGCGGCCGGTGTGCAGTCCGGCCACGCACACCTCGCCGTCGGTGTGCCGGGAGTCGAGCGCCTCGGCCAGGTGCTGGGCCAGGAATCCGAGCAGCACGGTCGCGTTGTGCCCGGCGTAGGGGGTGTCGTCGATGGCGTCCTGTCCGTCGACCCGCACGCAGGCGGTCATCGCGGCGGTGGCCCTTGGCAGGTAGCGGCCGCCGGTGGGTTCGCAGAAGACGTTGAGCCGCCCGACATAGCCGGCCTCCACCAGTGGCCGGGTGCCGATGGTGCCCAGTGCGCCGCCCTCCTCGCCGGAGACCGCCTGCACCAGCACGCCGATGTCCTTGCCCAGCCTGGGTTCCACGGCCCTGGCTTCTCTGATCCCGGCCAGCAGGGCCACGGCAGGACCCTTGGCGTCGATCGCGCCGCGGCCGCGGAAGCGCCGGCCGTCGAAGGCGACAGGTTCGATCCCGGCCACGGTGTCCAGGTGCACGTTGAACATCACTGTGCGGGCCCTGGGTTGTTCCGGGCCGAGCCGCAGCACCAGACTGGGTTGGCAGGCGAGGAAAGCCGGATCCTCGGCGGCGGCGCGGACCACGCTGGGCACGTCCGGTCGCCGGGCCGATTCGGGATCGGCCGGGGCGTGCCGCACGGTGTCCAGGCCGAACTCGGCGGCGGCCTCGGCGTAGACCCGCTGGGCGTCCCACAGCCGGGGCGGCGGGCCGGTGTCCTCGATCTCCAGGGGTCCGGCGGTGGGGAGTTCGAGCAGGTCGAGCAGCAGCCAGTGGTCAGCGGGTCGCAGCACGGCCGCTCATCTCGTTGTGCAGCAGGGTTTCCAGCGCGAGCCCGGCCTGGTGGAAGGACTCGGCCTGATCTCCCGTCGTACGCAGGCTTTCGTGCGGTACCAGGGACAGATGTGGTTCCAGGGACAGGGATCCGGTGTAGCCGTGCTCGAGCAGCAGGCGCAGGCAGTCGGCCACCCTGGCCTCGCCCGCGCCGGGCACGGTGTAGACCGGTCCGGCCAGGGCGTCCTTGACGTGCACGTGCGCGACGTGCTCGACGATCTGGGTGAGCACCTGGTAGGCGTCGTACCCGGCGGAGATGCCATTGCCGGTGTCGAACAACAGCTTCAGCGCCGGGGAGTCCACTTCGGACAGCAACTGGAGCATGTTCGCCGCGCTGGAACCCGCCCAGCCCGAGCAGTTCTCGTGCAGCAACACGATCCCGGCGGACTCGGCCAGCTTGGCCAGCACCCTGGTCCGGTCGATCACCCGCCGCCGCCAGCTGGATTCGGGCAGGCCGTCGTTGGGGTAGGACATGATCCGCACGTACCGGCAGTCCAGCCGGTGACAGTGTTCGATCAGCCGGTCCAGCTCGGCCAGGTCCGCGGCCAGGGGGGTGCTGATCGGGCGGGACCAGTTGCCGATCCGCGAGGCCAGGCAGACCACCTCGATCCCGTCCAGGCGCAGCCGGTCCGGGGCCAGGTCGGCCAGCCACACCCCGTCCACGGTGCGCAGTTCGATCTCCTGCCAGCCCAGCCGCCGGATCGCGGCCAGCTGACCGGGCAGGTCCGGCGCGGCCTCATCGCCGATCCCGGTGCGGCGCAACGGTTCAGCCGACATGGATCGGCAGCTCGGCGGTGCGCGCGGGCGGGATCAGCGGTGGTTCGGGTTCGGTGAGTCCGGCGCGGGCCTTGGCCTCGGCGAGCAGCCGCACCACCTCGCACTGCAGCACCAGCGAGGTGGTGGAGGGGGCCTGGCGCTGGTAGCGGCGGTAGGTGTGCAGCAGGAACGCGGTCAGCGAATCGTCGGGGAAGCTCAGGTTGACCACCCGTTCCGGGGTGCGCACGCTGAGCTGGGCGTGGTGGTCGTCGGCGCTGACCGGGTAGTGCCCGACCGCCTCGCCGCCGTCGAAACTGAGGGTGATCCGGCGTTCGCGCACCGGGGAGGTCAGCGAGGAGCTGATCTCGGTGCGCACCCCGCCACCGTGTTGCAGGGTGAGCCAGGCGCCGCCGAGGCCGACCCTGGTGCGGCCCTCGCTGACCAGGTCGGTGGCGCCGGAGTCGACGAGTTCGGCCCGCCCGGCCAGCCGCAGTGCGACGCCGACGGAATGCGGGAGTTCCACGTCGAAGGCGGTGGGGTGCCCGGTGGAGGCCAGCGAGCGGCGGAACCGGGATTTGTGCTGGGCCACGCTGATCCGGCGCAGCGTGCCGAGCTGACCGCCGCGGACCAGGTCCTCCAGTCGCTGGGTGAGCGCGCTGGACTGCCACTGGGCCACCACCACCAGGTCGAGCCAGCGGCGTTGCCGTACCTCGGACAGTCTTGCCAGGTCGGCGATGCTGGTGGCCAGCGGCTTCTCCACGATGATCTTGCGGAAGCCGTGGTCGGCGAGTTCGGCGAGCAGGGTCGGCCTGCTGGTCGGCGGCGTGCACAGGTGCACCACGGCCCGGATCGGTTCGAGCTGGGCGGCGGCCTCGGCGATGCTGCCCGCGATAACCACCCCGGCGGGGGCGGTCTCCGGCGCGGAGGTGTCGCAGGCGATCACCGGTCCCGGGTCGAACAGTCGTGGGTGCTCACCGGACTCCCTGGCCCGCAACAGGATCGGCAGGTGCAGTTCGGCACCGGCCCGGCCCAGTCCCACGACAAAGGTCTGCAACATGTTCTACCCGTTCACCCCGAAAACGGCGGGCCCGAATAGCGGACCCCGGACAGCAGCAAGAAGCCGACCGACATCGGTTGCCGGACGACAAATTGGCGATAGTGACCCCTTTGCACATTCACGCTCCGTGGAAGCGCTGTCAAGGCGGAAATCGGCACCGCTACCAGATGAGGTGAATCTTTCTCCGAGTGTGCGATCGGCTCTCGACAAGCCAGGCGTGATTCCTACGCTCAGTCGCGGGCATCAACACTGAGAGTAGCGGAGGTGGGCGTCCTGAGCAGCCCTGTGCAAGCGGGTATTTCGCATTCCGCGCTGGTTCCGTTTTTCACCCAATCCGCGACGTTCGAGCAGCTCTGGCCGCTGATCAGCGAACGGGTCGAGCGAGTTGTTTCACACGGCAAGTACTCACATGGTCGTCAGGTCGCCGAACTGGAACAGGCTCTGTGCGCCTATACCGGCGCCCGGTACGCACTGGGAGTGAACAGCGGCACCGACGCGCTGGTGCTGTTGCTGCGGGCCGCCGGGCTGCGACCGGGCGATGAGGTGCTGGTGCCGGCGTTCACCTTCATCGCCACCGCCTCGGCGGTGGTGCTGGCCGGGGGCAGGCCGGTGTTCACCGACATCGAACCGGCCAGTTACGCGATGGACCCGGCCGCACTGGCCGCCGCGATCACCCCCCGCTGCCGGTTCGTGCTGCCGGTGCACCTGTTCCACCAGCTCGCGGACCTGGACGCGCTCGGCGCGGTGGCCGGGCGGGCCGGGCTGACCATGATCGAGGACAGCGCGGAGGCCATCGGCATGCGCTGGGACGGCAGGCACGCCGGGCTGTTCGGCGCGGGCGGGGTGCTCTCCTTCTTCCCGACCAAGACTTTGGGCGCGCTGGGCGATGCCGGGGCGGTGCTGACCGACGACCCGCGGATCGCCGACCGGGTGGCCGCGCTGCGCCACCACGGCCGGGGCGGGCGCACGCTGGACCATTTCCCTGGCATCGCCAACGAAACCGGGCTGTCCGGGTGCAACAGCAAGATGGACGATCTGCAGGCCGCGGTGCTGCTGGCCAAGCTCACCCGGCTCGATGCGGACATAGCTCGACGCGGTGAACTGGCCGCCGCTTATTCGGCCCAGTTGTCCCGTATTTCCGGGATAACCCGGCTACCTACGGTAGTAAAAAGAAATGCGGACACGACCGAGGCGTACTACGTATACCTGATCGAGGTAGACGACCGGGATGAGTTGGCCGGTTACCTGGCCAACCGCGGTGTGGAAACCGAGATCTACTACCCCACCCCGCTGCATCTCCAGCCCTGTTTCGCCCACCTGGGGCATCGGCCGGGTGACTTCCCGGTGGCCGAGGCGGCCTGCCGGCGCGCGCTGGCCCTGCCGCTGTACCCGGACCTGACCGAGGCGCAGGTGGACCGGGTGTGCGCGGTGATCGGCGAGTTCTACTCCGGGAGCGCGTGATGGTGCCCTTCTTCCCCGACGACCTGTTCACCGCCGACCGCGAGGTGCTCCTGGACCTGCTCTACGAGCTGGGCACCGGGCCGTCGCAGCGGTTCATCCTGGGTGAGCACACCGCCCGGTTCGAGCGGGAACTGCGTGAGCAGCTCGGCGCGGCGGACGTGGTCGCGTGTTCGAGTGGCACCTCGGCGCTGACGATGTTGTTGCACGCCATGGAGGTCGGGCCGGGCGATGAGGTGATCACGCCCGCCTTCGGTTGCGCGCCACTGGCCGCCACCGTGGTCAACCTGGGTGCGCGGCCGGTGTTCGCCGACATCGACCCGGTCACCATGACCATGGACCCCGAACACGCCGAACGGCTGATCTCACCGCGTACCAAGGTGTTGATGCCCGCGCACATGTTCTCCGCGATGGCCGACATGCCCGCCTTCACCGATCTCGCGGCCCGGCACGGGCTGCGGCTGCTGGAGGACTCCGCGGTCGCCCAGGGCGGGGTCCTGGACGGGCGGCCCGCCGGACTGTGGGGTGAGGCGGGGGTGTACTCCTTCGTCCAGGTCAAGACCTTCGGCAGCATTGGCGAGGGCGGGGCGGTGGTGACCAAGGATCCCGAACTGGGCCGGGCGGTGCGGATGCTGCGCAACCACGGCCAGGACGGCCGGACCCGGTTCCGGCACCACCGGATCGGCTACAACAGCCGGTTCGACGAGCTGATGGCGTTGTTCCAGCTGCACCGGCTGCCGGGTCTGCCCGCGCGGCTGGAACGGCGGGCACACATCGCCGCCTACTACAACGCCCGGTTCGAACCCCTTGCCGAGCAAGGGATCCAGCCCCCACCGGGCGGCCGCAACGGGCGCTGCTACTACGTGTACTGCCTGCGTGCGCGAGGCCGGGACGAACTGCAGCAGCACCTGGCGCGCCAGGGTGTGGGCACGCACGTCTACTACCCCCGGCCGCTGCCGCGTCAACCCGCTTTCGCCGCCTGTGCGAGGGGTTCCTGGCCGCGGGCCGAGCTGGCCAGTCAGGAGATCCTGGCGCTGCCGATCTATCCGCACCTCACCGACACCCAGGTCGAGCGGATCGCCGACGCCGTCTGCTCGTTCGTGCCTGCCCCGGCCCCGGCTGGCACCCGATGAAGGGAGACCGCGTGCGCACCGTCGCCCTGCCGGCCGAAGGCAGACTGCGCACCTACGCGCGACTGTCCAAACTGGACATCTTCGACTACTACCTGAGCCTGCCCCTGGTGCTCACCCTGCTGCCGATCAGCCTGCTCGCCGAACCCGGGATCCTGGTGCTGCTGGGGCTTTTCCTGGCCGGGGAGATCATCCTGATGGCCTCGCTGGTGGCCTTCGACGACCTGACCGGGTACCGCGACGGCAGCGACGCGATCAACTACGGCCCGGACGCGCCCGCCCGCCGGATGCTCCGGAAACCCTTGGTGGCCGGGACGTTGACCGAACACCAGGTGCTGCGGTTCGCCTGGGGCGCGTTCCTCGTCGGGGCGCTGTGCTGGGCGGGCGCGGTGTGGCTGGCGCCCGCGCCGCCACTGTGGGCGCTGGTGCTCACCGGGGTGATGCTGGTGCTGTACCCGCAGTACTCCTACGGGCTCAAGCTCAGCTACATCGGCTGCCAGGAGTTCTACCTGGCCTTCATCGGCTGGGTGCTGGTGCTGGCCCCGCTCGGCCTTGCCGGGGGTGAGCTGACCGGGTTCACCGTGGTGCAGGCGCTGCTGTTCGGGTTGGGGCCGTTGCTGTTCGGGGTGTACTCCAACACCAACGACGTGCGCGGGGACCGGAGCGTCGGGCGGATCACGGTGGCCACCAAGACCAGCGTCGAGGGCAACCGGCTGTTCGTGCTCGCGCTGACCCTGGCCGAGATGGCGCTGATCGTCGGCTCCTCGGCGCTGGAGATCGCGCCCTGGTGGTTCGCTTTCGCGTTGGCACCGACGTTGATCCTGCGTGCGCTGCAGTTCGGGCAGGGCTTCCGGGACTGCGACATCCTGCGTGCCCGCAGGCTCGGCATCCACGTGCACCGGATCACCGTGGCGCTGCTGATCGTGATCAACCTGGTGGTGCGGCAGTCATGAGCCCTGACCTGGATGTGGCCGTGGTCGGCGCGGGCATCGCCGGCCTGACCCTGGCGCACACGTTGCGGCAGCAGGGGCGCTCGGTGCGGGTGTTCGAGGCCGCTGACCACGTGGGTGGGCGGATGGCCTCCGTGCGCCGGGACGGGTACCTCATCGACACCGGGGCCGAGCAGATATCCGACCGCGGCTACGACCAGACCTGGCGACTGCTGCACGAGCTGGGCGTGGATTCCGTTGCGGTGCCGAAGGTTTCCGTCGGGATCGGGATGTGGCGGGACGGCCGCGCGCACGCCGGGGTGGCGCATCCACGTGGGGTGCTCACCGGGGCTGGGCTCTCACCGCGGGCCCGGCTGGATCTGGTGCGGTTGATGGCCACCGGGGCTCGCCGGGCCGGAGTGTCCACAGTGGCCGAATTCAGCGAGCGGTACCACCCGGACATCGGCGCGTACCTGCTGCAGCCGGTCACCGGCGGGTTCTTCGGCTGGCACCAGGACCGGTCGGCGGTGGCCCCGTTCCTGGACCTGCTGCGGATGGTCGGGCCGTCCACCGGATGGCGCACCTACCGCGATGGCATGGACACCCTGGCCCGCCTGCTGGCCACCCAGCTGGAGGTGACCACCGGCTGCGCGGTGCGGGAGGTGCTGTCGGGCAACGGATCCGCGCGCCTGGGCACCGACGCGGGCACGTTCACCGCGCGCACGGTCGCGCTGTGCCTGCCCGCGCCACAGGCCAGGGCGATCCACCTGAACCCGCCCGCCGCCGAACAGTCCTATCTGGACGCCTGCACCTACACGCCGATGCTCAAGGTGAGCTGCCTACTGGACCGGCCGCTCGGACCGGCCTGCGCACGCGAGCTGTACTGCCTGCTGCTGCCCGAGATCGAGGACGGCGTGCTCGGCGGGATCGTGGTCGATCACGCCAAACACCGCGGTCGCGCGCCACACGGCAAGGGCCTGCTGACGCTGCTCGCGGCACCCCGGGCCATCCCGGATCTCCTTGACGCGCCGGAGGAACTTCTCACCGGCACACTGACCACGGCCGCCGAGCGGTACGTGCCCGGCCTGGCCTCGGCGCTGATCTCCGCGCACAGTCACCGGTTCCGGCACGGACTGCCCGAAGTCACCCCGGCCGCGCTGCGCCTGCAACCGGCCTTCCACCGGCGGCCGCCCGGACCGGTGGAGTACGCGGGCGACTGGATCCTGTTGCGCCCCAACAGCGAGGCCGCCATCCAGAGCGCGCTGCTGGCCGCCAGGCGGATCCAGGCCACCACCACACTGACCTTGCGGAGGGAACCGGCGTGAGACCGCACGACATGGGTGTGCTCTTCGACGAGTGCGCCGAACGCGGCATCCGGACCATCGTGCACCTGGACCGGCCGTTCGACCTGGCTCCCGGCACCAGCCACGACCTGCCCGCACTGGCCGGGCTGGTGCGCACCGCCGCGGGCTGGCTGGCCGCCGCCGGACTGCGCAGGGGCGAACGGGTGGCCATCCTCAAGGACAACCACTGGGACTACGATCTGCTTGCCTGCGCGGCGATCCGGCTCGGCGCGGTGCCCGCGCTGCTGTCCGGCCAGCTGCCGCCGGAGACGGTCGAGGTGCTGCTCAAACGCCTCGACCCGGCCCTGCTGGTCAGCAACGGCCGCCACCTCGCCGTCGGTGACCTGCCCGCGCTGGCCCGGCGCACACTCACCCTGGACCACGGCCCCAAGGGTGTGCTCACCCTGGACGACGTGCGCGGGCACAGCGCACCCGGCCCGCAGCGGCGCTCCGCCGACGCGCCGCTGGTCATCAACCACACCTCGGGCACCACCGGGCTGCCCAAGCTGGTCACCCACTCCACCAGGACGATCATCGGGCGGCTGGCCCGGTTCGAGGCGATCCGCTGGCCGGTGATCGGCACCCGGCGCACCGACACGGTGGCCAGCGCCAGCTCCTTCGCACACGGCCGCACCTTCTGCTGGACCGCCAGCGTGCTCTGCCTGGCCCCGGAGAAGATCCTCATCCTCAGCGGCGAACACGACCGCGAACTCCTCGAACAGCATCCGCCGAGCCTGCTGGAGGCACTGCCCTCCTGGTACGTGCGGCACCAGCACCTCACCGCGGAGCCCGCCAACCCGTTCCGGCGGGTGCGGCTGTTCGTCAGCACCTACGACGCCATGCACCCGCCGACCGTGCGCGCCTACCTGCACGCCTCCCGGCGCAACCGTCCACTGTGGATGCAGGGCTGGGGGCAGACCGAGACCGGGCCGCTCACCTTCCGCTTCCTCACCCGCAAAGCCCTGGCCCACAGCCATGATCCGGAACCCACCACCCGGAACCTCGGCCACCCGCTGCCGGGACGAACCCGGCTGCGGGTGGTCGATCCCAGCACCTTCGCCCCGCTGCCGCCAGGGCACACCGGGCTGGTGCTGGCCCGCACCAAGGCCCGCTGCCTGGACTACGTCGGCGAGCCGGATCGGTTCGCGGCCAAGGACACCGCGGGCTGGTGGAACACCGGCGACCTGGGCAGGCAGACCCGCTCCGGCGCGATCCTGTTCCTGGACCGCGAGGTCGACCGCACCCCCGAACTGAGCTGCGTGCGCACCGAGGACCTCCTGGAGGAACGGCTGCCCGAGGTACTGGAGGCCGTTGTGCTCGGCGTGCTCGGGCAGCCGCCGATCCCGGTGCTGGTCACCGCGGACGGCACCCTGGACGCCTTCGCCTGGAAACGCGCCCTGCGTGACCTGCCGCCGCTGGCCGACCCGGTCGCGCTCACCTGGGCGCAGGTGCCACGCACCGGCACCGGCAAGGTCCGGCGTCAGGAACTTCTCGACCGACTGGTCGGTAGGGCCGCACGGCACGGCAGCGGGCGGTGGACGTGAGCGCCCCGGTCTTCTCCGACAACCGCAGCGAACACGCCCTCGACCAGCATCGATGCCTGTCCGAGGCCTACGACCCGATCACCAGGTCACGGCTGGCCGCGGCCGGGGTCGGCAGTGGCTGGCGGTGCCTGGAGGTCGGCGCGGGCAACGGCAGCATCGCGGCCTGGCTGGCCGAACGGGTCGGCCCGGACGGCTGGGTGCTGGCCACCGACCTGGAACCCCGGCACCTCACCTGCCGGCCCCGGCTGTCCGTGCTGCGCCACGACATCCGGTACGACCCACTGCCAAGCAACGCCTTCGACCTGGTGCACGCCCGCCAGGTGCTGCCACTGCTGCCGGACCGGCTTTCCGTGCTGCACCGGCTGATCGGCGCGTTGCGGCCCGGCGGGGTGCTGCAACTCGACGACCTCGACCTCGGCTACGGACCCGCGCTGCTCACCCCGGACCAGCGCTCGGCCGAGCTGTACGCGAGATTCCTGGCCGCCAAGGCCGAGGTGATGTCCGCGACCGGCGCCGACGGCAGCTGGGGCAGCCGGGTGGCGACCGCGATGCGGGAAGCCGGACTCGTCGAGGTCGACCCGGTGCCGCACCTGAGCCAGTGGCGGCCGGACTCACCGGGGCTGCGGCTCCAGCTCAACCACACCTACCGATTGCGAGAACCCTTGCTGGCCGCCGGCCTGACCGAAGACGACCTCACCGACCTGCGCGCGCTGCTCACCGATCCCGGCTTCCGCGCCGCCTCCTGCGTGTTCTACTCGGTGCAGGGACGGCGACCGTGAGCCCGGTGCGGCTGGACACCGAGGCCGCCGCCGCGCGCATCCTGGCCTGGCGGCAACTCCAGACCCTGGGGGTGGAGGGGCAGGACGCGGACTGCGTGGTGGACTGGGCCGGGCCGGTGGCCGCGCCGCTGCTGGACGAGACCACCGTGCAGGCCGCCTGCGGGATCGCGCACGTGCACGGCCGCCGCTACGGCAGGCCCACCATGCTGAACGTGGACTACGCCACGGTGCTGGCCGGAGTCCTTGGCGCGCAAGGGGTCCTGGCCGTCATGGTGGCCCGGTACCGTGGGCTGCGGCTGCGCAGGGTGGAGACCTCGGTGGCCCAGGCCGCGTTGCTGTCGGTGTCGCAGTACCTGGCCGCGCGCACCGCGGTGGACGACTGGACCGAACCCCTGCACCCCGGCGGGCCGCCGTTCGTGGCGGGTGACGGGGTGCGGTTCGAGGTGGAGACCTTCGAAGCCGAGCGCTGGCACCGGTTCTGGACCGTGCTGGCCGCCGAACCGGAGGCGATCCGGACCGGCTGGCGGCCGTTCCAGCACCGCTACGCCACCGCCACCTGCCCACTGCCCGAACCGCTGTTCCGGGCCGCGAACCGGGTGTCCTTCGGCGCGGTGCACGCCGCCGCCGACCTCACCGGGGTCAGCGTGCTGCGGCTCAACCCGGCCGGGCACAGCCTGGCCGACCTGCCACCCTGGCGGATCACCCCACTGGGACCCGCGGCCCGACCGACCGGTCGGTTGGCGCGCGAGAAGCCACTGGACGGCCTGGTCGTGGTCGAGGCCGGGCGGCGGTTGCAGGGGCCGATGGCCGGGCACCTGCTGCGCCTGCTCGGCGCCAGGGTGATCCGGCTGGAGCCCCGCGGCGGTGACCTGCTGCGCGGCATGCCGCCGATGGCCGGGGACACCTCGGCCCGATTCCGTGCCATCAACGACGGCAAACACGTAGTCGAGGTCGACCTGCACGCCCGATCCGGGCGCTCGGAACTGCTGGAGATGATCACCGGCGCGGACGTGTTCCTGCACAACTGGGCGCCCGGCAAGGCCGCGCAACTCCGGCTGGACGCCGAGGACCTGGCCAAGGTGCGCCCCGGCCTGGTCTACGCCTGGGCCTCCGGCTGGGGCGACCACCTCGGCGACCGCCCGCCACTGGGCACCGACTTCATGGTGCAGGCCTACAGCGGACTCGCCGCCGAGGTCCGCCCGGCCAGGGAACCCGCGGCGCCCTCGCTGATGACCCTCACCGACGTGCTCGGCGGACTGGTCAGCGCCCAGGGCGTGCTCGCCGGACTGCTGGCCCGCTTCCGCGAGGGCCGCGGCCGCCGGGTCGACTCCTCACTGCTCTCCGCGGCAGCCGTGCTGCGCCGGATGCCACGCACCCCGCGCCGCGAACCACTGTCCACATTGGACGGTTGGCTGGCCGTGTCGGCCGATCCCCGGCACAGCGCCAGGATCGCCAAGGCATTCGACCTGCCCGACCCGCCCGGCTACGCCCACCTCGCGGTGCGCTGCGCCCAGCAGTCCACCAGCCACTGGCTGGAGCGGCTGACCGCGGTCGGCGTGCCCGCGGTGCGGGTGTGCACCGACCTCGCCGAACTGCCCGCCGATCCCCGCTTCGGCGCGGTGCTGCGTCCGCACGACGGTTTCGCCACCCCTGCCCCGCCCTGGGAGTTCTCGTGAGCTGGACCTCGAACAACGGCATCGTGCTGCGTGATCTGGTGCCACACGCGCTGCGCAGGCAGTGGGTCCGCGAGGGCCACTGCCCCGACCTGGACGTCTACGCCGCCTTCAGCAGGCAGGTCCGCGCCCGGCCGTGCCGGATCGCGGTCAGCGACGAACTCGGCAGCCTGGACTACACCGACCTGGACCGGGAGGTGCGCCGGATCGCCACCGCGTTGCGCGCGGCCGGACTGGGCCAGCGGGACATCATCGGCATCCAGCTGCCCAACGGCCGCAAGGCGGTGGCCGCCGAACTCGCGGTGGCCGCCCTGGGCGGTGTGTCCCTGCCCTACCCGTACAGCCGCGGCGCCCGGGATTCGGCCAGTCTGCTCGGCCGCGCCAGAGCCGCCGCGCTGATCACCCTGCCCCGCCCCGACCTGCCCACGCTGTGCCCGGTCTTCGTCTTCGGCCCGGCCCCCGACGGCTGCGTCTCACTGGACCACGCCCGGATCCCGGTCGGGCCGTGGCTGCCCGCGGTGATCGACCCGGACGGTCCCGCGCGCATCCTGGTCACCTCCGGCACCGAGGCCGAACCGAAGATGATCGCCTACTCGCACAACGCCTTCCTCGGCGGCCGGGCCCGCTACGTGCGCTCGCTGCACACCGGCGAGGGCCCGATGCGCAACCTGGTGCTGGCGCCGCTGTCCTCCTCCTACGGCTCCCTCGGCGTCCCGGTCACCCTGGCCGCGCTCGGCGGAACCCTGATCACCCAACCGGGATTCGACCCGGCGGACGCCCTCCGGCTGATCACCGAACAACGCCCGACCCACCTCTTCGCCGTGCCCACCATGCTGCGCCGCCTGGTCAGCCAACCCCGACAGTCCACAGAGGACACCAGTTCACTGCGCGCGGTGGTGTCCAGCTCGGCCGCGTTCCCGCCCAGCCTGCTGCCGGAGTGCCGGAAACGGCTGGCGGACAACGTGATCACCGTGTACGGCTCGGCCGACGGGGTCAACTGCCACACCGCCCGCACCGGCATCTCCCCCGCCACCGGCACCGGCCTGCCCGACCCGGCCGTCGCCCACCTGCAGATCCGCTCCCCCGGCGGCAGACTGCTCCCCCGCGGCGAGGAGGGCGAGATCATCGCACTGGGCCCGATGACCCCGCTGTGCTACGTCGCCGACCCCGGCCTCGACGCCGCCTACCGACTGGACGGTTGGGTGCGCACCGGCGACCTTGGCCAGCTGGACCGCAACGGCTGCCTGCACGTCTCCGGCAGACTCAAGCAGATCGTCAACCGCGGCGGCCTCAACATCAGCCCCGCCGAGGTCGAGCAGCACCTGGGCGCGCATCCGGACATCGCGGAGGTGGCCTGCGTGCCGGTGCCCGACCCGGAACTGGGCGAACGCCTGGCCGCCTGCCTGGTCCAGCACCCAGGCACCGAACCACTGACCCTGGCGGCGCTGGCGGGGTACCTGGAACGGGAACGGGGGCTGGAGCGGCGGAAGTTGCCGGAGGTGTTGCTGTCGCTGACGGAGTTGCCGTTGGGGCCGACCGGGAAGGTGTGCAGGCACACCCTGAGCGCCCTGGCCGCCGACCGCCCAGCGCCACCACCGCCCCGGCAACCGCTGGGCGAACCCGCGCGCAGGTGAGGCAGGTGCGGCTTGGGCGCCCCCACCAAATTCAGTTGCCGCCCACCTCACCCCCAGCGCACCCTCCCGACATGACCGAAACCACGACACTGCTGTCCCGACCCGCCGACCGACCGGCCGGTAGGCAGCAGCGCACCCGCCTCGCCTGGAGGCCGATCCTCTCCCGGTCATGACCGAGGCGCTGGTCGCCGGACTGCTCGCGGGCTATGGCATCGCCATACCGGTCGGCGCGGTCGCGACCTACCTAGTCGCCCTCTCCGCCCGCACCAGCCTGCGCATCGGCGCCGCCGCCGCACTGGGCGTCGCGGCCGCCGACGGCCTGTACGCCATGCTGGCCGTACTCGGCGGAGCCGCGCTCACCGACCTGCTCCGGCCGATCGCCGAACCACTGCGCTGGGCCTCGGTGCTCATCCTGGTGGCACTGGCGATCCGGACCGCCTGGTCCGCGCTGCGCCGGTTCCGGGCAGGCCAGGACCCGGCTTCCACGGAATCACCGCCGAGACCGGGCCGGGCGTTCGTGCTGTTGCTGGGCATCACGGTGCTCAACCCGACCACGGTGGTCTACTTCTCCGCCTTGGTGCTGGGGCGCTCCGGCGCCACGGCCACCGGGTGGAGCGCGGTGGTGTTCGTACTGGCCGCCTTCCTCGCCTCGGCGAGCTGGCAACTGGTACTCGCCACCGGCGGCAGCCTGCTGGGCCGGATCCTCACCGGCCCACGCGGCCGCCTGGCAACCGCCCTGGCCTCAGCAACATTGATCACCGGCCTGGCAGTCAACCTGGCCCTCACCTGACACCCCAACCCACCCACCCCGCGTGTTGGCCGTTGTCGTACGGAGTGTTGGCCGTTCTTGTACGCCGTGTTGGCCGTTGTGGGACGGGTCGTTGGCCGTTGTTGTACGGCCGCAGGCCGCAGGCCGCAGGCCGGGGGTTGGGGTTTGGGGTTGGGGGTAAAACCCACGACGAGGGTTCTCGCGTGTTCTCCGTACGGCCTGGAGCTTGCTGACCGCGCCCCGAGGAGCGGCCCCTGCAACCTGCCGCCGCCCTAGCCTCCCAAGGTGACGGGGGCCGCTCCTCGGGGTGTGGTTGGCTTGCGGAAGGCCGTGCGGAGAACACGCGAGCCCTCGGAGCCACGCTGGGTCTTGAGTCGGCAACCCAAACCCCGCCCCGCAACCTGCTTGCCCGGCTCTTGACTTGCCCTCCCCCCTCCGGTGGTCTGCCCGGCCGGCGAGGCCATCTTTTTCGCTCTTGATCTTTGCGTTGTTGGCCTCTGTTGCTGAGGTACCCGAACGACAGTCAAGATCAAGATCGTCCTCGCCGGACGGGCAGAAATCAAAGGATGGGGGGGAAAGTCAAAGACAAGAGCAAAGATGAAGAGCAGTGCTCGTGCGGTTCCCCCATCCCCGTCAGCCTTCCGATACCAAACCACATCCCGGGCACGCAGACCGTGCGGTTGGGAGGCTAGGGCGGCGGCAGGTTGCGGTCTGCGCACCCGGGATGTGGTGTGTCCTCTCCAGGCTGACGGGGATGGGGGAACCGCTCGGGGAGTGTTGAAAAGCCACCCCGTCTGCTTGTGTCCGGGCTTCGCCCGCACGCAGTCGCCCAAGGCGTACAACAACGGCCAACGTGGTGTACGACAACGGCCAACACTCCGTACAAGAACGGCCAACACGCCGGTAGGGGTTGGTCAGTCCTTCATCTTCAGGCCGAGGGACTTGCGGATGGTGCGGTAGTCCAGTTTGTCGTAGCGGTAGCCGATGTAGCTCCACGGCAGCCCGTCGGTGACGCTGCGCGCGCTCACCCTGGACAGGTGGTCGCGGGCGCGTTCGCGTTCCCCTGCCAGGTAAAGCCCCACGCCGAGCAGGTGGTGTGCCTCGATGTTGCGGTGGTGGGGGCGCAGGCCGGCCAGCCAGTTGTCGCTGATCCGCACCAGTTGTGCGCTGATGTGCGGGCGGCCGAAGTAGTCCAGCGGTTCGGCGTCGTTGCCCATCATGACCTCCAGGTGCGCGGCCACGGTCAGCGCGCTCAGTGGTTCCCCCGGCGGGGCGGATTGGGCGACCTCGTTGGTGAACTCGAGCACCTCGCGGTCGCTGCCCTGCCACTTCTCGCACAGCACCTGGACCCGGGAGTAGTGCGCGCCGTAGTGGAACGGGTCTCGGTCGGTCAGCTCCTGCCAGACCTCGTCCATCTCGTCCCGGCTGACCTGCAGACCCAGTCCGCGCCACTGCAGCTTGTCCCATGGCACCGGGTCGGCCGGGCGCAGTTCGGCGGCGTGCATCAGCGGGTCGTAGGCGCCGCCGAGGATGAACCAGAACTGCTCGAACTGCTCCCGGCTGACCTGGTCGGCGGTGGCCCCGGTGCGCACCTTCCAGGCGTGCTGGATCCGGGTGGCGCCCAGCAGTAGCTGCAGGTCGGCGTCGTCGGGGTTGGCGGCGGCGATCTTGCCCAGCTCGTCGACGTTGCGGACCAGGATCTTGCTGATCTTGCCGATCCGGTCGGCGCGCAGCTCGTTGTCGCCCTGGGTGGCCGCGGCCAGCTTCCAGGCGACCTCCAGGTCACCCTTGTACAGGTCGTGCTCGGCGGCCTTGAAGTCCGGGTCGGGCTGGCCCGCGTCGGTGCTGATGCCGATGTCGCGCAGGACACGCATGATCATCATGAATTTGCTGGGCACGGCGTTTCTCCAGGCGCGAGAAGGGGTTCAGTGACGCTTGATGCGGGCGCGCAGGCGGCTCCAGGAGCTGGTCCTGACCTGCCGGGGGATGTCCTGGTCGGCCCGAGGGGGTTTGGGCACCACCACCCCTGGCGGCACCCCGCGGTCGATCAGGTCGGGCAGCGCGGCCCCGTACTTCCACAGCGTGGGCTCGATCCGCAGGTGCAGTCCGTCCCGGCCGATCAGGTGCCGGGCGCCGTCCGGCCAGGCCAGCATCGCGGCGCAGTCGGCGAACCGGATGGTGATGAACTCCGGCCCGCTGATCAGGCTGATCCCGGTCGGCCCGACGCACAGCCGCGGCCTGCCGGTGGTGGCGGGCCCGAACGGGTTCTGCTCACCGGGCTGGGCGGATTCGATGGGCAGCAGGATCTCGCCCTCGACCCGGCCGGTGGAGGTGTGCGGCGCGGCGACGTAGCGATCGCCCGCGGGGGTGTGGCCCTCGGGGACCATGAGCAGGATGTTGTCCCGCACCGTGATCCCGACGTCCTGGATGTCCTCGGCGCACAGGGTTTCCAGCTCGGCCTCGACCGAGGCGATGGTGGGTGGTTCGGCGCCGAACAGCTCGGCGTGCGCGGCGCCCACCGGCAGTCCGGCCCTGATCCGCGGGTCCAGCAGCGGGGCCCGGCGCAGTTCGATCAGCTCGGCCACCTCGTGTTCCTTGGGCGGCAGCTCGGCCAGCCAGTCGATCACCTCGGTGAAACCGCGGACCAGTCGCGAGTGGACGGAGGACAGGCCGTCGGCGAAGGCGGTGATCTCGGCCAGGTACGCGTCCCGCCGGTCATAGGTCGCGGTCTGGCTGTAGCTGATCCCCTCCGCCGTGCGCAGGCTCTGGAACAGCCTGCGCTGCAACAGATCCGCGTAGGCGGTGGCCGCGGTGGAGCGTTCCACCACACTGCTGGCGGCCACCCCGTTGAGGCTGGCGTTGAAGTAGGCGGGGGTGCGGCGCAGCGTGCTGGTGGGCTCCGGGGTCGGCACCCTCGGTCCGGCGGGCAGTTCCAGCCGCAGGCCGTCCGGGGGCGGGCCGCCGATGAGCCACATCGCCGCGTTGCCGCTGGTGAACCAGGCCCGCGCCCAGGCCCTGACCTCCTCCGGACTGTGCAGGCCGACGCCGAACTCGTCGTAGCCGCTGAGGCCATAGGTGGCCGCGCCGTAACGCCAGATGGCCAGCGAGGACTGGATGTCCCGGCTGCGGCCGTCGGCCTCGGTGAGCAGGAGCTGATTCTCCGCGGGGATGCGGTCCACCGGCAGGTCGGCCAGTGCGGCGCACAGGCTGGCGAAGAAGTCGCGCACGTGCTCGGCGTCGCCGTGGGTGAGGAAGGTGGTCAGGGTGGCGTCGACGCTGCCGTTGGACTGGTCGTGCCTGGCCCCGGCCTGGTGCAGGGCGAGGTGTTCGACCAGGTGGGTGATGCCGCGCCGGGCGAGCCGCTCATCGGCGTGGCCGACCCGGAACACCAGGCCCGCGGTCAACTCGCCTTCGTGCTCGGACCAGAACACCGGCACACCGTCGATCTCGGTGCGAACCCACTCCACCCCGTGACTCCCCATACGCGCATACCCCGATCGGGGCCGCGCGCACTATACGACGTGCTGACGCGGCCGCGCGAGTGGTTCGCGGACGGGTATCCCCGGTTTACGTGACATTCATCAGGTCCAGCGCGCTGTGCTGGCGGGCGGCGTCGGCCCGGTCGAACGGCCCGGCCCAGCGCAGGCCGTAGGTGTCCAGCGTGCTCCGGTTCCGGGCGTACGCCGAATCGGCCTGTCTGCGCAGGTAGGAGCGGTAGGGATGGCCGGGCAGGACCTGGTCGAGGGCGCCGAGTCCGCGCACGTAGGCGCCCTTGAACGAGGGGCCGTCCGGGTCGCAGTCGTTGTTGGGTTCGCAGGGTTCGCGCAGGATGCCGCCGGGGTTGAGCGCGGTGCTGGCAGTGGAGGCGTCGGCCAGCCCGCGGGCGCGGGCCAGCAGCGCGGGATCGCCGGTGGCGCGGTGCAGTTCGACCAGCGCGTCCAAGATGACGCCCTGGTTGTAGGTCCACGCGGGTTTGCCGTCGTTGCGGCAGGTGGCCATGTTCACGCCGTCGTTGACCAGCCCGGCGCTGTTGATCATTCCGGTGCCCTGGAACCAGGTCCAGCCCGCGCGGGCCCGGTCGCGGTAGGCGGTGTCGCCGGGGATCCGGTTGTGCAGGGCGGCGTTGAGCTGGATGTAGAGCGAGTTGGTGATCGCGTTCTTCACCCGCCGGTCGGTCTTCCAGTACACGCCACCGCCGCAGACGCCGTCCCAGTACGCGTGCATGTGTTCGGCGTCGACGCGGGCGGTGCGCAGGTAGCGGCGGTCGCCGGTGAGGTCGTAGGCGGCGATCCAGGCCATCCCCCACCAGCCGGTGTCGTCCAGGAACTCGTTGCGGAACTCGCCGAGCGCGGCCTCGCGGTTGCGGTCGTAGGTGGTGGCGATGGCGTACCGGTAACTGTCCATTCCGGACACCCGGATGTTGTCGATGATCGCGGTGAGCGCGTTGGCCGAGTTCCACCAGCCGCTGGTGTCGAACAGGCCGGTGTCCCGGTTGTAGAACTGCATCAGCGCGGTGGCCGCCGCGGTGCGCCGGTCGTGGGCGTTCCAGGTGGTGCGGGCCCAGGCGGTGCAGGCGATCTCGGGGCGGTCCTTGACCTTCGCGCAGGCGCGCAGCGCGCCTACCCCTCGGTTGGCCCAGTCGTCGACGTTGTACATCAGGGTGCGCCGGCCCGCGCGGCCGGCGGGCACGGCGGTGTTGCCCAGGCGTCCGGTCCAGGTGCGGCCGCCGTCGAAGGAGCGGTCCAGCCAGACCTCGTCACCGGGGGCGGCGGCGTCCAGGGCGGCCCAGCCCATGGCGTCAGTGTCGTTGAAGTGCAAGGAGATCCGGCGGCCGAACAGGGTGACGTGCAGTGTCGCGCGGTCGCGCGGGGCCAGGGCGGGGTCGCGGGCGTCGCAGTGCCGGTTGCACACGGCGGCGGCAGCGGCGCTGGCGGCGGACGCTGGCGGGGTCATGGTCAGCAGGGTCGCGGTGATCAGGGCGGCGGTCAACGCCGGGCGCAGCATGGTGACCTCCCGGACCGGGCGCTCCGGCAGGGTAGGGCGCGGCCGGGTCCAGCTCGAACGTAGGCCGGGTCGGCGCGGGGCGTCAACGGCCGGAATCGGTCAGTCGGACCGGAATCCGTTCCGCGACAAGGGCTACCGACTTCCCCGCCGGCCCGAAGTGGTTCAGTCCGGGTAACGGGATCGGCGTGACCGCGGGCAGCACCGGCGCGGTGACGGTGGCGAATCCGGGCAACCGGTCCTGCTGGGCGGCGATCTGCTCGTGCTCGGCCGGGTTGGCCGCTCGGTCGGGACGGGGCTGGTGGGCACGCCCGGCTCGTAGACCGCGATCCGCTCGAAGGCCGGGGAGCGGCGGGCGTCTCCAGGGCGATGAGCCCGCCGTGGCGGTGGCCGAACACCAGCCGGGCCCCGGTCTCCGCGAGCAGGTCCGCCACCTCGGTGTCCAGGCTGTAGCCGGGTCCCTGCTGGGCGGTGTGCGGCGCGCGGCCGAGCATGATGAGTCCGGGGCCGCTACCGACCGTTCGGTAGGCGACGGGTGCGGCGGTTATCGCGACTCCGGTTCGTCCAGGGTGGTCAGCCGATGCTCCAGCAGCTGTTGCCCGGCGACGACCAGTTCCCGGCCCGTGCCGGTGCGGCGGAGCCCGCGGCGGCGGCCGCTGCCCGGCTCGGCCTGGACCGCCGGTCAACCGGCCTCGGCCGGCGCCGGCTGGGTGGTCGCCTCCAGGGTCAGGGCGAGGAACCGCGGTAGGACACCTCGTGTTCGGCCCGCTGGATCCGGTCGACCGCCAGCATGCGCACCTACCGACCGTTCGGTAGATACGCATGCGTGACCGGGTTGGTCAGGCCGGGTAGGTGCGGGTTTCGGTGGCCTTGAGGGCGGCCCAGAGGGTGTCGCCGGGGGTGAGGCGGAGTTCGGCGATGGTGGCGGTGGTGACGTCGGCGAGCACCGGTGGGTCGCCGAGCAGGCGGACCCGGGTGGTGTGGCCGTGGGCCTCGATGCCGTCCACGGTCACCGGCCACACGTTGCGCGGGCTGCCGCCGGGTTTGTCCCGGTGCAGGCCGACCGCGGAGGGCGGGAAGGCCACGTGCACCTGGCCGGTGGCGGGTTCGGCGATGGTGAGGCTGCCGCCGGACTCCAGGGTGACGGTGCCGCCGTCGGCGTGGCCGCGGTGCAGGTTGAGGCCGACCAGGTTGGCCACGTAGTCGGTGCGCGGGCGTTGCGCGACCTCCAGGGGCGGGCCTTCCTGGACGATCCGGCCGTGTTCCAGGATGACCAGGCGGTCGGCGAGCACCATGGCGTCGAGGGGGTCGTGGGTGACCAGCAGGGTGTGGCCGGGGTAGTCGCGCAGGTGGCGGCCGAGGTCGGCGCGCACCTGCAACCGGGTGCGGGCGTCCAGGGCGGCCAGGGGTTCGTCCAGCAGCAGCAGGTCCGGGCTGGTGGCCAGGGCGCGGGCGAGGGCGACCCGCTGGGCCTGGCCGCCGGAGAGGGCGCGCGGGCGGGTGTTCGAGTGTTCGGCCAGGCCCACCCGGTCCAGCCAGCGGGTGGCCGCGGCGCGGGCCTCGGCGCGGCGGATTCCCCTGGCGCGCAGGCCGAAGGCCACGTTCTCCAGTGCGGAGAGGTGCCCGAAAAGAAGGTAGTCCTGGAAGACCACGCCGATCGGGCGGTGTTCGGCCGGGCGGAACACCTTGGGCGGCTGGTCCCAGAGTGTGTCGCCGAGCCGGATGTGCCCGTCGGTCAACGGAAGCAGCCCGGCCAGTGTGCGCAACGCGGTGGTCTTGCCCGCGCCGTTGGGGCCGAGCAGGGCGATGACCTCGCCGGGTTCGATGGTGAGCGGGAGGTCGAGGCGGAACTCGCCGCGGGTGAGCCGGAGGTCGGCATGCAGGGTCATGTGGCTCCGTTGATCCACCGGTCGCGCAGCAGGGCGAGTACCGCGACGGAGACCAGCAGCAGCACCAGGCTGAGCACGATGGCCGCCTCGGGTTCGGTTTCCAGGGCGAGGTAGACGGCCAGTGGCATGGTGGTGGTGCGGCCGGGGAAGTTGCCGGCGAAGGTGATGGTGGCGCCGAACTCGCCGAGGGCGCGGGCCCAGCACAGCACCGCGCCGGCGATGACGCCGGGCAGGATCGAGGGCAGGGTGACCCGCCGGAAGGTCAGCCACCGGGACGCGCCGAGCGTGGCGGCGGCTTCCTCCAGTCTGCCGTCCCCGGCGCGCAGCGCGCCCTCCACCGAGATGACCAGGAACGGCAGTGCGACAAAGGCTTCGGCGAGCACGACGCCCGCGGTGGTGAACGGCAGCGAGATGCCGAACCACTCGTCGAGGTACTGCCCGATCACCCCGCGTCGCCCGAGCACGAGCAGCAGTGCGACGCCGCCGACCACCGGTGGCAGCACCAGCGGCACGGTGACCAGGGCCCGGATCAGTCCGCGCCCCGGCAGGTCACCCCTGGCCAGCAACCAGGCCAGCGGGATGCCCAGCACCAGACAGATCAGGGTGGCCAGGGTCGCGCACAGCAATGAGAGCTGTAGTGCCGCACCGATTTCCGGGCTGAACAGCTGCTCGGGCAGCCTGGCCCAGGGCGCGCGCACGAGCAGCCCGAGCAGCGGCACGAGCAGGAAGGCCAGGCCGAGCAGCGCCGGGACGACCAGCAGCGCCGGGCGGCGGCGGGCGACGTGCCGGGTCACGGACCGTCGAACCCGGCTTCGGCGAGCACCGCCCGGCCCTTGTCCGAGCGCACGTGGTCGACGAAAGCCTTGGCACCACTGGCATTAGGCGCCTTGGCCAGGGCGGCCAGCGGGTAGTCGTTGATCGCCTGATCGGCCTCGGCGAAGGTGATCCCCTCCACCTCGGCGCCCGCGGAACGCACGTCGGTCCGGTAGACCAGCGCGGCGTCCACCTCACCTAGACGCACCTTGGTCAGCACCGCCTTGACGTCCTGTTCGAGGGTGTCCGGCTGCCCGGTGACCTTGGCCGCCTGCAACACCTTCTTGGTCGCCGCCCCGCACGGCACCTGCTCGGCGCACAACGCGATCTTCAGCTCGGCCCGCCCGAAGTCGGCCAGCCCGGTGATCCTGGCCGGATTGCCCTTGGGCACCGCGATCTGCAACCTGTTACGGGCGAAGGTCACCGGCGTCTCGGTGACCGTCCTGGTGTCGGTGACCTGCTTCATGTTGGCAGGCGCCGCCGAGGCGAAGACGTCCGCCGGCGCGCCCTGGTTGAGCTGCTGGGCCAGTGCCGAGGAGCCACCGAAGTTGAAGGTCACCTTGACGCCGGGGTTGGCCGCCTCGAAGTCCTTGCCCAGCTTGGTGAATGACTCGGTCAGCGAGGCCGCCGCGAACACGGTCACCGCCCCACTGACACCACCCGGCCCGGCCGGCGGCGGCGCCGGGGTCGACCCGCAACCCGCGAGGACCAGCAACGCCACCAGGGGAACAACCCGCCGCATTCATGCCTCCGGAATCTCGACAACGACATGGGTGGACTTGATCGAGGCGACCGCGACGCTGCCCACCTCCAGACCCAGCTCGTCCGCTGCCTCACGGCTCATCAGCGACACCACCCGGAACGGCCCGGCCTGCAACTCCACCTGCGCCATCACCCCGTCCTTGACCACCCGGGTGACGATCCCGCGCATCCGGTTGCGCGCCGAGGCCGCCACCGTCGCCCCCGGCTCCGGCGTCTCCGCCAGCCGCCGCGCGAACTCCGCCAGCTCCCGCCCCTCGATCGCCTTACGCCCGTTAGCCCCCACCACCACGGGCAGCCGCCCCTGCTCCACCCACCGGCGCACGGTGTCGTCGGAGACACCCAGCAGCGCGGCGGCTTCACTGATCCGCAGATTCGGCATGCCGGGGACTCTACATCCGCATCCACAGCACCCAGAGCAGGTAATGAACTCGTTCGCGGATCCGCACCGGACCGTTGCCACGCTGTGCCCCAGCTACCAACTCCGGCCAACTCGGTGTACGAGATCGGCACACACTCAGGTGTCGGAGTCCCTGCCGGGCCGGAACCCGCCGCGCGGGGTGATCACCAAAGCGTGAGGTCGCGAAATGTCTCATTGGTCTGATTGCGCCCTCAGTTTCCGAGCCCGCATCTTTTCCACGTCGAATCAACAACCACAGGCCGATTCCAATGATAGCCTGACAGACAGGCAGTCAACGTCCTTTGATTCGGGGGGATCAAGCGATGGAATTGCGGCCACTTGCCCTGATCATGGTAGGCCGATGGTCAGACTCGATCATCGACCACGTGGAACGACAAACCGAGGTCGAACTGACCTGCGCCCGAGCCCACCCTCGCGCTCTCCGCACCGCGATAGCCAGACAGAGAGGTACCTGGCTCCTGGTGGGCGACCGACTGAGCGAATCAACCGTCGAGACACTGGTGCACGACGCGTGGGAAATCCAGAATGATCTTCGACTTGCCCTTCTGGGCTCCCCCGACGATCAACTCCGATGTCAGCGCTGGGTACAGCGAGGGTGCCGCATCTACCTATCCCCCACGGTGACCGGAGAACGACTTCTGCGCAGCCTCACGCTGGCCGAGGACGGATTTTTCATCCTGGATGAGAAGTTCCAGCGAAACACCGGAGTGCTACGGCCTGTTCGAGAAAGCCTGACCGCCCGGGAGACCGATGTCCTCGAACTCCTCTCCTGCGGTTTGACAAACAGCCTCATCGCCCAGGAGTTGTTCCTCTCACGCAGCACCGTCGAGTTCCACATCAAGCGGATATTCGGAAAGCTCGGAGTGAGCAACCGGACCGAGGCAGCGGTCCGAGCTCGCGAGCTGGAGCTGGGACCCGAGCGGCCTTACGCCGCCGGCCTGACCCCCTGAACGACCCTCACCAGAGGAAACATCAGCACCTGCACCCCTGAGCGGCGAACCTCGACCAGTCCGGCTCGCTGCGCGTCCTCGGCGTACTCAGCAGTCTTGGCGAAATCAACGACCACAAATCTTCCCCCCGGACGCAACACCCGGAATATCTCCCGAAAGGTCGCCGCCCGCCGTTCCCGGTCCGAGATGTTGTGAATCGCCAGCGACGCGGTGATGAGGTCGTACGATCCATCCGCGAACGGCAGATCACTCATGTCGCCATCCACGAGGCGAACGCGCTCGGACACCCCGAGCCGCCGCGCGTTTTCCAGACAATTCTCCCGGCTGCTGCCACCCTGGTCCTGGTTTCGCCAGAGATCAATGCCCGTACCCGACCCGCGCGTTGCCCGAACCACGGCACCCAGCAGCATAAGGCCACGCCCGCAGCCGAGATCAAGGATGTCCTCGTCGCCACGGAACTGGATCTCATCGAAAATCCGGTCCCGTAGTAGAATCTTCCCTCGCCGGGAGGAGTAGGCCATTGCCGCGGCGAAGGCGACTCCGACAAGCAGGACAAGCACACCAACAGCGTCGATGAGCAGACTGGAGAAGTGGACACCCAACCCCAGCGCCACCGCCCCGAACACCGCGACGACGAGGAAAACGTAGACCACGGGCGGCGCATCCAGGCCGTAGTCCGGCTGCCGAATGATCGAACCCCGAGCACTCATGGACCGTCCCCCGATAATGCGGCTAGGCTGATGCCGACACCGCGACTTTACACTGCAAAGCTGAGGCTGGCCAGGAGTGAGCATGACCGAGCCGGAACGCCCCGCCCTGACCAGGGACCGAATCGTCGCGGCGGCATTGCGCCTGGTCGAGGCCGACGGGCTGGACAAGCTCAGCGTCCGGAAACTGGGCGCGGCACTCGGGGTGGAGGGCATGGCGATCTACCACCACATTCCGAACAAGGACGCCCTGCTCCAGGCTTTGGTCGATCGGGTGAACAGCCTGGAGGACACCCCGGTGCCCGAGGAACTCCCCTGGCGGGACCGGCTCCGCGCGCACTACCAGCGATTCCGCCGGGTGGTCCGCAGCCATCCGAACCTCGCGCAACTCGTGCTGACCCGCCCGGCCCGCGACAAGCGTTCGGCCGACGCCACCGAGGCTCAGTGCCGGGCCCTGGCGGCCGGCGGACTGGCCGGCCCGGCACTGCTGCTCGCCCACCGCACCATCGGCAGTTACGTGGTCGGCTTCCTCTCGATCGAGGTGCGCGCCGCACTCGGTGATCAGGGCCAGTCGCCCTCGGTCCAGCTGAACCTCGCCGAGGACTACCCGTTCCTGTCCGGCCTCTACGCCGTGGACGACAGCCTCAGTTGGGACGAGCAGTTCGACGCCGGCCTCAGCCTGCTGTTCGACGCGGTGGCGGCACTCGGCGGCAAGGACCCGCGGCGGCAGCCCGGCTGAGGCCGGACCACCGCCGGGGCGCGGTCACAGCGCCGCGATCCAGGCCTGCGCGCCGGCGTAGAAGTCAGCGGAGTTGCGATGCAGGTTCAGCGCGTGTCCCGAATCAGGCAGCAGCACCGTACTCAGCCGGGCGCCACCGGTGAAGAGCCTGCTCTCGTACTCGCGAACCTCATCGGCTGAAGAACACCGCAGCCACTGGCCACCACAGAACAGCTGATCCTGCTGCCCGAGCGCGATGAGCACCGGCGTCTTCACCGCTGCGGCGAGCCGGATGTCATAGGCGCTGCCGAGCGAGGTCTGCTCACCCGTGGTCGTGGTGCTCTTGTCCGCCTCGTCCCTGGCGATGACAGACGGCACGGCGTTGCCCGGGTTGAAGAAGAACTCGCTCCGGCTGCCCGCCCTGGTCGTCAGATAACCCTCGGGCGGGTTGGCCGGGCCGGTCACCGGATCGTCCTTCGCCGCCACCAGGGTCTTGCCGAACTCGGCCAGTTTGGGGCCGGCCGCGTGGGCGTACCCGGACAGGACGACCCCGGTCACCTCGGGCCTGCGGGTCGCGACCGCGAGCGCGATCCCCGCGCCGAAGGAGTGCCCCACAAGCACGATCCGCTGATAGCGCTGCCCACGCACACCGGCGAGTACCTTGGCCACCACCTGCTCGACCGCGACAACCTGTGCGTCGAACCCGACCTTGTCCGCCGCCGGACGATCACTGTTCCCGGTGCCGAGCCGGTCCAGCGCCAGGGTGGCCAGCCCGGCGTTGTTGGCGCTCCGCTGGTAGGACGGGCCGCTGCCGTCCGGACTGGTGGTCCAGTAGTGCCGGTCGTAGGTGAGGCCGCCCAGCAACAACTGCACTGTGGCCACCACACCGGCCGGGCGGCACAGCTCCCCCCTCAGGGACGTCCTGCCCAGTCCCGGTGGCTCGGTCTCGATGGTGATCTCCTGGCACGCCACCGGTCTTGGCCGCCCGCCCGGCTGCGCCGCGGTCGCGGGAATTCCCGCGCCGGCAGCACAGGCCACGGCGAGCAGGGCGGTGACGGTGGTTCGAACTACTCCGCGCACAGTACGTCCTTTCTCTGTTCTCCAGGAGGTCAGCCCGCGAGTGCCGGAAGGACCTCGTCGATGAACCGGCGCAGGCTGGTCTCGGCCACCTGGCCGGTCACCCCACCGAAATCGACCTGCCAGAGGAAGCAGTCGGCGGTGAGTTCCGCCCTGACCTCCGACACCCGGTCGACCACGCGTTCAACACTTCCGACCACGGCGCCACCGGACTCCCGGAGTGCCCGCACGTCGAGCCCGCGGATGGCGGTCGCCATACCGGTGTAGCCCTGGTAGTCGGCGGATCTGGTCGATCGCCACGAGTCCGTCGCCTCCGCCCACACCTCCAGGTACTCGCCCAGCAGCGCGTCACCGGTCCTGGCCGCCTCCACCTCGGTCGCACCGACGTAGAGCGGCAGACTGGCGGCGACGCGAGGGCTCCGGCCAGTGCTCCCGTGGTTGTCCTCGAACGCCTCCCGGTAGACCTCGATGTGGTCCCGCATCTCCGCCAGGGAGGACAGTGTCGGAGTGACGAGCAGGCCAAAACCCTGCTCACCGAGCCAGGCGAAGCTCTGCCGAGACCGGACCGCGGCGCCCCAGACCGGCGGATGCGGCGGCTGGACCGGTCGGGGCAGGCTCGTGGCGTCCTGGTAGGAGAAGAACGGAGTGCGTTCACTCACGCCCTGTTCCGTCCACAACCGCAGCACCGCCTTGATCGTCGCCTCGTACCTCGCCCTGCTCTCGTCCATGCGGACGCCGAATGTCTCGAACTCATAGGGCAGGTAGGCGCGGGCGAACCCGACGTCGAGCCGGCCACCGCTGAGGGCATCGACCATCGCGGTCTCGGCCGCGAGCTGGACGGGGTGGTGAAAGGCGGGGAGCAGACAGCCGGTCATCAGGCGGATCCGCCTGGTCCGCGCGGCCACCGCGGCCAGGAAGGTGAGCGGATTCGGGCAGTACCCGCCGTAGGGATGCAGGTAGTGCTCGGTCATCTTGACGTGGCTGAGGCCAGCCTGGTCGGCGAGCGAACTCAGGGTGAGCACGTCGCGGAAGTACTCCTCAGCCGAACGTCGCGCCGGCCTGCAGTCAGGCAGGAACGAGATTCCGTGTTCCACAGGACTGGCCTCCACTAGATCACCGCGAACAGGAAGAAGACGAGGTGGGCGACGACCAGGGGCAGCAACTCGGGCACCTGCCAGGCGAGCAGGCCGTGCACGACCCCCATCACCAACGCGCCGACCACCGGGAACATCGCCGCCCGCCAGGAGGACATGAAGAACACCTGCATCCCGACGAAGAGCACGGTCGAGGCGAGGATGGCGACCACCGGACCCGCCGGGCGAAAGGTGTTGAGCAGGATTCCCCTGAACACCACCTCCTCACAGCCGACCTGGAGGCTGACCACGCAGACCGCCGCGGGCAGGGGCAGCACCTGGAGCGTGGCGAAGTGGTGCCGGAGCCAACCACCCCGGCCCACGGCGAGCCAGCTCTTGACCGTGGCCGGGCCAGACCGCGGCGAGTCCGTCGCGCCGGAGGGGCGGCTCCCCGAGAGCGCCCGCCGCCGGTTCCAGCGCAGGGACGCCTCGATGAGCAGTCGGCAGAGGAAGGAGGCCAGCGCCATCTCGCCGATGCCGAGTAAGGCGCCCAGCACTATCAGGGTCGGTGACACGCTGCCGAGACCGGCTTCGGCCAGCGAGATTCCGGTGACCCCCAGGAGAATGACCACCACGGCGAGATGGCTGACGGCGGCGGCCATCAGCTCCAGCACCCCGCCGACCTCACTCCGGTCGTACCGGCTCACGAAGTTCACCCGCTGCGCGAGCCGCTGGGCGCCGGCGAAGAGCCACTGCTTGCAGTAGCGGTAGTACAGCACCACGAATGCCGCTGCCAGCAGGAACTTCCCCAGCCACGGCAATGCGGCGCTCATCGGAGGACCTGCCGCGTCCGGGGCAGATCCGGCGCCAGCCGCTGGCACCGCCAGACGTGCAGGTTGAACAGCGCGTGCGCGAGCGCCGGGGCGAGCACGGCTCCAGTGGTCAGAGCCAGCCCCAGTGCGACCGCGGCCAGCGGGAGTTTGGCCAGCACCTGGTCCCAGCCGAAGAACACGTGCGTCAGCGCGAACAGCACGGTGACCGCCACGGCGCCCAGCCACTGCGTGCCCTCGGGCAACAACTGGGTGAGGCGGATCAGCAGCCCGCGGAAGACGATCTCCTCCAACACCGCCACACCCAGCAGCCAGCCGAGCCCGACCCGATAGTCCTCGGCGCTGGGCGCGAAGCTGCCGGTGACCTTGAAGATCCCGATCGTGCGGCGCCGGGCCGCCTGATCCCCCAACGGGACCGGCCGGACCCGGTGCACCCCCTCGCCCCCACCGCGCACGGCCCGTCGGCGTGTGTTCCCGCCACGGCGGCCGGACAGTCCACGCAGGATCGCACCGTCCGCCCAGATCACCGCCACTCCCCCGGCGAGCCCGAGCGGCACCGCCAGCAGGGTCGCGCCGATGCTGCTGGTCAGGATCCCGGCGGGCCCGAGCAGGAGCAGACCGCAGCCGCAGAGCACGGCCATGGTGACCACGTGCGCGGGCAGGAAGCCGACGCCGAAACGTTCCAGCCACCTCGTGCGCAGGTGGGCGGCGAGCGTCAGGCAGCCCATCCCCAACAGGGCTAGCACGGCGAGGGCATACGCCTGCTGCTCAGGGGTAAGGGTGTGGATCATGATGCTGGAACCCCCCGTAGGCGGCGAATCGAGGATGGGCGGCCGCGGGCGCGCCAGGCAGCGGGAGGCTGAGGGTGTCCGGGGACCAGACCCGGCTGACCCGGAAACCGAGCTGCCGGATGTCCACCGTGGTCAGATCGGCGTGGTAGAGCCGTTTGCCGCTGTCCCGGAACGCCCGTACCAGCCCGGCCACCTGCGCGCGCACCGGCCGGTCGTCGTCATCGGGGAGGTCGGAGGCGGCCGCCTGCGCGCAATCGGCGAAGCGGCGCTCGACGGTCTTCGCCGGATCGGCGCCCGCATAGCGGACGACGTTGCTCTCCAGGTCGTAGATCGCGTTCTCGTCGTGCTGGTGGTCATCCACCGGCCTGCCCTCGGCGGTCACCGCGGAGATCACCGCCAGATGTCCGACGCCGGTGGCCTCCAGCAACGCCTTGTACA
Source organism: Crossiella cryophila (assembly GCF_014204915.1). Classification (NCBI taxonomy): domain Bacteria; kingdom Bacillati; phylum Actinomycetota; class Actinomycetes; order Pseudonocardiales; family Pseudonocardiaceae; genus Crossiella; species Crossiella cryophila. Next base: position 7,715,781 of record NZ_JACHMH010000001.1, read on the forward strand.
TCGCCCTACCGAGTCGGCCGTCGACGCCGAGACCGACCACGATCGCGGGGAAGGCGCCGGGCGCCGCACGCAGCAGGCAGGCCACGACATGTCCGGGCAGGTCGGGACTGGGCAGCAGGTGGAATTCCGGCTGTCGGGCACCCGCGGGCCAGTAGGTGCCGAGGAGGCGGCGCAGCGCGTGGGTGCGACCGTCACAGGCGATCCGCGTGCTGGGCGTGGCACCGTGCCAGTGTCCGATGGCGGCGTCGATCTGCACCGCCTCATGCAGGGCGGACAGCAGGGCCGCACCGCTGGTGGTGTGCGCGGCGGTACCCGTGGTCACCGCCGCGTTGAGCCACGGCTCGCCCTCCAGGTCCCTGATGACGTAACCGACCAGGAACAGCTGTGCCGGTACGTGCGTCCGGCCCGGCGCCGACAGTGAGTCGACCTCGATCCAGCCCAGCGGCGCGTCCGGATCGGGCCGCTGGAACGGGAACCCCGGACGGGCGAGCTGCTCGTCGGTGAACAGCCGCACCGCGTCGAGGCCGAGCACCGGCAGACCGTCGCGCGCCATTTCCTTGGCCGAACGGAAAACGACCGGGTGCCGCCCGCTGACCGCCGCGACGTATCCCGCGTAGCGCTCCACGGTCTCGCCCAGGGTTCGGATGTGACTCTCGAAGGGCAGCACGCCGTAGCCGCCGATGTGGTAGCTGCCGGGTTTCGGCGCGGGCTGGTCCCGCAGCACATGCACGCCGGTGAGGTCTCCGCCGGCGCACATCACGCGCGGCCCGGACCGGGGCCCGTACATGAAGGACATGGCCTGGGTAAGGCCGCAGAGCGAGCCGTGCATGCGCCGGTGCAACGCCGCGACGCGCTGGCCAGGGTCGACGCCGATGTGCACGTCCGGGATCGTCGGCGGCATCAGGCACCTTCCCCGATCCAGGCCCTGGCGTCGAAGTAGAGCGAGGCGTCGTCACGTTCGACCACGGGTCCGCAACCGGCGCAGCCGGGCAGCCTGAGCACCTCGTGGTACCCCATCTCCATCGTCGGCAGGTACACGCTGAGGCATTTCTCGACGGTGAACGTGGTCCCCGTGTGCAGGTAATTCACCGCTTCCAACGCGACGTGCGCCGCGAGCAGGCCGAGCAGCGGCCCGAACACCGGTGGGCTGCCCAGCCGCACGGACCCTTCGGTGAGCGCGTTCTTGTACCGCTGATAGGCACTGCCCTCCCGCAGGTTCATCGAGACCCTGGTCTCGAAGCACTCGAAACAGGCGGACCGGCGAGGCAGGATCGTCGGCCCGATCAACAGGAACGGGCCGTCGACCGCGGAGTGCAGCCAGGGGAAGCCGACCTCGGCCGAGAGCCGGTTCAGCGCGCGCAGGCGCAGCGGGTTGACCGTGGTCTCCGCGAGCAGGACCAGGTCGCCCTGCCATTGCCGCGCGGCCTCGGCAGCCTCGGCCAACGCCATCCCGTCGGTGGCCCCTGCGCGTTCCAGGTCCAGCACGGCCTGCCATGCGGGATCCGTGGCGGGGACGATCCCCGCCTGCTCACCCGCGCCAGCGGGCCCCAGCTCGGCCAGGATCCGCGCACCGAGGTCGTGGTCGCCGACCAGGTGGATCGGCGTGTCCACGGTCGCTCCCGCCAGGTCCGAGGTGAGCGTGTCCACCCGGTCCAGGTACGCCTCGAGCGCGCTGGCCGACTGTTCCTCGATCAGGTTCAGTTGGTCGAGATGGTCGACCAGTGCCTCGACCTCGGCCCTGGGCACCCCGGCCTGCTTGGCGATCTCACCCCGTGACCGGGTGCCGTCGAGGCTGGAGACCAGGGTGAACAGGGTGTTCGACCCGGCGTGGTCGGTGAGGGTGTACGACTCGGCGTTCCACACCCCGGAACGCAGCTCGACGACATCCGGGCTGTGCCCGATGACCGAGACGGACCTCTTCAACCGCAGTTGTTTACTCCTGCGCAAGGAAATCTCCCCCATTCGGTGTCGGCTCGGCGCCGACGGGCGGTGCTGCGGTCAGCCGAAGACAGCGCGTGCGGTGGTGGCCTGCTTGCCTTCCCGTGGCGCTGCGGCGAACTGCAGGTCGATGAACGCCTCGGCCACCTTCTCCTTGGGCAGCCGCACTCCGCGCTGGTCCCGCACGAGTCCGGCGACCCCGTCCAGGAAGCTGGTGAGGTGTCGCACAGCGGGTAGTTCCAGCACCTTCTCCAGCGGGACCCCGCCACGCTCCAGCCAGTTGTCCGCGAGCGCCCCCTCGAAGGTGGTCAGGGACTGGTACATGAGCCTCGGTGCCACCGCGTCGGAGGCGACCGGGTGCCGCTCGGCCACCGCGAAGGGATCGCGGTTGTAGGCCGCGAGCCTGCCCCGCGGTGCGGTGCTGAAGGTGCCGTCGAGCAGGGATCCCGCCTCGGAACCGAAGCCGACCCAGTCCATCTCCAGCCGGAAGTAGGCGAGGTCGCTGTGGCAGCGGAGCCTGCCGAAGTGGCTCATCGCGTACTCGGGAAATCCCGCGCCGGTGAGCAGGCCCCGTCCCAGCCGGTATGCCTGCTTCTGTTCAGCGCGCAGGATCTGGCTGTCCCCGCGTGCCATCTGGCGCCGCAGCACCGTGCCGACAGCGGGCCGGAACGGGTACAGGGCGACGTGGGTGACCGGCAGGCTGAGTGCGGCGGTCACCGAGTGCTCGACCTCGCCGAGGTCCTCGCCGGGAAAGCCGCACATCAGATCGATGTTGAGATCGGTGAAACCCGCCTCTGCGGCGAGGTGGAAGGCGCGGCGTGCCGACTCGGCCGTGTGCGCGCGGCCGAGGGCTCGGAGTCGTGGGTCATGGAAGGACTGGACGCCGCTGCTCATCCGGAAGAAGCCGATGTCGCGGAAGGCCGCCAGTTTCTCCGCGGTGAGGGTCTCCGGGCTGCACTCGATCGTCGACTCACGGAGGTCGGTTAGGTCCAGCACTTCGTGCAAGGCCGCGCCAATCCGGTGGATCTCCTC